>NZ_JADU01000008.1 GCF_000518545.1 Hallella seregens ATCC 51272
CGCTTCGTCTACATCTTCGAGTACAAGCTCGACCGGCCCGCCGCCGAGGCCATCCGCCAGATCGAGGAAAAGGGCTATGCCCGCGAGTACGCCCAGGACCCCAGGCCCGTCTACTGCATCGGCTGCACCTTCAGCAGCCAGACCGGTACCGTGGGCGACTGGGCATGCGAGAGACAATGACCGCAACAACAACTCTCGTGCTCATGCCAGGAGTGGCCGTTACCAAACACACACGTGCAGTATTTTAGCGGCGGCATGGGGAAAGAGGCCCGCAAGGTGCTCCACACGCACGCGTCACGGGGCCGAAAAGACCGCCAGAACAACGCTGCGGCAACGAATTGCCGTCCCTTCCATCGAATTTAATCCAGATAATGTTGCCACCTTGGATTTTTTTCGTATTTTTGCAAACGCATACATAATTTAGACTGTTACTGACAATCTGCGAGCATGGCCACGCAAGCAGCGGCCAGCCAAGGGGCGGCGCCCTGCGCATCCCGCCGACGGCTTGTCCCATCGGCCAGCTCAAAAGCGGACGACACTTTCAGCCCCGGGCCCTTTTGGCCCTCACTCCATCTGCGGTCAGACAGACGGAGGAGGGAAAGATATGTCCCAGACAGAATTGTCAGAACGCCTACACCTTATTATAATATATAAACAGCCCCCTCTCCTCATCAACCCTTTGAAGTACGACTATCTCATTGTTGGCTCTGGCTTGTTCGGTGCCACCTTTGCCCATCTGGCCCGCAAGGCAGGCAAGCGGTGTCTGGTGATCGACCGTCGGCCGCACCTCGGCGGCAACGTCCATTGTCTGGAGATGGAGGGCATTCACGTGCACCAGTACGGCGCGCACATCTTCCACACCAGCGACAAGCGGGTGTGGGACTTCGTGAACGGCATCACCCCCTTCAACCGCTACACCAACTGCCCCGTGGCCAACTACGAGGGGCGGCTCTACAACCTGCCCTTCAACATGAACACCTTCCACCAGATGTGGGGTGTCACCACACCCGCCGAAGCCGAGGCCAAGCTCCGCGAACAACGGGCCGAGGCCGTCGCACGGATGGCAGCCGGGGGTGTCGGCGAGCCGCGCAATCTGGAAGAACAGGCCTTGGCGCTCGTCGGCCGCGACATCTACGAGCGGCTCGTCAAGGGCTACACCGAGAAACAGTGGGGCCGCCCCTGCACCGAGCTGCCCGCCTTCATCATCAAGCGGCTGCCCGTGCGGATGGTGTTCGATAACAATTATTTCGACGATGCCTACCAAGGCATTCCCGTCGGCGGCTACAACCGCCTGATCGACGGGCTGTTCAAGGGCGTCGAAACCCTGACGGGCGTAGACTTCTTCGCCCCGATCGGCCCCGCAGACAATAGAGATCGGGCGCACGCCCACGCGTCCGACGCCGGCGGCTCCGCCCACGGCCTCGGGCATGGCGGGGCCGGCCCGACAGCCCTCGCCGCCCTGCTGCAGCAAGCCGGACACCCCGTCGGCCCACAGCAGACCCTCCAAGAGGCCTGGCCCACACTGGCCCACAGACTGGTCTACACCGGCCCCATCGACCAGTTCTTCAGCTACCGCTACGGCCGGCTGGCCTACCGCACCGTGCGTTTCGAGACCGAAACCCTCGACACGCCCAACTATCAGGGCTGTGCCGTCGTCAACTACACCGAGGCCCGCGTGCCCTATACCCGCATTATCGAGCACAAGCACTTCGAGATGTTCGGCCCCCAAGTGGACGCATGCCCCCGCACCGTCATCTCCCGCGAATACGCCACGGAGTGGCAACCCGGCTTGGAACCCTACTATCCGGTGAACGATGACGCCAACAACACCCTGTACAAGAAGTACAAGGCGCTGGCCGACGGCTACCCCGCCACCCTGACCCGTCCTGCCCCCTCCCCTTCCTGCCTCTTCGGCGGCCGGCTGGCCGAATACAAATATTACGACATGGCGCCCGTGGTGGCCCGGGCAATGGAGATGTTCGAGGAAGAAGGAACCTAGTACCGACATGGCAGATTGCATCACAACCGCCTCTTATGAATGAAAAAAAAATAAGCATCATCGTCCCCATATACAATGTAGAAGAGTACTTGGAACGCTGCATTGACTCCATTTTTTGCCAAGGCATGGCAGAAGAGGATATGGAAATCATCATGGTAGACGACGGATCCACGGACAACAGCCGGGCAATAGCGGAAGCCTTGGCCGCCAAACACCATTCCCTGCAGCTCATTCATCAGGAAAATGGAGGGCAAAGTGCTGCAAGAAATACAGGATTGAGACATGCCTCGGGGCAATATGTCATGTTCGTTGATTCCGACGATTACTTGCTGCCCAACGTGCTGGACAAGGTCTATGGCTGTGCGGTGCAACATGACTTGGATATGTGTGCATACCGGTTCAAGACGATGAAGGTCGATGGCAGCTGGTATGAGGATATGGTTCAGCCATTCGACACAGACAAGATATACACCGGAGAGCAAGCCCTGTTGCAGCATGTCTCCATCTCGTCTGCATGCGCCAACCTGTACAAGATGGAGTTCATTCAACAAAACAACCTGTTCTTTTCGGTTGGCATAGTACACGAGGATGTTGATTTCAACAGCCGGGCATACGCCTTTGCAGAACGCATCATGTTTACAGGGCACCTCGTTTATGCCTATTTCAGAAACGAAAACTCTTCAAGCCGGAGCAAAGACTCAGGCACGCTGAGGAAATCCCTGCTTGACGAACTGAGTGTGGCGGCCAACATGAAAAGGTTTGCCGAGACGGCTGCGCTGTCTGGCACACTCAAAGCTTTCTATCATCAGCATTGCAACTCCATCATGATTTCCCTGCTGCTGCTATATTTCAGAGGGCGTTATCCCTATGCGTTCCTGCAACAGCTTCTTGAAGACGCCAAGGGAAGGTCGCTGTATCCCGTCTACGGGAAAACCCATTCGTGGGCAACAACATGGATGATACCCCTTTTGAATCGGCGAGAGACCTTTGCCTTTTATGCCCAATCCACAGGTATCCTTGCCCGCTTGAGGCTGCACGGGCATGTACAGTGGTGCAACTTGAACCGGTGGTTGCACAGAAGACACCTTGCCAAACGGTTCACAAACCAGACCAGCATCATCTGCAACAACTGCTTTGGCAGCAGAATTTCGCAAGATTTGCATTTGGCGTATCGGTCTCCAACGATAGGAATGTTTATGTATTGGCCGGATTATTTCCTTTTTGTGAAGTGCCTCGGAGAGGCTGTTAAAAAAGAAATTTCTTTCCGAAATGTCTCAAAATACGACGGCAAGGGAAGAGATTACCCTATCGGATTTATCCCGATGGGCAGCCAAGACATAGAGCTTCATTTCATGCATTACCTATCGCCAGCCGTTGCAAAGGAAAAGTGGGAACGGCGGTGCAAAAGGGTAAATATGGACGACTGCGTATGTATTTACGAAGGAAACGAGAAAATGGCAAAGGAAGAGATAGAAGAATTTCTAAGGTTGGGCGACTGCCACTTCTTTCATGACATTGATTTGTCCATAAGCCACACCCGCTATCACGCCATACCGCAAATGCGCAGCAAGCACTTTACCGACGGCTACGACATGGCCCATCTGTTTTATAGATACTTATAATGAAGAGATTTCAAGAGATAGATGTGGCCAAGGGTCTCCTCATCATGCTGGTTATAGTGGTTCATGTACCCATGGCCTTGCACAAAATGGGCTACGACTACCCCTTTGTGTGCTACCCAAGCAATGAGACTATTCTTGTATGACGGTTTCTTCATGCAGGCTTTCTTCATGCTGTCCGGCTACACCTCGCATTTTGACAAGCCATTCCGTGCTTTCTCCGTCGGCAACCTCAAGGGTCTGCTGGTTCCTTTCCTGTTTTTTGGTATCCTCACCAAAGCAGCAGAGAGTGCACTGTTCGGGGACGATTTCTGGACGCTGACCGTAGGAGGCGAGCGGTATTTCTTTCTGGTCGAGACGCTCTGGTTCCTGTCGGCCATGTTTATAGCCCGATTCATTTACTGGGCCGTGCACCGCACTACGACCAACGACCTTTTACGAGGAGGGGCACTGCTTGCCATCCTTGTCATGGGAGTCGTGCTGAACCACATTCATCAGGAAGCGGAAGACCCCGCGCACTTCCACAATTACTTCCATTATCGCAATGCCATGTGCCTAGCAATCTTCCTTTGGATAGGCGATTGCATGAAGAGACACACTTGGATGAAAGGGCACGCCAGGGGAATTGGCTTCTGTTACATTCCCCTGATTCTTGTTTCAAAGTTCTTCCCCAAGATACATCCCGTTGCCTATACAGACTCCTCTGCACTGACAATTGCCGAGATTCCCGCTTACATTATTTTCTCCGTCTCGGGAACACTACTGCTTGTAGAGCTTGCCGTATATCTGAAAAGAGCTGAAATTGTCGCTTACATGGGCCGCAACTCACTGGTTGTCTACTGCGTCCATTTCCTCATCATGCAGTGCGTGGCCGTGTTGTTGAGCGGTCTGGTGACGCCAGAGGGCAAGACGCTTTCCATGCTGTATTTTGGCATTTTCCTGCTACTATGCTGGTCGTGTACCGCAGGATGCGCCTTTGTGTTCAAGAAATATCCATTGAATTACTGCGTGGGGAAATGGTAAGCCACCGCGAAACAAGCCCTATGGGACGTATGGAACATGTAGAATATATAGACGCCCTCAAGGGCTTCGGCATGTTCCTCGTGGTAATGGGGCACGTCATCGCATGGTCGTTCGACAGCTATGGGGCAGGTTTCTACGTGCCCGAAGCTACGGATACGCCGGCGGTATTGCTTTGGTGGCATGTAATCTACAGTTTCCACATGCCCCTGCTGTTTTGGATTTCAGGCTGTCTGCTGGTCTCACCATCCAGACCTTTTGCTGCGAACATGCTTCCCGGCTATCTATGGCGGAAGACATACACGCTCTTAATACCGTTTTTCGTGGCAGGCTTGACGTTCATGGCCATCACCGGCGAACCTTTCACGAAATATTGGTTTCTCCGTACCCTGTTCATTTTCATCCTGATGAGTCTGCCTTATGAGCTCGTCAGGCAGCGAGGCCTGAAAGGGCACCGGCGGCTTGTTGTGGGGGTGGACATCGCCTATTATATGGTTCTGGTACAAGTTATCAAGATATTGTCGTGGAAACACCGCGGGGACATCGTAGACGTGCTATGGGACTCGGAACACATGTTGCACTTTCAATATTTTGTCTTTGGCATCTTCTGCAGCCGCTATTTTTCGTTGAAGAAACTGCTCGACAGCAATTGGTGCTACACCGTGGCTTTGGTTCTTTTCTGCTGCGGCACATTTATCACAAATGCGTCCAACCAGACCGAATGGGCTACCCAAACGGCTTATCTGCTTGTGCCTTACTGCGGCATCATCTGTGCGCATTACTTGTTCAAGTCCAGATTCACATCCGGCAGGTTTGTGGAATGGCTGAAAGGCCTTGGGCGACACTCACTCGAAGTTTATATCCTGCACTTTTATTTCGTCATTTCCATACCCCAAGTAGGCGCGTATGTCATCCGCGGCATGCAGGAAGACGCGTTTCACGGAAGCATGGCCAGTACAGCGCAGCTGCTATATGGAGCGGCCGTCGCATGCATCATCTGCGTGCTGTCCCTCCTTGCCACCCGCGTGTTGAGATCAAGCAACGCACTGTCCCTCTTGCTGCTGGGCAGGAAAAACAAGAAGCCAAACGGCTGAGGCAAGAGCACGCATCAGGAAAACTAAGAAATGGAAGCCGATTCAAGAATCAAGAAAAGCCTGCTGAACGCCAAGGTCAACACGATATGTTATACGCTTGGACTGTTCATGACTTTCTTTTCCAGAAAGATATTCATAGACCATCTGGGGGCCGAATTCCTGGGGCTGTCGAGCACTCTGGCAAGTCTGCTGGGTTTCCTCAACCTGGCGGAGCTTGGCGTGGGACAGGCCATCAGCGTAGTACTCTACAAACCTATCTACGACAAGAACCGCCACGACATCAACGAGATTATCAGTGTGCTGGGTTATCTCTACCGTATGATAGGCTTGTTCATCCTCATTGGGGGCGTGGTGCTGTCGTGTTTCCTGCCCATGATATTTCCAGACACCAGCTTTTCCTGGGAAATTATCTATTTAGCTTTCTTCTCTTTCCTCTTCTCTGCATTGCTGGGTTATTTCTGCAACTACAAGCAGAATCTGCTTTGGGCTGACCAAAGAGGGTATGAGATAACGGGGTATTTCCAAATCATTGGGCTTGTCAAGACCTCCATACAGATGGCCATTGCCTACTATACAGCCAACTATGTGTTGTATCTGGTCATTGAAATCTTGTTTGGCATTGCTTATGCCTTGGTTTTAAAATGGAGGGTGAATGCCGTCTATCCTTGGTTGCGCACAGAAATCAAGAAAGGAAGGCAGCTGTTCAAGAAATATCCCACCATCGGGAAATATATCGGGCAGCTGTTCATTCACAAGATAGGCAGCTTCGTACAGTTCCAAATTACCCCTCTGCTGATCTATGGCTATGTGTCTCTGGTCGTTGTAACATTCTATAACAACTACATGTCTGTGGCCACACAGGTAAAAGGATTCATAGGCGGTGTGCTCGACAGCACGGGGGCCGGGGTGGGCAGTCTGATAGCCGAGGGAAACCGGGAGCATATTTTCCGCATGTATAAAGAGCTACTCAGTATCAGATATTACATTGCCGGCTCACTGTGTTGCTGCATTTTTTATCTTGCCTCCAATTTCATTTCCGTTTGGCTGGGCAAGCAATACATGCTGTCGCAACTGGTGGTTTTGCTCATCTGCATCCAGACATTCTTCAACATGTCGCGAGGCACCAACGAGCAGTTCTCCAATGGCTACGGCCTCTTCTCCGATGTATGGGCACCGTTTGCAGAAACTATTATTTTCGTGTTGGTAGCCATGGCGCTGGGCAGCAGGTATGGATTGGTCGGCGTACTGTGCGGCCCGGTGGCCTCGCTCGCACTCATTGTCAATGTCTGGAAACCCTATTTTCTATTCTCCAAAGGGCTGAAACGCCGCTTCTACACGTATTGGTTGCTGGTTGCCGACTATACAGCCTTGCTCCTTGCCGCATATTTTCTTTCCAGTTTTCTTGCGGGGCATGCGGGCATAGACGGCTCCTTGTCCTGGAAGAACTGGTTGCTCCAGACACTGGCATTTGCGCCCTGCATGTTTGTCACGAGTTTTATCCTGTTTTATTTCTTTGGCATGGGCATGAAAGGGTTTGTCGGCCATTTGCTGTTGTCGCGCAAGATCCATGGATAACAAACCAAATATCCTACTGATTGAGCCTTTTATTCCTTACCCGCTGACCAACGGCGGTGCACAGGCCATCTTTCATGGCATACAGGCCATCAGGGAAGAGTATCATGTTTATGTGCTCTTCACAAGCCGGATGGGCGAGAAATATTTCCACGAATTTGAGCAAGAGATTGGGCCGGATGTCACCCTTTTGCCGTATTTGCCCGTCAAGTCCGCACGCCTTCCCCTGAAAAACAGGATTGCCCTCTCGCTGTACTACCGGACCGGAAGCGACCGACTGAGAGTGCAAGACCCCTTTGAAGAAAAGACGGTGGAACCTGTTTTCTCCGAAGATTTTCTCAGATACGTTCATGAAATCATCAGCAAACACAGCATATCCATCGTGCAGGTGGAGATGCCATGGGTCATGTCCATTGTCCTCGGATTGCCGCAATCG
Organism: Hallella seregens ATCC 51272; assembly: GCF_000518545.1. Taxonomy (GTDB): domain Bacteria; phylum Bacteroidota; class Bacteroidia; order Bacteroidales; family Bacteroidaceae; genus Prevotella; species Prevotella seregens. Next base: position 7,741 of record NZ_JADU01000008.1, read on the forward strand.
GTCAAGAAAGTATTCGTGCATCACGAACTTCGGTTTGTCAGAAACGAGCTGGAACTCAAGACCTACGGCGAGAATCTCTATCGGAGGGCGGCTGTAGAACTGAACAAAATACAGGAGATTGGCTTGCTGAACAGATATGATGCCATCGTCACTTTGTCGGAGACCGACAAGGAGAAACTGCTCCGCGAGGGCGTGAACGTACCCGTGCACTCTTCGTTTGCCATCGTCAATACAGCCCCAAAGGCCGAGGAGATCACCAAGATGGAAAAGACCGTTTCTTTCGTCGGCCCAGAGTTTCACCTCCCCAACCAGAAAGGCATCCAGTGGTTTTTGTCGGCATGCTGGCCCCGTCTGCTCGAAAAAGATCCGGCATATCAGTTCCAAATCATCGGCAACTGGAATGAAACGACGAAGACAAGCCTCGCCAGCCGATACAAAAACATAAAGTTTCTGGGCTTCGTGGACCATTTGCAAGAGGCTTTGACCAACACCGTCATGATTGTGCCCATCAGGATTGGAAGCGGCATCCGCATGAAGATACTGGAGGCCGCGGCCAACGGCGTGCCGTTTGTCTCAACACAGGTCGGCGCAGAGGGACTGCCCTTTGTCTCGGGCAAGGAGTGCTTCATCGCCGACGACCCCGATACTTTTGTAGACGGAATCCTGCGTTTGCAGGACTCTGCCTTGGCCAACGCTTTCGTGCAGACGGCACGTTGCCGCGTACAAACCCAGTTTTCTTTGGCAGCATTAAAACAGAACCGATGCGAAATTCTCAAGAGCATCATTCGGTAAAGTTCTCATTTGTCCTGCCCGCCTGGAAAGACAGATACCTTGCAGAGGCCGTGAGATCCATCCTGCGGCAGGACTATCGGAACTTTGAACTGATAGTAGTGGACGACTGCTCGCCGGAGCCGCTTGGAGAAATCATGAAGGAATTCCGGGACAACCGTGTCGTCTATCATCGGAATGAAAAGAACCTGGGCGGGCGAAACCTTGTCGGGCAATGGAACCGCTGTTTGCAATATGCTTCGGGAGAGTATGTGGTGCTGGCTACCGACGACGACCTTTATGAGCCGACATTCCTCTCTGCATTTGTTCCTCTCATCGAGAAATACCCCAAAGTCGAGCTGTTCCGTGCCCGCATTCTGCAGACAGATGCTCATGGAACCATCAAGGAAATAGACCGTTGCTACAAGGAGTACCTGACGAAAGACGAGTTTGCCTACCATATGCTGCATGGCATGAAAGGCGGCATACCTCATTATATTTTTAAGCGACAGGCCCTAATGGCCAAGGGAGGCTTCGTCGATTTTCCCAAGGCATGGGCGTCAGATGATGCCACGGCCATCATGATGGCAGGGCACGGCGTGGTGAACAGTCAGGAACATTTGGTGAGGTTTCGGTGGAGCAGCATCAATATCTCGAGCGATTCTAAATGCGCACCCGAGAAAGTGGAGGCAAGATTAAAACTTGGACAATGGCTGAAAGACAATCTACAGCCCATTGAAAGAGATACAGAGTGGAACCGTTTTCTGGCCCGCCACGTGGATGATTACCTGTCTTTATACAACAAGCTGACCCTGATTTCCACCATGAAGCACTTGCCTTTGGCCCAAAAGATGAGCTGTCTGCGAATCATCATAAAGCGCAGCGAGCTGACCACAAAAGACAAGCTGTCCATCATCCGCCGTACACTATGGTAAGCATAAAGCCCTATTCGCATCAGGATTAAGCCGCAATCGTCGCGCGTTCAGGCCCTTATCGCCACACCATCAAGCGTCAATCACGAGGCCGACAAACCGTAATCGCAAGTTCAAGGCATGAAGTTCAGCATCATAACCATCAACTACAATGAAGGGGCGGGGTTGAAAAGAACCATCGACAGCGTTCTTTCACAAACCTGCCGGGACTACGAATACATCGTCATCGACGGTGGGAGCACCGACAACAGCATCGAAGCCATCAGGCAAAATGCGGAGGGCATAGCCTATTGGACAAGTGAAAAGGATCGCGGAATCTATCATGCCATGAACAAAGGAATCAAGGCAGCAAAGGGCGATTACTGTATCTTCATGAATTCCGGCGACACATTCTACGACACAGAGGCATTGGCCCACGTGGTCACGGCTGGCCAGTGGACCGACGTGGTGTGCGGTGACATTTGTTTTGGCGAGGACAACATCTGCCCCAATCCCGAGCGAGTGACCATGAAGACCTTTTATAAGCATACGCTATACCATCAGGCCAGCTTCATCAGCACGCCCTTGTTGAAAGCCCATCCGTATGACGACACCATGAGAAGTGCCGCCGACTGGAAATGGTTTCTCCAAGCCTTGGTGTTCCACAATGCCTCGTATGCCCATATTCCCGTGACAATAGCCCGGTTCGAGGGAGGCGGTTTCAGCGAGAAGCAGCATGCCGTGGGACAGCAAGAAGTGGAAGAAGAGCTGCAGCAGTGTCTGCCCCCGCGAGTCCTGGAAGACTATGAAGACTACTGCGTGGGCTTGTCCCCATACCGAAAAATGATGAATGGAATAGAGAATGTTCCCATGCTCAAGAAACTGTTTTTCAGCACAAACAAGTTCGTTTTGAACATACTTAACTTGAAATTGAAATCTGAATGGATCAAGGAGCTGGGATGAAATTGTCGGTCATAACCATTAACTACAACAACAGAGACGGGCTACGCAAAACCCTCGAAAGCGTGGTTGCCCAGACTTATGGTGATTTTGAATACATCATTATCGACGGTGGCAGCACAGATGGCAGCGTGGAGGTTATCAAGGAACATGAAGACAAGGTGTCCTATTGGGTGAGCGAAGAAGACAATGGCATCTACCATGCCATGAACAAAGGGGTAAAGGCCGCCCATGGAGAATACTGCATGTTCCTGAATTCGGGCGACTCATTCTACAGCCAGGAGGTCTTGCAACATGTTTTTTCCCAAAACGTGCATGCAGACATTGCTTGCGGCGACTTGACCACAGGAGACGACAGAGTGATTCCCGCACCCGAAGAAGTTACAATGGCATTCATGATGCGGGGCAGTCTCTCGCACCCTGCTGCGTTTACGCGGCGCACCTTGCTTGTCGCACACCCCTTTAACGAGCAGTCTAAAATCATTGCCGACCATGAGTTCTTCATGTATGCCCTTGTCAAAATGAACGCCTCCTACCAGAAACTGCGTGGCATCGTTTCTGTGTTTGACCTGACAGGGGTCAGCTGCACAACACGCAGTTATGGAGATGAAGAACTAAAAATACTACAAAATACCGAGGGTCAAATCCTCCTGCCCCGCGTAAAAGAAGACTACGACATTTTCATGGGCAAGCGCGACGACTATCACCGGCTGTTTTATCTTCTTGGCTTCTCCAAGCACAGAAAGTGGATTTACACGCTGGTTGTTGTTGTTCTAAAAATGATTATGCTCAACCGTGGGTTCGTCAAAGACTTCTCCATCAAAGAGAAAAGAGAATAAATCATGAGCTACAAAAATATCAAATTGAGTGAAGTCGTCATCAGAGGATACAAGTCTATCGCTTATAACCATCCCGTTACTTTAACTTTGCATGACATCAACATCTTGCTTGGTGCCAATGGTGCCGGCAAAAGCAATATAGTAGGGTTCTTTCGGATGCTTAGCTACATGATGAGCCGATCGTTTGCAAAATATGTAGAGATGGCTGGTACGTCCAGCAGCATACTTCATTATGGTGCAAAGCATACTCCTGCCATATCTGGTGTGCTTAAGTTCTCGGACGAAAAATCTACAGACACCTATACTTTCACCTTGGCCAACGCTGTTCCAGACCGTCTGATCGTAAGCGAAGAACATGTGACTTGGCTGAAAAAAGGCAAGGATAAACCTTACGAGGTAACACTTGAACCCAACTACAAGGAGTCATCATTGATGGACAGTAAGGACAGTGTGGCTCACTCCATCTATCGCTTACTGTCTTTTTGCAAGGTGTATCAGTTTCATGACTCATCGGCAGAAGGGCCGCTTCGCCAAGCCTGTCCTATAGAAACAGCAAATTATCTACAGTCGCATGGCAATAATCTGCCGTCTTTCCTACTGAATCTAAGAGAGTATCACCACGACTCTTATCAACGAATTGTCCAGTACGTAAGAGAAGTGATGCCCCAATTCGAGGATTTCTACCTTGAACCTTCTGGAAATACGATTTCTTTACGGTGGAAAGACACGTCGCCAACTGACTATCGTTTTAACGCGCATCAGTTCTCGGACGGTTCGATTCGCTTTATCGCTTTGGCTACATTGCTGCTGCAGCCCACCACAATCATGCCAAAAGTCCTCATTCTGGATGAGCCGGAATTAGGCTTGCATCCATATGCTATATCACAGTTGGCCGAAATGATCAAGGATGCTTCCATCCACACTCAGGTATTGATTGCTTCACAAAGCAAGGATTTGGTTGACCATTTTAACATTGATGACATTTCGGTGGTGGAAATGGAAGAAGAGCATACTGTGGTGAGCAAGCTGGACAACAAGGATTACACATTGTGGCTGGAAAAATATTCTGTAAGTGAGATGTGGGACAAGAACATCATTGGAGGCAGACCGGTATGAGAGCAAAGATAGTGCATGTGCTTTGTGAAGGCCAGACTGAGCTGGGCTTTGTGGAGAAAGTGCTGAAACCATACCTCCTATTGCAAGGAACAACAGCTGTGAAGAGCGTGCTTGTAACCACAAACAAGAAGAAGAATGCGCGTGGCGGCATGGTAACTTATCAACATGCCAAGAAAGATCTGGAGACTCTTTTAACGTTGAAAGACGGAGGGAATGAGCACCATGTATTTACTACGATGTTTGATTTGTACGCATTGCCGGCCGATTTCCCGGGTTATAATGATTCTCAAAGAATAGCGGACAAATATAATCGGGTAGCATCTTTGGAGAATGAATATTCCTCTGCTGTGAATGATGGCAGGTTTATTCCTTATATTCAGTTGCATGAATTTGAAGCGTTGGTGCTTTGCGGATTAAAGCATCTATCTGACCTTTATGCAGGATGTGAAAAACGTTGCGAAGCATTAATCAAGCATGTTGAGCATATAGGAAATCCTGAACTCGTAAACGACAATCCGGACACAGCTCCAAGCAAACGCATCATTAAGGCTGTTGAGGGAGACCCCAAGCACCACTTCCGTTACAACAAGCCTGCGACAGGTAAATATATTACGAATAAAATTGGCATAGATGAATTACGAAAGCAATGCAAGCACTTTGATGAATGGGTTGAAAAAATAATCAAGGCCTGATTGCCATGTGCTTATCCGGCAGCAAAAAGACATGCAATACCAAGAATGCTTAGACTATATACGCAGCGACTATTATCGCTTCAAGGAGCGAAAGGACGCGGGCCTAATCCGCATGTGGACGGCCACTTTTCTCGACGTTGGCTTCCGCTTCTTGTTTTGGTTCCGGCTGGCCAAATGCAGTAATGTCTTGTTAGGCGGGATAAGCAGAATGCTGTATAGGTATTGTGCCATGAAGCACCATATCGTGATCGAGCGCACGACGGAGATTGGATACGGATGCCGCATTGTGCATGGAGGCCCTGTTGTCATCAATGCTTCCGCGGTAATTGGTGACAATGTTGACATATATCAATTTACTTCCATCGGGAGTATGTACATGACGGCCGCCCATATCGGCAACAATGTTTACATCGGTCCATTAGTCTGCATTGTTGAAGATGTGACCATCGGCAACGGGGTGACCATCGGCGCAGGGGCTGTGGTGGTTAAAGACATACCCGACGGCGTAACCGTGGCTGGGAATCCTGCCCGTGAAATATCTCGGAAAGAGCCGGGGCGGCTGGTGTGGAGACGATGGGACAGGGCGTGGAACAAAGCTAAATAAATATAATCTGACTGGTTATGAGCACCAAAATATCCGTAGTGGTTCCCGTCTATAACGGCGAGAAATATATCAGGGAATGCATTGACAGCATACTGGCCCAGACATTTGAAGACTTTGAACTGATACTGATAGACGACGAAAGTCCCGACAACTGTGGAGCGATATGCGACCAATATGCAATGGAAGACAGCAGGGTCAGGGTGGTGCACCAAACAAACCAAGGCATCAACCACACCCGACGAAACGGCGTAAGGGAGGCACATGGAGAGTGGGTGGTCTTCGTCGATGATGACGACACGCTACCCATGGATGCTTTGCAAAAGCTCTATGCAGTGTCGGACGGCACCGACTTGGTGATAGGTTTCCCTGACAAGCCGATCCATAAGAAAGAGCTGACGCTGGAAGAGTGCAAGAGCAACGCCATCACGGGCAGACTGTTTCCACCCACTCCTTGGGCCAAGCTCTACCGACGGACATTGTTTTCTGACGAGATCTTCGACTTTCCACGCGGCATAGATGGCGAAGAAGACATGATCATGAACATTCGCGTAATGTTTTCGCTGAGCCGGGCACCCCACTTTGTTTTCGAGCGGGTATACCATTTCAGGCGCAACCTGACGAGCGTGTCACACACCAAGAAGGCCTCCATTGCCCATGAGGCCCTGTTCGACGAATGTCGCATGCACTCAATCCCCTCCCCCCGCGAACGGGAGCATTTCATGAAAGCCATCCTCTCAAGCCGCATCAATGGCCTGTACGGTGTGGCCTATGCATCGCCCGAAGACTTGACAGATAAGCAACATCCCTTTTTGCAGCAAATCATGGCAGATGTCCGGCGAACAGGTTACCGACTAAAGTTTACAGACAAGATCCTTTTAAGCTGCTCTAATCGGAGCTTGCTGAAAACTATGGGATTTGTCCGAGCCGTACGCAACTTCGCCAAGTATCATCTGGGGCTAAACAATTAAAGATGAATATTGGACATTACTCACAACCAGAGTTAATCACCCCAAAAGGCTAAAAGACATGGAAAAGACAAGGATACGTTTCCTGGATTTGGCAAAACTCACAGCCATCTTTCTGGTCGTATGGGGCCATGTGATACTCTGTTCGGGCAGTGAAAGTGCCAATACACGCAGCATCCACGATTGGATTTATACTTTTCACATGCCGCTGTTTATGCTGTTGAGCGGATTTTTTGTTGCATCCTCCTTACAATATGGTTTTGTCTCTGTACTGAGAAAGAAGTTCGCCCAGTTGTTGGTTCCTTGCCTGAGTTGCACCTTGCTGTGCATATTATACATCGCTCTGTTCAGGGAACTGACTTTCAATGCTGTCCGAACAGAACTCATAGGCAATTCCTGGTTCCTCAAGACGCTGTTTGCCAACTATGTATTGTTCTATGTCTTGAAGCAGACTCGGTTGCAGGATGGTTGGCTGTTCGTGCTGTCCTATGTTGCCATTCTGGCCATCCCGCATTCCTACTCATTGCAATTCTCATGGCTGTACCCGTTCTTTTGGATGGGTTATTTCATGAAGTGCAAGTTTCAATGGTTGATGGACAACATGAAGGTCTTGACACTTGTGAGCATTGCCGCATATAGCACATTCTATGCTCTGTGCCATAAAGACATGGTAACTATGCTTGGAATCCTGCCCACCATGGCATCCATAACATCGACACCCCTGCTGCTTTTGTCGAAATTTGTAATGGTTGCAGCTGGAAGCCTCATGTGTGTCGGCCTATGCTATTACGTGGAGAAATATGCTCCCCATGGTATTGTTGCCAAGATGGCCTGTTGTGGCAAATATACTTTGGGCGTATACATCATACAGACCATATTCATCATAGAAATATATGCAGATGTAGCCGGAACGATAACAGCTTGGGGGCAGGGCCATGAAGTTTGGCATACCCTGTGGGTATCCGTATTCATGTCAATATTGTGCTTGGCAACCATACGGTTCTTTGCACGTTACAAATGGATAGACCGCTTGTTGTTCGGCGGGCAGTATTACACCAACAAGGCATGACTCTCCTTTCCATACTCATACCGGCCTACAATGCCGAGCAATTCCTGCCCAGATGCCTTGACTCCATCTGTGGGCAAGACATGGCCGGGACGGAAGTCGTCATTGTTGACGACGGCTCTACAGATGGCACCCTTGTCCTGGCACAACGATATTCACACCTGCACGATAATATACGGACATACTCCAAACCCAACGAGGGAGTAGGTGCGACTCGGAATCGACTTCTGCAGGAGGCAAAAGGCGAATACGTCTGGTTTGTGGATGCAGACGACTATGTCCATGAAGGCTGCATTCCACAGATCTGTTTGGCACTGGCCGAGGCACCAGACACCGATATGATGACGGTGCTGCATGACGAAGAAACTCTCCACGGCAGTTTTGAAGGCAGCGGGGAAGACTACATAGTGCAGGGGCGTTTCGACGGCTATCTTTGGAGCAAGATTATCAAGAGGTCTGCAATAGAAACAAACCACATTAGATTTGAGGCCGACCTTTGCTCGCAGGAGGACTGGCTGTTCCTTATGCAGCTCTATCCCATGCTCAGACGGGTGAAAACGACCCACATCATGGCTTACCACTATTGTGACGACAACCAGAATTCCGTGATGCGCAAGCCGACAAGGGAAAATATTCATCGCAATGTAGACAACTCGCTGAAGACCATCTGTCATTTCGGACAGCTCGTCAGCAAGTACCAAGGCAGACGCTTCTGCCCGGCCTATCGCGCTTGGCTGAACTATTCTGTTTCGGGTTTCCTCTTCAGCCTGCTCCCGCTGGACTATACCAAGACAGAAGTTAGGGCCATGTTACAAATCTTTCGGAAGAAAGGGCTCTACCCGGCAGGCAAGGCCCATCGGAAGAAAGCAGACCTATTTCTTCTGCTGGCCAATCGTGAATGGGTATATCTCCTGTTGGTGAACAGGTGGAAAAAGATTTCATACTGAAATACTGACTCCAAAACATCGTGGAAGAATCGAAATACAGACAGGGAAGAATCGGGCGAGCTCTGTACGGGCTCATGAACAAGACGCTCTACGTCTTGCCCATTCTGGTCAGCAACTATCGGTTCAGACGGTCGCTGTTTAGACCAATGTACCACGAGAGGGCTGCGGCCAGTCATGAACCACGGCCAAGCAAACAGCCGAAAACGGTTGTTTACATGGTACAGCCGGAGACAACATTCTCTGGCGGACTATCCGACCGGTTGCGAGCCATCACCTCCATATATGCAGAATGCAAAAGGCAGGGACTGCCTTTCAGAATCGTATTTGAACCCTTGCACTTGCAAGACTATCTGAAACCCAACAAATACGACTGGCGCATTGACGGGCAGGACATCATATGGGACATGCGGCGATGCTATCCCTGCACACTGTTGACCTATCACCATCGTTTAGAAAACCCTTTGCAGAGAATGGCCCAACGGCTACTGCTGCGAAGTTTCATCAAGAAAGACGCAGAGCAAATACATGTTTACTCCAACATGGCCACAGAGGAGAAGCGGTATGGCAAACTGTTCAAGGAATTGTTTGTCCCGACGCAAGAACTACAGGAACAGATAAATTACCACCTGCAACATATAGGTGGAAAAAGAAACTATATTTCCATGACATTCCGCTTTCGCCAGCTCTTGGGCGACTTTAAAGAAGGAGGGGAAACGCTTGACGAGAGAGAAAAAGGGCTGTTTGTCCAACGCTGCATAGCCTACGTAAACAGAATGCACCAAAAGCAACCTGGAAAGAAAATCTTGGTGACAGCCGACAGTGCTACATTTTTAGAGAGCCTGAAAGCATCAGTACACGGCCATGGACTCGAGGCCTACGATTCGTGGCTGTATCTCATCCCTGGCAAAGTGGTGCACATGGGATTTACACATGACGCAGACAAACAGACTTACATGAAGTCGTTTGTTGACTATTATATGCTTAGCTATGCCTCGACAGTTTATTTGGTACGTGACAGATTGATGTACCATAGCGGCTTTCCATATCGGGCAGCTATACTTAATGGAGCCGATTATCAAGAAATAACATTAGACTGAACTATGCTAATATATATTGTAGCACTTGCTGCCATCATGTATATCATGCAGACCACTTCTCCCCTGCGTCAGCAGGAACACCTATGGCCGCTTGCCTTGTGGGTGTTTGCCATCACTTTGATATGCGGCTTGGGAGACATGCTTGGTGGATACGACCGATATATCTATGCCGAGATATTCGATGGTACGGCAGACGACCGCGCAAGGGGAATCCCCTTGTTCTCTACAGCTGCATTTATCTATGCAGAAAAGGAGCAGGGGTATGCCTTGTACAACTATCTGCTGACCTACGTCACTTCCAACCGCTATATCTTCATTCTCGTCACTACACTGGTGGTCTATCTGTTTCTGTTCCGGCATATCACAAGATACAGCCGTTATCCCATCATGGCTTTCTTCTTGCTGTTCTGCATCTATTACTTTTTCACTTTCACCTATCTCCGCCAGGTGCTGGCTCTGTGTATAGCATGGTTTGCTATTCCCTATGCGATACAAAGACGGCCCATCCCCTTTTTTGCCATCATTATACTCGCCATGTTGTTCCATAACAGTGCCTTGCTGTTCTCGGGTATATATTTCATAGCAAGCCATCGTTTTAGCAGAAAGCAGATATTAACCGTTATCATTTGGTCGTTAATCTTAGGCCTAACACCGCTTTCTACTTTCCTTTTTTCTACTATTGGAGGTGCGGTGAATGAGGAAAAAGCCAATTTGTCGGCAAGTGGGGCAAACACAACGCGTTACGCCTACATCATAGAAGCAGCCTTCTTTCTATATTTCATTTTGAAACGTTATGATACGATTGGTAGGAACTGGCTTTCGCTCTGTATGATGAACATCGCTTTGGCCTTTGTTTTCATTCTTTGCTTCTTCGTCCGGTTCTTGGACGGAGGACGGATGAGCTGGTATTTTCTTATAGGTGTCGTATGCACCATGGCCGAGATTATGGCCAAGGACAAAAGGAAAGGATATATAAGAAAGTCGATTACATTTGTAGCCATCTTGCTCTATTTGCGAGTGCTCTGGGGATGGGGCATACAGCTGTGGCCTTACAAAACTTTCCTGACCAACGGAGTACGAACAGGAGATGCCATTTGGGAACGATACGAATATGATCATCACTATGACGACGACAAACTGTACCGTCCGGTTTTTGGACCCATGAAGAAAGACAAACTCATAGACAAATATTAATACTCTGATCGTTTTCCTGCAAATATGATGCTGTCTATACTTACCCCAACCTATAACCGAAGCACTTGTCTGCCACAAATCTTTAAGACTTTGTGCCAACAAACAGTCACGGTCTTTGAATGGATCATCATAGACGACGGTAGCGATGATGATACAGAAGCTATAGTTGCTGCGTGGACAAAAGCATCTGCAGTGTCTTTTCCCATTCGTTATAGGAAAAAAAAGAATGGAGGGAAGCATACGGCTGTAAATCTTGGAGTGCAGATGGCACATGGCGAACTTGTGCTGATACTCGACTCTGACGACGAGTTGCCTGCGAATGCCATGGAGAAGATAACAAGAAGATGGTTGGAAAGCGGGGTGCCAGCTGCAGACGCTACATGCGGCGGCCTTGCTTTCTGCATGGCCCATCGAAACGGTCATCGTATAACCACAATTGGCAGAGGACAGACACAACAGCCTATCAAGGCAGACGAGATAGCCCTGCGATACCAGTATGGTGTTCGCGGAGATATATGCGAGGTGTTCCGCACAGACGTGCTGCGTGAGTTTCCTTTCCCAGAACAGCCTGGCGAGCGGTTCTGCCCGGAGCAGTTGGTATGGTTCAGAATAGCCCAGAAGTACAAACTGTACTTTTATGAAGAAGTGGTTTACTGCCGGGACTATCTGGAAAGCGGACTAACGGCCAACATCGTCCGGATTCGCATGCACAGCCCCGTCGCTTCCTGCATGACCTACGCCGAGATGCTTGGCTATACCCTTCCCTTTGCACAAAAAGTGAAAGCAGCAGTTAACTATTTCAGATTTCGGCATTGTATGCAAATCAGAAATGAGCACAACAGCATGGTGCCCCGTATAAGCTGGCCTTGGTTAGTGTTTTGGCCCATCGGTCTGGCCATGCACTACAGGGACAAACTTTGAATCAGCAGCATTGCCAATGTGGGGAAAACAGAAACATAGCCACAAATGAAAATACTTCAAGTCATTACCTCTCTCCGCATGGGAGGGGCCGAGCATATCGTGGTGGAACTGGCCAACGGCTTGGTGGCGCGAGGCCATCAGGTGGACATTGCTGTATTCGATGGCATAGAGACGCCTTTCTACAAGGAGCTGGAACCCAGCGTTAGGGTGTATCGGATGGGGAGTGGCACGTACAATCCTTTATACATTTTCAAGCTGGTGCGACTCATGCGCCACTACGATCTCGTGCATACCCACAATTCCTCGCCACAGCTTTTCACTGCCATTGCCAGAGTGTTATGCTCTGTGGAGCTAGTCTCCACAGAGCATACCACTTCCAACCGCAAACGCGGTTGGAAGTGGTATGCTCCCATCGAGAGCTGGATGTATGGGCAGTACGACCATGTGGTCTGCATCAGTGAAATTGCCGAAAAGAAGCTCCGCGAGTATATGGGGGGGGCATGGCTCGACAAGCACTCAAAGAAATACACCCGCATCTCCACCATTAACAACGGCGTGGACGTAGAGGCCATCCACCGTGCCGAGCCTGACCATTCGCTTCTCGAAGCCAAAGGCGATCGAAAAGCCGTGCTGATGGTGGCCGGTTTCCGCGAAGCCAAAGACCAGGACACCATCGTCCGTGCCATGTCGCTATTGGACAAGGAGTGTTTCGAGGTATGGTTTGCCGGCATCGGCACACGCATGGAGACTGTGAAGACACTGGCCAAGCAACTGGGCGTAGCCGACAATGTACGGTTTCTCGGACTGCGCACCGACATCCCACAGGTGCTGCAAGCGGCCGATATAGTGGTCATGTCCTCTCATTGGGAGGGGCTGAGCCTGAGCAATATCGAAGGAATGAGTGCGGGAAAGCCATTTGTGGCATCGGATGTGAACGGACTGCGGGAGGTGACCAAGGGGTACGGCGTGTTGTTTGAGCATGAGAATGATAAAGAATTAGCCTCAACTATCAACAGACTGGCTGAAGACGCCTCATACTATCAACAGATTGCCGGCGGCTGCTATGAACGGGCTTGCCAGTATGACGTTAGCAAGATGGTGGAGGCATACGAGAATGTGTATTTAAAAACTCAACTGCATGTATAGACATTTCTTCAAACGTATACTGGATTTCTGTATCTCAATGGTAGGCATCATACTTCTCTCCCCTCTGTTGCTAGTCATTACAGTGTGGCTGCACTTTGCCAACAAAGGTGCCGGCGCGTTCTTCTTCCAAGAGCGGCCCGGACTGCACGGGCGGATATTCCATGTTATCAAATTCAAAACCATGACCGACGAACGTAATGCCAATGGAGAGCTGCTACCCGACGGGCAACGGCTTACGCGGGCAGGGCGCTTCGTACGATCAACCTCGATGGACGAGCTGCCTCAGCTTATCAATGTACTCAAGGGAGACATGGCGCTAATAGGCCCGCGACCTCTACTGCCACAATATCTTTCTCTCTATTCCAAAGAGCAGGATCGTCGTCATGAGGTGAGGCCGGGCATCACGGGATGGGCACAGTGCCACGGACGCAACACTATAAGCTGGACAGACAAATTCTGCTACGATGTGTGGTATGTGGACCATCTCTCGTTGGCTGTAGACCTTACCGTATTATGGCTTACCATTAAGACCGTGGTGAAACGTGAGGGCATCAGTTCCAAAACGTCGGCCACCATGGAGGCTTTCAACGGCAACAATTAGCCCTTGTTTGACAGGAAAAAGAAACCTTTATAGAAAACAAACAGATTATTAATCATGATAAAAGACATAGCAATATTTGGCGCAGGGGGGCTCGGCCGTGAAGTGGGCTGTCTTATCCGTCTCATCAATGAGCAGAGCCTACAATGGAATCTCGTTGGATATTTTGATGACGAGAAACCCAAAGGATACCTCAATGAATATGGAGAAGTACTTGGAGGAATGGAAGAACTGAACAATTACGACCGGCCTTTGGCTGTAGCTATTGCCATTGGTAATCCAAAAGCAGTTTTCACTCTCCGTTCTAAAATAAACAACAATAACATTTACTACCCCAACCTAATAGCACCAGATACTGTCTTTTTGGATAAATCCAACCTTTCATTTGGCACAGGCAATATCATCGCCGTGGGCTGTTCGTTCTCATGTGCCGTTAAGATAGGCAATTTCAATATTTTCAACGGTCATATTAATGTAGGACATGATACCCAAATAGGCGATTTCAATGCTTTTATGCCTGCTGTCAAAATATCGGGCGAAGTAACTATCGGCGAATGCAATTTCTTCGGTGTCAATTCCGTTGTACTACAAAAGATAGAGATTGGAACCAACACCATAGTCGGTGCAGGCAGCATTGTAATCAGAAACACAAAGGACAACAGAACTTATATAGGTATTCCAGCAAAAACAATTAAATATTAAAAATATGAAAATCAACGACTTTATTAAGAATCTGGCAGAACAATTCGATGACACAGATACATTAGAGCTGACCCCTATTACCAAATTTAAGGAATTGGAAGAGTGGTCGTCCTTGGTGGCCCTATCCATCATTGCGATGGTTGATGACGAGTACGAGGTGAGCATCAAGGGTGACGATATTCGTAATAGCGAGACAGTAGAAGACCTATTTAATGTCGTAAGTGCAAGAGTGTAATGGCTTTTCTGTCAATTTCTCATGTTGCCATCAGAGGTGTTGTTTCGTGTGTACCCTCAAAGATCGACGAGAATCTTGATGCTCCTGTCTTTGCCAAAGGCGAGGCAGAACGGGTCATTGCACAGACAGGCATTGAGCGAAAACACGTAGTGGCTGACAACATGGTGGTCTCAGACTTGTTTTTGAAAGCTGCTGAACAGTTGCTTGCAGAATTACACTGGGAGAAAGACTCTGTAGATGTGCTGGGAGTTGTTTCATTATCGCCTGACTATTTGGAACCACCAACGGCATGTATTATGCAAGACCGGCTGAAACTCTCCGAGAGCTGTTTTACTATTGACATGAACCAAGGATGCCCAGGGTGGATTAATGGCTTAGCCACTCTCTCGTCATTACTCTCTCACGGTTCCATGCGTCGAGCTATTCTACTTAATGGTGATGCGTCAACTTTGCTTAATTCCCCATATGACAAGGAGTGCCGTCCCCTGTTTGGCGATGCAGGTGTTGCCACAGCCCTTGAGTTCGACAACAACGCCCCCGACATGCAGTTTGACCTTGGTACACGTGGCAAAGACTTCAAAGCCATATGGCGCAAAGCAGGTGGGTTGCGTGTTCCTATTACAGAGGACTCGCTCAAAATGAAGAACTACGGTGAGCACATCCTCCGACGCGACACTGACTGTGTCATGGATGGCATGAATGTCTTTGCATTTGGAATTTCCGTCGCTCCAAAGAGTGTGAAACACTTATGTGAGCACTTCAATATAGATTTGACCAAGACAGATAAGTTTCTAATGCACCAAGCCAATCTGTACATGAACAGCAAGATCAGAAAAAAATTAAAGATCCCAGAAGATAAAACACCTATGTGCCTTAAAGACTATGGCAATACCAGCAGTGCATCCATCCCACTCACAATGACCAGCCAATGTCATGAGGAGTATGCCTCGGGTAGACTCGACAATATAGCGTGTGCTTTCGGTGTTGGATTGGCTTGGGGCAGCGTTCACTTTGTGACCGATCATATCATTTGCCCAGAACCCATAATCTATTAAGACATGTATAACCCTTTCTCTCTTGTGGGCAAGACTATCCTTGTCACGGGTGCCTCTTCTGGCATTGGCAAGGCCACAGCCATTGAGTGTTCTCGTCTAGGTGCTCAGGTTATCCTGACGGGAAGGAATGAAGAACGGCTGAACGAGACACTTTTGACTTTAGAAGGCTACGGGCACCATTTACAAGTTTGCGACCTTTACAATACAGAGGCTATAGCTTCCTTTGTGGACGGCCTGCCCGAGATACAAGGGCTGGTGAGCAACGCTGGTATTTCTATGTTAACCCCCGTGAACTTTATTAAAGAGCAGGAACTGCAACAGATTGTTCAAGTTAACACAATAGCTCCAATCATCCTCCTACAACGCTTGCTGAAGAAGAAAAAATTGCGAAAAGGATCCTCGGTGGTTTTCACCAGTTCACTTGCAGGTATTGGATTTTCATCTACAGGCAATGGCATGTATTCTGCCAGCAAGGGCGCCATCAGTGCATTTGTCAAGGCTGCAGCTATAGACCTTGGCCCCAAACAAATCCGAGTAAATGCCGTGTGCCCAGGCATGGTTAATACTAAATTGATAGAGACTCCGATGATACAGGAACAGATGGCATGGGATGTCAAGAACTATCCTCTCGGACGATATGGTGATCCAAGGGATGTTGCCTTGGCCATTATCTATCTGCTGTCTGACGGTGCAACTTGGGTCACAGGCACTAATCTTATAGTAGACGGAGGACTGACAACAAAATAACATGTTATAATTAATACAAAGATGACAAATCTAGAAAAGTACAACAAAGCGTTTACAGAAAGTCTTGAACTGACAGAGAACAAATTGACAGGACTACAGTATCAAGGTGTCGAATTGTGGGATTCTGTGGGACACATGACGCTGATGGCTGCCATTGAGGATGCTTTCGACATCATGTTGGAGACAGATGACATTATTGACTTCTCTTCCTACGAGAAAGGAAAAGAAATCCTAACTCAAAACTATGGCATCACATTTTGACAATTTATATGGAAAGACGGTAATGATTACAGGCTGCCGCCGTGGCATTGGCAGGACAGCTATCGGATTGTTTGCTGCCCAAGGTTGCAACCTCATCTGCTGTATTCGACAGAAGGATGAGGCGTTTGCCAAGTTTGTGGAGCAACTATCCGCCCAGTACCACGTCAAGATGGAAGTGCTATGTTTTGACATTGCCGATGAGGAGGCTATTAAGGGTACTGTCAAGATGCTGATAAAGGAGAAACGGCGCGTGGATGTACTAGTCAACAATGCCGGTATCGCAACAGGAGGCATTCTACAGATGACATCTATGAAAGTGCTGAAAGAGGTTTTTCAAATCAACTTCTTCTCTATGGTATTGCTCACACAACTGGTCTCCAAACTCATGATCCGCCAGCACTGTGGATCCATTATTAATATGGGGTCTATTGCTGGATTGGAGAATTTTGCTGGTTACACGGCCTACGGAAGTAGCAAAGCTGCTGTGATGGCCTTTACTCGAACCATAGCCAGAGAATTGGCACCTTATGGCATCCGTGTAAATGCCATAGCCCCAGGGCTGACTGACACAAGAATGGCAGACCAGATGGAGAAGAAAGCAGAGAAAGAAATAATTGCAAGATCAAATATGAACCGGCTTGGCAAAACGGAAGAAATTGTTAATATGATATTATTCTTGTCATCAGATAATGCTTCGTTCATCACAGGGCAAGTTTATCGCGTAGATGGAGGAATGTAAAATATTAAACTTATAAATACACATCAATATAAAAGAAATACGACATATAGATGGAAACAAAAGCTTTTGCAAAGCAGATAAGGCTCAAAGCACTGGAAATGGCATACAGCAGCGGAAAGAATGGATCCCATCTCGGCGGTGCTCTTTCGAGTGTGGAAATTTTTTCCGTTTTGTATGGTAAAACGTTGAAAGTAGATGCTTTTAATCCATACGACGAAGGACGAGATAGGCTTGTCGTAAGTAAAGGACATAGTGTATTATCTTATTATTCTGCTCTATTTTATGCAGGTTTCTTGACCCAGAATGATTTGGATGGCTTCGAGGTAGATGGTTGCCACCTGCATGGTCATGCTCTCCGAAATATAGAGAAAGGCATCGAATTTTCTGGAGGCAGTCTAAGTATGGGTATATCATTTGCTGTCGGTCAAGCATTGGCTTGCAAGAAAAAGAAACTGACCAATCGCGTGTTCACCATCGTAGGTGATGGCGAGTGCAATGAGGGATTAGTATGGGAGGCAAGCATGTCTGCAGCCCACTATCAGCTAAATAATCTGACCGTTATCATAGATAAAAACCATTTACAGTATGACGGTTTGACATCCAGTGTAATGGACAGCTGTTCATTAGCGGAAAAGTTTGCTGCTTTTGGCTTTGACACTTATGAGGTAGACGGACACAACACAACAGAATTAGAGATAGCATTAGGCAGACAGCGAGACAAGCCACTGTGTGTCATTGCTAACACTATAAAAGGCAAAGGGGTATCTTTTATGGAGGGACAACGTGAATGGCACCATCATACTCTTACAGAAGAACAATACATACAAGCTAGAAAGGAGGTTGAAGAAGCATGATTCCATTAAACAAATTTAATGCAAGGGCATATGCCCGGCTCGGTCAACGAGGTTCTGTTTTCGGAATGGCAGCTTGTGAGGCAGCAGAAGAAGACGAGAAATTTGTGTTGCTTACCGCAGATTTAGGCCAATTATCAGGAATGGATAGATTTATAAAAATGTATCCCCAACAGTTTATCAATACTGGTATTGCAGAACAGAACATGTTAGGTATAACAGCAGGGCTTTCTGCAGAGGGCTTTCACCCCGTAGCATCAACCTATGCAACTTTCATTTCCATGCGCAGTTGTGAACAAATTCGACACTATTTCGGTTATATGGGGCAAAAGGCTGTAATCATTGGGTCTGGAGCAGGATTATGCCAAGGTTATGCTGGTAATACACACTATGCAATAGAAGACTTGTCTATAGTACGTGCTATTCCTGGTATTTCCATCATGTCTCCAGCTGATGCCGGGTCGGCGGTAAAGATTTTTAAAACTGCGCTTAAGGCTAAGAATACAGTATACATACGTCTAACTGGTAATTTAAACTGTCCTATCATATATAAAGAAGATCATAATTTTGAAATAGGGAGAGCCATTAAGATAAAAGAAGGTAAGGATGTAACTATGTTTGCTACAGGCACAATGGTTAGCAATACTATTAAAGTTGCTGAGAGCTTACAGCAACAAGGCATTAGTGCAGCTGTAGTCGACGTATATTCTATCAAACCCTTTGACAAGGCTGTTGTCATGGCAGCTCAAACAAGTAAACTGTTAGTTTCGGTAGAAGAACACAATATTCATGGAGGGCTTGGTAGCGTTATAGCAGAGGCTTTGACAGAGCAAGTTAGCATGCCTCGACTACTACGCTTAGGAATCCGAGATGTATTCAATCTCGCTGCAAGTTATGACTATCTACTTTCGCAAAACAGATTACGGCCAGAGCAGATAGCAAAAGATATACTAAAAGAATTAGAAAAGTGATATTTCATTTAGCACTATACCATCAGAAGACTGCTGTTATTACAGAAAAAGGGCGCAACTATTCCTATGCAGACCTATCGGAAGTAAGTACACGTATAGTTGCAAAGATAGAAAGGAACTCTCTTGTCTTCTGTCTCTGCCTTAATCATTGGGCATCTTTGGCAGGATATGTTGGATTCTTAAACGCTCAGCACCCAATTGTATTATTGGATGGTAAAAAAGACAAAGATATAATTCAAGATTTAATCCGTATTTATAGTCCACGTTATCTATGGCTGCCAACCAATCGTTCCAACGAATTTGAGGGACATACGATTGCGGTGGAAGAGGACTACAGTTTGGTAGAACTGGGTTCTCGTCCGTATCCACTACATCCGGACTTGTCTCTGCTCTTGACAACCTCTGGCAGTACAGGAAGTCCCAAGTTGGTACGGCTCACGAAAAGAAATATAGTAACCAATGCCAAAGCCATAGCCGACTATTTAGGTATCGACGAGTACGAGAGAGCGATTACATCTCTGCCAATGTACTATTCTTTTGGTATGTCGGTCATCAATAGCCATCTCGTCAAGGGGGCAACCATTCTTCTCACCGACAAGGCTGTCATTCAGAAGGAATTTTGGAACTTTTTGAAAGAGCAAAAAGGAACTTCACTTGCTGGTGTCCCTTACACTTATGAAATATTACGCCGCTTGCACTTCTTCAAGATGGATTTACCTGACCTACGTACACTAACCCAAGCAGGGGGCAAACTTAATAAAGCTATTGCCAAAGAGTTCATCGATTACGCACGCGAGACCGGTCGACGGTTCTATGTGATGTACGGGCAGACAGAAGCTGCACCACGTATGAGCTATCTACCTTTCGATCATGCCATAGACAAGTATGACAGTATCGGAATACCCATTCCTGGGGGAAAACTATCAGTACACGATATTAATAATAGAGAGATTGTCCTGACTAATGTGGATGGAGAGCTCGTATATGAGGGCCCCAATGTGTGCTATGGTTATGCAGAATGTAAGGAAGATCTGGCCCGTGGTGACGACAACCATGGCGTACTTCACACGGGCGATATAGCCCGTCATGATGCCGACGGCTATTTTTATATTACAGGACGAATGAAGCGTTTTGTAAAGATCTGGGGAAATCGCTGCAATCTTGATGCAACAGAACAGCTTGTGAAGAATATCACGACTAATTGTGCTTGTGTAGGAGTAGACGATAAGATTACAGTATTTATCACAAAGCCGGGAATAGTCGACACGATAAGAAAGTATCTATCTGAAAAGACGGGATTGAATATTAGAGCATTCGATGTCAAAGTCGTAGAAACAATTCCCACCAAAGACAGCGGGAAACTGGACTATCAAACTATGCTCTGTATGATCACAAAGTAAAAATCATAAAACAAGTTGTGATGGATATAAAAGATATACTCAACATACCACCCTACTCGCTCGGCCAAGAAGACAAGCACAATATGCTAAATCAACGACTCCATGAGCTGACAAGAAGGCATTATGCATCCTCTAAGGAATACCGGCACATGTTTAATGCTACAGGACTAGATATAAGCAATCTGCCAGACTTTGAACATTTACCATTTATTCCTGTACGTCTATTTAAGGAATTTGAACTACGTAGTGTACCCAAAGAGGAAATAGTGAAGACAATGACCTCCTCGGGAACCACAGGACAGCGCAGATCAATGATTTTTCTTGACAGGGAGACATCGGCCAACCAAACAAAATGTCTTACAAAGATAGTCAGCTCGTTTTTAGGTGGACACCGTGTCCCAATGCTTATTCTCGACAGTAGTAGCGTGGTAAAAGACCGTCATCAGTTTTCTGCCCGCGGAGCTGGCATCTTGGGATTCTCCATGTTCGGCAGTAAGCGTTGTTACGCACTTGACGAACATATGGAACTCAATATAGATGGTATCAAGAACTTTCTCAATGAACATCGTGGGGAAACTATTTTTATGTTTGGTTTCACTTTCATGATTTGGCAACATTTCTACAAAAAACTGGAAGAAAGCAATTTCCGTCCAGACCTTAGTCATGGAGTACTAATTCATGGAGGTGGGTGGAAGAAACTCACCAACGAACAGGTATCAGCTGCTACTTTTAAACAAAGCTTAAATGCCGTCTGTGGTATCGACATGAAACATATACACGACTACTATGGAATGGTGGAGCAGACTGGTACCATTTATATGGAATGTGAGTGTGGGCACCTACACACCTCCGCTTTCAGCGATGTCATCATCCGGCGGCCCATAGACTTTTCTATTGCCGGCAAGGGCGAGACCGGGCTTATCGAGGTTATCTCCATATTGCCCGAAAGTTATCCAGGGCACGTGCTTCTTACAGAAGACGAGGGCTACATTGAGGGTGAGGACGATTGTCCATGTGGACGCAAAGGAAAGTATTTTAAAATTATAGGACGAATCAAGAATGCGGAAATCCGCGGATGCAGCGACACTTATGCAGCAAGATTTTGACATAACAGACGTGACGATGCTCTACCCGTCACATATCAATTGGACAGAGTTTCTCCATTATACCCCCGACGAACCTTTCTCCAAGCCAGTCATAGATTTTCTCTGTGCCCTTTCGTCCTCATTGCTAAAAGACAGAGAGAGCCGTCTTTATCCTGATGTAGTCACCTTTGCTTTCTTTTGCAGGAAAGCTAATATTCTCAGACTGAAAGGTTTGTACACGGACGGAACACTCAGGTTAGGTCGTGGCATCGTTTTCCACATTGCTCCATCGAACGTGCCTGTCAATTTCGGTTATTCCCTTGTGGCAGGATTGCTGGCTGGCAATTATAATGTGGTTAGAGCCTCATCGAAGCCTTTTCCACAGGTCGATCTTATCGTGCGCCATATCGCATTGCTGGACAAGATCCATGGGGTAGAGTTCAACAGCATATTGAATCGTATTGCATTGGTACGTTACGGACACAATAGTCAAGCTAACCTGTTTTTCTCTTCCATTTGTCAGGCACGAGTAATCTGGGGCGGTAATGAGACCATCAGTCGGCTACGTCTGTGTCCAATACACTCTCGATCGTTCGATGTTACTTTTGCTGACCGATATTCGTTTGCACTTTTCAATGCTGACAAGATGTCGGAAGTGACCAATATCGACAAACTGGCTGAGGGATTTTACAACGACACCTACCTTTTCGACCAGAATGCCTGTTCGGCACCCCATCTCATCGTATGGACAGGTAAAGAAGAAAACCGTAATCGAATCAAAGTCCTATTTTGGGAAGCACTTTACAGACAAGTACAGACCAAGCATTACCATTTCCAGAAAGTCATGGCTGTGGATAAACTCACCACATTCTATACACAGGCCGTAGCCATGCCCATTTGCAAGGAAGACACATCGGACAATCAACTTGTCCGGGTAAAAGTAGACCATCTGCCTCCTGACATTGACGACTACCGGGGTAAATGCGGTTATTTCACAGAATACGATGCCACGGACATAAAAGAAATTCTCCCCATTATTAAGTACAAATACCAGACGGCGGCTATCTATGGATACACCGACGAACAAATTAAATCTTTTGTGCAAAACAACCATCTTACAGGCATCGATCGCTTTGTCTCTATCGGCAATACGACTGCTTTTTCATTGACATGGGACGGATATAATCTCATCAATACGCTAAGCAGAGAAATTACTATCTACGGAGAATGAAGAAGCTGGCAAGACTTACCACCATGGACTATTCGCTGGACAAGTTGATTGGCGGACAGTTGAAGTTTATGTCCAGCTATTTTGATATCGTAGGCGTAGCCTCAGACACAGGCGTGCTCCATCAAGTGGGCGACCGTGAAGGCATCCGTGTAGCCGACATTCCCATGAGCCGAGAAATATCCTTGAAACAGGACGTGCGCTCGCTGCTTGCACTCTTCCGCTTTCTGCGGCAGGAACGGCCCTACATCCTGCACTGCAACACGCCGAAAGGATCGCTGCTTGGCTTGGCGGCCGGATGGCTGGCCCGGGTGCCCCATCGCATCTACACCGTGACGGGACTGCGTTATCAAGGAGCACACGGACTTCTGCGGCTTATCCTCAAGACCATGGAACGCCTCTCGTGCCTCTTTGCCACCAAGGTCATACCCGAGGGACAAGGAGTACTCCACACCCTGCAGCACGACCATATCACGCGAAAACCGCTTGCCGTACTGCATCACGGCAACATCAACGGCATTGATACTGCATTCTTCAGTCGCAAGGCCTTGTCAGGTGGAACGGAGCAAGTGAGCCGGACTTCTCTGGGCTTGGCCGACGACGACTTCGTGTTTGTCTTCATTGGGCGCATCGTCCACGACAAAGGCATGGACGAGCTGGCGAGGGCTTTTGCCCGCCTTTCGGCATGTCAGCTTCCCCGACGCCCCAAGCTGCTGATTGTAGGCTCCTTTGAAAAGGGAGACCCCATCGACCGGCAAAGCGAGCAAGAATTCCGCACCTCGCCCGATGTGTGCCTGGCCGGCTGGCAGAGCGACGTGCGACCCTACCTTGCCATCAGCGACGCGCTGGTGTTCCCCAGCTATCGCGAGGGATTCCCCAACGTGCCCATACAGGCCGGAGCCATGGATGTGGCAAGCATCGTGACAAACATCAACGGCTGCAACGAAATCATTAAAGACGGGCAGAACGGCAAGATTATCGCCGCTCCGCTTGCCGAAGGCTCCGAGCAGATGGAGGCCGCACTCTATGATACCATGCGGTGGTTTGTGGAACATCCTGCCGAGGTAGGGCGAATGGCCCGCAATGCACGTGCTATGATTACATCGCGCTACGAGCAGCGGGATGTCTGGGAGGCCACCTTGCAGATGTACCAAAGCCTCTGACACACGTACTACAAACAATCCAAACAAATCAAAAAGTCTGAAAAGAGACACCATGCAAAAACCAGAAAAGCGAATCATTCTCTGTCTGGCACACATGTCGGGCAATGAAATGAAATATGTGCAAGAGGCATTCGACACCAATTGGGTGGTGCCCCTGGGCCCCAACGTCAACGGATTTGAGAGCGACCTGAAGCAATTCGTCACCGGAACAGCGCCGGTCGGCGCCGGCTCCTCCAGCAGGAAGGGAGAGCAAAGCGGGCTGGAGGAAGCGCTGGAGCGGAAGCAAGTGGTGGCCCTCGCCTCGGGCACGTCGGCCGTACACCTGGCTCTCGTCGCTTTGGGCGTCCGGGCGGGCGACGAGGTGATGTGCCAGAGCTTCACGTTCTGCGCCTCCTCCCACCCCGTGAGATACCTGGGGGCCACGCCGGTCTTCGTCGATTCCGAGCCCGACTCCTGGAACATGGACCCCGAACTGCTCGAGACGGCCATCCGCGACCGCATGGAAAAGACGGGCCGCAAGCCGCGCGCCATCATCGTGGTCTACCTCTACGGCATGCCGGCCAGGATTCGCGACATCATGGCCGTGGCCGAAAAATACGGCATTCCCCTCATCGAGGATGCTGCCGAAGCCCTCGGCTCGCGCTACGACGGGCAGGTATGCGGCACCTTCGGCCAGTATGGCGTGCTGAGTTTCAACGGCAACAAGATGATCACCACCTCGGGCGGCGGTGCCCTCATCTGCCCCGACGCGGCCAGCAAAGAGCGTATCATGTTCTTCGCCACCCAGGCCCGCGAGGCTTTCCCCTACTACCAGCACGAGGAAATAGGCTACAACTACCGCATGAGCAACATCTGCGCCGGCATCGGCCGCGGACAGATGACCGTGCTCAACGCCCACATTGCCCACCACCAGCACCTGGCGGCATACTACCGAGAGGCGCTGCGCAACGTGCCGGGCATCGCTTTCCACGACAACCCTGACGCCCACGCCGACTCCAATTTCTGGCTCAACACCATCACCATCGACCCGTCTGTCCGTGTGGCGGGGCAGGAGCGGGCCTACGCCGAGGCCGTGCACGGTGCCGTGGGCGGTGCCGCCGGCGTGGTGCATGCCACCGGACGGGCCCATACCGACTGCGAACCCTACGACAATGTCGAGGCCATGCGCATGTTTCTCGACCAGGCAGGCATCGAGAGCCGCCCGCTCTGGAAGCCCATGCACCGCCAGCCGGTCTACCGCGACTGCCCGGTCTACGTCAACGGCGTCTCCGAATCGCTCTTCAAAATAGGGCTCTGCCTGCCCAGCGGACCGCTCGTCACCGACGAGGATGCCGCCTACATCGTCGACCGCATCAAGGCGGCCATCATGTAAAGGCCGGTGATATGTAGGGACATATTGTAGAGGCAAGACACCAAACAACCACGGTTGGCATGTAGGGACACGCGCAATGTGTGTCCATCTGCACCATTCATTGTAGGGACATACAGGACGTATGTCCCTACAATTGTATTATCCCCCTGCGTGTTAAACATGGTTTTTGGACAGAACGAGGGGTGGTTTTAGACATAACAACATATTGAACATATTGCTGCGCAGTGGAGATTTAGACATAGTAACAGAATCGTGCAGCAAATTGGGGCCATCTGTTGTTCTGTCTAAAACCACCCCTCGTTCTGTCTAAAAGACAACCGGCAACAACGATGAACAACAAGCCATCCTGTCTAAAAACCCGTCGCGCAGCAATATGTTCAATATGTTGTTATGTCTAAAACCACCCCTCGTTCTGTCTAAAAGACAACCGGCAACAACGATAAACAACAAGCCATCCTGTCTAAAAACCCGTCGCGCAGCTATATGTTCAATATGTTGTTATGTCTAAAACCACCCCTTGTTCTGTCTAAAAGACAACCGGCAACAACGATGAACAACGGGCGGCTCCGTCTAAAACCGCTCGAGGCTCTGTCTTCACGCCGCAAACGCAAGGCGACAACACCGCAAACGCGCGACGATTACGCCGTCAACGCAGGGCGATGACGGCGTAAAGAAAGAGGTATGGCGGCCTATACCAATCCTATTAACCAGCCTATACAGTCCTATAACCCGTCCTATCCTGGCCTATAGTCAGCCTACACCAGCCCATAGGAGAGGCGGGGAGGCTCTGCGGCGCGGCCTCCCCGCGCGGGTTCAGAGCATGAGCGAGAGCGCGCGGCCGTCGTAGTCCACCGTCTGCGCACCCTGCATGGGTCGGTCGCCGCGGCCGCTGTCTGCCCCCACCAGCACCACACGGAAGCGGCGGCGGGCCAGCATGCCCTTGTAACGCCCCCGGCGCGCGCCGATGGTGAGACGGTGCGCGGCATCGTCGTAGCCGAAGCGGATGGTGGCATACTGCCCGCGCTCGTAGTCGTAGCCGTCGCCAGCGTCCTCGTAGAGCGTGAAAGAGCCGTCGGCACCGGGGTAGACACGTATCTCCAGGTCGTCCCAGGGCTTCTCCGAGCTGTACTGCACGTCGGGGCCGAAAGGCATCACCGTGCCCGCCCTGACATAGACCGGCATGATGTCGATGGGGCACGGACGCAGCAGCTCCTGCCCGCCGTCGTGCCGCTCATTCGTCCAAAAGTCGTACCAGGCAGAGCCCTTTGGCAGGTACACGCGCACCGGAGCCGCGGCACGCTGCAGGTCGGGATAGATGAGGTGGCCGCGCTTCTGCGCGTCTTTCCACGTGTAGAGCGGGTCGGTGACGGGCTTCACCAGCAGGCTGCGGCCGAAGAGATACTCGTCGTTGAGCCGCGCGGCACGGCGGTCGGCACGAAAGTCCATCACCAGCGGCCGCATCATGCTGCCGTCGTTGAGCACGCAGTCGGCCAGCGTGCTGTAGATGTAGGGCAGCAGACGGTAGCGCAGGCGGATGCCGGCGCGGATGGCGTCGTAGCACCAGTCGCCCTCGTCGCCGAAGCGCCAGGGCTCGCTCACCATCGGCGAGGAGCAGTGGTTGCGCATCAATGGCATGAACACGCCCCACTGCATCCAGCGCGTTTGCAGCTCCTTGAGGGCGGCGTTGTGCGGGTTCTGCTCGAAGCCCCAGTAGAAAAATCCGCCCAGGTCGGTGTTCCATATGGGGATGCCGCAGAGCGTGTAGTTGAGGCCCGAGGGCACTTGCTGCTTCATCTCGTCCCAGCTGGCCGCGATGTCGCCACTCCACGAGAACGCGCCGTAGTGCTGCATGCCGAACGTTCCGCTGCGCGTCATCTGAAACACGCGCCTGCCGTTGCCGCGCAGGGCGCGCTGATGCTCGTAGATGCCGCGGTTGTGGACCAGGGGGAACGCATTCTTCACGCTGCGCCACGAGCCGTCGGCCGTGAGCCAGTCGTCGTCGCCGGGCTGCTCGAAGTGGTCGGGTTCGGTCGAGTCGGTCCACCAGGCATCCATGCCCATGCCGTAGAGATGGGACAGATGGCGCCAGTAAATGTCGCGCGCCTTGGGGTTGAAAGCGTCGTAAGGCATCACGCCCTGCCGGCGGGGCCAGGTGTCGAAGGGGTAGAGCGCGCCGATTTTCTTCAGTTCGCGGTACTGCGGCGTCCAGGGCCCGAAGCTGGCCCACACGCTTATCATCAGATGAGCGTTGTTGCGGTGCACGTAGTCCACCATCTCTTCGGGGCTCTTCAGCCGCGGCGTCTGCCGTGCGGGCAGGCTGCGCATGTCGGCGGGCAGGTATTTCTGCCACTCCGGGTCGCCCACCTTATTGATATAGTAAGGGTTCATAAAGCGCATGGCGTTCCAGTTGGAGTCGCAGCCCCAGTACTGCCAGTCCTGCACAATACCGTCGAGCGGCAGCCGTCGGCGGCGGAACTCGTCGAGCACCGAGGCCAGCTCGTCGCTCGTTTTGTAGCGTTCGCGGCACTGCCAGTAGCCCATGGTCCAGAGCGGGAACATCGTGGCGCGGCCCGTAAGCTGGCGTATGGCCGCGACGACGCCGTCCTGCGTGCCGTCGCGATAGAGGAAGTAATAGTCCACGCAGGGCGCCACTTCGCTGGAGAAGACGGTGCGGCCCGTGGCCGGCGAGTCGGTCCAGCGCGAGCGTCCGGCGTTGTCCCAGTAGAGTCCGTAGCCCTTTTCGCTGGTCAGGTAGGGGATGGAGATGTAGGTGTTGTGGTTCCAGAACTCCACGTCGCGGCCGCGCCGGTTCATCGCCGTGTCGCGCAACTGGCCCATTCCGTAGACTGCTTCGTCGGGCTCCAGCGTGAACTCCTGGCTCACGGCGTACTTGCCGCTGTCCACGGCATGGGTGCAGGGCGTGAGCGTGACCGCCCCGGCGCGCAGCAAGGTGCGGCCCGTGCTGTCGGCAAAGGTGACGGCTCCGTCGGCCAGGTTCAGCGTGACGCGGATGCGGGCCGACTGCAACGTCAGCCGCCCGTCGGCCTCGCACCGGTCTATGCCGCGCCCGAGGCCCTGTCCGGGCTGGGCCACGACGGAATAACTCTTCTTCTCTCCCACCCCGCTGCCGGGCCATACGCTCACGCGGACGATGGTGGGCGAGTAGAATTGGATGCTCACTGTGCGGCCGTCCAGCTGCTTCCGGCAGCCGAAGCCGACGCTCTCGGCCCCTGCGCCCGGGCCTGTGGCCAGGGCGAGGAGCGTGAGGACGAGGTAACGCAAGAGGGTTCTCATCATGCAATGGGTTTTAAAAACGTTGGGGTTGCGGCCGCCGGGCTCAGTAGCCGGGGTTCTGTTTCAGCTTGCCGTTGGTCAGAATCTGCCTGTTCGGAATGGGGTAAAGGTTGCGCGTGGCGTCGCTGGCGTCGTGCGAGAACCAGGCCCGCGTGGTGAAAACGCCGAAGCGCACCATGTCCTGCCGGCGGCGGCCCTCCTGCGAGAACTCCCAGCCCAGCTCGTCGAGCATGCGTCCATACTTCACCTGGGCCTCATCGTGGGTGGTGCGGGAGTCGTCGCGGCGGCCGTAGTCGTAGCAGGTTGTGCCCTCGAGCTGGCTGCCGCTGACGGCGGCTTTCTCGGGATGGTCGGTAAAGTTGCGGCGGCGCACCTCGGTGACCAGCCGTGCGGCCTCGTCGGCCCAGCCGGTGCGCAGCAGGGCTTCGGCCTTCATCAGCAGCACGTCGGCATAGCGCAGCAGGGGAAAGTCGTTGCTCAACCGGTTGGTGATGCCCTGTGCATACTCGAACTTGCCCCAGCGCAGCCCCTGGTTTTCCTCGGAGCCGTCGATGCTGTTCACGTGGTTCACGTAGTCAAGCGGGCGGCCCACCAGGTTGCCCATGGTGCACTTCAGGGTGTCGCCCGTGGCCGAAAACTGCACGCCGGCGATGAAGTCGTCCCGCAGACGGCGGTCGTCGGGGTCGAAAGTGTCGATGTATTGCGGCAGTGCGCAGACGCCGCCCCAGGGCGTGGCCTGGAAGTTGTAGGTGGCTTGGTTCTCGGGTTGCAGCGAGTACATGTGGAAGTCGAAGGCGTTCCAGTCGTCCACGTAGGTCTCGTCGAACGGCAGGGCGAAGATGATTTCGCGCGACTTCTCGTTGTTGGTCACGAACACGTTCTTGCGTGTGGCCTCCAGCGCATACTTGCCGCTGCCGATAACCAGGTCGCATGCCTCGATGCACTTGTCGTAATCCTGGTGCGTTCCGTCTGAGAACACCTCGGAATTGAGGTACATCTTGGCCAGCAGCGCGTATCCGGCCCACCTGTTGAAGCGGCCGTAATAGGCGTTGTCCACGCGCTCGCTCAGGTTGGGAATGTTCTCGGTGAGCTCCTTGACGACGAACTCGTACACGTCCTTGCGGCTGCTTTGGTCGGGCAGGAATCCCTCGGGCACGTCGAAGCGGGTCACGATGGGCACGTTGCCGAAGAGGTCGTCGAGCAGGTAATAGTACGAGGCGCGCAGCACTTTCAGCTCCGAGACGATGGCCGTCTGGCGGTCGCCGAGCTTGATTTGTCCCGACTCTATCTGGTAGAGCACGCGGTTGCAGGCGTTGATGCCGTCGTAAGTGCGCACCCACGACTGCAGTGGGATGTCGTCTTCGCTGGTCCATTTGTGCTGGTGCATGCGCTTGTACACGCCGCCGTCCACCCATCCGTTGGGCCTTGCGGGAATCACGTCTTGGTCTGTACAGAGCATCTCGGCCCGTGCCACGCCGTTCCAGAGCAGCATGGTCTTGCGCCACGACACGTATCCCGACGACAGCAGCGAGGCCACATCCTCGTCGGTCGGCTCGAAGCCGTCGGCCACAATACGGTTGTAGCTGGTGTCCTCCAGCCTGGTGCAGGAGGCTGTGCCCAGGAGGGCGGCAACCCCCACAAGGCAGGTATAGAGCAGGTTTCTTGTTTTCATGTTTCGGTTTTGTTTAAAGTTGGCAGTGTGGCGGTTAGAAAGTGGCGTTCAGTCCAAAGGTGAACGAACGCGTGTGGGGGAAGATGTCGCGGTTGTCGTAGCCGGGGTTCAGGCCCGCTGCCGACACTTCCGGGTCGATGCCCTTATAGCCGCTGATGGTGATAGCGTTGTTCACCGTGGCGTAAAGGCGCAGTGCCTTGACATACTTGCCCAGCCGGCCGAAGGTATAGCCCAGCGTGACGTTGTCTATTTTCCAGTAGTCTCCGTTCTCCACATAGTAGCTGTTGAACTCCTCCGAGCAGAGCGTGTTGAGCACGGCCTTGCCGAATACCGGGTCGTAGGCCGAGCGCAGGCGGTTCCAGTCCTGGCGGCTGCGGTTCTCATAGAACATCCGTGTGCCGTTGATAATCTGGAAGCCGAAAGCCCCGCGCATGTTCACGGCCAGGTCCCACTGCCTGTAACGCAGCTGGTTGTTGAAGCCGAGGTACCACTTGGGCACGCCGTTGCCCAGCACTTGCTTGTCCTCAAAGCTGTGCGTGAAGTCGTCGTAACCCACGCGTTGGCCGTCCCTGTTCTCGTAAATCCACTTGCCCTGCTCGTCCACGTCCACCACTTTGAAGCCGTAAATGTCGCCCACACGGTGGCCGATACGCACGATGTGCGACTCGGTCTTCACCGGCTCCTCGATCCATCCGGCCATGAAATAGTCGGAAGAGGCCTGGTAGAGGTCGTTCGAGAGGCTCTTCAACTTGTTGCTGTTGGTCGAGAAAGTGAGCGTGGCGTTCCACGTCAGGTCTTTCGTCTTCACCGGAATGGCACCCACCATCACCTCCAGACCGTTGTTGCTCATCTCGCCCACATTGGCGCGGGTAGTGGTATAAAGGTTGGGGGGAGAGGGCACGGAGTAGTCGTAGAGCAGGCCCTTGATGAGGCGATAGTACCAGTCTATGCTCACGTTGAGGCGGTAGCCGAGCATGCTGAAGTCCAGTCCCACGTCGTATTCGTGCTTCTCTTCCCACTTCAATTTGTCGTTGGCGTTCTGCGTAGGCTGGAGTGCACGTATCCATTTGCCGTCGTAAAGGTAGTAGTCTCCATAGCCCAGGAGCGAGCGGCCGAGGAACGATTCGCTGGGCTGCGAGCCCGTCACGCCGTAGCCTGCACGCAGCTTCATGTCGTCGAAGAGCTGCTGGCGGCGCATGAAATCTTCCTCGGTGATGCGCCAACCGAGCGACACCGACGGGAAGTTGCCCCAGGGTTGCCTGGTGCCTACCAGCTGACTCGCGGCCTCATGACGCAGACTTGCCATGAAGAGGTAGCGGTTCTTGTAGTTGTAATTCACGCGTCCGAAGAAGCCGATGAGGTTGGTGTCGAGCCAGTAGCTGTACTCCGTGGCCTTGCCTTCCTTGAGTGCTTGGCCCACCCCGATGTTGTGCCAGCTGAACCGGTCGGTCGGGAAGTTGTAGTTGCGCTCGTACTGCTGGTTGTAGTTGCCGGCCTGATAGCTGTAGCCCGCAAGGGCCTGCACCGAGTGATTGCCGAACGACTGGTGATACTGCGCCGTAAGCTCCACGAGCTTGGTCATGGTCGACGAGCTGCCGGTCGAGGCATATCCGTTGCGGCCGTCGCGGATATTGGAGATGTGCTGCTTGGTCTCGTAGTAGCCTCCGCTGCGTGTTGTCTTGTCGTAGGACAGCAGGGCGTTGAACGTGAGCACCTTGATGGGGTTGAAAGTAATGTTTGAACTCACCCGCGTTTGCTGCACGTCCTGCCTGCCGTCGGCCTCGTAGATGCGGGCCAGCGGGTTGTCGTAGTTGAAGATGCCGGTGTTCTCGCGCCAGGTTCCGTCGGCATTCCGCGTGGGTTCCGTGGGGTTGTGGATCATCGCCTGACGCCAACTGTAGGTGTCGAAACTGCCGCCGTCGGTGGTCGAGGTGTAGCCGCTCTTGTTGGCCAGAAGCTGGAAATTGAAGCGCAGCATGTCGTCGAGCATGCTGTGGTTCACCTCGGCGCGGCCCTGAAACTCCTCTTTGTCCGACTTGTGGAAGATGCCCTGGAGCTTGCGGTAGTTCAGGTTGAAGATGTAATTGGTCTGCGGTGTGCCGCCCTTGAACGAGAGGTTGTGCACGTGGCTCACGCCCGTGCGCAGCACTTCGTCTATCCATCGCGTGTCGCTGCCCAGGTCCCAGGAGGCGTCGCGCAGCCCGTCGGCAATCTGTCGGCGGTAATCTGCGGCCGTGCAGAAGTCGGGTTTCTTCACGATATGGGTCATGGTGAGGTAGCCGCTGTACTGCACTTCGTTCATGTTCTCGCCCTTGGCCTTGCGCGTGGTAATCATCACCACGCCGTTGGTGCCGCGCGAACCGTAGATGGCCGCGGCCGAGCCGTCTTTCAGCACGTCGATGCTCTCGATGTCTTCGGGGGCCACGGTGTTGAAGTCGCCCGGCACGCCGTCGATCAAAATCAGCGGATTGGTCGATGCGCCAAGGATGGTTGTGCTGCCGCGCAGCGACACTTCGGTGCCGCCCACAGGGTTTCCGTTGGGATTGGTGACCGACAGGCCGGCTATCTTTCCCTGTATCAGCTGCCCGGCATCGTTCACCGCACCGGCCGTGAAGTCCTCACGCTTCACGCTGCCCACGGAGCTCGTCACGTCGCCTTTGCGCTGTGTGCCGTAGCCGATGACCACCACCTCGTTGAGCACTTTGTTGTCTTCCTGCAGCGTCACGGCCACATTCCGGCGGCCGTTGAGCGGCAGTTCCTGCGGGGCGAAACCGATGTATGTCACCTGCAGCGTGGCCCGGGCGGAAGCCACCGTGAGGGAGAAGCGGCCGTCAAGGTCGGTCACTGTGCCGTTGCCGGTGCCTTTCTCCATGACGGTTGCGCCGATGATGGGCTCGCCGGCAGCGTCGGTCACGGTGCCCTGCACCTGGTGGCGGGCCTGGGTGGGCGCTGGCCGCGGCGCGGTGTTCATGGTCTGCACGGGCAGCCGGCCGGGGGTGCCGGCCGCATGGGCTGCGGGTTGCGACGGGGCGTGCGCTCCGGCCACGGAGCAGCAGACGGCCGCCGACGCAAGGATGAGGTTCTTCTTTAGGTTCATGTCGATTGCGTAATTTTAGGTTGTATGATGAATGATGAATGGTTGGCAACAGGCCGCACGGGCACGGCACGGGGCCCGACGGGGTAGCGACATACGCCTGCCCGACGGTTGCAAAGTTAGGGTTTCGGCCCCGAAAAAGGATAGAACAAATGAAGATTTGGGATGTAACGTATGTTGATTTTCCCTTGGTTCAGCAACGGAAAACGGCAAAAACGCAAGCTGAAAAACGGGAAAACGCCCCGCGAAAAACGGCTCGACGCGATGCGGTTGCGCCGTTTTCGCGCGGCGATTGCGGCCTCATCGCGCGGCGGTTGCAGCGCCGCGCCCGCAGCATGCGCAGCCCACGGCCATGCCGCAAGGCAGCGAAGAAAAGGAATTACTGGTATTCCGACGGCTTCATGCCGAACTTGAGCTTGAAGCACTTGGCGAAGTAGCTGGGACTGTTGAAGCCACACTGTGCGGCAATCTCATTCACGCCGTGCCGCCCCTGGCGCAGCATGCGGGCCGCTTCGTCCAGCCGGATGTTGCGGATAAAGGCCACGGGGGTGTCGGCCGTGAGGGCGGTGAGCTTCTTGTAAAGGCCTGTCCGTTCCACGCAGAGGTCGTTGGCCAGCTGCTCCACGCCGTACTCGCCGTCGGCCAGATGCCGCCGCACGAG
The DNA here is from genome assembly GCF_000518545.1 of Hallella seregens ATCC 51272. Lineage (GTDB taxonomy): Bacteria > Bacteroidota > Bacteroidia > Bacteroidales > Bacteroidaceae > Prevotella > Prevotella seregens. The sequence continues at coordinate 42,095 of NZ_JADU01000008.1, forward strand.
GGCCTCGGCCCGCTGCAGGAAATCGGGCTGCGCGGCCGCGACATCAGCCGCAGGCTCTGCCGGAGCCTCCGACACGGGACTCAAAGGCCTGAACTGCGCGGCCATCGGCTCCGCCTGTGGCCGCTGCGGCGACAAAACCGGGCTTTCCGTGCCGGCCGCGGCCTCCTTGCGCCGCCGCCTCAGCAGCCATCCGGCCCCCACTCCGCCGGCCAGCACCACCGCGCCCGCCCACACGCCGGGCCACGCCCACCACGGCCGCGCCACCGAAATGTGCACCGTGCGCACCGTGCCCACCCACCGCCGCGGGTTGGTCGAGGCCTGCACCTGCAGCGTGTGGTCGCCCGCAGCCAGGCGGGTGAACGAGAGATACATCACACCGTGGTCGCTGACCACGTCGGGATGGCTGTCGGCCGACACCGTGTGCCACACCCCGCCATCGAAGCGGTAGCGGTAACAGGTGCCGCGGGGCCGCACGTAGTTCATCGTCGTGAACTTGAAGGACACGTCGCGCTGGCCGCTTCCCAACCGCAGTTGCTGCAGGTAGGGCGTGTCCGTGGGCAGCAGCACGCGGCCGCCGTAGGCCCGCCCCATGCGCAGCTCCTCGCCGCCAAGGTAGACGTTGGTCAGGATGGGACACACGGGAATGTTGAGGGTTCGCGTGTCGAAGAGGTTGAAAAGCGACGAGGCGTAGAGCAGTCCGTTGTGGTAAGTGCCCAGCCACACGCCTTGCTGGTGGTCGGGATAGATGGTGTTGATGCCGTCGGTGAGGGTGCTGCCGTCGGGCAGCGACACCGTGCGGAACTCCCGGCAGCGGGCCCCGCGGTTCAGGTCGAAGAGCAGGTAACCGCGCAGACTGCATATCAGGGCCACGTTGTCGGGCGTGACATTGAGCGTGTTGAGGATGTAGGGCGAGCGGTAAAGCTCGCGAAAGCGGAAGCGGCGCGTGTCGAACGCGAGGAAAATGGTCTCGTGCCGGCTCGTGCGAATCTGGTAGAACATGCGGTGGGGACCGCGCACAATGAGCGAGGTGCGCTGGTAAAGCCGGGCGTCGGCCGGGCCGTAGGCCGTGGCCACGCGCAGCCGGCGGCCGGTGCGCAGGTCGTAGTCCACGGCCATGCCCGTGCTGAAAAAGGTGTAGAGGCGGCCGTCCCACACGTCCAGGTCCTGCAGTCGGCCCAGCGAATCGGGCATGAGATAGTCGCGGCGGGTACAGATGTTGCGCAGCCTGCGGCCCACAACGACCCATGTGTCGTGCTGGCTGTCGATGTAGAGGTCTTCGGGTTGCAGCCCGCCGCCCCAGCAACGAAGCGAGTCGAGCGGGGCGGGCATGGGGCGCAGACGCTGCAGGTCCACGCAGGTCACGGCATAATGGTCCTTGATCCAGAGCCGTTCCTGCCGGTCGAGGTAGAGGTGCGTCTCGCCATCGTAGCGGCGCAGGGGCGTGCGCAGCCCCTTGTGCAGCGGCACCAGGCAGAAGTTCTGCCCGTTGTACACGTTGACGCCACGCTCGGTATAGACCGCCATGCGGCCATCGCCGAGCTGAATCATCTGCAAAATACCATTGTCGGAAAGGCCGTTCTGGCGGTTCAGCGTATAGAAGATGCGCGTGGCCGAACGCACCGACGGCGACGATTCGCCCTCGTCCACGGCCATGGCCCCACGGGCGGCGGCGCTGCCTCCCACCCCCGGCGTGAGGATGAACAACAAGGGAAGCAGCAGCAAATGTCTCCGGGCGGTCATACGTGCAAATTTACGAAAACAAATCGTAAAACCGCTAAACCGTGCCGGAGGAGAAAGAACCGTAAAACGTTAAAAAACTCAAACCCGCCTATTTCACCGTCACCCGCACGCCCACATTGAGGTGCAGGCCGAGCGGCTTGTCGGTATAGGCCGAGTGCACGCCGCTGCCATTGTGCAGGTAGCAGGCGGCGCCGGGCTCGGCAAAGACGCTCAGCCGCGGCGTGCCCAGATATTCCACGCCCGCCGTCGCCAGCAGACTGAACACGGGTCGGTGCTCGCTCACGCGGGTCGAACGGTCGCTGTGGTCCTCCGTCTGGCGGCCGCTCACCAGCTGTTCCACGCATCCGCCGGCCGAGGCGTAGACGTTGACGTGCGGCGTGCGCCACAGGCTGTAGCTGGCCATGAGGGGCAATCCCACGTAGTGGAGCCGCTGGCGCACGGTGCTTTGCATCACGCCGCGCTGCTCCTGAACCAGTTCGGAACTGAGTTTGCTGTAGACAAGGCCCGTCTGCAAGCTCCAGCGGGCGTTGAGTCGCCGGCTCACCGAGAGGCCCACGCGCAGGGGCTGGTGGTGGTGTTCGTGGGTGGTCGTCGGGGGATCGTCGGTCTCGGGGGCCCGCACGGCCTGCAGCTTGGCCGCATCGTACGGCAGACCGGCGTCGGCATAGCTGGCTTGCGAGAAGTCGCCCAGCGGCTCCTGGGAGGCCGTGGGGCCCGCACCCGAGCCGCCCGCACTGCCATAGAAGGCACCCACGCGCCATGCACGGGAGTCGCGGGGCAGGTCGGCCGAGGCCAGGAGCGGGGCGGCATCGTCGGTGAAGCGGCTCCGGCGCACGCGCCTCACGGTGTCCCTCCCGGCCGAGGCTTCGGCCGGGGTGGCGGCCGGGGGCGTTGTTGCAGTCTCGTCGGCAGTCGGCACATCGGTCGGCCCAGCGGCCAAAGCAATGTCGGCGGCAGCCACAGGCTTCGCGACGGCCCTTGAGGCCTGGGTCAAAGGAGCCGATGCCACGAGCGCTTCTGCCCCTCCGGGGACCGCGCCGTGGCCGCCGCCCGCCCTGTGGGCGGCCTTGGCGGCCGGCCCGCGCTGGGCCACCATAGTTCCGGCAGGCAGGTCACGATGCCCAGCGGGCCGCATCCAGAAGACCACTCCCACCGTCACGGCGGCGGCAGCCACGGCGGCCACGGCCCAACGGCGCAACGTCACCACGCGGGCTCCGGCAGACTGCACACCGCGCCGCGCCAGCTCGCGGCTGATGCGTGCGGGCAGGTCGGCGGGCGGCTCGGGGCCGTAATCGTCGGCCAGCTGCCTCAGCTTGTTCATCCATTCGTCGTTCATGACTTGCCTTTCTTGTATTCGTTGATGAGATGCGCCAGCATGTTCTTGGCGCGATGGAGCTGCGAGGCCGAGCTGTCGGGCCTGATGCCGAGCAGCTGTCCTATCTCCTTGTGGCTCCGTCCTTCGATGACATAGAGGTTGAGCACGGTGCGGTAGCCTTCGGGCAAGCGGCGCAACAAGGTCATCACCGCCTCTGGCGGCAGCCCCTCCGTGTCGGGATCTTCGTCGGGCAGGTCGGGCAGGTCAGTGTTGAGCACCACCGTTCCCTCGCGTTTCTGCCGGCGCAACAGCTGCAGACTCTCGTTCACCACGATGCGTGCCATCCATGCCCGCAGCGACCCGGGGCCGCGATAGCTGAACCGCTCCAGCTGCGTATAGATCTTGATGAAGCTCTCCTGCAGCACGTCGGCCAAGTCGGCGTCGCCCGTTACATAGCGTGCACAGACTCCCGTGAGGTAGCTGGCATAGCCCGCATACAGCCTCTCCATGGCCAGAGGACTGCCCTGGCGGAATAGCTGCACGAGCTGCTCTTCGTTGTCTGTGGTCTGTACGGTCATGGTTACGTCCGTCGGCGGCTGGGCGGCGGCCCGTGCACGGTCTCTCCGGTCTTCACTCCTGAAATGCCGTGCCAGGCGAAACCTTGCGTGGCGCGCCGCATAAAAACATATATAATAAGGTGTAGCCCCACCGGCCCGGCGGGGCGGCGGCTATTTGTGTACAAAGTTAGCGAATCGGCGGCGCACGGCCAAGAAAAAACGGGCAATACCTAAAAAAATCGCATTGGCCGTGCAAGGTTTCCCACACCACGCCGTTTAAGGGGCAGCAACAAGAAATACAAATGCCAAAATTTAACAGAAAAATGAAAAGCTTAAAAATCATTTCCATGGCGGCCTGCTGCGCCGCCGCACTGGTCTTCAACGCTTGTACCGAGAACGACAGCCCCAAGAGCCTCACTAAAGAAGAGGTGAAGGCGGCTTTTGAAACTGTGAAAGGCACTTACAAGGGCTCTGTCATCTTCCCCGCTACCAACCCCAAGAATGCGAAAGATGTCACTGATACGCTCGACGTGAACTGGACCATCGCCACCGATTCGGTGATGACCATCGACAATCTGCCGGCCCAGGCGCTTGTTCCGGCCATCTCGGACGAAGCCCTCGGCAAGGCGCTGGCCCAGCAGCAAGCCCAGAGCATGAAGTGCTACATCGGGTTCTACAGCGTGTCGCCGGCGTGTTTCCTCATCAATCCCAAGGGCCTGACCTACAAGTTTGCCTACGGCACCGAGAAGAAAGAACACGACGTGGTGGTGGCGTTCTACGTCAACAATAGTGGTTCGCTCGGTGCTTACAACGCCACGAACAAGACGCTTCAGATGCAAATCGTGGCTGGCGGCGTCTACATCGACGGCAAGCTGCAGCCCCGGCTCATCAAGAAAGCAACCCCGCTTCTGTTCAAGGCCACCAAGAAATAGGCCTATCCGAGGCCGTCATAAGGCAGCCTCACCACGCCCGTACAGCCTCGCGCACCCCATACGCCGCTGTACGGGCATTTTATTTTTCAACATTTCGGGCGCGCAACGCACCGTCTACCCGTTTTTTTGCTACCTTTGCAGCCACACCGCCGCCCCATGCCGGGCGGCCCGACACCCACCCAAAGATGGACAGCGAATTCCAGAAGATGCGGTCGCAGCGGCTCTACGACTTCTCCGACCCCGAAATCAACGCCAGCCTGGCCCACGCCAAGGAGGCCTGCCTACGCCTGAACCAGCTCACGATCACCTCGCCCGGCTTCCGCGAAGCCCTGCGCGAGGTCATTCCGGGAATCCCCGACAGCAGCTGTGTGTGCCCGCCTTTCCACTGTGACCACGGCAACGGCATCACGCTGGGAGAGCGCAGTTTTCTGAACTACAACTGCACCATCCTCGACGGCGCCACGGTCACCATCGGTCGTGACGTGAAGATTGGCCCCGGCTGCCAGCTGCTCACGCCCCAGCATCCGCTCGACGCCGAGGCGCGGCGAGGCACCCGCGAGACCTCCTACCCCATCTCCATCGGCGACGACACCTGGCTCGGCGGGGGCGTCATCGTGTGTCCCGGCGTCACCATCGGCCGCCGCTGCATCGTGGCCGCCGGGTCAGTGGTGATTCGTGACGTACCCGACGACTGCCTCGTGGCCGGCAATCCGGCTGTGGTGAAACGGCGGCTCAACACCCCGGCACGGCCACACGGGCAGGAACCAACAGGGCAGAGCCCCCGACAGGACGGCCGGCACACACCCGCGGACTGACCCGATTTGCAACATTATTCCATATCATGAAGAAAGTTCTAATTGTTTCCGGCCACACCGACCTGAAAGATTCGGTGGCCAATGACACGGTGCTCAACGAGCTGAAACGCCAGTTTCCCGAGGCCAAGTTTTCCATCTTGAGCGAGCTCTACCCCGACTTTCGCATCGATGTGGCGGCCGAACAGCAGAAGCTCGTCAAGGCCGACGTCATCGTGTGGCAGTTTCCCGTGTTCTGGTACAGCCTGCCGTCGATGCTCCACCGCTGGGTCGAGGAGGTGTGTGTGCACGGCTTTGCCCACGGCTCCACGGGCACGGCCCTGAAAGGCAAGAAGCTCATCGCCTCGTTCACCACGGGTGCTACGGCCGATTGGTACAGCCACGAGGCACTGGGCTACACCGTCGACGAGATACTTATGTCGCAAATCAAGGCCACGGCCAGCCTGTGCCAGCTCGACCTGCAGGACTATGTGTACACCGGAGGAGTGTCGTATGCCCTGCGCACCGACCCCGAACAGCTGGCCAACATCAAGGCCCTCGCCCGCCGGCATGCCGACAGAGTCGCTGCCCAGCTCCGCGCACTGCTGGCATAACTGCCCGCAACACGAATCCGGAAACATACCAAAAAGGCATCAAGACCGTGTTCCTACGGTCTTGATGCCTTTTTGCAACAGACGGCGCCGGGCCTTTCAAACCAGGCGTTGCTCGATGCCTTGCTCGCGGTGCACCACGTGCACCTCCACCCCGAACCGCTTGTGCACATGCTCGGCCAGGTGCTGCGCGCTGTAGACGCTGCGATGTTGGCCGCCCGTGCAGCCGAAGCAGAACATCAGATGGGTGAAGCCACGCTGCAGGTAGCGGGCCACATGCTTGTCGGCCAAGGCGTAGACGTGGTCGAGAAATTCGAGTATCTCTCCGTCGTCCTCCAGAAAACGGATGACGGGTTCGTCCAGTCCCGTGAGCTGCTTGTAGGGCTCGTAGCGGCCCGGATTGTGGGTGCTGCGGCAGTCGAAAACGTAGCCTCCGCCGTTGCCCGAGGGGTCGTCGGGGATGCCCCGACGGTAGGAGAAGCTATAAACGGTGACCCGTAGCGGGCCCTTGCCGTCGTACTTGGAGAACGTGGCGGGGCCGTCCTGCGGATGGGCGGGGTAGATGTCGCGGTCGGTGGTGCGGTAGCCGTCGGTCCGACTGTGCACGGGCGGGGGCACGGGAGCGAACTGCGGCAGCTCGGTGAGGCGGCGCAGCAGGTCGCGCAGGTAGGGATAGGGCAGCACGTCGTCGCGCAGGCGCAGCAGGTCGCGCAGGTTGTCGATGGCCGGCGGAATGCTGTCGATGAAGTGTTGCTTGTGTTCAAAGTAGCCGCGGAAGCCGTAGGCGCCCAGCACCTGCAGCGTGCGGAAGAGCACAAAAAGGCTCAACCGCTCGGCAAAATGGCGCACCGAGGGCACCTCGGTGTACTGCTTGAGCGACTCGTAGTAGGCAGCCACCAGCTCGCGACGCAGTTTGAAAGGGTATTTGGCCGAGGCCTGCCACAGGAAAGAGGCCAGATCGTAGTACACAGGACCGCGCCGTCCGCCTTGAAAATCGATGAAGAAGGGCTGCCCCTCGGCGTCGAGCATCACGTTGCGGGCCTGGAAGTCACGATAGAGGAAGCTCTCGGCGGGCTCCGACGTGAGGTCTTTGGCCAGGCGGCGAAAGGCGGCTTCGAGCTTGAGTTCGTGGAAATCGAGCTCCGTGGGCTTGAGAAAACAGTACTTGAAATAGTTCAGATCGAAGAGCACGCTGTCCTCATCCATCTCGGGCTGAGGGTAGCATTGGCTCCAGTCGAGCCCGCGCGCACCGCGCATCTGGATGTTGGGCAGTTCGCGGATGGTGCGCAGCAGTAGCTCGCGCTCGGCCACGTTGTAGCGTCCGCCGGCCTCGCGACCGCCGCGAATGGCGTCGAAAAGCGAGCGTTCGCCCAGGTCGGTCTGCAAGTAGCACATCTCGTCGGCACTCACGGCGAGCACCCGCGGCACGGGCAGCTTGCGCCGCACGAAGTGGCGATCCAGGTAGACGAAGGCGTGGTTCTCCTCGCGGCTCGTGCCCACCACGCCGACAACCGTCTGCCCCGCGGCGTCGGCCATGCGGTAATACTGCCGGTTGCTGCCCGCCCCGGCCAGGCGTTCCACCCGTGCCGGAGCCTCGCCCCGCCAGGCCGTATAGAGTTGTGTGAGCTGTTCCATGGCGCGCAGCTATTGCTTTTGCTCCTCCTCGTGCCTGCGTCGAAGCTCGTCGAAGAGGCGGCGCGTGCGGCGGCGGTACTCCCTGTCGGCCAGCAAGCTGTCGACAACAAACAGCAGCAGCACGATGCCCATGGACATGAGCAGCGACCGCGTGATGTAAATCAGTCCGGCAGAGACCAGCAGAAACAGCAGAACTTTCTTCCAATCGATGTGTAATTTCGGCTTCATGGTGCAAAGATAACGGTTTTTAAGGGAAGCACAAAAAAAATCGGATGTCATCGCGACAACCGATTTCCAAAAAACAAACTACTTAAAAACTAATCTACTAAAACAAATCAAAAAATATCGTTGACCCTCTCACAGAAGGGTCTGTTACAGTTTACCGCTGCAAAGGTACGAAGTTTATGGATATGTTCCAAATATTTAAGCGTGAAAAAGCACCGGCCAATATTTAAAAAAGACTAACGTGCCGAAACCGAAAGGGGCGCGTGCCCCTCGGCACGCGCCCCCGGATACGGTAGCGCAGGATTACATCATGCCGGGCTGTGCAGCGGGCATGGCCGGTGCGTTCTCCTCGGGCTTGTCGCAGATGAGGCACTCGGTGGTGAGGAACATGCCCGCTATCGAGGCGGCATTCTCCAGAGCCACGCGGGCCACCTTGGCCGGGTCGATGACGCCGGCAGCGCGCAGGTCTTCGTAACGGTCGGCGCGGGCGTTGTAGCCGTAGTCGCCCTTGCCGCCGCGAACGTTGTCCACCACCACGGCGCCCTCGCCGCCGGCGTTGGCCACAATCTGGCGCAACGGCTCCTCGATGGCGCGGCACACGATGTTGATGCCCGTCTGCTCGTCGGCATTGTCACCCTTCACATCGGCCAGTCCCTGCTGGGCACGGATGTAGGTGGTGCCGCCGCCCACCACGACACCCTCCTCGATGGCGGCGCGAGTGGCGCACAGAGCGTCGTCCACACGGTCTTTCTTCTCTTTCATCTCCACCTCGGAGTTGGCGCCCACATAGAGCACGGCCACACCGCCGGCCAGCTTGGCCAGACGCTCCTGCAGCTTCTCCTTGTCGTAAGAGCTCTTGGTGTTGGCAATTTCGTTCTTGATTTGTGCCACGCGCTCCTGAATATTCTCCTTGGCGCCGGCCCCGTCCACGATGGTGGTAAAGTCTTTCGATACAGTCACTTTCTTGGCCGTGCCGAGCATTTCGAGGGTGGCCTGGTCGAGTTTGAGGCCTTTCTCCTCGCTGATGACCACGCCGCCGGTGAGCACGGCAATGTCTTCGAGCATGGCCTTGCGGCGGTCGCCGAAGCCGGGGGCCTTGACGGCGCAGATCTTCAAGCCGCCGCGCAGACGGTTCACCACGAGCGTAGTGAGGGCCTCAGAGTCCACATCCTCGGCAATCACCATGAGCGGACGGCCACTCTCAGCGGCAGGCTGCAGGATGGGGAGGAACTCCTTGAGGTTTGAAATCTTCTTGTCGTAGATGAGGATATAGGGATTTTCCATCACGCACTCCATCTTGTCGGCGTCGGTCACGAAGTAACCCGAGAGGTAACCGCGGTCGAACTGCATGCCCTCCACCACGCCGATGCTGGTGTCGCGGGTCTTGCTCTCCTCGATGGTAATCACTCCATCTTTCGACACCTTGCGCATGGCGTCGGCCAGCAGCTTGCCAATCTCGGGGTCGTTGTTGGCCGAAACGGTGGCCACCTGCTCAATCTTGTCGTAGTTGTCGCCCACGAGCTCGGCGTTGTTCTTGATGAAATCCACCACGTTGGCCACGGCCTTGTCGATGCCGCGCTTGAGGTCCATGGGGTTGGCGCCGGCCGTTACGTTCTTCAGGCCCTCGTTGACGATGGCCTGTGCCAGTATGGTGGCGGTGGTTGTACCGTCTCCGGCGTCGTCGCCCGTCTTGCTGGCCACGCTCTTCACGAGCTGTGCGCCGGTGTTTTCAAACTTGTCTTCGAGCTCCACCTCCTTGGCCACGGTCACGCCGTCCTTGGTAATCTGCGGGGCACCGAACTTCTTTTCAATCACCACATTGCGGCCTTTGGGGCCCAGCGTCACCTTGACGGCATTGGCCAACTGGTCTACACCCTGCTTGAGCAGGTCGCGTGCTTCTGTATCGAACTTGATAATCTTAGACATAATTGTAATTTTTTATGGCCCGCTCAGCCTCTCACGGCTTCTTCACGGGCTGGGTATGGTTTAAATATGAGTGCGGGGGCGACGTGTCGCGAGCCTGTCATCGCTTGCTTGGCAACTCTGCTCGGCTTTATCATCAGCCTGGAATTATTAGCTTGGCAACTCGGCCCGGCTTTATCACGAGCTTGTCATCGCTTGAAAAATCCCCCCGGATGGCTCAATTTTGAATTATGAATTTTGAATTTTGAATTACTCAACCACTGCGAGCACATCGCTCTGCCGCATCATGAGATACTTCTCGCCGTCGTTCTCCAGCTCGGTTCCCGAGTACTTTCCATAGAGCACTTCGTCGCCCTCCTTGAGAAGCATGGCCTCGTCTTTGGTGCCCTGTCCCACAGCCACCACCTTGCCGCGCTGCGGCTTTTCCTTGGCCGTGTCGGGGATAATGATGCCTCCTACTTTCTCTTCGGCCGGTGCGGGGAGCACCAGCACTCTGTCTGCTAATGGTCTTACTTTCATAATTTCATGTATTTTTAGAATGTGAATACGTTGTGTCGCACGCTTCGCGTGCACGGTTTGTCGTGGGTCTCCGCCTTGCGGCAGCCCACCCTCCCCCTCTGCCAAAAGCGTGCCAACACCGTGACAACGCCGCCGACTGACACATTTGGCACACCCGCGTCTGCCACATTTGTCAGTCTTCGACCGGTGCCGACAGGGCGCCCGTCCTGCCTTTCCCGCACCGTCCTGCCGGCATGGGTGTGCCGTCGTCCCACGATTACGCCGTATCCGCCGAGCGTCTGCGGTGTTTTCACCGCACGATTACACCGTTTTCGCCACGCGATTACGGCGTGCTCGTCGCGCGATTACGGCGTGTTTATTTCGCCATGTCCCTGCCGGGACATGCCTGCCGTACCCTCAAACATCCGCCGACCGCCCACACGGCATGCTCCAAACGCATGTTCCGACCGCCCTTGTGCTGCTCTATATAAATTTAAAGACAACTCGAACAACAACAAACAACACTGCCAACCAGGGCGAAGCGTTGTTTGTTGTTGTTGCGGGTTGTCGTTTGGACAAGGCGGGGGATAACTTGAAACAGAAAGGAGGGAGCGGGGGGTCAGACCCCCAACCCCCTATCTTAGGGGGCTAAGACCACCGGATTAGGGGGCTAAGACCACCTTAACGGCAGAAGAAGCCGAGCGTGCAATGTAGGTGCCGGGGGCAAGACCGAGGGCGAGGAGACGGCGGCGCAGGTCGGCGGGACGGGCGGTCACGCGGCCCACATGGGCTCCACCCACGGCGTAGACCTCGAAAGCAGCCTCGACATCGGCCGAAAGACGGCCCAAACCCGTGGTCGCCGCGACGATGCGCAGGTAGCCCGTGGTGCTCTTGTCGGTGAGCGACGTGCGCTCCCAGGCCATGCCGGCGGGCAGTTCGGGCAGCGTCACCGACGTGGGGGCCTGCATCACGCGCTGGCAAGTCCAGAGGCAGATGCTGTCGCCCACAGCGGGCGTGTAGCCGTCGGCAAGTGTCACGCGGACGTTGCCCAGGTAGAGGAAGTTGCCGCACTCGATGCGCGAACCCACGACGGTCGTGCCGCTCTTGCTGCTCACCACGAAGTTGGCCGTGGCCGTGGGGGCCATCTTGAACATGGCCGACGTGCGGAACACGCCGCCCAAGTTGTCGTTGGCATACTTCACGGGGGAGAAACGGCTCGCGCCGTTGAGCGTCACGGCACTCACCAGACCCGTGCCCTTGACCTCGGCCTCGCCGTTCACCGTGAGCGTGGAGCCGATGATAGGGGTGGCTGTGCCGGAGGTGAACGAAAGCATGCCCTCGTCAACCTGCAGCTGTCCCTGCACCTTGTTGGCAAAAGAGAGGTTCATACGGCCCGCGCCGCGCTTCACCACCTTGCTGGTGGAGACCACGCCGAAGTTGAAATCGTTGCCCAAAACGCCCACGATCCATGCGCCGCTGCCGGCCAAGGTGCCCGCGCCGGTGACGCTGCCAAGAGGGAAATCGTGGCCGTTGTTGCTCACGGTAACGCCCGACGGCACGTTGAGCGTGGCCCGGGGAAGGCCGTGGCTGTTGGTGAAGTCGAAGGTTTCGTTGGTGTAGAGGTGCTTCGTCGTGCGGTTTTCGAGGCGCGGCACCACCGTGCCCTCGAAGTCGCTCCAGTCGCCGCTGAACGTGCAACGCACCCAAGCGTCGTACACATTGAACGTGCCGCGGCCGGTGAGGCGGCCCGTGTAGTTGCAGCGCGGGTCGGCATGGAACGTGCCGGTGCAGCCCTCGGGCACGACGAAGTTCACGGGATTGACCGACGAACTGTTCTCTGTGGCGGGGTCGTAGAGCGTGCCCTGGCCGAACTCCACGGTGGCAGGGAGCTGTGGTTGGTTGTAGAGCTCCACGTCGTTCACCGTGCCGCGGGCAATGACGAGGCGGTCGATGGTGTTGACCGTGCCGAGCGTGAGCGTGCCGTCGCCCGTCTTGGTCACAGTGTTGCCCGCCCCGGCAAGGCCTCGGTTCAGGGTGAGGGCCGTGCCGCCGGGCGTCTCGAACGTGGCGCCGCCGCTGCCGATGAAGAACGGCTGGTCAGTGATGATGGTGCGGGCCACGCCGAATGTGGCTCCGCCCGAGAGCGTGATGCGGCTCGCGGCCGTGCCCAGCGCGCCGTAGGCCACGCCCGTGAGATTGCCCAGACTGTTCACCACGAGCCGTCCGCCGCTCACCTCGGTAGAGGCCATGCGGTTGAGCGAGGCCACGGTGAGCGTGCCGGCGCCCGTCTTGCGGAGCGTGGCGGGGCTCACGATGCTGTCGCCCGAGAGGGTGTAGGCCTTGGTATCGTTGGTGAAAAGCAGCGAGGCGGGGCGCACCGCACCCTTCACTTCTACCTGCGTGGAGGCGGCCCGGTCGTCGAAAGTCACGTCGTCGCCCGGCGCGGAATAGTCTTTTTTGTCGCCGTTGAGGAAGTTTTCACTCACGCCGAAGTCCCAGATATGGGAGCCGTCGGTACCGTTCCAGCGCACGGCGGCGGCACTGCGCAGCGTCTCAACGTGCAGCGAGAGGCGGCCGTCGGCCAGCACGAGACGGGTGCGGCGGTCGCCGAGGCCCTCGAGCAGGATGTCGGCCAGGCGGCCGCGCAGCGAGTCGACACGGCCCAAGGTGTAGTCGCCGTCGGGCAGCTCGCCCTGGATGCGGAACTCAAACACGGGCGCCTTGTACTTGGGCCCGTACTCTCCCCAGTCTTTGGTCTGGAGCACGAGGGTGTCGGCATTGAGCGTGTCGGGGCGGGCATTGACGATGTCGAACACCACACGGGCGCCGATGCCGAGGTCGAGGCGGCTGGCCGAGAGGCTGCCCACGCCGTCGTCGCCGGGCAGCAGGGTAGCGTTGTAGTCTGCACGCAGCCCGCCGAGGAAGTGGCCGCCGCGCGAAACAAGGCGCGTGTGGCGGTTGAGCCACACGGGACTCTTGGCCATGGTGCCGTCGAACCGGAGCGTACCGTTCCAAATGTCGGTGGGGCCGCTGTGGTTTTCGGTGACGTTGGGCAGCACAAGCACGCCCTCGCCCTGCTTCACCAGCCGCGTGGCACCGCCGAAAGCCCCGCCCGTGAGAGTGTGGGTGCAGGTGGTAACCATGCGCTCGGGGGTCTTGCTGCGGGCGTTTTCGCCTCCCGTGCCGGCCACGATGGCGGGCGCATTGTCGGTAACGATCCAAGGAGAAGCCCCGTCGGCCACACCGACGGTCATGTCCGATTGGTCGCAAAGCAGCAGATGGGCCTTGCCGCTGCGGAGTGTTGAGCCGTCGGCCACCACGCTGCGGCCGGTGAGTGTCACGGGCGGCGGGGCCACGGTGATGCCTTCAAGCTCGCCCAGGAAGAAGCTGGGATGGGGCGGTTGGTTGTAGCCCACGCACTGCCAAGCCATGGCATTGCGGTACTCGTGGTCGTGCCAGAGGGTGTAAATGGCGTGTTCCGTGGGGTAGTTGGTGGTGTAGAGCTGCAGCTCGCTCGGGCCGTTGCGCACGATAAATTCCTCTCGCCAGTCGCCCAGAATGTCGCCAAGGGCGCAGGGATTGTTCTTCGACGAGTTGTTGAGCTGGCCTCCCGAGGTGAAGATGCGGCCGTTGCCCCACTTCGTGATCGAGGCGGCACGCTCCACGCCGGGGCTGTCGAATATCTCGTCGAGCAGGTCGCCGTCCCAGTAGATGCGGCAGTTCAGGTCGTCCCACTTCATCTTACTGTTGGCGTCGACGGGCAGAATCTTGTCGGACGAGAGGCCGATGATGCCCGAAGAGACGGAACGGCCTTGGCCGCCGGGGTAGTCGTTGGTGAAGTTTCCGGCCAGGGCGCGGCCGTCGTCGCCGCCGTCGGCCTTGCGGTAATACAGCTGGCCGGTGGTGGCGTTCCAGTAGCTGTTGCCCTCGCTGCCCTCCTGACAGGTGAACTGCTCGAGACCCCAGCGGTACGGATCGAGGTCGCCGCAGTGCTGTGCATCGCCATGTCCGAGGCCGGTGGTGGCCAGTCCACGGCCGTTGTCGTCGATAATCATCGAGCCAAAGACTATCTCATCGCGGCCGTCCATATCGACGTCGGCTATCTGGAAGTTGTGGAAACCGTTGCCAAACCACGGGCTCGACGCGTCGTAGGTGTTCCAACGCCACCGCTGCGAGAGCTTGTGGGTGACGGGATCCACGTCGAGCGCGCACATCTTGTGGCGCGTGTAGCAGCCGCGGCCCAGGAAGATGCTGGCCCGACGGCCGTCCAGGCAGGGTGCGCCGAAGTAGTGCTTGCAGGCGCGGTGGCCGGTGTCGTTGGAGCCCCACACGGCCGCATAGTCCGTCTCGCCCTGCTCGAAGCGGGGCAGCGGATAGGCCGGCGGCGTGTAGGCGCCGCTGTTGCCGTCGTAGCCGTAGGGCACGCCCGTGGCGCCGTCAAGGTAGAGCAGGTACTCCTTGCCGGCGCGGGTGTACTCGACGCGGGTGTCGGCCGTCCCGCCATTGTCGTAGTTCATGTCGCCGATGTTGATGGTGTGGCCGTCGGCGGTGTGGATAATCATGTTGTCGGCACCGCGCATCAGGGCCTCGGCACGGCCGTCGCCGTCCCAGTCGTAGCCTATCATGTCCCACTGCTCGTCGGGCCCCGACATGAGGTTGGGCCCCAGGTCGATCCACCACAGGCGCTTGCCCTGCAGGGTGTAGACCTCGTAACGGTTGAAGTCGGTGCGGTTGCTGGTCTTGAGCAAGTTGCCGCTGTCGTTGCGTCGCTTGAGCATCAGCTCGGGCACACCGTCGCCATCGACATCGGCCAGCGAGATGTCGTTGAGCGAATAGCCGGCCGTAACGTCCTTGCCCGCGCGGTTGAGGGCGGGCTCTACGGGGATGGAGAGATACTGTCGGGCCCATGCCTTGACGGGCGCGCAGCGTTCGTGCAGCTCGCCGTTGACCACGGCCTCGACCTGATAGCTGCTCGAAGAGTTGCCGCCGGCATCCTGAAAGTTGGAGACGGAGAGGCCGGAGGCGATGCGGGCGCCGTCGCGATAGAGGTTGTACTGCGTGTCGTAGTACTCCTCGCCCAGCTTGCGCCAGCTCACCAGATTGCCCGACGAGCGGCCGGGCACGGCCACGAGGCCACGGTCGAGGCGGTCCATCGTGCGCTGGGCGTGCAGGGGAAGAGCCATGCCGAGGGCCAGCAGGGTGGAGAAAAGGATTCGCTTGTTCATGGGTTTGTTGTTGGTTTTTAGTTGTTTTTTGGGGTTGCAGGGATGTGTCCCGTGCGGGGCGGCCGCCGTTTCAGGGGTTTGCGGACGCGCGGACACGTGTGCCCGCGAGGGCCGCGGGCGGCAGATTCCGGCTGCAAAATTAGTGAATCGTGGAGAGAGACGGGCACGGCAGCAACCGTTTTTCGGCAGAATGGCCAAAAAACACGGGTTAAAAACAAAAAAGCCGGGCGTTCAGACCCGGCTTTTAGAGACCGTGCCCCGGCTGCCAACACCGGGCGGCGGGGACACGGGGAGCTCACGGTTTGAGATACGGGGCGATGATGCGGGCCATCTGTTCGGCCCCCTCCGCAGTGGGATGTACGCCGTCGCGCTGCATCTGCCGGCCGTCGGCCAGGCTGAAAGCCGCGTGCAAGTCGATGAGGGTGAGGCGGTTTTTGCGCGCCACCTTCCGAATGACGGGGATAACGCCGGCCGTGATGATGCTGTCGTTGATGTCGCGACCGGTGAGCCGCGTGGTGGGCACGGGCGTGCACAGGTAGATGGCGGGCCGGGTGGGCAGGGCTTTGAGCGAGTCGACCAGCTGCTGCAGGTCGCGCTCCAGGTCGGCCCTGTACTGCCAGTTGTGGGCTTTGGAGTCGTTGGTGCCCAGCTTGACGATGACGGTCTGGGGCTGGAAGTCGAGAGCGTCGCGCCAGGCCGGCTCCTGCATGTAGGGGTGGTCGCCCTTATTTAATAAGGTGCGGGCCGAGACTCCGAAGTTTTTCACGAGCCAGTCGGGGCCGAGCAGCTGCTGCAACCGGGCGGGGTAGGCCTGCGACTCGGCCATGGCGAGGCCGGCGCCGTCGGTGATGGAGTTGCCGATGCAGGCCACGCGGCGGGCTCCGGGACGGGGCGAGGGCAGCGCGGCAAGCCACTGGGTGAGGTCGGCGAGCATCTGGTCGTGGAAAGCGTAGCTGGGCCTGAAGCCGAAGCCGTGGCCTCCCGAGGGATAGATGTAGAGGGCGCAGTCCTTGCCCAGACTGCGCATGGCCGAATAATAGGCCACGCCATTGGGCACGGGGGGCACCGCCGCGTCGTCGTTGGCCAGCAGGATGACGGTGGGCGGAGTGAGGTGACGGCGCAGCTGCGTCTCGTTGCTCCAGGCCCGTGTCAGTGCAGGGTCGTCCTGTCCGTCGCCCAGAAAGTTGGCCTTGGAGCCGCCGTGGCAGCCCTGCCCCATGGTGATGACGGGATAAAAGAGGATGGCAAAGTCGGGACGCGAGGCCCAGGGGGCATGGGTGCTCACCGAGGAGGCCAGATGGCCGCCGGCCGAGAAGCCCATGATGCCCACGTCGTGGGGGTTGACGCCCCACGTGGCGGCCGAGTCGCGAACGGTGCGCATGGCGCGGTAGGCATCGGTCAGGGGGATGGTGCGGTCGCCGTGGGGCATGCGATACTTCAGCACGAAGTAGGCGATGCCCTGCCGGTTGAAGTAGGCCGCCCAGTCGTGGCCCTCGTGGTCAAGGGCCAAATGGGCGTAGCCGCCGCCGGGACAATCGACGATGGCGCGGCCCGTGGGTCGCGCGGGCAGGTAGGCCGTGAGCTCGGACTGGCCGTCGGCCGAGTTGGGGAGCACAAACTTGCGGGCCGTCTGCGCCGCAGACTGAATGGAAACGGCGAGCGATGCCGCCAGGACAAGAATGAAATGTTTCATAAAAGAGTTGTTGTAGTTGTTGAATTTACGGGGATGAGTGGCGGCGGGGCAAGAGCCGTCAGCGGGCCTCGCGGCCGTCGGGGGCGGGCACGGGCCGGGCGTTGCCCACGCAGCTGTTGGGCATCTGGATGTGGAGCAGCTCGCAGATGGTGGGCGCAATGTCGACAATGGCCGTGGGTTCGGCCGTTTCGCCGTGGCCCACATGCCAGCCATAGACCACGAAGGGGATGTGGGCGTCGTATGGATTCCACTGTCCGTGCGTGGTGCCGGGGTAATCGGGCTTGCTGCTTACGTTCTCCCAGTCGGCGCGGGGCACGTAGAAAATGTCGCCGCTGCGCTTTTTGTTGTAGCCGTTGACGATGCGCTCGCGGATGGGCTGCGGCACCGACGTGGTGAGGGCGCGGTCGTAATCCACGGCGTAGAGTATGTCGTCGCGCCGCTCCAACTCGCGGATAAGGGCTTGTTTTACGGCGTCAACGCGCTGCGATTGGCGGGCAATCGCGTCGCGATTAAGGTAGATTCGCCCCGCGTCTTCGCCTTGAACGACGGGCGTTGACAGCCCCAACTGCTGGCAGACGGCCCGATCCACACTGTCCATCCACGTCCACGTCTCCAGCCCGCCCGCCGGAATGCGGTGGCGGCGCAGGAGGTTATGGTTGTGGGCCGCGCCGTGGTCGGCCGTGAGAAAGAGCAGGTAGTTGCCGCGGCCGACGCGCTCGTCGAGCACGTTCAGGAAGCGGGCCAGCTGCCGGTCGAGCTCCATGTAGGCGTCGTGGTTCTGCTGTCCGCGCGTGCCAAACGTGTGGCCGATGGCGTCGGTCGACGAAATGCTCACGGCCAGCAGGTCGGTAACGGAGTCCTGGCCCAGCTGTTCGTGCTCCAATGCGGCCTCGGCCATCTGGAAAGTCTTGGTGACGCCCTCCACCGAAGTTTTCACATCGGTGCCGGGCTTGGCCCCGAGGCGTCGGTTCTGCTGCTGCACCCAGCGGGGAAGCTCCTGCATATAATAGGTGGACGAGACGAAATGGCCGGCCGAAGTGTCCCACCAGTAGGCGGCGTCGGCGGCATGCCCGGCGGGCAGGATGGCGGCGCGGTCCTTCAGCGCCACGCCGATGACCTTGGCCCGAAAGTCAGTTGCCGTCTTGAGCACGTCGCCGAGGCCCGACGCCAGCAGGTTGCGCGGCGACATCTGGCCCTCGCGGCTCTTCGAGCCCACGCTCTGCACGGTGGTGTCCGAGCAGCAGTAGGTCTTGCGGCCGTCGATGTAAAAGTTGTTGCCGGCGATGCCGTGCAGGGCCGGCACACTGCCCGTGTAGACGCTGGCATGGCCGATAGCCGTCACCGTGGGCACATAATTAATCATCGTGTTCTCGAAGCTGAAGCCCCCGTCCATGAGGCGGCGCAGACCGTCGGGGCCGTACTGGTCGTGATAATAATAGAGGTAGTCCCAGCGCATCTGGTCGACCACGAGCCCCACGACGAGTCGCGGACGCTGCACCTCGGCCCGGCCGGGCAGTGCCAGCAGGGCGGCGGCAAGGAGCACAAGCAGTTTTTTCATTCGGATTGCGGTTTAGACGTTTCTTGGCGCAAATTTACAAATTTCCCGTCGAACGGCAAACGATTCGGCCGAAAAGCCGTAACTTTGCAACCGCAGCGCGCCCACCCGCAAGCCGGCGGCGCGTTCTTGCACAGCCATTCACCCACAACCCCATGTCCGCCATGCCCAAGGTCTTCACCCATTTTGCCGCCGACGAGGAGAGCCGGCGCGCCGAACTCATCCGCATCATCGAGCACAGCGTGGCCAAACTCTCGCTGGCCGAGCTCGAAGCCCTCTACTACGACCTCGTGTCGAAAGACTATATCCGATAAGGCAACCGCCCTATCCACCCCTGGCAAGGCCCATCATCCGATAAGGCAATTGCCCTATCCCCTCCTGGCAAGGCCCATCATCCGATAAGGCAACCGCCCTATCCTCTCCTATCAAGGCCTATTATTTCCTATCAACTCCTATCGCTTAGGGGCCGGCCTCTGTGCCGGCCCGCCCTATCAAGGCCTATCCTCTCCTATCGAGTCCTATCAAAGCCTATCGAGGGGCCCTCTCAAGGCCTCTCCCAGCCCCCCTCCTCCCCCAAGGAAAAGGCCCCGACCCTGCTGTGTGGCAGGGCCGGGGCCTTTCGTTTCTCTTACTTCTTGCTCTCTTTGTCGGCCAGCGCGGCGCGGCGGTCGGCCAGAATCTTCTCCAGGCGGCTGTTGGTTTGCAGCTCGGCCTGGGCGTTCATTGTTACCAATTTGTCCATAATGCTTTACAATCTTTTTACTTTTAGCGGCACAAAGTTAGTGCCGTTTGCCCGATTTTGCCGCCGCAAGGACGAAAAAAAGAAAGGAAAGTCCCGATTCTTTGACCTATATCAATGCACCGGGCATGCACAAAATACCCCTGTCCACCGGCCGTTGGCCGGCGGACAGGGGCTTACAAACAGCGGGACAGGGCCGAACAAGCCCACAGCCCTACGCTCTATTTCGCCTCCCCGGCCGGAGCCTCGGCCTTGGCGGGAGCCTTCTTCCGCGGGGCAGCCGGCTTTTTAGGCGCCGGCTTCTTGCCCTCATACTTCTGCCGCAGCTTCTCGGCGGCGGCCTCAATCTTCTCTATCTTGGCCTGCAAGCGGGCTATCTCCTTGTCTTTCATCTCTATCTCGTCGCCCTCGTTCTTGATGGTGGTGAGCAGAGAATTGAGCTGTTCGTTGTCGATGTCGGTGGAATAGCGGTCGTTGATGCGGGTGATGAAGTCGCCAAGAATGTTCATATAGTTGGTGAAAGCGTCGAACGGGCTGCTGTAGATGCCGCGGTCGAGACCCACGTTGGAGGGCTTTGTGGTCATGAACCGGAAGTTGTTGCTGGCCTGCAAGTAGTCCCAGTCCTGATTGATGCGGGCGTCATTGGCAATGCGCACACGCTCGGCCACGCTGTAGAGCTTCTCGAAAGCCTCGCGCTGCATGGGATTTCCGAGCCAGCTGCTCACGTCGCGCTCCTCGTCCACCCACGACAACGTGTCGGGAACATCGATGCTTCCCACGCTCTTCACCGAGGCGCAGATCTCCGACGGCGTGGCAAACCGGATGTCCTTGAGGCGTGCATACTCGGGCAGGGCCCGCAGGAACTCCAGGATGTGCGACGACAACGGCTGGGCAATGCCTATGGCCGAGAGCTCCATGAAGATGTTGACCACCTGCTCCTCGGCGGGCAGCGAGGCGATGTCGCCGATGTATTTGTCGGCAAAGAGCGGGTAGCCGTCCCAGTCGGAGTTGTTGAAGCGCAGGCAAATGTCGTCGCTCAGGCGCACGTCGCGCAGCAGGAGCTTGAGGTTGGGGGCCAGCGCACAGTTGTAAACATAGTGGGGCGACTTCCATCCGAGCACGTGCTTGGCGCCCTCGGTAAGCATGCCCTTGAAGCCCATCTGGGCGGCTTGCAGCCCGATGTCGTCGCTGTAGATGAGCGAGGAGTTGCGCAGCACGGTGGGTTTCTTGCCGAAATATTCCTTGATTTTGTCGCACTGCTTGCGCACGTCGGCGGCGAAGCACTCGGGATCTTTCAGCGAAGAGAGGCCGTGCGAGTAGGGTTCGGCCAGAAATTCCACGCAGCCCGTCTTGTTCATGGCCTGCAGCTTGTCGAGCATTTGCGGGGCATGGAGCTCGAACTGCTCGATGCACACGCCCGAAAGCGAGAACGCCACCTTAAAGCGGCCCTCGCTTTCGCGAATCATTTGCTCCAGCGTGTCGAGGGCCGGCATGTACGAACGCTCCACAACATCGGTGATGCTGCGCTCGTTCTCGTAGTCGTCGTAGTAGTAGTGGTCGGTGCCGATGTCGAAGAAACGGTACCGTTTGAGATGGATGATTTGGTGTATCTCGAAATACAAACAGATGGTTTTCATATACTTTGATGTTTGAACGTTGAACTTTGAACTTTTGCCTGCGGGGCGGCGGGCCGTCGCCTTGAAGCGTTGGGCCGTTAATCACGGAGCGTTAAGCCGTTACCGGCAGGGCGTTGGGCCGTTAATCGCGAAGCGTTGAACCGTTACCGGCAGGGCGTTGAGCCGTTGCTTGCGGAGCGGCGGCCCGGTGCTGGGGGTCAGATCCAGCCGATGGTGCGCATGTAGAGCTCGCGAATCCAGGCCCCCACTTTCTCCCAAGTGATCTGGTCAACCTCGCGCTTGCCCTCGTCCTGCAGGTAGCGGAAGAGGCTGTCGTTGTGGCAGATGCCGTAAATGGCGTCGGCCAGCGCATGGATGTCCCAATAGTCCAGCTTGATGCAGTTGTCCAATATCTCGGCGCAACCGCTCTGTTTGGAGATGATGGTGGGGGTGCCGCACTGCATGGCCTCGAGCGGCGAGATGCCGAAAGGCTCGCTTACGGAGGGCATGACGTAGACATCGGAGTCTTTCAGGCACTCGTACACCTGCTTGCCGCGCATGAAACCGGGGAAGTGGAAGCGGTCGGCGATGCCGCGCTCGGCGGCCAGATAGATCATCTGCTCCAGCATGTCGCCTGACCCGGCCATGCAGAACCTCACGTTGTGCGTGCGGTGAAGCACCATGTTGGCAGCCTCGACGAAGTACTCGGGCCCTTTCTGCATGGTGATGCGGCCCAGGAAGGTCACCACCTTCTCCTTGCCCGCGTGGTTGGGGCGGGGGATGGCGGCGTTCTCTGCACTGAGCGGATAGACGGCGTTGTGCACGGTAAACACCTTGCGCGGGTCCTGATGGTACTGGTTGATGACGGTTGTCCGCGTGAGTTCGCTCACGCACATGATGCAGTCGGCATGGTCCATGCCGTCTTTTTCGATGGAATAAACCGTGGGGTTCACGTGGCCGCGGCTGCGGTCGTAGTCGGTGGCGTGCACGTGGATGCACAGCGGCTTGCCGCTCACCTGCTTGGCATGGATGCCGGCGGGATAGGTGAGCCAGTCGTGGGCATGGATAATATCGAACGCCTCGGCCCGGGCCACGACACCCGCGATGACGGAGTAGTTGTTGATTTCCTCGTGCAGGTTGCCCGGGTAGCCTCCGGCAAAGTCCATGCAGCCCAGGTCGTTGACGTGCATGTAGTTGAAGTCGGAGTAGATGTGGTCGCGGTAGCGGTAGTACTCGTTCGGGTCCATGAGGTGGCCGATGCGGTCGCGCACGTAGTCGAAGCCCACGTCGCGGTAGGCGATGGGCACGCTGTTCATGGCCACGATGCGGGCAAAGGTGCGGTCCTCGTCGCCCCAGGGCTTGGGCAGACACAGCGTGATGTCCACGTCGCCCTGGGCGTGAAGGCCCTCGGAGATGCCGAAATTGGCGGTGGCCAAGCCGCCGTACACGTGAGGAGGATACTCCCATCCAAACATTAACACTTTCATTTGCAGGTCCTCCTATTAGTATTTATACTTTTCCAACTGTTCCAGTGACCGCAGGATCTCGGCCACGTTCATGGCAAACGACACGGCGCCGCGCCCATGGAAAGGCGGGTTTCCGTCGAAGAGCTCGGGCAGCGTGGCCATGCAGTGGTAGAACATCTCGTCTTCATAGCCCACCAGCTGCCGGTCGATGAAGCTCAGGCGGGTGCGCTTGTAGAGCTTCAAGCTGGCCTCAATATAGAAGCCGCCGAGCCACGGCCAGGCCGTGCCCTGATGGTAAGCATAGTCGCGTTGGGTCTGCGGGCCCACGTACATGGGGTTGTATCCGCCGCTCTTGGGCGAGAGCGAGCGGAGCCCTTTGGGCGAGAGCAGCTCGCGGGTGCAGATGTCGATGACGCGCTTCTTCTGGTCGGGAGAGAGCGGCGAGTAGTCGAAAGCGGCGGGGAAGATCATGTTGGGCCGTACGCTCCAGTCCACGGCCTCGCCGTCTACATAGTCGAAGAGGTAGCCGTACTCGTTGACGAAGGTGCTCACGAACGAGACCTGGCAGCGTGCAGCCAGCTCCTCCAGGTGGCGTTGCTGCTCGGACTGGCCGGCATCCTCAGCCATGCTGGCGGCAAAACGCAGGGCGTTGTACCACAGGGCGTTGAACTCCACCACGTAGCCTGTGCGCGGCACCACGGGCCGGCCGTTGGCCATGGAGTTCATCCACGTCACGGCTTTGTCGCGCCCTTCGGTGCGGAGCAGGGCGTTGTCGTCGAGCTTCAGGTTGGGATGGCGGCCGGCTTCGACGTAGGCCAGGATGTCGGCCACGAGCTGCCCGTAACGCGCGCGGGCGGTGGCGAGCCCCTTTTCCTTGGCATATTGCTGGATGCACCACACGGCCCAGAGCAGCACGTCGGGCTGGTCGGTCTCGTAAAGCTTCACCGAAAGCGGCTGCCCGGCCATGAACTCGCGCAGCCCTTTCTCGGCCGTGGCCATGGCTGCCTCGAAGTATTCGTCCTCCTCGATGGAGAGGGTGAGGCCGGGCAGGGCAATGAACGTGTCGCGGGCGCGGGCCTTGAACCAGGGGTAGCCGGCCAGCACGTATTTGTTGCCGTCCTTGTCCTCCACATGGAACTGGTGTGCGGCGTTGACCAGACAGTGGAAGAAGCTGTCGCGCGGCGACCGCTCCTCCACCTCTTTCTCGAACAGCGCTTTCAGCCCGCGCGTCTTGGCCTCGGTGGTCGAGGCCGAGAACACCACGCTCTCGCCCTTGCGGATGCCCAGCTCGAAATAGCCAGGCACGTAGAGATCCTCGTTGGAGGCGTAGCCGCGCTCCTGCTCCTTGGGATATTCGATGCCGCGGTACCAGTCGGGCTGGAACACGAACTGCGCCTTTTTGGACAGTTGCATGTAGAGGTCGGGGTAGCCGGCGTACATACAGGTACGTATGCCGTTGTCCACTTCCTGGTAGTCACGGCTGGCGGTGGAGTTCTCGTGAGTGAACTGGCGCACGCTGCGAAAGGCGAGGAACGGGCGGAAGCGCAGCGTCGTGGCCGAGTGGGCGTCGACGAGCGTATAGCGAATGAGGATGCGGTCTTCGTAGTGCTGGAAGACGACTTCTTTCCTAAGCAGCACGCCGCCCACGCGGTAGAGGGTGGTGGGAACCTTGTCACAGTCGAACTCCTGGATGTACTTGTGCCCCTTCGGACTGAAGTTGTTGCCCTGATACTTGTGCAGGCCGAGGTTGAATTCGGCGCCATGCTGAATCACCGTGCAGTCGAGCGAGGAGAGCAGCACGTGGTTCTCGTCGTCCAGCCCGGGCACGGGCACCACGAGCAGACCGTGGTACTTGCGCGTGTTGCAGTCCACGATGGTCGAACAGGAGTATGCTCCCGAGCGGTTGGTGCGTAGGAGCTCCTTGGGAAGGGATTCCTGCAGGTTAGTCATCAGAGCCTTTTCAAATCTAAGATAACTCATAGTTGCTAATTAAGGCTGTTGTTGTATATGCGATTGTTCATTAGGAGTAGGCCCGCGGCGTTGCGCTGCGAATGCCTATATTCCATTCCCAAAGATAAGCATTATTTTGAAACCGCGCAAAAATACTGACCAATTATTTGGAAAAATGTATCATTTTTGAGGCCGTTGATTCTTTTTTGCAAATGCGCTGCCGGGCGTTGCCGCACACAAGACGGCGAAGCACGCCCGCGGGAGCCCCGCAGAGGCCCCCGCTTTGCGGCGTAAACGCACGGCGATTGCGGCGTGGAGGCGGCGCGATTGCGGCGTGGAGGGCGCGCGAGTACGGCGTTATCGCACGCTGAAAACAGCGTGGGCGCACGCTGAAAGCTGCGTTATCGCACGCAGAGGCGCAGAGGAAAGGAGATTGATGGGCTGAAAAGGAGAGAAACGCAGAGGCTCTGCGACTCTGCGTGAGAGAACAAGAGACTCGCCGTGAGACATGACTCGCACGCAGAGACACGGAGGAAAAGAGGATAAAAGAAAAGGTGGGACAAGAAGCTCTGCCTCTCGGCGCCTCCGCGTGCAAGAAAAATAAAGGCTCAAAAGAAAAGGTGGGACAAGAAGCTCCGCTTCTCGGCGCCTCCGCGTGAGGCATGTCCTCGCGCGAGAACTCGGCGGGCTCCTACACGGAGGCGCAGAGGAAAAGAGGATAAAAGAAAAGGTGGGGCAGGAAGCTCCGCCTCTCGGCGCCTCCGCGTGAGGCATGTCTTCGCGCGAGAACTCGGCGGGCTCCTACACGGAGGCGCAGAGGAAAAGAGGATAAAAGAAAAGGTGGGGCAGGAAGCTCCGCCTCTCGGCGCCTCCGCGTGAGACATGCCCTCGCACGAAAGCTCGGCGGGCTCCTACACGGAGGCGCGGAGGAAAAGAGGATAAAAGAAAAGGTGGAACAAGAAGCTCTGCCTCTCGGCGTCTCCGCGTGAGGCATGTCCTCGCGCGAGAACTCGGCGGACTCCTACACGGAGACGCGGAGGAAAAGAGGATAAAAGAAAAGGTGGGGCAGGAAACTCCGCTTCTCGGCGCCTCCGCGTGAAAGAGAAAGCAGCTCTACGCGAAAGAGGGAAGAGGGCTGCGTGAGGCAAGTGCTCGGGGTGAGCGACAGAAAGAAAGGGGGCGAAAGGGCCCTACGAGGGGATGAGGAAATTGACGACCTCCTGCTCCACCGTGACGCGGTAGGGGCCCACGGGAGTGTGCATCAGCCGGCCGTCCACGCCCACCAGCGCACCCTCCGCACGCTCCACCTCCACCTTGTGCGTGCGGTATGGGTGCACGCTGTGGTGGTTCAGTATCTTGCCGCGCACGAAGAGATAGATGCCTTCAAAGAGCTGAGTCATGCCGGGATGGTAGACAACCGACACGTCCAGCAGCCCGTTGTAGGGCACGGCATTGGGCGTTTGCCCGTAGCCGGAGGCGTTGCCGATGCACATCGTCATCACCCTGCGGTCGATGGTGTCGGTGTTGATGCGGAGCTTCATCCGGTAGTCCAGCCGCTGGAACGTGAGCAGCAGGAACGAAAACAGGAACGACAACGCCCGGCTGCCAAACACATGGTGCGTGCGCCGGCGCAGGTTCATGATGGAAGCAATGAGCCCCACGTTCACGCAGTTGAGGAAATAGCGGCGGCAGGACTCGCCCTCTCTGTTGGTGTAGCGGATGCAACCCAGGTCAATCCGGCGCACGCGGCGCGCCTTGAGCCAACTGATGGTCTGCTCGTAGTTGTCTTCGTCGAAGCCCCAGAAGTGGGCAAAGTCGTTCATCATGCCGTTGGGTATCACGCCCAGGACGATGCTTTCGCGCACCTCGCGCTCCGCCTGCATCAGGCAGTTCACGGTGTCGTTGAGCGCAGAGTCGCCGCCCACGATGACGATGGTGCGGTAGCCGTTGTTGATGAGCATCTTCACCAGCCGGTCCACACTGCCCGTGCTCTCGCTCTGCACGTGGTCAAAGTCGATGCCATTGTCGTGCAGGCACTGCTGTATCCGCTCCCACCGCTTGCGCGACGAGCCCATCACGCCCGACTTCGGGCAGTAGACGATTCCCCAACGATTCATTTCCATGTTCTCATTCGTTTGATTGCGTTGATTTTTTCTTCCGTCGGCAGCGTGGCGTCCAGCCAGTGGATGGGTGTGCCGCGCCGCTCCATGCCGCGAAACCAAGTCATTTGCCGCTTGGCGAACTGGTGGATGGCAATTTCGAGCCGGCGCAGCATCTCCTCGCGCGTGAGCCGTCCCGCGACATACTCGGTGACGTATTTGTATTCCAGCCCATAATAAATAAGGTCTTCTTCGGCTACGCCCCGGGCCAGCAGCCGGCGTATCTCGTCGGCCATGCCCTCGTCCATGCGCTGGTGCAGACGGGCCGTGATGCGGCGTCGCCGCTCGTCGCGGCCGATGTCGAGCCCCACCACGAGCGAGTCCACCCGCGGCATGGCGCGCCGCTCGGCGGCGTGCTCCTGGTTGTAGGTCTCTATCTCGATGGCGCGGATGGCGCGCTGGCGGGAGTCCACGTCGGTGGTGTTGTGCATCGCGGAGCCGGTCTGCCGCTTCAGTTCCCGCAGCCGCTCAGTGAGCGCGGGCAGCGTCTCGCCCTCCAGGCGGGCGCGCAACGCGGCGTTCTGGGGCACGGTGGACAGGGCGTAGCCCTTGAGCACCGCCTCGATGTACAGCCCCGTTCCCCCGCAGAGGATGGGCTGCACGCCGCGCCGCGAAATGTCGGCGAGGGCCGCCTGGAAGTCTTGCTGGTAGCGGTAGAGGTTGTATTTGGTGCCCGGCTCGGCGATGTCTATCAGGTGGTAAGGTATCTGCCGTCCGCCCACCACATAGTCGGCCAGGTCCTTGCCCGTGCCGATGTCCATGCCGCGATACACCTGCCGCGAGTCGGCGCTGATGACTTCGCCCCCCAGGTCGGCCGCCAAGGCAGCCGCCAGCGCCGTCTTGCCGCAGGCCGTGGGGCCGAGAATGGTGATGAGTGCAGGGACCGCCGGTGGGCCTGTCATGTCCTGATAATGAGCGTTCACGGCGGCAAATATAGGTAAAAATTATCAGACGGCCGAAGATTTACGCCGTGTTTTCGCAAAAAAAGACCGCCCAACACGGTGTGTCGGGCGGTCATAACCTGTTTGGACGGCGTTCCGTCAAGCAGTCTCGGCGGGCTCTTACTTCAGCTCGGCGAGGTACTTGATGGTGCGAACCATCTGCGAAGTGTAGGAGTTCTCGTTGTCGTACCAAGACACTACCTGCACCTGATAGGTGTCATCGCTAACCTTGCTCACCATGGTCTGGGTGGCGTCGAAGAGCGAGCCGAAGCGCATGCCGATGATGTCGCTGGATACAATCTGGTCCTCCGTGTAGCCGAAGCTCTCGGTGCAGACGGCCTTCATGGCGGCGTTGATGCCCTCTACGGTCACATCCTTGCCCTTAACCACGGCAATGAGGATGGTGGTGGAACCCGTAGGAGTCGGTACACGCTGGGCCGAACCGATGAGCTTGCCGTTCAGCTCGGGGATAACGAGACCGATGGCCTTGGCTGCACCCGTGGAGTTGGGCACGATGTTGCAGGCACCTGCACGCGAACGACGGAGGTCGCCCTTGCGCTGGGGGCCGTCGAGAATCATCTGGTCGCCCGTGTAAGCGTGGATGGTGGACATGATACCAGACTGGATAGGAGCGTAGCCGTTCAGAGCAGCGGCCATCGGAGCCAGGCAGTTCGTGGTGCAGGAAGCAGCCGAGATAACCGTGTCGTCTGCCTTCAGGGTCTTGTGGTTCACGTTGTACACGATGGTGGGGAGGTCATTTCCTGCGGGAGCAGAGATAACAACCTTCTTGGCACCGGCCTGAAGGTGAGCGGAAGCCTTGGCCTTGGAGGTGTAGAAGCCCGTGCACTCCAGAACCACGTCCACTCCGAGCTCGCCCCAAGGCAGTTCAGCAGCGTTGGGCTTGGCATAGATAGTGATCTCCTTGCCGTCCACAGTGATGGAGCCCGGAGTAACCACCGTCTTGCCGTCCTCGCCGAGAACAGAGTCCTTGAAAGCTACAGTGTGCTTGCCCTCGCCGAACTTGCCGGCGAAACCACCCTGTGCGGTGTCATACTTCAGCAGGTGAGCGAGCATCTTGGGACTGGTCAGGTCGTTGATGGCAACAACCTCATAACCCTCTGCCTCGAACATCTGACGGAATGCGAGACGGCCGATACGACCGAAACCGTTAATAGCTACTTTTGTCATTTTACTTTGATTTATTAATAAAAGTTTATAAAAATGTATCCTATTCAGGGAATGACGCAAGTTTTTGGCTTGCTCGATTGCAAAGTTACGAATTATTTTCTATTTTTGCATTCGGTTTGAGTATTAAATTAATTAAAAAGGAACAGACTGTCATTCCGACTTGGCAAAAGCGCGACTGCGCGGTAACGGGTGCAACATCCACTTGCCAAAACCACGATATTGACTTGTCATCATCACAGCATCATGAGCAAATTTATCAATGAATTCAAGGAGTTCGCCGTCAAAGGCAATGCCGTAGACATGGCTGTCGGCGTCATCATCGGCGGCGCGTTCGGCAAAATCGTCAGCAGTATTGTGGACGACATCATCATGCCGCCCATCGGTTGGCTCATCGGCGGCGTGAATTTCTCCGACCTTAAAGTGACGCTTCCGGCCATGGATATGGGGCTCGAGACCACGGCTCCGGCCACCATCAACTACGGCAACTTCATTCAGACGGCTTTCGATTTCGTGGTCATCGCCTTCTGTGTGTTCCTGCTTGTCAAGGGCATCAACAAGCTGGCCCGCAAAAAGCAGGAGGAGCCCGCCGCACCCGCTCCCGCCCCGGAGCCCACCGCCGAGGAGAAGCTGCTGGCCGAAATACGCGACCTGCTGAAGAACAAATAGCTCCTGCGCGCATCATGAAATACGTCAACGACACCGTGCGACGGCAGGACCGGCTGATGGACGAGGGGCGGGCTCTGGAGCTGCTCCGCACCAGCGAGTACGGTGTGCTGAGCATGGTCAGCAAGGGCGGCGGCTACGGCATCCCCGTGAACTACGTGTGGGACGGCCGCCAAAGCATCTACATCCACTGCGCCCCCGAGGGCCGCAAGCTGCGGGCACTGGCCGAGAACGCGCGGGTGTCGTTCTGTCTCGTCGGGAGGGTGAACCTGCTGCCCGGCAAGTTCACCACCGAATACGAGAGTGCACTCTTCTTCGGCGAGGCCCACACCCGTCTGGACGACGAGGAGAAGATGGCCGCCCTGCACCTGCTCATCGACAAACTGTCGGCCGACTTCCGCGACACGGGCGACAAATACGCCCGCAAGAGCTTTCACCGGGTGGAAATCATCCGCGTGGACTTTACCGAATTCAGCGGCAAGCGCAAGAAAGTGACTTTGTGATTTGATTGCATTTAGCCTGCGAAAAATTTGGCGGACTTACAGATTTTCCATAATTTTGCACACGTAACACCTCAAAACGACAAATTAATCAACGCCTATCGACACACATTTACTTATTCAACAACAAGACTAAGAAAATGAAGAATCTTACAGAGATGACCGACGAGGAGTTGGCCCTTTCTTATATGGACGGCAACAACCGGGCGTTCGATTTGCTGTTGTCGCGGCATCAGGACAGGCTTTTTTCGTATATCCTCTTCGTCGTACACGATGAAGACAAGGCCAACGACCTGTTCCAGGACGCTTTCATCAAGATTATCGTGAAGCTGCAGAGCGGCAAATACGCCCCCACGGGCAAGTTTGCCGCATGGTGCATGCGCATCACCCATAACGTCATCATGGACTGGTACCGCGAGCAACGGGCCAGGCACATCGTTGAGGCGGGCGAGGACAACGACCTCTCCAACCTGAGCCACGACACCCTGCTTGACGGCAACATCGAGGGGCACTACGTGAATGAGCAGGTGCTCTGCGACGTAAAAAACATGATGAACCACCTGCCGGCATCGCAGCGCGAGGTGGTATTCATGCGCTTCTACCAGCAGATGTCGTTCAAGGAGATAGCCCTCACCACCAATGTGAGCATCAACACGGCCCTGGGCCGCATGCGCTACGCCATCCTCAACATGCGCCGCATGGCCCGAGACAACGACGTACAGCTGGAGGTGGGCTAAGCGTCTATGCCCTTTCTGCGCCCAGCCGCTTCAGCATGCCGATGACCTCCCCGGGCCGCTCGGCCCCGAACACATAGCTTCCACTCACCAGCACGTCCACGCCGGCCCTGACCAGACGCGGCGATGTGTCGCCGTTCACGCCGCCGTCCACTTGGATGAGGGCGTGCGAGCCGCTCTCGGCGATGAGCCTTCTGAGCCGTTGAACCTTGGCCAGCGTGTTCTCAATGAACCGCTGTCCGCCGAATCCGGGATTCACACTCATGAGCAACACCATGTCGACCTCGGCCAGCACATCTTCGAGCAACGCCACGGGCGTGGCCGGATTGAGGGCCACACCGGCTTTCATGCCGGCCTCGTGTATCTCGTGAATGGTGCGGTCCAGATGGGTGCAAGCCTCCTGATGCACGGTCATCATCATGGCACCCAGGCGCGCCGTACGGGCAATGTAGCGTTCGGGATGCACTATCATGAAGTGCACGTCGAGGGGTTTGCGGCTGATGCGCTTCACGGCCTCGAGCACAGGAAAGCCAAACGAGATGTTGGGTACAAACGAACCATCCATCACGTCACAGTGCAACCAGTCGGCTTCGCTGCGGTTGATGAGGTCTATCTCCCCGCTCAGGTTGGCAAAATCGGCGGCCAACAGAGAGGGCGAAACAAGTGTTGTCATTGCAAATATCAGTTTTTAGCGGTCAGGGGGCCGTGTTCAGTTCATGCCACAAGGCACATTCCGGCCCTGCACCTTGGCCACACGGTAGGTGTAGGCCATCTGGCGGATGATGCCGAGCGTGCGCTCAGAGGGTTTGATTTCTTCGGGAGTAAAATTCTTCATAGGCTATTTTTGTTTGTGGAACGTGGTTTGCCGTCTTCTGATTGTCTAACGCAAGGCCCATGGCCTTTATTACATGTCCGCGCGATATATTTCTGCAAACCCTCGTTTTTCCGGCCGGAGCCGTTGCGGCTTCCGAATATCTTTCGTATCTTTGCAATATGTCGCACGCGCGTACATTATTTATTATAACCATTTACAAACCGTTTGTCTATGAACAAAGTATTACGCATTCCGATGCTTTTATTCCTCGCACTTGCAGGTCTGGCCGCTCATGCCGCCAACTACACCCACACTTTCACCGAAGGCGACATCAATGCCGTGGGCAATGTCACGCTCTCCGGCTCGGCCTGGGACGTGAGTGCAGAGTGGAATTCCTCGGCCTACTTCGGCTGGGACAAGAACTATGGCAAGGGCATCCAGCTGGGAAGCAGCAAGAAATCGGCCAAGAGCATCGTGCTCAAGTCGTCTGCTTTCGACGGCAACATCAGCCGCGTGGTGGTGAATGCCAGCACGGCCAAGGACGCGAAAGCCACGATCACCGTGGCCGTGGGCGGCTTCTCGGGGCAGAATGACCTGAAAATGGAGGCCACCGACTACAGCTTTGAGCCCAACGCCACGGGCGACGTGGTCATCACGCTGAGCCAGCCTTCCACCCAGAAAGCCCTCTACGTGAAGAGCATCCAAGTGACCTACGGCAGCAGTACCAACGCTCTGGCCGCACCGACCATCGACGGCACGACACCTTTCCTGGGCACCACCCTGGTGACACTCACCGCCACCGAGGGCGCCACCATCCACTACACCACCAACGGCGAAGAGCCCACCACGGCCTCGCAGCAGTATGCTGGCCCCTTCACGCTCACGGCCTCGGCCACGGTGAAAGCCATTGCCAGCGACGGAACCAAGACCAGCGACGTGACCGCCAAGGAGTTCACGGCCGCCGTGGAGACGTCGGACATTGACGATTTCAAGCAGCAGACCGACAAGACCGTGGCCAACCTGGCGCTGAACAACGCCCGCGTCGTCTTCGCAGACGCCAGCGGACGCTACGCCTACGTGCAGGACGAGACGGGCGCCATCTGCTTCTACAACACCGGACTGGGCCTCAAAACAGGCCAGACGCTCAACGGCAGCGTGGCCGGAACACTGGTCATCTACTACGCTCTGCCCGAATTTACGGCCAACGCCCTCACCTCCACCGACAAGCTCACCCTAACCGACGGCGACCCCGTGGCCCCCTCCGTGCTCTCCATTGCCGAGGCCAAGAGCAATGCCAACGTGTGCCGACTGGTGCAGATCAGCGGCGTGAAGCTCGACTCCATCGGCAAAAACCTCTACGCCTCGCTCAACGGCGACACCATCCAGGTGTACGACACGTTCAAGACGCTGGCCCAGACCCAGCTCCCGGCCTCCAGCGAGGGCAACACCGTGACGGGCATCCTCGTGCCCCATGGCAAGGGCTTCGAGATCTGTCCCACCACGACCGGCGGCTTCGTCACCACCTCCGTGAAGCGTGCCGAGCTGTTTGCCGACGATACCGACGCCCCGCTCTACAACCTCAGCGGCCAGCGCGTGGGCAAGTCTTTCAAGGGCATCGTCATCCGCAAGGGCCGCAAGCACCTGCAATAGACCCCGCCCAAACACAAAAAGAGCAGGAACCGGCATTGCCGGTTCCTGCTCTTTTTTAATGGCCTAAAGCGAAAGGGCCCTGCGGGGGCCACCGCTTACTTCACCTTGTCCACGATGGCCTTGAAAGCCTCGGGGTTGTTCACGGCGAGGTCGGCGAGCACCTTGCGGTTGATTTCGATGCCGGCCTTGTGCAAAGCACCCATGAGCTGGCTGTAGCTCATCTCCTGCAGGCGGGCCGCAGCGTTGATACGCTGGATCCAAAGCGCACGGAAAGTGCGCTTCTTGTTCTTGCGGTCGCGGTATGCGTAGGTGAGACCCTTCTCCCAAGTGTTCTTGGCTACGGTCCAAACATTCTTGCGGGCGCCATAGTAACCCTTGGTGAGCTTCAGGAGTCTTGTTCTTCTTGCTTTTGATGCAACGTGGTTGACTGATCTTGGCATAATTTTCTTTCTTTAAACGTTCGACTAAAAAGTTAATGGTTAGCGCAGGCAGAGCAGGTCGCGTACCTGCTTCAGGTTGGAACGGTCCACCAGAGTCTGGTGTACAAGGTTCCGTTTCTGCTTCTTGGTCTTCTTAGTCAGAATGTGACTGTGGTAAGCGTGATGACGCTTGATCTTACCCGTACCGGTGAAACGGAATCTCTTCTTCGCACCGGAGTTCGTCTTTACTTTTGGCATTTTTTGTTGTTGTTTAAATGATGATTATTGAAAGGTGGCAACGCATATACCCGGCGGTACCACACAGTATTGACCCGTATCAGTCGGCCGTCTCGCCGACGAGCTTCTTCAGAACATCGCCTCCCTTGGCATTGGCCAGCAGTCCGTTCTTCCCGGCATCCTCGTCCTTCTGGGCCTTGGCAGCCTCCTGGGCAGCGGCCTCGGCGGCCAAGCGGTCGCGCTTCTGCTGGCTCTGCTTGGTCACGCCCACCTTTTTCGGGGCGAGGAAGAGGAACATCTTCTTGCCCTCCAGCTTGGGCAACTGCTCCACCTTGGCATACTCTTCGAGGTCGTTGGCAAAGCGCAGCAACAGCACCTCGCCCTGCTCCTTGAACAGAATGGAGCGTCCGCGGAAGAACACGTAGGCGCGCACCTTGTTGCCCTCGTCGAGGAACTCCTTGGCGTGCTTGAGCTTGAACTGGTAGTCGTGGTCGTCGGTCTGCGGCCCGAAACGTATTTCCTTGACCTCGACCTTGACCTGTTTCTGCTTCATTTCCTTCTGCCGCTTCTTCTGTTGGTAGAGGAATTTGCTATAGTCGATAATCCGACAGACAGGCGGCTGGGCGTTAGGAGAGATTTCTACGAGGTCTACCCCCTGCTGACGAGCCAAGTCCAGCGCCTGGCGGGTCGGCATCACTTCAGCGCCATTGTCACTTACCACACGAACTTCGCGGGCATGAATCTGCCCATTCACGCGGTATTGATTCTTCACATTGTCTTTCTTCATTCAACTATATTAAAGCCTTTTTTACGGATGACAGGGCACAATGCGCCCAATTCAAGATGCAAAATTACAAAAGAAAACTGTAACTTCCAAATGTTTTGCCGGTTTTTCATCCGCCGCCGGCCGCGCCTGGCATGTCGTCCTGCAAGCCGGAACCGCGGCGGCGGCCCCCACAAGAAGCAGAGGTGCTGGCCCCGACCGCAGAAGCGCTGCGGGCAGGGGCTTCATGTGTCGCGTATGCCCGAAGAGCCATTCCCCGTCGCCCCACGCCCCTCACCTCACGATGGGGCGGCCGGCGGCGGCCCACTCCATGATGCCGCCGGCCAGGTTCACCACGCGGTAGCCGGCACGGGCCAGGATGTAGGCCGCCGTGAGCGACCGCTTGCCGCTGCGGCAATAGACGTAGACGGGCAGCGCAGGGTCGAGCAGCTGCCGCACGTGGGCGCCAAAGTTGGTGTGCTGCACGTCCACGTGGACGGCTCCCTCAAGATGTCCCAGGGTGTACTCCTCGGTGGTGCGCACGTCCAGAATCTGCACTCTGCGGGTGGCCACGCCGTCGGCAAAGGCGGCGGCGTTCACCGAGCTTATGTTCTCTCTCACCTTTCTGGCCTGCTCGCCGAATCCGAATCGCGCCAGCAGGGCGTTCCATAA
The DNA here is from genome assembly GCF_000518545.1 of Hallella seregens ATCC 51272. Lineage (GTDB taxonomy): Bacteria > Bacteroidota > Bacteroidia > Bacteroidales > Bacteroidaceae > Prevotella > Prevotella seregens. Next base: position 77,306 of record NZ_JADU01000008.1, read on the forward strand.
ATTTCCCATAGTCTGCGGTTTGTTGGGTGTGCGGGGCCGCCACAGGCGGTGGCCCTTCGATTGCAAAGATAAGAAAAAATCTGTTTTTCCCGCATTTTCAGGCCACAAAATGTGTCTGCCGTCGGGCGGAAACAGGGCGGTCGCGCCGTGGGAATGGGGCGGTATGGGAGGCAAAAGGGCCAGGCCCCGTTGCGGCAAATGCGCGGACGGGCGGCAAAAAGGGCTGGGACGCACGGCAAAAAGGGCGCATGCGCACGGCCCAAACGGCAGGGGCGACATGCAGACTCCAGCAGACGTGCGACAAAAACGGTGCAAACGCACAATGAATGCGCCGCAGACGCGAGGCGACAACGACGTAAACGCGCGGCGAATACGGCGCAGCCGCAAGGCGGCGACGGCTTCTCGGAAACGGGACGGCGGTTCCGTGGCGGCACGTCAAAGGTTCCACGGAAACGCAGCGGCGGCTCCACGGCGGCTCCACGATGGCCGTGTGCGGGCGGGGTTTTACGGCTGCGGGGGCCACATATTCCGCGGGAAGTCTTCGCCATGTCTGAAAAAAGTCGTAACTTTGCAGCCGTATGATGCCGTTTCCGATACACATAGACCTGCTGCAACTGATACTCAAGGGGCTGCTCATAGGCGTCATCGCCTCGGCTCCGATGGGTCCAGTGGGTGTGCTCTGCATTCAGCGCACGCTGAACAAGGGCCGCTGGTACGGCTTCGTGACGGGTCTGGGCGCCGCCGCGAGCGACATCATCTACGCGCTCATCACGGGCCTGGGCATGAGTTTCGTGATGGATCTCATCACCAACCCCACCAACAAGTTCTGGCTGCAAATCTCGGGCAGCGTGCTGCTGCTCGTCTTCGGCATCTATTGCTGGCGCAGCAACCCCACCAGCAACATGCACCGCAGCGGCAAGCAAAAGGGCACACTGTGGCACAACGGGGTGACGGCGTTCCTCGTCACGTTCTCCAACCCGCTCATCATCTTCCTTTTCATGGCCACGTTTGCCCAGTTCGCCTTTGTCATTCCCTCCCACCCCACGGAGATGACGCTGGGCTATCTGAGCATCGTCGTGGGGGCGCTGCTGTGGTGGTTCGGGCTGACGTGGCTCGTGGACAAGGTGCGGGGCAAGTTCGACGAGAGCGGCATCCTCATCCTTAACAAGATTATCGGGTCGGTGGTCATCGTCTTTTCGCTGGTGGTGCTCATCGGCACCGTCTTCAATCTCTACACGTTCCACTATTAGCCCGCCCCGCAACGGGCCCGCAACGGGCCGGGCCCCGCGCTTTGGAAAGGGCACGGCGCAACGGCTGCAAAGACACACCTTATTATATATAGACGCTCATCCATGTTTATCGCTCAAGAAATACGCAAGACCTCCATCGCCGAATACCTGCTCTACATGTGGCAGATGGAAGACCTCATCCGCGCCTACGGCTGCTCGCTGAGCCGCATACGCAAGGAGTATATCGACCGGTTCGACTACACCGAGGCGCAGAAAGAGGAGGAGACCGACTGGTTCGGCAACCTCATCCGCATGATGAACGAGGAGGGACGGCGCGAGGGAGGGCACCTGCAAATCAACCGCGTGGTGCTGCAAGACCTGGCCGAACTGCACCACCAGCTGCTGGAATCGACGAAGTTCCCGTTCTACAACGCCGAGTACTACAAGGTGCTTCCCTTCATCGTGGAGCTGCGCAACAAGGGCGACAAGGAGCTCAACGAGGTGGAGACTTGCCTCGACGCGCTCTACGGCATGATGCTGCTCAAGCTGCAACAAAAGGCTGTTTCACCCGAGACCACCCACGCCATCCAGGAGATTTCCACCTTTGTGGGCATGCTGAGCGACTATTATATCAAGAATCGTGACGAAGGACTTAAATTTGAATAAATGAATATCTTAGTGACAGGAGCCAACGGACAGCTCGGCAACGCCATTCAGCGCGCCAGCCAAAAGTCCGCAGCCGACCGCTACATCTTCACTGATGTGTGCGAGGGCTACGAGAAACTCGACATCACCAGCCTCGAAGCCGTCCGACGGGCGGTGCGCGACAATGACGTGAAGTGTATCATCAACTGCGCCGCCTGGACCAATGTGGACAAGGCCGAAACGGCCGGCGACATCGTGGAGACCCTCAATGCCACGGCCCCCGAAAACCTCGCACGCGCCATGAAAGAGGTTGGAGGGCTGCTCGTGCACATCTCCACCGACTACGTTTTCGGCGGCGACCCCTACAACACGCCCTGCAAGGAAGACCAGAAAGGCACGCCGACGGGCGTGTACGGACTGACCAAGCTGCACGGCGAACAGCGCATCCAGGGCACGGGCGTGGACCATCTCATCTTCCGCACGGCCTGGCTCTACTCCGAGTACGGCCACAACTTCGTGAAAACCATGCTCCAGCTCACGGCCACCAAGCCCAGCCTCAAGGTGGTGTTCGACCAGACGGGTACGCCAACCTACGCCGGCGACCTGGCCGAGGCCATCTTCGACATCGTGGAGCACCGCAAGTTCGAGGGCCGATCGGGCGTCTACCACTACTCCAACGAGGGCGTCACCTCCTGGTACGACTTCACCAAGAAGATAGCGCAGCTGGCCGGACACACGGCCTGCGACATCCAGCCCTGCCACAGCGACGAGTTCCCCTCGCCCGTTGTGCGGCCTGCCTACAGCGTGCTCGACAAGACAAAGTTCAAGTCCGCTTTCGGCATCAGCATCCCTTACTGGGAAGACAGCCTGCGCAAGTGCGAGGCGCGGCTGCTGGAGCAGGGGTAAGCCATCAAACCAAATCACTGCATGAAAGAAATAGAAAGGCGGCGGACGTTCGCCATCATCTCCCATCCGGACGCCGGAAAAACCACGCTCACCGAGAAGTTCCTGCTCTTCGGCGGGCAGATTCAGGTGGCCGGCGCCGTGAAAAGCAACAAGATTCGCAAGACGGCCACCTCCGACTGGATGGACATTGAAAAGCAAAGAGGCATCTCGGTTTCCACCTCGGTGATGGAGTTCGACTACCTGCCTGACGCGCAGGAAGGCGAGCCTTACAAGGTGAACATCCTCGACACGCCCGGCCACCAGGACTTCGCCGAAGACACTTACCGCACCCTTACCGCCGTGGACTCGGCCATCATCGTGGTCGACTCGGCCAAGGGCGTGGAGGCGCAGACCCGCAAACTCATGGAGGTGTGCCGCATGCGCAACACCCCCGTCATCATCTTCATCAACAAGATGGACCGCGAAGGCCGCGACCCCTTCGACTTGCTCGACGAGCTCGAAGAGGAACTCCAGATCCATGTGCGGCCCCTTTCGTGGCCCATCGGCCAGGGACAGAAGTTCAAGGGCGTGTACAACATCTATGAACGGCAGCTCAACCTCTTCACGCCCAACAAGCAGCGGGTGACGGAGAAAGTGGCCGTCGACGTCGCGTCGGCCGAGCTCGACCAGACCGTGGGCGAGCGCGAGGCCCGGCAACTGCGCGACGACCTGGAGCTGGTGGACGGCGTCTACCCGGCGTTCGACGTGGCCGACTACCGCGGGGGCCAGGTGGCTCCCGTGTTCTTTGGCTCGGCGCTCAACAACTTCGGCGTGCAGGAGCTGCTCGACTGCTTCGTCGAAATAGCCCCGAGCCCCCGTCCCACCAAGGCCGAGGAACGCACGGTGGAGCCCGAAGAAGACAAGTTTACGGGCTTCGTGTTCAAGATAACGGCCAACATCGACCCCAACCACCGCTCGTGCATCGCCTTTTGCAAAATCTGTTCGGGCCGTTTCGTGCGCAACCAGCCCTACCTGCACGTGCGGCTGGGCAAGACCGTTCGCTTCTCCTCGCCCACGCAGTTCATGGCCCAGCGCAAGAGCACCGTCGACGAGGCATGGCCCGGCGACATCGTGGGACTGCCCGACAACGGCATCTTCAAGATAGGCGACACGCTCACCGAAGGCGAAGACCTGCACTTCCGCGGGCTGCCATCGTTCTCGCCCGAGCTGTTCAAATACATCGAAAACGACGACCCGATGAAGTCCAAACAGTTTGCCAAGGGCCTCGAACAGCTCATGAACGAGGGCGTGGCACAGCTCTTTGTCAACCAGTTCAACGGCCGACGTATCGTGGGCACCGTGGGGCAGCTGCAGTTTGAGGTCATCCAGTACCGGCTGGAGCACGAGTACGGCGCCAAGTGCCGCTGGGAACCGGTGCACCTGCACAAGGCATGCTGGATAGAAGCCGAGGACGCCGACGAGCTCGACAACTTCAAGAAGCGCAAGTACCAGTACATGGCCAAGGACATTGAGGGCCGCGACGTGTTCCTGGCCGACTCGGGATACGTGCTCGCCATGGCCCAGCAGGACTTCAAAGCCATCAAGTTTCACTTCACCTCCGAGTTCTGACCGTGGCCCCGCACCCCAGTCCCGACAGCAGCGAAGAGGCCCTGTTGCCGGCCGCCGACACCGGCATGCAGGACGACCGGCCGTGGTACGCCCTGCGCCTCTTCACGCTGCGGCAGTCCGAAGTGGCCGAACACCTGAAGTCGCTCGGCCTTGACATCTACATCCCCATGGAGTATCGGGACCGCGAGGACCGCACGCACCACATCCGTCACGAGCTGCGGCCCGTGGTGCACAACCTCATCTTCATCCGCAAAACCATGGAGGAGGAGGAGCTGCGCACCCTGCTGCACGGGCTCGACTACAAGATGGCCGTCATCCGCAAAAGCCGCGACCGGCAGGACTACTGCGAGATTCCGGCCCATCAGATGCAGGAGTTCCAGGCCATGTGCAACCCCGACATCCTCATGAAACGCTACCTCTCCCAGGAGCAGGCACGGCTCAAGGCGGGCACTCCCGTCCGTGTCACCCACGGTCCGCTCCGGGGATTGCAGGGCAAACTGGTGCGGTCCAACAAGCATTACTTCCTGCTCAAGGAGATTCCGGGCATGGCCGTCATGCTCAAAGTGACGCGATGGTGCTGCCAGCCCATAGGCGAATAAGGAGAGGAACGCCGCACAACCACCTGCTTCAGCGTGTACACCCGTCTGTTTTAACGTGTACACGCTTCACGAACACGCCGCAAACATCGGGCAAATACGGCGTATTCGTCCGATGAATACGCCGTAAACCCATTGCGAATACGGCCTATAAAATCTCATAACAACCCATACCGTCCTGCAAAACACAGCCTATCATCCTCCTATAACATCCTATCAAATCCTATCATTTCGGCCTAAACCATCCTATAATTAGGCCCAGGCTCCCCGCAACATCCCCGGCCCTCACCCATGGTGAAAGCCGGGGATGGCCGTCATATCTTGTTGATGTCCACGTAGCCGTGGGTCACGGCATAGATGGTGAGGGCCGAGACGCTCTTCATGCCCAGCTTCTCCATGATGCGCTTACGGTGGGTGATGACCGTGGTGAGGCCGATGTTGAGCCGCTCGCCCACCTCCTTGTTGATGTAACCCTGCACGATAAGGCTGAGCACCTCTATCTCGCGGTCGCTCAACAGCTTGCCGGTGAGGGCGCGGGGCATGGACGGAAGATTGCGGCCGTGGGCATGGGCGTGCTGCTCGAGTGCGAGCAACGAGCGCACGAGCTGCGCCTCGGGCACGTTGATGCACAGGCAGTGGAAGCCCGTCGGCTGCGTGGCCGGGTCGGTGTTCATGGTGAGCACGATGGTCTTCTGCCGGCGGTCCAGGAAGAACCGGCGGTGCCCGAGCACGATGCTCTGGGCCACGAAGTAGTGGAAGAAGCTGTCGGGGCGGTTGGCCTCCAGCTCGGCAAACGAGCCGAAAGCCGACACGTCCATGATGGGAACCACGGTCTGCAACAGCTGTTTCAAGCCCAGTACGGCGAGCGTGTTGGCGTCGACGACGGCTATTTTGGGCCTTTCCATCACAGTTTCACGGTGCTGATGTCCACAAGATTGTTCACGATGGCATAGATGGTGAGCCCGGCCGGCGAGTGGATTTGCAGCTTGCGGGCGATGTTGCGGCGGTGGGTGATGACGGTGTTGATGGAGATGCAGAGGTGGTTGGCTATCTCCTTGTTGGTCATGCCCTGCACCAAGGCCACGATGACGTCCTTTTCACGGTCGGACAATGTCTCCTGCGACTCGGCGTTGTGGTTAATCATGTTGCTGATCTTGACGCTCACGTCGCTCTGCTTCGACTTCATTTCGAGCCGGCGTATGGCGGGGATGAGGATCTCGTCTTCCACTTCGGCGTGTTCCATGAGCCACTGCTCGCAGTTGTAGATGTCGTAGAGGGCGGCCGAGAGCTGGTTGTTGTGCAGCCCGTCGGACGGCAGGTACTTGATGATGATGTTCTTCAGCTCCTTGAGTTTCTGGTCGGTCTGGTTGTGGTGCTTCGAGAAAGTCTCGATGTCGTAGTTGGTGGGGGCGTTGCCTTGCCCGAGTGCTTCGACGTAGGGGAACACCGTTTTCTCCTCATACTGCATGTGGTTGCGTATGCTGTGGGCGTACTCATCGTAGAGCTTCATGATGAGTCGGGCCAGGTTGTCGTTCTCGTCGAGCGCGTCGGTAAGGGCCTTGCGGATGAAGGGCAGCTGGAAGTCGAGGTAGTAGGCATGGCTGGCCTTGAGGTATTGCAGCAGCGTAGGGATGGACAGGCGGTCGGCGTCGTCGTAGTCGCGGTAGCCGTTGATGGTGTAATTGACCACGGCCAGGAAAGTGTAGGTGTCCACATCCTGGTCCTCGCACACCTCTTTCACCGTCTTGTCGCCGAAGCCCAGGTTGATGCCGAACGAGCCGAGGCTCTGCAGCGTATTGTAATTGTCCCGGATAATAGAGATTAGTTTATCGTCGGGCTCATACATCTTCTGATTCTTCATCTGTCTGTTCGTTGTGAATAATAGGTGCAAAATAACTAAAAAACTGGGACATTGACAACAGAATCGGCCGCCTTTTTGCCTTTTTCGCGGTATAATACCTAAAAATAATGACCCTGCAAATATACCCACTTGTAGGTATTGCGCGGTTCGCGATTCGGCCGTAACTTTGTAGTCCGGAATCAAACTGAGTCCCGAAAGCCGAATTACAGACATCAACGATACTGATATGAACAAGTCAAACAAGGGACTGGCCATCGCGCTGCTGGCGTGCCTGAGCCTCTCCGCCCCCGCGTTTGCCGCCCAGCCACCGGCTGCCCAGGATACCGCATTCAGCAAATACCGCATCGGCGGCTATGGCGAGATGCTGGCCCGCTTCAAGGATTACGGCCTGAATCGCTTTGCCGGCACCGCCCAAGGCAACACAAAAATCAAACACAACGAGATTTCTATTCCGCGCTTCGTGCTCTCGGGCGACTACAAACTGTCCAGCAAATGGATACTTGGAGTCGAAGTTGAGTTCGAGGCTGGCGGCGTAGGCACGGCCTATGAGATAGAGTCGGGCTCGGGTTCCGAGAACGGCGAATACGAGACCGAGACCGAAAAGGGCGGCGAGGTGGCGCTCGAGCAGTTCCACATCACCCGTCTTGTCGTGCCGGCGTTCAACGTGCGCGTGGGCCATCTCGTCGTGCCCATGGGCCTTACCAACACCCATCACGAGCCGCTCAACTTCTTCACCCCAGCACGTCCCGAGGGCGAAACCTCCATCATTCCCTCCACCTGGCACGAGACGGGCCTCGAGTTCTTCGGCTCGTTCGGCCGCGGCCTGGCCTCGTTCGACTACGAGGCCCTCATCACCAGCGGCCTCAACCCCGACGGATTCGGCAAGTACGAATGGGTGAAGGGCGGCAAGCAGGGAGCCTTCGAGTTCGACAACTTCACCTCGCCCGCCTACACCGCGCGCCTCAATTGGACAGGCGTGCCCGGGCTTCGGCTGGGTGTAAGCGCCTACTACAACCCCAATTCGGGCAAGAACTGCGAGAAGCTGGTGAACTATGAAGCCCTGAACAAGGTCAACGTCTTCATGTATTCGTTCGACGCCCAGTACGTCGGCCGCTACGTCACGGCCCGTGCCAACGTGCTCCACGGCTACCTCTCGGCCTCAGACCAGGTGAGTGCCGCCTCCGTTTCGTCGGCCTCGCCCTACGGCACCCGCAACCGCGGCGTGGGCTCTCACGCCCTTACCTATAGCGCCGAACTGGGCTTCAACCTGGCCGGTTTCTTCCCCGGCGTGAAGTTTCCCGCCATTTATCCCTACGCCCACTACGACTACTACAACCCGCAGGAAAGCATGTCGGCCGGCACTGCTGCCGACCCACGCACCCAGGTGAGCATGTGGGCGTGCGGCCTCAACTGGCGGCCCCTGCCCTGCCTCGTGGTCAAGGCCGACTACGCCACCCGCCAGTTCGGCACCCACAGCCTCTTCGGCAAGGGCCGTTACAACTCCGAAAACGAGCTGCGCATCGGCGTGGCCTACGCTCTCTACCTCGCCAAGAAATAAAGTCAGTCGACAAACAAATAAACAACCACTATATTTTTAACGTAATCAGACAGTAACATGAAAAAGAGTTTATTGCTTCTGGGGTTGCTCTCCATGGGCCTCACGTTCGTATCATGCGGCGACGACAACAAGGGAAATGGGACAGCACAGACCAACGACGAGAAGATTATCGCCGAGATTGATGCCGAAGACACCGTGGAATACACCTCTGCCCGTGCAAAGGCGTGGGGCAACTACATGCGCGTGGTAGGCAACCTGCTCGTCAAAGATGCCACTACACTCTACAACGATTGGGCCGTCAGCTTCAACGGAGGAGCCTCTTATGGCAGTCAGTTCAAGGGGCTCAAGCTGAAAGGTTTGACCACCAGCCTGGCCTGTGTGGAGCAGGTACTCGACGGCATGTCCGACATTGCCAACGAGGTGGGCGAGGCCAAAATCGGCGATCCCTACAAGCTCTACACCACCAAATACCCCGATAAAAAGAGCATGCGCGCCGGTCTCTACGCCGTGGAGTCGTGGTACAGCTGGCACTCGCGACTGGACTATTCCAACAACATTCTGTCCATCCGCAATGCCTACTACGGGGTCTACGACAAGAATATCGGCAGCATGAGCAAGACGCCGGCCGCCAATTCCATGTACAAAGTGGTGGAGGCCAAGAACCCGGGACTCCACACTCAGGTCGTGGCTGCCATCGACGCCGCCATCAAGGCCATACAAGACATTCCGCAACCTTTCCGCAACCACATCAACTCGGCCGAGTCGGTGAAGGCCCAAACCGCCTGCGCCACCCTGCAGTCGCTGCTCTCCAAGGAGCTGAAGACCTTCTTCAGCGAGAAAGCCAACACCGAAGCCGAGCTCGCTCCGGTCGTTGCCCAAGTGGTGGATGCCGTCATCCTGCCCACCTACAAGGACCTGCTCGACCTCAACACCAACCTCTATAAGAAAGTGGTGGCCTTTGAGGAAAAGCCCTCCAACGCCGCTTTCGCCGCCTGCTGCGAGGCCTGGATTGCGGCCCGCCAGCCGTGGGAGTCGTCCGAGGCTTTCCTCTTCGGCCCCGTTTCAGACAAGGGTCTCGACCCCAACATGGACACTTGGCCCCTCGACCAGGACGGCATCATGAACGTGCTGAAGTCGCAGAAATGGGCCGATCTGGAGTGGACCGGCGAGTTCAACGAGGATGACGCCAGCATCGGAGCCAGCCAAGCTCTGCGCGGATTCCACACTTTGGAGTTCCTCATCTTCAAGAACGGCAAGGCTCGCACCATTCGCTAAGCCTCTTTCCGTCCAAAGACATGAAGCGAAGGCCGAGAGTTCCCAACTCCGGTCTTCGCTCTTGTGCGCTAAAAGAAATCGTTAAAAATATCCCCATTCATGAATCCCATCAAGTATTCATTCCTGCTTCTCGGAGCCTTGGCCCTGTCGGCCTGTGAAGACAACGACGGGCAGCTCACCATTGCCGACGTGGACGTGCCCGCAGGCTACGCCCTCTCGGCCGGCACGGCCACCGAGTTCTCGCGGTCGGCATTCTCCTACGACCAGCCGGCCAGCTGGATCTCGGGCGAGTACAACGCCCTGTTCAACAAGGGCGACCGGCTCTACGACAACGTGGCCACCAGCAACTACAACCATGCCGGCGGTGGCTTGGGCCCGGTTTATGCCGGTTACAGCTGCGGCGGCTGCCACCGCAACGCGGGCCGCACCGAGCCCTCGTACTGGACTGCCTTTAAGAACGGCAGCCGAAAAGCCACGGGCGAGTACGGCTTCACCTCGATGCTTTGCTACGTGACACGGCGCAATGGCAAGTTTTTCCAGAACTACGGCCGCGTGATCCACGACAACACCATCTACGGCGTGACCCCCGAGGGCGAGATTCACTTTGAGATCGACTCGGCCGTCTACCGCTTCCCCGACGGCGAACGCTACACGCTCTGCTACCCTCGCTTCAGCATTACCAAGTGGTATGCCGACAGCATCCGCCCCGAAGACCTGTTCATCTCCGTGCGCATACCGCTGCGCCACGTGGGCCAGGGCCAGATTATGGCCCTCGACCGTACCGAGATACAGCAGCTCGCAGCCCGCAGCAACTACCCGCGCTGGGGCATCAGCGGCCGCTGCAACGTCGTCTCAGAGCGTAACGTGAGCCAGATTGGCGTGGGCGGCAACAAGGCACACCACGGCGACCTCACCGTGGAGCTGGGCTATTCCTCCGACATGGGCCTCACCAACAGCCGCTACCCCGAGGAGATATGCCGCGGGCAGAGACAGATAGAAGAGGGCTCGATGATGGGGCTGAGCTATGAAAAGCTCGACGTGAGCACAGCCGACATGGAGGCCGTGGACCTCTATCTGCACAGCCTCGGCGTGCCGGCGCGCCGCGACGTGAACGACCCCGACGTGCAGGCGGGCGAGAAACTTTTCTACAAGGCCGGCTGCCACCTGTGCCATGTCACCACGCTCCACACCAACAAACGCGGTTCCACCCTGCTGGCCGGCCTCACTTTGCCCTGGCTCGGCGGCCGCCAGACCATCCATCCCTACTCTGATTTCCTGCTCCACGACATGGGATCGGAGATCATGGGCGTGGGCCTCAACGACAATATGGTGAGCGGACTGGCCCGCGGCAACGAGTGGCGCACCACCCCGCTCTGGGGCATCGGCCTGCAGCAGCTCGTCAACGGCCACACCTACTTCCTGCACGACGGCCGCGCCCGCAACTTCACCGAGGCCATCATGTGGCACGGCGGCGAGGCCGAGGCCAGCAAACAGGTCTTCGCCCACTACTCCAAGGCCCAGCGCGCCCAGCTCATCCGCTTCCTGTGGAGCCTGTAACCGACATCCGAAAACAAACCAGAAAAGACATCACGATATGAAAATCAACTGCATTTTTGCTGCCATCGTCGCAGCCAGCCTGTCTGCAACCGTCTGCGCCGAGACAGCCAACCCCGCTGCTCCCGAGGACAATGCCCTGGGCAAGGCCGCAGCCTCACTCCACGCCACCGCCGCCCGCCTCGACTCCATAGCCGCCGCTCCGCAGGCCTCCGGCCGCCAGGCCACCCACTACGACATGGAGAACGGCGTGCTTCCCATTGCCGACAACCGCGGCTTCTCCCTGCAGTCGGCCGACGGCCGCTTCATCCTGAAGCCCTATCTCATGCTTCAAACCACGCTCACCTACAACTATTATGCCGACGAGGGCCTCGACAAGGCCTACAATCAAGACAACATTGCCAACTCGGGCTTCGCCATTCCGTTCGGCATCATCGGCTTCACGGGCAGGGCGTTCGGCAAGATTGACTACAACATCTGCGTGAACGCGGCCGCCACCGGCGGGGCCATCCTGCAACAAGCCTGGATAGACTATGCCGTGAGCCCCGCCCTCCGCTTCCGCGCGGGCAAGCAGAAGACGCCCTTTGCCGCCGCTTTCCTCACCACGCTGGGCGAGACGCTCTTCCCCATGATGCCCACATCGCTCACCAGTGCCGTCATTCTTCCCCACAGTCTCAACGCCGTCACACCGCCGATCAACACGGGCTGGGACCTCGGTTTCAAGATGCACGGCCTCATTGCCAACAAGTGGGGCTACGAGCTGGGCCTGTTCAACGGAACCGGCGGAACCGTCAACACCGCCACGAAGACCATCAGCGACGACAACCATCTGCCCTCGCTGCTCTATGCCGCACGCCTCACTTTCCAGGGCAACGGCCCGATGCCGATGAGCCAGGGCAACCCCAACCTCACGCAGCTGGGCACGAAATACGTCATCGGCCTCTCGGCCAACTACAACAACGAGGCCGAATACGAGTCGACCAACGACTTCCGCGCCGGCGTGGACTTCGCCCTGCTCAGCGGCCGCTGGTCGGTGGCCGCCGAGGCTTACTACATGAACATGGGATTCACCAAGCGCCAGAAGATCGACGAAAGCTACAATTACATGGGTGCCTACGCCCAGCTGGGCTACTTCGTCGGCCGCGACTGGCAGCTCGGTCTGCGCTACGACTGGATGGACCGCAACGGCAACCACAAGGACGGCAGCCTGAACTCGCCGGCCGTGGTATGCAACTATTTCGTGCCGAAGACCAACATCAAGGTCTCCGCCATGTACCAGTACATCGGCCGATGGGGCCACGACACCCAGCTCGACCGCGACCTCGACGACCTCGGCATAGCCACCCACACGGCCTGTGTGATGCTGCAATACGCCTTCTAAACCCACTGCCATGAACATCCTTACACACAAAAGCCCGGCCCTGCCGGCCCTCCTCGGCCTCGCGCTCTGCCTTGCCGCGTGCGACGACGGCCCCATCCACGAGGCCGAGCACGTGGCCGAGGGCGGCAAAGTGGTCAAGGTAGAGGGCACGCTGACCGGTCTGGACAGCTGGCCCGACGACTACGACGTGTCGCTGGCCGGGTTTACCGACAACAGCGCCGACGAGTGGTCGCCCTACGCCACCATATCGAAAGTCATCACGGCCGACGCCAACGGCCACGTCTCCATGTCGCTCTCGGGCATCGGCGGCAGCATAGAGACCGTGCAGGTGTGCGTGCTCAACCGGCTGCGACAGCGCATCATGACCTTCACCAGCCGCAACATTGCCAACGAGAAAGGCACCGACACCATCCGCATAGACCTCGGAACGGTCAACACCAGCATGCTCAACGCCGTGCAGCAGAGCGTGTTCAACGCCAGCTGCACCGCCTGCCACGGCGGAAACGGCCGCTCGGCCGCCGGCCTCGACCTGACCGAGGGCCACAGCTACGCCGCCCTCGTGGGCCGGCAGTCCGTCAAGGTCAAGGACCATAACCGCGTGCAGCCCGGCGACGTGGGCGGCAGCGTGCTCCACCAGGTGCTCAACACCAACGTCTCGGCCGACTGGCACCAGAACCATGCCGACATGCTCAACAAGGAGCGTGCCGCCCATCTGCTCACCCTCATCGACAACTGGATAAGCAGCGGAGCCCCCGAGTGATGCCGACAAAGACGCTCAAGACCCTGCTGGGACTGCTCTTCGCGGCCACCGTGGCCGTGCTGGCCGCGGGCACCGTGGTGGAGAAGCTACACGGCACCGACCAGGCTGCCCGCAGCATCTACCACACGCCCTGGTTCTTCGCCCTGTGGGCGGGGCTGGCCGCAGCGGGCGCAGCCTACGCCGCGACGCGTCGCCTGCACCGCCGACCGGCCGTGGCCCTGCTGCACGGAGCCCTGCTGCTCATCCTCACGGGGGCGGCAGTGACTTTCCTCACCGGCCGCGAGGGACGCATCCACCTGCGCGAGGGCATGCCCGAGACCAGCTACATGCCGCGCGGCAGCCACGAGATGCAGCCCCTGCCCGTGGCCCTGCGCCTCGACCGCTTCGAGGTGACGACCTACCCCGGCACGGAGACACCGGCCGATTTCGTGAGCCGCGTCACCTGCACCGACCGCGCCACGGGCCACGCCCGTCCGGCCGTCATCTCAATGAACCACATCCTAAGCACCCACGGCTACCGTTTCTACCAGACCAATTTCGACACCGACCGCAAGGGAACGGTGCTCACCGTAAACCACGACCCCTGGGGCACGGCCCTGACCTACGCCGGCTACGCGCTGCTTGCCGTGGCCATGGTCCTCACGTTGCTGAGCCCCCGCGGGGAGTTCCGCCGCCTGCTGCGCTCGCCGGCCCTGCGCCGCCGCCTCTTCGGGCTGGCGTTGCTCGCCGTGCCCGCCCTGGCCGCCGCCCGCAGCGTGCCCACCATTCAGGAGGCCAAGGCCCGCGAGGTGGCCCGCTACCAGGTGGAGTACAACGGCCGCGTGGTGCCGCTCAACACCGTGGCCATCGACTTCGTGCAGAAGCTCTACGGCCGTCGCAGCTACCGTGGGCTGCGGGCCGAGCAGGTGGTCTACGGCTGGCTCGTGAGCCCCGAGGCCTGGAAGCGCGAGCCCATGATACGCATTCCCTACGCCCCGCTGCGCCGCCGGCTGGGCATCGAGGGCAAGTATGCCGCCATGCAGGACCTTTTCGATGCCGACGGCAAGTACCGACTCATGCCCCTCATCCAGGAGGAGCAGCGGCAAGACGCCATGGGCAAGGCCATCCGCGAGCTGGACGAGCAGGCCGGCCTCGTGCTCATGCTCACGGGGCACACGCTCTTTACGCCCCTGCCCGCCGGTGCGCCACGCCTGAGCGAGGCGCGCGTCGAGGCCGAAATCATCTACAACCGCATCCCCTTTGCCACCATCCTCTTCATGCTGAACCTCACGATGGGGCTCGCCACGTTCCTCGCCCTGCTCTGTGCCATGGGCCGCACGCGCGGGCCGCGCGCGGGCCGCGCCATGCGGCAACTGTGGCATGCGGGCTGGGCGGTGCTGGCAGGGGCCTTCGTCTTCGCCCTGGCGGGCTACGCGCTGCGCTGGTATGTGGGCGGCCGCGTGCCCTTGGGCAACGGCTACGAAACCATGCTCTTCATGTCGCTGGCCCTCATGGGCCTCACGCTGGCCCTGCGGCGGCTGGACTATGTGCTGCCCTTCGGCTTCCTGCTCTCGGGCCTGACGCTGCTGGTAAGCCACCTGGGGCAGATGTCTCCACAGATTACCAACCTCATGCCCGTGCTGCAGAGCCCGCTGCTCAGCATCCACGTGAGCATCACGATGGCGGCCTACGCCCTGCTGGCCTTCATGGCCCTCAACGGCGTGCTGGCCCTGCTGCTGACCCCGCGCGGCGGCCGCCGCGACGCCACGACGGGCCCCGACACCGCCGACGGCCCCGACCAGCTCACCGTGCTGAGCCGCCTCATGCTCTATCCGGCCGTGTTCCTGCTGGCCGCCGGCATCTTTCTCGGGGCCGTGTGGGCCAACGTGAGCTGGGGACGCTACTGGAGCTGGGACCCCAAGGAGACGTGGGCGCTCATCACGCTCATGGTCTACGCCGTGCCGATGCACACCGCTTCGCTGCCCGCCCTGCGCCGCCCGCGCGCGTTCCACCTCTACCTCATCTGTGCATTCCTCACCGTGCTCATGACCTACTTCGGCGTGAACTACTTTCTCGGGGGCATGCACGCATACGCATAACAACCACAAAACAATATGGAAACCCAAAAGTTGCAGATTCAAAACGACCACGTACTCATCCGTCTCTTCGCCCTCGACGGCGCCAACGGCGTAGGCGAATACCTCTGCATGTTCACCCTCGAACCCACCGAAGCTCCTTTCGGCAAGCAGCTGGGCTGGCTGCTCAAGGCCTACGACGAGCTGCTCGCGAGCCGGTTCCACGGCCAAGTGCCCGGCCTGGCCGAGGCGCGGCCCGTGTTCAAGCGGTTCTACCTGAGCGACGCCGCCAACCAGGCCGACGCGTTCTGGGCCGCAGTGGGGCAGGACGACTGCGCCGTCTCCACCGTGCAGCAGCCTCCTCTCTGCGGCGGCAAGGTGGGCATGTGGGCCTGGCTCATGACAGGCGTGCAGACCGCACGGGTCGACGACCACCTGTTCCGCGCCTCGCACGGCGGCTACGACGAGCTGTGGTCCACACAAAATACGGCAAATGGCGACACGTCTTACGTGCAAACGGCCGCCCTTTTCGGCGCATACGCCGAGCGATTGCGGCGCAATGGTTGCACGTTGGCGGCCAATTGCGTGCGCACCTGGCTCTACGTGAACGACATTGACAACCACTACGACGGCGTGGTGAGGGCCCGCAACGACGTGTTCGACCGCGAGGGGCTCACCGACCAGACCCACTACATCGCCTCGACGGGCATCTGCGGGCGCGACGCCGACCCCCGCACGCTCTGCAAGATGAACGCCCTGGCCATCGGCGGCATACGTCCCGAACAGGTGCACTACCTCTATGCACTGGACCATCTGAACCGCACAAGCGAGTACGGCGTGCGCTTCGAGCGCGGCACCTGCGTGGACTTCGACGGCCGCCGGCGCGTCTTCATCTCGGGCACGGCCAGCATAGACAACCGCGGCAACATCGTCCACGTGGGCGACATACGCGGCCAGGTGGAGCGCATGTGGGAGAACATCGAGGCCCTGCTGGCCGAGGCCGGCTGCACATTCGACGACGTGGCCGAGATGACCGTCTACCTGCGCGACGTGGCCGACTACCCCGTGGTGGCCTCCCTCATGGCCGGCCGCTTCCCCCACACGCCCTACATCATCGTCAACGCCCCCGTGTGCCGGCCCGGATGGCTCATCGAGACCGAGTGCATCGCCATGAAACCCCTCTCCGAGGCCGACGCCCCGGCACATGCCTGACCCCAAACCCCACCCCTCATGACACCACATCCCTACATCGACATCCAGCTGGGCACGCTGCCCTGCACGGAGGGCGTGACCGAGAGCCACGCCCTGCTCTCCATCGCCCCGGCGGGCTTCACCCTGACCTACGAGGAGCAGCTCAAGGCCCTCATGGAGGCTTTCGACACGCTGCGCCGCGAGCTCGGCGCACAACCCGTGTTCAAACGCTACTTCATGAGCGACGCCGCCAACCAGTTTCCCGGCCTCATGAACTATGAGCTCGAGAGTCCCGACTATGCCGTCTCGGCCGTGCAGCAGCCGCCCGCCGGCGGAGGCAAGCTGGCGCTGTGGGCCTGGCTCATGACCGGCGTGCAGACACGCGCCTGCCCCGGCGGGCTCTTCGAGGCCGCACACGGCAGCTACCGCCACCTCTGGAGCGGCGGCAACAGCATCGACGCACAGGGCTCTGAGGCGCAGACCAAGCTGCTGCTCAACGACTACGTGATGCAGCTGCTCGGCGAGGGCTGCACGCTCGAGGCCAATTGCCTGCGCACCTGGTTCTTCATCAACGACATCGATAACAACTATCCCGGCGTGGTGGGCGCGCGCAACGACGTGTTCCGCACGCAGAACATGAGCGACCGCACCCACTTCATCGCCTCGACCGGCATCGGCGGACGGCAGAACAACCCCAAGGTGCTGGTGCAACTCGACAACTATGCCGTGGCGGGGCTGCAGCGCGGACAGCTGCGCTATCTCTATGCGCCGGCCCACCTGAGCCGCACGAGCCGCTACGGCGTGAGCTTCGAGCGGGGCGTACAGGTGGACTACGGCGACCGCCGCCACGTCTTCGTCTCGGGCACGGCCAGCGCCAGCCCGCAGGGCGAAATCATGCACGCGGGCGACGTGGCCGCCCAGTGCCGCCGCGTGTGGGACAACATCGGGGCGTTGCTGGCCGAGGGAGGCACAGGATGGGCCGACGTGAAGATGCTCATCTGCTACCTGCGCGACCGCGCCGACGCGCCGCTCGTGGGCCGCATGCTGACCGAACGCTTCGGCCCGTCGCTGCCCCGCCTCGTGGTGCAGGCCGGCGTGTGCCGTCCCGGCTGGCTCGTCGAGATGGAGTGCATCGCCGCCCGGCCCCTGCACACGGCCTTTGCCCCGCTCTAAAGCGACGCTACACCTTATTATATTAGGGGGCCTCACGGATGATACGAGGCCTCCTCACAATGATGTCACTGTCCCCTTACGGATTGCACGAAGGCACCCCGCGGGCCCGGCGGCCTCACCCGAACCCCTCAACGCGTCGCCACCAGCCGCCCAACGCACAGTCCCCGGCTGTCCGAGCCCATCCTATTGGCCTGACGGCGAGGCCGTTGCGCCCCCTGCAACCTCAAACTTCAACGCCCTGTGGTCTACGCGATAGGCCACAGGGCGTTGGCGTTGTGCCCCCGGTGCCGTATCTTTGCATCGTCGAACAGAGAAAGGATGCATCACTCAGACACTGTGAAGACACAAACACACAACTCATGTTTAACCTTAAAGCAAAGAAAGGAACCGAATTATGGCAATCCGTTATCGAAAAGTACAGAACAAGTTGAACAACAGTCCCACCTTCGGCAAGTGGTACGCCCGCGCCGTGGTGCTCGATACCATCGACACGAAGAGGCTGGCCGAGGAGATCTCGCACTCCACCACCGTGACCTATGCCGACGTAATGGCCGTGCTCTGGGAGGTGTCTGTGGCCATGAAGACCCATCTGCTCAACTCGCAGCGCGTGGTGCTCGACGGCATCGGGGCGTTCAAGGTGGGCATCAGCTCCAAGCCCTCCGACACCGCCGCCGACTGCGACGGCACGAAGATCACCAACTTCCGCATTCTCTACAAGCCCGAGTCCACGTTCAACGCCACGGGCGTGAATGCGAAAGGCCACCGCACCGGCATCTACATCAAGAACCTGCTGGAGGGCGTGACCGCCAAAGAGACGCCCAAGAACACGGTGAAAGACGCCAAGCCGCAGCCCGGAGGCAAGACCGAGAACGGCGGCAAGACCGAGGGACAGGGCTAAGCCCGCGGGGGAGAGGCCGGGCCATGCGGGCCGGTAGCGGCGTCACAACGATGGCGCGACGGCGGGCGGGGCCCGCCAGGACGCACGGCACGCGGCGCGGCTCCGCCGCCCCCTCCCCCTCTCCTCCCCCATGCTTCACTTCAATCTAACTCTGAAAAACACACGACATGAAAAACAAGGAAACCTGGAGAATGATTCTCCAAATCGCCGTCAGCATCCTGACGGCCGTCGCCACCACGCTGGGCATCACCTCGTGCAGGTAGCACAAACGAAAAATCCCGGGGCCATGGCCCCGGGATTGCTGTGTGGTGACGGTTGCGGCAGCGGCTCATCCCGCCCCGTCCGCCCTGTCGTCGCTTGTGGCGCGGCGGCGAGTGGAGAGCCGCCTGATGTCGCGGTCGAGCTGCCTGATGCTGTCGAGACGCTCGAGCCGACGCTGCTGCTGCATGTAAGCCTCGTACTCTTGGGTGGCTTTCCGGACGGCCAACTGATGGGATATTTTGCCCGCATGTTCCAGAATGTTCTTCTCGTTCATGGTGAGGATGAGCCGCAGCTTCTGCACCCAGTCGCGCATATACATGGGTTTCTCGGCCAGGGCCTGCGCCTCGGCATAGGCAAGAAACTGCTCTACGATGAGTTTCAGCCCGCCGATTTCCTTTTCATGCAGATAGTTTTTCCCCACCAGGGCGTCGGCTTTCGTCACCTTTCCCTCGCGTTCGGTCGAGGTGAGGCCCATCATGGGCAGGGAAGCATTGGCACGATAATACACCAACTCGGCCGCCGTCTTGCCGCTGACGGCCCACAAGAGCTTGTTCTGCACTTCCTTGTAGAAAGCCAACGTCTGTTCGTCGGAGGGGTTGTAGTCGATGCTGGTGGCGTAGATGTCCTTGATTTGCTGGTAGAACACTTTTTCGGAGAGGCGTATCTCGCGTATCCTGTCCAGCAACTCCTTGAAATAATTGTAGGACGAACCGCTCTTGAACCGCTCGTCGTTCAGCGCAAAGCCCTTGACGAGATACTCGCGCAGACGCTGTGTTGCCCAGATGCGGAACTGGGTGCCCTGCAGCGACTTCACCCGATAGCCTACGGAAATAATCACGTCGAGGCTGTAGTACTTCACTGGCTTGTCTGAATTTGCAATGTGCAAAAAATGCACATTGCCCTCTTCTTCAAGCTCGCCCTCCTCAAAGGCATGACGGATATGCTTGGTGATGACACTACGGTCACGCCCAAAAAGTGTACACATTTGTGCTTGAGAGAGCCATACCGACTCGTTCTCAAAGTGTACATCTATCTTGATTAATCCATCTTGAGACTGGTATATGATGATGTCGCTATTGCCTTTCTGCTCCATTTTTCTTTTGTTTGAAATATTGATTGCCGCACCCCGCCCGGCATTTCATGTCCGGACGGGGTGCGGGCGGCAGGTGCGCATGCCTCTGGTGGAGCGGCAATCAGTACAGGCTCACGCCGTAGTCGAAGAAGTAGTCGCTGTCTTTCAGCAGCGGATGGTTCGTGTCCTTGGGCGAGAGCAGGGCCTTGTCGGCCGGGATGCGCCAGTCGATGCCCAGGGCGGGATCGTTCCAGGCAATGGCGCCCTCGCTCTCGGGGCAATACAGATTGTCGCACTTGTACTGGAAAACGGCCGTGGGACTGAGCACGCTGAAGCCGTGGGCGAAGCCGCGGGGAATGAAGAACTGCCGCTGGTTCTCGGCCGTGAGCTCCACGGCCACGTGGCGGCCGAAGGTGGGCGAGCCCTTGCGCAGGTCGACGGCCACGTCGAGCACGGCTCCCTCGACTACGCGCACGAGCTTGCTCTGGGCGTGCTCGCCTTTCTGGAAGTGGAGGCCGCGCAGCACGCCGTAGGACGACTTGGACTGGTTGTCCTGGACGAAGCGCACGGGGCGCACCTGCTCGTTGAAGGCTTTCTCGTTCCAACTCTCAAAGAAATAACCGCGGTCGTCGCGGAAAATGCGCGGCTCGATGATGACCACGCCCTCGATTTCTGTTTTGATGACGTTCATTTGTATGCTGAATAAATAGTGACAAGATGTGGAAGGAACCCGTAGAGGGGTGTTATTTTACGATGCCTTTCTCCAGATACTCCTCCAGATTGACGCGCACGCGGGCGGCGGCATCGTCGCCGGCCACCTTTTTCATGTCGTGGTCAACCATGAGCTTGACCAGCTCCTCAAAGGTGGTGGCGTTGGGATTCCAGCCCAGCCGGGCCTTGGCCTTGGTGGGGTCGCCCCAGAGGTTCACCACGTCGGTGGGCCGGTAGAAGTCGGGCGACACCTCGACGAGCACCTTGCCCGTGGCGCGGTCGATGCCTTTCTCGTCGGCTCCCTCGCCCTGCCACTCCAGCTCGATGCCCACATGGCGGAAAGCCAGCGTGGCAAACTCGCGCACGCTGTGCTGCTGACCGGTGGCGATGACGAAGTCCTCGGGCTTGTCGTTCTGCAGGATGAGCCACATGCACTCCACGTAATCGCGGGCGTAGCCCCAGTCGCGCAGGCTGCTCAGGTTGCCCAGATAGAGCTTGTCCTGCTTGCCCTGCTTGATGCGGGCGGCGGCGAGCGTAATCTTGCGGGTGACGAAGGTCTCGCCGCGACGCTCGCTCTCGTGGTTGAAGAGGATGCCGTTGCAGGCAAACATGCCGTAGGCGTCGCGGTATTCTTTCATTATCCAGAAGCCGTAAAGCTTGGCCACGGCGTAGGGACTGTAGGGGTGGAAGGGCGTGTTCTCGTTCTGCGGCACCTCCTCCACCTTGCCATAGAGCTCGGATGTGGAGGCCTGGTAGATGCGGCAGGTGGAGGCCAGCCCGCACGTGCGCACGGCCTCGAGGATGCGGAGCACGCCCACGGCATCCACGTCGGCCGTATATTCGGGCGAGTCGAAGCTCACCTGCACGTGGCTCTGGGCGGCCAGGTTGTAGATTTCCGTGGGCCGCACCTTGCCCACCACGCCCACGATGGACATGGAGTCGCCGAGGTCGGCATAGTGGAGGTGGAAGTGGGGCTGGCCCTCAAGGTGGGCAATGCGCTCACGATAGTCCACGGACGAACGGCGAATAATGCCGTGCACCTCGTATCCCTTACTCAGCAGCAGCTCGCTGAGATAGCTGCCGTCCTGTCCTGTGACGCCCGTAATGAGGGCGATGTTCTTTTGTTCTGCCATGTTTCTCTTATTTTTCTTTTCTCTATTTCTATAATGATTGCTTGTCAAGACGATGTCGTCTCACAGATTCCACCGATTTTTCCCACATCTTCTAATATATAAAAGCCATGTGACACCACGCAACAATCTGTGGAATCCGAGGAATCTGTGAGAATAACATCCCATTTGTAAGAGCCCCACAACACTGCGCAGCTATCTGTGAAATCCGTGGAATCTGTGAGAAATTATCATTTGCGAGAGCCCCCACGATGCCGTGCAGCTATCTGCGAAATCCGTGGAATCTGTGAGAAAAACGCCTCGTTCGTGGGAGCCGCGCGCCGTCAGTCTGCGAGCGACTGGCGGTACCAGGCGTAGAGCCGGGCCACGCCCTCCTCGATTTCCACCTTGTGCGTCCAGCCGAGCCGGTGGAGCTTGGACACGTCGATGAGCTTGCGCGGCGTGCCGTTGGGCTTGGACGCATCCCAAACGATGTCTCCCCCGAAGCCCACGGTGCGCTTCACGAGCTGCGCCAGCGAGCCGATGGTGAGCTCCTTGCCCGTTCCCACGTTGATGTGGCAGTTGCGTATCTCGCCAAGCGAGGGGATGGCCCCGCCGCGTCCCTCGGAATTGTTGCGGTCGACGGCACCGTCGGTCCGTGCCCCATAGAACACCGAGGAGTACTTTTCAATGCCGATAATGTCGGCAAAGTCCACGTTGAGCAGCACGTGCACCGAGGCATCGGCCATGTCCTCGCTCCAGAGAAACTCGCGCAGCGGACTGCCGTCGCCCCAGAGTGTCACCCGATTGTCTTCGATGCCATAGAAAGCCAGTGCCCTGCGTATGCGCTCCTCGGGGTTGCTGCCGTCCACGTTACCCTCGCCGATGAGGGCGCGCAGCGCGTCGGTGGGGTTGATGGGGCGACGGTTCATGTCGGTGCGGATGGACTGCCAGTCGCCCTCATGGATGAGCTTGGCCAGATAGATTTTGCGCATCATGGCCGGCATGACGTGCGAGTTTTCCAGGTGGAAGTTGTCGGCCGGCCCGTAGAGGTTGGTGGGCATCACGGCCATGTAGTTGGTGCCATACTGCAAATTGTAGCTCTCGCACATCTTGAGCCCGGCAATTTTGGCAATGGCATACTCCTCGTTGGTGTATTCGAGTGGCGAGGTGAGCAGGGCATCCTCGCGCATGGGCTGGGGCGCATCCTTAGGATAGATGCACGTGGAGCCGAGGAAGAGCAGCTTCTTCACGCCGTGCAGATAGGCCTGCTCGATGACATTGCACTGCATCTTCATGTTCTGCATGATGAAGTCGGCACGGTAGAGCGAGTTGGCCATGATGCCCCCTACGAAGGCAGCGGCCAGCACCACGGCTTCGGGCCGCTCGGAATCGAAGAACTGCGTCACGGCCCGCTGGTCCGTCAAGTCCAGTTCGCGGTGGCTTCGCCCCACCAGATTCCGATACCCCCTCTGCTCGAGGTTCTTCCAAATGGCCGATCCCACGAGTCCACGGTGGCCGGCAACATAAATCTTGCTATCCTTGCTTAAAGACATGATGATATAAATATATGATAATCTATTTTAAACGACGCTCTCCCAGCAGCCTGGACGGGCTGTGCCGCCACCGCCATGCCGCATGCCAAAGCCGGAATACAGGCTCGGACAAGGCCTCGACAGGGAAATAACGCACAAGGCGCACGTCGCGAATGAGACGGCCAAGATTGCGTCCCACCATGCCGTTGCCCAGACGGCGCACATGGTATTTGCCGAAATTGCCACCCCTCAACACCTCGTCCAGCACAAGCCGACCCCGCCGGGCATCGGGCTCCACCAAGGTATATCGCGAGTCCATGCCGAACTCTTCGGTCAGAATCCACATCACCGCCCCGGCAATGCCGCCGAGCCCCAGGCGGGCGAACAACCCTTTCCATTCGGCTTTCGAGCCGTGGACCAGATCCTCGCTGGCCGTCAGCAGGTAATAATAATCCAGCAACTGCCGCAGCCCGATGCCCTCCTTGAACAGATGTTGGAAGATGTGACTCAGCTGGAACACGGCGTTGAACCTGGCCGTGGGCACGGCCACCCGACCGCCACCCAGCTCCACCTCGTGGGCGAACTGGGCGTCGGCATGCGCAAAAAAGAACTCCTGCAGCCGCCGGTTGTGCCGGAAATTGAACATGAAATGCGGCCGATAATGTATCTCCACCTCCGTGCCCTGATACGCCGGACACTCGATATGATGATAGATGGCCTTTGCAGCAGGCATGAAGCGCCTGATGTAGGAAATGATACGGCGGGTGTCCTGCCTCACGGCCGCCTCCCTTTCTGCGGCCGTGCTGCCGCCGGCGGGCGCAGCCGTGCGCAGCCATAGGTCGATATCGCCCGGCGTGCGGAGCCTGCCGTCCGGGTACATCAAGGCATTGCCCTGCCCTTTCAACAGACAGCACTCGAAGCCCGACTTCCTGAAATTGCGCACGACGGCCGCCACATGACCGTCTATGCGCTCGTTGGTGCGGCTGATGACGAGGCCCTCGCTGCACCAGTCCATCATGACCTCGGCCATCGTTCCGTCATCGCCTTCCACCTCCAGCCGCTTGACTCCCTCCAGCATCACCGCCGTCAGCGACTGCCGTCCGGCCATGTCGAACACCTCCCTCACCCTGTCCGGCGTGAGGGCGGCGGGCACTGCATCGGCCGTTCCGATGCTATAGCGCAGCAACTGGAGGAACAATGGGCAGGAGGAGGACGGGGCTTTCATCCGATTTTAGATTTCAATCCTACAGGTTCAGGCAGAAGACCATAGGCAAACGGGATCCGGCTGTTCCCGAAGACTACAACTGACTGTCACGAAGCATCCACTTGAAATACGCTTCGTGCTGATCCACCAAGTAGTCCCAGGAATACTCCTGACGGATGATTTCAAGATTGGATGCGATGTATTTCTCTTTCTTCTCCCCGGCGATGTCCTCTATATGATTGAGCAATCCTGCAACATCCTCTGCAGATTTATAGTATTCTGCATTGTCACCCAATACGGCTTTGTTGAAGATATTGTCGTGTGCAAGGATGAAACAGTCGGACGCCATCGCCTCCAACAACGAGGGATTGGTTCCTCCTACGCTGTGTCCGTGGAAGTAGGCGAAAGAGAAATGACGTATGCTGTTCAGCTTGTCAAAGTCATAAATGCCCCCGACGAACCTGATGTTCTTGTCATTTCCATAGGTTTTCACGAGCTCCTGCCCATGCTTCGTAGTCGTCTTTCCCACAATGACAAGGGGCTTCTTTCCATATTCCGTCGATTGCTTGTAGCCCTCTATTGCCATGAGCATGTTGTTTTCCGGCTCCATTCTGGCAACAAGCAGGTAATATTCGTTCGGTGTCAGGCCCAGACTTTCCAAATGCCGGACATCGTAATTGTCGTATATGTTGGCACCATAAGCGAGAAATTTGCTCTCTTTGCCGTACACCTCTTTATAATAGTCACGGATGCCCATGTTGTCGGCAATGAGATAATGGCTGTGTTTTACTGCCTCACGCTCTTCCCAATGCACGAATTTCTGCACCCATTTGTTGAATTTGGAACGCTTGAACTCCAGTCCGTCCATATTCGTGGTAAAGAGCGGACGCTTGATATTCTTCACATTAAACCAGATGTAAGCAGGGATAATGCTCGTGTATCCGGCCTCATAGATGATGTCGAACTGCTCTTTCTTGAGTGCATCCCTCAGACAGGCAAAGTCGTAGAAGAAACTTCCTATCGAGCCTCCCATCCATTTCTCAGGCGAATAGATGTGCTTGATGTGGACTCCCTTGTACGCTTTCTCCTGGTAGGGATGGTAATGCGGGGAATAAACCGTAATGTCGTGCCCGCGCTTGGCCAGTCCCACAGATATATATTCGGCAAATTGCTCAAAGCCGCCGTAGTTGTTGGGGATGCCCCGTGTGCTTACAAATGCTATCTTCATGTTCTAAATGCTATGCTATAAAGGGTTTTCGCTTAAGATTCCGTTACGCTCTGGCCGTGAATCTCCACGATTCTGAAATGAATTTTCCGGGCATTTACAGGGGGGAGCTTCATGTAGTCGCCATACAAATGCGACAAATACTTGTCGTATTCCTTGATGCCTCTTAGCTTGATGTCCTCAAAATCGTAGAACGTATCCCGGCCATACCAGGAAGTTGGAATCATCTCCACGGTTCTGTATGCCCCCATAATGTTGCCGGAAATCTCGGAAGTCCACATGTCATGCTTCCGCAGAATGCGGTCTATCTTCTCTTTTTGGTGGTAGGCATTGAACATTTTGTCGGTTGGCAATGCCGTTATCAGCTTCAGGAAAAGCCTTTCGGCAAATCCTCTTTTCCGCTCTTTGTCAATGCCTTTCTTGTAGTGCAAGGCCATCATGGCCCTGTGAGCCATCACCCTGAAGTAATACAGCTTCCTCAGCAGACCGTTGTCGGGCGAACCGTCCAACGGGAAAATGTCGATGGAGACATGGGTGTACTTGCCCTCCGCCTCGTATCTGTTTTCCATCACCTTGGTTTCGGTGTCCTGTATTCTTGTGATATAGTAATGGTAGTCGCGGTCTGTCTTGTAATTGATGAGCCGCAACTCCTTGCTGAGCAAGGAGGGAGCAATCTCCAGAAACCGCTCGTAGTCCTCCCTGGGCATGCCCAGGTCGATGTCGTCGTCCCAGGGAATAAAGCCCTTGTGCCGGATGGCGCCGAGCATGGTGCCGCCCAAGGCATAATAAACCAGGCCGTTCTCATTGCATATATTGATCACTTCCTTGACGATATTCAGGTCGGCCTGATGGAGTCTTTCTATGTTTGTCATCCTATTTTATTCTTTTTGATGCAACCTTGTAGTCGTAGCTGTGCAGCCCCTCCTTGCGGAAATCATGGTGATACCGCTCCAAAACCTCATGAAACACCTCGTCGTACTGCGGGATGAAAAGGTCATCCTTGGCCTCCATGTGCAACAATATGTCCCGTGCGAGCGGTGCCGTCACCGCCAAGTCGGTCTTGCCCTGGCTGAAACTCGTGCCCTTGATGGAGCCCGGACTTACGTTCAGTATCCGGTTGGGGCTTCCACCTTTCTCGAGTTCCACGTTCACACTCTCTATAAATATCTTGAGCGCGGCCTTCGTGGCGCCGTAAAGGGAGAAGAAAGGAGAAGACATGAACCCGGCAATGCTGACCATAACGCCACAGAAGAAATCGTTGTCCGACTTTAATTTATGGTAAAAGTGCTTGATGATTCTGATGACGGGGATGGTGTTCACCTGGAAATATGTGGCTATCATACGCTCGTCTATGTCCTCGAAGAGCGCCAGCCGGCCAAAGCCCGCCGTGATGATGAGCCCGTCTATGTCTTCGTAAGCATCCAGAATGCTGTAGTCTTCGGCCGTTAAATCAAACTGCCTGCTCTCTATTTTAGGGGATGCGAAAGCCTTGTCGAGCGGTGCCTTGTCGATGATATACACCTTTTCGGTTTCGTCTCTTTCGGCAAGGAGGCAGGCCATCGACAGGCCAATGCCATTTGCTCCTCCCACGATCAATATTCTTTTCATCACAATTCTATGAAGTTTTTCCTTTCTGTAAACTGTTCCATAATCTCTGCCATGGCTATGCTTTCCCTGCGTCTGAGCCTTGCCGTACTGAAGCGATGGTTGACGATGCAGGAGATAAACTCCTGTATCTCGTATCTCAACCCCTCGCCATCCCACGTGTAGAAGTACTTCTTGTTCTGGTTCTGGTCTTCGTAGCGGAGTTCATAGTAATCTGTTTTCCACCATGGTGCGGGAACATAGGCATAGCCCTTGGTGCCTGATATGACGAGATTGCCCTCGGTTTTCACGCCCAGTCCCAGCTTGAAAGAGGCCACGGCGTTCTTGTATCTCATGACTCCTTTCGTGTAAACGTCGACTTGGTTGCGCATGCGGGAGTAGAGATTCAGGTTCTTGTATTCCGTTCCCAACAGCCGGATGATGGGAAGCAGCGGATAAGACCCCATCTCGTAGAACGAGCCGCCGGCCTGCCGTGGGTCCAGCTCCCGGAGCGAGGGGTCGCCCCACACCTTGGATTCGGAAGCGTCTATATCCACCACCTCGCCTATCAGTCCCGACTTGATCATCGTGATGAGATGGTTGAAGGCCGGGCAGTGGGCCGTCTTGTTGGCCTCCATGAGTATGACGCCGT
The DNA here is from genome assembly GCF_000518545.1 of Hallella seregens ATCC 51272. Lineage (GTDB taxonomy): Bacteria > Bacteroidota > Bacteroidia > Bacteroidales > Bacteroidaceae > Prevotella > Prevotella seregens. The sequence goes on from NZ_JADU01000008.1 coordinate 105,348, forward strand.
TGTCCTCGGCCAGTTTGTAGAGCTCGCGGGCCTGCCCTCCCTGCAGCACCAGCGGCGTTTCGCAAAGCACGTGCCGGTGCTGGCCGATGGCATATTTGGCCTGTTGATAGTGCAAAAGATGGGGTGTGGCGATGTAGACGGCATCGACGCGGGCAACCAGTTGCTCGAACGAACTGCATACGTCCTCTATCCGATGGGCGGCGGCCAGACGGGTGGCGGCATCGCGATCGGTGTCGTAGACACTGGAGATTTTCACCTGACTGACGTAGTTTGCCTCCGGGGGGAACCTGCGGGCGATGCGTCCGCAGCCGACAATGCCGATGCGGATGTCGGCGTCCTGCTCCTCGCGCAGCATGGTAGAAGAGATTCCTTCCGTCCGCGGGAGATAGACTACGTCGCAGAATTCACGGAGATAATCGAAGTGTCCCTCCCAGTCTGACCCGACCGTAAAGATGTCGATGTCGTATTTCTGGACGTCGTCTATCTTCTGTCCGACGTAGTCCTCGATGATGATTTTGTCGGCCAGACCGGTCTGCCTGACGGCTTCCACGCGTTCGAGCACATTGTTCTTGACGTTGAGCTTGCCGCGCTCCCGGTCGAAATTGTCGTTCGTAACGCCCACAATCAGGTAGTCGCCAAGGGCTTTGGCCCGCTTCAGCAGGTTGATGTGCCCTTGGTGAAGCAGATCGTAGGTGCCGTATGTAATTACTCTTTTCATCGTATAGTCAGTTTTCATGATAGCCCTTGTTCGCCCTCAGCCTTGACGATATGGGCATAGAAAGTATCTTCCTGCCGTTCCTTCACCGGGTCGAGCTTGTAGCTGAGCTTGTGGAAGCACGTCTGGCGTTTCCAATCTTCCCAGAGGCTCGGCCGGTAGGCGTCAAAGAAATGCAGGAGCAATATGTGCGGTGTTTCGTTCGTATATGGCGGGATTTGCCGGGCCTCGTCGGCATGGAACTTGCAGGCGAGGGTGAAGAAATGATGCAGCAGGAAATAGTTGAGCAGCCGGTCGTTGCGCTGCCAGTAGGCATAGAGCAGCGTGCGGGTGGCGCGGAGTATGCTGTTGCCGGGCCGGGCCCACATGCACCAGCTCGACATCTGCGTGGCATGCCCGTTTGAACCGGGCTTCTGCGTCTGGTAGACAAAGAGCTCGGAGTCGAGAATGCTTGGGGGAATGTCCCCTCCCGTACAGAGCACCGTGGCGTCCAGCCACAGCCCTCCATGGTTGACGAGCAACTCTATGCGCAGCAAGTCAGAGAAATGGGTCAGCGTGATGGCGCCCGACTCCAGCTTCTCGAGGATACGGGGAGGGAAAGAAACGTAGTCCTTGTAATTGTCTTTCGTGATGAGCACCACCTCCCAGTCGCCGAGGTATTGGCATACAGACCTGTAACACTGCCTCACCAACCGGGGTGCTCCGTCCATGCCTTGCCACCAGAATATCCATACTTTCCGGCTGCCGCACTGCACAGGCGGGGTACAGTCGTCGGCTGCAGGCAGGTATTTTGCATAGTGCTTTTCCAGGTATCGGTAGGTGGAGAGCGATGCTGCCTCGCGAAACAGTTCCAGCCCCTTGTCTGAAAGCCCCGTTGCCAGCAACTGCAAGGGGGCCTTGAACAGGAAGCCGGTGGTGAGGTATTCCCGGAGAAGACTCGCCCCTCCGAAGCGTTTGTACAGATTGAAGATGTGTCCCATGGCGTCAGTGTTCGTAAAAATGTTCGTCTCCGGGCCTATGGCCGATGCTGGCAGCGGGCATAAAACTTCTGGAATACCTGCTTGGGCGTCTTCCCCGTAAAGCATACGGAGAGCGTGTTTCGGTCTTTCCATGCCAGCATGCGGTATCGTTCGGGGTCGGCCTTGCCCCTCGACCGTGCCGTGTGGTAAACGTATTGCCCCACGAGATAGGGCACGTGCAACAGCGTGTGGAGCCAATAGCCCCAGCGCGAGCCGCCGCCGCAAAACAGCATCGTGCCTACAAACCCTGCGGGCCCGGTGGCTGTCTGCACGGGGCTCAGGCTGCGGCCGGTCATCCCCTCGTAGTGCACGATCTCGGCATCTGCGTCCACCCAGCACTCGTATCCCCGCCGGCGCAGGGTGTAGCTCACGGCAATGTCTTCCGGGGTGAAGAAGTATTGCTCGTCGAACCACCCTATTTCCCTGAACACACTGGTCTTGATGAGGAAATAAGCACCGATGATGTCGTGGCTCTTGAATATGCCATGGACGGGATTGCGCCTGTTTATCCTCCGCTCGTTCCACAGTCCGAAAGCTCCCAACGTATAAGTCAGGGGCGTGTGTGCCGCCCTGCCGCAATACTGTATCCGGCCATTGCCCAGGATGCCCTTGGGGCTCACCACGGCTACCTGTGGGGGCAACGCCTCGATGGTCTCCACCAGTTTGTCCACGCAGGGCATCTTCAGCTCCGTGTCGTCGTTGATGACCAGGCAGTATTTGCCGGCAGCCCGCCGCAGGGCCAGGTTGTTGTTCTCGGAGAAGCCCCTCGTCTCGTTGCTCTCAATGATGGTCGGCCAAGGATAGGCGGCCCTGATTTTTTCGAGGTTTTCCCGACTGAACAGGTAGGCCACAACGAGGCATTCGTAGCTGACCGACGTATATTTCCGTATGCTGTCAAGGCAGCGGCAGAGGTTTTCGGGATTGTTCATGCAGACAATCACTATCGAAACCGTGGGCGAGAGTGTGCTTTGATCGTTCATGTGTGTGGTGCGGTGTAGCAGAAAAAGGCGCAAACGCGTGGCGAAACCGCCGTTATGGCGATGCGAACAAGCCGTATTCGCAATGCGTGTACGGCTCGAACGCCGGGCGAAAAAGCCGTATCGGCAGCGGCATCAGGCCGCCGTGGGAATGCGCGGGCCATAGGCCGGCACTCCGTCGGGCGCGAGCCTATCTCAGAAACGACAGGGCAGGGATTCGCTTTCCAATGGCAGGGAAGGCTATGTTCTTGACCAGAAAGCTGAACGCGACGGCCAGCGATATGCCCAGCAGGCAGTAGGTCCAGTAGAGCAGCTGCGGGTTTTCTATCATTCTTTCCAGGTGCGCTTTCTCAAGCAGTCGGAACATCATCATGTGACACAGGTATATTTCCATGGACAGAGCGCTCAGGAATGTCATGATTCGGTTGTCCAGCAACTTCGTTTTCAACATGCGGAATCCCCCGGTCATGGCATAGAGTATCCAGAAAATGAAGATTATCAGGATGAAAAGAATGTTCTCTCCGAATATCTTGGGGGCGACATGGATTTGCAGTGCCGTGCAAACCACCGCCGCCAGCAGGTAGGCAAACCTAAGCTTGGCGTTGCCAAGCGGCTTTCGATAAATGTAAAGCAAGCCGCCGCTGATAAAGAATGGGAAGCTGAACACGATGTTGTGCCGGTAGTTTATGATTTCCGAGGGAAGCACAAACTGCTCCGTAAGGAAATAGTTGACGACCAGCAGGTGCATCGCCAAGGCCACGCCCCACGCAAACCATGCCCGCCGACGGTCTTTCAGGATATAGACAAACCAAGGGAACAGCATGTAGAACACGAAGACTACGCCGACAAACCATCCCACGCCAATGACGTGTATGTCTGGATTGGGAAGGAAATTGAAAGCCAGTGTCAGGTCTGCAAAGCCTTGATAGAGCTCCTCACGGGTGGGATTCATCAGCAAATCTATCAGCACAAGCAGGGCGAAAAACGGAAATATCCGGCTGTATCGCTTGTTGTAGAAGCGCTCGGCGTCGAACGACGAACGGCCGGCCTCAACATCAAACTTATGGTAATATCCGCAGCACATGGAGAAAGCGCTGAGGATAAAAAACATAAAGACAAACATTGTAAAGAACGGAATTGCCCGCTCGTACAGAATGCCGCTGTGCCGCAAGGCCGCCGCGGTGGCGTCGTTCATATTGACAAGGTAGTGCATCATGGCGATGCCGAATGCGCCTATGGCGCGCAAACCGTTGAAACTGTTGTATCTTTCCATGAAGTTGTGGGGAATGTGATGGCACGGCCGAGGGCCGCGGGTCAATAAAGTATGCCGTCGAACAGCCAGCTGTGATAGGGAACGACGATGAGTCCCTCTGCCGAAAAAGCCGTCTGCACCAGCAGCTGCGTGGTCACCTTATACATAAAGTAGGCGAAGATAGGGACCGAAAAGCCTATCTGCACTTTCAGTTTCTGGCCGTGGAGGGCGTTGGGAATGACGATAATAACAAGAATGGTGAGATAGAGTATCAGTCGGCTCCACATCAGATTGTTGTAGAACAAGTTGTTGGCCAACACTCCCCAGAGGAACAACTGATTGTACCACAGCTTCAGCTTGTCGTTCGTTTCAAGATAAAGCAGCATGAAAGCAATTGCCATGAACGGGAGCAGATTCATGTTCAGCCAGCCCTTGCCCTCGATAAACCCGAAACTGAGGCTTCTGTAATTCTCATAGTGGCCGAAGTTGATGGCATTGGAGGCAATGGCAAGTATCTGGTTGACGAACGTGATGTTGAGGACACTCAGGATGTAGGAGGAGGCCAAGACTATGAGCCAGAAGCTCTTTTTGAAAGGCTTGAAGTAAGCGACAAGGATGAACGGCAAGGAAAACAATACCGACTTGTGGGTAAGGACGGCTACCATATACAGTGCTCCGGCCAGGATATACTTGCGCTTTTTTCTGGCCGTATTGGAAAAAAAGAGGTAGATGGAGACGAAGTAGAAGCTCATGGCAGTGCACTGCCGCATCATGCTCATGTAGAGAAACAGGGTGATGCTGGCCGTTCCCGCCATGAGAAACAGGAGGAGGGCATACAGCTTGTTCAGGCTCGTCTTCGTGATAAGATAGAACAAGCCGTAGCAAGAAATCAGGGAATCGGCAAAGATAAAGAACTTATCGTCGGTGGAAAGGTCGCGGAGAAATCTCCCGATAAACTCAAATGCCGGGTCGGTGGCTGCGCCCTGGTAATGGAAATTGGGGCTTCTGAAGAAGTAAACATAGGATATGGTGTCGGTCCCTACAAGGGCATCCCTGGTGCCTATGAACAAGAACACAAGCAGTGCATAGAGCCAAAAGACCCTGTTTTCGATTTTCTGCCTTGGAGATATGCCGCCCGGCCCCGTCGCCCTGACGTATCTATGCAGGTAGAACTGTATGACAATGAAAGAGAGAATAAAAAAGGAATACAGAAGTATATAGGGTCTGAAGATGTCCATTCTATGAAAATTATGCCATTATTCTTCGGTTAGGGTGCGGTAAAAGCGTGTCAGGCCGTCTGTTCCGAAATGATTTCGCGGTATATGCCGGCGAGTGTACGGACGATGTGCTCCGGGTTGTGGCGATCGTGGGAGAGCCTGTACTCGTTCTCGCTCAGCTCCTGCATCCTTGCCTTGTCTCCGTACAGGTCCATGATTTTGAAGGCAAGGGTGTAGCTTTCGTTATAGGGATAGAGGATGCCCGTGGTGCCGTCTTCCACCAACTGGGGGATTCCGCCGACGTTGGCGGCTATGACGGGTGTGCCTATAAGCTGCGCTTCGCAGAGCGTGTTGGGCGAATTGTCTATGATGGCAGGGTGGATGTACAGGTCGGCATCCGCCAGTTCTTCTGCTATCCGCTCGGCACCGACGCGCCCTATCAGGTTGACGTTCACGTCTTTGTGGGATATGCCGGTTCGTTGCTCGTAGGCACGGAGGTCGTTCTCGGTGGATGTCAGCCGCCACTCAAAGTCGGCGTGCAGCAGTTCTGTCAGTATTCGGGCCGTCTTGAGGATGATTTCGTTGCCTTTCAAGGTGCTGCCGCTTCCTATGGTGACGAGTCGCAGCTGTTTGTGGTCGTGGAGCACCCATCGCCGGGCGGCGTCGTAGATCTGCGGACGGATGGCTTCGGCACAGTGGAAATACCTGCTTCCCGGAGAGAAATACCTGACGATGCTGCGATCCCACTCGGTCCGCCCCATGAAATATCTGTTGGCTTTCATCTCCTCCCGCTCCATCGTGCAGCGTATTTGAGCCTTGCGTTTGCGGAAAAAGGCATAGCGGAAGATGCTGAACGGATTGTAATGCTTCTCGTGATAGATGTCTGCCTTGTGGGTGACCATACCGGCCATGTCGGTGTATATGTTCTGAAAACCCATGATATGGACCACCATCGGCGTGCTGATTTCCTGCGCCAGAAGGCTGTAATGCCAAAGCTCCGTGCCAAAACAATGGATGATGTCGGGGCGGAAGTCTGCAATGGCTTCTTTGTAGTGCCGCTTCAGCATCTCGTATTCTTTTCTCGGAGACTGCGTCGCTTTCAGCTTGTCTGTCAGCGTCTGCCTGATATTTGCAGGATAATAGGTGAATCCGTCCTTGACGGTCTTGCCGTCTGCACGCGTATATTCAAAGCACAAGGCTGTCTCCATATCCCCTCCATAACGCTGCACGGCCCTTTGAAGAGCCTCCACCCAGGTGCCGTAGGGGGTCGGTGCGTAAAGTCCCGGCGAGGGAGTGAACCATAAAACTTTCATGATTGACCGTCTTTTACGTGTGTAATCTTGTATCTGCGAGGATTGCGAATCGATGGGCAGGCCTCATAATGGGGAAGAATAGTAATTATCCTTAAACCAAGATGGGTTGACGATTTCTTGCCCATTTCGCGCCAGAATCTCCATGACACGGGAATAAACACCGTCCAGGGTCTCCTCAAAATAAATGTTCTTTCCAAACTCTTCTCGTGGAAACCACTTGACTCCGCTGGAAAGCTTGTGGTCGCCGGAGGAGATAACGACGACCGGGGTATTGACTATTTGCGAGAAAATAGTGCCGTGATAGCGGTCGGTGACAACCACTTGGTACTGTGCCAAACGCCTGAGCATCTTGCGGATGAGCTTTTCGCGCTGCGTTTCCCAGGCACTTATCGGTGCCTCGATGGTCGTGTCGCACTGGAATGTCCTGATTTTGCCGAACCTTTCTTTCAAGGCTCGCAGCTGCTCGTCCGAGTAAAACTTCTCGCCATCGTTGCGAGTGCAGAAGCAAATGCCCCGCCGTGGCAGATGATAATGGAAATCTTTGTTGCCGATTAACGACGTCACCACGTCAGGCATGAGCCTTAACTTGACTTTTGGGAATAGTTGCTGTGCCTTTGCATAAGAAACATCGTCACGGCAAATCAAAGTCAAGGAGGGGTGATTATTGAAGCATTGGGCAACGACATGCTGGAACCAGTCGGCCAAAAGATTGACCGTCTGGGGCAGAATGGTCACCGGATGGTCATAAAAAGCATTGACCACGTCTTGAATGAACGGGAGTTCGGGATGAGGATCGTAGAGCAGATAACCGCTGTGGACAAACACCAGGTCGTCTTTCTTTATCTTTTTCTTGATCTCGAAAAGCGTGGACAGCCGGCGATACCGCGTCGGAACGCAGATGATGCGATGGTTAGGATACCACTCTTTAAAAAGTCGCAGCCAGCAGAACAACTGTGCCTGGTCGCCCAAATTGCTATGCGTCGGTGCACAAAAAAGGTAGAGTGTTCTGGCGGCCGGGTTTCGTTTTATCTCGTCTTGCAGTTTGTCGGCCTGCCTGTTACAGTAAATATCAGTAAAGATATTGCCTATTTTTCTTTTTATCTTTGCTAATGCGCCCATTGTCTAAAGTTTGATTTTGCATTTAATACCGTCCTTACGGACGATCACCGCCGGATTTCCCACTACGGTACAGTTGTCGGGTATGCTTTTATATACACAGCAATTGGGCCCGATCCGCACATTGTGCCCAATCGTTATCTCCCCAAAGATCCTTGCTCCGGCACAAGCATAGAAGTTGTCGCCTATTTGTGGAGAGCCGCCTTTCTTCTTGTTTTTGCCGATAACAACGTTTGGTTGGAAGGTGGCGTTCCTGCCAATCCGTGCTTCGCCATTGATGATTATCGTCCCCCAATGGAAGAGAGTTACCCCCTTGCCAAGGACATTGGGCGGAATCTGGAAGCCGGATATTCGCCCAAGTCTCCTCAAACGCCACAAGGCATACAGTTTCAACAAGGGGTGGTGGCAGTTGATGGCATATTCTGCCATCCGAAGACAGCGAAGATACTGCCGCTGCAGGTACTGGTCGCAAATGGGATCGGCGAATGCTTGTCCGCGTAAACCTCGACCGACAAAATTCGATTGATCGGCCTTTACATACGCTTTGTAGTCTTCCCAGGAGCGAATCATTGCTTGATTAGGTTTTTAACCAAAGCTGTTCCTGCCGGTCCCAACACTTTCTTCAGTATCGCTTTAGGCGTATGGGCAGGCTCGTTGCTGTTGCTTCCGATAAGCTCCTGAATGGCTTTCACCTCATCATCAGGGTTGGTGGTGACCTCAAAGACAACAGGTTGCTCGGACGGAGCGACAAAGATGAACTTCTTTTCCTCGAACTCTTCCTTGGTCGTGGCCGACAAATAAACGAATCCACAATCTTCGGCCCAACCCTTGGCCGTGCCGTTGTGTCCGCTGGCCGCCACAAACTGATCCAGTTTTACCTTGTCTTTCCACGGACGGGTCATCACCCTGAACTCCGCTCCCGTATGATTATTTATTAAAAGAATCCTCACGTTTTTCCTGATGTGGCGGATGCCGAGAGCGTTCATATCATAGAAGAAAGCCAGGTCGCCGGTAACCAAGAAACACAGTTCTTCTGTGTTCATACTCTCTCCAACCAGCATGGAAGTGCAGCCATCTATTCCGAATGCCGCCACGTTGGCAAAGCCTTTCACAGAGGCTTTCAGTGGGAAATAGTTCCAGCAACGGAGACTATTAAGGATGGCGAAGTTGATATAACTGTTTTCAGGGATCAGGGAATGAAGCTGTTGGGCGACATAAAGATTGGACAAAGGAAGCTGTGTGTCGGTTACCAAGTTCTGTATCTCGGTTTCCCATTCCGTAAAATAATTGTTCTCCTCGACCTCGTCGACCGTTGCTGTCCGTTTGAAGAAGTCTGCATCGGGCGACACGAAGACCTTGGTCAGCCGGCCGTAGGTGTCCACCACGTCGCCTCCCCGGTCAACTCTCCACACCTCCGTCCGTTCGCCAAGTCCGCTCAAGGCGCCAAAGATGGAATAGTCGCCTGTCTGTCCGCCAACGGTAATGACAATATCAGGACAGAGGCGACTGTCGGCTATCCTGCGGGAAGACACCAGCAAATTGCCCTGGACTGTGTTCCTGCCATGGAAATTAGACAGATTGTTGGTGTATACCGCCGCATGATGTCTTTGGGTAAAGGCATCGATGGCTTCCGTTTGGGCCTGCGTGAAAGGCCGGTGCTCGCCAATGACGACGAGAATCTTCTTTCCCTTGAGTTCCAACTCACTCCAGTCGTCCCAGTATTCGTAACGCTTGATGGTGCGAACGCTGGGCAGCTCTTTCTGGTCGAAGACGCTTTGCACACGGTCGTCTATCCTGATGTTCAGCTGTACCGGGCCTGGGGTGTGGTGTGTCAGCTCGAGCATGGCCTCCCTTGCCCGCTGCTGGCAGAGGACTCGCGTGTTTACATCTACGACCTGTGGCAAGTCATACGATTTCTTGACGGCGTCGCGCGGCAGTGAACATTGGTCGGGCGCCTGCATGTAGTCTTGGTACTCGTAGCGTTCGAGCTTGGATGTTGTGATGGCAAGAATAGGCACATGCTTGTAAAACGCCTCGGTAAGTCCGGGCAAATAGTTCCTCGTGGCCTGTGCGCTGGTGCACGATGTGGCCACTTTCTCCCCGGTCTGCAGGTGCAGTCCAATGGCAAAATACATGGCGCTCCGCTCATCCGGGACAGAATAGCAATGGAAGAAGTCGTCGTCTTGAACGGCTTGAACAATCGGTATATTCGTCCCGCCGGGGTTTAATACAATGTGGCGTATTTGATATTCCTTTAATAAAGCAATAACTATCCTGACGTTTTCGTGAGTTGAATACATTGTGTTGAATATTAGAATGAATAAGGTACGTCATCGTAGGAGAGGTTGCCCGCGCCTCCTGTCATATAAATCATGTCGCCCATGATTGCACGGCCATAGTCGCTGACAAGGATAACCGCCATGTTGGCAACTTCTTCCGGCATGATGTATCTCCCCAAGGGGATGCGCTCCAGGCCCAAGTCTGCCTTGTCACCGGCCGTCATCATAGGGGTCGCTGTCGGGCCAGGCGCAATTCCGTTGACCGTGATGCCGTCCTTGCCCAAAGCCTTTGCAAGTCCCAGCGTCAGGGAACGGATTCCCCATTTGCTCAGAATGTAGGCGCTGTTTCCCGGACGAAGACACGAGGCAGAGCCTATGTTGAGTATATTTCCGCGGATATGATTGGCTTTCATATACCGTCCTACAAGCTGCGACAGGAAAAACGCACCTTTCAGATTGGTGTCCATGACGGCATCGTACTCCGCTTCCCGGGCTTCGGGCATGGGAGCTGCATTCACCCCTGCGTTGTTGACCAAGATGTCAACAGCAGGGATTCCCTCTGCCTCCAGCAATGACAATATCCTTTGAAACCCCTCTGCAAAAGAAGAAACGTCGGAATTGTCAAGTCTGAACGCTATGATTTTAGAGGAGGGAAAAGCCTGCTCCAGCTCTGTTTTCACCTTGCTCAACTTGTCTTGATTCCGCCCGGTCATGACTATCGAGGCTCCGGCTTGCAGGAATGCCCGGGAAATGGACAAGCCGATACCACTCGTTCCTCCCGTGACGAGGGCGCATCTTTGCTCCAGCATCCTGCTCGGCGGGAGTTCAACGGTCTTGATTATCATTCTCGGGCGACGGTCAAGGAGCGTCTTGACAAGGTGCTTTATTGTTGTGTACATACGTGTTTTTTCAGGAGTTTTGCCATAACCAGCCCTTTCACTTTCCCTCTTTCAGACTTGGACATCCCCACCATATAAATGAAAATTACGGAACTGACGAGGGACGCAGCAACGGTAACCAACAGGTTCAGCCAGTATCCGGGAACTGCATACAGGCATGCCAAAGGCACGGGCAGCACAAGAACAGAAGTGTAAAGGATGGGAAAAATAGAGGAGTTCAGGTAATCTCGAACCGACAAACCTATCTTACTGCGCAGGTAAATGACCCTTGCGACGATGATAACGACATTGATAAGGATTCTCACCACCCACACAGACCATACCGCCATACCCAATTTCAGCACGACATATACCGCAGGAACCGTGAGGAAATTGATGGAAGAGACCAGTATCTGGTAGTTTCTGATATGTCCGGCGGCCTGAACCGACATGTAGAGCGGGGCCGTCAGTGCCTCAGACAGATAAAAAATCAGGATGAGCTGACAGAAAATTCCCGTGTACTCCGGGACGTCGACCAGCCAAATATCCAGTATCTTGTCTGTCTCCAACAGGAGTGGAAGCGAGATGAACAGCATCAGGAAATAGGAGTATTTGGACGTCTTGTAGACCAGATTAAAAAACTCTCGGATCTGTCCCGCCGCATAATACTTCACAATCTGGGGATTGAACGCAGTCTGAAAATTAGTGAAGAACTGGACGACCTGGCCCGAAATCTGATTGGCTATGCCCAATGCCGCGTTCAGCGTAACGCCGTAGAAGATGTTGACCACGATGTTGAGACCCTGCTGGGCAAGTATGTTTGCAGCATTTCCCATCAGGGACCACCCGGAGAAACTGAACAAATCCTTGAACATTCCACGGTCCCACAGCAGGCGATAGCGCGCCGTTCGGAAACTCCGGACACAGTACACGCGATAGGCAACATTGTCTGCAACGTTGACCAACAGCAGCAGAAAGCCATACGCAATGAGCTTGTCGACGGGAGAAATATACAGCAGATAGACAATGCCGAGCTTCAGCACGACATCCAACAAGCTCAAATAGGCATAAAAATCCATCCGTTCATAGGCAATGAGCGTTGCATTGTACGGTATCCTCGTCAGGTTGAGCATGAACGTAAATACCGTAAACTGATAGATCCAGAACGCAGCGTCGGCCCGGGCCGGAGGAATATTGAGCTGTGTATTGACAAACCACAGGCCGACCGTCTCGGCCAGAACCAGGAATACCACCGACAGCATGGCATAGATGCTCATGCTGATACAGAACACCTTGTGGGTCTTCTCCTCGTCCTGCTTGCCCAAGTAGAAGTTAAGAAACCGCTGTGTCGCAGAAGTCAGCGCGCCGTTTACAAAAGAAAACAGAACGACGATGCCCCCAATGATGTTGTAGATACCATAGTCGGACACCCCCAACACGTGCAGAACCACGCGCGAAGTGAAGAGCGACACAACAAGTATCAGCAACATCCGCACGTAGAGAAACATGGTGTTCTTGGCGATGCGCTTGTTGTTTGAAACCGTATGTTCCTGTGCCATGATTGTTTGTTCGTGGCCGATTGGCTATCGTATCAGCCCCATTTCTCTGGCCAGCCCTGCATTAATCACAGTGTTATTTCTTACCTATAAAGGGCTACCCGTTCGTCGACAATCGTTTTTTCGGATATGTCTGCCCTGCATGTCTCCATAGCCTACGCCCGAACCCTGCCCAAACAAAAGGACAGGAGGACTGTCTTTCCCGAACGATTCGGCCCGATGAAAAGGTTGATTCTGCCTGCTTTATGGCAAGCTGCATTCCTGATTGGGCCATAGTTTTCAAGGCTATAAGAGTTTATCATATATCAAAGACCTATGGAAATTAATTTGTATTTCACCTTTCGAGTCTATCTTAGAGGTACCAACAATATACCTCGTGGAAAATTCAATGGTTTGAATATCAGCGAGTTATGTGTTTTCATACGTGCAAGGGCCCGAGCAGTAGGGGGTGCTGGAGGGGTGTAAGCGGGCTCTTGTGCCTACAAAGATAGGGGAAATCCGTGGAAAGAGCAAATCTGAGGCGGAGAATTTTGCCTGTCGGCCGGGTCGAGTGTGCAAATGATTGCACTGCAAAGGGGATGCCAAGCAAGGCCGACGGCACGGACACCACAGCATGAACCGCCGAAGCACGCGCCCCCTCAGAACCGGAAGTCGAGCTGCACGTCCACCATGTCGTAATCGTGGCGGGCCAGCGAACGGTCGTTCACGCGCAGGTATTCGGCATTGAGCTGCACGTTCTTGTTGAACATGAAGTTGGCGCCCACCTCGTAAAGGGTCTTGCTCGTGCGCCACGAGGCCGAGGGGCGGTACAGGTCGTAGCGGACCTTGGCATAGAGTTTCTTCGGGAGCACGGGGGCGATGACGAGAGCGTAGGCGCCGTCGGCCTTGGCACCGAGGGCCTCGTTGACGTCGCACTTGCTCAGGTCGGCCGAGGAATTGTAGGTGGTCTGGAAGGCTTTGCCCGTGGAATGGATGTACTCCGAGCGCACGGTCCAGTCGCAGAACTTGTACTCGCCCGAGATGGCGTAGCGGTGCTGGGGCAGCCGTCGCACGCCGGCGACGTCGTTGCCCTGGAGGTTTTTCCAGCTGCCCTTGCGGCTGTAGGAGCCTTCGGAGCCGAACACGCCGAGGCGCAGGCCGGCCACGGGCATCACCCAGACGCCGCCGATGAGCTCTTTCTGCTGGTCCACGTCCTTGGTGTTGATGCCCTGTCCGTTGAACACGCCGGCCTGATAGTGCAGCAGCGGCCGTCCGGCGGCGTTCTTCACGAGGTCGCCCTCGAGCTGCACGCCGATGTCGCGGCCGTTGCTCGGGTGGGCGCCGGAGCGGTCGGCAAAGTAGACCAGACGGCTGACGCTCTGGGCCACCGACAGGAATCCCTGGTCGATGGGGTGCAGGGGGTTGTCGAAGGAGAACGGGCGCTTGAACTGGCCCACCTTCACACGCATGAACCCGAAGCGCTGCCACTCGGCAAAGAGGTCGACCAACCGGGGCGAGTTGCCCAGCGTGGAGGTGTTGCCGTTGAACTGAACCTGTGCTTTCCAGTACCAGTCGGTGGCGATGCGCCCGTCGAGACTGAGGCGCAGCAGCCGCAGGTTGAAAGAGTTGCTCTCCGCGCCGTCCTGCCCGGAATACTGGTATTGCGCCATGCCGTAGCCCGAGAGCCTCACGTTGTTAATCCATGCCGGGGTCTTGTTTTCCGCGCCGGCGGCGGCCATCACGGCGACGGCGGCCAGCGTCATCATAGTCCTTTTCATGATATGTCAGGGTTTTGGTTGCCGTATGCAGACATGCGGCCGACGCTGCAAACGGCCGGCCGGAGCTGCAAACATGCTGCAAATATAAGGATTATTCTGGAAATGTGGGCCGTTCCCGCCCGTTTTTTCTCGGCCGGCAGACGCGGGGACAGCTGCAAACGCGGCATTGTCGTGGGGCGGCCGCGCTGCAAACGCAACGGGAATATAGCGCAAACGCTACACGGGCACACCGTAAACGCAACGGGAATATGGCGCAAACGCCACACGCCTACGCCGCAAACGCCATGCAATAATGCCGCCAACGCCACGCAAATGCGCCGTCGCCGCAGGGCTCCCACACCGGCAAGCATCCTCCAACCCACCCTATCAAGTCCTATACCCCCCTATCCTCTCTTAAAAGACAACCCTTGCCACAACAACAAACAACCACAACAACCACCCCCACACCCTGCAACGATTGCCAAAGACCACCTTATTCTTCCCCCAACCCACCCTATCAAGTCCTATACCCCCCTATCCTCTCCTAAAAAACAACTCCTATAACAACAACAAACAACCACAACAACCACCCCCCCACACCCTGAAACGATTGCCAAAGCCCACCTTATTCTTCCTACAACCCAGCCTATCCTCGCCCAAACCCAGAGCCTATCAAGTCCTATAACGGCCTATCCTCTCCTACAAATCCCCCTATCCTCTCCTACAAATCTCCCCTGCCCCATCCCCAAAAACCGCCCCGCACGGCAACCTTGGCCCCCTCCTCCGCCCGCCCCCGTGCGCCCCCCGCGCCGCCTGCCCCGGACGGCACGGGGGATAAGCCGCTGAAAACCTTTGCCTTGTACCCGGAACTTGCACCATCGCTTCACAAAAACGGCAACAATTCCACACGGATTTTTGCTAAAGTTTTCTTTTTAAATCTGTAACTTCAAGACTATCAAACGATTGACATTTCTTAACGCAACAAAAGTTGTCCAAAAGTAAAATCTTCACGGGAGAATGGTTATCTTTGCAACATCATTCCAACACAATTCAACAAACCCCTTTAAACCCCATCGAGGACACACCAAAATGATACAGACGGTAGTTAAAAGAGACGGTCGCATCGTTGGCTTCAACGACCAGAAAATCCAGGCAGCCATCCGCAAAGCCATGCTCCACACCGACAAGGGCGAGGACGAGCACCTCATCGTGCGCATCACTGACCACATCGCCACCAAGGGCAAAGCCCAGATGTCGGTGGAGGACATTCAGGACGCCGTGGAGGTGGAGCTGATGAAAAGCGCACGCAAGGACGTGGCCCAAAAGTACATCGCCTACCGCAACCAGCGGTCCATCGCACGCAAAGCCAAGACGCGCGACGTGTTCATGGAGATTGTGAACATCCAGAAAAACGAGGTCACGCGCGAGAATGCCAACATGAACGCCGACACCCCGGCCGGCATGATGATGAAGTTTGCCTCGGAGAGCACCAAGCCTTTCGTGGACGACTACCTGCTGAGCGAGGAGGTGCGCGACGCCGTGAAGCACAACTACATCCACATTCACGACAAAGACTACTACCCCACCAAATCGCTCACCTGCGTGCAACACCCGCTGGACCACATCCTAAACCACGGATTCGTGGCCGGCCACGGCTCCTCGCGACCCGCCAAGCGTATAGAAACGGCTGCCGTGCTGGCCTGCATCTCGCTGGAAACCTGCCAAAACGAGATGCACGGAGGCCAGGCCATTCCCGCCTTCGACTTCTATCTGGCCCCCTTCGTGCGGCTGAGCTACCAGGAGGAGCTGCGCAACCTGGAGCAGCTGACCGGCCAGCCGCTCGGCCATCTGATGGACGCGCCCATCGACGACTACCTGGAGCTGCCGCTCGACGGCCTCGACGGCGACGACCGCCTCAAGCAGCACGCCATCAACAAGACCGTGAACCGCGTGCACCAGGCCATGGAAGCCTTCATCCACAACATGAACACCATACACTCGCGCGGCGGCAACCAAGTGGTGTTCTCCTCTATTAATTACGGCACCGACACCTCGGCCGAGGGCCGCTGCGTCATGCGCGAGCTGCTCAAGACCACCTACGAGGGCGTGGGCAACGGCGAGACGGCCATCTTCCCCATACAGATCTGGAAGAAAAAGCGCGGCGTGAACTATCTGCCCGACGACCGCAACTACGACCTCTACCAGTATGCCTGCAAGGTGACGGCCCGCCGCTTCTTCCCCAACTTCCTGAACCTCGACGCCACGTTCAACCAAAACGAGCGCTGGCGGGCCGACGACCCCGAGCGCTACCGCTGGGAAATCGCCACCATGGGCTGCCGCACACGCGTGTTCGAGAACCGCTACGGCGACAAGACCAGCGTGGGACGGGGCAACCTCAGCTTCACCACCATCAACATTGTGCGCCTCGCCATCGAGTGCATGCAGGTGGCCGACCCCAGCGAACGCATCAATCTCTTCTTCGCAAAACTCGACCACACGCTCGACGTCACCGCCCGGCAGCTCGACGAGCGCTTCCAGTTCCAGAAGACGGCCTACGCCAAACAGTTCCCCCTGCTCATGACCAAGCTCTGGAACGGCTGCGAAAAGCTCGGGCCCAACGACACCATCGAGAGCGTCATCAACCAGGGCACGCTCGGCATCGGCTTCATCGGACTGGCCGAATGCCTCGTAGCCCTCACCGGCAAGCACCACGGCGAGAGCGACGAGTCGCAGCAGCTCGGGCTGCGCATCGTCACCTACATGCGCGACCGCGTGAAGCAGTTCTCCGAGCACTACCAGCACAACTACTCCGTGCTGGCCACTCCCGCCGAGGGCCTGAGCGGCAAGTTCACCAAGGTGGACCGCAAGGAGTTCGGCTCCCTGCCCGGTATCACCGACCGCGACTACTACACCAACTCCAACCACGTGCCCGTCTACTACAAGTGCTCGGCCCGCCACAAGGCCGAGGTGGAGGCCCCCTACCACGACCTCACCCGCGGCGGACACATCTTTTATGTGGAAATCGACGGCGACGCCACCCACAACCCGCAGGCCATCATGGCCGTGGTCGACATGATGGACCGGCTCAACATGGGCTACGGCTCGGTGAACCACAACCGCAACCGCTGCATGGAATGCGGCTACGAGAACGCCGACCCACACATGGAGACCTGTCCCAAGTGCGGCAGCCACCACATCGACCGGCTGCAACGCATCACCGGTTACCTCGTGGGCACCACCGACCGATGGAACCACGGCAAGCTGGCCGAGCTCAACGACCGCGTGCAACACAGCCTGTAGACCCCATCCCCCCCTACCCCCATGTCCACCCTCTCCATCCTCTCCATCGTCGAAGACACCATGGTCGACGGCCCCGGCCTCCGCACTTCCGTCTATTGCGCCGGCTGTCCCAATGCCTGCCCGGGCTGCCACAACCCGCAGTCGTGGGACATCCGCAGCGGCCACCCCATGTCCACCGACGACATCATGCGCGTCATCGAGGCCGACCCCTACGCCAATGTCACCTTTTCGGGCGGCGATCCCATGTTCCAACCCGAGGGCTTCACCGCCCTGGCCAAGGCCATCCGCCGGCGCACGGCGAAGACCATCTGGTGTTTTTCAGGCTTCACCTTCGAGGCATTGGTCAGGAATCCGCGCCAGCGCGCCCTGCTCGAACAGCTCGACGTGCTCGTCGACGGGCCTTTCGTCCAGTCGCTGCGCGACGAATCGCTCATCTTCCGCGGCTCCACCAACCAGCGCATCATCGACGTTCCTGCCTCGTTGCGCCGGGGCGAGGTGGTGACGTACCGGCTGGCCGTGTAGCTCCGCCCACGCGCAACCCCCGACCTGCACGTGCAAAACCGACGGGCCGCCCTCCTCTTTCGAGAAGGGCGGCCCGTCGCCATGTCGCCGCTGCCCATTCAAAAACCGAACATCGACGAGCTGCAAACCCACCGTTACCAGACCACAACCTTCTTGCCGTGCGTCACATACACACCCTTTGTCAGCTTCGAGTGGTTGCGGCCGACGGCCTGACCCGAGAGACTGTAGACTTCGGCGGCCCGCAATGCGGCGGCGGCCGGCCGGCTGATGGCTGTGGGAGCTGGGTCTATGCGCACCATCCGCACCCGCTTGGCACGGAACTCCTGCTGCTCACTGCCCTGCGTCAGGTCGCACTGGAAGCCCACGTTGAGCGTGGTCGTCTCGTTGAGCGCGAAATAAATGCCGTTGAATGTGCCGTCCTTGGTGCATGCCCCCATGTCGTAATGGGCGATGGACTTGCGCTCCATATCGGCTGTGGGAAGCGTGCCCCGGCTGGCAAAGATGTAGCCGCGCACGGGCAGCCACGTGTCGTCGAACGTGGCGCCGAAGTAGTAGGAGCCCCGCGGAAGGGTCAGCGTGCGGTAGATGCGGGCGTCGGCCAGCGAGCCCACGGTGTTGCGTGCGCGGTCGTTCCAAAGGCCCATCATCAGGCTGTAGCTGCCCGTGTAGTTGTCCAGACCGGCCTTGGTACCCGTCCCATCGGTCTGGGGAATACGGAAATTCTCGACCGTCCAGTACTTCGGGGCCTCGAAACGCGTAGTTCCCGGGCCGGCGGGCGTGAAGCCGGAAGCCTCGACAAGCAAGTCTTTCGTCAGGTCGGTGGCATGCTCTTCGTCGCCCCGTCCACCGGGAACCTTGCCGTTTTTCTGAAAATCCTGGCAAGCAGCCTGCAACAAAAGACAGGCGTCGGGCAGGCTCTCGGAGACCAAGAGCTGTGCGGCCCGGGCCATCTGCGCCCGCAGCCTATCCACGGCCTGGGGACTGTAATAACCCGTGTTGCGGCCAATGACGGCCGCGGAGAGCAGGGCTTCTGCCTCGGCCACGAGTCCGTCATACTGCGCCGACGTGACATCGGCGTAGCGCAGCAGACTCACCCGCTTGACGCGCAGCTCCTGCGTCTCCGCTCCACTGGCCAGATCGGCCTGGAAACCAAGGTAGACATCGGCTTCGTCATCGAGGGAGAAGTAGACGCCGTAGGTGTCGTTGCCGTCGCGGACAGCCGTCACTGGATAAAACGCCAGCGACTGCTGCTCAATGTCCTGTGTGGCGCAGGGCTCGCGTGAGGCAAAGACATAGCCGCGGGTCAGGTTGTAGTGGGTGTCGAAAGCCCCGCCGAAATAATAGCGGCCCCGCCGCAAATGCACTTTCTGGTACACGCGGGCGTCGGCCAGCGGGGTCGTGGCGCGGCTGCGGTCATTCCATATGCCGAGCATGAGACAGCTGGTGCCGGGATAGTTGTCGATGCCGTTCTTGGTGCCGCTGCCGTCGGTTTGCGGTATCTCGAAGTTGTCCACCGTCCAGAGTTTCGGCGTGGCAAAGCGCGTGGCCGTGGCTTGCTTGCGGGCAAAGTCGGCGGTCTCGCCAAGCACATCGGCCGTGATGTCCTGTGCATGGGCGGCATCGGCAACGCCGCCGGCACACTTCTCCTGCACGGTCCGGCGGTAGGCCGCAGTGAGAGCTTCGACAATCTGGCCTATCGCTCCGTCGCCATCGTCCTCGCGGCAGCTGCGGGCCCGGGTCAGTTCGGCCTCGAGCAGCAGCACATTGCGGCGGCTCACCTTGCCGGTGTTGTAGCCTGCCGTGGCCTTGAGAACCGCCACGGCTTCGTCCACGGCGGCGACGAGCTGCTGCAGACGGGCCCAGGACGAGAGTGTTTCGCCGAAGCAAATCTGGAACACCGGGGCTATGTCGTTGACGCGATGGGCGGGCACGTCGACAAAAACACCGTCGGCCCGCTGCTCGAAGCCCACCTCGCCGTGGCCGAGCAGCTCCACCTTCGCGACGCGCCCATTATAATAAGGTGAGAGCACACCCAGAGACTCCAGCCGGTAGCGACCCGCGGCAGGCCAGGCCATGATGGTGGCAAAGAGCGTGTCGTGGCGTTCGGCATAGCGCACGTCGCGGCTCGAGTAGTTGTTGTTCTCGTTGAATCCCTGCGCCGTGAGCGGGTTGGATGCCTCGGCTAGCGGGCCCTCGCCGAAGGTTTTCCAGGGACGCGTGCCGTAGATGCTCTGCTTGTTGTCCTTCATCCACGCCGCGATGCCCTGCACCACAGCCAGTTCCTTGTCGTCGATGGTGCCGTCGCCCTTCACCGGGACGCTGAGCAGCAGGTTGCCGTTTTTCGACACAATGTCCACGAGCATGCGCACCACCTGGCCCGCCGGCTTGTAGCTGCCGGCCTCGTAGACGGCCCGACTGTAGTGCCAGCTGCCGATGCAAGTGCAGGTCTGCCAGGGTTTCTTCTGGATGCGGTCGGGTATGCCACGCTCCACGTCCCAGAGCAGGGCCTGCTTCTGCTCGTCGTCCAGTATCTTTCCCATGACCACTACCTGCGGCTGGCCGCCGTTGCGGCGTGCGCTGTGGTTGTAATAGCTGGCCAGAATGTTCAGTCCCACGCTGTCGGTCACTCCGTAGAACGGCAGCACGGTGTCGTCGAAATAGAGCATGCTGGGGTTGTAATCGTTGATGAGCTGCAGCACGCGGTTCTGAAACTTGTCCATGTAGGCCTGCGTGGGACGGGCCGCCCCGTTGCCCCACGCCCACTGGCTGTGGATGGTTCCCGAGTTGTCCCAACCCGTGCTGTGGGCGTGCCGCTGGGCATAGAGCTCCTGCGGGTCGTAGCCCTCCCACCAAGTGCCGCGGCCGTCGGCCGCCGTCAGGTTGCCGTCGTAGGGCTGCGAGGGCTCAAGCCACGTCCACGCGTGGCTGGCATGGATGCTCACTCCCATCGGCAGCCCGTGCTTGCGGCAGGCGTCGCTCCAGCCTTTCACGAGGTCTTTCCGCGGCCCCATGTTCACCGAGTTCCACTGTTGGTAGGGGCTGTCCCACAGGTCGAAGTTGTCGTGATGGTTGCCCAGCGCCATGAAATACTGTGCGCCGGCTTCCTTGTAGAGCTTCACCAAGGCCTCGGGATCCCATTTTTCAGCCTTCCAATGGTGTATCAGGTCCTTCAGTCCGTGGGTTTGGGGCGAGCCGAAATGGGCGGTGTGCCAGTTCCATTGCTCTGTTCCGGGGTAGTACATGAAGCGGGCATACCAGTCGCCGTCCTCGGCCTCGCACTGCGGGCCCCAGTGGGCCCACATGCCAAACTTGGCATCCTTGAACCATTGCGGGCACTGCCAGCCGCGCACGCTCTCCCATGTGGGCCGGAAAGAGCCCTGCTCCACCGGCACTCCGGCCCGGGGGGCTGCGCGGCGAACGGACTGCGAGGCCGACGGGCGCGGCAGCACCGTCTGGGCATAGCCCGCGGTGGCGGCCATCGTAAGTGTCAAAGTGGATAAGAATTGTCTGATTTTCATAAGCGTTGTGTTCGTGAAGTCTGCTGTTGCAAAGAAAGGAATTATAACGTCAGTCTGCAAATGTGGAATCAAAAAAATGATAACGGCTATCAATATCATGCGCATGTTCGTCAATTTCATGCTAAAACAGAGCCGCCAAAGCGACATTTTACAGAGAAGATTTCCTACCTTTGTCGACACCAACTCTCCCACAACCCATGGACGCATTCGACGGAAGGCTGGCCCTGCTCAACATGGGCTATGCGCGCGACAACGAAAAATGGAACTTCGGCCCCATCTGCAGCAACTTCTCCAGACTCTATCTGGTGACGCGGGGAACAGCTTGTGTCAGAATAAACGGTCTCGAACACAAGCTCACGCCCGGCCACATGTACCTCATTCCAGAGCTCACCACCCACTGGGACAGCTCGGACGGATACTTCGAGCACTACTACATCCACTTCGTAGACCCGCAGCACAGGCTCATGGAACTCTACCGGCAGTATGAGCTGCCCCTCGAAATCGAGGCCACGCCCGACATGGAAACCATGGTGCGCAGCGTGGGATACGACTACCAGGAGTTTGCGCTGAAGCAGCCGCAGCCCAAGACATACGACAACCTGCCGGGGACGATGACGATGTACAAACTGTTTGAGAAAAGGAGCGTGGGCCAGAAAATGCGCATGAACAGCCTGTTGCAGTACCTGCTCTCGTGCTTTTTCATCAAGGGAAAAAGGCGCAGCGAGGTCAGCGACAGCCGCGTGGCGCGCATCGTCTGGCACATCGACCGGCAGCTCGACAAGGAAATTCGGCTGGACAGGCTGGCCGCAAGCGTGTGCCTGTGCAAGGAGCGGCTCATCCGCCTCTTCAAGGAGCAGACGGGCATGACACCCACGGAATACATCATGGCAAGGCGCATCTCGCGGGCGGAGACACTGCTGCTCGCCCACCAATATTCCATCAAGGAGGTGGCGGCAATGGTGGGTTACCGCGACCAGAACTATTTCTGCCGTTGTTTCAAGAAGATTGCCGGCCTCACGCCGACGGCTTTCGTCAGGCAAAACAAATAGCCGCCGCAAGGGAAAGACCCGCGGGAAGACACTTCTCCCTTGCCTATCCTCCGTATAGGCAAGGGGAACGCGAAAACAAACTCATGGAGTTCATGTGCCGCCGCCCACCTGCCGCGAGGGCGGCCGGCAGCCGCACCCGAGGCAAAGGCCGGCCGGGACCTAAATGAGGTTGCCACTGAAGAGCACCTTTTTGATGTCGTCCTCGTGGTCATAGATAAAGCGGGCCACGATGGAACTCAGGATGGCGGAGGTGGACAGACGGTCGGGACCGGCGTATTTCATGCGGTCGAGCACGTTCTTGAGCGACTCGTCGATGTAGATGGTGGCCAGCTTGCCGCCGCCGGTCTTGTATTGCTGCGCCATGTCGAGGAAGAGTTGCCAGCTGTCGGTGGAGTCGTCCCTGACGATGTGGTACTCTTTCATGGTGTTTTCCTTGGGGCGGCGGCCACGCATGTGCTCTGCCGACGGCGTGGCGTCGGCTTGTGGCGCATCCACGCCGGCGGGCTGCAGCGAGCTGCGGGCGGGCTCCGCGCCCGTGGCTTCGGGTCGGGAAGCAGCCGTTTCAGACCGGGAATCCACCGCCATTTCGGGTCGGGCATCCACGTTTTCGGACTGGAAATCTGCAACAGCTGACCGGGAATCCACCGCCGTTCCGGGCCGGACGTCCGATGCTGTAGGCCCGAAATCCGCAGCGTCCGACCGCGAAGCGGCGACGTCCGGCGAAACATCCTCCCCTTTTGTCGCCGTTTCGGCCGCAATCGCAGGCTGATTCTGCCCGTCCCCTACCCTACCCTGCTGTCCACCAGCCGGTTCGACCGTCTGCGGGCGGTCTTCGCTCACCATGCCTACTGGCGATGCAGTCTGCACAGTTTCGGCCTCTGCCGCCAGCGTTTCGGGCGTCTCTTCCTCGGTTTCGTCGGTCTCTGCAGCCGCGTCGGCCACAATGGCCTGGGGCTTGAAATGGGAAGTGCCGTTCTGCAAATCGTGCACCAGTCCCTGAATGCCGCCGGGAAGGAGCACGCGTGTCTTCTTCTTTGCCATATATCTATATTTTTATATATTTATTTTTCTATCGATTTGTTTGCCGTTTTCTTCTTTTTCCTGTCTCCCTGCCCGTTTCTTTTCTGTCGTCTGGCCCGCTTGCGGCCTTGTGGCATCAGTCTATTTCGCCTTTTCGTTTCTGTCGATTTCACTTTTGCGCTTCGGCCAATGGTTTTGTCTCTTCGGCCGCCCGGCTTTTCAGTAGAGGCAGGGTGGGGCAGGGCGGGGCGCTTATTCTTTCATGCGCCGTATCATGAAGTCGAACGCCGGCTTCACCGCCTCGCGCTGTGCGGCCGTAATCTCGAACGTGTTGATGCGCTTGAGGGCGGCGCGTGCGGTGATGCGGGGCGTCACCGAACCCAGTTGTTTGAAGATGGCGTCGGTCTGCTTCCACATCTTCAGCTCGTCGGCCGTACCGATGCGCACATCGATGCGGTTGGGAATGAAGAAGAGGCGCGCCTCCATCTCGGGCGTGGTCTGCCGCAGGGCATTGACCACTTGGATGAACATGCCGGTGGAGTCGAGCGTCTTTTCCTCGTATTCGTAGGGACAAACAATGTAGTCGGCCGACGTGAACATGGGCACCAGGCCGTCCTCCGACACGTTGCCCGGGGAGTCGAAGAGCACGAAACCCTCTGTCTCCGAGGCCGAATCCATGAGCTGTTGCATGGTGTCGGGGTCCTGCACATCGAAGTCCTGCACGGTGTAAGGCTCCTCCACACCCTCGTAAATATCCATGTCTTTCTTGCGTTGCATGGAGATAGTCTTCTGCAAGTCAGTGTCTATGATGCACACGTCCTGCTTCTTCCACGCCAGGTAATTGGCAAAGAGGATGCAGAGTGTAGACTTTCCCACGCCGCCCTTCTGGTTGGCAAATACAATCTTTCGGTTCTTCATTTCACCTTAATCTATATGAATACATAATTCCATTTGCAAATATACGCATTTTCATCTAAACAAACAAACATTCAAACAAATAAATAAAGAAAAGACCATTAAATCATTTAATTGAAGAAATAAACAAATGAACAAACAAATATCCACATATATTTCAATATAAACAATTACTTATATAAGCATATACAAGCCTACAAATATAATCACATAAATATATATTTAATCATAAAAACACAAATATAGCTCCACAAACAAACATTTATATATCCATACAAAAACATAAATCATCATTTAAACAAACAAATAACAGAACCCAAAAGCCCCGCCAACGCCTACACACCAACGGCCCTTATCAGCTCCTATAATATCCTATGATTCACCTATTTACCCATACAAGTTCCTCTCCTAACCCAGCACACGTAAATATATAAACAAATAAACATCTTCTGAAATAAACCCCAATCAACATATAATAATATAAATAAATAAAAATGTAAAGGAGCAAAACTATGAACATATAAAGATATTACTACATATAAAAGTAAGTGTATAAATAACCAAAAACACATAATAATAAATATATTAATATATAATCAAACACCCAATTGAGCAAATAAATAAGTAAATAAATAGATAGACAAAGATACAAATATAAGAAAATATAATTATATAAAACAATAAAGGAATAAACATATACACACATCATTAAATACAAACAAAGGCAAAACAAGCACAAAAACCAAATATAAATCACTAAAGAAACAAAGAATTAAATAAATAAAAGTGTGAAACAATAAATATATAAACAAATAAACGAATCGGCAAATTAATAAATACACGAATCGATATATAAATATATATCATGCGAGCTGTCCCTCCTCAACGTGGCATCAAATCTTGCGGACGGCATGGCCATCCTGTCCTCGCGACAAGAAAAAGAGAAGAAAAGAATATTTTTTAATTTTCAAAGAGTTAGATTATCTTTATATGTATCATTAGTTCATTGATATTAGTAGGGGGCTGTAACTACTTGTTATTCAACGTACTGTAAGCCATATCGGCGACAAATTAGTAAGGTGGTGCGACAGATAGGGAGTATTTGTGCGACAGATAGGGAGTATTGTTGCGACAAATAGGGAGTGTTTTGAGCGGCTTGGCGACAGATAGGGAGGATGACGGCGACAGATAGGGAGGATGTTGGTCGTCGAATGATTTTTGCATGACAGATTTTTCGCATTCCCGGGAGTGGGGTGGGGTGGAAGCTGCGTGGCGGCATCTTTTTGATATGGC
The DNA here is from genome assembly GCF_000518545.1 of Hallella seregens ATCC 51272. Lineage (GTDB taxonomy): Bacteria > Bacteroidota > Bacteroidia > Bacteroidales > Bacteroidaceae > Prevotella > Prevotella seregens. The sequence goes on from NZ_JADU01000008.1 coordinate 131,023, forward strand.
ATGGCTGGGGAGTGGGAAGTTTCGGGAGGAGCGTATCTGGTTGACTGTAAATGCTTTGCTGGTTGCGGCGACAGATAGGGAGCTTTCTGGTGGCAGTTGTTCGCATGGGAGTGCGACAAATAGGGAGCATCGCGTATTATTTTTACAATGTGTGCATCGGGGTGGTTGCCCCTTGTTTTCGTGGTCGAAATCGCTTGGGCATATATTTCCATAATCTTCTTTGTATCAGTGGTTTGTGTTTGCTTAGGGTGCGGCTTCATTATTGCTGCTACACCACTTAGGTGCAGCTTGTCACATCCTGCCCTCTATGCCGGTTTTGCGCCGCCTTTACGGCGTAACGGCCTTGCCTTTGCGCCGTATTCGTTTCGTCTTTGCGGCGTATTTGTTTCGTCATTACGCCGTCATGCTTCCAACTCCACGCCGTGGTTATTTCCAATCTGGGGGAGAAAGCCAAGCGTAGGGGCGGCCGCTGCGCCGGCTTGCCGTCGTTTTTATTCACTGTGCAAGGGCGAAGGCCGAAAGTTCCCCAAAACGAAGTATTTGGCTGCGGCCCGGGTTGCAAGTGCTTGGCGCGTGGACAAAGATAAGCAATTTACCCGGCCCGACAAAGAAAAACGGGGAAAGAGGCCATCGCCCGACAGACAAGGGGCCAAGGCTTAAGAAGAGATTTTGCGAGGAAAAACAGGGCATAGAACAGTAATGAGACGATTCTACCCAAAGGTTAAGAAGAGATTTTGTGAGGGAAAGGCGGGGTTTATCCAAACATTATCGCTAAATTTGCACGCGTGGGCTGGTTCCCGGTCGGGCCCGAGGCTGCAATCGGGGTGCACTCTCCCAGTCTGCTGTTGCTCCCGACCGTGGCGCATGCAGCAGCCGGGGCCCGCGCAAAATGACAAGGGCACGCAGATTTCTTTCCACGGAAATACGGCGCAGCATTGCGGACGGCCTACCGCAAAATCATGGATAGCCCCGCGCAACACTCCGGTCGGCTTGGTGCAGAGTCATAAAGAGCTTGGTGCAGAGTTACAAAGAACTTGGTGCAGAGCCGTGGGCAGCCTACCGATGAACCACGAACAGCCCGGCGTAGAGCCGCTGGCAATCTGGTGCAACACCCCGCACGGCCTACTGCAAGCCATTGGCCGACCCCATGCAGCACCTTGGCTGGCCTACTGCAACCCCCTGACTGACCCGATGCAACACCCCATCCGGCCTGCCGCTCCGCCCACAAAAGCCCAATCCGACAAACCCCAGACAAGATGGATATAGAGCAAGTAAGAGACTACTGTCTGCAACTCCCCGGCGTGACCGAGGACGCGCCGTACGGCCCCCAGATGGTCGTGTTCCGCATCGAGGGCAAGATATTCCTGCATCTTCCTTTGGAATATGCCGACCCCCGCATTTCGATCAAGCTCCCCCCGGAGGAGGGGCAGGAGCTCCGCGAGCGGTATGAGGCCGTCAGCGCGGCCTACCACCTGAACAAACGGCACTGGAACGACGTGCTCATCGAGAACTGTTTCTCAGAGGAACAAATCAAGAGCTGGATTCTGGAGTCCTACCGACTTGTGCTGAACAATCTGCCGAAACAGCTCCGCGAAAAGTATTCCGGCGCATGAACACCGCCGGACGGACATGAAAAAACGGCCCGAAGACCGTTGCCAGGGCGGTTGGGGCTGGGTTTGCCCACGCCGCATGATTCGTCCGTCGTCGTGCGTCATGCCCTCAAGCCGTCCATGAGAAAGGTTTGCCCGCCCCGCATGGGATGGGCATTGGCGCCGCGCTGATGCTTTCCCGTAAAAACCAAACGGTGTGGAACTGCCAGCAAGGGCAGCCCCACACCGTTTGGTTGGTGCCGTAGACTGATGGTTATTGCCTTTGGAAAGTGACCACCTTGTAGTCCTTTTCATCCTGCATGGCCAGGAATTTCAAGGTGTTTCCGGTTATGGAGAAAGTGATGACAACGTTTTCCCTTGCATCGTCTACCGGGCTCCATTCCTTTGTAACCGAGTCCCATTTCTTGGCACTTGACCATTGTATCATCAGCTTGTCCCCGGTTGTATCGTATGTTCCGCGCCAATATTCCAGGCTTTTTTTGTCAAGGCTGCCCGAATGCTCGGTTACAACTCCTTCTTTTGAGAATGTAACGGTGTCGTTCGAGCTGTATTCATTTGAAATCCAAGTGCCTACAATCGGGCTGGTTTTCTTGTCGTCGTCGGACGAGCAGCTTGAGAACGAGAATACAAAGCCTGCCAACGCAAGCATCAAAAACAAATACTTTTTCATAATTGTGAAATTAAAAAGATCGATTATGGGGGCAAAAGTAAGCAATCTTTCCCGTCGGAGCAATATTTTTTCACTTTTTTTCATTCAAAGGCTCGTCGTTGGGGTCGCCGGTTCCAGCAGGCCATGCCTGCGGCGTTCCCGCCTGCTGTCCAGACCGTGCTTGGGCCGGGGGCCACGCAACAGCATATCAAAAAACCGTCCGAAACAGCTTGCAAAAGCGTTTCGGACGGTTCCTTGTTGCGGAGGCAGGACTCGAACATGCGACCTCCAGGTTATGAGCCTGGCGAGCTACCAACTGCTCCACTCCGCGATATTAACCCTGCATGTTGTGAATGAACGCTGCGGGCGTTCTCCCAAATGCGTTTGCAAAGATAGGGCTTTCCGGCGAGACAGCCAAGGAATCGACGCTTTATTTGCGGGTTTTAACACAAAGTTAACAGTTTCGGCGGCTCAAAGCGGCCGGGATTCCGGGTGGGGGAGAGTGGCAAAGGGGTGGGGCGGGCGGTGCTTCGGCCGCCCCCATCAGGCCCGTGAACCGGTTGGCGAGGGCTTGCGAACCCGTGGGTACAGGCGGAGAGGTGACGGGCGGGCGCCCCGCCGCTCCCTGCACATCGGGCGGAGGGTGTGCAGAGTTTTTGCCCGAAATATTTGCTCATTTCAGAGAATAGTCCTAATTTTGCGATGATTATGCGCCGCACGGCACCATTCTGCACGCCATGCAGGGGCGGGCCGCGCCCGGCACACGAAAGGAAAAGCTTATGTCCATATCGAAGACACGACAAAAACTGGTGGACGTGGCCAGGCAGCTGTTTGCCAAAAACGGCGTGGCGGCCACCACGATGAACGACATTGCTGCGGCTTCCGGCAAGGGGCGGCGCACGCTCTACACCTATTTTAATAGCAAGGAGGAGGTCTACTATGCCGTGATCGAGTCCGAGTTGGAGCGGCTGAGCGACAAGCTCGACGAGGTGGCGGCCAAGAAAACGCGGCCCCAGGACAAGATAATCGAGCTGATATATACGCATCTAAGCATGATTCGCGAGACCGTGGTGCGCAACGGCAACCTGCGCGCCGAGTTCTTTCGCAACATCTGGACGGTGGAGAAAGTGCGCAAGAATTTCGACGAGGACGAGATAGAGCTCTTCCGAAAGGTCTATGCCGAGGGCAAGGCCGACGGCGAGTTCGACATCGACAACGTGGAGCTCGTGGCCGACATCACCCACTATTGCATCAAGGGCCTCGAGGTGCCGTTCATCTACGGACGGCTGGGCCACGGGCTCACCGAGGAGACGAGCAAGCCGCTCGTGGCCAAGGTGGTCTACGGCGCACTGGGCAACAAGCGCACGCTCGTCAGGTAAAGGCGGTCGCACGGACCGACAAAAGACAGAACAAACAGTATCAACCAACTAAAATAAGAATCGACAACATGGGATTATTAAGTGGTAAGACAGCCCTGGTGACAGGTGCTGCACGCGGCATTGGCAAGGCCATTGCCCTGAAGTATGCCAGCGAAGGCGCCAACGTGGCGTTCACCGACCTCGTCATCGACGAGGAGCACGGCGGGCTGCAGACCGAGCGCGAGATAGCCGCCCTCGGCGTGAAAGCCAAGGGATATGCCAGCAATGCCGCCGACTTTGCACAGACGGAGGAGGTGGTGAAGCGGGTCAAGGAAGAGTTTGGCTCGGTGGACATCCTCGTGAACAACGCCGGCATCACCAAGGACGGCCTGATGCTCCGCATGACCGAGGCCCAGTGGGACGCCGTGATTGCCGTCAACCTGAAGAGTGCGTTCAACTTCATCCATGCCTGTGTGCCGGTGATGATGCGCCAGCGCGGCGGTTCGATCATCAACATGGCCTCCGTGGTGGGCGTGCATGGCAACGCCGGACAGGCCAACTACGCCGCTTCCAAGGCCGGCCTGATTGCGCTGGCCAAGAGCGTAGGGCAGGAGATGGGCCCCAAGGGCATCCGTGCCAACGCCATCGCCCCGGGCTTCATCGACACGGCCATGACCCAGGCCCTGCCCGAGAATATCCGCAAGGAGTGGATTTCCAAGATACCCCTGCGCCGTGGCGGAACCGTCGACGACATTGCCAGCTGCGCCGTGTTCCTGGCCTCCGACATGTCGAGCTACATCAGCGGACAGGTTATTCAGATCGACGGCGGCATGAACATGTAACGCCGTCATGCGTGTTGTTTACGAAGACAACCACGTCATCATCGTCTATAAAGAGAGCGGCGAGATCGTGCAGGGCGACAAGACCGGCGACGTGCCCCTCTCCGAGACGGTGAAAGCCTACGTCAGGGAGAAGTACCACAAGCCGGGCAACGTGTTCCTCGGCGTGGTGCATCGTCTTGACCGGCCCGTGGCGGGGCTCGTCGTCTTTGCCCGCACGGGCAAGGCGCTGGCGCGGCTCAACGACATGTTCCGCCGTGGCGACATCCACAAGACCTACTGGGCCCTTACCCGCAACGCGCCCCCCGAGCCCGAGGGCACGCTCACGCACTGGCTCGTGCGCAACGAGCGGCAGAACAAGAGCTATGCCCACGACCGCGAAGTGCCCGGCTCGAAGAAGGCCGTGCTGCACTACCGGCTCATCGGCCACACCGACAACTACCACCTGCTGGAGGTGCAACTGCTCACCGGCCGCCATCACCAGATACGCTGCCAGCTGGCCCACATGGGCTGTCCCATCCGCGGCGACCTGAAGTATGGTGCGCGGCGCAGCAACCCCGACGGCAGCATCTCGTTGCTTGCACGCCGCGTGGCGTTCGAGCATCCTGTGTCGCACCAGCCTGTCGAGCTCGATTCCCCGCTGCCCGCCGACCGTCTGTGGCACGACGTGGCCGCCGCGGCCGGTTGCTGATTGGCCCCGCCCCGTCACTTCCTCTCCCCTTGTCCCATCCCGCAGTCTTCCTCCCTCCCTCCCGGTGCCCATGAAAAGATATGCCAAGTGGGGCGGCGTTCTGTTGCTGACGCCCGTCCTGCTCTTTGTGTTCCTCTCCCTGCTTTTCTACTTCCCGCCCTTTCAGCGATGGGCCGTGAGGCAGGCCGCGGCCTATGCCTCCGGGAAGACCGGCATGCAGATCAGCGTGGGCAGCGTGCGCCTTTCCTTTCCCCTCGACTTGGCTTTGGCTGACGTTCGGGCCTTTGCGCCCAACGACACGCAGCCCGACTGCCGCGACACGGTGGCCCTTGTAGGCCGTGTGGTGGCCCGCGTGCAGCTGTGGCCGCTGCTCCGCAGCCAGGTCATGGTGGACCGTTTGGGCTTCGACCGGCTCCACCTCAACACCACCCATTTCATCCCTGCCGCCCGCATTCGCGGCCAGGTGGGCCGTCTCGACCTCCGGGCCCACGGCATAGACCTCAGCCGTGAGCTGGCCCGTGTGGATGCCGTGCGGCTGTCGGACGCCCGACTCGACATCGCCTTGAGCGACACTGTGCCGCCCGACACCGCCCCCAGCACCAACTTCTGGAAGCTGCGTGTGGCCCGCCTCTCGCTGTGCCGCACCGCCCTCACCCTCCATCTGCCCGGCGACACCCTCTCCGTGGCCGCCCGGATGGATCGCGCCGAGGCCGTCGGCACGTGGATGGACCTGCACCGAGGCCTCTACACCGTGGACCGGCTGGACTGGCAGGGCGGCCTGGCCTACGACCAAAACTTCGTGCCCCGCACGCGCGGCCTCGACTACAGCCACCTCCAACTCTCGGCCCTGCGGCTGCGGGCCGACTCCTTTTATTATGGCGACTCCCAGCTGCGGCTGGCCGTGCGCGAGGCCGCCTTTGCCGAACGCAGCGGTCTGGCCGTGAGCAGCATGCGCGGCACGTTCACGATGGACAGCACGCACCTCGCGCTGCCCGCCCTGCGCGTGCGCACCGCGGCCGGCACCGACGTGGCCCTCGGCTTCGCCATGGACCTCAATGCCTTTGCCGACGTGCAGCCCGGCACCCTCCAGGCCACGCTCCGCGGCCAGATAGGACGGCAGGATTTGCTGCTCCTTGCCGCCGACAACCTGCCGCGCACCCTGGCCCGCCACTGGCCCCGGCAGCCGCTGGTGGTGCATGGCGGGGTGGGGGGCAACCTGCAGCGGCTGCGCGTGCGCCAACTCGCTCTCCGTCTGCCCACGGCTCTCAGCGTGCGGGCCGACGGCTTCCTTGAGCACCTCGACCGCCCTGACCGGCTGCGTGCCCGCCTGCAGGTGCAGGCCCGGACTGACCGGCTCGACTTCGTGGCCGCCCTGCTGCCGCCCGCTGTGCGGGGCACGGTGCGCATCCCGCGCGGCATCGGGTTCCGCGGGCAGGTCGATGTCGATGGCCCGCGCTATGCCAGCCGCTTCACGGCCACCCAGGGCGGTGGCTCCGTGGGCGGCACGGTGTGGGTCGATGCCGGCCGCATGGCTTACGAGGCCAGCCTCTCGGCGCGCGCCCTTCCCCTGCGCGCCTTCCTGCCCCGCTATCCTCTCCACGCTTTCACCGGCAGCCTCACGGCCCACGGCCAGGGCACCGACCCGCTCTCGTCCCGCACCCGTCTGCAGGCCTCGGCTGCCGTCTCCCGCTTTGGCTATGGCCCCTACGACCTTGCCGGCGTGCGTCTTGACGCCACCGTTTCCCAGGGACGCGTGCAGGCCCGCGTGGACAGCCGCAACTCGCTGCTGCGCGGAACCATTGCCGTCAGCGCCCTCACCGGCGGCCGGCGGCTGCGCGCCACCGTGGGTTGCGACATCGCCCATGCCGACCTCCACGCCCTGCGCCTCGTCGCCCAGCCGCTGGTCGTCTCGGGTTGCGCCCATGTGGACCTCGCGTCCGACCTGCGCCAGTACCACCGTGTGCAGGGCACGCTGAGCGATATGACCCTGCGCGACTCCACCCGCGCCTACCGCCCGCAGGACGTGGGGCTCGACATCGTCACCTCGCGCGACACTACCCACGCCATCATCGACTGTGCCGACTTCCACCTCAACATGGACGCATCGGGCGGATACGAGCGGTTGCTGGCCCGTTGCAACGCTTTTGTGGGCGAGTTGCAGCGTCAGCTGCGCGACAAAACCATCGACCAGCTGCGCCTTCGCCGCCAGCTTCCGCTGGCCCGCGTCTATTTGCGGTCGGGCAAGGACAACATGGTGTGCCGCATCCTGCGCCACTATGGCTATGCCCTCGACCGTGTGCTGATGGACCTCACGGCCTCGCCCGTGGACGGATTGGACGGCCGTCTGCAGGTCGACTCGCTCGTTTTGGGCGGCTTCCAGATGGACACCGTGCGCTTCCGCTTCGATTCCGATGCCGAAAAAATGACCTACACCGCCCAGCTGCGCAACGGCCCCAAGAACCCCGACTACGTTTTCAATGCCCTCTTCGACGGCTCCATCGACGCACACGGCACGTCGCTCCAGGCCCGTGTCTACGACCACGTCGACCGCCTCGGCGTGCGCCTGGGCCTGCGTGCCGCCATGGAGGCCCACGGTGTCAGCCTCCATCTCGTCGGCGACAGGCCTGTTCTGGGCTACAAAGAGTTCTCCGTGAACGACAGTAACTACCTGTTTCTGGGCGACGACCGGCGCATCCGCGCCGACATGGCCCTGCGCGCGGCCGACGGCACGGGTCTCCAGGTCTACACCAACGACTCCAATGCCGTGGCTTTGCAGGACGTCACGGTCAGCCTACACCGGTTCAACATCGGCGATGCACTGGCCATGATACCCTACACGCCCGATGTAGAGGGCATCCTCGACGGCGACTTCCACCTCATTCAGACCGCCTCGGAGCTCTCCGTCTCCTCGTCGGTCGGCGTGCGGGGCATGGTCTACGAGGGCTGTCCGATGGGCAATGTAGCCACCGAGTTCACCTACATGCCCAAGTCCGACGGCAGCCACTATGTGGACGGAACGCTCTCACACAACGGCGCGGAGGTGGGCACGCTCACCGGCACCTACGTCTCGGCAGGCCGTGGCGTGCTCGATGCCACGCTCAGTCTGGAACGGTTGCCCTTGGAACTGGCCAACGGCTTCATCCCCGACCGCCTTTTCGGCTTCAAGGGCTACGCCGAGGGCGACCTCAGCGTGCGGGGATCGCTGGCGCGGCCCGACGTCAATGGCGAGGTGTTTCTCGACTCGGCCTACATCTTCAGCGAGCCCTACGGCGTGGAAATGCGCTTTGCCAACGACCCCGTGAGCATCGAGGACAGCCGGCTGCAGTTCGAGAACTTCGAGGTGTTTGCCCACAACGACAGCCCGCTCAACGTGAAAGGCTACTTCGACTTCTCCGACATGTCGCGCATGCTGCTCGACGTGCGCATGCGGGCTGACAACTATTTGCTCGTCGATGCCCGCGAGACTGGCCGCTCCGAAGCCTACGGCAAGGCCTACGTCAACTTCTTCGGGCTCATGCAGGGCCCCGTGGACAACCTGCGGATGCGCGGCCGCGTGGAGGTGTTGGGCACCACAGACCTGAAGTACAACCTCAAGGATTCGCCCCTTTCCACCGACAATCAGCTGCAGGGACTGGTCGATTTCGTCGACTTCCGAACGTCGGCCGCCACCGCCCCGAGCCGTCCGCCGCTCACGGGTCTCGACATGGACCTGAGCATCAGCATCGACGACGGCGCCCACGTGGACTGCTATCTCAACGCCGACCACTCCAACTACATCGACGTTGTCGGCGGCGGCGACATGCGCATGCAGTACAGCGCGGCCGACAACCTTCGGCTCACCGGCCGCTACACCATCGGTAGCGGCGAGATGAAATACTCGCTGCCCGTCATCCCGCTCAAGACGTTCACCATCCAAGACGGCAGCTACATCGAGTTCCGCGGCGACCCCATGGACCCCGCCCTCCACCTCACGGCCACCGAACAGACCAAGGCCACCGTGGGCGGCGACGCGTCGGGCGGCCGCGTGGCGGTGTTCACCTGCGGCGTGGTGGTGAGCCAAATGCTCTCCAACATGGGCCTGGAGTTCATCATCGACGCCCCCGACGACATGACGCTGCACAACCAACTGCAGAGCATGTCCAAGGAAGACCGCGCCAAGCAGGCCGTGGCCATGCTCACCACCGGCATGTATCTGGCCGACGGCAACACCAGCTCGTTCTCCATGAACTCCGCGCTGAGTGCTTTTCTGAACAGCCAAATCAACCAGATCACGGGCAAGGCACTGCGCTCGCTCGACGTGAGCTTCGGCGTGGACAACTCTGTCAACGGTAGCGGCGCCCTGCACACCGACTACTCCTTCAAGTTTGCCAAGCGCTTTTGGAACAACCGTCTGCGCATCGTCGTGGGCGGCCGGCTCTCGTCGGGGGCCGATGTCACGCCGCAGGAAGAGACCTTTTTCGACAACGTGACCTTTGAATACCGGCTCAGCCCCACGTCCAACAGGTATCTCAACCTCTTCTATCAGCGCGACAGCTACGACTGGCTGGAGGGCAACGTGAGCCGCTTTGGCGGCGGATTCCTGTGGAAACGCAAGCTGAGACACTTCAGCGACCTGTTCCGCTTCCGCGACGACAAGTCCGTTTCCCTGCCCCCCGACACTGTGCGGCGCGACTCCGCGCCCGCCCGCCGTGACTCCATGGCCGTGCGCCGTGCCGCTGCTGCCGCCCGTCGTGCGGCCGCACGCCAGGGCGCCGCCCCCGCCACCCAAGACCCACAGCGATGAACAAGACTCCCCTCTCCTCTCTCTCCGCCCTCGTGCTGACGGCCGCCGCGGCCCTCGTGCTGGCCTCCTGTTCGACGACGAGCGGCATCCCCGAGGGCGACCGGCTCTACACCGGCCTCACGCCCATCACCTACAACGCCCCCGAGCGCGGCGCGCACTTCGCCGCCACGCAGGAGGAACTCGAGGCCGCCCTGGCCACCGCGCCCAACGGCGCCCTCTTCGGCAGCAGCCGTGTGCGCTCGCCTTTCCCCGTGGGCCTGTGGATATGGAACGCCTTTCACGACAGCCACGGCCTCTTTGCCAAGTGGCTTGTCGGCGCCTTCGGCTCGCGGCCGGTGCTCATGAGCTGGGTCAACCCCACGCTGCGGGCCTCGGTGGGCACCGAGGTGCTGCGGGCCCACGGCTACTTTCGAGGCCGCGTCACCCACGAGATTGTCGTGGGCAAGAACCCCCGCAAGGCCAAGATTGCCTACACGGTGGACGCGGGCCACCTCTTCACCGTCGACACCTTGCGCTACGAGGACTTCTCGCCCGCGGCCGACAGCCTGGTGCAAGCCACCCGCGCCGAAGCCCGCCTGCGGGCCGGCGACGCCTTCGACGTGAGCGCCCTCGAGGGCGAGCGCACGCGCATCAGCACCCTGCTGCGCAACAACGGCTTCTTCTACTACCAGCCTGCCTACGCCTCTTACCTGGCCGACACCGTGTCGGCCCCCGGCCGCGTGGAGCTGCGCTTCCGGCCGTCGGCCGACATTCCGGCCGCGGCCCGCCGCAAGTGGTACGTGGGCGACGTGAGCATCGACATGCGGCGACAGTTCATGGAAGAGCTGCACGACTCCATTCGCCGCCGCCGTCTCACCGTGCGCTTCAACGGCCGCCGCTCGCCCGTGCGCCCGTCGGTCGTCCTCGGCGCCATGCGCCTCTTCCCGGGCCGCCTCTACAGCTACGACGACCACCAGCGCAGCCTCAGTCAACTCACGACGACGGGCCTGTTCAGCATGGTCGACTTCACGTTCACGCCGCGCGACACCACGGGCCGCTGCGACACGCTCGACCTGCGGCTCAACTGCGTGTTCGACAAGCCCTACGACGTTTACTTCGAGGGAAACCTCACGGGCAAGACCAACAACCGCCTGGGCCCGGGCGTGGTGCTGGGCCTCACCAAGCGCAATGCCTTCCACGGCGGCGAGCTGCTCGACGTCAAGGTCAAGGGCAACTACGAGTGGCAGACGGCCCACGGCGGCGAGGGCTCCTCGTCGCGCTTCAACAGCTACGAGTACGGCTTCGACGCTTCGCTGCAGTTTCCCACCCTCGTGGTGCCCTGGGCCGAGTCCATCCGCCGCCGCCTGTGGCGGCGTGTGGCGCGCACCCACTACGTGCCCACGTTCACCACCATGCTCAAGGGCTCGTCCGACATCATCAGTCGGGCCAATTATTTCAAGCGTCACATCGTTTCGGGCGAGTGGACCTACACGCTGCAGGCCTCGCCCACGGTGCGCCATCAGTTCTCGCCGCTGGTCTTCTCGTTCGAGTACATGCGCAAGACCACGGCCGCCTTCGACTCCATTCTCCGCGCCAACAGCTACCTGCAATACACCATGCGCGACCAGTTCGTGCCCAAGATGCAGTATGTCTACACCTACACCAGCCCCTCCCGCCGCAGCCCCCTGTGGTGGCAGACCACGGTGAGCGAGGCCGGCAACCTGCTGTCGCTGGGCTATGCCGCCGCCGGCCGCCGCTGGGACGCGCAGGGCAAGCAGCTGTTCCAGAATCCGTATGCCCAGTTTCTCAAGCTCGAGACCGAGCTCGTGAAGACGTGGCGGCTCGCCGAGCACAGCCGGCTGGTGGGCCATGTGGACGCGGGCGTGGTGTGGAGCTACGGCAATGCCACGGTGGCGCCCTACAGCGAGCAGTTCTATGTGGGCGGTGCCAACAGCATACGGGCCTTCACCGTGCGGGCCGTGGGCCCCGGCAGCTACCACGACGACGCCTCGGCCGCGGCCTACTATCTGGACCAGACGGGCGACGTCAGGCTGCTGGCCAACCTGGAATACCGGCCGCGGCTGCTGGGCAGCCTCTACGGTGCGGTGTTCCTCGATGCCGGAAACGTGTGGTCTCTGCGCGACGACCACCGCCAGGGCGGCCGCTTCCGCCTCCGCAACCTGCTCCGCGAGACGGCCCTCGGCACGGGCGTGGGGCTGCGCTACGACCTGGATTTCATCGTCATCCGGCTGGACTGGGGCGTGGGCCTGCACGTGCCCTACCGCTCCGGCTTCTACAACATGCCCTCTTTCCGCGACAGCCAGAGCCTGCATTTCGCCATCGGCTACCCGTTCTGATGGTGCGGGGCGGGGGAGCTTTAGGCGGGAATAGGCCGGGATAAGCGGGGAGTTATAGGAGGTGATAGGGGGTTATAGGAGGGGATAGGCAGGGATAAGGGAGGATAGGGGTGATGAGGCCGGCGCAATCGCGCGGCCTTTGCGGCGTAGCCGCAGGACGATGACGGCGTGTTCGCGCGATGATTGCGGCGTAGCCGCAGCGCGATTGCAGCGTAACGGGGAGCCCGCCAAGCCGCGACCATGCAGGGTGGGGGCGGCGATGGTGCATAGTGGGAGGCCCGATGATGCTGGCCGAGAGCCGCGACCATGCAGGGTGGGGGCCGCGAGCCCGGTTCGTCCGTGCTTGCAAAAGTAATAAAATAATGTGTAGCTGCACGCAATGGGGCTTTTTTTTGTATCTTTGCAGTCTATAAAGATTCGGGAAAAAGATGATTTCGGTAGAGCATTTGACAGTGGAGTTCGGCGTGCGGCCCTTGTTTCATGACGTGAGTTTCGTGGTCAACGACCGCGACCGCATCGCCCTCGTGGGCAAGAACGGGGCCGGCAAGTCCACGATGCTGAAGATTCTGTGCGGTCTGCAGAAGCCCACGGCCGGCACGGTGGCCGTGGCCGGCGACACCACGGTGGGCTACCTGCCACAGGTGATGCGGCTGGCCGACGACACTACCGTGCGCGAAGAGGCGCGCAAGGCCTTTTCGCGACACACCGACATGAAGGCGCGGCTCGACCGCATGCAGCGCGAAATGGCCGAGCGCACCGACTACGAGAGCGCCGGCTACCTGGAGCTGGTGGAGGCATTCACCCAGGAGCACGACCGCTTCATGATGCTCGGCGGCGACAACTACGAGGCCGAAATGGAGCGCACGCTGGCCGGACTGGGCTTCGGCCGCGACGACCTGGACCGCCCCACCAGCGAGTTCTCGGGCGGATGGCGCATGCGCATCGAGCTGGCCAAGATTCTGCTGCGCCACCCCGACGTGCTGCTGCTCGACGAACCGACCAACCATCTCGACATCGAGAGCATACAGTGGCTCGAGCAGTTTCTGGCCCAGAGCGCCAAGGCAGTGGTGCTGGTGAGCCACGACAGGGCTTTCATCAACAACGTGACCAACCGCACCGTGGAGATTACCTGCGGCCACATCGAGGACTACCGCGTGCCCTACGACCAGTATGTAGTGCTGCGGCAGGAGCGGCGGGCCCAGCAGCTGCGCGCCTACGAGAACCAGCAGCGCGAGATGGCCGACACGAAGGCCTTCATCGAGCGGTTTCGTTACCAGGCCACCAAGGCCGTGCAGGTGCAGCAGCGCATCAGGCAGCTGGAGAAAATGGTGCCTGTAGAGGTCGACGATGTGGACAACCGGGCCATGCACCTCAAGTTCCCGCCCTGCCTGCGCTCGGGCGACTTTCCCGTGATTTGCGACGAGGTGGGCAAGGTCTACGGCCGGCACACCGTGTTCGGCCACGTGAACCTCACCATCCGGCGCGGCGAAAAGGTGGCCTTCGTGGGCAAGAACGGCGAGGGCAAGTCCACGCTCGTGAAGTGCATCATGGGCGAGATACCCTTCGAAGGCCGGCTCAAGCTGGGCCACAACGTGCAGATAGGCTACTTTGCACAGAACCAGGCGCAGCTCCTGGACGAGTCGCTCACCATCCACGACACCATAGACCGCGTGGCCACGGGCGACATGCGGCTCAAGATCAACGACCTGCTGGGCGCGTTTATGTTCGGCGGCGAGGTGGCCGACAAGCGCGTCAAGGTGCTCTCGGGCGGCGAACGCTCGCGCCTGGCCATGATACGGCTGCTGCTCGAGCCGGTGAACCTGCTCATCCTCGACGAGCCTACCAACCACCTCGACATGCAGTCGAAGGACGTGCTCAAGGAGGCCATCCGCGCCTTCGACGGCACGGTCATCGTGGTGAGCCACGACCGCGAGTTCCTCGACGGCCTCGTGTCCAAGGTCTACGAGTTTGGCGGCGGCCGCGTGGTGGAGCACTTGGGCGGCATCTACGACTACCTGCGGGCCCGCCGTGCCGAGACCATCCACGAGGCGTTGGCCTCGTCGCCGTCGCCGGCCCCTGTGGCCGCGCCGCCCACAGCCGCCGCCCGGCCCGCCTCAGGCCCGTCGCGCCCGGCCGCCGCACCCGCTGCGGCCAAGGCTCCGGCCCCCACGGCGGCTGCCGGCGACGCCCGCCAGAACTATCAGGAGCACAAGGAACGGCAGAAAAAGATACGCCGCGCCGAGCGCAGCGTCGAGGAGTCGGAGAAGAAGATAGCCCGCCTCGAGGCCCGCCTCAAGGAGCTCGACACCCTGCTCATGCACCCCGACAACGCCGCCAACATGGAGCTCGTGGGCGAGTACACCTCGGCCCAGGCCGCCCTCGACCGCGAGAACGACGCTTGGCTGACGCTCTCCGAAGCCCTCGAGACGCTCCGCGCCGCCGCCGTCTGACGGCTGCCGCCGCGGCGTTCCCCCTCCGGCGGCCCCGCCGCCGACCCCCAACGAATCCCCAACAACCATGTATATGAAACATTTCCTCCCCATGATGATGATGCTCGCCGCCCCCGTGGCCGGCATGGAGGCCCAGAGCAAGTCGGGCCTCGACCTCTCCAACCTGGACCGCACGGCGCGTCCGGCCGACAGTTTCTACCAGTTTGCCACCGGCGGCTGGCAGCGCGCGCACCCCCTGCCCACCGCCTACAGCCGCTATGGCAGCTTCGACATGCTGCAGGAAAACGTGAACCGGCAGGTCAACACCATCCTCGCCGACCTGTCGCGCAAGGCCTACAAGCCCGGCACCACCGAGCGCAAGCTCAGCGACTTCTACCGGCTCGCCGCCGACTCGGCCCGCCGCAACCGCGAGGGGCTGGGCCCCGTGCAGCCCCTGCTGGCCGAAATGGAGGCCGCCCGCAGCCTCGACGACCTGCGCCGCTTGCAGCTCAAGTACGCGCGGCTGGGCTATGGCGTGCCCTTCGGCTCGGGCTTCGCGGCCGACGACAAAAACGTGACGATGAACATTCTCGTGCTGCGTCAGGGCGGCCTCACGCTGGGACAGAGAGACTGGTACCTCAACACCGACAAGGCCACGGCCGACGTGCGCGAGGCCTTCCGCCACCACATCGTGCGCATGTTCCGCCTCTATGGCTTCACCGAGGAGCAGTCGGCGCGGAAAGGCGAGGCCGTGTTCCGCTTCGAGACCACGCTCGCCCTCGTCTCCAAGAGCAACACCGAGCTGCGCGACCCCCAGGCCAACTACAACAAGATGACGCTCGCCGCCTTCGAGGCAGCCTGGCCCAACATCCCGCTGCGGGCCCTCTCGCAGGCCCAAGGCATCGACACGGCCGCCATCCGCGAGGTTGTTGTGGGCCAGCCCGCTTTCTTCACGGGTTGCGACCGGCTCGCCGCACTGCTCACGGCCGACGAGTTGCGCGCCCTCATGGAGTGGGACGTCATCATGGGTTCGGCCAATGTTCTGTCGGACAACGTGCGTGAGGCCAACTTCGACTTCTTCGGCAAGACGATGAAAGGACGCAAGGAAGACTTCCCCCTCTGGAAGCGCGCCACCGTCCAAGTGGAGCACGCCATGGGCGAAGCACTCGGCAAAATGTACTGCGAACGCTACTTCCCCGCCTCGAGCAAGCGCATGATGGAGGAGCTCGTGCGCCAGCTTCAGCTCAGCCTGGCCCAGCGCATCGACGCCCAGACCTGGATGAGCGACTCCACCAAGGCCAACGCCCACGACAAGCTCGACCGCTTCTACGTGAAGATTGGCTACCCCAACAAGTGGACCGACTACGCCCGCCTTGACATCGACCCGGCCCGGAGCTACTACGAGAACGTGGTGGCCGCACGCCTGTTTGCCGTGGACAAGGAGATACGCGACAAGGCCGGGCGGCCCGTAGACCGCGACGAGTGGTACATGACACCCCAGACCGTCAACGCCTACTACAACCCCACGACCAACGAAATCTGCTTCCCGGCCGGCATCCTGCAGCGGCCTTTCTTCGACCCCAAGGCCGACGATGCCTTCAACTACGGGGCCATCGGCGTGGTGATAGGCCATGAAATGACCCACGGCTTCGACGACCAGGGCCGCCAGTACGACGCCACGGGCAACCTGCACGACTGGTGGACGGCCGCCGACGCCCGCGGATTCGACCAGCGCGCCAAGCTCTACGCCGACTTTTTCGACGCCATCGAGGTGCTGCCCGGCCTGCACGCCAACGGCCGCTTCACCCTCGGCGAGAACCTGGCCGACCACGGAGGCCTGCAGGTGGCCTACAACGCCCTGCGCAATGTCACGGCCACCCGCCCGCTGAAGACCGCCGACGGCTTCACCCCCGCCCAGCGCTTCTTCATCGCCTACGCCGGCGTGTGGGGCCAGAACATCACCGAACAGGAAATCCGCAACCGCGTGAAGACCGACCCCCACTCGCTCGGACGCTGGCGCGTGGACGGCGCCCTGCCCCACATCGACGCCTGGTACGAGGCTTTCGGCGTGACCCCCGCCGACAAAATGTACATTCCCCAGAGCGAGCGGCTGCAGCTCTGGTAACCAGAATCCCACGCCATGCCCTTACGCTTACCCGACAGGCTGCCGGCCGTAGACATCCTGAAGAAGGAGAATATCTTCGTCATGAACGAGAGCCGGGCCCACACACAGATGGTGAGGCCGCTGAAAATCGTCGTGCTCAACCTCATGCCGCTGAAGATTACGACCGAGACCGACCTCATCCGCCTGCTCTCCAACACGCCCCTGCAGCTGGAGGTGAACTTCATGAAACTGCGCAGCCACACGCCGAGGAACACGCCCATCGAGCACATGCTCATGTTCTACAAGGACTTTGACATCCTTAGACAGCAGAAGTGGGACGGCATGATTGTCACCGGCGCCCCCATCGAGCAGATGCCGTTCGAGGAGGTGGAGTACTGGGAGGAGATAAAAACCATCTTCGACTGGGCCCGCACCCACGTCACTTCCACGCTCTACATCTGCTGGGCGGCCCAGGCGGGGCTCTACCATTTCTATGGCGTGCCCAAGTATCCGCTGGCTGAAAAGATGTTCGGCATCTTCCGGCAGACGCCTCTTGTGCCCGAGTTGCCCATCTTCCGAGGCTTCGACGACGTGTTCATGATGCCCCACAGCCGCCACACCGAGGTGCACCGCGAGGACATCGAGGCTGTTCCGGCGCTCACCGTCATCGCCGAGTCGGAGCGCAGCGGAGTGAGCATGGTCATGGCGCGGGGCGGCCGCGAGTTCTTCATCACCGGCCACCTGGAGTATGCCCCCGACACGCTCGACAAGGAATACCGCCGCGACCTGGGCAAGCGCAACGACGTACCGCTGCCCCGCAACTACTATCGCGCCGACGATCCGGCCCAGGGACCGCTGGTGACGTGGCGGTCGCACGCCAACCTGCTGTTCAGCAACTGGATCAATTATTACGTCTATCAGGAGACGCCCTACAACATCAACGAGATAGAATAGCCGTCGGCACGGGGCCGTGCGGACTGTTGCACGCTTCCGCGCCGCTGCCTTGCAGGGGTTGTACGCCCTCCCGCACGGGTGGAGCGGCCGCCTTTTTCACTATGCGCAAACTCGAACTCCTGGCTCCTGCCAGGGACTTGGCCTGCGGCTTGGCCGCCATCGACCACGGGGCCGACGCCGTCTACATCGGTGCCGAACACTTTGGTGCGCGGGCCGCCGCCGGCAATTCGCTGGCCGACATCGCCGCGCTCTGCACCCATGCCCACCGGTTTGGGGCCCGCGTCTACGTCACTGTCAACACCATTGTCTACGAGCAAGAGCTCGCCGCCACGCGGCAGCTTGTCACCGATTTGTCGCGCATCGGCGTGGATGCCATGCTCGTGCAGGACATGGGCATGCTGGAACTGCGCCGCGAGGCCCTGGCCAGGGTGGGTCGGGCACCGCTGCTCCATGCCTCGACGCAGTGCGACACGCGCTCGGCCGAAAAGGTGGAATGGCTGCGGCGGCTCGGTTTTGCGCGTGCCGTGCTGGCCCGCGAGCTGTCGCTCGAAGAGATAGAAGCCATCCACAAAGCCGTGCCGGACATCGAGCTCGAGGTGTTTGTGCACGGGGCGTTGTGCGTGAGTTATTCGGGCGTGTGCTACGCCTCGCAGCACTGTTTCGGGCGGTCGGCCAACCGGGGAGCGTGTGCCCAGTTCTGCCGCATGCGCTTCGACCTCGTCGATGCCGACGGCCACGTCGTCGAACAAGGCCGTCATCTGCTCTCGATGAAGGACATGAGCCAGCTCGACCACCTGGAGGAACTGGCCGATGCCGGCGCCACATCGTTCAAGATAGAGGGGCGGCTCAAGGACGAGGGCTACGTCAAAAACGTGGTGTCGGCCTTCAGTCGGCGGCTCGACGAGCTGGTGGCGCGCCATCCGCAACGCTATGCACGGGCCTCGCGCGGGCGGGTGGCGTACAGCTTCGAGCCCAACCTGCAGAAGACTTTCAACCGCGGCTTCACCACCTACTTCCTAAAAGGGCGGCAGCCCGACATCGCCTCTTTCGACACACCCAAGGCTCTTGGCGAGTTCGTGGGGCGGGTGAAGGAGCTGCGGCGCGACTCGTTCAACGTGGCTGGAACGGCGGCATTTGCCAATGGCGACGGGCTTTGCTTCATCAACGAGGAGCACGAGCTGGAGGGTTTCCGCGTGAACCGCGCCGTGGGCAACCGCCTCTACCCCCTCCGCATGCCGCGCGGGCTCAAGGCGGGAACGGGTCTTTACCGCAACAACGACGAGGCTTTCGAGCGTGTGCTGGCTGGCGCCACGGCCCAACGCACGCTGCCCGTGCGGATGTGGCTGGGGCTCACGCCCTCTGGATTCCGCCTCCGGGTGTGGCCTGCACCTGCAGGAGCCGGCACCTCAACACCGCCGGACGGGCTCGTTCAGGCCGGGCCCGAGGCCGGGGAGCTGGTGGGCGAGGCCACGGTGGACTTTGCACACGAGGCCGCCAAGTCGGCCCAGACCGACAACATACGCCGGCAGCTGGGCAAGTTGGGTGGCACGCTCTTCAGTTGCGACGGCATCGGCATCGACGACGAGGCCGCGCAGCTCTTCATTCCGTCCAGTCTGCTGGCCGCGTTGAGGCGCGAAGCCGTGGAGCATCTGGCCGCGGCTCTCGAAGAAAACAGGGGTGTTGAAGACAGCCCGAACGTGGATTCTAAAGACAACAAGAACAAAGAAAACAACCCAAATACCGATGTTGAAGACAACATCGACGACAAAAACAACTTGAACAACCCTGCCAAGGAAGCCGCTCCAGCCGCCGCCCGCGTGTGGCAACCCGAGTACCGGCAGTTCCCCTACCTCTACAACGTGTCCAATCATCTGGCCCGCGACTTCTATGCCGCCCACGGCTTGCTCCGCGTGGGCCCGGCCTTCGAGCTGGAGGGGCGGCAGCATGGGGCCCTGCTCATGCAGTGCCGCCACTGCCTGCGCTATGCGCTGGGCTTTTGTGTGCGCCATGGCGGCCGCAAGCCCACGTGGCGCGAGCCGCTCGTGCTGCGGCTGGGCGACGGCCGTCGGTTCCGTCTGGAGTTCCGTTGCGACGAGTGCCAGATGAACATTTACAGTGAGTAGCCGCCCGAATCCATGAGAAATCCCATTCCCTTTTCCCTGCGCCCCGCCTTCGTGGCGGCCGTGGCCCTGCTGGCTGCAACACTGCTGGGCTCGTGCTACGTGAGCCATCGGCGGCCCCATGCGGCCCAGCCCTACAGCGAGCGACAGCTCGACTCGCTCTCGTTCTTCTCCACCCATCACTACACCAACAACTACAACTTCGTGGTGCGGGCCGACAGCCTGGAGCTGCTGCGCCAGCAACCCGAGGAGTTGCTGGGCGGCATGCAGACCGATTCGTTCACCGTGTACCGCGGGGCGCACCTTGTCGTGGCCGACATCCGCATGGTGCCGGCCGACCCTGTCGACTCCGTGTGGGTGCAACTGGCCAACGATACCTCGGCCTTTGGCTGGACACGCGAGAGCCTGCTCCTGCCCCGCGTCATGCCGGACGACCCCATTTCTGAGTTCATCTCCGACTTTTCGGGCTCGCATGTCATTGTTTTCCTCGTGGTCATCGTGGTTTTTGCAGCCAGCTACCTGCTGTGGAGCATCTTCAGGCGACGGGCGCGCATCGTCCATTTCAACGACATCGACTCCTTCTATCCCACGCTGCTCTGTCTCATTGTGGCGGCATCGGCCGCGCTTTATGCCAGTATTCAGCTCTTTGCGCCGCAGATGTGGCAGCACTTCTACTTCCATCCCACACTCAATCCTTTCAGTCTTCCGCCCGTGCTGGGCGTGTTCCTGCTGTCGGTGTGGGCCATGCTCATCGTGGCGCTGGCCGCTTTCGACGACGTGCGCCACCAGCTGCCGGCGGGCGAGGCCCTGCTCTATCTGGGCGGATTGGCCGCCGTGTGTGCCGTGAACTATATTGTGTTCAGCCTCACCGTGCTCTATTTCGTGGGCTATGTGCTGCTTGCCGGCTACGCTTTCTACGCCTTGCGCCAGTACCTGCGCCACAGCCGCGCGCCCTATCGCTGCGGCCGTTGTGGCGCGAGGATGCGGCGCAAGGGCCGGTGTCCGCACTGCGGGGCGGTCAACGAATGAGGCCGCCGCACGCCTTTCCCCCTTTTCTTTCGTTTATTTTTTGCGGACGGCGGCCAGCCATTGGCGGAATTCGCCGCTGTAACCATTGAACACATTGATGTCCACCTCGCCGTGGATGCCGCGCACGCGGCCGTCGGGGGCGAGCTGCCAAATCCACAGTTTCACGTCGGGCTTGTACTCGCCGTAGCGCGCTATCCACACCGGATAGCCGTGTTTGACGTCGGGAGCCGCGTTGAGGTATCGGTTCACGAAGAGCTGGCTGACGTAGAGCACGGGGCGCATGCCCGTTTGCCGCTCCACGATGTGCAGCCAGCTGCGCACGCGCGCCCACATGGCCGCCGGGCCTCCCATCTTTTTTACCTGGCTGGGCAGCGGTTCCAGGTCGAGCACGGGCGGCAGGTCGCCCGTGCGGAAGTGGCTGTGGCGCAGGAAGTGGGCCGCCTGCTCGGCCCCCGTGCTCCGGTGGGAGAAGAAGTGGTAGCTGCCCACCGGGTAGCCGTGGGCCCGCGCGGCGGCGTAGTCGGCGGCGTAGTAGCGGTTGGTGAGCGAGGCTCCTTCGGTGCTCTTGATGAAGATGAACGACACGCGGTAGTCGACGGTCCCGCTCACTTTCTTCTTCGAGAGCGAGCCCAGATGGCTGATGCGCAGCCGGCTCCAGTCGATGGTGTAGCGGCGGCGGCCCCGCTCGTGCTGGTGCTTGGACAGGTCGATGCCGTAGATGCGGTCGGCGGTGTAGTGCAGTCGCTCGCCTTTATACACGTCGGCTTTCCACTCGCCCACGCGGAAGTAGCGGTGCTGCGAGGAGAAGCCGAAGCCCGTGCGCTCGTCGGCCACCCACTGCCCTTCGTAGTAGGTGCCCAGTGTGTCGCGGTAATGGCCGTAGCCGCGGGCCCGCAGCCGGCGGTCGAACTCGCCCGTGTAGACGCCCGCCGAGTCGTGGCGGGTGCCCGTCACGAGGGTGTCGTGGTCCCACACGCCGTCGATGCGGCGGCCCGACGTGTCTGTGGTCCAGCCCCGTCCCTGGCGCATGCCGCCGCGCCACGAGCCCGAGTAGACCACGGTGTCGCCGCGGGTGAGCACGCCCAGCCCATCGCGCAGGCCGTGGCGCAGCTGCCCGCGGTAGGTCGTGTCGCCGCGGCGAATGGTGAACACGTCGCTCCCGGGGGCCGAACAGCCCGCCGTCAGCAGCGTCGTGAGCAGTAGCAGGGCAGCCAGAGGGTGATAGAGGAGGGAGCGGCGGCGGCGCGTCCGCCCGTTGGGCAAATATCGAGTCATGTGTTTCTGCATATAAGAAAGGAGTGGGGCAGTCAGTCCCCGACCTGCTGCCCGGCCACCACGCCGATGAACCGGCCGTGGCGTGTAAAGGCCGCACTGCCGTCGGCAGCGAAGAGCCGCGGCAGGTCGTGGCGGCCGCGGTCGAGCCGGCCCTCGGTGAGCAGGGTGTGGCGGGGCAGCCGTGTGCCAGCCGGCACCACCGTCACGACGATGATGCGGCGGTGGGCGGGAGCCAGCCAGGGCGTGTTGCGCACGGCGTAGACCCCCCAGGGCTTCATGAAGCGGCGGGTGCGGATGATGAGGGACTCGCCCCGCCGGCCCACCTTGGTGACGGCCGGATGGCACGAAACCTGCTGCGGCCGCCCGTCGCCGTCGAACCAAGTCACGGTGTAGTCGCCGCGCTCCACCAGCCGCAGCCGGCCGCGCGTGTCCACCCGGGCCAGCCGTCGGCACACGTTGCGCAGCGAGTCGGTCTCGCGCCGCTGCCCGGCCGCATAGACTGCGATGCGCGTATAGCCCTCGTCGCGCACGCCGTGGCTGCGCAGGTAGTAGGCCAGCTCCTTGCGTTCGGTCTCCTTTCGCCCGAGCAGTGCGGCCATGGAGTCGCGCCGTGCCTCCACCCAGCGGCGCAGGTTGGCGGCTCCCCGCCAGCTCGCAGCGGTGCGCGGGCTGTGCGCGGGCTTCACGGTGAGCACGCGTCCGTCGCAGCTGGGCCACCACCAGTGGCGGTTAATCCACACGCCCTGCTGCTCCACGGTGTCGGTTTGCAGCGGCAGCGTGTCGCCGCCGGCCACGAGGCAGAGCGACTGCCGCCCCCTGACCAGGCAGACTGCACTGCGCATGTCGGCCTCGGTGGCGGGCAGCATGCGCACGCCCAGCCACCCGCCCGCCCCGAGGGCGAGCACCGCTGCAGCCGCCCCGAGGCGGCAAAGCCATCGCCGCCTCATGGCCGGAAGAAAGTTTTGGGGGCGCTGAGGCGGCGGCGTGCCACGTCGGGGTGGCTGCCGTGCACCGTCATCACGTCCACGAAGCCCATGGAGAAGAGTCCGCGCAGGGCCCCGCCCTCGAGCGCGAGCCCCGTCCTGGTCGATTCTTGATTTGTCATTGCCTTGCAAAGTTACGCATTTTATCGCATGCTTGTCCGCTTTTCCGGCCTTTTCTCCCCTTGGGGTCAATCTTTTTTGGTACCTTTGCCCCTCCATCACCAGCACCCTTTCAGGCCATGACCCACCGCCCCAGCTCCTCCGTCCCCGCCTCCGGGCCCTCCACAGACCGCGCCATCCTGCGGCTGGCCGTGCCCTCCATCGTGAGCAACATCACGGTGCCGCTGCTCGGACTGGTGGACCTTGCCATCGTGGGCCACCTGCAGGCGCCCGGCGGCTCGGGCCGCTACATCGCCGCCATAGCCGTGGGCACGATGATATTCAACGTGATGTACTGGCTCTTCGGCTTCCTGCGCATGGGCACCAGCGGGCTCACGGCCCAGGCCCTGGGGCGTGGCGACTGGGCCGGGGTGGGGCTGTTGCTGCGGCGGTCGGTGCGCACGGCCCTCGCCATTGCCGCCTGTTTCGTGGTGTTGCAGTGGCCACTGGGGTGGCTGGCACTCACGCTTATCCACCCCTCGGCCCAGGTATGGCCGCTGGCCGGCCGGTATTTCGACATCGTTATCTGGGGTGCCCCGGCCATGCTGACGCTCTACAGCCTGAACGGTTGGTTCGTGGGCATGCAGACCACACGCGTTCCCATGCAGGTGGCCCTGTTCCAGAACGTGGTCAATATCGTGGCTTCGGTGGCCTTCGTCTTCGGCTTGGGGCTGCGCATCGAGGGCGTGGCCCTGGGCACGCTGGTGGCCCAGTGGAGCGGTGTGGGGCTGGCGGCGTGGCATGCGCGGCGGATGTGGCGCAGCGCGGCGGCGGCCCATGGCATGGCGGCGGCGCCCCGAGACTGTGTGTCCGGGCCCCATGGCGCGTCGGCGGCAGTGGAGCCGGCACACGGGGCGCGGCCCTCGTTCTTCCGCGTGAACCGCGACATCTTCCTGCGCACGCTGTGCCTGGTGGCGGTGAACCTCTTCTTCACGTCGGCCGGTGCGCGGCAGGGCGACATGGTGCTGGCCGTGAACACGCTGCTCATGACCTTTTTCACGCTCTTCAGCTACGTCATGGACGGCTTTGCCTTTGCCGGCGAAGCCCTGGGCGGCCGCCTCTACGGCGCGGGCGACGGGGCCGGACTGCGCCGCCTGGTGCGCCGTCTCTTCGTGTGGGGGGCGGGCATGATGGCGGTCTTCACGGCCGTCTACGCCCTCGGTGGCACGGGCTTTCTGGGTCTGCTCACCAGCGACGGGGCCGTGGTGCAGGCCGCCGCGGCCTATCTGCCGTGGGCCTGCCTGGTGCCCGTGGCGGGCATGGCGGCCTTTGTCTACGACGGCATCTTCATCGGTCTGGCGGCCACGCGCGGCATGCTCGTCTCCAGTGTGGCGGCCACGGCGGCTTTCTTCGCCGTCTTTGCGGGCGGTGGCGCGGTGCTGGCGGGCGGTGGCGCGGGTGTGTTTCCGGCCGCCAAGGCCGCGACTTCGGCCTCCTCTCCGATGCTCAACCACTTTCTTTGGCTCGCCTTTCTCGTTTATCTGGCCGCCCGCGGCCTGTTGCAGCACCTGATTTTCAGACATCACCGCAGCCTCCGCCGGCAGCGGGTGGGGTGAGCAACTTGTTGACACAGTGTGTTTTTTTAGAAATCGTAAAGATATGCAAATCCTTTTTCTCATTATCGGACTCCTCATTGGCGCAGCCCTGACGGGACTGCTGGTACAGAACAAGCGCAAGGGCCTGGAGGCCGAACTGCTGCTGGCACGCCAGCAGACTGACTCGGAGGTCCGCCAACGTCGGGACACGGAGGCTCGCCTCGCCGCCGCCGCCGACCAGCTGGCCGCCCTGCAACAGCAGCTCACGGCCGCCAAGGTGGCCGTCAGCGCCGTGCAGGCACAGCTCGACACCGAGCGGCGGCAGCACGACGAAGAGGAGGCGCGGCGCAGCGAACGGCAGGCCCGCCTCGAAGACGAACGCCGCGAACAGCAGCTGCACCGCGAGCGGCAGCTGCAACAGCAGTTCGAGGCGCAGCTGGAAACGGTGAGGGAGCAGTTCCAGAACCTCGCCGCACGCGTGATGGACCACACCGCCGACAGGCTGAAGACGCAGAACACGGAGTCGATGCAGACGCTCACCGCTCCCCTGCGCGAGAACATCAGCAAGCTGCACGAGGCCATCGCACAAACCAATCAGGAGACGGCGCGATCCACCGCCTCGCTGGCACAGCAGCTCAAAGCCATGGCCGAGCAGACGGAGAAGATAGACCACACGGCCAACAGGCTCACCAACGTGATGCGCGGAGGCAGCAAGATTCAGGGCAACTGGGGCGAACTCATCCTCACCGAGATACTCGAACAGAACGGTTTCCGCGAGGGAGTGAACTACGACGTGCAGCAGACGCTCACCGACGAACGTGGACAGGCGCTCACCAACGACGAGAGCGGCCGCCGCATGATACCCGACGTGGTCCTGCATTATCCCAAGAACGAGGACGTGATTATCGATGCAAAGATGTCCATCGAGGCCTACGAGCAGTATGTCAACACCGAGAGCGAGGCCCTGCGCAAGAAGTATGCCGACGACCTGGTGCGCAGCATCCGCACGCAGTTCATGGGGCTGGCGCGCCGCGACTACAGCAGCTACGTGCGGCCGCCGCGCCATGCCATCGACTTCGTCATCATGTTCGTGCCCAACGAGGGGGCGCTGCAGCTGGCCCTGGCTACCGACAAGCGGCTGTGGAGCGAGGCCTTCGAGCGGCATGTGTTCATCACTTCGCAGCAGAATCTGATGGCTATCCTGAAGATGATCGAGGTGGCGTGGCGGCAGTACACGCAGACGGAGAACCAGCTGCGGGTGTACAGCCTGGCCGAGGAACTGCTCAAACGGGTGGGCGAGTTCATCAAGCGGTTCGACAAGGTGAAGCGCGACATCGAGACCTTGGGCAAGGACTATGAGGACGCTTACAACAAGGCCTACACGGGTCGGCAGAGCATTGTGCAGAAAGCCAACGAGCTGAAGCAGCTCGGGGTCAAGGAGTCGGGCAACCAACCCATCCCCGAAGCAGAGGTGGAGCTGGCGTAGAGCCGCCCCGCCCCTCGCCTCACGCTGCGCCCTTTGTTCTTCGCACGCCGGGACATGTGTTTTTGCACGCCAAGACCATCGTTGCTGCACGCAGAGACATGTGTTTTTGCACGCAGAGGCGCAGAGGCAGGGAGGACAGCCCGACAGGTTCTGCCAGAGAGGCCGCAGAGGCTGGGAGGGAAAGGAGGAGAGGGAGACAGGGCTGCGCATGGGTGTTTGGACAGAACAACATATTGGACAAGTGGCTGCACGGTGAAAGCTCTCACAGATTTCGCAGATTACACAGATGCTGCGCGATGGATGTTTGGACGTAACTACATAGCTGACAAATGGTTGCACGATGTTTTTTTGGACATAATTACATACAAAACAAATGGCTGTGTGATGACGGCGCAGCGGTGGGATGATTGCGGCGTAATCGCCGTGCGGTTACGCCGCAATCGCCTCGCGTTGACGGCGTAATGGTCGAACGAAAACGGGGAAACGGCGATGAGGCAAACCGAAAGAACCGCGGTAGAAATATAGGCACATACCCCGCGTGTGTCCGCCAACCCCTTTCTTTTTTCGGACAAACAGATCGTATGTTGCTACAATTTGTCGACAAATCCGTGATTTGTCGCGCCCTTTTATGCCTGTCCCCGTCATTCCCTTTTCGGACATACAGGACGTATGTTCCTACAATTATAGTGCGTATATCCTACAATTATAGTGCGTATATCCTACAATTACAGTCGGTAACTAATCAATGAAAATGAAGAAGTATAGGAGTTGGCGCAAACTAACTGATAATGAGGATGGAATACACGAATTGGCATAATACTGCTCTGTTTGTAAAGGGCAGAAATATGCAGATTTAGGCAGAAGTTCAGTTACCAGAGTGTTACCTTGTTTTGATGTTGGTAACGATGGAGAAGAAATAGGTAACTGAATTATTTTCGCTCGTGTGGCTGTTGCTTTGGTCGGCAGTTTTCTGCGTAAGTGAGGAACGCTTTAATTCGGGTAACTTTGCATAAGACAGGCTGCACTCGTCCATTTGAGAGCAAGCTCTCATGGAACTCGTTTGCACTGTCTTTGCCCATAAATATTAAAGCGTATGAAAACAGAGAAAATGAAGGTGTTGCTCTACCTTAAAAAGAGCGGTATAGGCAAATCAGGTAAAGCCCCGATTATGGGGCGGATAACACTTGGAAGGAGTATTGCGCAGTTCAGTTGTAAGCTTTCCTGTAATCCTGATTTGTGGAATTCACGTGAGAGCAGGATGGACGGCAAGAGCGGTGAGGCGGTAGAAATTAATGGGAGGTTGGAAAATCTTCTGCTTTCCATTCAATCTGCCTATCAGTCTTTGATTGCCAAAGGCCAGCCATTTGATGCAGCCGATGTAAAGGAGCTGTTTCAAGGTAGCGTGCAGGCTCGCTGTATGCTCATCGAAAGACTGGACATGCTCATCAAGGAGAAAGAAAACCATATCGGTATAGACATCAAGGAAGGGTCTATGTCCGCCTATCATTCCACTCGGAAACGATTGCAGGAGTTCATTCAGAGAAAGTATCATGTTTCGGATTTGGCTTTCTCGCAGCTTACAGAAAGCTTTATCTACGAATTGCAGACGTTCTGTCTCGGTGAACTTGGTCATCAGCAAAGCACATTCTTCAGAGTTGCTGCCGATTTGAAGACCGTCTGCAGGCTGGCTTATCGCGAGGGACTGGCTGACACGCTTCTGTTTGACAAAGTCCATATAGAACGCGGAGACAAGGAAGCGCCCAAGGCTCTTGACCAAGAAGCATTGAACAAACTGAAAGCAATCTGCTTTGATGAATTGGAAAAAGAAATGGAAACTGCTCGTGATGTGTTTCTCTTCGCCTGTTATACCGGTGCAGCCTATTGTGATTTGATGGAACTAAGCAAGAAGCATCTTGTCCATGATGATGCAGGTAGTTTTTGGTTGAAGTTCAACCGACAGAAGACGGGTGTGCTTTGTCGTATCAAACTATTGCCAGAAGCTGTTCGGTTAATTGAGAAAATGCACAGCGATGAAAGGGAAACACTGATCCCCCATATCAAGTATCCCACTTATCAGTCTTGTCTCAAAGCCTTACGATTACGGGCAGGTATTTCTTTTCCCTTTACCTCGCATACGGCAAGACATACCTTTGCCACGCTTATCACCTTGGAACAGGGCGTTCCTATTGAAACGGTCAGCAAGATGCTGGGACATACGAATGTAAATATGACCGAACGTTATGCGAAGGTTACGCCGCAGAAACTCTTTGAGGAGTTTAACCGTTTCCTTTCTTTCACCGAAGATATGTATTTGACTATCTAATCCCTATACTTTGTATATTCTTATGCATTCATTCCAGAAATTAAAACAACAAGACAATGAGAAGTACATTCAAGACACTATTCTATATCAACAGACAGAAGACAAAGGCAGACGGCAAGACCACCATTCTCTGCCGTATCACCATAGACGGAAAGAGTACCGCCATTACCACAGGCGAGCAGTGCAAATCCTCTGAGTGGAACAGCAAACAAAGATTGACAACCGACAAGAAAACCAATCAAAGAATCGGCGAGTTTAAAGGACTTGTAGAAAAGACCTATCAGGATATTCTGATAAAGGAGGGAGTGGTAAGTGTAGAACTACTTAAAAACCGTTTACAGGGAATAGCCACCACACCAACAACGCTCCTTGCCATGAGCAAGGCAGAATTGCTATCCGTTAAAGTGTGCGTGGGCAAATCGAGAGCTGAGGGAACCTATCAGAATCTTCTCTATTCAGATAAGTTGCTTACGGAGTTTGTAAAGGATAAGGGAATGACGGATATAGTCATAGCCACTATAACGGAAGACTTGTTTGAAGAATACCGTTTCTATCTGAAAAAACGAGGTTTGGCAACAGCAACCATGAATCGCTATCTTTGTTGGCTGAGTAGGCTGATGTATCGTGCGGTCAGTCAAAGAATCATCCGTTGCAATCCCTTTGAGAATGCCAAGTATGAGAAAGCGGAACAGAAGATACGCTTTTTGCAAAAGAGCGAAGTATCTAAACTTATGGCACTGAGAGTACCTGATAAGGAGGCAGAACAAGCAAGACGGCTGTTTGTCTTTGCCTGTTTTACAGGTTTGGCTATTGCTGATATGGAACATTTGCAATCGGGACACATTCAAACGGCAGCCGACGGACAGAAATATATCCGAAAAGAACGGCAGAAGACAAAGGTGGAGTTTGTCGTGCCACTACACCCGATAGCGGAAGCCATCATCAATCAATGCAAGAAAGAACAACCAAGCATGAAAGAAATGCAGACAGTGAAAGGAAAAGGCGACGACTTTATTTTTCACTGTGCTTGTAGCCGTAGCGTGATGAGTGCAAAGCTGAGTATCGTGGGCAAGGCTTGCGGTATCAGAGAGCGGTTGTCCTATCACATGGCAAGGCACACTTTCGGTACGATGAGTTTAAGTGCAGGAATACCTGGAAAAGCCACTCTACTTTGACCCTTTTGGCCAAACAGGATTGCTCACCTTGGCCATAATATGATTGACCCTTTTGGCCAAAATAACATTAACCACTTAGTACAAGTGTCGTTAGAGTTTTTTTATGTAGATTTGGGAACCCGAGTCCTGGTGTAAGGGGTAATAATAAAATCTATGCAAATGAACAAGAGAATCAAGAACATTTTAAGATGTTATGCGGCAGGGATGGGTATCAAGGAAACGGCATCCACATTCCATACTTCCCGTAACACTGTCCGCAAGTATGTCCGTCTGTTCCTTTCAAGTGAGAAAAGCATCGATCAGCTTCTCTCCCTTTCC
>NZ_JADU01000009.1 GCF_000518545.1 Hallella seregens ATCC 51272
CATACCATAGAATTATATGGCGAAAGCATGCGTAAGTTAAGGGCTAAGAAAAGCCAGAGTATCTAAAAGGGTAAAATAAAATTGACCCCTGCACCAGAACTTTACAAGGGGCAATCATGTTGTGGCCAACAGGAGCAAATTCTACTTGGCCAAAAGGGGCAAAGTAGAGTGGCTTTTCCACAAATCATCTATTTTACGACTACCTTACATCCGTTCACGATGTAGTTGTTCTTGGGCTTGCCGTCATTTGTCGAGACATTTACCCAGGGTTGGGCAAGACTGCCGTCATTTGTCATTTTCACTTTGCTGATAAAGTCTTTTATTTTCGGGAGTGCATCTCCCCGTTGGTGGATGCACTCCCGATAAAAATGAGCGGAACTTGCTTTAATTGTCCCATATCGAAGATGAAGAACTTTCCTCTTCATCGAGGAAATCCTGCTGTTTGGAGCAGGCGGGTCCGGTAGCGGGGTCATCGTCAATCCCCACGCTGGTGGAACCGGCGAGGATATGGTTTTCCAATTCGATAATAGAGACTTTGATGGCTGGTTTTATATACTTTTTCATTATTCTTGTTTTTTATTTCTTATTTATTTCAGAATCACCTTGCGTCCGCCTACGATGTACACGCCTGCGGGCAGTCGGTGGCGTGCGGCGTCGTCGAGGCGGTCGGCCACGCGTCGGCCTTGCAGGTCATACACCGGACCGTCGGCTCTGCCCCTCGCGTCGTTCGTAGCGCCACCGATGCCGGTGGTCTCGCCGTCGATGACGATGGAGAGCTGCTTGGCGCCCGCGCCCTTCGGACAAGTGACATAAGCGCGATAAGCGGGAACCGTAGCGGCGGGGTTGTCGGTCGTTACCTTATGGAACTTGCCGTCATCCTGGAGGATGTAGGCGTTGGCGGCGGTTGCCGTAGCGTTGTCCACGCCGGCTACCGTGCCCACAAAGCTGAAACCTGCGGCGGTCTGCTTCAGGACGTCGGCCTTGTAGGCTTTCACCTGTATGTTCTCGCCGCCGAGCTGTGGCACACCGTCGACAGTAATCAGGTAAGGCTTGTAGGCTTCGAGCTTATCCTTCGCATCCGCGAAATGGACTGCGCTGTTGTCGCCGCCCGAGAGGGTGTAGGCCTTGAAGCCGTTGGCGGGCAGCTCGTAGGGCAGGCAGATGGTGGCCTTTCCGCTTGCGGCGAACGTGCGCTCGTAGGTGGCTCTGGCGGCGATGAAGTCGAGGCCGATGGGCAGCGGCTTGGCGTCGGTGAGGCGGAAGTCTTCACATGCCCAGCGACTGTTCGCCGTGTCGTAGTAAACGTAGTTGGTCTTGCTCTTGTCGGCCTCGCGGTAGAGGCCCGGCGTCTCGCCCAACGGCTGTGCCCAGTGGCATTGGTCGGTGCGGCCGGCTTGCAACATCTTCGCCACCTCGCCGCTCTTGAGTTGCTCGGCGGTTACCCTGTCGCCCTGTACCTTGCCGCAGGGGTTGAGGTAGTAGCAGTTGTTGATGCGCGTAAAGCCGGTGCCCTCGTTCAGCTCACTTTCCGAGCAGAAGGTGAAGCTAGTTTTGTCGTCGCTGAGGGCGTTGTTCGTGCCGAGGTAGAGGCAGTTGTTCAGCGTGCAGGTAGATTCTAGGGTCTTATTAGCTATAAATCCGGATATATATCTTGCTTTGCCGCCATTCAGGTCGGACGTGGCGTGGAAGTTTCCCTTGACTAAGCAGTCGTTAATGGTGATATGGGCAGTGTCATCCGCCCATTGAAGTATGCCCGCCAATGAGCTGCTCCCCTTGAGGTCCACCTCGCTGACACAGCCGGAAATGGTGGTTGTGCCCTCAGCGTTTTGAATCAATCCGGACAACTGGCTATCGTAACCGCTCGACGTAATCTTCCCTTGGGTGCGCAGGTTGCGGATGGTGGCGTCCTTCACATATTTGAAGGGGGCAATCTCTCTTCTGTTGCCGGCATCCCAGGAGAAAGAGAGCGTGTGTCCCTGTCCGTCGAATGTGCCGTAATAACGGTTGGGCCAAGTATCGGCCACCATCACGATTTCCGTGCCGAGATCGACGTCCTGCGTCAGCTTGACGTCGACGGCGGGCTGTCCGTTGTTCACGAGGTCGCGTAACGCCTTCCAGTCTTCCTTCGATGCGATTTCGTAGCAGTCTTTTTCGGTGATGCTGACAGCCACCTGCCTGTCGGCTGTTACGGTGGTGGAGGCGTTGAAGCCGTCGGCAAAGGTCAGTCCGGTGTAGTAATGGTGTGGGTTGTAGCTGTTGCCGAGGGCTTCCTGCAAGGTGGGCAGACTGACGGTGCCGCCCTTGTTGGCGTAGCGCGCGGCTACTTCCTTATCTTTGTAAGTGAAGCCCACTTTATAGACTTTCTTCGCCGCGTCGGCGGTGAACTGCGGCACGTTGTCGGTGCCGAGCGTCTGTCCCCAGAACTGCGTGTCTCTGCCGTTCTGCAACTTATAGGTCACCTCGCCGCTCTTCAGTTGCTCCTCCGTTACCTGCGTGCCCTGTGCTGTGCCGCAGGCGTTGAGGTAGTAGCAGTTGTTCAGGGTGGCGTTATCGGCGAAGGTATTGCTACCGGTGGTGGCGTTGTTCGTGCCGGCGTAGAGGCAGTTGGTCAGCGTGCAGGTGCCGCCCTGATAGTCTACAAATCCGCCGATACTCTTCTTCGCGGAGTTGAGCGCTCCCTTGACGACGCAGTCGGTGATAATAACCTCGGTATTGAGGTTTACCATATGAATCATGCCTGCTAAATAGCTGGAGCCCTTGAGGTCCACATCGATGACGCAGCCCGAGACGGAGATCTTGCCAGAGGCAGACAGAATCAATCCGGACAAAAGGCTGTTGCCTGTTGCTTCAATCTGCCCTTTTACATGCAGGTTCTTGATGGTGGCGCCTTCCACAGTCTTGAAGGGGGCTATATTGACGAAGCTTGTGTGATTCCAGTTGACGGTGAGCGCATGTCCCTGCCCATCGAACGTGCCGGAATAGTTTCTGGTCACGCCCACCATCACGATGTCCGAGCCGAGGTCGACGTCCGCTGTCATCTTGGCGTCGAGGCCGGCCTGTCCGTCGTTCACGAGGTCGCAGAACGTCTTCCAGTTGTCCTTCGAGGCTATCTCGTAGGCTTCCTTATGGTTGAAGAGCACTGCCACGGTCTGGTCGGAGCTGACGGTGGTGGAGCCGTTGAAGTCGCCGGCAAAGGCGAGGGTGTAATAATGGTGCTCGTTGTATTCGCTGCCCATGAGGCCCTGCGCGGTAAAGGTGGGCATGTCGCCGTAGATGGCGTTGTTGCGGGTGGCGTAGCGCGTGGCCTTCACCTCGTTGTTGTAGGCGAAGTCCACCTTATATATATGTTTCGCCTCGTCGGTGGTGGGCATCGGCTCGTTGTCGGTGCCGAGCTTCTGTCCCCAGAACTGCGTGTCCCTGCCGTTCTGCAGCAGATGCGCCACCTCGCCGTTTTTCAGTTGCTCTTCGGTAATCTGCGTGCCTTGCGCCGTGCCGCAAGGGTTCAGATAGTAGCAGTTATTGAGGTTGGCGTTATTGCAAAAGGTACGCGCCCATTGACTGTCGGCGTTGTTGGTGCCGATGTAGAGGCAGTTGTTGAGCGTGCATTTGTCATACTGTCTTTTTACAAACCCAACGATGTCTTTATTTCCTTCCCTATTCATGCTTTTCATGTCGCCCTTTACGATACAGTCGTTAATGGTAACGTTGGCAGGATCGAAGACTACGGAAATCAAGCCTGACATTCTGCCGTCTTTATATTTGTTCGTGATTTGCAGATTACTGACGCATCCCGAAATGGTGGAATTGCCCTTCGCCGAATAAATCAATCCGCCCACCTCGTCAGCATTCGCCGTAATCTTTCCCTCGAGGCGCAGATTTTTTATGGTGCAGTCTTTCACGTAATTAAAAACACCTACCTTTTGATCATTGCCGCTGTCCCAGTTCATCGTGAGCGTGTGCCCTTGCCCGTCGAACGTGCCGAAGTAAGGGTGGTAGTAATCGCCCACCATTTTGAAGTAGACGCCGAGGTCGATGTCGGCGGTCAGTTTGGCGTCAAGTCCGTTCTCGCCCTTGATCACGAGGTTGCTGAATGTATTCCATTCGTCTGCCGACCCGATTTCGTAAGCATCCTTTTCGGTGATGCTGACAGTCACCTGCTTGTCGCCCGTGACGGTGGTGTTTTCGTTGAAGTTGTCGGTAAAGGCGATGGTGTAATAATGGTGCTCGTTGTAGCTGCTGCCCACGATGTCTCTCGTGGTGGGCAGGCTGACGGTCTTGCCGCTGTTGGCATAGCGGGTGGCTTTCACCTGGTCCTTGTAGGTGAAGTTCACCTGATATACTTTCTTTGCCGAGTTGTCGAAGGCGATGAGCTGCGGCTCGTTGTTCGTGCCGATGGTTTGTCCCCACACCTGCTCGTTTCTGCTCTTTTGCAACTGATAAGCCACCTCGCCGTTCTTGAGCTGGTCTGTGGTTACCTTCGTGCCCTGTGCCTTGCCGCAGGGGTTGAGGTAGTGGCAGTTGTCCGTCGTGGCGTTATAAGCAAAGGTATTGGTTCTTTCTCCGTTGTTTTCCACATTGTTCGTGCCGGCGTAGAGGCAGTTGGTCAGCGTGCAGGTGCCGTTCTGGCTATATACGAATCCGCCCATGCCTCTTCTGCCTGCACCGCTGGCATTGATACTGCCCTTGACAAGGCAGTCGGTGATGGCAACGCGGGTGCTGCCATATATATAGGAAATCAAGCCTCCCGCTCCGCACCCCTCGCCGGTATAGGAACTTGTGATGTCCACATTGCTGACGCAGCCCGAGATGGTGTTGTTATCGCCGGATACCTCGTCAATCAACCCTGCCAGAAAGTAACTGCTCGATTTGATAGTCCCTGCGGTGCGCAGGTTCTTGATGGTTGCGCCGCCCACCCTGCGGAAGGGGGCGATGTCGTTTTTGTCGGTGTTCCAGTTGAGCGTGAGCGTATGGTTCTGTCCGTCGAACGTGCCGGTATAAGGGTGGTCGGTAGTCCCCACCATCGCGATGTCGCTCCCGAGGTTGACATCGGTTTCCAGCCGGGCGTTGAGTCCGGCCATGCCCTCGTCGTTGACGAGTTTGCAGAACAGCTTCCATTCGTTGAGGTCTTTGATGAGCATGGTCTTAGCCCCCTTGTCCGTGCGTATTACTGTGAATGTTTGCCTAAGAGAAGACTCCGCGTAAAGGTTGTTCTCATGCTGAGTCATGGTGACGGTTACAGTGCCTGCGGTACGTTCAAAGAAGCATCTTCCTATCGTTTTCTCAATCGACAGCACGTCGTCATTAGTGCATTCGACGTTAAACCCGTCATTACCCCTGTTGTAAGGTATACCACTTTCCGTCGTAAAGTCCGAATAATCATATAAGTTATAGATTGCGTTGGCGTATCCATCACCCTGGTAATACAACACCTTAGGCCGCGGTACCTGGTAGTTGAAGGTTACTCGGTCGCGCTTCACGTTGATCGTCGTGCCGCACTGCGCTTTGGCAAACTTTTCATTGCTGGGGAAAATGGCGGTGAGGCCTACCGTTCCGGGGCGCTTTAACTTTAGACTTCCGTTATTGTTGACATCCGCAATTTCATTGTTGTCCACATAGTACTCTATATTGCCGTCGTACTCACCCTTGTCGAGGTTGGCCATAAACGAATTCGATACGGTGTATACGTCATAGCTGTCTTTTTCGAATCTCACCTTGGGTACCTTGACGTAACCCACAATGATGTCGCGCACCTTGAACTGTCCCCAACGGGAATTGTTGTGGGTGTAGATGTTGACACTTCTTGCCGAGGCATCATAATTGTAGACGACGATATTGTTGTCGTCGTCGTTGAGATTATTCTGATTGGCTCCGCTTATCCCCGAGTTCGAGATGGCATTCCTCTCGAAGTAATAGTCGTAGCCCGATGTAACGCTGCTGATGCGCTTGATGCCATTGGGTTCGTCATAGTCTTCTCCACCCTCCGTATCGCGCAGGATGATCCAGCGGATGGCATAGCCGTCGTCAACCTCTACGTTGATGCGGGAACCCTTTGCCAGTTCATAGATGGCACGGTTGCCCGTTCCGCCGGTGGTATTGCAACGGCTGAACGTGATTTCCACGTTCCCTTTTCGGAGTGTTCTTACAGTCTGATGCGTGCCTAAGTCGCGTGATCGGAATGTCTCATAGCCCTCACGCCCGTAGCTGTCGCCCACGCCGGTGCTGCCAGCACGAGGACGAACAGGAAGAGGCAGAGCCTCTGAATGATGTTTGTTGTCTTTGTTTTCATTTTCATTTTACTGAATATCTAAAATTGAAATTAAAATATTTTTATCTTCTTGTTTTCTCACGTCACATTCCTGCCGACTGAATTTCGCATGCCGGATGGTTCTTTTCCGAGCAATTCCGCAAGAAACATTTGTGCGAAAACAGCAAAAGGCCATGCAAAAATAAGAAAAAGAGAATTGTGATTTTTAAAATTTATAAGAAAAAGACCATTTTAATTGTATCATTATACCTTAAAACCCTTAATATCCCCTTAAAAACACTTAATGAAAGCTTGGAAAAGAGAAAGTAAAAACGTATCTTTGCATCCGTCATAAAAAGTAAAAACGACAAACATGAGCACTCGTTATCTCACTGAAAAGGTTTCGGCATTTCTGCAGTCGCGCGCCGGAAACACCGTCGAGCAGCACCGCATCACCGTGTATTTGCTGCACTCGGTTCTCGTTGTGACCATCATATTGCTGCAGTTCATGGGCTTGGGCGGTTCGCACGACCGGCTTCCGCTTTCCATGAGCGCCATACACCTTGCGGTGTGCCTCCTTTCGCTGTCGCTCTATCTCACGCGGCGGCTGACGCTTTCCCAGGCTTTTTCACTCACGGCACTCGTGGCACAGTGTGCCATCGCCGTGCGCTTCTTTTATTTCTCCAGCGTCCGTCCCGACCATTTTCTGCAACTCATCCTCGTCAATCAGATAGCGTCATTGCTGGCTATCTTCTTCCTTGTGATGGGCTTTGTCCGGCTTACCCCCTTTATCGTCTCCACCATCAGTATGATCAGCTACGGTTGTGTGGCCATCTTTCTTCAAGAGCCTTCGCTTTGGCGGCTGTTCAGCTTCTTCCTCTTCGTGCAGTATTTCCTCTGTGTGCTGGGCGAACTGTTGCGGCGCAACGTGATGAGCGTGTCGAAAGAGAATGCCAGCCTGCAATACGGCAGGACAGCACTGTTGAGGGCCGTGAGGCTCAACGCGCAGGAGATAGAGGGTTATCTGCGGATGAGCAGCCACCGCAATCCGTCGGCTGACGACGTGGACCGTCTCTTCGCCATGCTCACGCCCGTTTCGCAGCGCAACCTCGTCAACGCCGTGCGCCTGCACCTGAAGAACCACTTGGCGGACGACTGCGACCTCGCCCAGCTCTTCCCTTGTCTCACTAAATCAGAAACGGACGTGTGCCGTCTTATCCTTGAGGGCAAGAAAGGCCGGGAAATCTGCCTGCTGCTCAACAAAACGGAAAACAACATCAACGTGACGCGCAACCATATCCGCAAGAAGCTCAATGTGCCCACTGACCAGGACTTGCGAAAGTTTCTCGTAAATTTATTGATCGAAAAAGGATATTTGAACAAGGGGGAAAGGAAAAGATAAGTTCCTCCGCCGGAAACGTTCATATATATGCCATTATCCGCTTTCCATAACAAATCGGGTAATAGATTGTGAAGGGCAAGAAGATTGCCAATGCCGAAATGACCGGTGCATGGGAACTTGCCCTTGCTACCATCAAGGCAGGGCAGATGTCTGCGGATAAGTTTTCACAGAGCATCAACTCATACGTGGCAACATTTGTGATCTTTCAACTGAAGAAAGTCCAGGTAAGTTCTTATATTCTTATAGTCATCCATTTTCATCTTTTTTCATATTTACTAAATGGACAATTAAAATACGAATTTGTAGACACAGAGATTGGGAGAAATCTTGTTTATAACACATCTTAACACTTTATCCTCTTGGTAAGAATGCTTCCATAGAACCTTCAGAGGTAGAAAAGAAAGAGGTGCCTATATTGCTCACCCAGCCAGAATTAGAATTGGAAAGATCATTTGATATAAACAGGGAAGAACCGATGTAATAGATAACTCCCAGGTAAGTCCAAAATTTTAGAAGCATTCATATTATAACAATTTTCATTGGAAAGTTCACCAAAAGCTCACCGATAGAAATAAAAAAGGAGTTGCATTGCTGCAACTCCTTAACTCTCAATGTAGCGGGGGTGGGACCCGAACCCACGACCTCCGGATTATGAATCCGACGCTCTAACCAGCTGAGCTATCCCGCCATATCGTAAACTTGCCTATTGGAAAGTGGTTGCAAAGGTAAGCATATTATTTGGAACCACCAAACTTTTAGGCTTTTTTGTTTTGCCAAGAATGGAAGGCGGACTCCACAAGCAAGTGCAAGGCTGTGCTGTCCTGCCCCACATCATGGCAGCAGACTTTGCCAATCCATTCCTTTCCCACGTTCCGTCGCTCTCCTTGTCACCCAAATTTTGCATGGAACCAAGGGAGCGCACTGCCTTTCTCGCGCGCGAACAATAATACATTAACTGGGAACACAAGAAGTAAATAGTTGGAAGTTGCACGAAAGGCTCCGTTCACTCTTTTTAACCTTGCCCGCTGTTACAAACCCGACGGCCGGGTTCGTTTGTTGAGACGAAATGCGTAACTTTGTGCAGATTCAGACCTATCGTCCATCCCGCATCCAGCCATGACAGACTTTGCAGCCATAGATTTTGAGACGGCCAACTTCGAGCGCAGCAGCGTGTGCTCGGTGGGCGTCGTGATTGTGCGCCACGGCGAAGTGGCCGACTCGTTCTACTCGCTCATCCAGCCCGAGCCCAACTATTACACCTGGCGATGCACACAGGTGCACGGCCTGACGCAACGCGACACCGACGACGCTCCCGTGTTCAGCGAAGTGTGGGCCCAAATCCGGCCGCTCATCGCCAATCTGCCCCTCGTGGCCCACAACAGTCCCTTCGACGAGGGCTGCCTGCGGGCTGTTTTCCGCACCTACCAGATGGACTATCCCGACTATTCTTTCCACGACACGCTGCGGGCCGCCCGCCGTGCCCTGCCCCATTTGCCCAACCACCAGCTCCATACCGTGGCGGCGGCCTGTGGCTACCGGCTGGATCGCCACCACCACGCTCTGGCCGACGCTGAAGCCTGCGCCGCCATTGCCCTAAGACTGCTCTGAGACGGCGGGGGCTCCGGCCCTGCGGGTGTTTCTTTTCAGCAAGCTTATTTCGGGCGGCGACTGTTCCCTTATTTCCTCAACACGGGCACGCCGTCCTCAAACGTGACGGGTATCCACAGATGGCGGCTCTCGGAGAGGTGCTCCGGATTCCATATATCGGCCATGAAAACATGGCCGGCGCCCTTGAAGAGCTTGCGCTCCCTGCCTGTCGTCAGCTCGAAGATATAGGTTCCCTGCGCCCCGAAAGTCTTGTCGGCCCCCTCGCCACGGCATGGGTTGGGCAACTGTTTCCACGGGCCGAAGATGTTTTTTGCACAGAACATCCGCGCCGCGTTCGGCGCCCACCCGGTGCATCCGCTTGTTATCATCCAGTAGACGCCGTCTTTCTTGAAGACGGTCGGGGCCTCGTTCTGCCCCCCGGCAGCCACGCGCACGAAAGATCCGTTGTGCGACATGTAGTCGTCGGCCAGCTGGGCTATCTGCAAGGTGAGGTTGTCCTCGGAGGAATAGACATGGTAAGCCTTGCCGTCGTCGTCGACAAAGATGGTCATGTCGCGTGCCATCTGGCCGCCTTCGAGGTCGCGCACGAAGAACATGCCACGCTCTATCTGCGTGCGCCACTCGGGCGTCCACCACGCTTTCAGCTCGGGAAAGAGAAGCTGGTGGCGCAGGTCGGTGGTGTCGGGCAGGGAGAAGCCGATGGGCCAGCCGCCGGGATTGACTCTGCCCGAGCGCACAAACCGGAACGGCCCCGCCGGCGTGTCGCTTGTGGCGATGCCATAGCGCGCCGCGTCGTAGCCCTGCCCCTTGAGTTCCAGATGGAACCACATGACGTATTTGCGGGTTCGGGCATTGTAGACCACTTTCGGACGCTCCATGATGCACCCGCCCTCGATGTCGCTTCCGGCCTCCCGGCTCACCGGCAGCACAAGGCCGCGGCTGGTCCAGTGCAGCAAATCCTTTGACGTATAGAGGCCCACGCCCAAGGAAGAATAGGGCTTGCCGTCGTGCGAGCGGGCCTCGCCATACCAGTAGTAGGTGCCGCCCAGGGCGAGGATGTTGCCGCCATGGACGTTGACATGCTTGCCGTCGCTGGCTTTCCACTCCCCGCCCTGCATGGGCGGTTGGGCAAACGACGGCATCACTGCCAGAAGCAGCAAAAGGAAAAGAGCGTGCGTTTTGTTCATGCTGATGGTTTTAAACATGCCCAAAATTACGGCTTTAATTTTGTTCCGGCAAGCAAAGCCGCTGAAATTCTTCTGCCCTCCGGCCGCCTCCCGCCGAAAGACTCGCCGCCACGCCCAAAGGCTTCCGCCTCCGGGGCTGCCAAGATGCGAACTGTCTCTAAAAAGGCGGGAAAAGTTTGGTGGTGTCGCGGAAATGTGATACCTTTGCACCTGCAATTCGCGGGCGGGCTCGCCACCGCATGGCCGACCGCTGCGAATTGCCCCGCGGGGTGTAGCGCAGTCCGGTAGCGCTCCTGGTTTGGGACCAGGTGGTCGCAGGTTCGAATCCTGTCGCCCCGACCAATGGCAAAGGCAAGTGTCTGAAAACAAGACGCTTGCCTTTGCCGTTTATCCTCGTCCACCCACTGCCGGCCTCGCTGCAACGCCGCAAACGCACCGCCGCTGCGGTGCAATCGCCGTGCGTCCACGCCGTAAACGCAACGCGAAAAACCCGTCACCGCAACGCGAAAAACCCGTCATCAAAACACAACAAAGCCGCCGTCGCCACGCCTCCACCGCCCGGCTGCAGGGCCGCCGGCAGGTCACGCGCCCACCCCACCGCCGTCACGGATACAGCACGACGGTTCTTAACAAACCTTTTATTACGAACAATAAACGTTAAATAGCGTTCCATATCGAAAGGATTAGAAATAGAACGCTTGCAGCAAACGGGCCGGCGGCCTATCTTTGCCCGTGTAAACCCATACACCGGAGCCATGAAACAGAAAGAGAAGACCCTGACCAAAGCCGAGTTCGACCTGATGTCCATCCTGTGG
Organism: Hallella seregens ATCC 51272; assembly: GCF_000518545.1. Taxonomy (GTDB): domain Bacteria; phylum Bacteroidota; class Bacteroidia; order Bacteroidales; family Bacteroidaceae; genus Prevotella; species Prevotella seregens. The sequence goes on from NZ_JADU01000009.1 coordinate 11,257, forward strand.
GACATCAATCATTCGGCATGCGTGCACGACATTCTTCAGCGGTGCCCGGAGCCCCGTCCGGCCTACACCACGCTGGCCACCTACATGAAAATACTGGTAGAGAAAGGCTTTGTGGACTATTATAAGGTGAAAGGACAGGGCAAGACACAGCTGTACGTCCCCTTGGTGACGCGCGCCGAATACACCCGCCGCGCAATGAACGGCATCAAGAAAGACCTCTTCGGCAACAGCTTGAAGTCGATGTTCAGCTTCTTTGTCAGGGAGGAGAACCTCTCGCCCGACGAGCTCCGGGAACTCATGGCAACCCTTTACAGCGAAACCCCGGCTTATGAATGACCTGCTCTCCTACTCGCTCCGCTCGGCCGCCGTGCTGGCCCTGCTGCTCATTCCCTACCTGTTGCTGCTCAGGCACGAGCGGCTCTTCAGGCTCAATCGTGCGGTGCTGCTGGGCATTCTGCTGCTGTCACTGTCGGTTCCGCTGTGCCATGTGCCCATGCCCGCCATGAAATGGCACACCACCCACCTGGACATACAGCCGCCCGCGGCCCCCGCTCCCGCCCCGACCGAGGGGTCGGAACCCACGGTGCAGCCGGCATCTCAGCCCGATCCCGACATGGCCGCCCCCGCAGCTGCAGGGCTGCCGTGGACCGTCGTCCTGGGTTGGGCCTGTCTGGCCGGCATGGCGGCCACGGGCGCCGTGCGCCTGATGCAGGTGGCCCGCATGCGGGGAGCCATCCGCTGCGGATGCCTGTGGACCCTGCGGGAGAACGGCTGCACCGTCTACTGCCATGCCGAAGACGTGGCACCATTCAGCTGGATGCGGAGCATCGTCATCGGCGAGGCCGACTACCGCATGCACGGCCGCCCCATCATCCTGCACGAACAGGGGCACATTCTGCACTGCCACTCGCTCGACGTGCTGCTGCTGGCCGCCGTGGAGACCCTGCAATGGTGGAACCCGCTGGTCTATGTGCTGGGCAACTGTCTGCGCGACGTGCACGAATACCAGGCCGACGACCATGCCCTGCGCCGGGGCGTCGGCCTCCGAGAATATCAAATGCTGCTGGTCCGCAAGGTCGCGGGGTCCGGAACCTGCGCCCTTGCCAACAGTTTCAATCACAGTTTAACCCAAAAAAGAATTTCCATGATGATGAAATCCAATCCCCGCAAGCGGGCCCGCGCCAAGGCGCTGTACCTCGTCCCGCTCGTTGCGCTGGCGCTCAGCGCTTTCGCAACACCCGAAACCGCAGGGCAAACTTCCGGAAGCGCGGCCCTCGCCACCGCTCCGGCCGACTCCGTGCCCATGGTCACCTTCAAGCCCCGGGAGCGGATGGGCCGCAAGGTGGCAGACGCCTACGTGGTGCATTTCCCGCTCAACACCTGGATAGAAAACGTGGGGCAAGGCTCGTATCTGTCAGACTGCGCCACACACATGGCCTTCGAGGCCACACAAACCAGTCTGCAACTCGACGGCGCAACGTTCGGCAGATCGAGCCTGCCCCGCCTCCCGGCGGCGGCCGTAAGGAAAGTCGAGATTCGCCGCAACGCCCGCAAGAACCACATGTGGGTGAACATCATCACCCGGGAAGTCAAGGTTCCCGCCAGTGTGCAACCCACCACACTGCCCGTCGTCACCGTGATGCTGCCCGGCCGGAACGAGATTGGCTTCGCCCAAGGAACGGCAGCAGCCCAGAAAAGCAACTGGATGAACGTCAGCGCGACGGCGTGGGACACCGACCGTTTCGGCAACAAAGGCATACGCAAAGAACTGGAAACGCGCCGCGGCCACCCCGACTTCAAGGTCTATATCTACGCCAGCACCGAGGCCACGCAGCAGGAAATCGGCCGCATGGAGGGCATACTGAAAGCGCAGGGAATCAGCAATTACACCGTCGTCAGAGACCTCACGATTGTTCATCCCTCGGCCGACGAGTTCCGCCAATGGGCCCTGGCCGAGAAGCAGAAAGGCACCCGCTACGACCAACTGTACAACCTGATGGCCCAGAAACACGCCGGCTGCGACGACATCCGCAAGCACTGGCACGTGGTCAAGGCCGTCTACGGCAGGAAATAAGCGCCGCCCGGGAGGCTCCGTCCCGGCCTCCCGGCACGCTCCCGCCAAGCAGCCAGCCCCGCGGCCGCACTGTCCTGGCGGCGGTGCCGGCACCATTTTTCCGGGGCCCGATAGTGCGGTTTCCGCAAAATCATGCTATCTTTGCGGCAGCAATCCAACCTACCGTCATATTCAGAAACCTGCTCTTCCTTTTCATCGCACTGGCCGCCGCCGGCCGAACCGCCGCCCAGGAGTTTACGAATTGCCCCGCCTCTACCCGCCAACTGTTCGACATGGGGTGGCGGTTTGTCGAGGCCGACGTGCCCGAGGCCGTCTCGCCCGCCTACGACGACCGCCGCTGGCAGCCCGTGGACCTGCCCCACGACTGGGACATCGGCCACGCCCCGCGGGCCGACGCCGCCACAACCAACGGCGGAGGCTACTATCCCGGCGGCAAGGGCACCTACCGCAAGCGGTTCGCCATGCCCCGGGGCAAGCGTGTGCGCCTCTGCTTCGACGGCGTCTACCAGCGTTGCCGCGTCTACGTGAACGGCCACGAGGCGGGCACCCATGCCTATGGCTACACGCCGTTCAGCCTGGACGTCACCTGCCACCTCCGCCCCAAGGGCGACAATGTGGTGACCACCGCCCGCAATATGAGGCGCGAGGTGCTGCGGCACGACGACACACGCCCGGTGACCGAGGCCTTGTGCACCTGGAACAACGACTGGGAAATCTACGACCTGCACGCCGAAGCGCTCGACGTCGTGGGCTACAACTATATGATGCACAGGCATGCCGCCGACCATGTGCGGGCTCCGCAGCGCATCCTCTGGCAGACGGAGAGCTACCCGCGCGACGCGTTCCGCAACTGGCAGCGCACCCGCGACTTCGCCTATATCATCGGCGACATCGTGTGGACAGGCCTCGACTATCTGGGCGAATCGGGCATCGGGCGGTGGCATTACGGCCGGCGAGAGCTCGGGCGAACACTATCAACGCGACCAGTTCCCCTACCACGGGGCCTACTGCGGCGATGTGGACCTCACGGGATGGCGCAAGCCCGTCTCGCACTATCGCGACATGTTGTGGAACCGCGACGCCGCGCCCACGCTCTACATGGCCGTGAAAGAGCCCAACGGCTACGGCGGAAAGGGCGACATCAAGGAGACGCAGTGGTCCGTATGGCCCACTTGGGAGAGCTGGAACTGGCCAGGCTGGGAGGGCCGCACCATCGACATGGAGGTCTGCAGCAAGGCTCCGGCCGTGCGGCTCTACCTCAATGGGCGGCTCGTGGGCGAGAAGCCCACCACGCTTGCCACGGAGTTCAAGGCCGTGTTCCCCGTGGCCTATGCCGCCGGGCAGCTGCGCGCCGTGGCCGTGGATGCCGCCGGACGCGAGACCGACAGCGTGCTGCTCGCCACCGCCGGAGCCCCGGCCGCCGTGCGGCTCACGGCCGACCGCACGGCGATGCCGGCCGATGGGCAGTCGCTGGCCTATGTCACCGCGGAGGTAATCGATGCCGAAGGCCGCGTGGTGCCCAATGCCTCGCTTCCCCTCACGGTGCGCGTCGACGGCCCCGCACGCCTCCTGGCTGCCGGCAGCGCCGACCTCGAAGACCTCGAACCCCTCACTTCCAACCGCGCAACCACCTGGAAAGGGCTCGCCTCCATCGTCGTGCGCAGCCGCCAGAGACGGGGCTCCGCCACCATTTTCGTGGCTTCTTCCCTCGGCACCCACGCCATCACCCTCCCCGTGCGGTAGGTGCACGCGGGGGCGGGCTCAGGGCGAGACGGGGCATAACGTGCTCCATCCAACACGAAGTTCTGCCCATCAGAGTGTTAAACTCCCCGACAACCTCGCTTTTCTACCTAAGAATCGCTAAATTTGCAACGAGATTTGAACATTTCGTAAACCGAACTTGAACATTCTGCAAACGAAATTTGAACATTCCGTAAACTGAATTTGAACATTCCGCGAAAACTTGACGAGGAGTTGAAGACATGTACAGAAGAGCGCAATTTGATACTTTACTGAGTCGGATGGATGAGCCGAGGCAGTTCATCCAGGTGGTTGTGGGCCCAAGACAAGTAGGAAAATCCACGATGGTGACGCAGGTGCTGGAAGCCGTCAGCACGCCTCATTTGTCGTTCAATGCCGACCACATCGACGAGAACGATACCGACTGGGTGAGACGTTGCTGGGAAGGAGCACGCGCCCTTATGCAGTTGCAGGGATACGACCAGCTGATTCTCGTCATAGATGAAATCCAGAAAATCAGCAACTGGAGCGAAGCCGTCAAGCGCGAGTGGGACAGCGACACCATGGCTGGAGTGGGCATTAAGCTGATTTTGCTGGGCTCCTCGCGCCTTATGATTCGCAAGGGACTGACCGAATCGCTGGCCGGACGCTTCGAATTGATCCGCATGGGGCACTGGGGACTCAAAGAGATGGGCGATGCTTTCGGGCTGAGCATGAACCAGTGGATCTACTTCGGCGGCTACCCAGGCACGGCTTCTATGATGGGAACAGAGCATAGATGGAGGCGGTATGTCAAGGATGCGCTGGTTGCGCCAGCCATAGAAAAAGACGTGATGATGACCTCGCGCATCTACAAACCGGCCCTCATGGTTCAGCTATTCGAGATGGGTTGCTCCTACTCTGCCGAGTTGTTGTCGCTCACCAAGATGCTGGGACAGCTGCAAGATGCAGGCAATGTCACCACCCTCCAGTCCTATCTCAACGTGCTTCGAGAGTGCCATCTCATCACCGGTCTGCAAAAATATGCCCACGACAAGTCCCGCTGGTACCAGTCTGTTCCTAAATTCCAAGTCTACAACAACGCCCTGCTCACGGCTTTTCACCGCACGTCATACGGCAAAGTACGCACGGATCCCATGATGTGGGGGCGGTGGGTCGAGTCGGCCGTAGGCGTGCACCTCATGTCCAAAGCCGAAGAAGAGGGCTACGGCGTGTACTATTGGCGCGAGCGAAACGACGAAGTGGACTACATTGTCGACCTCGATGGAGAGCTGACGGCCATAGAAGTAAAGAGCGGGAAGCGAGGAACCAACAAGGGGCTGCCGCTTTTTGCCGGCAAGTTTCATCCCTGCAGGGCCTTGGTGGTAGGCACCGACGGGCTGCCATTGGAAGAGTTTTTTCGCGCCGACATGATGGACATTCTGTCCCTGCCCGCCTCCACGCCCAAATAATAATAAGGTGTAGAAGGTCCGGGGGCCTCAACTTTGCAACTCGGTTGCAAAACATTTGCCGTAACTTTGCCCACAGAAAACGATAACAAGGCAAAGTTATGAACCGCAAATTACTGAGAATTATTGCTACCGCCGTGCTGCTGCTGGCCGCATGGCTCGTTACTCACGACAGCGGCTTGCCCGTGTGGCAGCAGCTCGTTGTCTACCTGGTGCCCTACCTGCTCATCGGTTACGACGTGCTGGGCGAGGCGGCAGAGGGAGTCATGGAGGGCGACCCCTTCGACGAAGACTTCCTTATGGCCATCGCCACCATCGGGGCGTTGTTCATCGGTTTCCTGCCGGGGGCCGAGCCGCAATTCCCCGAAGCCGTGTTCGTGATGCTGTTTTTCCAGGTGGGCGAGCTGTTCGAGGACTATGCCGAAGACCGCAGCCGCGAGTCCATTGCCAAGCTGATGGACATCCGTCCCGACACGGCCCACGTGGAACGGGGTGGCCAACTGGAGACGGTGGCCCCGGAGACGGTACAGCCGGGCGACGTCATCGTGGTGAAGCCGGGCGAGAAAGTACCCCTCGACGGCACCGTCGTCGAGGGCTCCACAAGCCTCGACACTGTGGCTCTGACGGGCGAGAGCCTGCCCCGCGACGCGGCCAAGGGCACCGAGGTGGCCTCGGGTTGCGTGAGCCTCACGGGGGTCATCAAGCTGCGGGTGACCCACTCTTTCGGCGAGTCCACGGCCTCGCGCATTCTCCAGTTGGTGGAGGATGCCGGCGAAAACAAGTCGCACAGCGAGACCTTCATCCGTCGCTTTGCCCGCGTCTACACGCCCGTGGTGGTGTTCCTGGCCTTGGCCATCGCCCTCATCCCACCTTTCTTCTACACCGGCTACGCCGCCGCCCTGCCCTCTTGGCTCTACCGGGCACTGACCTTTCTGGTGGTGAGCTGTCCGTGTGCACTGGTCATCAGCGTGCCGCTCACGTTCTTTGCCGGCATCGGTGCCGCCTCAACCAAGGGTATTCTTATCAAGGGCGGCAACTTCATGGAGGCCCTGTCGCGCATGGGCATCGTGGTGTTCGACAAGACCGGAACGCTCACCCGCGGCGTGTTTGCCGTGGAGGCCGTGCACCCCGACATGCCCGACGAGCGCGAACTGCTGCATCTGGCGGCCCATGTGGAGCACCTCTCCAACCACCCCATCGCCGCCGCCCTGCGCGCTGCCTACCCTCTCGAACATGACAACTGCCGCACGGAGCAGGTGGAAGAACTGCCCGGCCTGGGTATTCGAGCCGTGATAGACGGGCGGACGGTGTGTGTGGGCAACGAGAAAATGATGGCTGCCGTGGGAGCCGCCGTGGTGCCTTGCGACAAGTGCAAGGCTCATACGGGCACCGTGGTTCATGTGGCGGTGGAGGGTGTCTATGCCGGACACGTGGTCATTGCCGACCAGCTGAAGTCCGACGCCGCCGATGCCGTCGCCACGCTGAAGCGTCTGGGCGTGAGCAAGACGGTGATGCTCACCGGCGACCGCGAGGAAGTGGGGCGCACGGTGGCCAGCCAACTGGGCCTCGATGCCTACTACGCCGGACTGCTGCCGGCCGACAAGGTGACCCATGTGGAGCGGTTGCTCAAGGAGAATGCCGCCGGACGGAGCCTGGCTTTCGTGGGCGACGGCATCAACGACGCCCCTGTGCTGGCCCGCGCCGACGTGGGCGTGGCCATGGGTGCGCTGGGCAGCGACGCGGCCATCGAGGCTGCCGACGTGGTGCTCATGGACGACAAGCCCTCCAAACTGGGCCTCGCCATCCGCATTTCGCGCCGCACCATCCGCATCGCCCGGCAGAATGCTGTCTTCGCCATCGCCGTCAAGGTGGGCATCCTGCTCGCCGTTGCCTCTGGTTTCATGGGTTCGTGGGCCATGCCTGTGGCCGTGTTCGGCGACGTGGGAGTGATGGTTCTCGCCGTGCTCAACGCCATGCGCGCCATGCGCATCGGCGGGAAATAAAAATGCTCCCATGCAGATTTGCCATTGTTTCCACGTTGGCAGCTCTGCATGGGAGCTCTTCTTACAGCCTGTCGAGAGCCTGGCGGATGTCGTCGAGCAGGTCGTCGGCATCTTCAATGCCCACCGAAAGGCGGATGAGGTCGGGGGCGATGCCGGCCGCGCGCAGCTGCTCGTCGGAGAGCTGGCGGTGGGTGTGGCTGGCCGGATGGAGCACGCAAGAGCGGCTGTCGGCCACATGCGTGGCGATGTTGATGAGCTCGAGCGAGTCCATCCACCGGATGGCCGTCTCGCGGGTGCCTTTCAGTCCGAAAGCGATGACGCCGCACGAGCCACCGGGCAAATACTTCCGGGCCAGGTCATGACACGGGTCGTCGTCGAGTCCGCAGTAGCGCACCCAGGCCACGCGAGGGTCTCCGTGCAGGAACTCGGCTATGCGCTGGGCGTTGGCGCAGTGCTGGCGCATGCGCAGGTGCAGGGTCTCCAGCCCCAGGTTGAGCAGGAAAGCGTTTTGCGGCGACGGGATGCTGCCCAAGTCGCGCATGAGTTGAGCCACGAGTTTGGTGGTGTAGCCCAGCTTGCCGAAGGCCGTGGTGTAGACGAGACCATGGTAGGAATCGTCGGGCGTGGTGAGGCCCGGGAAGCGGTCGGCATGGGCTGCCCAGTCGAAGTTGCCGCTGTCCACGACCACACCGCCCACCTGCGTGGCATGGCCGTCCATGTACTTTGTGGTGGAGTGGGTCACGATGTCGCAGCCCCATTCAAACGGACGGCAGTTGACGGGCGTGGCAAAAGTGTTGTCGACGATGAGGGGCACGCCATGGCGATGGGCGATGCGCGCAAACTTTTCAATGTCGAGCACGCGGCAGCCGGGGTTGGAAATGGTCTCGCCGAAGAGGGCCTTGGTGTTGGGACGAAAGGCTTTTCCGATCTCCTCCTCGGGCAGTTCGGGGTTCACAAACGTACAGTCGATGCCCATTTTCTTCATCGTCACGCCGAAGAGATTGAACGTGCCACCGTAGATTTCGTTGGAGGCCACGATGTGGTCACCGGCCGAATAGATGTTGAGCACGGCGTAGAAGTTGGCCGCCTGCCCCGACGAAGTGAGCATGGCACCCACGCCGCCCTCGAGCGCGGCTATCTTGGCGGCCACAGCATCGAGCGTCGGATTTTGCAGCCGGGTATAGAAATATCCCTCCTTTTTCAGGTCGAAGAGCATGGCCATCTCCTCGGAATTGTCATACTTGAACGTGGTGCTCTGCACGATGGGCGGCTCCACGGGCTCGCCGTTCTTGGGTTTCCACCCGCCCCGCACGCAGAGCGTGGAGGGTTTCAGCTTCTTTGTCATGGTTGTTTTTGTCGTTTATGTTGGATGTTGTCTCCTGTTCTATGGGGCAAAGGTAACGTTTCTTTTCCGATTCATCAAGGTTTTACGCGTGATTTTACTTACCTTTGCACACATCAATTGATGCCCAACGCACGGCAAAACATACACACAACGCTTAACACAAAAGCAGCAATGAGAGCAAATATACACAAGGGCGGGCACCGCCGCGTGGTCATTGTGGGCGGCGGCATCGCCGGCCTGCAGCTGGCCCGGAGCCTGTGCCGCACCCCTTTCCAGGTGGTGCTGGTCGACAAGAACAACTACAACCAGTTTCCGCCACTCATCTATCAGGTGGCCTCGGCCGGCTTGGAGCCGAGCAGCATCTCGTTTCCTTTCCGCCGTCTGTTCCAAGGCCGCACCAACTTCTACTTCCGCATGGGCGAGGTGCAGGCCGTGAACCCGGAGGAGCAGTCGCTGCAAACCTCCTTCGGCACGCTGTACTACGACTTCCTGGTGCTGGCCGCCGGAGCCACGACCAACTTCTTCGGCAATGCCGACATCGAGCGCAACGCCCTGCCCATGAAGACCGTTGCCGAGGCCATGCGCCTGCGCAACACCATCCTGCAGAACCTGGAGCGCGCCGAGACCGAGGACAATGAGGAGGCCCGGCAGCGGCTGATGAACGTGGTCATCGTGGGCGGCGGGCCCTCGGGCGTGGAGATTGCCGGCGCGCTGGCCGAGATGAAGCGCACCATCGTGCCGCGCGACTACCCCGACCTGGACGCCAGCCGCATGCACATCTGCCTGCTCGACTCGGGCGACCGTCTGCTCAAGGGCATGGATGCCGGCCTCTCGGCCCGCGCCGAACGCGACCTGACGGAACTGGGCATCAAGGTGATGAAGGGCTGCCGCGTGGTCGACTGCAACGACCGCGGCGTGGTGTTGCAGGGCGGCGACACGCTGGAGGCCGGACTGACGGTGTGGGTGAGCGGCGTCAGGGCCAGTGCCATCGGCGGCCTGCCCACCGCAAGTATCGGCCATGCCGGGCGCATCCTCACCGACCGCTACTGCCGCGTGAAGGGCGTGCCCAACGTCTACGCCGTCGGCGACCAGAGTCTTGTCGAGGGCGACGAGGCCTACCCGCTGGGCCATCCGCAGCTGGCCCAGGTGGCCATGCAGCAAGCAGCCACCGTGGCCCACAACCTCTCGCGCCGCCTCGAGGGCAGAGCCGAGCAGCCATTCAGCTACCGCAATCTGGGCGCCATGGCCACCATCGGCCGCAAGAAGGCCGTGGCCGAGATTGGGCGTTTCCGTTTCGGCGGGTTCCCGGCCTGGCTGTTGTGGCTGGTAGTGCACCTGCGTTCCATCCTTGGCGTGCGCAACAAGACGGTGGTGTTCCTCAACTGGGTGTGGAACTACCTGAACTACAAGCAGAGTCTGCGCCTCATCCTGCGTGCCCAGCCCTCGTCCCATCCACAGGCCGACCCCTCCGCCGACGCATGCCGGCGCGTCCATGGCCCCGCCGCCGCGGTGCAAGGGCGCGGCATGGCCGGGAGGACACATGGAAAAACAGGGATGGTTTGCCACGAATGCCACAGATGAAATGCAGATGGTTTTACCATCAACATCTGCACAACAACAGATAAACACATTGCCGGCACCGCCTGTTTCTCTCACAGATTCCACCGATTTCACAGATGCTGCGCGGGGATGGGCATCTGTGCACAGCCCATAATCTCCCATCATGTCCTGTACCATCGTATAAAATTCACCCTAACCATCCAAACGTTCCACGGGCCATGGCCGCACGATGACGGTGCAATCGCATGGCGATTACGCCGCAACGGCCATGCGTTTACGCCGTCATCACGCGGCCGTTGCGCCGTAAACCTTTGGCCGCCACACCGCACCGGCGCCGGCACGCGGGAGGGTTCGTGCAGTCTGGATACGATTTTTGGCACGCAAACGTGCAAGTTTTCCTTGCAAATGGCATTATAAAGACAGGAAAAGGGACGGTTCTAGGCTGCAAACACCCCCTAAAAACCCTAAAAAAACGACGTATGAAGAAGCTCTTGTTCCTCCTCACAAGTATCCTTCTGGCCGCATCCTGCACGACAGACGGCAACTGCGGCTATCCCTCCAAGCTCTCTTTCCCGAAAGAGGGAGGCACCGTCATGGTGTCGGGTTCATACGCTCCATACAATATTGAGGTATTAAATTACAACGGGGACGGAAAAAGCGAAAGGACAGTTTTGGAAGACCCCGACACCATCTCCGTGCAATACAGCTGGCTCACGGTAAGGAGGAAGCGGGGAACACCCACCTTGGTGATTACCGCCGAGCCCAACACGACAGGCAGGAAACGCAAGCTCTACATCAATGTTTCCGTTGATGACAGGAACGCAGAGATAAAAGTCACGCAATAAGACGGCCCAATGCTTGCGGCTCCTCTCTGAAAACAAAGCGAGACACTCCTGAAAACCGGAAGAGGCTCTTCCGAAAACAAAAGGAGACCATTCTATATACTAATGAAAAGCACTTCTAACAACAGAGGGAAACGCCTCTGAAAACCGGGAGAGGCACCGCCAAGACAGTAGCGGAACGCCCTCAACCCACAAGGGGAACGCAGCCACGACGGGCCGCGTTCCCCTTGCCTTTGTGGGGCCATGCGGGCAGCTACTCCCACTCAATGGTCGAAGGCGGTTTGGAGGAGATGTCGTAGCACACGCGGTTCACACCCTTCACCTTGCGGATGATTTCGTTGGACACGTCGGCCATAAAGTCGTAGGGCAGGTGGGCCCAGTCGGCCGTCATGGCATCTGTCGAGGTCACGGCGCGCAGGGCCACCGGGTGCTCGTAGGTGCGCTCGTCGCCCATCACGCCCACAGAACGGATGGTGGAGAGCAGCACCGTGCCGGCCTGCCACACGTGATCGTAGAGACTTGTGCCGTCGGGCATGGTGTACTGGTGCATCTTACCGATATAGATGTCGTCGGCATCCTGCAGGATACGCACCTTCTCGCGCGTGATGTCGCCCAGGATGCGCACGGCCAAGCCGGGCCCGGGGAACGGGTGGCGCTTGATGAGCCGCTCGGGCATGTGCAGCTCGAAGCCCACGCGGCGCACCTCATCCTTGAACAGCCACTTCAGCGGCTCGCAGAGTTGCAGGTGCATTTCCTTGGGCAGGCCGCCCACGTTGTGGTGGCTTTTGATGACCATACCCGTGATGCTGAGGCTCTCGATACGGTCGGGATAGATGGTGCCTTGGGCCAGCCACTTGGCGTCGGTGATTTTCCGAGCCTCCGCATTGAACACTTCCACGAAGTCGCGGCCTATAATTTTGCGCTTCTGCTCGGGGTCGGTCACGCCCTCCAAGTCCTTGAAGAACTTCTCTGAAGCGTCCACGCCCACCACGTTGAGCCCCAGGCCCTGGTAGGCCTCCATCACTTTCTGGAACTCGTTCTTGCGCAGCATGCCGTGGTCCACGAAGATGCACGTGAGGTTGCGGCCGATGGCGCGGTTGAGAAGCGTGGCGCAAACCGACGAGTCCACGCCGCCCGAGAGGCCCAGAATGACGCGGTCGCCGCCCAGCTGCTGCCGCAGTTCGGCCACCGTCGACTCCACAAACGAGGCGGCGCTCCACTCCTGACGGCTGCCGCAGATGTCGACCACGAAGTTGCGCAACAGCTGCATGCCCTGCGTGGTATGGTACACTTCGGGGTGAAACTGCACGCACCACACGGGCTGCGAGCCGCTGGCAAAGGCCGCATATTCCACGTCAGGCGTGGAGCCGATGACCCGATAGCCGGCGGGGATGGCCGTGATGGTGTCGCCATGGCTCATCCACACCTGCGAGTTGGGGTCGAAGCCCTTGAACAAGGGATTGGTGGAGTCAAGCCATTGCAGGTTGGCCCGGCCGTACTCGCGCGTGCCGGTCTGCTCCACCCGGCCGCCTCCGGCATGGCTGATAAACTGGGCGCCGTAGCAGATGCCCAGCACAGGATAGCGGCCGATGAGCCGGCTCAGGTCCACGCGAAAGGCTTCCTTGTCGTGCACGGAGTAGGGGCTGCCGCTCAAAATCACGCCAATGACGGAGGGATCGTCGTGCGGAAACTTGTTGTAGGGCAGGATCTCGCAGAAGGTGTCCAGCTCGCGCACGCGGCGGCCAATGAGCTGCGTGGTCTGCGAACCGAAATCGAGGATGATGATCTTCTGTTGCATAGTCGAAAAGCCCCGCCCCTCTCCCGTTGCGGGGAGACGGCCGAGGCATGCGTTTAAGTGTTATGATGAATTTGATGTTGATGGTCGAGCTGCTGCGCAAAGGCCTCGGCGGCGTCCAGTGTGCCGAGCTTGCCCACGTCCATGAGCTGCAGGTCGGGCTCGACATGGCCCTTAACGGGCACCTCGCGGCAGTGGCGCAGGTAGAAGTCCATGATGGCAAACCGCTCGGGCCACGCCACCATGTAGGGGAAAAAGAGCGGCGAAAAGCTGTGTATGCCGCTGAAAGCATACATGCGGTAAAGCCCTGCCAGCCGCATGGGCGCGTCGCCGACGGCCAGCGGCCAACGCACCGAGGCGGCCGCACGGGCCACTTCGGGATAGGGCGATTTCACCTCGCCCGTCTCCACATTGACCCACCCCACGAGCAGCATCCGGTCGTCGAAGAGCAGGTAGCGGCGCGTCCTGCGCCAGCTCACGAGCAGTTGCGCGCCGGCCATGCGGTGGGGCACGCCGCAGTCGGGGCACGCCACGCGGGGGTCGAGGGCGTAGAACCGGGCCAAGTCCACGTTGCTTAGGATGTCCACGTTGTGGATGAGGATGGGGCGGTGCGCGTCGAACAGCGGCGCGGCCTTGCGCAGACCGCCGCCCGTGTCAAGCAAGGCGGCAGTCTCGTCGCTCACCCGAATGTCGAGGCCAAAGCTGTCGTTGGCCTGCAGATAGTCCTTGATTTGCTGGGAAAAGTGATGCACGTTGACCACCAAACGGGTGAATCCGGCATCGCGCAACCTGAAAACCACGTGCTGCAACAGCGGCTGTCCGCCCACGCTTACCAGTGCCTTGGGCATCGTGTCGGTAAGCGGTTTCAGGCGTGTGCCCAAGCCTGCAGCGAAAATCATGGCTTGCTTCATGGCGCAAAATTAGTATTTATTTCCCGAACGGCAAAGGAAAGGCCTCCTTTTTTCGCGCCCGCCGCCGTGCGTTTGCGCCGTGTTCTACGTTAAATTTTGCTTATAAACCACCCGCTTCCCGCGCGTGTCCAACTCTTTTTGTTACCTTTGCACATCCATAGAGAAAGAGAAAGCGACAAGCCATGAGCCAAACCGAAAAACGTGTCAACCCTTTCATGGAGCCCTACGGGACGCCACACGACACCATCCCCTTCCACAAAATCAAGTTCGAGGACTACGAGGAGGCCTTCATGGAAGGCATCCGACGCGACGACGAGGAGATTGCCAAGATTGTCGGCAACCCCGAGGAACCCACGTTCGACAATACCATTGCCGCCGAGGATCTGTCGCACGGGCGGCACTATTACGACCTGCTCGACCGCGTGTCGACCATCTTCTCCTGCCTGATGAGTGCGGAGACCACGCCCCAGATGGAGGCCCTGGCCCAGAAGCTGAGCCCCATTCTCACCAAGCACAGCAACGACGTCATCCTCAATCCACGGCTCTTTGAGCGCGTGAAATACGTATATGAGCACCACCGCGAGCTCACGCCCGAGGAGCAAACACTGCTCGACAAGGAGTACGATGCCTTTGTACGCAGCGGCGCCCTGCTCGACGAGGAGGGCAAGCAACGGCTGCGCCGGCTCACCGAGGAGGCCGACATGCTCACCCTGCAGTTCTCACAGAACCTGCTCAAGGAGAACAAAGCCTACACCCTGCACCTCTCCGACCGCGCCCAACTCGACGGACTGCCCGACACAGCAGTGGATGCCGCCGCACAGACGGCCCGCGAACGGGGCCTCGAGGGATGGGTCTTCACACTCGACTATCCCAGCTATTCGCCCTTCCTCACCTACTCCACACAGCGCGAGCTGCGCCGCCAAATGTACATGGCGCGCAACACCGAGTGCACCCACGACAACGCAGAGAACAACCTCCGGATATGCCAACGCCTCGTCAACCTGAGGCGCGAGCTGGCCCAGCTGCTGGGCTACGACTGCTTTGCAGACTATATACTCAAGCACCGCATGGCCGGCGACACGGCCCATGTGTACAAGTTGCTCAACGATTTGCTGGCCGCCTACAAGCCCACCGCCGTGCAGGAGGTGGAGGAAATCACGGCCATGGCCCGCAAGATGGAGGGCGACGACTTTGAGTTGCAGCCCTGGGACTTCTCGTTCTACGCCCACAAGCTGCAAATGGAGAAGTACGATCTCGACGCCGAAATGCTGCGCCCCTACTTCCAACTCGACAAGGTGACGGAGGGAGTGTTCGGTCTGGCCGGCCGTCTCTACGGCCTGACGTTCCGCGAAAACCCCGACATACCGGTGTATCACCCCGATGTCAAGGCCTACGAAGTGTTCGACAACGACGGCTCATTCCTCGCTGTTTTCTATGCCGACTTCCATCCGCGGGCCGGCAAGCAGGGCGGCGCCTGGATGACAGAGTTCCAGGGACAGCACATCACCAACCAGGGAGAGAACGTGCGTCCCCACGTGAGCGTGGTGATGAATCTCACCAAACCCACCGACACCAAGCCGGCATTGCTCACGCTGAGCGAGGTGGAGACCTTCCTGCACGAGTTCGGACACTCGCTCCACGGCATGTTGGCCAACACCCGTTTCGGCTCGCTCTCGGGCACAAACGTGTGGTGGGACTTCGTGGAGATGCCCTCGCAGTTCATGGAGAACTATGCCGTCGAGAAAGAATTCCTGCGCACTTTCGCCTTCCACTACGAGTCGGGCGAGCCCATTCCCGACGAGCTCGTCGACCGTATCGTGCGCAGCCGCAACTTCAACGTGGCCTACAGCTGTCTGCGTCAGGTGGGCTTCGGCCTACTCGACATGGCCTATTACACCCAGCGCGAGCCGTTCACCGAGGACATCATGACCTTTGAAAAGCAAGCGTGGGCCCCGGCCATCATCACCCCACAGCTGCCCGACACGTGCATGACGGTGCAGTTTTCCCACATCATGGCCGGTGGCTATGCAGCCGGCTACTACAGCTACAAGTGGGCCGAAGTGCTCGATGCCGACGCGTTCAGCGTGTTCAAGCAGCACGGCATCTTCGACCGCGCCACGGCCCAACGGCTGCGCGACTGCGTGCTCTCGCGCGGCGGCACCGAGAATCCCATGACGCTCTACAAGCGGTTCCGCGGCCAGGAGCCCACCATCGACGCCCTGCTCCGGCGCAACGGCATTGACCCGGCCCACCCTTGACCGCCCCAACGACATAACAACCCACACTCATGGAAGACGAGAGAAAGCAGGAAGACAAGCGCCGCCGCCTTGACGGGCGCTATCTGCGCATGGCCCACATCTGGGCCGAAAACTCCTATTGCCGACGCCGCAAGGTGGGCGCGCTGGTGGTGAAGGACAAGATGATTATCAGCGACGGCTACAACGGCACGCCGAGCGGCTTCGAGAACCGGTGCGAGGACACGTCCAACGTCACCTTTTCCTACGTGCTCCACGCCGAGGCCAACGCCAT
This sequence comes from Hallella seregens ATCC 51272, assembly GCF_000518545.1. Lineage (GTDB taxonomy): Bacteria > Bacteroidota > Bacteroidia > Bacteroidales > Bacteroidaceae > Prevotella > Prevotella seregens. The sequence goes on from NZ_JADU01000009.1 coordinate 27,504, forward strand.
CACGAAGCTGGCCCGCTCGCACAACAACAGCGAGGGAGCCACGCTCTACGTCACGGCGTCGCCCTGCATCGAGTGTGCCAAACTCATCATCCAGGCCGGCATACGCCGCGTGGTCTACGGCGAAACCTACCGACTCGACGACGGCATCCAGCTGCTCCAGCGCGCAGGAGTGGAAGTTGTGTTCATGGACATGCAACAAATCAAAGACAAGCAAGATGAAGAACGAGAACAAGAATAGGTTTATGCCGCTGCTCATGGCCCTTTGCGTGGTCATCGGCATCATCATCGGCTCTTTCTATGCCAACCATTTCTCGGGCAATCGGCTCACTGTCATCAACAGCGGGAGCAACCGATTGAACAACCTGCTACGCATCATCGACGACCAATATGTGGACAAGGTGGACATCGACTCCCTTGTGGAGAAGGCCATTCCGCAGATTCTCGCCGAGCTTGACCCCCATTCTGTCTACATCAGCGCAAGCGACGTGCAGGCCGCCAACGACGATCTGAAGGGCTCGTTCTCGGGTGTGGGCATCGAGTTTACCATCCGCGAGGACACCATCCACGTGCAAAACGTCATCCGAAACGGGCCCGCCGAGAAGGCCGGCCTCATTGCGGGCGACAAGATTGTGACCGTGGACGGCAAGCCGTTCGTGGGCAAGAGCGTCACCAACGAGGAGGCACAGCGTCGCCTCAAGGGCCCGCAGGGCTCCAAAGTAAAGATAGGAGTGCTGCGCTACGGCCATGCCAAGCCCATCGTCTACGAGGTGACACGCGGCGAAATTCCCACCAAAACCGTCACCGCCGCCTTCATGCTCGACGACAGTACAGGCTATATCAAGGTGAAAAACTTCGGAGAAAAGACCTATCCCGAACTGCTCATCGCACTGGCCAATTTGCAGCAACAGGGCTTCAGCAACCTCGTAATCGACCTGCGAGACAATACCGGAGGCTACCTGCAAAGCGCGGTGCAGATGGCCAATGAGTTCCTCCCCGCCAAGAAGCTCATCGTCTATACCCAGGGCCGCAAGTCGCCGCGCGAGGAGTATCGCTCCGACGGACACGGCGCCTATCAGACCATGCCGCTCGTGGTGCTCATCAACGAGGGGTCGGCATCGGCCGCCGAAATCTTTGCCGGGGCCATGCAGGACAACGACCGCGCCACCATCATCGGCCGCCGTTCGTTCGGCAAGGGACTCGTGCAGCAGCAGATTCCGTTCCCCGACGGCAGCATGATACGCCTCACCATCGCCCGCTACTACACCCCCTCGGGCCGCTGCATCCAGAAACCCTACACCGACGGCGGCGACCCAAGCTACGCCTCCGACCTCATCACGCGCTACCAGCACGGCGAGTTTTTCTCGCAGGACAGCATCAAACACACCGGCCCTGCCTACCACACGGCCAACGGACGGACGGTGTATGGCGGCGGCGGCGTCACACCCGACATCTTTGTTCCCGAAGACACGACGGGCGTCACCTCTTATTATAAACAGGCAGCCATGAGCGGACTCATCCTGCAATTTGCTTTCACCTACACCGACAACAACCGCCAAAAGATGAAGCAATTCCAGGAAATGCTCAAGCTCGCGGCCTACTTGAAGAAGCAGAACACGGTGGACCAGTTCGTCAACTATGCCGACAAGAGGGGCTTGCAGCGCCGCAATCTGCTCATCCGACAGAGCCATTCGCTGCTCGAACGCTACATCAACGGCCGCATCATCTACAACATGCTTGACGAGCAGGCGCTCAACCAATACCTCAATCAGGACGACCCGGTCGTTGCCACGGCCCTGCGCGTGTTCCGAAACAACGCCTCTTTTCCCAAAGCCCCGGAGAAGGCAAAAGGGAAAAAGGTGAAAAAGTAAAAGGGTAAAAGAGTAAAAAGAGCAAGGGCAGAAGCGATGAAGAACGAGACCCAGGCCGCCAAGCAGGCGTTGCGCGAACTCATCCGCCGGCGCAAGCGGGAGCACACGGCCGAGGAGCTGGCCGCGCTGTCGGCCGAGGTCATCGGCCGGCTGACGGCCCACCCGCGCATGCAGGCGGCCCGCACCATCCTACTCTACTGCTCGCTACCCGACGAAGTGGACACCCACGGCTGCATCGCCCGGCTGCACGCCGAGGGCAAGACCGTGCTGCTGCCCAAGGTCGCAGACGGCGAACGGCTGGAGCTGCGCCGCTACACCGGGCACGAGAGCATGCAGCCCGGTGCTTTCGGCATCATGGAACCCACGGGGCCGGCCTATCCGCGGCCCCTCGACATCGACGTGGCCGTGGTGCCGGGCATGAGTTTCGACGCCCACGGCAACAGGCTGGGGCGCGGCAAGGGCTACTACGACCGCTTGCTGGCACGGCTCGCCCACACATACAAGATAGGCATTTGCTTCGACTTTCAGAAGACGGACTGCGTGCCCTGCGAAGCTACGGACCAGCCCATGGACGAGGTGCTCTGACACCCCGCTCGCCCGGCGGTGCCATGCCGACGGCGCCTAATACACCCTTACATCCACGATTACCGAGCTGCCCACGGCGGCATTGAGCCGCCGCACCAGCTGCGACCGCATCATGCTCAAGTCCTGACGCAACGCGGGATTCTGAATCTTGACGAAAAGCACTTGGTTTTTCACAAACTTTTCTGCCGTGTAGCGGGCCACCATGGGGCCGGCCACGCGATCCCAGGCCTCGACCACACGCAGCTGCAACAGCGGTGTCTCGAGCCCGCCGTCGCGCAGAAACTTGCGCAGCACCTCGCCCAGCGGCTTCACCTCGCGCTTAAACATGGCCGCGTTCCCTTTCCTCGATTTCGCCCCCCTGCACGTCGAACAGCTTGTAGTCCTGCCGGCTGTGCCGCAGAATCTTGTCCAGATGGTCGCGGTTGGTGTCGGTAATGAAGATCTGTCCGTACTTGTCGCCCGACACCAAGTCCACGATCTGCTCCACGCGCTGGGCGTCGAGCTTGTCGAAAATATCGTCAAGCAACAACAGCGGCGCAGTGTTCGATGCCGTGCGCCGCAGGAAATCGAACTGCGCCAGCTTCAGTGCCAGCACGTAAGTCTTGGTCTGTCCCTGGCTGCCCTCGCGCTTCATGGGATAGTCACCGATGAGCATTTCCAGGTCGTCGCGGTGTATGCCGTGCAGACTGTAGCCCACGGCGCGGTCGCGATGGGCGTCGCGCCGTATCACGTCGAGCAGGGGCCCGCGCTGCGCATGCGACACATAGCGCAGCGACACCGTCTCCCGCTCGCCCGAGACGTGCCGGTAAATCTCCTGGAACACCGGCACCAGCTCGCGCACGAAAGCGTCACGCCGGGCATACACCGCCTCGCCCTGCGCAGCCATCTCCTCCTCCCACAGCTGCATGAGCATGGCGTCGGGCTCCTGCTCCTGCCTGAGCAAGGCGTTGCGTTGCTGCAGGGCTTTGTTGTAGCGGTTCAGGGCATCGATGTACCGATGGTCGTACTGCGCAATCACCACATCCATGAGCCGCCGCCGCTCCTCGCCGCCGCCGTCCACGAGAATGGTGTCAGAGGGCGACACGAAGATGAGCGGCACGCGCCCGATGTGCTCCGAAAACTTCTTGTAATCTTTCTTGTTGCGGCGGAAGTGCTTGTGCCGTCCGCGCTTCATGCCGGCGTAGATGTTCTCCTCGGAGCCGTCGTCGGTCTCGTAATCACCCTCAAGCACGAAGAAGTCCTCCCCGTGGGTCATCACCTGGCTGTCCATATTGGTGAAGCTGCTGTGGCAGAACGACAGGTAGTAGACCGCGTCGAGCAGGTTGGTCTTGCCCTCGCCGTTGCTGCCGATGAAGCAGTTTACCTTGGGCGAGAACGCCAGATTGGCCGCACGAATATTCTTGTAATTGATGATGGAAATCTTGTTTAATCTCATTTTACGCTGCGTGTGCTGGCGTGCAAAGTTAGCTGTTTTAGGCTGTAAAAACGAAAAAAGGGCATGATAAATTTCACTATCTGAGAGAAAAACCGTAATTTTGTCGCAATGAATGAAATCATAAAAATAAGCAAAAAATAATGGCAAACAAAAACGAACAGGCTACCTATGAGGTTGCCAGCAAAGAGCAAGCATTCTTCCAGAAGAACGTCAAGGCAATTCTCATCGCCGCAGCTGCCGTCATCATCATCGTGGCCGGCTATTTCTGCTACACCACCTTTATTGGCCATCCGCGCCAGGAAAAGGCCAGCACGGCCATCGCACGCGGCCAGGAATACTTCAACGCCGAGCAGTTCGACAAGGCTCTCAACGGCGACGGCGCCGGCTACGAGGGCTTCGTCAAGATAGCCAGCGACTACAGCAGCACCGACGCCGGCAACCTGGCCAACCTCTATGCGGGCCTGTGTTACGCCAATCTCGGCAAGTGGCAGGAGGCTGTAAAGTACCTCGAAAGCTACTCGCCCGCGGGCGATGCCATGGTTGGTCCCGCCGCCATCGAGGCCTTGGGCAACGCCTACGCCCACGTGGGACAACTCGACAAAGCCGTGAGCAAGCTCAAGGAAGCCGCCGACAAGGCCGACCGTGAAGCCAAGAACGGCGTCAACAACAGCCTCTCGCCCGCTTTCCTGCTCCAGGCCGGACAGCTGCTCGAGTCGCAGAATAAGCAGGACGAGGCCTTGAAGATTTATCAGCAAATCCAAGCCAAATACTTGAACTCCCCACTCGTACAGAGCCACGAGATCGACAAGTACATCGAACGCGCTACGAAGTAACCCATGGCCACCGCACTCCACAACCTCTCCGATTACGACTTCGCCCAGGTGCCCGATGCCAGCAACATGTGCTTCGGCATCGTGGTGGCCGAGTGGAATCCGGAGATTACCGGCGCCCTGCTCGAGGGTGCCGTGAAGACCCTCGAGAAGCACGGCACGCTGCCTGAGAACATCCATGTGAAGACCGTGCCGGGCAGCTTCGAGCTGGTCTACGGCGCACAGCAGCTGAGCAAGAACGACGGTTTCGACGCCATCATCATCCTGGGCAGCGTCATTCGCGGCGAGACACCCCACTTCGACTATATCTGCCAGGGCGTGACCTACGGCATCGCACACCTCAATGCCTCGCAAAACATACCCGTCATCTACGGTCTGCTCACCACCAACGACCTGCAGCAGGCCCGCGACCGCAGCGGCGGACGGCTGGGCAACAAGGGCGACGAGTGTGCCATAGACGCCATCAAGATGGCCAAATTCTAAGTTTATGATTGTTTACGAACTCCTCCAAGCCTACGATTTCGACGAGATCATGTCGACCATTGCCGACATGTTCCCCGGCACGGCCAAGTATCGCGAGCCCCTCCACGAGGCCTACAACATCCTGCTCGGCCTGAAGCCCGTGCCGTCGAAAAAGGACATCCGCTACAAGATTATGCCGGCCCCGCGCGGCGAAGAAAAGTACATGGGGGCCGAAGACCGCGACTTCGACACCACCTGGGAGGTGTGTCTGGGCAAGAACCTAAGCCGCGAGAAGGGCGTAGACCTCTCTGATGTCGAGATGTTGGCCAACGCTTTTGTCAACATCTGCTTCCTGGCCCGCCACCCCAAGGCTTTCGATGCCGCCTACGCCGAGCTGACCCGGCCCTCGCGCTGACCGCCGCCGCTGTTGCCCCGCCCCCGTCTTCCGTGGGCCGGCAACCGGCCCGCGCACAGCCCGCAACCGCTGCACATCCCTATGATATGGTTTGCCCCACCCATGCTTGCGGCTTATCAAATCCTATCATACGCCTATCTTCTCCTATAAGCGCCCCTATCCCCTCCTACAAACACACCTATCCCCTCATACAATTGCGGCTTATCAAATCCTATCATACGCCTATCTTCTCCTATAAGCGCGCCTATCCCCTCCTACAAACACGCCGTTCTCACCCCATGAAAACACCGCAAACGCGGGGCGACTACGGCGCAAACGCAACGCAAATACGGCGTTATCACTTCGTGATAACGCCGTATTCATTTTGACAGTGGGCCGTGCCGGCCAACACTTCCGCCCCAACTTGCAGGGCCTCGCCCCACACATACCCGTCACTTTCGGCCACCCTTGCAGGGCCCCACACCGTGCGTGCCACTCGCTACAGCCAGCCCCACAGCCACGCGCAGGGCGCATTCGCACCGGCCGGCGGACCTAATACTCGCCCCAAGCCTTGATGTCGATGTCAGCAGGGCCAAGCGTACAGAACGCCGTGATGAAAGCACTGGCCAGCCGCGTGTTGGTGATGAGCGGCACGTTGAGGTCTATGGCTGCGCGCCGAATCTTGTAGCCGTTGGTGAGTTCGTGAGTGGTGAGGTCCTTGGGAATGTTCACCACCATATCGATCTTCTTCTCGTGCAGCAGCGTGAGGGCCTGCGGCTCCTTGCCCTGGTCGGAGGGCCAGTACACCAGCGTGTTGTCAATGCCGTTGTCTTTCAAGTATTTCGACGTGCCGCCCGTGGCATAAAGCTCGTAGCCGTGGTCGATAAGCATCTTCGCTGCGTCGAGCATCTCGGCCTTTTGCTTGGCTCCACCCGTGGAGAGCAGCACCGAGTGGCGCGGAATGCGGTGGCCCACGGAGAGCATGCTCTTGAGCAGAGCCTGGTTGGTGTCGTCGCCCAGGCAGCCCACCTCGCCCGTGGAACTCATGTCGACACCCAGCACGGGGTCGGCCTTCTGCAGACGGTTGAAGGAGAACTGGCTGGCCTTGATACCCACATACTCCAGGTCGAAGAGGTTCTTCGAGGGCCTCTCCACGGGCACGCCGAGCATCACTTTGGTGGCCAAGTCGATGAGATTGAGCTTGAGCACCTTGCTCACGAAGGGGAACGAACGGCTGGCACGCAGGTTGCACTCGATGACGAGGATGTCGTTCTCGCGGGCCATGTACTGTATGTTGAACGGGCCGGAGATGTGGAGTTCGCGGGCAATCTGGCGGCTCACGCGCTTGATGCGGCGCACGGTCTCCACGTAGAGCTTCTGCGGCGGGAACTCAATGGTGGCGTCGCCGGAGTGCACACCGGCAAACTCGATGTGCTCGGAGATGGCGTAGGCCAGTATCTCGCCGTCGCGTGCCACGGCATCCATCTCGATTTCCTTGGCGTGCTCGATGAACTTCGACACCACCACGGGGTGGTCTTCACTCACGTTGGCGGCCAGTCGCAGGAAGCGTTCGAGCTCCTCGCGGTTGGAACACACGTTCATGGCCGCGCCCGAAAGCACGTAGCTGGGGCGCACGAGCACGGGGAAGCCCACGCGCTCGACGAAGCGGTCGATGTCATCCATCGAGGTAAGCGCGCTCCATTCTGGCTGGTTGATGTTGTTGCGGGTGAGCATCGACGAGAACTTGGCGCGGTCTTCGGCGTTGTCGATGTCGCGGGCCGACGTGCCGAGGATGGGCACGTGCTGCTCGTCGAGGTGCATGGCAAGGTTGTTGGGTATCTGGCCGCCGGTGGAAACAATGACGCCGTGCGGGTTCTCAAGCTCGATAATGTCCATCACGCGCTCAAAGGTGAGCTCGTCGAAGTAGAGCCGGTCGCACATGTCGTAGTCGGTCGACACGGTTTCAGGGTTGTAGTTAATCATGATGCTGCGGTAGCCCTGCCGGCGAATCGTCTGCAGAGCCTGCACGCCACACCAGTCGAATTCCACGGAGCTGCCGATGCGGTAAGCCCCCGAACCGAGCACCACCACCGAGTGGCGGTCGGACGGGAAAGCCACGTCGCTGGCCACTCCGGCGTAGGTCACGTAGAGGTAATTGGTCTGGGCGGGGTACTCGGCGGCCAGCGTGTCGATCTGTTTCACCACGGGAACGATGCCGTAGCCCTTGCGCAGACGGCGGATGAGGAGCATGGCCTTGTGCATGTTGCCCAGCTCGCGCTCCAGCCCCACGGCGCGGGCCACCTGGAAATCGGTGAAGCCGTAGACTTTGGCCTCGCGCAGCAGCGTGCGGTCGAGGGTGTTCACGTTGCAGCGTTTCAGCCGCTCATCGATGTCGATGATGTGTTTCAGCTTGTGGAGGAACCAGCGGTCTATCTTCGTCAGTTCGTGTATCTGGTCGATGGTATAGCCGCGGTGCATGGCCTTGGAAATGACAAACACGCGCTTGTCGGTGGGTTCTTGCAGGGCCTCGTCCAGGTTGGGAATCTCCAATTCCTTGTTCTCCACGAAGCCGTGCATGCCCTGCCCTATCATGCGCAGGCCTTTCTGGATGGCCTCTTCAAAGTTGCGGCCGATGGCCATTACCTCGCCCACGCTCTTCATGCTCGACCCCAACTCGCGGTCTACGCCGTGGAATTTGGAGAGGTCCCAGCGCGGAATCTTGCACACCACATAGTCCAGCGCGGGCTCGAAAAAGGCGCTTGTGGTCTTGGTCACCGAGTTCTTCAGCTCGAACAGGCCGTAGCCCATGCCCAGCTTGGCGGCCACAAAGGCCAGCGGGTAGCCCGTGGCCTTGGAGGCAAGTGCCGACGAACGGCTTAGGCGAGCGTTCACTTCGATGACGCGGTAGTCCTCGCTGGCGGGGTCGAAAGCGTACTGCACGTTGCACTCGCCCACGATGCCGATGTGCCTTACTATCTTGATGCTCAGCGCGCGCAGCTTGTGATACTCGGCGTTGGTGAGGGTCTGCGAGGGCGCAATGACAATGGACTCGCCGGTGTGGATGCCCAGCGGGTCGAAGTTCTCCATGTTGCACACGGTGATACAGTTGTCGTAACAGTCGCGCACCACCTCGTATTCTATCTCCTTCCATCCCTTGAGACTTTTCTCCACCAGCACCTGGGGCGAGAATGAGAACGCCTTTTCGCAGAGCGTGCGCAGCTCGTCGTCGTTGTTGGCAAAGCCCGAACCGAGGCCGCCGAGGGCGTAGGCCGCCCGCACGATGACCGGATAGCCCAGATGGTTGGCGGCCTGCAGCGACTGTTCCATCGTCTCACAGGCCTCGCTCTTGATGGTCTTCACGTCGATTTCGTCGAGCTTGCGCACGAAGAGTTCGCGGTCTTCGGTGTCCATGATGGCCTGCACGGGGGTGCCGAGCACCTTGACCCCGTACTTCTCCAGCACGCCGCTCTCGTAGAGCTCCACGCCGCAGTTCAGGGCGGTCTGGCCTCCAAAGCTCAGCAGGATGCCGTCGGGGCGCTCCTTTTCGATGACGCGCTCCACGAAATAGGGCTGCACCGGGAGGAAGTATATCTGGTCGGCCACACCCTCCGACGTCTGCACGGTGGCGATGTTGGGGTTGATAAGCACCGTCCTGACCCCCTCTTCGCGCAGGGCTTTCAGGGCCTGCGAACCCGAATAGTCGAACTCTCCGGCCTCGCCTATCTTCAAAGCGCCGGAGCCCAACAGCAAAACCTTCTTGATATTTGTATCTTTCATGACCTTTCTTATTGACCTTAATGAATGAGCTTACCTTACTTTAGCGTTTCGACGAACCTATCGAACATGAACATTGTGTCCACCGGACCCGAGCAAGCCTCGGGGTGAAACTGGCTGGTGAACCAGGGATTGGTCTTGTGGCGTATGCCCTCGTTGGAGCCGTCGTTCATGTTAACGAAGAGTTCCTCCCAGTCCTGGCCCAGCGTGTGGGCGTCCACCGCATAGCCGTGGTTCTGCGAAGTGATGTAGCATTTCTCGCTGCCCACGAGGCGCACGGGCTGATTGTGCGAGCGGTGCCCGTACTTCAGCTTGTAGATTGAAGCCCCGGCGGCCTTGCCCAGCAACTGGTTGCCCATGCAGATGCCGCAGATGGGCTTGCGGCTCTGGCTCATTTGCTTGCGGATGATGTCCACCGCGTCCTGACAAGTGTCGGGATCACCGGGCCCGTTGGCCAGGAAGAGGCCGTCGAAATCCATGTCCGTGTAGTCGTAGTTCCAGGGCACGCGCACCACCTCCACGCCGCGCTCGATGAGGCAACGTATGATGTTGGCCTTCACTCCACAGTCGACAAGCACCACCCGTTTGCCGGCCCCCTCGTTGTAACGAACCACTTCTTTGCACGACACTTGGTCGACAAAGTTGACGCCTTCGTAGTTGGCCGAGGGTATGTTGTCGGGGTCGTCGTCGAAGATAATCTTGCCCATCATCACGCCGTGCTCGCGCAACACCTTGGTGAGCTGGCGGGTGTCGATACCCGTGATGCCGGGCACGTGCTCGCGCTTGAGCCAGTCGGCCAGGCTCTCGACGGCGTTCCAATGGCTGAACTGCTCGCTGTAGTCGGCCACGATGATGGCCGAAGCGTAGATCTTGTCGCTCTCCATGAAGGTGGGGAGACCGTTGGGCTCCACCGAGAAAGGCGGCACACCATAGTTACCCACCAAGGGATAGGTGAGCGTCATCAGCTGCCCCGCATACGAAGGATCGGTAAGAGACTCGGGGTAGCCCGTCATGGCCGTGTTGAAAACCACCTCTCCGGCCACGGGTGCATCGTAGCCAAAGGACTGCCCATGAAACTTAGTCCCGTCGGATAAAACCAAGGTTACATTCTTCATTTGTATAGCTTGTTTTAAGATTCTGTTCGTTTATTGGTCGCCATCATGCCGGAAAACGGTCTCCACATAGTTCACAAAGGCCTGGTTGCACAGCTTGGTGCCGCCGGGTGTGGGGTAATGACCGGTGAAGTACCACGTGCCGCGGTGGTCGGGAATGGCGCTGCGCAGGCCCTCAATGCTCTGGAACACCAGTTCAATGGGCGTGGCCATGCCTGCCGGGCGCAGCATTTCGACAATCTTTCGGTTGATTTCTTCCACGGTGAAAGGCTCGTAGAGCTCGCGCACGCAGTTGTCCATCTCGGTCTTGGGCTTCTTCAATTCGACCTTGCAGTCGGCGTAAACCTTCTGGATGCGGTCGGCCATGCCGCGCTCCTTGAGCAGTTCGATGGTGGCGCGGAACACGCAGAACTCCTCCAGTCGCGGCATGTCGATGCCGTAGTAGTCGGGATAACGGATTTGCGGTGCCGAGCTCACGATGACGATTTTCTTGGGATGCAGCCGGTCGAGAATGTGCAGAATGCTCTCCTTGAGCGTGGTGCCGCGCACGATGCTGTCGTCGATGATGACCAAATTATCCTCGGGATTGACGCTGCCATAGGTAATATCATACACGTGCGAGGCCAGGTCGTTGCGCGCATTGCCCTCGGTGATGAACGTGCGCAGCTTTATATCTTTCCAGGCCACCTTTTCAGAGCGCACGTATTCGTGGAGAATCTCTTCCAGTTCGGCCCGCGTGGGGATGTGTCCGAGCGACTCGATGCGCTGGATTTTCTGCTCGTTCACATAGCGTTTGAAGCCGTCGAGCAGTCCGTAAAAGGCCACCTCGGCTGTGTTTGGAATAAAGGAGAAGACGGTATGACGGGTGTCATGGCCCACGGCCCGGAGCACTTGGGGGGTGAGTTGCTCGCCTAATTTCTTGCGTTCCTGATAGATGTCGCGATCGGATCCGCGGGAGAAATAGATGCGTTCGAACGAGCAAGCCGCGTCGGCGCCGGGCTCCAAGATGGGCTTGATGAGGGCTTCACCGCTGCTGCGCACGATAAGCGCCGAGCCGGCGGGCAGCTCTTTCACGTCGTCGTACTCCAGATCGAAAGTGGTTTGCAGCACCGGACGCTCGGAGGCCAGCACCACCACCTCGTCGTTCCGATAGTAGAACCCAGGGCGGATGCCGTGGGGGTCACGCATGGCAAACATCTCGCCGCTGCCCGTGATGCCGCACACCACGTAGCCGCCGTCGAAGCCTGTCATCGTGGTCTTGAGCACATTCTCCACCTGCACGTGGCTGTCGATGTAGTCGGTGATGGCTCCGTCTTCGAGTCCGAGCCGCTGGGCCTCGACAAAATTGCGCTCCACCTCACGGTCGAGACGGTGCCCCATGAGCTCGAGCATGATGTAACTGTCGCTGTAGACACGGGGACACTGGCCCTGATGGAGCAGCCGCTCGAACACCTCGTCCACGTTGGTCATGTTGTAATTGCCGCACAGGCAGAGGTTCTTGGCCCGCCAATTGTTGCGCCGCAAAAAGGGATGCACGTACTTCAGACCGCTCTTTCCCGTGGTGGAATAGCGCAGATGGCCCATGTAAAGCTCGCCGGCAAAGGGCAGTTCAGCATAGTCGTTGGGATCAAGTTCGCCGTTCTCGGCCAGCACCTGACGTATCTGCCGATGGGCCGAACCGAAGATTTTCGTGATGGCATTGGAGCCTTCGGCGCGCTCGCGGAACATATATTCGTTGCCGGGCTGGGTGTGCAGCTTCACCGAAGCAATGCCGGCGCCCTCTTGTCCACGGTTGTGCTCTTTCTCCATCATCAGGTAGAGCTTGTTCAAGCCGTACTTCCACGTGCCGTATTTCTGCTGGTAATAGCTCAGGGGCTTGAGCAGACGCACCATGGCCACGCCGCAATCCTCGTGTATTCCCTTTTCCATGAAATCTCTTCTTGTTGTGCTTCTGGACTGTATATTCAAAAAAAGATTGAAATATTACCGGCAGCCCGAAGAGCTTCGACTAATATTTCAATCTTTCTTTTTATCTTGTTTGTATCACCTCTGGCGCGCTCACTTATTTTCTCAAGATGTTGACAAGCAATGAAGCGACGGATGTCACGATGCCGATGAACGAGAACCAGATGGTGGTGCTGCTGCCTATCGCGGAGTTCTTGGCCTTGACCGAGTTGGGCTCCACATAGATAATGTCGTTCTGCTGCAAGTAATAATAAGGTGAGTTGAAGAGGTTGCCATCGTTTAGATTCAGGCGGTGGGCTTTCTTTTCACCGTTTGCATCCTCGCGGATGAGCAGTACATTGCCGCGCTTGCCATAGATGGTCAGGTCGCCGGAATAGGCCAAAGCCTCGATGATGCTCATCTTCTCGGTGGTGACTGGAACCACTTTCGGCGCTCCCACCTCACCGATGACGGTCACCCGATAGCTCGACATGCGCACCGTCACGATGGGGTTTTCCTTGGCGTTCAGGTAGGGGCGCACCTTGCTGAGAATCATGTCTTCGGTCTGTGTCTTCGTGAGCCCGCCCACGTGCAGCTTGCCCAGCACCGGGAAATTAATGTCTCCATTGTTGTCGACCAGGTAGCCTTGCAGCGAGCCTACGCTCGTGGAGAGCTGGCCGGAAGTGCCCACCGTGTTACTCACTGTCAGGTTGAAAGGGGCCGATGCCTCGGGATTGGTGGTCAGTACAGTGATGGTAAGCTCGTCCTTCGGCATAATCTTGGCATCGTAGAGACCACGGGAAGCGGCCAGGCTGATGGAATCAATGTTCTGGAAATAAGCTACTTTTTTACTCCCCGAACAACTGCCCATGGCCATAATCACTGCCAAGAGGACAAAGGGAATCAATAATTTCTTCATGCGTAAGCGACTGTTATAACTTAAATTTCTGCAAAATTAATACTTATTTTCGGAAGCAACAAATAAATGAAACGAAAAGTGCTACCCACTTTTATAAAAGGAACGCGTGCGGGGATAGGCCGGCCCGTGCCGGCACTCCCCGCACGCGGAGGGTGGATTAGTAGAACTTGAAGTAGCGGCGGGCGTTGTTGTAGGAGATGTCCTCCACCATGCGGGCCAGGGTTTCACGGTCGTCGGGCAGCAGTCCGTTCTCCACATCGTTGCCCAGCAGGTTGCAGAGCAGCCGCCGGAAATACTCATGACGCGGATAGCTCAGGAACGAACGGCTGTCGGTGAGCATGCCCACGAAACGCGAGAGCAAGCCGAGCACCGAGAGGGCGTTGAGCTGACGGGTCATGCCGTCCAGCTGGTCGTTGAACCACCAGCCGGAGCCGAACTGAATCTTGCCGGGCTCCGATCCGTCCTGGAAGTTGCCGAGCATGGTGGCTATCACCTCGTTGGCACAGGGATTGAGCGTATATAATATGGTACGCGTGAGCTTCTTCTCCATGTTCAGCTCGTTCAGGAAGTGGCTCATGGCGCGTGCCGTGCTGAACTCGCCGATGGAATCGAAGCCCGTGTCGGGGCCGAGCTGGTTGTACATCAGCGTATTATTGTCGCGGATGGCTCCGTAATGGTACTGCTGTGTCCAGCCGGCGGCATGGTCCATCTCGGCACTGTCTTTCAGGAAAGCGTGCTTGTACTGCCGCACTTCCTCGGCCGACAGCTGCAGTCCGCGCAGGGCTTTGGAGAAGATGGTCTCGATTTGCGAGTCGGTGTAAGTGTCGTCGTAGAACTCCTCCACGCCGTGGTCGGACAGGCGGCAGCCGTTCTCGGCAAAGAAGTCGTGGCGTTTTTGGAGCGCGTCCACCATGTGCTTGTAGCTGTCCACCTCTACCCCACTCACCTCGGAGAGCTGCTTCACGTAGTCGGCAAAATCAGGCTTTTCGATGTTCATGGCCTTGTCGGGGCGCCACGCGGGAATCATCTTGATCTCGAATCCGCTCTCCCGCGTGGCCTTGTGCCAGCGCAGGTCGTCCACGGGATCGTCGGTGGTGCACACGCATTCCACGTGGTAACGGCGCATCAGCCCACGGGCCGAATACTCGGGCTGCGTAAGTTTCTCGTTGCACTCGTCGTAGATTTCGCGCGCCGTTGCAAGCGAGAGCTGGCGGGTGATGCCGAAGGCCGTCTTCAGTTCCAGGTGTGTCCAGTGGTAGAGCGGGTTGCGAAACGTGTAGGGCACGGTCTCGGCCCACTTCTCAAACTTCTCCCAATCGGTGGCGTCGCCGGTGCAAAAGCGCTCGTCCACGCCGTTGGTGCGCATGGCCCGCCACTTGTAATGGTCGCCGCCAAGCCACAATTCGGTGATGCTTCTGAATTGATGGTCCTCGGCCACCATCTGCGGCACGAGATGACAATGGTAATCAATGATAGGCATCCGGGCCGCATGCTTGTGATAAAGGTCCTGCGCCGTAGCTGTGTCGAGCAGGAAGTTCTCATCCATAAACTGTTTCATCTTCTGCGTTTGTTTTAATATTGAAGTGTGTTGTTTCTGCAAAAATAAGACAAAATATTTGAATTCTCAAGGTTTTTAACTATATTTGCACAAAATATCGAGTACCAATGAACAAGGTCTTACTCATCTATACCGGAGGCACCATCGGCATGGGGCAGAACGCTGTCACGGGGGCGCTGGAGCCCCTCGACTTCAATCACTTGGTGGAGTCGATGCCCGAGTTCAGGCTTATCAAGACCGAAATCGACGTTTACCAGTTCACTCCCCCCATCGACTCCAGCGACATGGCCCCCGACAAGTGGGCCAAGCTCGTGCGTATCATTGCGCGCCGCTACGACGCCTACGACGGATTCGTCATCCTCCACGGCACCGACACCATGGCCTACACGGCTTCTGCCCTCTCGTTCATGCTCGAAAACCTTACCAAACCCGTCATTCTCACCGGCTCTCAACTGCCTATGGGGCAGCTGCGCACCGACGGCAAGGAGAACCTGGTGACGAGCATTGAACTGGCCGCGCTGAAAGATTCGCAGGGCCATGCCCGCGTGCCCGAGGTGTGCATCTACTTCAGCGGGCGCCTCATGCGCGGCAACCGGTCGACCAAAATCAATGCCGACGGCTTCCATGCCTTCGAGTCTTTCAACTACCCCCACCTGTGCGACGCGGGCGTGGACTTCGTCTTTCACGACCACCACATCCTCAAACCCGACTTCGGCAAGCCCATGACGCCCCATCTCACGCTGGATCCCAACGTCGTGGTGTTCAGTCTTTTTCCCGGCGTGCAGGAGCACATCGTGCGCAATGTGCTCCAGGCCAAGGAGGTGCGCGGCATCGTGATGCGCACCTTCGGCAGCGGCAACGCCCCGCAGACGCCCTGGCTCATGCATGCCCTGCGCGAGGCGGCGCGGCGCGGCATCGTGGTGGTGAACATCAGTCAGTGCGTGTCGGGCAGCGTGGAGATGGGGCGCTACGACACGGGCTACCAGCTCAAGGCGGCCGGAATTGTCTCGGGTTACGACTCCACGGTGGAGTCGGCCGTCACCAAACTCATGTTCCTGCTGGCGCGTCACAGCACACCCGCCACCATCCGCAACCTCATGGACCGGTCGCTGGCCGGAGAGATCAGCCGCTGAAATCCCGTGGGCCAGAGCATCGATACGCCCCGGCCCAAACGCAAACGGGTCGTGTGCCTCAGCCCACGACCCGTTTGTCTGTCTACAAAAAACTTATTTCTTGAAATAGTCCTTCACTGCTTCGTTGAGAACCATCTGCTCGGCGAAAGTATAAGCACCCGTCTTGGGGCTCTTCACCATCTTGATAACTTTTGAATATGCGCGACCATCCAACGAACCTTCGTGGAGAGAGGCGACCGCTTTCTTTGCCATAGTCTATGAATGTCTATAATCTAACGTTAGCGAATAAACCCCGATTACTTAATCTCCTTGTGGAGCGTCATCTTCTTCATGATGGGGTTATACTTCATGAGCTCAAGGCGCTCAGGACTGTTCTTGCGGTTCTTGGTGGTTACATAGCGGCTTGTGCCAGGCAGGCCGGAGTTCTTCATCTCCGTGCATTCCAGCACAACCTGCACTCTATTACCCTTAGCTTTCTTTGCCATGACAATTATTCTCCTATAACTTTAATGTCTTTCCAATCGCAATAGCCCTTGGCAACGGCCTGCTTGAGAGCTGCGTCAAGGCCTTTTTTATTGATAGTACGAAGACCGGCTGCGCTGACCTTGAGCGAAATCCAGCAGCCCTCCTCAACGTAGTAGAACTTCTTATGGAAAAGGTTGACGTCAAAGCTTCTCTTCGTGCGGTGCTTTGAGTGAGACACATTACAACCTATCTGTGCCTTCTTTCCTGTGATCTGACAAATCTTAGACATTGCTATCTTTGTTTTTGTTTTCGATTGTGATACTTATTCCAAACAGGATGCAAAATTACAATTAATTTTCAAATCAGCAAAATATTCCCCTGAAGAAATGCCGTTTTTAAGTTATTTTACAGTTTATGAACGGCTGCGTGGAGTCCATCAGCAAGTGCAAGGTTAGGCCCTTTTAGCCCTTTACCGTTTATGAGCAGCGTGTGGAGCCTCCCTTTCTCCGCGTCTCCGCGTGCAAAAAAACAGCCAGAACCACCAAGAAGCACGCAGAGCCGCAGAGACAAGGAGACGAAACATATACGCGGCGACCTGCCCGCGCCCTCCTTTTCTCCGCGCCACTGCGTGCAAAAAAACAGCCATGCTCCACCCGCGAAACCGCAAAAGCGGAAGCCTTGTTCCACAGCGGGAGCAACCGATAGCCAGCCATCGGCCCGACTCTACGCCGCAAACGCGGGCCCTCCACACCGTAAACGCGAGGCGATAACGCCGTAAAGAAAACGCGGCAAAACCATCGTCGTGGGAGCATCCCCGCCCAACGCCCCACCTGTGCCCAGCGTTTCCACCGCAGGGGCCGGCCTCCGCGCCGGGCCGACAGCTACTGCTGCACGCCCGCCTGGCTCATCAGCGCATCCACTTCGCGCAGCCAGAGGGCCGAGACGGCATCGGAGGGCATGCGCCAGTCGCCGCGGGGACTCAGGCTCACCGACCCCACCTTGGGCCCGTCGGGCAGGCACGAACGCTTGAACTGCTGGTTGAAGAACCGGCGGCAGAACGTCTGGAGCCAGTGCAGGATGGTTGCCTCGTCGTAGATGCCGGCCCCGCCGTCGGCCCGACTGGCCGGCGAGGACGAGGCGGTGCCGGCAGCAGCGGCCGCCGAAGCCCCGCCGCCGAAGGCCTTCCGGGCCAGCAGGAAGATCTTGCGCGGACTGAAACCGTGGCGCAGGAAGTAGTAGAGGAAGAAGTCGTGCAGCTCGTAGGGCCCCACGAGATCCTCGGTTTTCTGCCGGATGTTGCCCTCGTCGTCGGCCGGGATGAGCTCGGGCGAGATGGGAGTATCGACAATATCGAGCAGCGTGGCCGCCGAATCGGTGTCCATCTGCCCTGCCACATGGCGCACCAGATGCTGTACAAGCGTCTTGGGCACGGAGGCATTGACACCGTACATCGACATGTGGTCGCCGTTGTAGGTGGCCCATCCCAACGCCAGCTCCGAGAGGTCGCCCGTGCCCACGACCATGCCGCCCAGCTCGTTGGCCAGGTCCATCAGTATCTGCGTGCGCTCGCGGGCTTGCGCATTCTCGTAGGTCACGTCGCGCACGGCGGCGTCGTGGCCGATGTCCTCGAAGTGCTGCGTCACGCTCCGCGCGATGTTCACCTCGCGGATGGTGACACCCAAGCTCTGCATCAGGCCGACGGCGTTGCGGTAGGTGCGGTCGGTGGTGCCGAATCCCGGCATGGTGACGCCGACGATGCCGCGGCGGTCGAGCTGCAGCCGGTCGAAGGTCTTCGCGCAGACCAGCAGCGCCAGCGTGGAGTCCAGGCCGCCGCTGATGCCGATGACCACCGTGCGGGCACGGGTGTGAACCATGCGTTTGGCCAGTCCCATCACCTGAATGCTGAATATTTCGTCGCACGAGGTCTCCATGTCGGCGGCCCCGGGGATGAACGGCAGTGGCTCGACGGCCCGCTCCAGCACGAAGTCCCTGGGTTGTGTGGCCTCAGCCTCGACGGTTGTCACCTCCTCGTTGCGCATGCGCCGCTGGGCATTGGCAAAGGTGGTGTTGTTGCGTCGCTCGGAGCGCAACCGCTCCACATCGACCTGTGCCGTCTGCATCTGGCTCTTCAGGGCGAAGCGCTCGCCCTCGGCCAGCAGTCGGCCGTTCTCGTAGATGAGGGCGTTGCCGCCGTAGACCACGTCCTGCGTGCTCTCGCCGAAACCCGCGCTGCTGTACACGTAGGCCGTGACCGTGCGCGCGCTCTGCTGTGCCAGCAGGCTTTTCAGATAGGCGTGCTTGCCCGTGAGCTCGTCGCTGGCCGAGAGGTTGAAGACGATGTCGGCCCCGGCCAGGGCCAGATGGTTGCTCGGCGGCGTGGGGGCCCACACGTCTTCGCAGATTTCCACGCCGAAGACGGCCCCGTCGCAGGTGCGGAAGAGCTGGGGCGAGGCCGTGACGTGCACGCTGTGCCCGGCCAGCCGGATGGTGGCGGGGCGCAGGTCCTGCGAGGAGGCGAACCAGCGTTTCTCGTAGAACTCACCGTAGTTGGGTAGGTAGGTCTTGGGCACCAGGCCCAGTATCTTGCCGCGCTGCACCACGGCGGCGCAGTTGAGCAGCAGGTCGCCCACGGGCACGGGCAGGCCCACGATGGCGATGATGTCGAGATGACGGGTGAAGTCGAGCAGCTGCAACAGGGCGTTCTCGGCCGCATCGAGCAACAGCTGCTGGCGGAAGAGGTCCTGACAGGAGTAGCCCGTGAGGCTCAGCTCGGGGAAGGCGATGACCTCCACGCCCTGCCCCTCAGCCTGAACGATGAGCGACTCAATCTCTTTGAGGTTCTGTACGCAGTCGGCCACCTGCACGGTGGGCACGGCACTGGCCACTTTGATGAATCCGTATTTCATGTGATGGGTATTTTTCTTTGGAGTTAAGGAGTGATGGAATGATGGAGTTATGGTGTCCAAGGAGTTAGGGAGTTAAGACGTGATGGAGTTAGGGAGTTAAGGAGTGATGGAGTTAAGACATTACAATAAGGCCGTGACTGCTGCTGAATCCACCGCAGTTGCATGACCATTTGTCTTGACTCCATCACTCCTTAACTCCCTAACTCCTTGAAAACCACACTCCATGGGCCCTTGAACTTCTCTCTATTTAATCGTCACCTGCGTGGCCCCGTAGCCATATTCCTGGAACGAGGCGTCCTGATAGGTGTAGCCTTTGTACTTGTAGGTGAGTGCATTGATGAGCGCGCGGCGCAACACGCCCTCGCCCTTGCCGTGGATGAAGATGAGCTTCTGCCCGTGGCGGGAGGCATACTGGGCCATCGTGTCGTGGAAAATCTTGAGCTGATACTCCAGTATCTCGCCGGGCTGCATGCCCTGCGTGGTGTCGAGCACCTCGCCGGCATGCAAGTCTACGACGATGGCATCGTCGAGACCGCGGTGCCGCATGTAGGGCGAATGCCGCTTGTCGCCCCTGCGCTGGTCGTCGGCATAGCGTCCCGGCAGCGGCCCGCGCTGCCCGGACGCGAGGGGTGCGGCCGACTGCGCGGGCTCGTCCTCACGTGCACTGCGGTACATCTCGCGCTTGAGCTGGCGTGCGTCTACCACGAGCGGGCGGGCCGGACTGTCGTTCTCGACCACGGCATAGAGCAGGGCCGGGGTCTCGAAGAACGCACTGTCCTCAAAGGTGTGCGCCTTGTAGAAGCGCAGCGGGTCGATGCGCAGTGTCACGTCGACGGCCGGCTTGCGCACGAAAGGCTTGTCGCGCTTGTAGGCCACAAGCTGTACAGCCACCTGCGAAAGGTGGTTGATCTCTTCGCGGCCAATCTCTTCCACGAAGAGCTTTGTGTTGGGTTCCACCTCGGCCTGGGCCCTGAGCGTCCAGCTGTTGCCCTCGGCAGCGAGGTAGGCGAACTGCATGTGGTAGTTGCTGTCGTTCACAAAATAGACCTCGAAACGGGGGTTGGCCAGCTGCTTGGCATCGAGCGGCACAAAGGCCAGCCAGGCCGAGAGCCGGTTGCCGCCCTGCCGTTCCTCGGCCTTGGGGCGGAAGGTCACCTCGCGGGAGTCGTCCACGGTATCCTCCACGGTCATGTCCACCTCCTCGTCCTGGCCCTCGCGCATCATGGCCTTCACCGAGCGGCCGCCCCGGCTGAGCGGTGTCTCCTCGGCGTGCCGCTCCTGGGCCTCGGCCCTGCGGTTGATGAGCGTGGCCGTGCTGTAGTCGTCGGCGCTCACCACCACCACCTCGTTGAGGGGCGTAGGAATCTGGAAGCCGTCTTCGTCTTCCACCAACACGAGGTTCTTGCCCTTGAAACCGGCGACCTTGCCGCCGCCCGTCTCACTGAGAAATCTCACTTTGTCTCCTATCTTCATAGACTTTGAATGTTGAACTTTGTGGTTTGAACTTTGAGGTTGCCGGCCTCAGGGGATGAGCAGACTGGAGTCGCCGTAGCTCAGGAAGCGGAAGTCGTGGGCCAGGGCGTAGTCGTACACGCGCCGCCAGTCGCCGCCGAGGAAGGCGCTCACCAGTAGGAGCAGCGTGCTTTGGGGCTGGTGAAAGTTGGTGACGAGCATCTGCACCATCTTGTAGGCATAGCCCGGCGCAATGATAATCTGGGTGCTGGAGTGCAGGGCTTCGAGGCCGTCGCGGTCGAGATAGTCCAGGATGGCCTGGATGGCACGCCGCGGCGACACGGGCTCGTCGCCGGCCATCACCAGGCCGTCGGCATTGTGGGGCAGGTCGTAGGGCTCCCACTGGCCCACGTGCAGGTCGGCCTCCGCGGCTCCGGGACGGAGCAGCAGCTTCACGCCCATGTAGTAAAGGCTCTCCAACGTGCGCACGCTCGTGGTGCCCACGGCGATGGCGCGGCAGCCGTGGGCAAGCAGCCGCTCGAAGGTGTGGCGGTGCACCACGATGTATTCGGTGTGCATGCTGTGGCTTTCAATCTCCTCGCTCTTCACCGGTTTGAAGGTGCCGGCACCCACATGGAGCGTCACCTCGTCGCGCACGATGCCGTGGGCGTCGAGCGCCGCCAGCACGTCGTCGGTGAAGTGCAGCCCGGCCGTGGGGGCGGCCACACTGCCCTTGATCTTGGAGTAGACGGTCTGGTACGTGGTTTTGTCGCTCTCCTCGGTGGCGCGGTTCAGGTAAGGGGGGATGGGCAACTCGCCCACCGTCTCGAGAATCTCGGCAAAGCTCACCTGAGCATTGTCCCAACCGAAGTCCACCCAGTAGTTGGTGCCTCCGCTCGTCTGGGCGGCGCGGTCGCGGTCGATGGTAGCCGTGAGCGTGAGGTGCCGGCCCTTGACGTCGAAGTCGCGGCGCAACGGGCCCTCTTTCCACTTTTTCAGGTTGCCCACCATGCAGAGCCAGCTGCACCGCCCCGTGGTCTGGAACATCTGTTCGTAGTCTGCGGGCTGGGCGGGCTCCATGAGAAACACCTCGATGAGTGCGCCCGTCTCCTTGCGAAAGTGCATGCGGGCCTGGATAACGCGCGTGTTGTTGAACACCATCAACGCCCCTTGGGGCAGATAATGGGGCAGTTGGCAAAACACGTCGTCGGTCAGCTCGCCGTGGCGGTAGACCAGCAACTTGCTGTGGTCGCGCCGGGCCAGGGGAAACTTGGCTATGCGCTCGTCGGGAAGATTGTACTGATAATCGGTAATGTGAATGTGTTTTGTATCCATGTGTCAGGTGTGCACCCTAATAAGGCAGCGTGGCCAGGGCCGCAAGCTGCACGGCAGCCAGCGTACCTACGACGACCATCATCACCACGTCGATGTCGGCCATGCTGTAGCCCGTGCGGGTGTACTGCGAAGAAATGTAGTTGATTTTAGGGGTGAGGCGGAAGTAGACGTGCGTGAACACCGCGTAGCTGGCCACGCCGCTGAGCACGCCCCAAAGCAGTCCGCAGAGGATGTCGCTGGGATAGTGCACGCCGAGATAGAGGCGTGTCCAGCAGTTCACCAGCGACCAGAGCATCATGACGGCGATGAACAGCCGGTCGCGCACCAGCAGACTGAAGAACACAGCCAGCGACATGGTGTTGGCCGCGTGGGCCGAGAAGAAGCTGAAGCCCGAGGCACGATAGCCGTCGACAATGCGGACGGAGTATTTCATCACGGGGTCGAGAGCCGGTCGCGGCCGCGCCACGAGGGGCTTCACGATGCCCCCGTCTATGCCGCCGGCCAGCAGCAGACAGAGTCCGGCACAGCACACCACGAGCAAAATCTGGGCCATCGTCTCGTTGTTCTTGATGACCAGATAGAGCAGAGCCAGGTACAACGGTATCCACGTGAGGCCCGAAGTGAGCAGCATGGCCAGCCGATCGACGAGCACGGAGTCGCTGCCGTTGAGGCCCTCCAGTATCAATCGGTCGAGGGCGGCGAGGTCTTCCCATATCATGGCGGTAGGCTTTGGGTGTAGAATCAGTTAAATGGCCTCCAGCTGGCGGGCCGGAATCCAGCCCTCACGACCGTCGGCCAGACGGATGCCGCGCCAGGCGGGAAGACTGGCGTCGGTCACGTCAACGCGGGTTCCCTCGTGGAGCACAAAGGCCTCCTGCGCATTCTTCACGGGCGTCTTCCTGACGCTTACGCAGGGAGTCACGATGATGGCGCCGGTGCGGCTCTCGAGCGCGCGCTTCTGGCTCCAGCCAAAGAGGGTGGAACAGAGGAACGTCAGCACAAACAGCACACCGCCGAAGAAGCCCACCTTGCGCAAGGCAAGCCGCGGAGCGAAGAGGTAGGCCAGCATGAGCAGCAACGCCAGCACGACGGACGACACGCTGACCGTGGCCCAACGATCCACGCTGGTGAAGTTGACCAGGCTTCGGTACCAGGTCGCGAAGACGGTCTCGCCCTCGGGCGTAATCTTGTCGATGGTCTTGGAGCGGGCAAACTGCAGGTTGAAGCGGATGTCGTCGTCGCCCGGCGAAAGCAGCGAGGCCCGCTCATAGGCCAGGATGGCCTGTGTAAGATTGTCGGAACGATAGTAGGCATTGCCCAGATTATAGTAGAGTTCGGCCGACACGCCGCGGTGCAGCAGCTCCCTGTAGTCGTCGATGGCCTGCTGAAAATTGCCCTTGCGGTATGCCTCGTCGGCGTCGCGCTTGGTAATGGCCGAAGCCGGCAACGTCAGAACGGCCAGCAACAGCCACAGCAGCGTGGCCCGGACAAGGGCTCCCACACGATGATGGATGTGCAGATTTGTCATGACTTGTGTTTCTTTTGGGTCTTCTTCATCACGTCTTCGGTCTCGCTAATGGCCGTCATGGCCGTGGCAAAGGTCTTCCCCATGTTGCCCGACGGGTCGCCGGGAGCATAGCGTTCGTACTCGCACTCGTCCAGTGCGGAGAGGAATTTGCCGATGGTGGCCTCGTCCACGTCGCGTGCCGCCAGGTTCTCGGCGATGTTGTCGCGCGAGAGTTGCTCCACCGGCATGTTGAGTTTGTAGCCGGCATAGTCCCAGAGGGCCCGCAGCACCTCGTCGTAAAACTCGCCGCTGCGCCCACGAAGCATGAGCTGCCGCGCCTTCTTCAGCCGGCGGCGGGCAATCTTGTCGGCTTTCTTGAGCCGCATTTTAACGATGTCGGCATTGTCGATGGCCCGCTTGCGGAAGACCACAAGCAGTGCCACAAAGGCGGCAAGGGGCAGGAGCAGGCAGAGCCAATAGGTGGTGCTGGCAAAGAAAAAGTCGTTCACCGGGTGCAGTTTCACGTCGCCAACCTTGATGGGGCGGATGTCATTGTCCTCGGGTGCAGCGTAGCTGGCTTTGGTGGTGGAGCCGTCGCCCTTGCCGACTGTCAGCTGGAAAGACTGCGTGCGAAGCGTGCGATAGGCGTTGGTCTGCGTGTCGTAGTAGCAGAATTCCACGCTGGGGATGGTGTAGCGGCCTTGGTTTCGGGGCACGGCAAGGATGTCGTAGATCATGTTTCCCTCCACGCCGTTGGCCGTGAGCTTGGTTTTGTCGGTGACCTTGGGGTCGTATTTGTCGAAGCCCTTGGGGAAGTTCGCCTCGGGCTGACGGATGAGTTTGAGGTTGCCCGTGCCGCCCACGACCACGCGCAACGTCACGGGGTCGCCGGCTTTTACCTCGGTCTTGCTCAGCTGGGCCGAGATATTGAACCGCCCTACGCCGCCCGAGAAGTTGGCCGGACGCTGGGGCAGCGGGTCCACTTGGATGGTAAGACCCGGCGCCTCGATGTTGCGCTTCACCTCCACATAGCCCGAACCGCCGTTGAAGAAGGCCTCGAAAGGATCGACGGAGCGGTTCTGCTGCACCACGATGCCCTTGAAAACGATGCTCGGAATCTGGAGACGGCCCGTCATCTGGGGGTACATCACGTACTGGCTCCACGTCACAGCCTTGTAGTTGCGGCCGTTGACGTTCTCCATGTGAAAGCTCTTCTGCTGGGGCAGCGGCACTTCCTGGGTGTGGAATCCCGTGAGGTCGGGCATCTTTCCCTCAAGTTGCGTCAGGTCGACGAGGGTGTAAACCTTGTAGGTCAACAGCACGGGCTCCTGCTCATGCACGCGTCGTTTGTTGGCCGATACCTTGATGAACAGGTCGTTTCCCGAGATGCGCGAACCCGCGCTGCGCAACTGAGCCTCGTCGTCATTGTCCTGGTGCATCTGCGGTGCACCGTTGCTGTTGGGACGGGCATGGCCCGACACCGTAATCTTGACCGCCCGCGAGGCCACCGTGCGGCCGTTGATGCGGGCGTGGGCGGCGGGAATGGTGTAGGTGCCGGTCTTGTCGGCGTAGAGCGTATAGGTGAACGTGATCGACGAGGAACTGCTCGTATGTCCGTTCACCATCTGGTAACTTGACTGCTGCGAGGTGTAGGGGCCCGCAATGACTTCGAGTCCACTGGGGATGTTGCCGGCGCGGAAGTCCTCCACGTCCTGCGTGTTGATGGTGTAGGCCAGCCGGAAATTCTCACCCGCCGACACGCGCGCAGGGGCCGACACCGTGATTTGCGCCCGCAGCGGAAGCGTGCCCCACGCCATGGCAACCGTGGCAAGGAGCATATATAATATAAGGTGGGGGATGGGCTGTAAGCGATTTTTTACCATATTCATCGGTTTACCAGTTCTTCTGCAACCGGCGACGCTGCGGTTGCTGCTGCTGTTGCTTCATGCGTTGCTGGGTGGCACGCTCCGCCTGGACGGCGTAGTTGAGCAGCTGTTCGGCGTTGTCCTTGCTCATCTGCTCCTCGGGACGGGGCTGCTGTTGCTGCTTGTCCTGCTTGGAATCCTGCTTGTTCTGCTTGTCTTGCTTCTGTTTGTCCTTGTCGTTCTTGTTGTCTTTCTGCTTGTCGTTCTTGTTGTCCTTGCCACCGTTCTGCTTCTGTTTCTTGGCCAACCGCTTGCAGAGGGCCAGGTTGTAGCGCGTCTCGTTGTTGTCGGGACGGTTGCGAAGGCTCTCCTTGTAGGCCTCGATGGCCTCGCCATACAACTGGTGTTTCTGGCAGATGACCCCGATATTGTGGTACGCCATAGCCTTTCGCACACGGGCGGTTTCGGCCTTGCCGGCGTTCTGCAACTGCACGATGGCGGCCGAATCTTTCTGTTGCTGCATGAGCGCACAGCCCAGATTGTACATCGCTTGCGTGTTGCGACCATTCTTGCCCAGGGCCTTTCGGTATTCTATCTCGGCTTTGGCATAGTTCTGCTGCCGGTAGAGCCGGTTGCCGTTGCGGATGAATTGGCGGTCACTCTGGGCCGACACGGCCAGCGCTTGCACCGTGCACAGCAGGAGCAACAGCAGGTATCTCAGCTTTTTCATGACGTTTCCCCCTTTCGTTTAAACAGGCGCACACCCTTGAACATGGGGTTCTTGGCCTCGAGCACACACACTTCGGCCAGCAAAAGCAGGATGGCCAGCAGTCCGAAAGCCTGGAACTGTTCGTCGTATTCACTGTAAATCACGGAGCTGGTCTCGCCTTTTTGCAGTTTGGTGAGCTCGTCGTTGAGGTCCTCCTGCGCGTCGGACGTGTTGTCCACATGGATATATACGCCGCTGCCCGCCTGGGCCACCTGCCGGCACATCTGCTCGTTGAGGGCCGACATGACGGTCTGTCCCGCCGCGTCTTTCATGTAGCCGCCCCGCCCGTCGGGGATGGGAGCACCCTTGGGATCGCCCACGCCGAGCACAAAAACATTGATGCCCGCCTTGCGTGCAGCCCTTGCAGCTTCCAGCGCGCCCCCCTCATGGTCCTCACCATCAGTAATAATAATGATGGCGCGCCCCACGCCATCCTGCTGCGTGAAGCTGTGCATACCCACATTGATGGCCCGTGCAATGTCGGTGCCCTGCGTGGCAATGAGCGAGGGATCGATGTTTTGCAGGAACATCTTGGCCGACACATAGTCGCTCGTAATAGGCAGCTGCACGAAGGCATCACCGGCAAAAACCACGAGCCCTATCTTGTCGTTGGTGAAGTGATCGGTCATGCTTTCCACGAGCATTTTACTCTTGTCGAGCCGACTCGGCGCCACATCCTCGGCACGCATAGAGTTGGAAATGTCCATGCAGATGATGGCTTCGATGCCGTTGCGCTTCTCATGCGAGATGCGTGTACCCATCTGCGGGCGGGCCAGCATGAGCACCAGCACGGCCAATGCCGCCTGCAACAGCCAGAACTTGAGCAGTGGCCGCCAGCGCGACACGTCGGGCATGAGCCCGCGCAACAGCCTCAAGTCGCCGAACTGCCGGAGTCGCCGCTTCTGCCGCCGGCTCATCAACCAGCGCAGCAGAGCCATTGCCGGAATGAGCAACAGCAGCCACAGGTATGTCGTATCTTCAAATCTTAGCATATCGATTCTTGTTTAACACGATGCGCCGACTCAAGGCAACCGCCGCAATACGGTGTTGCGCAGCAGCAGTTCGAGCAGCAGACACACCACGGCGGCCAAGGCAAAGGGCTGGTAAGCCTCGTAGCGTTTGGAGAAATGCGTGACGTTCATCTTCGTTTTTTCCAGCTGATCGATGTCGCGGTATATCTGCTTGAGTTCGCGGTTGTTGGTGGCGCGGTAGAAGTTGCCCTCGGTCATGGCCGAGATTTGCGTCAGCGTTCGGGTGTCTATCTCTACGGGCATGTTCACATATTGCACCGTACCGCCCACAGGCATAGGGTATGGAGCCACCTTGTTGGTGCCCACACCGATGGTATATACACGGATGCCCAGCGAGCGGGCAATCTGTGCAGCGGTGAGGGGAGATATGTCGCCCATGTTGTTGCTGCCGTCGGTAAGCAGGATGACGACCTTGCTCTTGGCTTTCGAGCCCTTGAGGCGCGACACGGCATTGGCCAGTCCCATGCCCACGGCCGTGCCGTCCTGGATGAGTCCGCGAGCGGCAATGTCGGTGCGCACGTTGTGCAGCAGACTGAGCAGCGAGCCGTGGTCAGTAGTGAGCGGACACTGCGTGAACGCCTCTCCGGCAAAAATCGTGAGGCCGATGTTGTCGTCGAGGCGGCCCGAAATGAACTCGGCGGCCACGTCCTTGGCGGCTTCGATGCGATTGGGCTTCAGGTCTTCGGCCAACATAGAGGTCGAAACGTCCATGGCCAGCATGATGTCGATGCCCTCGACAGTCCTGTGACCCCAGGAGTTGCGGGTCTGGGGGCGCGCCAGTGCCAGCACCACCAGCACGAAAACGAGGCAGCGCAGCACCATGGGCAGCCCCACAATGCGCATGCGCCAGCTACGCGGGGCATCCATGTAGACGTGAGTATCGCTCATGCGCATCGCGGGCTCGCTGCGGCGGCGGTAGAGGAAGTACCACAGCACGTAGGGGAGTAGCAACAGCAGCAGTAAGAAATATTCCTTGTTTGCAAATTCCATTTCCACGAGTTACTTAGGATGAGGTCACACCATCAACTGCCACAGCTGCCAGAGCACATAGCCCACCAAGCCCACAACAGCCACCCCCACAACCCAGAGCAGCCCCTTGATGGTGATGCGGCTCTGCTGTTTCTGCCGGTCGCTCTCGGAGAGTTGGGGCACGATGCGCTCCTCCGTGGGCTGCCCCTCCTGCTTAGTCACGTCGATATAGTTCACGGCATTCACCAGGTTGAGGTCGTTTTCATTGATGAGCGTCGAGTATTTGGCAAACTTCACCAGGTCGGCCGTGGTGAAGAGCTCGGTCAGTTCGGCCAGCATGCGGCGGTCGCCGGCCGCCTGCAGGTGGTCGATGATTTCGCCGGAGGTCATTTCCATGGCATTGAAGCCGAAGCGTTCCTGGATGTATTGGCGCAGGGTGTTGGTGAGTTGCGTGTAATAAGTCTTCTGGTCCTCACTGGCCTGCATGTGCTCGGCCTTGATTTTGTCGATGGCCGTCAGGGCCCGTTGATGGGCGGGGATGTGCTTCACGATGCGGATTCGGGTGATGATGGGCTTGTGGGCACGCAGCCGCACCACGAGGTAGAACGCGCCCAGCCCCAACAGCACCACCAGCACGGAGAGCCAGAACCCGGGCATCCACTCGGACATGAGGAAAGGATTGTCCTGCACATCGTTGGGCGGGAAGAACTGATTGGGGTGCAGCGTGTCCACGTCCATGGTGATGACCTTCAGCGCGGCCGTGCCGCCGCGGTAGGTCTTGCCGTCCACCCGCACCGGCAGAGCGGGGATGGCATAGAGCCGCTCGTCGAACGAGGTGATGGTATAGACGCGTGTCAGCTGCACCTGCCCGTTGCCCACGCTCACGCTGTCGCCGTCGGCCACGCCCACCACTTCCACTCCAGGCACCACGTATTGCGCGGCCTTGAGTGCGGGCCACTGCACGCGCGACCTCTCGGGCAGGGTGACGCCGAGCGACAAATGGGCCTGCTGGCCGATGAGGATGCCCACGGAATCGACCGTTTGCTCCACCACCACCTGCGCCCTGCCCGGCAGGAAGCCGAGCAGAAGAACGAATGTCAATATGCCGTGTGTCAATCTGTTCATCGTGTCTTTGCTTGTTTACGCCCGCTGTTTGAAGAGCAGCATCAGCGCGCGGGTGAAGTCTTCGTCGGTGGCCACGGCCGTCCAGTCCACGCGGCTGCGCGAAAAAGTCTGGCGCAGAACCGCCTCGCGCTCCATCCAGTAGCGGGTGTGGGCACGGCGCAGACTGGCGCTGGAGGTGTCGATGAGCATTTCGTGGCCGGTCTCGGCGTCGCGCACGCGGATGAGTCCCACGTCGGGCAGCATCCGAGCACGCGGGTCATACACCTGAATGGCTATCACGTCGTGCTTGCGGTTGGCTATCTCCATCTCGCGCGAGAAGTCGCCGCGGTCGTAGAAGTCGCTGATGACAAACGAGGTGCACCGCCGCTTCATCACGCGTGTAAGGAATGCAGTGGCCATGGCCACGTCGGTTTTGCGGCTCTGTGGCTCGAAGTTGAGCATCTCGCGGATGATATAAAGGATGTGGCGGCGCCCTTTCTTCGGAGGGATGTATTTCTCTATTCGGTCCGAGAAGAAGACCACGCCAATCTTGTCGTTGTTCTGAATGGCCGAGAAAGCAATGGTCGCGGCAATCTCCGTGGCCATGTCGCGCTTCATCTGCCGCGACGTGCCGAAGTCGAGCGAACCCGACACATCGACGAGCAACATGACGGTGAGCTCGCGCTCCTCCTCGAACACCTTGACATAAGGATGATGGAAACGGGCCGTCACGTTCCAGTCGATGTCGCGCACGTCGTCGCCGAACTGGTACTCCCTGACCTCCGAAAAGGCCATGCCCCGGCCCTTGAAGGCCGAGTGGTACTGTCCGGCGAAGATGTTCTGACTCAACCCGCGGGTCTTAATCTCTATCTTCCTTACCTTTTTTAATATGTCGCTCGTGTCCATCCTGACGCTTGCCTGCCGGCTCAAGGCACCTCTATCTTGTTCACTATCTTGCTCACAATCTCCTCGGCCGACACGTTGCCGGCCTCGGCCTCATAGCTCAGGCCGATGCGGTGGCGCATCACATCGTGCACCACGGCCCGCACATCCTCGGGCACCACGTAGCCGCGATGCTTGATGAAAGCATAGGCGCGCGAGGCCTTGGCCAGGTTGATGCTGGCGCGCGGACTGCCGCCAAAGGTGATGAGGTCTTTCAGTTCGGCCAGCCCGTAGCGGTCGGGATAGCGCGAGGCAAAGACTATATCGGCGATGTACTGCTCGATTTTCTCGTCGATGTAGACCTGCCCCACCACGTCACGGGCGCGCAAAATCTCGTCAGCGGTGGTCACGGGGCTGACCGTTGGCAGGCTGCCCCGGATGTTTTCGCGGATGATTAGCTTCTCCTCCTCCAGCGTGGGATAGTCGATGACAACCTTGAGCATGAAGCGGTCCACCTGGGCCTCGGGCAACGGATAGGTGCCCTCCTGCTCGATGGGGTTCTGCGTGGCCATCACGAGGAAAGGCACGGGCAGCTTGAACGTGCTCTCGCCGATAGTCACTTGGTGCTCCTGCATGGCTTCGAGCAGGGCGCTCTGCACCTTGGCCGGGGCCCGGTTGATCTCGTCGGCCAGCACGAAGTTGGCAAACACGGGGCCGCGCTTCACCTGGAAGCGCTCGTCTTTCTGCGAGTAAATCATCGTGCCCACCACGTCGGCCGGGAGCAAATCGGGCGTGAACTGTATGCGGCTGAAGCCGGCATCGACCAGTTGTGCCAGCGTCTTGATGGCCAAAGTCTTGGCTAGTCCCGGCACGCCCTCGAGCAGGATATGGCCGTCACTGAGCAGCGAAATGAGGAGCATGTCGACCAAATGACGCTGCCCCACGATGACACGGTTCATTCCCGACACCAGGTTGGTGACGAAACCGCTCTGCTGCTCTATTCTGACGTTGAGTTCTCTAATGTCTACGGATTCTGCCATAATCTCTTGTATTAACCTTGATTTCTATTTTGGCGCAAAAGTACAACATTATCCTTAGAGCGGCGAAACATCGCATCTAAATAATATTAAAATCGGGACGCAGGGCCGATTGGGCCATGCGCTCGTAGAGCAGACCCAGTCCTGCAAAGCGCGTCACGGCGTTCATGGCGGCATGCCTGACGCCCGCCGAACCGGAGTGGAGGGCTGCCACAGCCTGGTCGAGGAACTCGTGGATGCCCCGTTCGTTGGGTTCCTGCCCGCGCATGAAGAGCCTCGCCAGGATGCCGTAGGCGCAAATCTGGCACACGTCGCGGTCGCTGGCCATCCAGCGGTAGGCCAGCGCGGGGGCGTAGGGCACGTGCTGGTAGAGGTTGAAGGCCTGCATCTCGGCCATTTCCTGCGAGCGTGTCTGCTCCATCCATATCTCGGCCACCTCCTCGGGCATGGCCGAGGCGGGCATGACAAGCGTTGCCAGTATCTTGCACTCGCGTATGTCTTCCTTCCACAAGGCGATGGCCAGGTCGTAGTCCTGGCCTGTTTCCTGCGCCAACTCGCGCAGCTGCACGAAGGGCACGCCCCAGTTGAGGTGGTAGTCGAGGCCTTTGTCGCGCATGGACTGGGCCACGGGGCCGTTCATCATGCCGTGGAAGCTCCGCTTGATTTGGCGCAGCCGTTCCTGTACGTCTTCTTTCTTCATGGTGTATGGACAGGCGATTAAAGCGTGGCATACTCGCGCGAGTAGCGCAACATCTGGTGTTCGAAGCTCTCGCTGTAGTCCAGCGCAATGTCGGTGATGTGGCCGTCGGCGTCGGTCACGGGCCGCATCCGGGGGTTGATGAAGCCTTTGTAGGGGGCGATGTGTAGGTGTTCGTAGCGCGCGAGCACCTCGCTGTGGAGCCCGGCATCCACCCGCACGCCATACTGCTCCACCAGCCGGCGGGCGGCTTCGTGGTCGCCCTCGCTCTTGATGCGCTGCACCTCGGCCAGCAGCCGGGCGAAGAGCCCGCGCAACCGGGGGTAGTCGTCGATGCGGACATAGGTCTTGCCCGCGCGCTTCACCAGTTGCACCGTGCCGTCGCCCTGGGCCAGGCACCAGCGGGCAATGAGCGCACGGTTGCGCATGTGGGCCTCCTCAATCTGGTGGCCGGGCTTGATGCGCACCAGCTGGGTGAGCAGTCCGTTCATCATGTAGTGGTAGTACTGGCTCTTGTAGGCCTCGTCGTCGGGCACGAGGCCCAGCTCCCGCAGCTTGGGGTCGGCCAGATAGTAGAGCCCGAAGAGGTCGGCCCGCGCCTCTTCCACGGTGCTGGCATAGGCCTTCAGGGCGTCGGGGTCGGTGCCGGGCAGCAGACGGCCGCTGCCGTGGCCCAGACATTCGTGCAGGTCGGTGTGCAGGTCGTCGCACAGGTCGCCGTAGGCGGCCGTGAGGCGACGCGTCTCCTCGTCGATGACAAACTCCTCGTCGAAGCCGTTGCCGCGGGCGGCCTGCCGGTAGGCTTCGGTCAGATTGCCGATGGTGACACTCTTCGAGCCGTGGCGTGCCCGTATCCAGTCGGCATTGGGCAGGTTGATGCCGATGGCCGACGCCGGGTATTCGTCGCCGCCGAGCATGGCTGCACACACCACGTTGGCCGTGACGCCGGTCACCTTTTCCTTGCGGAAGCGGGGGTCCACGGGCGAGTGGTCCTCGAACCACTGGGCGTTCCGCGCGATGGTCTGCGTGCGCCGCGTGGCCTCCATGTCCTTGTATTCCACGATGCCCTCCCACGAGCCTTTCAGCCCGAGGGGGTCGCCGTAGACCTCGATGAAGCCGTTCACGAAGTCCACCTGCCCCTGCTGTTCGCCCAGCCAGGCGATGGAATAGTCGTCGAAGCGGCGCAGGTCGCCCGTGCGATAATAGTCTGTGAGCAGGGCGATGACCTGCCGCTGCCGCTCGTTCTCGGCCACCGTGGCGGCGCGTTCCAGCCATTCCGTGATTTGCCTGATGGCGGGCCCGTAGAGCCCGTCGATAGTATAGACATGCTCCTCGATGCGGCCGTCGGCCGTCTTCACCAGCCGGGAGTTGAGCCCATAGGAGGACGGGCAGTCGGCGTCGCCCCCGGCCTTGAGGCGCGCGTAGTAGGCCTCCACCTCGGCTTGGGTCAGGTTTTCGTAGTAGTTGCAGGCCGAGGTCTGCACCAAGTCCTCGCCGTCGGCCTGGTTCACACGCTTGGGCAGCAGCGCGGGGTCGAAGACGACGGGGGCCACCGCCGCCGCCACGTCGGCCCAGGAAGCGTAGCCCCGGGGCACGCCCGCCGCGGGCAGCCGCTCCGCCGCGGCGTGCAGCCAGGCCTCGCCGAAGCCCGGCACGAACTTCTCGCAGCCGTAGTGGTGGTAGATGCCGTTGGAGAACCAGAGGCGTTTCAGGTAGAGCGTCAGGGCCGCGAAATCGGGCTCCGTGCGGTCGCCGCCGTAGTTGGTGTAGACGGCTTCCAGCAGTTTGCGGATGTCGAGGTTCCAGCGGCCTCCCTGGTCGGTGGTGATGTCGCGGCCAAAGAGCGTGGCCTGGGCCAGGAAGTACACGTATTTCTTCTGTTGCAGCGTCAGCTGCTCGAAGCCGGCGAGGCGGTAGCGCAACAGCTGGAGGTCGGCAAACCGCTCGTCGGCATAGGCAAAGTCTTGTTCTTTCATCTTGTCAGTGGGTGGAAACTCCCGGCCCGCACAGGGGCCTAAGAGCGGAAACGAGACCGGGGCAGCCCGCCATAGCACAGGGCGGCCCCGATGGCCGTGCAGAATTCGGAGTATTTGGGGATGATGAAGTGCACCTTGTAGAGCTTCTCCATGGCGGGAAAGATGACCTTGCACTGGGGCAGCAGCGTCAGGTTGCCGATGAGCACGTACTCCCTGATGCCCGAGTTGAGCGAAGCCAGAATGCAGCTCGACCCGATGCTTTGCAGCACCATGGTGATGATGCCCAGGGCAATGTCCTCGCGCGAGGCATTGCTCCGTGCGTTGCCGAAGAGCGAGGCGGTGGCCGTCTTGGGCAGGTTGGGCAGGGGATTGGGGCTGATGTCGCCGATGAGCACGTCCACGTTGGCGGGGTCGCCCTCCATGGCCAGGGCCACAATCTGCTTCACCTCGTCGGTCTTGAGCATGATGCGGCTCAGCCCCATCAGCGTGCCGCCGCCCAAACCGATGCCTCCGATGTGGCGGATGTCGTCGCCGTCGCACTGCACCAGACTGGTTCCCGTGCCCATCGAAACCACGAGCATGCGGTCCAAGTCGGTCTCGTAGCGCGCCCCCAGACCGTCGGCCAGGAACTCCTCGGCCTTGTCGGTGGGCAGCCCGTAGATGGGCGTGTCGATGTAAGCAGCCCCTACACCGGTTATCATCACGTGCTCAATGTCGTCGAGTCGCAGCCTGTTGTCGTAGAGATACTTGCCGAAAGCCCCGTAGAGCGAGGTCACGGGGTCGGTGGCTTTGATGCGGACGGGCGACACCACGGCGCCCTCGCCGTCGATGCCTACTATCTTGGTGGTACTGATACCTACGTCTATGCCGATTACCATAATTGGGTGAAAGATATGATGGGTGATGAGGATTGAACGTGTTGCCCTGCCTCCCGGGCCTCAGCGCACGATGCGGGCCATCTGCGGGTCCAGGTCGTCGAACTCGTCGCCCTCGCGGTATTTCTGCGTGGCGGCCTCGTGGGCCGCGAGCTGGTAGAGGCACTGGGCGGCAATCTCGGCCTGTGGGGCCGTCACGTCGGCGGCCACGCGGAGGCGGTGGCTCAGCAGGTCGGTGGGCGAACCGAGGTGCATGTTGCTCACACTGAGGCGGCCGCCCGCCATCTTCACCTCGATGGGCGTGTCGATGAAACCAAAGGTTGGCCGCGCCGCCAGCAGTTCGTCGTAGGCCCGCCGCACCTCCGCCGTCTTCACGTGCTGCGGTCGCAGGTCTTCGGCGTTCTGCCTTGCGGCCTCGTCGATATAGGGAGCCATGTCGGCGTATGCCACCTGGCCCAGGAGTTGTTTGAATGTCATGTCGGTGTCTTTTGGGTGCAAACTTACGCAAAATTATCGGATTACGCCCCCTCTTTGCCGAAAAATTGAGGCTGCCGGGAGGGCTGCCCGCCCTGCCCCGCCGCCTTTCCGGGCCCGGGGATGCGGGGGCGCGGGGGCAAGGTGAGGGTGGCGCGGGGCAGACGGCCCACCTGAAAATGAGGGGCCCAAGGCCGTTGTGGCTGCACGCCCACGCCCGCACCGTGGGGCGATTGCGCCGCAACGGCCGTGCGATTACGGCCTTTTCGCGCGACGTTTGCACCGTTTTCGCAACGCGTTTGCGGCGTGTTCGCGCGGCGATTGCGCCGCCCCATGCCCGCCGCCACCGCCCCATACATCCCCGGCAGACACACAAAGGCTGTGCCCCTACATGGCGGAAGGGCGACACGCCAGCCTGAAAATAATGGGAAAAAGGCGGGGGCGGTATCTGATTTTTTGCGTATCTTTGCATGAATCAACAACAAAACCACACCCTAAAACAACCGAAACATGAGCACCCAAGAGGACATCATCGACGTGGTGGCGGCCGTTGTCAGAGACGACGACCGCTACCTCTGCGTGCAACGCCGCCGTTCGCACCGCGCCTACAACTCCGAGCACTGGGAGTTTCCCGGGGGCAAGGTGAAGGCGGGAGAGAGCCGGCACGAGGCCCTGCTGCGCGAAATCCGCGAAGAAATGGACTGGGACGTCTACGTAGGACGGCCGCTGGGTTGCGTGGTTCACGCCTACCCCGACTTCACCATACGCCTCTGGCCCTACCTGTGCAAGCCGGGCGACGGCCCCTTCACGCTGCTGGAACACCTCGACGCCCGCTGGCTCACGCGCGAGGAAGCCGAGGGCCTCAACTGGACCGCGGCCGACCGCCAGGTGCTGGCCCTGCTGCCGTGAGGGGCAAGGGGCCGGGTTGCGCACGGCTTGGGGCGCATGTACCCGCATGAACCGGCGGCGCCATGGGCCGCAAGCGTAGGGGCACTCCGAAAATATTGCGGCGCGCCCGCGGGCCTTTCCCGCCTTTTTTGCTAACTTTGCAGGGAAAGACAAGACACGCATGGACAAGACCCAACAGATGCAGGAGCTGATACGGCAGCTCAACGAGGCCTCGGAGGCCTACTACAACGGGCGTGGGGAGCGCATGACCGACTATGAATGGGACGCAAAGTTCGACGAGCTGCGACGGCTGGAACAGGAGACGGGCACCGTGATGCCCGGCTCGCCCACCCACCGGGTGTCGGAAGACAGCATCGCCGGACAGAAAGAAGCCCACGAGTTCGCCGCCCTCTCGCTGGCCAAGACCAAGCGCACGGAAGACCTGGCAAAGTGGGCCGAGGGGCGGCCCGTGTGGCTCTCGTGGAAGCTCGACGGGCTGACGCTCGTGGTGACCTACGACGGCGGCCGGCTCGCCAAGGTGGTGACGCGCGGCAACGGACACACCGGCACCAACATTACACACCTGGCACGGGCCATCGCGGGCATACCGCCCACCATCAAGGACCGGGGGCACGTGGTGGTGCGGGGCGAGGCTGTCATCGCCTACGACGACTTCGAGCAGTTCAACATGGAGAGCGAGGAGGAGTATGCCAACCCCCGCAACCTGGCCTCGGGCTCTCTCACGCTGAAAGACCCGGCCGAGGTGGCGCAGCGGCACATCCGCTGGATTCCCTTCACCTTGGTGCACACCGACGACGAGCTCCACTCCTGGGGCGCGCGCATGGACTATCTGCGCGACAACGGCATGGGCTGCGTGGAGCACGAACGCATAGACCATCCCACGCCGGAAAACGTGCAGACGGCCATCGACCGCTGGACCGAACGCGTGACCCACCGCCGGAATCCCTACCCCGTGGACGGCTTGGTGATGGTCTACGACGACACGGACTATGCCCGTACAGGCTCCGTCACGGGCCATCATGCCACGAGGGCGGGCCTCGCCTTCAAGTGGCAGGACGAGCGCGCGGCCACCGAACTCGAACGGGTGGAGTGGAGTTGTGCGGCCTCGACCATATCGCCCGTGGCCGTCTTCACCCCCGTGGAGCTGGAAGGAACCACCGTGAAGCGTGCCTCGCTGTGCAACATCAGCGAGTGCGAACGGCTGGGCATCGGCGGACGGGGCACGCGGATCGAGGTGATCAAGGCCAACAAGATCATCCCCAAGGTGGTAAGTGTGAGCGCGCGGGTGGGCAGCCTCGTTGTCCCGGAGGCGTGCCCCGTGTGCGGCAAGCCCACCGAGGTGACGGTGAGCCCGGCCAGCGGCACCAAGACGCTGCACTGCACCAATGCGGCCTGCCCGGCCAAACAGCTCAGGAAATTCGCCCGCTTCGTCTCCAAGGAGGGCGTCAACGTGGATGGCATTTCCGAGCAGACGCTCGCCAAATTCATCAATCTGGGCTGGGTGTGCGAGTATGCCGACATCTTCAAGTTGCCCGCACACATCCACGAGATAGCCGCGCTCGAGGGCTTCGGAGAGAAGTCTGCCGCCAACCTCATGCGCTCCATCGAGAAGGCGCGCACCGTGGAGGCCCGGCGGCTGCTCTATGCACTCACCATCCCGATGGTTGGGCAGGACGTGTGCGCACGGCTGCTCGCCGCCTATCCGCTGGCCGAACTCATCGACATCGCCTCGGGGCGCGACTGCGACGGGACCACGCTCTTCGGCCCCACGGGACAGGAACGGCTGGCCCTCATCCCGGGCATTGGGCCCGAGAAGTCGGCCTCACTGGTGGGATGGTTCAGTCAACCGGCCAACCTGGCTATGGTGGAGCGGCTGCTCAAGGAGGTCAGCGTCAGCCAGACGGCCGTCACCACCGCCGGCGACCGCTGCCGGGGGCTCACGTTTGTGGTGACCGGCGACGTGCACCGCTACAAGAACCGCAACGAGCTCAAGGCCTACATCGAGAGCCAGGGGGGGAAGGTGACGGGCTCGGTGAGCAAGGCTACGTCCTACCTTATTAATAATGACACGGCCTCGGCCAGCGGAAAGAACCAGAAAGCACGGCAGCTGGGCATCGCCGTTATCTCGGAAGACGAGTTCGTGAGCCGCTTCGCCGACTGACGCGGAACGGCCCGCCGCCGCTCTGGCAGCCCGCCGTGCATGCGCCGCGGGCAATAAACGGGGAAAACATTTGGCCGTTACGGGATTTTCCCTTACATTTGCACAAAATTTAACAGAAGATGAAACGTATCCTTGCTACGGCCGCTTTCGTGGCCTGCACTGCCGCCCTGGCTGCGCAAAACGTGCAGCTGCACTACGACTTGGGCCACTCGCTCTACAACGACCTGACCACCAGGCCCAGTATGACAACCACTGTAGAGATGTTCAAACCCGACCGTTGGGGCAGCACCTACCTATTTACCGACCTCGATTACCAGCGCGACGGCGTGGCCGGCGCCTACTGGGAAATAGCCCGCGAGTTCAGCGTCACGAAGAACAAACAGTGGGCAGCCCACGTGGAATACAACGGAGGGCTGAGCAGCGACGAGTCCACCTGGAACGCCACACGCTTCCAACACGCCGCGCTGGCCGGCGGCGCGTGGAACTGGCACAGCGCAGACTTCAGCCGAACGTTCAGCATTCAGGCCCTGTACAAGTATTATTTCAAGAACCGCCACTATGGCGCGCACCCCTTCAGCTCGTTCCAACTCACCGAGGTGTGGGGCCTGAACTTCGCCCGCAACCTGTGCACCTTCAGCGGTTTCTGCGACGCTTGGTACGATCCCAACGTGAAAGGCAAGTGGATTGTGGTGAGCGAACCGCAGTTTTGGTTCAATCTAAACACCATCAAAGGCTGGGACAAGGTGAACCTGAGCCTCGGCACCGAGGTGGAGTTGAGCAACAACTTCGTGTGGAATGAGAACGGCAAGAACAACCGGTTCTACGCCATTCCCACCATCGCCGCCAAGTGGACATTCGACTAAGCCGCCCATGAGAATAGACATCATCACGGTGCTGCCCGAGATGCTCGACGGATTTGTACACGAGTCTATCCTGGCACGCGCCCAGAAAAAAGGGCTGGCAGAGATCCGGCTGCACAACCTGCGCGACTACACCAACGACAAATGGCGCCGCGTGGACGACTATCCCTACGGTGGATTTGCCGGCATGGTGATGCAGATTGAACCCATAGACCGCTGTATCTCGGCCCTGAAAGCCGAACGCGAATACGACGATGTGATCTATGTGACGCCCGACGGAGAGAGGTTCGACCAGCGCATCGCCAACGGCATGAGCCTGCAACAGAACCTCATCATCCTTTGCGGCCACTACAAAGGCATAGACCAGCGCGTGCGCGACCACCTCATTACACGCGAGATCAGCATGGGCGACTTCGTGCTTACCGGCGGCGAGCTGGCCGCTGCAGCCATTGCCGACGCCGTGGTGAGGCTGGTGCCGGGTGTCATCAGCGACGACCAAAGCGCCCTCTCCGACTGTTTTCAAGACAACCTGCTGGCCGCTCCCATCTACACCCGACCGGCTGAATACAAGGGTTGGAAAGTGCCCGACATCCTGCTTAGCGGCAACGAGGCCAAGGTGAAACAGTGGGAAATGGACCAAGCCATGGAGCGCACGCGCCGCCTACGCCCCGACTTGCTCAAATAAAAAGCTTTCGCCACGTGGCGAAAGCTTTCTTGTTTTTACTGGGAAGACTGCCCGTTGCTTGCATATTCGACCGCCATTTCGGCACACCGCTCGCCGTCCACGCCGGCCGAGACGATGCCGCCGGCATAGCCCGCACCCTCTCCGCAGGGGAAGAGACCGCGCAGACGGACGTGCTGCAGCGTCGTGTGGTCGCGCAGAATGCGCACCGGACTCGACGTGCGCGTCTCGACGCTGATGAGCGTGGCCTCGTTGGTGAGGAAGCCGTGGCTGCGCTTGCCAAAGGCCTTGAACCCCTCCTGCAGGCGCGAGGTGATGAACTTGGGCATCCAGAAGTGCAGCGGACTGCTGATGAGCCCCGGCGCATAGCTGCTCTTCGGCAGGTCGAAACTGAGGTGGCCGTTCACAAAATCGGCCATGCGCTGCGCCGGAGCAGTCTGCCTTCGGTTGCCCTGCTGCCAGCAGTCACGCTCCAGTCGCTCCTGGAATCGCATCACACGGAGGTTGTCCGGCCCGTCCGCACGACTCTCGTCCTCCGTTCCGGGCTGGGCCGCATCGGGCGCAAAGAGCGTAGGGTCGGCCATGTCCTCGGGACGAATCTCGACCACCATGCCGCTGTTCGACCACTGCGTGCCGCGGTTGGCCGGCGACATGCCGTTCACAACAATCTGTTCCGGCCCCGTGGCGGCGGGGATGACAAAGCCGCCCGGACACATGCAGAACGAGTAAACGCCCCGTCCCGCCACCTGCGCCACATAGGCATACTCGGCCGTCGGCAGGTATTGGCCACGGCCTTCGCGGTTGTGATACTGTATGCGGTCGATGAGTTCGGAGGGATGTTCCAGCCTCACACCCACGGCAATACCCTTGGGCTCTATCTCAATGCGGGCGGCATCCAGATAGCGGTACACGTCGCGCGCGCTGTGGCCGGTGGCCAGAATCACCGGCCCGCGGTAGGTCTCGCCGGCCCCCGTGGCCAGATTCACGGCCTCAACGCCCACTACCGTGTCGCCGTCGAGTAGCAGCCGGGTCATCTTTGTCTGGAAGTGCACCTCGCCGCCACTCTGCAAAATCTGCATCCGCATGTTCTCAATGACGCGCGGCAGCTTGTCGGTGCCGATGTGTGGATGGGCGTCGGCCAGGATGTTGGTCGAGGCCCCGTGCTGGCAGAACACGTTGAGGATCTTCTCTGTGTTGCCCCGTTTCTTGCTGCGCGTATAGAGTTTGCCGTCGCTGTAGGCGCCCGCCCCACCCTCGCCGAAGCAGTAATTGCTCTCGGGGTCCACCTGTTGGGTGCGCGTGATGAGGGCCAAGTCCTTCTTTCGCTCGCGTACATCCTTGCCGCGCTCCAGTACTACGGGGCGCAGTCCCAGCTCGATGAGGCGCAGGGCAGCGAAGAGACCGCCCGGCCCCGCGCCCACCACGACCACCTGCGGCCGGCCCTCCACGTTGGGATAAGCCGTGGGTGTGTAGGCCTCGTCCTGCGGAAACTCGTTGATGTAGACCCTCACCGTGAGGTTTACATAGATGGTTCGCTGGCGCGCGTCGATGCTGCGCCTGAGCACGCGCACCTGATTGATGCTCCGTGCATCCAGTCCTTTCTCCCGGGCAATGTGCCCGGCAATGCGCTCCGAGCTGCCCGCCACCTGCGGCAAAACCCGTATCTGGTATTCCTGTATCATGTCATGCAAATCTTAAAAACGGTGCAAAATTACGCAATTTATCAAAGACAGACCTGCCAAAAAGTATAATTCTTCATACGAAAAGCCCATTCTGCCCACACGCTAAACACGCCAAACAGGTATCAAATTCCAATTTTCCCTCCACGTTAAACGGTAAATTGTTACCGAAAACGTTGGTCGGGAGGATAATTCTTAGTATTTTTGCAGCCAAGTTTTGCCGTGGCCCCGTTTGTTCCGGGGGCGGCATGACATGATTAAAACGTCATTCACAATGAAAGTATTAAAGTTTGGCGGAACATCAGTAGGTTCCGTAAAGAGCATTCTGAGTCTGAAACGCATCGTGGAAAATGAGGCCCGCCGACAGCCGATTGTCGTTGTCGTGAGCGCCTTGGGCGGCATCACCGACCAGCTTATCTCCACTTCACAACTGGCCCTGACGGGCAACGAGGGCTGGAAGAGCGCCTACGAGGAGATGGTGGACCGCCACCACAAGATGATAGACACCATCATTACCGACCCCGCCAGCCGCGAAACGCTGTTCAATCAAGTGGACGCCCTCTTCGAGCAACTCCATTCCATATACTTCGGTGTGTACCTCATCCGCGACCTGAGCAAGAAGACTCAGGACGCCATCATGAGCTACGGCGAGCGCCTGAGCTCGATCATCGTGTCGACACTCGTCCGCGGTTCGCGCTGGATGGACGCGCGCGAGTTCATCAAAACCGAGGTGGTGAACGGCAGAAACGCCCTCGACAGCGACCTCACCAACAAGCTCGTGCGCGACGCTTTCGACGACATGCCCCGCGTGTCGCTCGTTCCGGGCTTCATCTCGACCGACCGCACCACGGGCGAAATCACCAATCTGGGCCGAGGCGGATCGGATTACACGGCAGCCATCATCGCCGCCGCGCTCGACGCCGACTCGCTGGAAATATGGACCGATGTGGACGGATTCATGA
The DNA here is from genome assembly GCF_000518545.1 of Hallella seregens ATCC 51272. GTDB lineage: Bacteria > Bacteroidota > Bacteroidia > Bacteroidales > Bacteroidaceae > Prevotella > Prevotella seregens. Next base: position 70,115 of record NZ_JADU01000009.1, read on the forward strand.
CCGCCGACCCCAAAGTCATCCGCTCGGCCTACACCATTGACGAGCTAAGCTACGTCGAGGCGATGGAGCTCTGCAACTTCGGCGCCAAGGTAATCTACCCTCCTACGATCTATCCCGTGTGTATCAAGAGCATCCCCATACGGGTGAAGAATACGTTTAATCCCGAGAGCCCCGGCACCATCATCAAGGACAAGATAGAGAACGACCGCAAGGCCATCAAGGGAATATCCAGTATCAAGGGCACCACGCTCATCACCGTGTCGGGCCTTTCGATGGTGGGCGTCATCGGTGTGAACCGCCGTATCTTCACCGCCCTGGCCGAAAACGGCATCAGTGTGTTCCTCGTGTCGCAGGCCTCATCGGAAAATTCCACCTCCATCGGCGTGCGCGACGAGGACGCCCAGGCCGCCGTCGATGTGCTCAACCGCGAGTTCGGGGCCGAGATCGAGGACGGTTCCATGTTCCCCATGCACGCCGAGAGCCACCTGGCCACCATTGCCATCGTGGGCGAAAACATGAAGCACACGCCCGGCATTGCGGGCAAGCTCTTCGGAACACTGGGCCGCAGCGGCATCTCGGTCATTGCCTGCGCCCAGGGCGCCTCGGAGACCAACATCTCATTCGTCATTGATTCGCAGTATTTGCGCAAGGCACTCAACGTGCTCCACGACTCCTTCTTCCTCTCGGAATACAATGTTCTCAACCTCTTCATCTGCGGCGTGGGCACCGTGGGCGGGAAGCTCATTGAGCAGATACGCGCCCAATACGACGAGCTCAAGGAGCACTCGCGCCTCAAGCTCAACGTGGTGGGCATCGCCACCTCGCGCAACGCCGTCTTCTCGCGCGACGGAATCGACCTCGACAACTACCGCGAACAGCTGAAAAACTCGGAGCCCTGCACCCCCGAGAAGCTGCGCAACGCCATCCTCGGCATGAACATCTTCAACTCGGTGTTCGTGGACTGCACGGCCTCCAAGGACATTTCGGCCCTCTACCAGACCTTGCTCACCCACAATATCAGCGTGGTGGCGGCCAACAAGATAGCTGCCAGCTCGCGCTACGAGGACTACGCGCAACTCAAGGAGACGGCGCTGCGCCGCGGTGTGAAGTTTCTTTTCGAGACCAACGTGGGCGCGGGGCTGCCCATCATCGGCACCATCAACGACCTGCGCAACTCCGGCGACCGCATCCTCAAGATAGAAGCCGTGCTCAGCGGCACGCTCAACTTCATCTTCAACGAGCTTGCAGCCGACGTGCCTTTCTCCGAAACCGTGCGCCGCGCCAGGCAGCAGGGCTACGCCGAGCCCGACCCCCGCATCGACCTGAGCGGCACCGACGTCATCCGCAAGCTGGTCATCCTGACGCGCGAGGCCGGCTACCGGGTGGAGCAGGCCGACGTGGAGCGGCGCCTCTTCGTGCCCGACGACTTCTTCCAAGGCAGCGCCGACGACTTCTGGAGGCGGCTGCCCGAACTCGACGACAGCTTCGAGCAGCGGCGACGGCAGCTCGAAGCCGAGGGCAAGCGGTGGCGGTTCGTGGCCACGATGGAGGGCGGAAAGACCAGCGTGGCCCTACAGGCCGTGAACCGCAGCCACCCTTTCTACGGACTCGAGGGCAGCAACAACATCGTGATGCTCACCACAGAGCGGTACAAGGAGTACCCCATGCTCATCCAAGGCTACGGCGCAGGGGCCAGCGTCACGGCCGCAGGCGTGTTTGCCAATATCATGAGCATTGCCAATATCTGACCCCATCACATTCACCCCACAAGCGCAAATCCCCATGAAACACATCATTATTTTGGGCGACGGCATGGCCGACCATGCCGTCGGACGGCTGGGCGGCCGCACCCTGCTGCAGCACGCCGACACCCCCTACATGGACCTGCTGGCCCGCCGAGGCCGCACGGGCCGGCTGATGACCATCCCCCAAGGCTTCCACCCGGGCTCCGAGGTGGCCAATACGGCTATCCTGGGCTACGACCTGAACCGCGTCTACGAGGGCCGCGGACCGTTGGAGGCGGCCAGCATAGGCTACGACATGCAGCCCGAGGACACGGCTTTCCGCTGCAATGTCATCACGCTGCACGACGATCGAATCCTCACCCACAACGGCGGCAACCTCTCCACCGAGCACGGCGACGAGCTCATGCGCTACCTTGACGAGCGTCTGGGCAACGACAGCGTGCGCTTCATCACCGGCATACAGTACCGGCACCTGCTCGTGGTGAAGCGTGCCAGCAAGCACGTGGTGTGCGCACCGCCCCACGACCACCCCGGCGAACCCTGGCGGCCCCTGCTGGTACAGAGCGAGCCGGGCTGGGAAGACAGGCGCGAGGACGTGCTCGGCCACGACGGACGGCCCACGGGAGAGCACCGCCTCACGGGCCGGGAGACGGCCGAATTGCTCAACCGGCTCATCATCGACTCCCAGCAAATCCTGGCCGACCACCCCTACAACCGCGACCGCACGGCCCGCGGCGAGCGGCCCGCCAACAGCATCTGGCCCTGGGGCGGAGGCTACAGGCCCAGCATGCAGACGCTGATGCAGCTCTATCCGCAGGTCAGGACGGGCTCGGTCATCTCGGCCGTCGACCTCATTCGGGGCATCGGACGCTACGCCGGACTCGACGTGGTGAAGGTGCCGGGAGCCACCGGACTGGCCGACACCAACTACGAAGGTAAGGCTGCGGCCGCCATCGATGCCCTGCGCCGGCAGGACTTCGTCTACCTGCACCTCGAAGCCAGCGACGAGGCCGGCCACGACGGCGACCTCGAACTCAAGCTGCGCACCATTGAATATCTGGACCGTCGCATCGTGGAGCCCGTCTACAACGAGGTGAAGCACTGGGCCGAGCCGGTGTGCATCGCCGTGCTGCCCGACCACCCCACGCCGGTGGAGCTGCGCACCCACGTGGCCGAACCCGTGCCCTTCCTCGTCTGGCACCCGGGCATCGAGCCCGACGCCGTGCAGCAATACGACGAAGTGGCGTGTGCCTCCGGGGCCTACGGCCTGCTCCACCTCGAACAATTCATGAAAACCCTGATGCAAATACACTGACGCATGAAATACTATTCCACCAACCACCAGGCCCCCGAGGCCACGCTGCGCGAGGCCGTGGAGCGCGGCCTCGCCCCCGACCGGGGCCTCTACATGCCCGAGCGCATCGAGCGGCTGCCAGCCTCGTTCTTCGACCGCATCGCCTCCATGTCGTTCCCCGACATGGCTTTCGAGGTGAGCCGCGCCTTCTTCGGCGAAGACGTGGACGAGGCCTCGCTGCGCCACATCGTGGCCGACACGCTGACATTCGACACGCCCGTGGCCCCCGTCGACGGCAACATCTTCAGCCTCGAACTCTTCCACGGCCCCACGCTGGCCTTCAAGGACGTGGGTGCCCGCTTTATGGCGCGGCTGCTACAACACTTCATCCGCCGCGACGCAGCCGACGGCCGTCCCGTGAACGTGCTCGTGGCCACCTCGGGCGACACCGGATCGGCCGTGGCCAACGGCTTTCTCGGCGTCGACGGCATCCACGTCTACGTGCTCTATCCCAAGGGCAAGGTGAGCCGCATCCAGGAAAGCCAGTTCACCACGCTGGGCCGCAACATCACCGCCCTCGAGGTGGACGGCGTGTTCGACGACTGCCAGGCCCTGGTGAAGAGCGCCTTCATGGACCCCGAACTCAACGCCCACATGAAGCTCACCTCGGCCAATTCCATCAACGTGGCCCGCTTCCTGCCCCAGGCGTTCTACTATTTCAACGCCTACGCCCAGCTTCTTCGCGACGGCCGGCTGCGTCGCGAGGGCGGCCGCAGCAACCTCGTGGTGTGCGTGCCGAGCGGCAATTTCGGCAACATCACGGCCGGCCTCTTCGGCGTGCGCATGGGACTGCCCGTGAAGCGGTTCATCGCAGCCAACAACGCCAACGACGTCTTCTACAACTATCTGCAGTCGGGCCAGTACCGTCCGCAGCCCAGCAAGCAGACGCTGGCCAACGCCATGGACGTGGGCGACCCGAGCAACTTCGCCCGCATACTCGACCTTTACGGTTCCAGCTGGCCGGCCATCAGGGCCGACATCAGCGGGGCCACCTACACCGACGACCGCATCCGCCAGACCATGCGCCAGTGCCACGAGCGCACCGGCTACGTGCTCGACCCCCACGGAGCCTGCGGCTACCAGGCCTTGCGCGAGCAGCTGCAGCCCGACGAGCTGGGCGTGTTCCTCGAAACAGCCCATCCGGCCAAGTTCAAGGAGCAGGTAGACCGCATCCTCGGCACCGACATCGCCATCCCCGAACGCCTCCAAGCCTTCATGCGCGGCACCCGCCACAGCGTGCCCCTGCCCGCCAGCTTCGCCGCCTTCAAGGAGTATCTGATGCAGCAGTAGGAGAAAACGGCATCGTTCCATCGGCCGTTCCATTTTGATGAAACACATATCCGGCATTGTTCCATCGGCCATGTGGTTTCGATGAAACGGGCAAATGGTATCATTTGAACAAACATGCGATATGACTTGAACGGGCGTAGGGGCCGGCGCAAAGGCCGGTTCCTACGCCCGTTCCGTTTGACCAATCCACCCATTCCCCGTTGCATGCCCGGCCGTCACGGCGTTGTCACGTTGTCATAACGCCGCAATCGCATCGCCATTCCACCGCAATCGCATCGCCTTCACGGCGCAATCGCCGCGCGTTTGCGCCGTCATCGTCCGCCCTCCACCGCGCAGCATCCGTGAAATCTGTGGAATCTGTGAGAAAAAGCACCGCGCAGTCACATGTCCAATATGTTGTTATGTCCAAATCCCCACCCAGCAGCCCACGCGCCATCCGCGGCTTCTGTCCCAACATCCACGCCCCCGTCCTTTCCGCCCTTTCCTGTCAAGCGCACAAATCCCAGTGGTGTCTGGAGCCATGGAAACTGTCCAAACAGGCACCCTGACAAAAACAATTCGGCGAAAATTCTTTTTTTTCCCGATATATCATTACCTTTGCAACAGGTTATTCGAGCGATGCAAGGCGTTGCGTGCCATCGAAGAAGACAGGCCGCCCAATCCGTCGCCCCACTCATTTGGCAGCCCGCATTCTTCCCAATAGCCAAGTGGTTTGAGACTTTTCTGTGATTTATAATTAAAAACTAATGTATGTCTGGTAATTTGAACTCTATCAGAATGGCGCTCATCGGCCTGCTGCTGTTGGTGGCAGGAAGCCTGTCGGCGCAGACAATCAAAGGTACGGTGAAGGACAACACGGGCGAGCCCGTGCTCGGAGCCACCATCCAGGAAGACGGCGCACGGGCCAACGGCACCGTGACCGACCTGGACGGCAACTTCACCATCACGCTCAAAGGCAAGAGCCGGAGGCTCAGCGTGTCCTACGTGGGCATGAAGACGCAGCTGGTCAACGTGGACGGCAAGACCTCGGTCAGCGTCACCCTCGAGGACGAGGCCACCAGTTTGAACGACGTGGTGGTCATCGGCTACGGCACGGTGAAGAAGAAAGACCTCACCGGCTCGGTGTCGTCCATCTCGGCCAAGGACATTGCCGGCGTGCCGGTGGCCAATGTGGGCGAGGCCATGACCGGCAAGCTGGCCGGCGTGAGCATCACCACCACCGAGGGTTCGCCCGACGCCGACGTGAAGATCCGCGTGCGCGGCGGCGGCTCGCTCTCGCAGGACAACTCGCCGCTCTACATTGTCGACGGCTTCCCCGTGAGCGGCATCGGCGACATTGCACCGTCCGAAATCGAGAGCATCGACGTGCTGAAAGACGCCTCCTCCACTGCCATCTACGGTGCACGGGGCGCCAACGGCGTCATCATCATCACCACCAAGAGCGGCAAGGAGGGCAAGACGCAGGTCAGCTTCAACGCTTCGCTGGGCTGGAAGAAGCTCTCCAAGGAGGTCAAAGTCATGAGTCCTTACGACTATGTGGCCTATCAGCACGAGCTCGGTTCCACCGACTACGGCAACTACGAAGACCTTGACATCTGGAAGAGCAACGCCGGCAACAACTGGCAGGACGAGCTCTTCGGCCGCACGGGAACGCAGCGGCAGTACAACGCCAACGTGAGCGGAGGCACCAAGGACCTGAAATACAATGTGAGCTACGCCCACAACGGCGAGAACAGCATCATGCTCAACTCCGGATACCGCAAGGACAACATCAACGCAAAAATCAACGCCAACCTGAGCAAATGGCTGTCGCTCGACTTCAACGCCCGGCTGGCCAATGCCAAAATCAACGGTCTGAGCGGCGGCGCGGAGACCAACCAGAGCAACGCCGCCAACTCCATCGTGGCCAACAGCATCCGTTTCCGCCCCGTCGATCCGCTGGCCTCCAACGACGACGACGAGTCGACCAACTCCTCTTCGCTCAAGGATCCGCTGCTCCGCATCAAGGCCACCGACCGCATACAGCGGCGTTTCCGTCAGGACTATAACGCCGGACTGAACTGGAAGCCTTGGAAGAACATCACGTTCCGCTCGGAGTTTGGCTACGGCTGGAGATACGAAGACGACAACTATGTGTGGGCCGCCGATGCCGTGCAAAGCTCCAAATTTGCCTTCAACGGCCAGCCGCAGCTCGACTATGTGCACCAGGAATACAAGTCGTGGCGCAATGCAAACACCGCCACCTACGACAACAGGAAGCTCTTCGACGGCCGCGACCACCTCACGCTGCTCGTCGGACAGGAGTGGAGTTCCACCCGGCACACCACGCGGGAAAACACTGTTGTGGCCTTCCCCTCGACCATGACCATCGGCGAAGTCAAGGCCAACACGGGCGCGGGAACGCCGCTTCCCGTGGTGACCACCATTGCCGCCGACGACAATATGCTCTCCTACTTCGGGCGTGTGAACTACACGCTCAACGAGAAATACCTCGCCACGCTGGCCCTGCGCGCCGACGGCTCCTCCAAATTCGGCAAGAACCACCGCTGGGGCGTCTTCCCGTCGCTGGCCCTCGCTTGGCGCATCAGCGACGAAGCGTTCCTCAAAGGCAGCAAGGTTTTGTCCAATCTCAAGGCGCGGCTGAGCTTCGGAACCGCCGGCAACAACCGCATCCCGGCCGGCCAGCTCTACCCCGTCTACAGCATGGCGGGCAACGATGGCAAGGCCCCTTACTTCAATGAGGAGCGCGGCGCACAGCTCGAACGCGGCACCTACCTGTCCAATCCCGACCTGAAATGGGAGACCACCATCACCCGCAACTTCGGCATCGACTACGGATTCTTCGACGGACGCATCAACGGTACGCTGGATTTCTACTGGAACACCACCAAGGACCTGCTCATGCGAACGGAGATTCCGGCCAACACGGGCTACAATTTTCAGTACCAAAACATCGGCCAAACCTCCAACAAGGGCGTGGAACTCGCCCTCAATGCCGCCATCGTCGAGCACAAAAACTTCGCGCTCAACGCCACGTTGAACGTGGCTTGGAACAAGAGCAACATCGACAAACTGAACTACAATTCGCCCTGGCAGAGCAGCAATTTCGCCGGAAGCAACATTGCAAAATACGAAGATTTCTACGTGACCGAGGGCGGACGGCTGGGCGAAGTCTGGGGCTACCGCACCAATGGCTTCTTTACTGCCTACGACCCTGTGCACAATCCGAACGGCGAACTGGTGCTCAACGGCACCACATGGAAGCTGCGCGACGGCATCAAGGACAACAGCAACACGCTCACCGGCGGCCAGTACTATCCCGGAGGACTGAAATATCAGGTCGACGGGAACGGCGACCCCGTGAAGCAGAAGCTGGGCAACACCATTGCTCCGGTCACCGGCGGCTTCGGCCTCAACGGCAACTGGCGCAACCTCGACTTCTCCATCTTCCTCGACTATTCGGTGGGCAACAAGATCGTCAACGGCACCAAACTGGTCAATGCGTTCTATGCCGGCTCGGCCAGGGGCTACAATCTCGTGGACGATTTCAGGCTCGGCAACCGCTATACATGGATTGATCCTGCCACGGGCATGAACCTGGCGCGTCCCTCGGCCGACATTCTGGCCCACTATGGAAGCGGCGACGCCATTGCCACGCGCCTGTACGAGCTCAACGCCGGCGCGGCCATCTACAACCCGGCAGCCGTGAGCAACATGTACATCAACGACTACGCCGTGGAAGACGCCTCGTTCCTGCGCCTCAATACACTGACCGTAGGCTACACGCTGCCCGCCAAATGGATGAAGAATATCTTCATCAGCAGCATCCGTCTCTACTTCACGGCCCACAACCTCTACTGCTTCACCAGCTACAGCGGCTACGATCCCGAGGTGGATACAAGCAGCAAAAGGAACGCCATGTGCCCCGGCATCGACTATGCCGCCTACCCCAAGAGCCGCACGTTCGTGGGTGGCGTGAACATTACTTTCTAATCATCAGACAGCATTCCCATGAAAAAGATAATCACAGTTTGCACCATTGCAGCCGCCCTGGCCGGGACAACGTCGTGCTCCGACTTCCTCGACCAGAACTCGCCATCCGAGCAAAACGCCGAAAACACCTACAATTCGGCATACTATACCAGCCTCCGCGTCAACAAAATCTACGGCGGACTGACCCAGGACCAGACCTATTCGCAGTACATGAACATCGTTTGGGGCCTGAACAGCGACATAGAATTGGTGGACGGCCTCGGCAGCGACGCAGCCAATACAGGCAGCGAACGCGGCAACATGAACTACAACGCCTCGCCGGGCTGGAGCAGAATCTCGTCGCTTTGGGACAAGGCCTACGGTGTGATCGAGGACTGCAACACCACCATCGAGGGCATCGAGGGCAGCCGTCTCCTCGCTGCCGGCAGCAGCGAGCGGGCCGTCATGCGCCGCTATGAGGGCGAGGCCCTCACGCTGCGAGCCATGCTTTACCTGGACATGATTCGCTTCTTCGGCGACATTCCCATGAAGATGGAGCCGTCGCGAAGCGACCTGGGCAACGCCTATCTGGACAAAACCGACCGCGACGTCATCATGGACTCGCTCATGAACCAGCTGGACCGCGCCATCGACTACCTGCCCTGGGCCGGCCAGAACGGCTACACCACCGAGCATGCAACCAAGGGTTACGCCCACGCCCTGCTGGCACAGATCGCCCTTACCCGTGCCGGCTACGCCATTCGGGAGCAGGGAAAGGACGGTTACGAGACGGCAAGCTACAGCGACGCCACCTATCCCACGCAGCGGCCGGCCGCCGAAACGCGCAAGACGCTCTACGAGCGGGCCCTCGCCCACCTTGCGGCCGTCATCAAAAGCGGCGTGCACGCCCTTAACCCCTCGTTCCGAAACGAGTGGGAACTCCTGAACCAACTCAAGCTCGACCAGAGCTATCGCGAGAACTTGTTCGAGGTTCCGATGGGTCTCAACGTGAGCAGCGAGCTGGGTTACACCGTCGGCGTGCGCATGAACGGCGTGACCTCGCGCTTCGGCTACGGCAATTCATCGGGCAAGATGAAGCTCACGGCGCCCTTCTTCTACTCGTTCGACAAGAACGACACACGCCGCGACGTGACCTGCTCCAACATACAATACAAGGAGGACAAGGACGCCAGCGGCAACAAAGCCACCGTTTGCCAGATGCTGGGCAACACGCCTTTCGGCATCTATGTGGGCAAGTGGGACCCACGGATGGAGGGCGAAGCCTGGCTCTCGCAGAACAAGCAGGTGTCGCAGAAGCACCTCACGGGCATCAACTGCGTGAAGATGCGCTACGCCCAAGTGCTGCTGATGTATGCCGAAGTGATGAACGAACTGGCCGGCCCCGACGGCCACTACACGGGCGACGCCGGCCTCACCGCCCGCGAAGCGCTGGGCCAAGTGCACGAGCGTGCCTTTGACAGCCAGCACAAGGCACAGGCACAGGCCTACACCGCCACGCTTCCTGCCGGCAAGGAAGCCTTCTTCAGGGCCATCGTCGATGAGAACGCCTGGGAGCTTGCAGGCGAGGGAGTGCGCAAGTTCGACCTGATTCGGTGGAACCTCCTCACGCAAAAGACACTCGAGATGAAGGCTCAGTACCTGGCCGACGTGGCGGCCGCCGAGGCCGATCCAGACAACAGCGGCCGCTACCAGAAGACGGTTTACTTCAACTATACCGACGCCACGAAGACCGACATAGACGAGAGCAGCATCACCTGGTACGGGCTGCCCGAGGGCAAGACGACGGCCGACTACACAGGAAGCGCCAGCTCTTTCGGCGCGGCCAAGACGGCAGACAAGACCGACAAGAACGTCTACACCAACCTGCCATCCATTTCCAGCGGCCTCGTGGGCTCGGCACTCGCCGTCGGCGACACGCCCGACGTGACGGTGAAGAACCGTTACCTCGTGCCCATCGCCTCGACAACCATCTCCACCTCCAACGGCCACCTGCACAATTCCTATGGCTACGGGGACTAAACATCACGCACTTCATCAACGCATCATCATGAAAAATATCAAGCATAGCATCTGCACGGCCGCCGTGGCGACGCTGGGAGCGCTCTCCCTCGCGTCGTGCACCGACGGCAACGACTGGGACGTGGACAACACGCTGAACCGTCTTTTCGGCACCACCGACATCTCGCTCGACATCCATGACACCAAAGTTGGCGTGGCCTTCACCGAGATCAAGGGGGCCGAGGGCTACCAGGTGGAGCTGAGCACAGACTCTCTTTATGCCGACGAGGTGGCCCCGGGCTCCATCGTCGACACGCTGCGCGGCACGCCCGACACCCTGCGCAACCTCACGGGCGAGACCAAATACTACCTGCGCATGCGCTCCATCGCCCAGGGCAAGGCGGCTTCGCGCTGGGTGTACTACAAGAACAGCCGCGGCCATCGCTACTTCGTCACCAAGTCGGAACAGCTCTTCCGCGACCTCACCCCGGCCGACGTGGACGAGAGCACGGCCCACGTGAGCTGGCGGGCGGGCCAGCAGGTGACCCACCTCGTGGTGCTCAAAGGCGGCGAAACGATGAAGAGCATCGAGCTCGGAGCCGACCCAATAGCTGCCGGCGACTACACCATCACCGGACTGCAACCCACCACCACCTACACCGTGAACCTGATGAACGGCACCGCCAAGCGCGGCACACTGACCCTGACCACCACCGCAGCCATGCCGGCGGCCAGCTACAAGTACTACCTGCCGGCCGGCACCAAGGAGCTTACACAGGACATGCTCGACCAGATTGCGGCCACGGCACAGCAGAAAGCGGGCAGCAACACCAACTACAGCGTCACCATCGGCATCGCCGCCGGCCAGCAACTGACCCTCTATGGCAGCAACGCCGAGGAGGGCAAGACCTCGCTGACCATCCCCGACGGCATGGCCGTCACCTTCTTCGGACTGGCCGGCGACGCCCCCACGCTCAAGCTGCAGAAGGCGCTCAACCTTGAGGGCAGCCACGCTTACGTGCGCTTCCAGCACCTGAACATCACCGACGACGGCGCGGGCTACTTCGTCAACCAGTCGAAAACAGCCACCGTAGACGAGTTCGGCGTGGACAATTGCGAGGTGAGCGACTTCGCCACGGCCTTCTTCCGGCTCCAGGGAACGAGCGGCATCACCGTGAACACGCTCAGCCTGAACAACAGCATCTTCCACGACATGTGCAGCGGATACTCCTTCATCCACGTGGACGCGGGCAGCGGCAAGGGCAAGGTGAACCGCATACGCATGGCCAACTGCACGCTCTACAACATTGCCACGAGCGGCAAGATGTTCATCTTCAGCAAGAAAACCAACATGGAATCCATCGCCATAGACCGTCTGACGATGTACAACTGCATAGGCAACGGCAACTTCCTCATCGACTTCGGCGACAAGACTTTCGGCGCAAACAGCATCACCATCAGCAATTCGCTGTTTGCAAAAACGCCCGACGACGTGACCAACAAGAACCTGCGCTGCCTGCATGCACCCGTCGTGACCAACACCTACACCACCTCCGACTTCTTCAAGAAGATAGACGGGGCCACGGCGCTCGACGCTGCAGCCGGCGACGTGTTTGCCGACCCGGCCGCCGGCAACTTCACCCTGAAGCCCGCATACACCCGCCTCGGCGCGGGCGACAGCAGGTGGGACACGATTGATTAGCCGGCCGTCCACCCGTCTTTCTCCGTCCGTCCGCCCACCGCAGGGCGGGCGCGGGCACACACAAAAGGCCCCACCGCCATGCGGTGGGGCCTTTCCGTCAAATTCTTCGCGCCGTTGTCGCCATGCGTCTGCGCCGTCATCGCAGGGCGTCCGCGCCGTTTTCGCGATGCGATTGCGCCGTCGCCGCCGCGCGATTACACCGCCATCGCGGCACCGTCTCCAGCCCTGCGCCGCGCCGCCACCAAGGGGCCGGCGCACTGCGGGGCCGCCGCGCCTACTTCTTGTCGGGCAGGTGGAACTGGTAATCGTTGTCGAACACCTTGCCCACGTTGTTGATTTCGAGAAACGTGGTGCCGCCGCCCTCACCGAACGAACCGGAAAGGTAGGCTATCTTGTCGTCGGGTTGGATGTAGCCTTTCTGCCTCAACATGCGCAGGGCAGCCGAGAACATGTACTCGGACGAGACGTGGTCTTTCTGGTAAATGGGGATGACGCCGTAGGAAAGGTTGAGCCATCGCTGCGTCTTCTCCTTGTAGCAGATGGCCAGGATGGGCTTGGGGCCGCGGAAAGCAGCCAGGTCGCGGGCCGTCTCGCCCGTCTCGGAGTCGGTGATGATGCCGGCCACGCCCAGATGGCGCGACGACTCGATGGCGGCGTGGGCCAGGAACTCCTTCTGCGTGCAGTTGTCGTTCAGGGGCACTTCGTAGTGCTCGCCGAAGTTCTGCCGGTCTTTCTCGGCCTGCTCTGCAATGGCCGACATGGTCTCGACAGCCTCCACCGGATAGCGTCCCGAGGCGGTCTCGCCGCTGAGCATCAGGGCGTCGGTGTTGGAATAGATGGCGTTGGCAATGTCGGTCACCTCGGCGCGCGTGGGCCTCGGATTGCCAATCATGGTGTGGAGCATCTGTGTGGCCACGATGACGGGCTTCTTCTTCTGCACGCACTTGCGGATAATCATGCGCTGGATGCCGGGTATCTGCTTCACGGGCACCTCGATGCCCAGGTCGCCGCGGGCAATCATGATGCCGTAGCTGGCGTCGATAATCTCGTCGATGTTGTCCACGCCCTCCTGGTTTTCTATCTTGGAGATGACCTTGATGTCGGAGTGATGCTCGTCGAGAATGTCCTGCACGGCCTTCACGTCGGCGGCCGAACGCACGAAGCTGTGGGCTATGAAGTCGATGTCCTCCTCGATGGCGAGCAGGATGTTGCGGCGGTCTTTCTCGGTGAGTGCAGGCAGATTGATGTGCTCGCCGGGCACGTTCACGCTCTTGTGGGCGCCCAGCACGCCGTCGTTGGTGACGCGGGTGAAGACCGTCGGGCCCACAATGTCGGTCACTTTCATGTCGATGGCGCCGTCGTCGAAGAGGATGTCGTCGCCCACTTTCACGTCGCTGGCAATGTCGGGGAACGAGAGATTCACGATGTCGTGGCTGCTGTCCATGCCGGGACGACCGAAGATTTTCACCACGTCGCCCGTCTTGTACTCGATGGGTGCCTCCACGCCGGTGGTGCGCACCTCGGGGCCTTTGGTGTCGATGAGGATGCCGATGTGGGGCGACACGGCCCGCACGTTGCGGATAATGGTGCGGATACCGTCGGGTGTGGCGTGGGCGGTGTTCATCCGAACCACGTTCATGCCTGCAAAAAACAACTTGCGCAGGAAGTCCACGTCGCAGCGGCGGTCGCTGATGGAGCAAACTATCTTTGTCTGTTTCATAATTCCAAGGGGATTATTTGGGGAGATAACGATTGATGTCTGAATACTCTTGCAAAGGTACTTAAAATTTCGCAGAACGGCCTTTACGGCGCAAAATAAAATCGGGCACGCAAAGGTTTACGTACAATTAATGTGCGGCGGCGTGCCGACCTGCGGTTTATTTGCTTAACTTTGCAGCGACTTTGAAAGCGCAGCATCGACAATTCCATTCAGAAACAACATCATATTCAAGACAAATCATGAAAGCATTGCAAGCACTCAACAAGCGCACGGCACCGAAAAGCGCCATGCCCGAGCGTATCATTCAGTTTGGCGAGGGCAACTTCCTGCGCGCCTTCGTAGACTGGATTGTCTACAACATGGACCAGAAGACCGACTTCAACGCGTCGGTGGTGGTGGTGCAGCCCATCGAACGGGGCATGGCCGACTGGCTCAACGGCCAGGACTGCCTGTACCATGTGAACCTGCAGGGCAAGGAGAACGGCCGGCCCGTGGACACGCTCACCCGCATCGACGTCATCAGTCGGGCCCTCAATCCCTACACGCAGAACCAGGCCTTCATGGCCCTGGCCGAGCAGCCCGAGATGCGGTTTATCATTTCCAACACCACCGAGGCCGGCATTGCCTTCGACGAGAGCTGCAAGTTCAGCGACGCTCCGGCCGCCAGCTATCCCGGCAAACTGGTGCAGCTGCTGTTCCACCGCTACAAATTCTTCGGCGGAGACCCCGCCAAAGGCATGATTCTGATGCCCTGCGAGCTCATCTTCCTCAACGGCCACCACCTCAAGGAGTGCATCTATCAGTACATCGAACTCTGGAAAAACGACCTGGGCGACGACTACGAGGGCTTCAAAACGTGGTTCACCCGCCACTGCTACGTGTGCGCCACGCTCGTGGACCGCATCGTGCCGGGCTTCCCGCGCGACACCATTCACGACATCCAGCAGAAGATTTGCTACCGCGACAACCTCGTGGTCAAGGCCGAGAGCTTCCACCTTTGGGTCATCGAGAAGGCCGAGAACATGACCGTGGAACAGCTCAAGGCCGAGTTCCCTGCCGAAAAAGCCGGGTTGCATGTGCTCATCACCGACAACGAAAAGCCCTACCATGCCCGCAAGGTGACCCTGCTCAACGGCCCTCATACCGTGCTCTCGCCGGTGACATTCCTTAGCGGAGTGGACATCGTGCGCGACGCATGCGAGCACCCCGTACTGGGCAAGTACATCCACAAAGTGCAGTTCGACGAGCTCATGCAGACGCTCGACCTGCCCATGGAAGAGCTCAGACAGTTTGCCGCCGACGTGCTCGAACGCTTCGAGAACCCGTTTGTGGACCATCAGGTGACGAGCATCATGCTCAACAGCTTCCCCAAATACGAAACGCGCGACCTGCCCGGCGTGAAGATTTACCTGGAGCGCAAGGGCGAGCTGCCCAAGGGGCTGGTGTTCGGACTGGCCGCCATCATCACCTATTATAAAGGTGGACAGCGCGCCGACGGCACAGCCATCGTGCCCAACGACGACCCGAAAATCATGGCCCGGCTGGCCGAACTCTGGGCCACGGGCGACACGCGGCAGGTGGCCGAGGGCGTATTGGCCTTCGACTACGTGTGGAAAGAGAACCTCAACCAGACTGTTCCCGGCCTCGCCGCACTGGTCAAGGAGTACCTCGACCTCATTCAGGCCAAGGGAATGCTCGAGGCCGTGAAGACCATTCTGTAGGAAACGGATAACACAAAACCCACCCATCAAAAACCATCATCCCGTCCGGACGCAACGATCCGGACGGGATGATGGTTGAAACGGGGCCTTGTTGTGGCACCCCTTATGGTTTTTGCCCGCAGGAACACGCCCCGCGCGGGCCGCCAATCAACGTATGCGGTCCATCGACCGCACCAGCTTCTCGTCGGCTTTCACCCCGGCACGCGCCAGCACCAGCAGCACCACGGCCACCAAGGGCAGGCAGAAAGCAAAGTGAACGCGCAGCGACGTGGAGGCCGAATCCACCGACCCCAGGAACCAGTAGCCGGCAAAGGCGGCATACCAGGCCAGGCAGAGCACGATGTTGGCCGTGCACAACGCCATCTGAACAGGGCGCCGACGATAGAGGAAAATGCTGATAAGCGTCAGCGAGCCCACCACCACCAGGTCGACAAAAGGCAGCGGATGGGGGTCGAAGCCCCTGCCCGAATACAGCCCCAGGCTATACCAACGCACGCCCTCGCCCATGGCTTTGGGCTCCAGCGTGGCCACCGGCAGACACAGGCAAACGATGACGCATGCCAGGGCCAGCAGCAGAAAGAGGGTCTGTTTGCGCTGAATCATCAGGCCTGCTCCGTCTGGTTATCCTGCGAGGGGTCGCGCCAATACACGTTGCCCTCGATAAATTCCTGCGTGGCCAGCAGCGTGGCCTTGGGCAGTTTCTCGTAGTAACGGCTGATTTCTATCTGCTCACGGTTCTCGAACACCTCTTCGAGCGAGTCGTTGTAGGAGGCGAACTCGGCCAGTTTCTTGTTCAGATCCTGCTTGATCTCTGTAGAAATCTGGTTGGCGCGCTTGCCAATGATGGCCACACTCTCGTAAATGTTGTTCGTCTCGTCACAGAGATCCATGATGTTTCGGGTGACGGTGTTGACCGGAGCTTTTGACTTTTTGTAATCCATGTCTATTGTTGGGTTTTAAATTTTGGCGTTGCCGGCAGGCCGTAGAGGCGGCCTCGGGAAAGGCAGGAGCCTATTCCTGCACCGTGGAAGTGACCTTCTTGCACTTCTCGATGTACTCTTCGGCGTGCTTTCTTTCCTTGGAATCAGGATATTCGTTGATGAAACCGTAGCACTCGTCCTCGGCATCCTGGAAGCGTTCCAGCTTTCGGGCCTCGATGCTTTGCTGGGCCAACTCGTACTTGCTCTTCATGATGAGCACGGCAAAGTCCTCGCGCTTGGAGGTGTAGGGATAGTCTTTCAGGGCGTTCTGGGCCGTCACGATGCAGGCTTCATAGTTGTTTCCGCCGCTGAAACAGTTGCCGAAGTAGGACCCGAGGTCGTAGTAGAGCCGGGCAGAGAGCAGTTCTTTCTCCACCAACTTGTCCTGCAGGGCGAAGAGTCGCTGCTGCGCCAGCTCCTTCATACGGGCGTCCGGATAGATGTCCAGATACTCCTGAAAGGCCGAGATGGCCCTCACCGTCTCACTTTGGTCGAGCCGGGGCTCGGGCGTGCTCATGTAGAGGCTCTGCCCCACGTAGTAGGAGGCCTGCTCGGCATAGACGCCACGCGGATAGGTCTTCACGTAACGCTTGAAAGCCTCGGCCGCCGTCTCGTAGTCGCGACTGCAATATTCGGCCATGGCCAGCATGTAGAGGCTCTCCTCTGCATCGGGCGTTCCTTTCTCCTGAACGATGAGTTCCTGAAGCAAAGTGGTGGCGCGGGTGTACTTGCCCTGGGCAAAACACTCCTTGGCATACTCGTATTTGTAACGCCAGTCCTGGGATTTGTACACCTGGTTGAACTCCTTGGCACAACTGGTGCAAAGGAGAAGGGCGGATAAAGCAACGGTTACGGTTTTCTTCATATCCTGTCTTTTGACGTGCAAAATTACGCATATTTCTTCGATTTGCAAAGGTGGCATCGTTATTTTTAGTGAAAAAAGGGACGCGAAAACAGTTTTTTCGTAATTTTGCATTCCCATGGATTTCAAGCTGACTTCTAAATACAAGCCCACCGGCGACCAGCCCCAGGCCATCGCCCAACTGGCCGAAGGCGTGCGCCGCGGCGACCCGGCGCAGGTGCTGCTCGGCGTGACGGGCTCGGGCAAGACGTTCACCGTGGCCAACGTAATAGCCCAGGCGGGCATGCCCACACTGGTGCTGAGCCACAACAAAACGCTCGCCGCCCAGCTCTACGAGGAGATGAAAGGCTTCTTTCCCGACAATGCGGTGGACTATTATGTGTCTTATTACGACTATTATCAGCCGGAGGCCTACCTGCCCACCACCGATACCTACATAGAAAAAGACCTTGCCATCAACGAGGAAATCGACAAACTGCGGCTCGCCGCCGTGAGCGACCTGCTGTCGGGACGCAGGGATGTGATCGTGGTCTCGTCGGTATCGTGCATCTATGGCATGGGCGGGCCGGTGGCCATGCAGGAGAGTATCATCCCCATCAGGCGCGGACAGCGGCTCGACCGCAACGATTTCCTGCGACGGCTGGTTAATGCTTTGTACGTGCGCAACGACATAGAGCTGCAGCGCGGCAACTTCTCGGTGAAGGGAGATACGGTCAATATCGCCATGGCCTACAGCGACTACGTGCTGCGGGTGACGTGGTGGGACGACGAGATAGACAGCATCGAGGAGGTGGATGCCCTCTCGATGCACACGCTGCAACGCTTTGACGAGTATCAGATTTACCCCGCCAACCTCTTCGTCACCAGCAAGGAACAGACCGAAAGTGCCATCCGCCACATCCAGGACGACCTGGTGACGCAGGTCGATCACTTCGTCGAGTTGGGCGATAACATCAGGGCACAGCGCATCAAGGAGCGCGTGGAGTACGACATGGAGATGATAAAGGAGCTGGGACACTGCTCGGGCATCGAGAACTACTCGCGCTATTTCGACGGCCGCGAGCCCGGCCAACGGCCCTATTGTCTGCTCGACTTCTTCCCGAAAGACTATCTCATGGTCATCGACGAGAGCCACGTGAGCGTGCCGCAAATCGGTGCCATGTACGGCGGCGACCGGGCACGCAAGCAGAATCTCGTGGAGTATGGCTTCCGGCTACCCGCCGCTTTTGACAACAGGCCGCTGCGCTTCGAGGAGTTCCACGACCTGCTTCACCAGGTGATCTACGTCTCGGCCACGCCGGCCAACTACGAATTGCAGGAGTCTGAGGGCGTGGTGGTGGAACAACTCATCCGTCCTACAGGGCTGCTCGACCCGGAGATCGAGATACGTCCGTCCGAAAATCAGATAGACGATTTGCTCGACGAGATCGTGACACGAAGCCGTAAAGGCGAGCGTGTGCTCGTCACCACGCTCACCAAGCGCATGGCCGAGGAGCTCACGGAATACCTGCTCAACCACGACGTGAGGGCCAACTACATCCACAGCGACATCGCCACGCTGGACCGTGTAAAGATTATGAACGACCTGCGCGCCGGTCTCTACGACGTGCTCGTGGGCGTGAACCTGCTGCGCGAGGGCCTCGATCTGCCCGAGGTGTCGCTCGTAGCCATCCTCGATGCCGACAAGGAGGGGTTCCTGCGCAGCCACCGCAGTCTGACGCAGACGGCCGGACGGGCCGCCCGCAACGTGAACGGCAAGGTCATTATGTACGCCGACACCGTCACCGAGAGCATGCAGCGCACCATTGATGAGACGGCCCGACGGCGCAGCATCCAGCTGAAATACAACGAAGAGCACGGCATCACGCCCCGCCAGATCGTGAAGGACATCAAGGGAATGCTGCCCACCAGCCAGGGCGCGGACTACGAACGGCCCGAACGCCGACAGGCCCAGCAGGTGTATCTGGAGCCCGACAGCGCCGCCTTTGCCGCCGACCCGATTGTGAAACGCATGACGCGGCCCGAACTGGAAAAGAGCATTGCCGACACGAAGGCCCTCATGGAGCAGGCCGCCCGCGACCTCGACTTCATCCAGGCCGCCCAGTACCGCGACGAGATTCTGCGCTTGCAGGCCCAGCTGGAACTCAAGTAACCCGCGCCCTTAACGGCCGAACCCACGACCGACAAGCCGCAGCGGCACAGCCAATAACAAAAGTTAAAATGCGGGCCAACCGTCGTTTATACCACGGAAATTCGTAATTTTGCTAACCGTTAAACCAGAAATACAGGCAATGAAAAGGATCATTATCGCCCTCCTGGCATGCCTCCCGATGACAGGCATGGCACAGAATACGTGGGAAGTTCCACAAGAAGATACCCGGCAGACGCAATCCCAGCAGAAGAAAAAGGCCCTCTTCGAGACCCACAAGAAGGCCGAAGACCCGAAATATCTGGCCGGAGCCGTGCCCGAAGTGGACGGACGCATCGTCTTTACCCTCGACAAAGACGTGCCGGGCATGGGTGCAGACGAGATTTATCAGAAGACTTTCGACGCCCTCCAGGCCCTTGTCAAGGAGCCCGACCAGTTTCCCACGAGCAAGATTGCCGCGGTGAACAAGGACGAACACACCATTGCCGCCCGCTTCAAAGAGTGGCTGGTGTTCCAGAATACCTTTCTCTCGCTCGACCGTACCATCTTTCTTTACACCCTGATTGTCAAGGCAACCGACGGCCATCTCAAGGTGACCATGGAGCGTCTGGGCTACCAATACGAGAAAGAGCGCGAGGACACCAACGGCGGTCTCGACACCAAGGCCGAGGAATGGATCAGCGATCAGGTGGCGTTGAACAAGAAAAAGGACAAGCTCAACAAGTTCTGCGCCAAGTTCAGACGCAAGACAATAGACCGCAAGGACCATCTTTTCGACTACCTCTGCAAGGCCGTCGGCGTGGCTTACTGACATGGAAAACGAAAATTCCTACCTCCAACGTCGCCACCGCAACGCGGACGACGCCCCGCGCGACCCCTTTATCCGACTGCGCAACTGGCTCAACCTCGTCTTCATGCTGGGGGCCGTCGTGGGCGTGGTGCTCTATTTTTTCAGCGACCACACAGTCGGCACGATTGTCATTCTGGCGGCCATGGTCTTCAAGATTGTGGAGTGCGCCCTACGCTTTTTGCACTAAATGAAGAAAATCCTCCTTTTGTTCCTCCTCCTCCCGACCGTGTTTCCTGCCCTGGCGCAGCTGGAAACCCAAGACGGGGGGTATAACCAGATAGACGAAAACGGGACGCTCACCACCCCGAATCAGCGGCGCAACAACGCCGACTCACTGGGCTCGGACAAAGAGATTCCCAAGGGACTGCACATGTGGACCGTGGACAGGCGCTTCGGCGACCGGCAAGCGGCACCCCTCGACACGCTGTCGCACATGTTCATGAACACCATCTTCACCTCCGGGCTACGCGGTGAATACAACACCACGGGCAACCTCGGCGCACCCCGCCAGGCCCGCATCCTCATAGACCGACGGGAGAACGACCGCCAGTTTATCTTCACCAACCCCTACGATTTCTTCATCGTCGCACCCGATTCGTTCCGCTTCACCAATACGTTGTCGCCTTTCACCAACATCAGTTACAACACTTGCGGCGACCGCACCAACGGCGAAGACCACTTCACGGCCAAGTTCGGCGTGAACGCGGGAAGGCGCATCGGGGCGGGCTTCAAGTTCGATTATCTCTACGGCCGCGGCTATTACAGCAACCAATCCACGTCTCATTTCAACTACACCATGTACGGATCGTACATCGGCGACCGGTATCAGGCACACCTGTTGCTCTCGACCAACCACCAGAAAGTGACGGAGAACGGCGGCATTTCCGACGACAACTACATCACCCACCCCGAGTCGTTCAACGAAAATTTCCAGACCTCGGAGATCCCAACCATGCTCTCTTCCAACTGGAACCGCAACGACAACCAGCACGTCTTCCTCACGCAACGCTACAGTCTGGGCTTCACCCGCAAGGTGCGCATGACGCAGGAGGAGATCGACGCCCGCAAGTTCGCCATGGCCTCACAGCAGGAGTCGGCCGACCGCCAGGCCCGCGACGAGGCCGCCAAGACCGCCCGCAAGCAGGGCCGCAAGCCGAGCATGCAGGAGCTCAAGGCCCCCGCCACCTTTGCCGGACGGCCCGACGGGGCACGCATTGCCGAGGGCCCTGCCCACCCCGACTCGGCCACCGTCGGCCCGACAGCCGGCCAACGCATCGCCGTTGACAGCAAAGCCACGGCCGACAGCCTGCTTTCCGCCGCGAAAAAAGCGGCAGAAGACACCGCCTGGCTCAAGACGGAATACGTGCCGGTAACGAGCTTTATCCACACCGCCGAACTCAACAGCTACCGCCGTATCTACGAGGCTTATGCCACCCCCGCCAACTATTATCTGGACAAATTCACCGTGCAGGAGAAGCTGCCGGGCGATTCCATCTACGACCAGACGCGCCACTGGAGCCTGCGCAACACCTTTGCCGTGTCACTGCTCGAGGGCTTCAACAAGTGGGCCAAGGCCGGACTCAAGGGCTTCCTCACCCACGAGCTGCGCCATTTCACGCTGCCCGACGCCACCGGCGACCGCTCGTGGAATGAGAATGCCGTCAGTGTGGGCGGACAATTGGGCAAGACAGCGGGCCGCACCGTACACTACCACGCCCTCGCCGAGTTCGGCATTGCCGGCATCAACGCCGGCGAGCTGCACCTCGACGGCGGGGCCGACCTGAACTTCCCGCTGCTCGGCGACACCATGACGCTGGCCGCCACGGGATTCTACCACCGCGAGAAGCCCGGCTTCTACTACCGCCACTACCAGAGCCGCCACTACTGGTGGGACAACGACGGCCTCTCCATGACCGACCACCTGCGCCTACAGGGCATCCTGCGCTACCGCAAGACGCGTACCACGCTGCGCGTGGCCGTCGACGAACTGCGGAACCATGCCTACTTCGCCGCCACCTATACCACGAGCAGCAGTGGCCGGCTCTACAATGCGCTCGCCGTGAAACAGAAGAGCGGCGCCATCAGTCTGCTCACCGCCGAGCTGGCGCAGGACCTCACTTTCGGCCCGCTCAACTGGGAGAGCGTGGTGACTTTCCAGAAGTCGACCGACGACGACGTGCTGCCCGCACCCACCATCAACGTCTACACCAACCTTTATTTGCGCTTCAAGATAGCCCGCGTGCTGAAGTGTGACTTCGGTGGCGACGCCCGCTACTTCACGTCGTACACCGCCCCCGAGTATGTGCCCGGCATCGGTCAGTACGCCCTACAAGGCAACGAGAGCAAGGTCAAGGTGGGCAATTATCCCATCGTGAACGTCTATGCCAACTTCCACTTGCAGCACACGCGCTTCTTCGTCATGATGAGTCATGCCAATGCGGGCAGCGGCAAGAAGAACTATTTCCTGGCTCCCCACTACCCGCTCAACGGCAGCACCATCCGCTTCGGCCTGAGCTGGAACTTCTACAACTGATACGAAAAAGCCCCCCGGCCATAATGGCCAAGGGGCGCAAGCCGGCACTCCCACAGGGAGCCGCCGGCCATCATGCGCCGTGGCGTGGGGGCATCGGGCCGTCCCACGCCACAGTTTGTTCAATGCTGGCGGCGCGCCATGCGGCGGAAAGCCTGCCGATGGAACTTTTCCTCAGCCTTGATGATGCGCAGCACGGTGCCCGCCGGCAGCACCTTGCAGAACCGGGCATGGTATTGTTGCTGCAACTTCTTGATTTGCAGGTCTATCTCGTCGCACGCGCGGATGGCCTCAAGACTGGCTTTGTCGTCGCGTGTGTCGGTATGCCGGTACTGCCGCATCTTGCCAAACAGCACGCGTTGCTTCTGCTGCATCTCCTTGTAGACCGGAAAAAACACGGCCGCCTCCTGCGGCGACAGCCCGGCCTCGGTGGTGACAAACTGTTCAAGGTCGGCCTCAAACTGCCGCGGGTCAAACTTCGGGCCCTCCTGGGCAACCGCCGGAAGCATGACCGCCACGACGGCCCAGACCATCAATATTCTCTTCCAAATCATAGACTACACGGGGTTTAGGGGTTTCAATCAGTATCGACCATATACTTGTACAGGTCTTCGGTGTCGAGCATGGCATAGTCGGCCATGGCGTCCATAGCCGAATACGAGACCTGTGCCGGGGCCTCGGGCGCGGCGCTGCCTTGGGCGGAGGGCTTGCCCCCGCCGCCATGCAGGTAGACTTCGAGGCTGAACACGGCCACGCACACGCTGGCCGCAGCCACCACGGCCGGGTGCAGCCGCCGCCACAGGGTGGGTCGCAGGGCCGCCGTGCGGGCCCGCCGCCCGCCGCCCACAACGGTTTCGGGAGTCGCGGCGGCCTGTTCCGGCGCGGTGTCGGCCCCCTCGGGCAGCTGCCGCATCACCCGCGAGGGCAGGTCGTCGAAATAGCCCTCGGGCACCCGGAAAGGCGTCTGCCGGCCCAGCATTTCGGTCAAGCGTTTTTCTTCTCTGTCCATATTGGCTTGTCTCCTTTTGTCCTTTTGACGTTCGGCGCTTGGGAAAGTTTAATCCCGCGCGCCCGAATTTTCCGATCGCCACCCCGCGGGCGTCAGCCGTGGCCCTCGAGATAGGCCGTGATTTTCTTCACGGCCAGGTGGTAGCTGGCCTTGAGCGCCCCCTCGCTGGTGCCGAGCAGACGGCTCATCTCCGCATATTTCATCTCGTCGAAATAGCGCAGGTTGAACACCGTGCGCTGCACGTCGGGCAGCGTGGCCACGGCCTCCTGGAGGCGTGCCTGGGTCTCGTCGCCGTCGAACCACTCGTCGGCCAGCAGCTGTGCGGCCACCGTCTCGTCGGCATCGGCGCTCACCTGCTGCACCACGCGCCGGTGGCGCAGGAAGTCGAGCGACTCGTTCACGGCGATGCGGTAGAGCCAAGTGGAGAGCCGCGAGCGGTTCTCGAAGGTGTCGAGCCGGCTCCACGCCTTGAGCAGCGTGTTCTGCAGCACGTCGTCGGCATCGTCGTGCGAGAGCACCATGCGGCGAATCTTCCAGTAGAGCGGCTCGCCATAGCGGGCCACGAGGGCCTCGAAGCCCTGTCGCCGCCGGCCGGGGTCGGCCAGCATCCGGATGATTTGCTGTTCGTCGGTCTCGCTCACGTTGCGGGTCGGGGTGGGATTAGAGATAGTTTTTCAGAATGTCGTAGATCACGCGGTCGTAGCCATACACGTCGGCAAAGGCCTCGATGCGGCCGTCGGGGTCGGGGTAGAGCGTGAAGTAATAGAGGAATATCGGCACGGCGGGCTCCACTTTGACCGTGCCCACCAGCCTGCGGCGGTCGAGTGTGTCGCTCACGGCCAGCATCTCGGGCGTGAGCTCGCTGCGTCGCTTGCCCAGCGGCGACACGTCGGCCGCCATCGAATAGCGTATGCGGTCGATGAGTTGCTCGTCCTTGCGGGCCAGCATGAACACGGCCAGGTCCAGCGGTCGCTCCACGCGCACGCAGCCATGGCTCACGCCGCGGTCGGTCTGCGCAAACACATTGCGCGACGAAGTGTCGTGCAGGAAGATGGAAAGGCCGTTGTCGAAACGGAAGATGATGCGGCCCAGGGCGTTGCCCTCGCCGCCCTCCTGTATCACCAAGTAGTCGGCGTCGAGCAGCATTCCGCGGGTGACGAGCCCCGGCTCGACCACGCGCCCCGTGCTGCGCTGGCGCACAAAGTAGCGGTGGCGGCGGAAGTAGCCCGTGTCGCCGGCATGCGGCAGGATGCTCTTGCGCACGATGCTGCGCGGCATCACCCACTGGGGATTGATGTCCATGCGCTGCACGCGGCTGGCCATGACCGGCGTTTTGGTGGCCATGGTGCCCGAGGCCACGCGCATGGTCATCGTCTCGTCGCCGTCTACGGCAAGCAGATGGTACGAGGGAATGTTCACCAGCACGTATTTGCGGTGGGCCTGGGGCCGGTCGGCCAGCCGCCATCGGCACCGCTCCATGTTCACCAGCAGCCGCACGCGGTCGGGCGCCGGGGCGGGGCCGCTGTCCAGCCGGGCCCGCAGCCGGTGGTAGAATGCGTCCTGCGGCTCCGCCTCCGCAAGGAAAGGGCCCACGCTGTCAGTCCCTGCCTTGCGCAGGGCCTCGCGGAAGAAGGCACGCGTGGCGTGGCGCATCTTCAGATCGAAGAGCGTGCGGTAGGTCGGGTGCACGGAGTCGCTGTCGTGCACGTCGAGCCGGTTGAAGACGTAGGTAGGGTTTACAAAGCCGAACTGCTGTCCGGCGGCATAGCGCAGGTAGGCTTTCGTGAGGTTGTATTCCAGCCGGGCCATCACCCGGTTGATGCGGTTGTCGCCGTCGTCGAAGCGCAGCTCGCGGGCCCGTTTCAGGTCGGCCTCGATCTGGGGCAGGCGGAAGCGGCGGCGGCTGAACCCCATGCGCGCCACGCCCTGCAGGTGGGCCACCGCGCTGTCGGCCCTGCTGTCGAGCCCCTTACGGTCTATCCACACCAAGGGACTGCGGCCGGCATAGTAGGCACGCGTGCGCTGGTCGGCTGCCATCGAGTCGCGGTCGGCGGCAGCCAGACGGTCTATTTCTTCACGGATGCGGTGGGAGTTGAGCCGGTAGGCCGGGGCCGACAGCGTGGCAAAGTCGGCCAGCGACAGGTTGCGGTTGGGGTTGGGCTCCTTGTCATGGCACGACTGCAACAGCCCCACCACGAGCAACAGGAGCACCCACGAGCATGGGTACTTCAAAGCGGCAACGCCAATCGGCTCATCGAATGGAAATCTTTCTCACCACCTTGCCCACCTTGACGATGTAGCAGCCCTTGGGCAGGTTGAGCGGATAGCTCTTTTCCGAGCTGTCCACCTTGACGTTCATCACGCACAATCCCGTCACATTGTAGATGGAAAGCGTCTGTCCTGCAGCTCCCGACACGTGGAGCACCGACTCGCTCGACACCGAAATGACCACTGAAGGCAGGTCGTTCTCGATGATTTCCACGGCGGGGGCGGCCGTCGTCCGCAGCGGCACGGCGGCGGCGAGCAGGGTTAGCAAGAGGGTGAAAAATATCTTTTTGCACATACGCGTTTGCTTTTGGATCCACTTGCAAAGATAGCAGATTGCGGTGAAAATCTCCCGATTGCCCCCTCCTTTCTTCGCTCGGTTAAGAATATTTAACGTGCGCTACACAATACTTTCAGCCCCCGCCCTGTCGGGTGTCGGTTGTCAACTCGGCGGCATGGCCCGGTGCGATTCCCGCCGCGGCGCGCTTGCCGCCCGCGAAGTGCGTGGGCGTGCAGATTCGTCCATGCCGCAGCGGCGTTGCGAACACGCCGCCGGCACCCCGCGAACACGCCGCAAACGCCCCGCGAACACGCCGCAAACGCCCCGCGAACACGCCGCAAACGCGATGCGAAAACGCCGTCATCGCAGGGCGAAGACGGCGTAAAGAAAATGCGGGCGGCCGAAAGACGGAACAAAAGGCCGGCCCTACACGCTGACCACCAGCCCCTCATTGGCCAGCAACGTGTTGGGGAAGACGGCCTGGGCCTCGCGCAGCAGCAGCGTCTCGTCGTCGTAGCGTGCGCTGAAATGGCCCAAGAGGAGCCGCCCCACGTGGGCGTCGCGGGCCACGGTGGCCGCCTGAACCGACGTGGAATGGTGGTAGAGGCGGGCGCGGTCGGCGTGGGCCGCGTCGTAGGTGGACTCGTGATAGAGCAGATTCACGCCCTCGACGGCCTCGTGCAACGTGGGCATGTAGCGCGTGTCGCTGCAATAGGCATAGGCCCGGGGCGGGGCGGCGGGCAGCGTGAGCCGGTCGTGGGGGATGAAAAGACCGTCGGGTGTGGTCCAGCCGGCCCCGTTCTTGATGTTGTTGATTTGGCTCAGGGGAATCTCGAAGCAGTCGATCATGTCGCGGCGGATGTGGGGCAGCGTGGGCTTCTCGCGGAAGAGGTAGCCGCAACAGGCGATGCGGTGGCGCAGGGGAACGGACTCCACGGTAAGGCTGCGGTCGTCGTAGACCACCTGCTGCCGCGTGGTGGCGACGGCATGGAACTCCACCGTGAACTCGAGCCCCGTGCAGAACTGCCTCAACACCGCGTCGAGCATGGGCCCCAAGGCGGCCGGGCCGTAGACGTGGAGCGGGGCCGTGCGCCCCAGCATGCCGAAGGTGGAGATGAGGCCGGGCAGCCCGAAGCAGTGGTCGCCGTGCAGATGGGAAATGAAGATGGCCTGTATTTTGGTGAAGCCCACGTGCGACCGCCGCAGCTGCATCTGCGTGCCCTCACCGCAATCGACCATGAAGAACTTGCCGCGCAGCTCCACCACCTGGGCGGAGGCGTAGTGCTTCAGCGTGGGCAGCGCACTGCCGCAGCCCAGAATATGTATTTTGAATGGTTCCATAAGCCGTGAAGCGCGCCCCGACGACGGGGCCGCCGCTTATTTCTGACGCTTGTAGACGAAGATGCCTTCGCGGTTTTCCAGATAGAGCGAGTCGCTGCCCAGGTTGTCGATGCTGAACGTGTCGCGGTTGAGCAGCAGCTGGCCGTTGAGGATTTTCCAGCTGGTCCAGGGGTTGCGCTCGGCCTTGACGCTCGACTTGACCACGCCGCCCTCGAGGATTTCAAAGTTCTTGTCCAGGCTGGTCCACTTGCCCAGCAGCGTGGTGAGGTTGATGACGCGGCGCGCCGTGGGGTCGCCGTCGACGGCTTGGCCCTCGATAACGGCCAGCCTGTCGCCCACGAGCAGCCCGCCCTGCACGTCCTGCCGCCCGTCTTCGTCCTCGCCCAGCACGTAGCGGAGCGTGTCGCCGGCGTCGGTAATGAGCTCGAGCGTGTGCATGGCCGTGCCCTCGCCACACACGCCATAGACGGTGGAGTCGGCCGCGGTGTCGGCCAGGAGGGTGCTGTCGGCCCCGCCGCGGTCGCCGCGCGACGGCGTGTTGCGGCAGCCGGCCACCACAAAAGCCAGGGCCAGCAGGGCCAAGGCGCAGAGAGTTACCTGTTTCATCGTTGCATGTATTTAGGGGTTTGTCTTCATTTTTCCTGCGCCTTGGCTTCGTTCCAGAGCGCGTCCATCTCGCCGAGCGTCAGTTCGCTAAGGGCCTTGCCCGCAGCCTTGGCCTGGCGTTCGATGTAGCCAAAGCGCGAGATGAACTTGCGGTTGGTCGACTCCAGCGCGTTGTCGGGGTTCAGCCGGTAGAGGCGCGCGGCATTGATGACGCTGAAGAGGAAGTCGCCCAGCTCGTGGGTGGAACGCTCGCGGTCGCCGCGCCGCAGCTCGGCCTCGAGCTCTCCCAGCTCCTCGCGCACCTTGTCCCACACGTCTTCTTTCTGTTGCCAGTCGAATCCCACGTTGCGGGCCTTGTCCTGTATGCGGTAGGCCTTGATGAGAGCGGGCAGTGCAGCGGGCACGCCGCTGAGCACACTCTTGTTGCCGTCGCGCTCGCGCTGCTTGATTTGTTCCCACGTTTGCTCCACCTCGCCGGCCGTGCCGGGCTTGTCGCCAAGGGTTTCGCCGTCGGCCTTGTAGACCACCTGGCCCTGCGCGTTCATCGTCATGGCGGGGTTGTCCACGGCGAACGGGGCGTTGTCGATGCCCCAGTCGCCCTCGCTGCGGCTCCAGTCGATGAAAGGATGGCGGAACATCAGCTTGTCGGCCTCCCGGTTGCACACGTCGGCCATGTCGTAGGCCCCGGCCTCGGCACCTATCATGGCGTAGAACACCACGTGCTCCATCACGTCGCCCAGCTCTTTCATCACCTCGCGGAGGTCGCCGTGCTGCAGGGCGTCGGCCAGCTCGAACACCTCCTCGATGGTGTTGGGGCGCAGGCTCGCCATGGTTTGTTTGCGGTCCCAGGGGCACTCGCGGCGCAGACGGTACTGCACGTCGAGCAGCCGGCCAAAGGCGGCCAGCATCTCGGCCCGGCTGTGCCGGGCCTGGGGTTTGCCGGATTGTTGCATCATCTTTTTGATGCAAAGTTACGGGTTTTCGGGGATAAATTCGTAATTTTGCGGTGTTTTTGTGGGCCGACAAGGCCGTTTTCGCCCGCATGCGAAAGCGCCGATGCGGCCCCGGCAAGGATAAATATACGAAAAGACAACCAACATACATGGAATTAGCAAGCAAGTACGACCCCAAAGAGGTGGAGTCGAAATGGTACGAGTATTGGCTCGACAACAAGCTCTTCAGTTCTAAACCCGACGGGCGCGAGCCCTACACGGTGGTGATTCCACCACCCAACGTGACCGGTGTGCTCCACATGGGCCACATGCTGAACAACACCATTCAGGACATTCTGGTGCGCCACGCCCGCATGGAGGGCAAGAATGCGTGCTGGGTTCCCGGCACCGACCACGCCTCGATAGCCACCGAAGCTAAGGTGGTGGCCCGTCTGGCCGAGCAGGGCATCAAGAAAACCGACCTGACACGAGAGCAGTTTCTCGAGCATGCCTGGGACTGGACGCGCGAGCACGGAGGCATCATCCTGAAGCAGCTGCGCAGGCTGGGCTGCTCGTGCGACTGGGACCGCACGGCCTTCACCATGGACGAGACCCGCTCGGAGGGCGTCATCAAGGTGTTCGTGGACCTGTACAACAAGGGCTATATCTACCGCGGCGTGCGCATGGTGAACTGGGATCCGCAGGCACAGACGGCGCTCTCGGACGAGGAGGTGGTGTACAAGGACGAGCATTCCAAGCTGTACTACCTGAAATACTACGTGGCACCCGAGGACCAGGCCTCGGTGGAGCGCAGGGATGAGGGCAACGTGATGCACCGCGACGGCCGCGGATACTATGCCGTGGTGGCCACCACACGCCCCGAAACCATCATGGGCGACACGGCGATGTGCATCAATCCCGACGACGTGAAGAACACCTGGCTGCGCGGCAAGCACGTGGTGGTGCCCCGCGTGGGCCGCGTGATTCCCGTCATCGAGGACTCGTATGTGGACGTGGAGTTCGGCACGGGTTGCCTGAAAGTGACTCCCGCGCACGACGTGAACGACCACGCGCTGGGCCTCAAGCACGGCTTGCAGACCATAGACATCTTCAACGACAACGGCACGATGGCCGAGGCCGCGGGCATGTACGTGGGTCAAGACCGCATGGACGTGCGTCGGCAGATCGCCCTCGACCTGGAGGCCGAGGGACTGATGGAGCGTGTTGAGGACTACGACAACAAGGTGGGCTTCTCCGAGCGCACCAACGTGCCCATCGAACCGAAGCTCTCCACGCAGTGGTTTCTCAAGATGCGGCACTTCGCCGACATTGCGCTGGCCCCTGTTATGGACGACGACATCGAGTTCTATCCCAAGAAATACAAGAACACCTACCGCCACTGGCTGGAGAATATCAAGGACTGGTGCATCTCGCGCCAGCTGTGGTGGGGACACCGCATCCCGGCCTACTACTTCAAAGATGCCGAGGGAAAGAACGCCTGCGTGGTGGCCGAGACGGCCGACAAGGCCCTGGCCGAGGCACGCCGGCAGAATCCGGCCCTCACGGCCGACGGCCTGGAGCAGGAGAGCGACTGCCTGGACACGTGGTTCTCGTCGTGGCTTTGGCCCATCTCCGTCTTCGACGGCGTGAACCATCCCGACAATGAGGAGATACGGTATTACTATCCCACGTCGGACCTGGTGACGGGCCCGGACATCATTTTCTTCTGGGTGGCCCGCATGATTATGGCCGGATACGAGTACCGCGGCACGTTCCCCTTCAAGCATGTGTACTTTACGGGCATCGTGCGCGACAAGCTGGGACGCAAGATGAGCAAGAGTCTGGGCAACTCGCCAGACCCTCTTCAGCTCATCGAGAAGTTCGGCGCCGACGGCGTGCGCATGGGCATGATGCTCTCGGCACCGGCCGGCAACGACATTCTCTTCGATGAGAACCTGTGCGAGCAGGGCCGCAACTTCAACAACAAGATATGGAATGCTTTCCGCCTGGTGCAGGGATGGCAGACGGCCGATGCCGCGCAGCCCGAGGAAAACCGCCTGGCCGTGGCCTGGTTCGAGGCCAAGCTCAAGGAGGTGAATGCCCAGATGGACGAGCAGTTCAAGGGCTACCGCATCTCCGAGGCCCTGATGACGGTGTACCGATTGTTCTGGGACGAGTTCTCAAGCTGGTATCTGGAGATAGTGAAGCCCGAGTACGGCAAGCCCATCGACCGCCTGACCTACGACGCTACGCTGCGTTTCTTCGACGACTTGCTCAAGATGCTGCATCCGTTCATGCCGTTCATCACCGAGGAACTGTGGCAGCACATCCTCGACCGCAAGCCGGGCGAGAGCATCATGAAGGCCACGCTGCAGATGGCCGCACCCACCGAAGCCGAGCTGAAACTCCTGGCCGACGTGGAGCAGGTGAAGCAGGTGGTGTCGGGGGTGCGCATGGTTCGCAACCAGAAGAACATCGCCCCGAAAGAGCAGCTCGACCTGCTGGCCATCGGCAGCAACCGCTTCGGGGCCTACGACAGCGTGATGACGAAGATGGCCAACCTGAAGACCGTCGAGACCGTGGCCGAGAAACCGGCCGACGCCAGCGCCTTCATGGTGGGCACCGACGAGTTTGCCGTGCCCGTGGGCGACCTCATCGACGTGGCCGCCGAGATAGAGAAGCAAGAGAAAGAACTGCAGCACCTCGAGGGATTCCTGGCCGGCATCCGCAAGAAACTGGCCAACGAGAACTTCGTGGCCCACGCCCCCGAGGCCGTGGTGGCCCGCGAACGCAAGAAGCAAAGCGACTCCGAGGAGAAGATTGCCGCACTGAAAGAGTCGCTGGCTGCGCTGAAAAACAAGTAAACCATGAAAAAATCGTTCCTGGGCCTCGTCGTGTTGGTGCTCTCTCTGGTCGGCGCACAGCTGTTCTCGGCGTGCGACAACAAGGAGGCACCCTCCGTGAACGACATCAACAAACAGACCATTCTGGTCTTCATGCCCTGGTCAGGCACGGCGGCCAGCAGCGGCCTCTATCCGGTTTTCCGGCAAAACCTCGACAGCATCGAGGGGGCCATCCTGAAGGCCAAGCGGCTGCAGGGACGGCTGATGGTGTTTATCAGCACGGCGGCCAGGCAGTCGGAGCTCTACGAGGTGGGCTACACGGGCGGCAAAATCGTGCACACACCCATCAAGACCTACGCGGGCAACGACTACACCACGGCGGCCGGCATCACGCAAATACTCAACGACGTGAAGGCCAACGCCCCCGCACTGAACTACGCCATGATGGTGGGCTGCCACGGATGCGGCTGGACCTACAAGGCCGATTGGGAGAACTATCCCTTCCAGGCCAAGCGCAACGTGCTGGTTCCCGGGCAGAAACAGGAGGCCGCCGCCGGGGCCAAGGGCATGGGCGGGGGCGCGGCCTGGCCCACAACCCGGTTTTTCGGCAGCGTGGGCGACAAGGCCTACGGCATCGACGTGCCGACGCTGGCCGACGGCATCCGGGGAGCCGGACTGAAGATGCAGTACATTCTCTTCGACGACTGCTACATGGCCAACGTCGAGACAGCCTACGAACTGCGCCAGGCCACCAACTATCTCATCGCCTCCACCTCGGAGGTGCTGGCCCTGGGCGTGCCTTATCAGACCATGTGGAGCGCACTGGCCTCGGCCACGCCCAACTATAAGACGGCCGTTTCGGCGTTCCACACGTTCTACTCGACCTACGCCTATCCCTACGGCGCCCTGTCGGCCATCGACTGCCGCAAGGTGGACGGCCTGGCCGCCATGATGCGGCAGATCAACCAACGCTATGTGCTGGCCGACTCGCTGGTGGACAGTCTGCAGGTGCTCGACGGCTTCAATACACCCCTGTTCTACGACTTGGGCGACTATGCAGACCATCTTTGCCCGAACACCACCCTGCTGAGCGACTTCCATTCGCGGCTCGACGAGGTGGTGAAAGCCAAGGCTGCCACAGATACGCTCTACTCGTACCTCTATGCAGCCCCCTTATATATAAAGGTGAAAAGCTACTCGGGGCTCACCGTCTCCGACCCCAGCCGCCATCCGGTGGCCCTGAAAGGCAGGGAGAAAACCGGGTGGTGGAAAGCCACGCACTAAGGCAAGGGGCATAAAAACAAGGCCGGGCGGCCATGCTTGCGGCCGCCCGGTTGAAAAGAAAGTGGGCGGCAAGTGTTGTGAACACTTGCCGCCCGCCGTTGTTTATTCGTAGTCATCAATGACGTTGTTGGTGAAATCTATCATCGGCTTGCCTGTCTTGAGTATCTTTACCATCTCTTTCGGCCATGCCTCGCCGTCGAAAAAGTCGTCGGGCACCACGTGCCACGCACAGTAATCTTTCATTTTCAGATAGCGCAGATGCTCGTAATCACTGGGGAAATCCTTGGGGGCCTTCTTTAGTCGGGCTATGCCAAAGCCCTTGGGGGCGGCGTGGTCGTCGCTCCATTCGGAGTCGTTGGCATAGCCGAAAGCCTTGATGAACTGGCCGTTCTCCACGCACTTGAGCCACTCGCCAATGTTTCCCATGATCTCATTGCGCATGGCAGTGAGGATGTTGGTAGGCAGCCAGTAGGCGCCAACAGCCAGCAAACACTGGCCCGGCTGCACGTGAAGGTAGTAGCCTGCGTGCAGACTCTTCTTGCCTTTGGCCGAGATATAGGCGCCGAAGTGGCGCTTGTAGGGCGACTTGTCGGGCGAGAAGCGGGTGTCACGATAGAAGCGATAGGTGCAGTCCTTGGCCGTGAGGTGCCCCACGGAGGGGTCGAAGGCGGCAATGGCAGCGATGGCTTTGTCCACGCCGGCGTCGAACGAGTCGCGGGCCGCCTGGTATTCGGACTTGTGTTCCTGGAACCAAGGGCGGTTGTTGTTGGCCGCCACGTCCTGCAGGAACTTCATGATGCGTTGGGTTTCCATGGGTCTATTCGAGTTTACTCCCCTCCAGCCGCTTGGGGCACACGGTGTCGAACGGGCACTCCCCGCACTTGGGCCGCGCACTCTGGCACACATATCGGCCGTGGAGCAGCAGCCAGTGGTGGGCCGATGGAATGTCGGCGGCCGGAATGTCGCGCATGAGATGCTGCTCCACTTTGAGCGGCGTGTTGGCCGTGCGAGGCACCAGACCGAGTCGGTGCGACACGCGATAGACGTGCGTGTCTACGGCCATCGTGGCCTTTCCAAACCATACAGCCTGCAGCACGTTGGCCGTCTTGCGTCCCACGCCCGGCAGTTTCACCAGTTCCTTGGGGTCGCTGGGCACCTCGCCGCCATAGTTGTTGACGAGCATGCGCGCCATCTCGACAAGGTGGCGAGACTTGGCATTGGGATAGCTCACGGAGTGAACGTACTCCAACACGTCCTCGGGCTCGGCCTGGGCCATGGCCCGCGCCGTGGGGTAGCGAGCGAAAAGGGCCGGCGTCACCTCGTTGATGCGCTTGTCGGTGCACTGTGCCGAGAGCAGCGTGGCACACAGCAACTGGAACGCCGAGCCGAACTGCAGCTCTGTGCCTACGTCGGGCGCGTTCCTGCGGAAGTAGTCGAGGATGTACTGATACCTTTCTTTGCGGGTCATGACAGGCAGGCTTTCCGCTTCGCCGGGGTGTTGCGGAGCGGTGGAGTTACGGAGTTAAGACATTACTTGATGAGTTCGATGCTGCGCTTGAGGAACTTGTCGAGTGCCTCTCCCTTGAGCATTCCATTCTGGAGCAGGGCCAGATCGATGAGCTGGTGCACGACGCGGTTGCCGGCAGCACAGTCGGAAAGTATCTGTTTCCGCTTGTCGCGCTGCTCGCTCACCGCCTTTTCGGTGTTCTGCACATCGTCCTTTTCTTCCTGCGTCAGCTCCTCGGGCTTCTTGCCGTCCTGGCTCTGATGCAGGGCAGCCAGGCGTGCCTGCAATCCCTTGAGCTCGCTGTCGACCGGCTTCAGAGCCTCTGCCGTGCCGGCGTTCACCTCGTCGAGCACCTGCTTGACCAGCGCATGATCGGCATTGAGCACCACGGTATAGCTGTCGGGCATCTGGCCATAGAAGCTCATTCCCGGCTGGAAATGGCTCATTTCCTTCATACGGCGCATGTACTCGCTCTGGGTAATGACAACGGGCATGCCCATCTCTCCCAGCGACTCCACATCGACATTGAACATCGCCTTGTCCATTTTGGGCATCTGAGAGCTGAATACGGCTGACAGATTGTCACGGTCGGCCTCGGCCACGGCACCCTTTTTGGCATCGTCTTTCACGATGAGCCGGTCGATGATGTCGGCGTCCACGCGGGTGAACCGACTCTTCTCGAGCTTCTGTTCGAGCATGCTCACCATCGGCACATCGAGCTGGCCATCGAGCCAGAGCACGCTGTAGCCCTTGCTCTGGGCACTGGCCACGTAGGCGTACTGCTCTTCCTTGTTGGTGGCGTAGAGGTAAACGAGGTTGCCGTCCTTGTCGGTTTGCGCGTCCTTGATGAGGGTTTTGTACTCCTCGAAAGTGAAATGCTTGCCGTCCACGTCCTTGAACAGGGCGAAGTCCTTGGCGCGCTCGTAGAAGTCTTCCTGCGAGAGCATGCCGTAATTGATGAACAGACGCAGGTCGTCCCACTTCTTCTCGTAGTCCTGTCGGTCGGTTTTGAAGATCTGTTGCAGCCGGTCGGCCACCTTCTTGGTGATGTAGGTCGAGATCTTTTTCACGTTGGCATCGCTCTGCAGATAGCTGCGACTCACGTTCAACGGGATGTCGGGCGAGTCGATGACACCGTGGAGCAGCGTCAGGAAATCGGGCACGATGCCCTCCACCTGGTCGGTGACGAACACCTGATTGCAGTAGAGCTGAATCTTGTTGCGCTGCAATTCGAGATTGTTCTGCACGCGCGGGAAATAGAGAATGCCCGTGAGATGGAACGGGAAGTCCACGTTGAGGTGAATCCAGAACAGCGGTTCGTCCTGCATGGGATAGAGCGTGCGGTAGAAGTTCTTGTAGTCCTCATCCTTCAGTGAAGCGGGTGCCTTGGTCCAGAGCGGCTCCACATGGTTGATGATGTTGTCCTCGTCGGTGTCCACTTGCTTGCCGTCTTTCCACTCGGTCTTCTTGCCGAAGGCCACGGGCACGGCCATGAACTTGCAGTATTTGTTGAGCAATGCCTCGATGCGGGCCTTGTCGAGGAACTCCTTGCAGTCGTCGGCGATGTGGAGCACGATGTCTGTACCGCGGTCGGTCTTGTCGGCATCCTCGATCGTGAACGAGGGCGAGCCGTCGCAACTCCAGCGCACGGGCTGTGCGTCCTCCCGGTAAGAGCGGGTGACAATGTCCACCCGGTCGGCCACCATGAAGCTGGAATAGAAACCCAATCCGAAGTGACCGATGATGGCATTGGCCTCGTCCTTGTACTTGTCGAGGAAGTCGGTGACGCCCGAGAAGGCTATCTGATTGATGTATTTGTCGATTTCTTCGGCCGTCATGCCCAGTCCGTGGTCGCTGATGGTGAGCGTCTTGGCCTCCGGATCGAGGGCGATGCGGATGGTCTCGTCGCCCACTTCGCCCTTGAAGTCGCCCTTTTGGGCCAGGGTGCGCAGCTTCTGTGTGGCATCGACGGCATTGGAAACCATCTCGCGAAGAAAGATTTCATGGTCTGAGTAGAGGAACTTTTTGATGACGGGGAAGATGTTCTCCGTGGTAACCCCGATATTTCCTTTTTTCATCGTTAATGATTTATTGTATTCAGTTACATGGGCTGACTTTGCAAAAAATGTGCCAAGCCGCGGTCGCGTGCACGGCCGCCCCGCCCGCATTCAAAGTTTTTTTGAAGATTTACCGAATTCTTGACACGGCGCGTTGAAATAATCTTTATATTTGCAACATAGATTCATTTCAATAGGTTAAGGTTAGTTTTTTAAAAGGTTAAAAGGCCCCAATCCGAGTAGTGATACCGTGGATTGGGGTATTTGTTTGCCCCTTGCGGGCCGTGCAAACGGCCCTTCGGCCCGACATGACCGAAGAGCCATCCACACCGGAAAACTTAATCGTTCTTGAATCCCACGACACCCGTGAGCCCTGCGTCGAGGTAGAAGGTCTGGCGCAGGGTGTCGCCACCCGCCACATAGCGCACGTGGATGAAGTGGAGTTTGGGCGTGGGCGCCACGTAGGCCGCATGGCCGTGGGCACGCAACTGCCCGGCGGCGGCGGCGCGGACGCGCATGACCTGCACCACGGAGTCGGTGACGAAGAACGTGGAGTCCATCTTCGACCACTCCAGCACCTCGGCGTCGGCCAGTCCCATGTCGCGCCCCATGAAGTCGCGAACCAGCCCACGCGCCTGGCGCGACTCGCCGCACCCCACGAGGAGCAGTGCGGCCAGGGCTGCTGCTGCAAACCATCGCATCATGGGCCTACTGTTTTGCAGGAATGTTCTTCAGAATCTCGAGCAGGTGATCCCACACCATCTGCACCGTGGGGATACTGAGACGCTCGTCGGGCGTATGGACGCAGCGCAGCGTGGGCCCGAAGCTCACCATGTCGAGGTGCGGATACTTCTCGGAGAACAAGCCGCACTCCAGTCCGGCATGGATGCCTTTCACCTGCGGCTCCTTGCCGAAGAGCTTGCGGTAGGCGTCCACCGTCACCTTGACGAGCTTGGAGTCGGGGTTCATCTTCCAGGCGGGATAGCCGTCGTTCTGCACCACATCGGCGCCGGCCAACTGGAACACGGCCTTCACGCTGTCGGCCATGTTGCGCAGATTGCTCATCACATTGGAACGCTGACTGGTCACCACGACCACCTCGCCCTCGCTGCTTTGCACGCTGGCCACGTTGCTCGACGTCTCGACCATCGAGGCCAGGGCCTCGTCCTGGCACATGGCCAGCACGCCGTTGTCCATGGCCTGCACGGCGCGGATGAGGCCGACACTCACCGTCTTGGGCATCACGGTCTGGGCTTCGGCGCTTTCCATGTTCCACACCATGTTCTTGTCGGTCACGTGGAACTCGTCTTCCACCTCGCTTGTAAACACGTTCCAGTCGGCCCGCACCTGCTCCTTCCGGTCGGCCGGCACGGCAAACACAATCTTTCCGTCGCGCGGAATGGCGTTGTGCATTTTGCCCGAATTCCACTGTGCCAGGCGCAGGTCGAGCTTCTCCTGCTGCATATAGAGGAAGCGGGCCATGAGCTTGATGGCGTTGGCACGCTTCTTCTCGATGTCGTCGCCCGAGTGGCCGCCGTTGAGTCCCTTGAGCGAGGCCTCGATGAAGAAGTGTCTTTCAGGAGCCTTCTCGCGCTCGAAGCGGAACGTTGCCGTGGTGTTGATGCCGCCGGCACACGACACGAAGATCTGTCCCTCGTCCTCAGAGTCGAGGTTGATGAGGTAGTCGCCCGTCATGAAGCCCGCCTTCATGCCGAAGGCGCCCGTGAGGCCGGTCTCCTCGTCGCGTGTGAACACGCACTCGATGGGGCCGTGCTCCAGGTCGTCGGAGTCGAGCAGGGCCAGCTCGATGGCCACGCCGATACCGTCGTCGGCCCCCAGCGTGGTGCCCTTGGCGTGCAGCCAGTCGCCCTCCACATAGGTCTGGATGGCGTCTTTATGGAAGTCAAAGTCCACGTCGACCAGCTTGTCGCACACCATGTCCATGTGGCTTTGCAGCACGGTGACGGCCCGCTGCTCATAGCCTTTCGAGGCGGGCTTGCGGATGATGACATTGCCCGTCTCGTCGACCAGCGTCTCGAGGCCGCGCTTGCGGCCGAACTCCTTGAGGTATGCTATCATCTGTTCCTCGTGCTTCGAGGGGCGGGGAATCTGGTTGATCCTTGCGAATTGCTCGAAAACACGAGCCGGTTTCAATTCTGCCATAACTTGATGTTTTTAAATTTTATTTTTAAAGGTTTGTCCGTTTTTTCTTTGCACTTTGCGCTTTTTGCACTAACTTTGCAGCGTTCGTGTGTCAGGACGCATGCCCCGACGGCGCGCCCACGACACTGCAAAGTTAATAAAAATGACAGAATCTCTGCTCTGCAGCGTGTTAATAATTGCTATTGCCGTGGCCCTGCTGGCCGTCAAGCTGGTGTTTCGGCGCAACGGCCGCTTCAGCTCCCAACACATCCACGACAGCAAGGCCATGCGCGACCGAGGCATCCACTGCGTGCTCGACCAGGATCGCGAGGCACGCCGCGCCGGCAAGGCCTGCTGAACGCCGCCCCACAGCATGAGAACAAAAGGACAAAACAGATATTGAAATGAACAAGAACCGCATTTTCCGCACAATGGCCGTGGCCGCACTGGCCACCGTGTGCCTGGCATCCTGTGACAAGAGCAAGCCCCAAATGGACGAGAAAGCCGCGCCCGCCGCTGCCGCCACGGCCGCCGGCACCAAGATGGCCTACGTTGAGGTGGACTCCATCATGGTGCAGTACAACTTCTGCAAGGAGTACAGCAAGATACTCCAACAGAAAGGAAACAACATCCAGAAGACCTTGGCCAACAAGCAGCAGCAGCTCCAGGCCGCCGCTGCCAACTTCCAACAGAAGGTGCAGGCCAACGCTTACACCCGCGAGCAGGCCGAGGCCGTGCAGGCCGGACTGCAGAAACAGAACAACGACCTCCAGGCATTGAACCAGCGGCTCAGCTCGGAGTTCCAGGCCGAGACCGACCAATTCAACAAGGCGCTCCACGACTCGCTGCAGCACTACCTGGCCATCTACAACAAGAACAAGAAATATGGTATGATCTTCGCCAAGCAGGGCGACAACGTGCTCTATGCCGACAAGGCCTACGACATCACCAACGAGGTGGTGGCCGGGCTGAACAAGGCCTACAAGGGCAAGGCCGCCGCCGACAAGTCGAAGAAATAAAAAAAGGCGAGTACGGCAAAAAAGACCGGCAAATGTTTGGTTGTTCGGGAAAAACGCCGTACCTTTGCACTCGCTTACAAGGCAGCATGGCTTCGTAGCTCAACTGAATAGAGCATCTGACTACGGATCAGAAGGTTCCGGGTTTGAATCCCAGCGAAGTCACTCCTCCCCCTGCAAGCATCACCAACGGCTTGGCTCCGTAGCTCAACTGAATAGAGCATCTGACTACGGATCAGAAGGTTACAGGTTTGAATCCTGTCGGAGTCACCACAGATAAAGGATGTACAGCGCACGCTATACGTCCTTTTTGTTTTGCCCCCACCCGGTGCAATGACCTCCGTCACCCATTGGAACAATCTCCGCCAACCCTTGGTACGCCCACCACCACTCGGCGCCGTCACCCACCCCACCCTTTCACCGCCGTCCGTTTGCGCCGTCATCGCGTGGCCGTTACGGCATAATCGCGCAGCGTTTGCACCGTCGTCGCGCGGCCATTACGGCGTAACGGCAACGCCGTTGCGCCGCCAAGAAAACACCGCGGCGGCGCAGTGGTGACACGACGAAAAAAGCCGCCGCCCGCCCCCACGCCCCGAGGCCCCGCCGAACACCCACCCGTGCCGCCCGAAGAAACGTGACAAATGGCCCCGCCGGCCAGTCCGCATGCATGCCCCACTCCCCCGGCGGCGGCGGCAAAGACTTGAATATTAGACACTTCGACCAAGAATTTTAACCCATCACACCGAAAAAAACCGAAATAAGTTTCCTTATCACGCGAAAAACCCGTATATTTGCAGACCGCAAAGAAAGCGTAAGTAAAATTAGATAACAATATAAGACACAAGATCAGCTATGACGAAAGCAGATATCATCAGTGAGATTACTGAGCAGACCGGCCTGCAAAAGAAAGAGGTGGCCATCGTAATAGAGAGCTTCATGGAAACCGTGAAGAAGTGCATGCTCGAAAAGAAGGAGAACGTGTACCTGCGTGGCTTCGGCAGCTTCATCATCAAACACCGCGCCGCCAAGACGGCCCGCGACATCGGTAAGAACACCACCATCACCATCGCCGCCCACGACCTGCCGAGCTTTAAGCCGGCCAAGGCTTTCGTGGACGAGATGAAAGGCGAATAATCCCGGCCGCAAACCTCCCGGAAAAAGAACAAACAAATATTATAACCACATTTTAAACATTCAAAGCTATGCCAAACGGAAAGAAGAAGAAGGGCCACAAGATGGCCACGCATAAGCGTAAAAAGAGATTACGTAAGAACCGTCACAAGAGCAAGTAAGCCCGAGAGACCGTTCTGAGGAGGGGGCCCGCCTTTGCGGCGCGCCCCTTTCTTCATTCAAACAAAAGTTTAGGAAATGACAAGCGAAGTAGTAATCGATGTAAAACCCAAGGAGATTTCCATTGCCCTCTTGGAAGACAAGCGGCTGGTGGAATACCAGAACGAGCCGCGATCGGCCAACTTCTCCGTGGGAAACATCTACATTGCCAAGGTGAAAAAGCTCATGCCGGGCCTGAACGCCTGCTTTGTAGACGTGGGTTATGAACGTGACGCTTTCTTGCATTACCTTGACTTGGGAAGTCAATTCAATTCTTACGCAAAGTATCTGAAGCAGGTACAGAGCGACCGCAAGAAGCTCTACCCCTTTGCCAAAGCCAGCCGACTGCCCGACCTGAAAAAGGACGGCAGCGTGCAAACCACCCTGACCGTGGGCCAGGAGGTGCTGGTGCAGGTGGTGAAGGAACCCATCTCCACCAAGGGGCCACGCCTCACGGGAGAGCTGAGCTTCGCCGGACGCTTCCTTGTCCTTATGCCCTTTGGCGATAAGGTATCGGTATCTACCAAGATCAAAAGCGGAGAAGAGAGAGCCCGCCTCAAGCAACTCATCCACAGCATCAAGCCCAAAAACTGCGGCGTCATCGTGCGCACCGTGGCCGAAGGCAAGCGTGTGGCTGAGCTCGATGCCGAGCTGAAGATACTCAACAAGCGGTGGGAAGACGCCATCGCCAAGGTTCAGAAGACACAGAGCCGCCCGCAACTCGTGTACGAAGAGACCGGCAGGGCAGTGGCCTTGCTGCGCGACCTCTTCAACCCCAGCTACGAAAACATCTTCGTGAACGACGAAGACGTGTTCAAGGAAGTAAAGGATTACGTGGGCCTCATCGCCCCAGAGAAGGTGCGAATCGTCAAGCCTTACACGGGAAAAGTGCCCATCTTCGACAACTTCAGCATCACCAAGCAGATTAAGTCGAGCTTCGGAAAGACGGTGAACTACGCCCACGGGGCCTACCTCATCATCGAGCACACCGAAGCCATGCACGTTGTGGATGTGAACAGCGGCAACCGCTCCAAAAACGAAAAGGGACAGGAGGGAACGGCACTCGACACCAATCTGGGTGCCGCCGACGAACTGGCCCGACAACTCAGACTGCGAGATATGGGAGGAATCATCGTAGTGGACTTCATTGACATGAACCTGGCAGAAGACCGCCAGATGCTCTACGAACGCATGTGCAAGGCCATGCAGAAAGACAGGGCACGGCACAACATCCTGCCTCTGAGCAAGTTCGGACTGATGCAGATTACCCGTCAACGCGTGCGCCCGGCCATGGACGTGAACGTGGAGGAGACCTGCCCCACCTGTAACGGCAGCGGAAAAATCAAATCGAGCATTCTCTTCACCGACCAACTGGAAGGAAAGATTGACCAACTTGTCAACAAGATTGGCGTCAGAAAGTTCTATCTGCACGTCCATCCCTATGTGGCCGCCTACATCAACCAGGGCTTTATCAGCCTGAAACGCAGGTGGCAGAAGAAATACGGACTGGGCGTGCACATCGTTCCGTCGCAGAAACTCGCTTTCTTGCAATACGAATTTTACGATTCCAAGGGCGAATTTCTGGACATGAAAGAAGAAATCGAAATCAAGTGAGGCTCCTCCGGGAGCCTCACTTTTTTGTTGCCCGTAGGGCCGCGGGCCTACGGGTGCACCTTGAAGCGCACGCGGAAGGTCATCGTCGGCTGGTCCCAGTTGGTGCCGAGCAGCTCGAAGCGGCCTATCTGGGCCGTGGAACGCACGTGCTTGCCGATGCAGGGGCACACGTCGAAGTCGCCGATGCGCACCAGCCGGATGGTGTCTGAGCTGTCCTTGGGCAGCCGGTCGAGGCTCACGCCCTCGGGCAGGTTGTGGCGGTCGACGTAGTCGAAAGTCACGGGCAGGTCGTCGTCGATGAGCGCATTCATCTGCTCCTCGATGGCTTTCTCCTCCTTGCGCGTGGGCTTGCGGTCGAGCACGAAGCTCATCTTGCTCTTCTTGCGCTCAATGTGGGCGTTGGCCGACCGGCCGCAACCGAACATGCGCATCATCACCTGGTTGAGCAGGTGCTCGGCCGTGTGGGCCGGCGGGAACTCGTCCTTGGCATGCACGTTGAGCACATAGGGATTTTCGTCCATACTGATACTGAATTTATAAATACGGCCGTCGTAGGGCCTGATGTCCATATCCACGGTGCCGTCGCGCTGCAGGGCGATGGGCATCTCCTGACCGGTCAGCAGGTCGATGGCCGTCACCCCGCGCTCGGGCATGTGCAGGAAGTCGAAGGCATGGCCGGGAATCACCACACCGGCGTGCACGCGCTCGCCGGAGAAGTTGACCACGATGAGCAACACCTCGTCGCCATGCTTGCGCAGGAAAGCAAACTGGTGGCGGGGGTTGAACTTCCACGTCTGCGGGTTGACATACATCAGGTCGAAAAACTTGCCCTCGCGCACGGCCGCCTCGCGGTTGGCCAGGTGCAATATCTGCTGGTAACGCAGCTGCAGGCACTTCTCTGCCGGGTCGAGGCGCTGCCGGTCGAAGTAGCCACGGTAGAGCTTTTCGAGCTGCCAGTAGTCGAAGATGGTGGTGCGGCCGTCGCGTCCGGAGAATCCTTCCTCGTCCATGCCGCGCTCGCCCAGCTCCTGACCGGCGTAGACCATGAAGGGATTCTGCTGCAACATGGCCAGCAGGATGACGCCGGGCAGGGCCCGGTTGGCGTCGCCGCAGAAAGCATCGCTGGCAATGCG
Source organism: Hallella seregens ATCC 51272 (assembly GCF_000518545.1). Classification (GTDB taxonomy): domain Bacteria; phylum Bacteroidota; class Bacteroidia; order Bacteroidales; family Bacteroidaceae; genus Prevotella; species Prevotella seregens. Next base: position 114,367 of record NZ_JADU01000009.1, read on the forward strand.
CTGCTCGTCGTGGTTCTCGAGGAAGTAAAGCATGTGGTCCTTGATGTCGTCAACGCTCTGCCAGCAATAGGTGATGCTGCTGGCGGGACGGTGGCCGCAGATGACGTCGCGCACGCAGTCGTACATGCCCACCTTGTCGTAGAGGTAGTCGAACCCGGCCTGGATGTAGGTGCGGTACTGGGCCGTGTCGTACACCTCGCCGATGAAGTCGACGTGGGGATGACGCAGTTTCACAATGCGGGTGGCATAAGCCCAGAACTGCGAAGGCACCATCTCAGCCATGTCGCAGCGAAAAGCGTCGATGCCCTTCGACGCCCAGAAGAGCAAAATGTCGGTCATTTTGCTCCAAGTGCCGGGTACGGGGTCGTAGTGGAAGCTGCGACCGCCGGCATCGCAATAGTCCACGCCGTAGTTGAGCTTCACTGTCTCGTACCAGTCGTTCACACCGGGATGGTTGTCGAACCGGTCGTTGCCCGTGCAGCGGGCGGGCATCTCCACGTAGGGCTCCTCGCCCTCGGCCGGCCCCACGGGCAACACGAACGGCTGGCCGGGACAATAGTAGAAATTGTTCCGGGGCGAGAAGTGCATGTCGGTGCGGTCGTCCTGACCCAGGTCGCGCACGCCGGCAGGGCGTGCAATGGAGTGGTATTCGCGGGCCACGTGGTTGGGCACAAAGTCGATGATGACCTTCATGTCGGCCTCATGGGTGCGCTGCACCAGGGCCTCGAATTCGGCCATACGGCTGGGCACGTCGACGGCCAGGTCGGGGTCGATGTCGTAATAATCGGTGATGGCATAGGGCGAACCGGCCTTGCCTTTCGTCACCGAGGCGTGCTGCCGGGGAATGCCGTAGCAGGAATAGTCGGTGGTGGTGGCGTGACGGATGACGCCAGTGTACCAGACATGGGTGAATCCCATGCCCCGGATGCGGCGCAGACGCACCGCATCGAAATCGTTCATCTTGCCCACGCCGTTCTCGAGAAGCGTGCCGTTCTTCTTCCGGGTGCTGTTCGGGTTGCCAAAGAGGCGTGGGAGAACCTGATAAATAAATAGTTTACTGTTCATGATGCGTCGGTGCGCAACGTGTTTAGCAGATGTCTTGGTGTAAAAAGGGACGGCACCGGCCACGCGTCGGGCCGGTGCCGTCTCTCGGTGTAGGGGTCTGTTTTCAGGCAATGCCGCGGGCGACCACTGTCTTGTCGATGCGGGCAATCATGCCCTGCAGAGCTTTGCCGGGGCCGCACTCGGTGAAATCGTCGGCACCGTCGGCAATCATGTTCTGCACGCTGGACGTCCAACGCACGGAACTGGTGAGCTGCGCGATGAGGTTCTGCTTGATTTCGGCGGCATCAGTGTGGGGCTTGCCGTCCACGTTCTGGTAGACGGGGCACTTGGGTGCGGCGATGGCCGTCTGCTCGATGGCAGCCTGCAGCTCGTCCTTGGCGGGCTGCATAAGCGGCGAGTGGAACGCACCGCCCACCTTGAGCGGCAGGGCACGCTTGGCGCCGGCGGCCTTCAGCTTGTCGCAAGCCTCGAGAATGCCGGCCTCGTCGCCCGAGATGACGAGCTGCCCGGGGCAGTTGTAGTTGGCGGCCACCACCACCTTGCCAGTGGCGCTGACCTCGGCACATATCTCCTCCACCTTGTCGTCGGCCACGCCGATGATGGCGGCCATGGTGCCGGGATTGGCCTCACAGGCTTTCTGCATGGCGTTGGCACGGGCGGCCACAAGGCGCAGACCGTCCTCAAAGCTCAGTGCACCGGCAGCCACGAGGGCCGAGAACTCGCCCAGCGAGTGGCCGGCCACCATGTCGGGAGCAAAGGCGTCGCCCATGCAAAGCGCCGAGATGACGCTGTGAAGAAACACGGCCGGCTGGGTGACGCGCGTCTCCTTGAGCTGGTCGTCGGTGCCGGAAAACATAATGTCGGTTATCTTGAAGCCGAGAATCTCATCGGCCTTGTCGAACAGTTCCTTGGCCAACGCATTGTTATCGTAGAGGTCCTTGCCCATTCCTACGAACTGCGAGCCCTGTCCGGGGAATACAAATGCTTTCATGTTTTGTTCTGATTGAGTTTGAATAATCTACCTGCAAAGGTACGAAAAAAAAGGCATTTTCGCACCAACGCCATGTAGGAATTACAAGAAAAAATCCCTGTCACCGGCATGGTGGCAGGGATTTGTATGTAGATATGCTTTGCAGTGCGCAATCGGGCCCTGCCTATTCGGCTGCGGGTGCCTCCTCCTCGGCCACGGGAGCCTCGGGGGCAACCTCTGCGGGAGCCTCCTCGACGGGGGCGGGCACAGGGGCGTTCTCGGCAACAACCTTCACGGGCACGCGCACCTCAACCTCCTTGTGGAAGTGAACCACGGCCTCGAAATCGCCCAGCTTGCGGGCATCGCGCATGGTGACAATCTTGCGGTCAACCTCAATGCCGCGCTTGGCCAGCTCCTCGGCCACGGTAGCTGCATTGACCGAGCCATAGAGATGGCCGGTGGCTGCCACCTTGGCGCTGATCTCCAGAGCTACGTCTTTCAGAGCCTCGGCACGCTTCTCGGCCTCGGCCTTCAGGGCGGCGAGCTTGCCGGCCTGCTGACGCAGGTTCTCGGCGAGCACCTTCTTGGCACTCTCGGAGGCAATGACGCCCTTGCCCGTGGGGATGAGATAGTTACGGCCGTAGCCGCTCTTCACGTTCACAATGTCGTTCTTATATCCAAGACCGATAATATCTTCTTTCAGTATAATCTCCATATCTTAGCCTCCTTGTCTTACTTCATCATGTCGGTTACGTATGGAAGCAGTGCAATCTGACGTGCACGCTTGATGGCCTGGGCCACACGACGCTGGTATTTTAGCGAGGTGCCGGTGATGCGGCGCGGAAGGATCTTGCCCTGTTCGTTGAGGAACTTCTTCAGGAACTCGGGATCCTTGTAGTCGATATACTTGATGCCGCTCTTCTTGAAACGGCAGTACTTCTTCTTCTTGGTGTCGATAGAAGGAGCGTTCAAATAACGGATTTCTGATTTCTTCTGCTCTGCCATAATTATGCCTCCACTTTAGCTGCCCACTTTGCACGACGCTTCTCTGCATAAGCAATGGAGAACTTGTCGAGCTTCACGGTCATGAAACGAATCACTTTCTCGTCACGGCGATAGCCTGTCTCAAGTGTGTCAACTACCGACGGCTCTGCCTTGAACTGCAACAGGCAGTAGAAGCCGGTCGATTTCTTCTCGATGGCATAAGCCATCTTCTTCAGTCCCCAGGCCTCTTCATTCAGGATTTCAGCACCCTTGTCGGTGAGCAGTTTCTTGAATTTAGCGACCGTTTCCTTCATCTGTTCATCAGACAAAACGGGAGTCAAAATGAAAACGGTTTCGTATTGATTCATACTAAACTTGTAATGAAATAAATGTTATTGTGCAAAATGCGGGTGCAAAGGTACCAATAATCGGCGAGACAAAAGGCCGTAGACGCATTGTTTTTTCGCTTTTTAACATAAATTGCGAGCTTTAGACTCCCTTTTATTCGTACTTTTGCAGCCGCAATGAAGAAGATGCAGACCATACGCAGGGGCTGGGCCGCCGCCCGCTCATGGGTCCGCAGACACAGACGCCTGTGGGGGCTGCCGCTGGTGTATGCAGGGGTGGCGCTCATCGCTGTGAGCTATGCGGCGGGACTCACCAACTACAACCTGTGCCTCTTTGTTCCGGTGGCGCTCATTGCCGCCGGCATTGCGGGCTACGTGCAGCACGAAAAACACGGGGGCAGCTACTGAACGGTAGCTGTCCCCGTGGCATAGAGGCCTCGGCGAGACCTGTTCTCATGACTCTTAGTCCTCGTCGGGCACGATGAGTTTGTAGCCCTGGCCGTGAATGTTGATGATTTCCACCTGGTCGTCGTCTTTCAGATGCTTGCGCAGCTTGGTGATATATACGTCCATGGAACGGGCGTTGAAGTAGTTGTCGTCGATCCAGATGGTGCGCAAGGCATCATTGCGCTTGAGTATCTCGTTGGCATGCGAGCAGAGCAGGGCCAGCAGTTCGTTCTCCTTAGTGGTGAGCTTGGTCTGCTTGTCGGCAATGGTGAGCAACTGTTTCTGGGTGTCGAAAGTGTAGCGGCCAATCTTGTAGCGCGTGCTCTCCTTGTTCTTTTTGCCGCGCACCCGACGCAGGATGGCCTCCACACGCTTCACCAGTTCCTCCATGGAGAAAGGCTTGGTGATGTAGTCGTCGGCTCCTTTGTCGAATCCCTCAAGCACGTCTTCTTTCTGCACGCGGGCCGTGAGGAAGATGATGGGCACCTGCGAATTGATTTGCCGGATGTCCTGGGCCAGTGAGAAGCCGTCTTTCTTGGGCATCATCACGTCAAGGATGCAGATGTCGAACTTGTCCTTGGTAAACTCCCGGTAGCCCGCTTCGCCGTCGGGGCAGAGCACGGCATCGTAGCCTTTGGCGATCAGATACTCGCAAAGCAGCGTTCCCAGGTTCTCGTCGTCCTCGCAAAGCAGGACTTTAATTCTCTCGTCCATAGTCTTATACTTTTAAAATGAATGATTCTTTTGTCTGCCATCGGAACCCGGAGGCACCGCGCAGGGGCCGGAGCCGTGGCGCCGCGGCCTATTCGTCCTTGATGACGGGCAGCTTGATGGTGAACGTGGTGCCATTGCCATACTCGCTGTCCACACGGATGTCGCCATCATGCAAGACGACCACGTTGCGCACGTAGGCTAGTCCAAGGCCGAATCCTTTCACGTCGTGCACGTTGCCGGTATGCACCCGATAGAACTTGTCGAAGATTTTTTTCAAGTTCTCTTTCTTCATGCCCATGCCGGTATCGCGTACCGAAAGGTAGAGATTTTGGTCGTCGTTCCACGTCCTGAGGTAGACATTGAGCGGCTCCTCGGGCTTGCGGTACTTCACGGCATTGTCCATCAGGTTGAAGATCACGTTCTGAAAGTGCACCTCATCCACGTAGATGCCCGACTCGACAGCCTCCACCTCGACATAGATTTTGCCTCCGGTGTGCTCCACCCGGAGGCTGAAGGAGTTGGCAATCGTCTCTACCATCTCGTTCAAGTCGAGGTGTTTCTTCTTGAACGAGGCTTTCTTACGGTCGAACATCGACATCTGAAGTACTTTCTCCACGAGGAAGCGCAGCCGCTTGGTCTCGTCGGTCACCACTCCGGTGAGGTGCTTCATCATCTTGTCGCTCTTGGTCACGGAGTCGTCGTTAAGCATTTGGGCAGCCAGGGAGATGCTGGCAATGGGTGTCTTCAGCTCGTGGGTCATGTTGTTGATGAAGTCGTTTTTGATCTCGCTGTACCGCTTCTGGCGGAAGATGACCATGATGGTGAAGATGAACGTAATCAGCAAAATGAACGTGAACACCACGCTGGGTATCATAAACCGCACGCTGGAGAAGATGTAACTGTCGATGTCGGGGAAATGGACTTTCACCACACCCATCTTTGATGAGGGGTCGTTGCGGAAGAGTACCTGCGTGTAAGTGTACCTGACGCCCTCGTCAGTGTAGTCAGGACAGCGGTACACCTCGCGGCCGTCCTGCGTGCACACGGTGAAGTGGTAAGGGATGTTGATGCCGTTGTTCATCAGTTCGGCCTTGAGATCCTGGTCGAGAATCTTGAAGTTGACCCGCTCTTTCAGCGGCTTTTCCGAGGCCGAATAGAGCATGTTCATCACCACTTCGTCGAGCAAAGCCTTCTGATAGACATAGCGGTTCTTCACGATTTCCTGCAACGATTTACTGGCTGCGGCGGCCGAATTCTTGTCTGTTCGCAAAATCATTGCCTTAGGCATGCTGCCCGGACGGGTGGCCAGCGTCTTCAGCTCGAACGAAGAATACACCGTGCCGTCCCTGCCGGCCACGGAATATTGATGGGAGTATTGCACCGTACCATCGTTGGGTTGCCCCGACCGGGTGCCCACGCTGTCCTTGCGGTAGGCCCTGCGCTCAGTCTCGTTGACATCCTTTTCCAGATAGCGGAGGGTCTCGTTGAGCTCCAAATTGCGCGAGGCCTGATAGAGAGCGCGGTTTACACTCTCGTCGAACTGCTCCTTCTTCATGTTGGCCATCTCCTGAATATAGGTCAGCTGGAGGCCAAGCAGGATGACGAAGGACAGCCCCATGACAATGGCAATCGTCCAAATGGTCTTCTTCTTCATGCGGACAAAGATAGGCAAAAACTTAATTGCTTAACATTCAACTGTTAATTCTTTCGCCCAAATTCAATGATTTTAACTAATCAAAAGGCCATTGATGCCCTATAAACAACCAAGTCCCCGCCTTTCCATGACGGAAAGACGGGGACTTTCAATTGGGAGCGTCGTGCCTCCGGGAGATTTCGGCTCAAGCCTTTTCCCCGGTAGTTCAGGCTTCCTCCTCGGCGGCTTCGGCCTCGTGTTCGGCTATCAACTTCTGCTGCATGTCGTTGGGCACAAGCTCGTAGCTCGCAAACTTGGTGGTGAAGCTGGCCCTGCCGCCAGTGAGTGAGCTCAGTGCCACGCTGTAGTTGGCGAGTTCTTTCAACGGAATTTTGGCGGCAAGTTTCTGATAACCAGCCTCTGCATCCATGCCCATGATGATGGCACGGCGGCCCTGCAGGTCGCTCATCACGTCGCCCATATAGTCGGACGGCACATAGACTTCCAAGTCATAGATGGGCTCCAGTATCTTGGGGCCGGCGGCTTTAAAGGCATCCGAGAAAGCGTGTCGGGCCGCCAACGTGAACGAGAGCTCGTTGGAGTCCACGGGGTGCATCTTTCCATCGAACACCACGACACGCACATCACGGGCATAGCTGCCCGTGAGGGGGCCGCGTTCCATACAGTCCATCACGCCCTTGAGGATGGCAGGCATGAACCGAAGGTCGATGGCACCACCCACCACAGAGTTGATAAACACCAGCTTGCCGCCCCAAGGCAGGTCTTTTTCCTCCCTCGACTTGATGTTCATCTTGAACTCCTGGCCGTTAAAACTATAGGATGTGGGGTCGGGCATACCCTCGGCGTAAGGCTCCACAATGAGGTGTACCTCGCCGAACTGACCGGCGCCGCCGCTCTGTTTCTTATGGCGATACTCCGCCTTAGCTTTCTTGGTGATGGTCTCGCGATAGGGAATCTTCGGCTCGCCAAAGGTCACGGCCAGCTTCTCGTTGTTCTCCAGCCGCCACTTCAGCGTGCGCAAATGGAACTCTCCCTGTCCGTGCACGATGGTCTGACGCAGTTCCTTGCTCTGCTCCACCACCCACGTGGGGTCTTCCTGGCGCATCTTCAGCAGGGCGGCCATCAGCTTCTCCATGTCCTGTGGACTGTTCGACTTGATGGCACGACTGTATTTCGAGTTAGGATATTTGATAAAATCAAATCGGTCTTCGGCTCCCTTGCCGTTCAGGGTATTGCCTGTCTTCACGTCTTTCAGCTTCACCGTGCAGCCGATGTCGCCGGCATTGAGCTGGTCCACAGGCAGCCGGTTGGCGCCGGCACAGGCATAAATCTGGCCCAGCCGCTCCTTGGAGCCACGGTCGGCATTGCTCAGATCGTCGCCCGACCTCACGCTGCCGCTCATCACCTTGAAGTACGACACCTCGCCGATATGGGGTTCCATACCGGTCTTGAAGAAGTAAAGGCGTTCCACACCGTTGCTCTCGGGAGCCACTTCCTCGCCCCGGGTATTGCGCACTCGCGGCATTTCGCTCACGAAAGGCACCACATTGCCCAGAAATTCCATGAGTCGCTGCACGCCCATGTCCTTGTGGGCATCCACGCAGAATACGGGGAAGATGCTGCGGGTCACGAGTCCTTTGCGGATGCCCTCGCGCATCTCGTTTTCCGAAAGCGCCTCTTCCTCAAAGAATTTCTCCATCAGCGCATCGTCGTTTTCGGCGGCCGCCTCTACGAGAGCCTTGTGCAATTCCATGGCCTTGTCCATCTCCTCGGCGGGGATTTCCTCGCGCTTGGGCTCGCCACCATCGGGTCCCCAGGAAAGTTTCTTCATGATAAGCACGTCTATAAGGCTGTGGAAACCCGGCCCGGTCTCCAGCGGATATTGTATCTGCACGCACTTAGGGCCGTAAATCTCCTGCATCGTAGAGATGATATTGTCATAGTCGCACTTCTCGGAATCGAGTTGATTGATGAGGAAGATGACCGGTTTCTTGAGCTTTTCAGTATATCTGAAGCAGTTCTGCGTACCCACTTCGGGGCCATACTGGCCGTTGATGAGTATCACTGCCTGGTCAGTTACATTGAGCGAAGTGATGGCACCGCCCACAAAATCGTCCGAGCCGGGACAATCAATAATGTTCAGCTTCTTGTTGTTCCACTCAACATGGAAGACCGTCGGGAATACCGAATAGCCATATTCCAACTCCACGGGGAAGTAGTCGCTCACGGTGTTCTTGCCCTCGATGGAGCCACGACGCTTGATGATGCCGGCTTCGTAAAGCATACTCTCGGCAAGAGTGGTCTTGCCGCTACCCGCACTGCCCAGCAAGGCAATGTTTTTGATTTCGTCTGTCTGATATACTCTCATATCAAAAGATTTAAGTTGTTAGTAATGTATAAGTGTCTTGTTAAGGTTAGGAGCCGTCGTCTCCAAAACGTTGCTAAAGATAGGCAAAAAACAAATAGGCTCCAAAAGAAAGCCCCGGGAAACCGGCTTATTTTAAAACTTCTTAGTACTTTTGTGCGCTCGGAACCATCAATCCACGTTTCTTATGGCAGGCCTTTACATCCATATTCCTTTCTGTGCGAGCCGCTGCATCTACTGCGGGTTCTACTCCACCACGCTCCCCGGGCTGCGCGACCGCTATGTAGAGGCTCTGTGCCGCGAGATGGAGTTGCGCCCCGAACGCCCCGAGCTCTCCACAATCTACCTCGGCGGCGGCACGCCAAGCCAGCTCACGCCCGCCCAACTCGACCGATTGTTCTCCTATATATATAAGGTGTACCCTGTGCGAGCCGGCGCCGAGGTGACGATGGAGTGCAATCCCGACGATATTCCGGAGGGGCTGCCCCGCCATCTGCCCGTCAACCGGGTGAGCATGGGGGCCCAGACTTTCGACGACGGACGGCTGCACTTCCTCCGTCGACGCCACACAGCGACCGAGGTGGACCGGGCAGTCGATGCCCTGCGCCGGCAAGGCATCAACAATATCAGCATCGATCTGATGTTCGGATTTCCGGGAGAGACCCTGGACGACTGGCAACACGACCTCACTCATGCCCTGCACTTGCAGCCCGAGCACCTGTCAGCCTACAGCTTGATGTACGAGGAGGGCACGCCGCTCCACGGGTTGTTGGCGAAAAAGAAAGTGGAAGAAATCAGCGAGGAACTGAGCCTCACCATGTACGACACGCTTGTCGACCGGCTCACCGCCGCCGGCTACGAGCACTACGAAATCAGCAATTTCGCCCGGCCGGGCTTCCGCAGCCGCCACAATTCGAGCTACTGGCAGGGCGTTCCCTACATCGGGCTGGGGGCTGCGGCCCACTCCTACGCCATCGACACCCGCCAATGGAACGTGGCCGACGTGCTGCAATACATCCGTGCCATCGAACAAGGCCGGCTGCCCAGCGAAACCGAGCAGCTGGACGACAATACGAAATACGACGAATTGGTCATGACCCGCCTGCGCACCAGCGAGGGCATTGCCCTCGAAGAGCTCGCCCCCGCCTACCGAGACTACCTGCTACGAAACGCGCAGGACTACCTGAACCGCAGCCTGCTACGCCTCGAAGACGGACGGCTACGCCTCACCCGCGCCGGCATCAGCATCAGCAACACCGTCATGAGCAACCTGATGCACGACTAACCACGCCCCACCATCTGCTCCAATCCCTCAATGCCCTGCTCCTGATACACGCGGTAGAAGTGCCGTTTGATGTCGGCATTGATGTCCACAATGCTCCGCTTGCCCGTCACGTAGGGCTTCACAAACATGGTCAGCACGAAGGCCGCCGCGCCTACGCCCAGCCCAGCCAGCAAGTTGACCATCTCGTTGTGCAGCCATCCAGCGTTCATAAAGCCCACCGTCGCCGTCACGGGCAGCACAAACAGCAACCAGTCGCCGGCCGTGTTCATCTTTCCATTGTTCTCGCGCTCCTCGCGCAGCTGCAACGGTGCACAGCGCAACAGCTGGGCTTCATGGGCCCGCCAATAAGTCTCGAACTCGCCGTCAAATTGTTTGTCCATCGTTGTCGTCTCTTGGGTTTTCTGATGTTCTGCCCGCAAAGATAGGAAAAATTTAAGTAACTTTGCAGCCCAAAAGACCAAAATACAGGATATGCAAGATCAATTCTCCCGCACCCGCATGCTACTGGGTCAGCCCGCCATGGACACGCTCGGCCGTGCACGGGTGGCCGTCTTCGGCGTGGGCGGCGTGGGCGGCTATGCCGTCGAGGCACTGGCACGCAGCGGTGTGGGCGGGCTCACCCTTGTCGACAACGACCGCGTGTGCCTCTCCAACCTGAACCGGCAGCTCCATGCCCTGCTCTCCACCGTGGGCAAATACAAGGTGGACGTGGCCGCCGACCGTGTGCACGACATCAATCCCCACTGCATCGTTTGCAAATGCCAAATGTTCTACCTGCCGCAGAATGCCAATTCCATCGACCTCTCGCAGTTCGACTACGTGGCCGACTGCATCGACACGGTGTCGGCCAAGCTCGAACTCATCCGTCGTTGCCACGAGCTCCACGTGCCCATCATCTCGAGTATGGGCGCCGCCAACAAGCTCGACCCCACGGGATTCCGTGTCACCGACATCAACAAGACACAGATGGACCCGCTGGCCAAGGTCATTCGCAAGAAGCTGCGCAAGCTCGGCATCCCACGCCTCAAGGTGGTCTACAGCGAGGAGGAGCCGCTCACGCCCATCCATGACGAGGCCGACTCCTGCCCGTCGCCCTGCGACTGCCCCGACCAGGGCCTACCCACGAGCAGCGGCCGCCGCAGCATTCCGGCCAGCAACGCCTTTGTTCCCGCCGCCGCCGGCCTCATCGTCGCCGGAGAAGTGGTGAAAGACCTGCTCCGGCAGGCGGGAACAATGCGGGGATGACAGTTAAGGAGTTAGGGAGTTAAATCCTTAACTCCCTAACTCCACAGACAAAATCTACCTGTCCTTAATCGCCACATACGCCTTCGGCGTGAGGATATTCTTGTAGGCGGGGCGGATGATGCGCCGGCTCTCGAAGTTGAGTTCCTCGATGCGGTGGGCCGTCCAGCCCACAATGCGGGCCATGGCAAAGATAGGCGTATAGATTTCCTGCGGCAATCCAATCATCTCATAGATGAAGCCGCTGTAGAAATCGAGGTTGGCACAGATGGGTTTCTTCGACTGCCGGAAGGCCGACACGCACTTCACGCCCTCCTCCTCGATGAGTTTCAAGAACTCGTATTCCTTTTCGCGTCCTTTCTCACGGGCCAGTTCGCCGGCGAGCCGCTTCAGTTCTTCGGCGCGCGGGTCGCTCACGGTGTAGACGGCATGGCCGATGCCATAGATGAGTCCCGACTTGTCGTAGGCCTCTTTGTTGAGCATGCGCAACAGGTAGGTGTCTATCTCGTCTATGTTGGTCCAGTCGGAGATGGCCTCTTTCAGGTGGTGGAACATGTTGATGGCCTTGATATTGGCACCGCCGTGGAGCGGACCTTTCAGCGAACCGATGCCCGCAGCAATGCTCGAGTAGGTGTCGGTGCGGGTCGAAGAGGTGACGCGCACGGTGAACGTCGAGTTGTTACCGCCGCCGTGCTCGGCCTGGATGATGAGCAACAGGTCGAGCATGCGTGCGTCCAGTTCCGTGTAGTTGCCCTCCTTGAGCATGTAGAGGAAGTTCTCGGCAATGGTCTTGTTCTCGCGAGGATGGCGTATGTTCAGGCTGCGGCCCTGCACCGTGTGCCGGTAAATGTTGTAAGCGTAGGCAATGATGGTGGGAAACCGGGCGATGAGCTCGATGGACTGGCGCATCAGGTTGTCGCGCGAGATGTCATCGGGATTGGGGTCAAAGGTGTACATCTCCAGCACGCAGCGTGCCAGAATGTTCATGATGTTCGAGCCTTCCAGGTCTATGATGTGCACGATGGTGCGGTGGTCGAGCGGCATGTTCTCGTTGATGAGCTCCTCAAAGGCCGCCAGCTCCTCCTGGTCGGGCAGCTTGCCCGAGAGCACCAGATAGGCAATCTCCTCAAAGCCGAACCGTTTCTCCTGCAACAGCGGCGACACCAGCGTGTCCAATTCGTAGCCGCGGTAGTAGAGTTGTCCGCGGCAGGGCTGCAGCTTGCCGTCGTCGTCGCGTTCGTAACCCACCACGTTGCCGATGTTGGTCAGGCCCACCAGCACGCCGGAGCCGTCGTCATTGCGCAGTCCGCGCTTCACGCCGTACTGCTGAAAAGCCTCACGTGGTATCTTGCACGAGTTCTTCACCTCGTCGCTCAGTTTGTAAATCAGATATTCTTTCTTCATTGTCGGTTCGATGTTTTACGAGGAGTGAAGGAGGGATGGAGGGATGGAGTTAAGACATTTATCTTCACTCCATCACTCCTTACTCCCCTAACTCCTTTAAATCCTTAACTCCAAAGTTCAACGCTCCATGGAGGAGAAGTTCAGTGCAGAGCCTGCCCTGAACCAGTTGATTTGCGTCTCGTTGTACGTGTGGGCGGCTTTCAGCCGCTCCTGCGAGCCGTCACGGTGGTGCAGCGTCACGTCGAGGAGCGAGCCCGGGGCCATGTCGGCCAGCCCCGTCACGTCGATGCGGTCGTTCTCCTGCACGCGGTCGTAGTCGGCCTTGTCCACAAAGGTGAGGGCCAGCATGCCCTGTTTCTTCAGGTTGGTCTCGTGGATGCGGGCGAAGCTCTTGGCCAGGATGACGCGCACGTTGAGGTAGCGCGGCTCCATGGCCGCGTGCTCGCGCGAGGATCCCTCGCCATAGTTGTCCTCGGCCACCACGATACTCGGCATGGCATGGGCCTTGTAGTCCTTGGCTGCGGCCGACACCTCTTTATATTGTCCGTCCAGCTGGTCCTTCACCCGGTTGCTCTCGCCGTTGAAAGCATTCACCGCCCCCATGAGCAGATTGTCCGAAATGTTCTGCAGATGCCCGCGGAACCTGAGCCACGGGCCGGCCATCGAGATATGGTCGGTGGTGCACTTGCCCTGCGTCTTGATGAGCAGCGGCATGCCCGCAAGCTCTTTCCCGTCCCAGGGGGCAAAGGGTTCGAGGCGTTGCAACCGGTTGGAGTCCGGGGCTATCTCCACGGCGATGTCGCGATGGTCGCCCGACGGCCTGACGAAGAGCCCCTCCCGTTCCAGCACCTCCACGCCCGTGAGCGTCTCGTCGGCCCCGGCACGGAAGCCGCGCGGCGGGAAGTCGAAGCCTCGCGGTTCGTCGAGCATCACGCTGTGGCCCGCCTCATCGGTCAGCGCATCGGTGGCGGGGTCGAAGTCCAGCCAGCCCGCGATGGCCTGTGCCACCGTGATTTCGGGCGACCCGATGAAGGCGTAGGTGTTGGGATTGCCGTCGGCCCGCCGGCGGAAGTTGCGGTTGAACGAGGTCACGATGGCGTTCTTGCGCTCCGCATCGTCGGTATGCCGCTTCCACTGCCCGATGCAGGGGCCGCAGGCATTGGTCATGATGAGGGCGCCGATGCGCCTGAAGTCGTCGAGCAGTCCGTCGCGCTCGGCTGTGTAGCGTATCTGTTCCGACCCGGGATTGATGATGAGCTGCCCACGCACGGGGATGTGCTTCTCGGCTGCCTGACGGGCCACCGAGGCGGCACGGGCCAGATCTTGGTACGACGAGTTGGTGCACGAGCCCACCAGCCCCACCTCCACCGTCATGGGGTATCCGGCTGCCGGGCCCTTGGCCTTCATCTGCGAGAGGGGCGTGGCGGCGTCGGGCGTGAAAGGGCCGTTCAGATGAGGCTCCACCTCCGAGAGGTCAATGTGGATCACCCGGTCGTAGAAGCGTTCGGGATTGGCCGTCACAGCTTCGTCGGCCCGCAGCTCGTCGGCCACCCCACACGCCATCGTGGCAATCTCCTGGCGGTCGGTGCGCCGCAGGTATTCCCCGGTGTTGTCGTCGAAGGGAAAGAGCGAGCACGTGGCTCCCAGCTCGGCGCCCATGTTGCAGATGGTGGCGCGGCCCGTGGCCGAGAGCGTCTGCACGCCCTCGCCGAAGTATTCGAGTATGGCGTTCGTGCCACCCTTCACGGTGAGCATGCCCAGTATTTTCAGTATCACGTCCTTGGGCGCGGCCCAGCCCGAGAGGCGGCCCGTGAGACACACGCCGATGAGCCGTGGCATTCTGAGCTCCCAGGGCTGTGCCGTGAGCACGTCGACGGCATCGGCGCCACCCACGCCCACGGCTACCATGCCCAGGCCGCCGGCATTGGGCGTATGGGAATCCGTGCCCACCATCATGCCGCCGGGGAAGGCGTAGTTCTCGAGCACCACCTGATGGATGATGCCCGCTCCGGGCGCCCAGAAGCCGATGCGGTACTTGGCCGACACCGAGCGCAGGAAGTCGTAAACCTCCCGATTCTGCCTGCGGGCCGCGGGCAGGTCGTGCTCCGCCCCCTCGTCGGCCAGTATCAGGTGGTCGCAATGCACGCTGGCGGGCACGGCCACGCGGTCCTTGCCCGCGTTCATGAACTGTAACAGGGCCATCTGCGCCGTGGCGTCCTGCATGGCCACGCGGTCGGGCCGGAAGTTTACATAGGCCTCGCCCCGGCTGAAGGGGCGCAGCTCGCGAGGGTCGTAGAGATGGGCGTACAGCACTTTCTCGGCATAGGTCAGCGGGCGACGCAATGCCTGGCGGGCGGCCTCCACCCGACTGGCATAGGTGGCATAGAATTGTTGCAACATGTCTCGGTCCAGTATCATCTTGTCCTACTTAAATGTTTAATGCTTTGCAAAAGTACGAAAAATAATCCAAATTGTTACCGCTAACGGGAAATATTTATCAAATTGCAAGCATATTTTAGATTTATCCAAGTTTTAAGCAACTTCTCCTGCGCAGTCTCCGCATAGGTTTCACGCCGCCGTCGCATCGAAAAAACGGGATGCGCCGCCGCGCGTCTGCCGTTTTTTTCGTAAGTTTGTCGCCGTAATCGCATGCCTCCCATCGCGCGGAGGCTTCACTCCAAAACAAAAAGAAGATGAACGACAAGACAACCTCACCGCTGCGGCGGCTCCTTGCCGCCCTCCCGCTGCTGTGTGCCACGCTCGCGGCCTCGGCCCAGACGGCCGTGGTCTGGCAGATAGACACCACACGTGCCGAGCAGACCATCCGCCACTTCGGGGCCTCCGACGCCTGGAGCATGCAGTTTGTGGGCCTGTGGCCCCAGGCCCAGCAGGAGCAGATAGCCGACTGGCTCTTCTCCACCGACAACGACGCCACGGGCCGTCCGCGGGGCATCGGCCTCTCGGTGTGGCGGTTCAACCTGGGCGCGGGCAGTGCCGAACAGGGCGATTCGTCCCAGATTCAGCCCGCCACGCGCACCGAATGCTTCCTCACGCCACAGGGCACCTACGACTGGACGCGGCAGCCGGGGCAACGCCGCTTCCTGCAGCTGGCCCGCCGGCGCGGCGTGCCCCACTTCCTGACTTTCCTCAACTCCGCCCCCGTCTACTTCACCCGCAACGGCCTCGCCACCAACACCGGGCGCGGCGGCACCATCAACCTGCGCGACGACTGCTACGACAGCGTGGCGCGGTTTGCCGCCACCGTGATGCGCGAACTGGAGCGGCGCGAGGGCGTCCACTTCGATTACTTCTGCCCGGTGAACGAGCCCGACGGCAGCTGGAACTGGCTCGGGCCCAAGCAGGAGGGCTCGCCCGCCACCAACCGCGAGGTGGCACGCCTGGCCCGCGCCATCGGCAGGGAGTTCCGTCGGCAGGGCGTCTCCACGGCTGTCATGGTCGATGAGAGCTGCGACCTGCGTTGCCTGCTCGGCATCCACGACACCGACTGGACGCGGGGCCACGCCATCCGCAGCTTCTTCTCGCCCGACTCGTCGGCCACCTACCTGGGCAACACGCCGGCGGTGCCCCGCATCATCAACGCCCACAGCTACTGGACCAACACGCCCGTAGCGTTCATGCGCCAAATCCGCGAGCAGCTGCGCGACACGCTGCGCCGCTACAACGTAGCCTATTGGCAGACCGAACTCTGCATCATGAGCAACGACAACGAGATTGGCGGAGGCGCATTCTACGACTATTCCATGCGCACCGCGCTCTACGTGGCCCGCGTCATCCACCACGATCTGGTGTATGGCAACGCCGAGAGCTGGTCGTGGTGGCGCGCCCTGGGCGGCGACTACCGCGACGGACTCATCCGCGTGCTCAGCACCGACGGCTGGCGCACGGGCAAGGCCCTGCCCGGCAAGCTCATGTGGACACTGGGCAACTACAGCCGTTTCGTGCGGCCGGGGGCAGTGCGTTACGACATGACGGCACGCGACGCCACGGGCCAACGCGTGACCGACGGCGACTCCGACCCGCACGGCGTCATGGTCTCGGCCTACCGCAACGCCGACGGACGCTGGGCGGTGGTGGCCATCAACTACAGCGAAGCCGCCCGCCCGTTCACTCTCTCGGGCGTGGGCCGGCGGACGTGGAAGATGTATCGCACGAGCGACGTCGAGGGCGAGAGCCTGACACCCGTGGGCCAAACCGACGGCTCCACGGTGCTCGAGCCCCAGTCGGTCACCACGTTCGTGGCCGACTGAGGCTGGCGGATGAGCCGACAAACACCTTTCTGGCCGTGCCGTCGGCCGTGCGCAGGATGTTCAGGCCGCGCTGCATGCGCTCCAGCCTCACGCCGGCGGCATTGTAGATGCCCGTCACGGCAGCCGCGCCGGCCGGCACATCCACCGACTCCAGGCCGGTGGCGACCACCTTGTTCACCCGGCAGTCGGCCAGCAGATACTCGCTGAAGCCGCCCTCACTCACCAGCTCGACAACATAATTGCCCGCTGCCTTCACCGTGAAGGGCAGCACGACGGGCTGTGCGCCACTGATGTCGGCCGTGCGGTTGCCGTCGGCATTGGGCGCGGCCGTACAGTCGGGCGACAGGAAAAGCTGCTGCCCCGCGAGGCTCTCCACGGCCACCCGGTAGTGCGGCACCCCTTTCCAGGCGGCCACGGCCAGCGTGAGCTCGTAGCGGCCCGGGGCCAGCGCGAGGCGGTGTGCGGGCTGACGGCCGTAGGCCGCACTGCCCACCCGCCAGTAAAGGGCCTTGCCCTGCCAGCCGGTGAAGCCCACCATCGTGCGCGCCCCACTGCCGTAGATGTTGGGATATTCGTGCAGCTCGCCGCCCTGGTCGGCCTGCCAGCCCTCGGGCAGCGCGCCGGCGGCCGTGGCCGAGAAGTCGAGCCGATAGACGGCCGTGGTATCGCGGAAGAGCGGAATGAGCGTCACGTTGTCGTCGGGCATGACAAACGACTGGCCGTCGATGGTCACATCGCCGTGCACCAGCTCCCAGCCCGCAAGCTCATAACCGGCTGCGGGCTCGGCCTGCAGCGTCACCGTCTGCCCCTCGGTAGCCGTGGCTGTGCTAGCCGTGGCCGTGCCGTGGGCCGACGGGCGCAGCGTCACGGCAAACGTTTCGGCCGGGGTACCGGCCGGAGTGCAGGTCACTTGGTCGATGTACATGGCCCGGCCGTCCACATTGTTCAGCAGCAACCGATTCTCGCCGGCCGTGAACGCGGCCGTAAGGGTGGCCCTGCCCCAGGCGCCGGCAGCCGTCCGCGGACAGTCGAGCGTCTGCCCCACGCCGTTCACCGACACGGTGAGGTGGGCGTCGCCGTCGGGCGACTGGTATCTCACGCCAACCGCATAGTCACCGCCACGCTCCGTCCGTACCGTGTGGCGCAGACAGCCGCGCGGGCTGGTGCCCATGTCCATGAACCCGTTGCCAGCATGTCCGCGCACCTGGGGATAGGCGTTGTAGGGGTCGAGCACACAGCTCTTGATTTGCTGCCAGTCCATGTCTTCGGCCTCGACCACGAGCTCGCCCGTCTGCGGCGCGGGCTGGCGGGGCAGGTCGAGACTAAGCCGCGTGCTGTCCAGCACGTCGGTGCGGCGGCCGTCGGCCTCGCCCCGGCACACGAGGCGCAGGTCTACCGGGCCGTTGTGCCTCACCTCGACGGTGTACGTGCCCTGCGCGGCATCCCATCCGAGGGCGGTCTCCGCCTGGGCCTCGGCCCGGACATTCACCGTGCAGGAGGGCTCGGCCGTGACGCCGGTCACCACGATGCGGTCGGTCACCAGCGCGGCACTGTCCGACCGGTAATTGTTCAAATAGACGTCGATATGGCCGGCATACTCCTTGATGACGCCGCTGCCGAGCTTGCCGTAGGTGAGCTGCAGCGACGCGCAACTGTTGTATTGCAGGGGGATGACGGCCGTGGCCGTGGTCTTGCCGTTCAGATAGGAGTAGGGGGTGTAGGTGACAAGCTGGTTGCGGAAGCGCGACACGAACAGGTCGCCCCGGCTCGTCTCGGCATAGTTGGCGTCGAACTCGGCCACCTTGGCGGCCTCCGAGGGCCAGCGCGAGGCGGCGGCCGACTTGCTGACCTGCACGGGAATGGCGCGTGCCAAGTCGTCGTAGAGGCCCGGCACCACGGGAATCACGCCGTAACGGCCCGTGCGCTTCAGGTAGAATCCGTTCTCCATCCACTGCCCGCGGCCGCGGTTCATCGGGTCGTCCTGCTTGTAAAGGCCGTCGTAGAGGCTGCCCCAGGCGGCATACTTGTCCTCGTCGCTGCCGGTGGCGAGGTCGTTCACCACGGCAATCTTCGTGCGGCCCACCACGTCGGCCCGGGTGGGGATGGTCAGCGTGCCGTCGATGACCTTGCGAAACAGGTCGATCCACGCATTGCGAAACCCGGGGAACGTGCCCCAGTTGCGGTGCGTGAAGCCCTTGACGGTGGAGTTTCGCAGGTTCTTGAAGTCCTCGGTCCAGATAAGTTCCGGGCCGTCCCACACGGCACCGCCGTTGATACCCGTCTGCTCCATCACCGTGCCGATGCCGGCCGCCACGGGATAGGTGCAGCCGTGGCCGCGTCCCAGCACCTCGTCGAGCGACCCGTTCCATCCGCAATTGTCGTAGCGCACGCCATAGTTGGCGGCCAGCCCGGCGATGAACGGGCCGATGGTCACGCTCTCGTTGTTGTAGAAACACGACGAGGTGGTGTATTTATAGAGCCACAAAATGGCCTCGGGATAGGCCTTGCAGGCGGCCAAGAGGTCGGCGTTGCGCTTCATCATGCCCATGGGATTGAGCGGATGCGACCAGATGTTGCCGCAGAAGCTCACCGTGAGGAAGCCGCCGTAGCGGTGCGCCATCTCCACCAACCGGGCAAAGAGAGCCAGTCGCGTGGCCTGCGGACTGGAGCTTTTGTCGCCCGGTTCGTCGAAGCCCCAGAACTGTTCGGCATAGTTCCAGCCCAGGAAGTTGGGGTAGCGTCGGTAGAAATACTCGAAGGTCTCCAGGTCGTTGTCCTGTATGTGGGTGTGTCCGCCGCTGGCAGGCTGACACGTGAACCACAGGCGGTTGGCCTGGCAGACCGTTGCCCACGACTTGTACGTGCGTATGGCGTTCTGCGGCATCTTGTACACTCGCCGCGCGGTGTCGTACTGGCACGAGAGCGACAGGTTCATGCACACGTAGGGTTTGACGTCTTCGGGTATCAGGTCGATGATTTTCTGCGGGTCGGCTTTGTTCCAAACGTCGATGTGAACCAGCCACAACGGGTGGCGGGCATCAATGGGACGCCGCTCCTGGGCCGGCAGCAAGAGGGCGGCCATAAGCAGGAGCAGCACGAGCGGGAGTCGATGGAGCATCGGTCTGTTCATTGTTCTTGGTCTTAGGTTTTGGTGCAAAGTTAGTCAAAAGACGGCATTCCTGCTTTTCGTTTTGTGCCAGATGTTTTTCATTCCATCGCTTTTTCGCGCGGACATCACGGCGTAATCGCGTCGCCATTACGCCGCAATCGCCCTGCGTCCGCGGTGCAATCGCCCCGCGATTGCGGTGTTGCCGCGGGGCGATAAGCGGGCATTGAACACAACCCACACGGATGCGCGCGGATGCTGTGCGGGATTTTTTAGACAGAACAACATATTGGACAGATGGCTGCGCGAGGGTGTTTCTCACAGATTTCACGGATTCCACAGATGCAGCTCGGGGAAGTTTCTCACAGATTCCACAGATTTCACAGATGCTGCGCGGGCGAATTGGTATCTGGGCAACCAGTGAAACACATTAACAAAAACACCGCGCAGCATCTGTGAAATCTGTGGAATCTGTGAGAAACTTCCCCGAGCTGCATCTGTGGAATCCGTGAAATCTGTGAGAAAATCCCCAAAACATCCATGCCCTTGCGGGCATACGGCATTATCACCACAACAGAATCTATGGACATTGACCACTATTTCAGCAACGCGTAATAGTGCGCCAGCACCTCAACGGCCGGTCGTTTCAGTTTGATAATGGGGTCGATGAAATAGAATTGCTCGCCATTGGTCAGCACGTTGTCACCGTCGGCAGACACGTCGGTGACGGCCAAATAATCGTTTCCATAAAAATATCGGTTCTCGGGTACCAGCCCAAGACCTTGCGTGAGATAACGGTCTATCTCCTTTTGAGCGGGAACACCATACTGGTCCGGGACGTAGGCCTGAGTCAGAATAATGCGCACACCGTCCACATCATCACTGATACCTTTGAAATCATAACGGGTATTGGGAAAAAGAATATTGTGTATCAGATGCTCGTAGATGGCATCCTGAGCGTGCATTTGCTTGATGGTGGACTTGGCAAATGGGTTTCGCACTTTCACCACGTACTCGCCGTGCTCTTCAAGATAGACGATACTCTCACCCGACGGCAGACGTTTTCGGTCTCCAAAAAGTGCCCAGTCATCGCGTGGAATATAAAGGCCATGAGCTTTTGCAACGGCTATCAGCCGCGCGCCCTCCGCCTCTTGCGCTGCAGTTCGCGTGCTTTACTCGTAATCTCCATATTGTTCAGCGGATACCCCAACCTCGAACACTCCAATATGGCTTCGGCTGCAATCTGCCTCACGCCTTGTTTCAAGCTCTGCACGTACAGGAGGGCATTCTGTCCGTTTCTTAAAGAAAGCATTGACAATCGTTCTTCCATAATTCCACATAATGGCTTTGATTACGGTGCAAAGTTAAGCGATTCTTTTGAGATAACGCAGTATTACTGACAAATAAATCCATTCGCCGCCCCCTGCCCTACCCTTTGTTGGACCAGTACACGCCGAGCAGGATGAGGGCGGAACCCAAGCAAGCCAGCCACGTCATCGACTCGCCGAGCACCAAGGCCGAGAACACCACTGTGGAAATGGGGTTCAGATAGATGTAGTTGCTGGCGTGGAGGGCACCTATCTTCTTGCTCACGAGGCTCCAAAGGGCGAAGCACCCGAAGCTGGCCACCAGGCCCAGGAACAGCAGGTTACCCCACACCACGGGGCGGACGAAGCCCTCCAGTGGAAACTGCCATGGCCGCACGGCAAACAAGGGTAGCACTGTGACGAGCCCATAGAAGAACACCTTGCGCGTGACGAACACCGCACCGTAGCCGCCCAGCCGACGCAACAGCAGACTGTAGACGGCCCAGCACAGGGCCGCCGAGAGGGCCAGCAGGTCGCCCAAGGGGTTGAGTTTGAGCAGGAAATGCCCGTTGAACACCACCAAGGCCACGCCCAGCGTGGCCGCCACCGAGCCCATGACGAGCGGACGAGTGGCCCGGACGCTGCGCAGCAGGGCCAGGGCGAGCAGCGTGGTGAGCAGCGGCGCGGTGCAGACAATGAACGAAACGTTGTTCACATAGTCGATGCGAACGGCCTCGTTCTCGGTGACGAAATAGAGAGAACCGCCTGTCATGCCGAGCAGCACGAGCTGCAGCTCGTCGCGCAGACTGTCGGCCCAAAGGCGGCGGGGCGAGATGAACCAGATGCAGAGGTAGGCAAAGAGAAAGCGGAGGGCGAAGATCTCGTGGGCCTGGAGGCCGTGCTGCAACAGCACCTTGGAGTTGACGAACGTGCATCCCCAGATGAGCACCACGAGGGCACCCACAACATGATAGCCCAGATGGCTGCGGACGGTTGACGGATTCATGGCTGCAAAATTAGCAAAATCCCGGCAAAGGGCGGCGGTTTCCCATGTAAAAGACCACCCCGCGGAGCCGAAAAGCGGACGACAAACGGCTCAGCCCTCGGCCGACCGCCGATAGGCCATGGGCGTCTGGCCGGTCATGCGCTTGAAAAACTTGCCGAAAAAGCTCATGCCGGGGAAGCAGAGCTCGTCGGCAATCTGCTTGAGGGGCTTGGATGTGTGGCGCAGATCCACCTTGATGGCCGTGAGCAGGGCCTCGTCTATCCACGCCTTGGCGCCGCGGCCGCTCACTTGCCTGACGAGCGTGCTCATGTAGCGGGGCGAGAGGCACAGCCGCGAGGCATAGAAATCGAGGGTGTGCTCGCGGCGGGCATGGGCGTTGACCAGGGCGATGAAACGGGCAAACAGCTGCTGCTCGCGGCTCTGGGCGGCCTGGTCGCCGGGGGCGTGACGCTGATAGAGGCTGTCCACGTACCACCAGAAAGCGGAAGTCATGCCCAGAAACACCTGCGGACTGCAGTCGTCCTGCTGGAGCGTGTCGTAGAGCAAGGAGACAAACTGGGAGAAACAGGCCTGTTCGGCGGCCGACAGCGATAGGCGGAAGCTGCGCAGATGGCCGTCGAGCGCGGGCGGAATGGCATTGCCCAGGGCCAGCCCGAAGACTTCGTCGCTCATGACGACGCCCTCGCCCGCAACATCGTCGGACAGGCCACGGACGTGGGCCGTGGAGTTGCGGCCCAGAAAGAACAGGTCGCCCGCCTGCAGGTCTACGGGCAACAGATTGATGACCGGATGGGCATGGCCCTGCCGGACGAGCACCACGCGCATCTCCTCGAGCAGGGAGGGGTGGTCCGCCAGATGGCGCGTCACGCTGGTAATCATGTGTTTCGCCACAGCCACGTGGCGGTTCACGTAGGCGTGAATCTCCTGATTCAGATCCGCATCGGCTGTGTCGGCGGCCTCGAGAAGCAGCGAACGCATCTGGAGCAGCGAAAGACGGCGGAGCTCTTTTTCTTTCATATAACAAGGTATTATCCGACGCAAAGATAATCATTCCGCCCGTATCGTGGACGAAAAAACTGGAAAATCGTACAAAAAGCACATCTTCCCGCACAAGAAGACAACGGCCGTTCCGGGCAAAGTGCCTACCTTTACACCACGAACAGAAAACAAAAACTATCATGACTCCCCACAAACCCTCCGCCCGCCTCCTGTCGGCCACGCTCTGCCTGGCCGCCCTGCTGCCCGCGCGGGCCCAGACACTGGAGCAGTGCCACGAGGCCGCCGAGCGCAACTATCCGCTCATCAAGCGGTATGCCCTCGCAGAGCAGACGGCCGGGCTCACCGTGGCCAACATCGAAAAAGGGTGGCTGCCCCAAGTGTCGGCCTATGCACAGGGCACCGTCCAGAACCGTGTGGTGACGCTGCCAGAGGCCATGACCCGGCTGATGACCAGCCAAGGCATGCAGGTGAACGGCCTGGCGAAGACACAATATAAGATAGGTGTGGACGTGGCGCAGACCCTCTACGACGGCGGCCGCATGCGCGGACAGAAAGCTGTGGCCCGTCGCCGGCAGACCGTGGACGAGGCGCAGAACCGCGTGGGACTCTACGCCGTGCGCCAACGCGTGGACGATCTCTACTTCGGGCTGCTGTTGCTCGACGACAAACGGCAGCTGAACCTCGACCTGCAACGGCTGCTCACGAGCAGCGAGCGGCAGTTGGCGGCCATGGTGCGGGCCGGCACGGCGGCCACGAGCGACCTCAACGCGGTGCGGGCCGAGCGCATCGGAGCCCGCCAACAGGCCGTGGAGCTGGAGACGCAACAGGCGGCCCTGCGGCAGATGCTGGCCCTCTTCACCGGCCTCGACATCGGCAGTCTCTCGCGACCCGAGGCCGGCACGGCCGCCGGCACCCCCAACGCTGCCGACTGCCACCGCCCGGAGCTGCTGCTCACCGAGGCCCGGCTGTCGCTGCTCGACGCCCGGCAGCGGGCCCTCGACACCCAGCTGCGCCCCGCACTCGCGGCTTTTGCCCAGGGCTACTACGGCTATCCGGGCCTTGACATGTATCGCGACATCATGCGGCGCACGCCCAGCCTGAACGCGCTGGTAGGCGTGAAGCTGAGCTGGAACATCGGGGCCCTCTACACTCGGCGTAACGATCGCGCCCGTTTGGGGCTGGAACGGCAGACGGCCGAGAACGACCGCGAGCTGTTTCTCTTCAACAACCGGCTGGAAGCCACCCGGCAACAGGCCGACATTGACAAGTACCGGCGGCTGCAGGAACAGGACGACGAAATCATCCGGCTGCGCACCGACGTGCGTCGGGCGGCCGAGTCGAAGCTGGCCCACGGCATCATCGACGTAAACAACCTCGTCCGCGAGATCAACGCCGAGAACCAGGCGCGCCTCCAACGCTCCATCCACGAGCTCGAGATGCTGCGCGAAATCTACCGCTTACGCCACACGCTGAACCCGTAAAAACAGCTCACCACCCATCCGCAAACCATTTGTCTTAACTCCATAACTCCTTTAACTCCATAACTCCCACCCCTTAACTCCATAACTCCCACCCTTTAACTTCATAACTCCAAAAGAAAAATGAAAACTCCCCTCCCCCTCATAGCCGCCCTCATCCTCGTCGGTTGCGGCAACACAGAGACCCGGAACACGGCCTCGGGCACGTTCGAGGCCACCGAGACCACCGTGTCGGCCGAAGAGAGCGGCCGCCTGCTCGCCCTCGATATTGCCGAAGGCCAGGAACTGACCATGGGACAGACGGCGGGGCTGGTAGACACCATGCCCCTGCACCTCCGGCTGCAACAGCTGCGTGCCGTGCGCCAAGTGTACGGCGCACAGCGGCCCGACGTGACGGCCCAGCTGGCCGCCCTGCGCCAACAACTGGCCAAAGCCCGGCAGGAACAGCGGCGATACACCGAGCTCGTGGCCGACGGCGCCGCCCCGCGCAAGCTGCTCGACGACGCAAACAGCCAGGTGCTGGTGCTGGAACGCCAGATTGCCGCCCAAGCCTCGGCACTGGGCACACAGACGGCCACGCTGGCCCGACAGCAGCAGACCACCGACACCGAAGAGGCACAGCTGCGCGACCGCATCGCCCGCTGCCACATCACCGCCCCGCTGCAGGGCACCGTGCTGGAGAAATATGCCGAGCGCGGCGAGGTGACGACGGCCGGAAAGCCCCTCTTCAAGATGGCCGACACCCGACGGATGACGCTGCGCGCCTATCTCACCTCGGCACAGCTGGCCGCCGTGAAACTGGGGCAGAAGGTGACAGTGACCACCGACTACGGCGACCAAAAGCCCAGACGCTATGCCGGCACCGTGACCTGGATTTCGGACAAAAGCGAGTTCACGCCCAAAACCATCCTCACCGACGACGAGAGGGCCGACCTGGTGTATGCCGTGAAGGTGGCCGTGAAGAACGACGGGTATATCAAAATAGGGATGTACGGCCATGTGGAGCTCGCCCCCAAACCGTAGCGGCATGGAACAGGCAGCCATAGAAATCAGCCATGTATCCAAGGTCTACGGCGCAGTGCAGGCCCTGGACGACGTGTCGCTCAAGGTGAAGCCCGGCGAAATGTTCGGGCTCATCGGCCCCGACGGGTCGGGCAAGACCACGCTCTTCCGCATCATCGCCACGCTGCTGCTGCCCGACGGCGGACAGGCCACGGTGGAGGGGCACGACAGCCGGCGGCAGCCGGGGGCCATACGGCGGGTGACGGGCTACATGCCCGGCCGCTTCTCGCTCTACGAAGACCTCACGGTGGAGGAGAACCTGGACTTCTTTGCCACCCTCTTCGGCACCACCGTGGCCCAGGGATACGACAGCATTCGCGCCATATACGGCCAGATAGAGCCCTTCCGCCAGCGGCGGGCGGGAGCCCTTTCGGGCGGCATGAAGCAGAAGTTGGCCCTGAGTTGCGCGCTGGTGCACCGGCCGCGCGTGCTGCTGCTCGACGAGCCCACCACGGGTGTGGACCCCGTGAGCCGCAAGGAACTGTGGGACATGCTCGCCACGCTGCGCCGCCAAGGCATCACCATCGTGGCCGCCACGCCCTATCTTGACGAGATAAGACGCTGCGACAGAGTGGCTTATCTGGACCACGGCCGCGTGGCCGGCACGGGCACACCCGAGGAAATACTCAACCGGTTCAAGGCGGTGTTCGACCCCGACCCGCTGCCCGCCACGACGCGCGGCGACGGGGAAGAGGCGGTCATCGAGGTGGAGCATCTGGTGAAAGCCTTTGGAAACTTCAGGGCCGTGGACGACATTTCGTTCAGCGTGCAGCAGGGCGAAATCTTCGGATTCCTCGGCGCCAACGGGGCCGGCAAGAGCACGGCCATGCACATGCTCACGGGATTGAGCCAGCCCACGGCGGGCCGCGGCCGCGTGATGGGCTATGACGTGGCCACGGAGTACGAGCAAATCAAACGAAACATTGGCTACATGAGCCAGCGCTTCTCGCTCTACGAGGACATGACCGTGGCCGAAAACCTGAGGCTCTTTGGCGGCATTTACGGCATGGACGACCGGGACATCCGGGAGCGCACGGAGCTGGTGCTGCACGAACTGGGCATGGAAGCACAGCGCGACACCATCGTGAAGGCCATACCGCTGGGCTGGAAACAGAAGCTGGCCTTCTCGGTGAGCATCTTCCATGAGCCGGGCATCGTGTTCCTCGACGAGCCTACGGGCGGCGTGGACGCGGCCACACGCCGGCAGTTCTGGCTGCTCATCCGCCAGGCTGCCCGGCGCGGCATCACCGTCTTTGTGACCACCCACTACATGGACGAGGCCGAATACTGCGACCGTATCTCCATCATGGTGGATGGAAAAATCAGTGCCATGGGCACGCCCGACGAGCTAAAACGCCGGCTCGGGCTTGCAACCATGGACGAAGTATTCACCCATTTGGCACGAAAAGCCCGGCGCACATGAAAACATTTCTCTCTTTTGTCCGCAAGGAAAGCCGCCACATCCTGCGCGACCGGCGCACGATGCTCATCCTCTTCGGCATGCCCACGGTGATGATGCTGCTCTTTGGCTTTGCCATCCGCACCGATGTGAAGAACGTGCGCACCGTGGTGGTGACGGCTTCGATGGACGGACTCACGCGCCGGGCCGTGGCGGCGCTCGACGCCTCGGACTATTTCACCATCGTGGGCACGGCTCCCACGGGGGCCGACGCCGAGCGCATGATGCGGCGGCAACAGGCCGACCTGGCCATCGCCTTTGCCCCACGGCTGGCCAGCCACGCCTACGACCGTGGCGCCATCCAGATACTCACCGACGCAGCCGACCCCAACATGGGGCAGCTCTATGCCAGCTATGCCCAGAGCATCGTGGTGCCCGTGGTGGCAGCGGCCGCGCAACGGGGCCGCGGGGGCACGACAAGAGAGGTCGTGGCCACGACCATGCTCTACAATCCGCAGCTGCGCTCAGCCTACAACTTCGTGCCCGGCATCATGGGCATGCTGCTCATGCTGGTGTGTGCACTGATGACCTCGGTGAGCATCGCCCGCGAAAAGGAGCGCGGTACCATGGAGGTGCTGCTCGTGTCGCCCGTGCGCCCCATCGTCATCATCCTGGCCAAGGCCGTACCCTACATGGCCTTGGCCGTCCTTATCCTCGTCGCCATCCTGACGATGAGCTACTTCGTGCTCGACGTGCCGCTGGCGGGCTCGGTGGGATGGATAGTCGTGGTATCGCTGGTCTACATCCTGCTGTCGCTCTCACTCGGGCTGCTCATCAGCACCGTGGCCGAGTCTCAGCTGGTGGCGCTGCTGGTGTCGGCCGTGGTATTGCTCATGCCCGTCATCATACTTTCGGGCCTAATATTCCCCGTAGAGAGCATGCCGGAGGTGCTGCAATGGGCTTCGTGCGTGGTGCCGGCCCGCTGGTACATCGCCGCCATGCGCAAGTTGATGATTATGGGAGTGGGTGTAGGCGACGTGATGCGCGAGCTCTGCGTCCTCGGCCTTATGGCCGCCGCTGTCCTCGGACTAGCCCTGGGCAAGTTCAAGACGCGGCTGCAATAGTCGTTCACCAAGAAAATGGGCAAGTTATGATACTGAAACATCTGATACGCAAGGAGTTCATCCAGATGGGGCGCAACCCTTTCCTCCTCAGGCTCATCCTGCTGTACCCCATCGTCATCGTGTGCGTGATGCCGTGGGTGATGAGCATGGAGGTGCGCAACATCGGCGTGACGGTGGTCGATAACGACCGCTCCACCACAAGCCGGCGGCTCATCCATCGCATCGAGGCCAGCAACTACTTTGTGTTCAAGGGACAGGCCGACACCTACGCCGACGGTCTGAAACGCATGGAACGCGGCCAGACCGACATCGTGTTGGAGGTGCCGCCACGCTATGAACGCGGCCTCGTCGACGGGAGGCAGCCGCAGATACACGTGGCGGCCAATGCCGGTAACGCCACCAAGGGTGGCATGGGGGCCGCCTATCTCTCGCAAATTGTGACGGCCAACCTGAGGGCAACGCCGTCGGAGGAGCAGTTGCGCGTGTCGGTGATCGACCTGTATAACCCTCATTTGAGCTATAAAGTGTTCATGATTCCGGCCCTCATGGGGCTGTTGATGATGATGCTTTGCGGATTTCTGCCGGCCCTGAACATCGTGGGCGAAAAGGAAACGGGCACCATAGAGCAGATGAATGTGACGCCGGTCAGGAAGTGGGAGTTCATCCTGGCCAAGCTGGTGCCCTACTGGCTGGTGGGTATGGTGGCCATGACCACAGCCCTCGTGCTGGCGTGGCTGGTCTATGGCATTGGCTGTCAGGGGCCGTTGGGGCTGGCCTATCTCGTGGCGTTGCTGCTGGCTTTATTCTTCAGCGGGCTGGGGCTCATCGTGAGCAACTACAGCGACAACATGCAGCAGGCGGTGTTTGTCATGTGGTTTATGGTGGTGGTCATGATGTTGATGAGCGGCATGTTCACGCCGGTGGCCTCCATGCCGGCCTGGGCACAGGTCATCGTGAGGGCCAACCCGATGCACTATTTCATGGATGCCATCCGAACAGTGTACGTGAGGGGTGGCGGCTTCGCCAGTGTCGCCCGCCAAATTTTCGCCCTCGCTGCCTTTGCCGGGGTGATGAACGTGTGGGCGGTGGCAAGTTATCGGAAGAATCGCTGACAAGTCGCGCTTTGTCCGCAAAACTTTGTATCTTTGCAAAGAACTGCATTGCAAAGCACAAAGCATGGAATTGTTTGCACAATGGTGGAACCGTATAAGGGGACGGCATGGCATGGAAGAAGCCAGATGCGTGGCTCTCGTGTTGGGCGGCGGCGGTGCACGCGGCCTGGCCCACTTGGGCGCCATCGAGGCTCTGCAAGCTCAAGGCTTCCGTATTACCTCGGTGGCCGGCACGTCAATGGGGGCCCTCGTCGGTGGTCTTTTTGCCGCCGGCAAAATCAACGAGGCAAAAAACATAGCCGAACGGCTCACGCGCAGACGTGTCCTCCGCATGATGGATATTTCACCCGGCCTGGATCACATTGCCACCGGCGGGCGATTCATGCAGTTGCTCGACAGTCTCATCGGCGATGTCCGGATAGAAGACCTGCCCATTCCTTTCTGCTGCTCTGCTTCGGATGTCGTAAGCAGACAGGAAGTGGTGTTTCGCAGCGGTCCGCTTTCCACGGCCATCCGCGCCTCTATCTCCATTCCCGGCTTCTTCAAACCCGTTACACTCGACAACCGTATCCTGGTAGACGGCAGTCTGCACAACACGCTCCCTCTTGATAGAGTGCAGCGTCATCCTGGCGATTTGCTGATAGCCGTTAATGTAAGTGCACCGGACGACAAACCCTTCCCTACCCGTCTCAAACAAGACAACCTCACAGCAGACAGGCCATTCGGCACCTATCTCAAACAAAACAATCCCAAAGCTGATGCCTCCTTCGGTGCCCATTTCAAACAAAATAATCACCAAACTGACACCTCTTTCAGTTCCCACAAACAACACGATGCCAGAGCAAGCAGCATGTTCTCCTCTCTTTGGCATCGACTCCCCCTGCTCCGTGCATTCCTTAAAACCGAATTATCCACCAACTACATGAACATGGCTTTGCGCGTGGCCCAGATAAGCATTCAAAACAACACGCAGATGGCCATGCGTCTCACCCCTCCAGACCTTTGCCTAAATCTTCCAATGTCCACTTTCGGCCTTTTCGACTTCGATAAAGCACCCGAAATTATCAACCAAGGCCACCAGCAAATGCTTCACCTCCTCACTTCCTCCCCCCTCACATAACTCCCAATAACAGATCATCATAGACTATCATTGCTTATAAATTGCCTATTGCCCCTTAAAAAGTCCCTACAAATTCCTATCACCTCCTATGATGGCGCGCACCATTGCCTATCACGCCTATCATAGCCTATCAATTGCTATCACCTCCTATTATCACCTCCCTCCCCCACCAAAAAAGTCCCCCGCCCACACTTCCTGTGGACGGGGAACCAAAAAGCAGGCAGCTCCCTACTCTCCCGCATTGCATTGCAGTACCATCGGCGCAGACGGGCTTAACTTCTCTGTTCGGAATGGGAAGAGGTGGGACACCGCCGCAACAGCCACCAAAAATAACGAATGACCATCGGCACAAGGCAAGACTGAAAAAGGAAAACAAAGACATGCGCCCGGACACCGCATCAAAGCGGGACAGGGAACGCCACGGCTGAAAAAATGGGGCCCGAAGAAAGCGCTCGGGCAATTAGTAGCGCTCGGCTTTG
>NZ_JADU01000010.1 GCF_000518545.1 Hallella seregens ATCC 51272
CCGTTTCAATCCACGCGCCTACGTGAGACGCGACTGTATAAATTCGTAATATTTAGTACTCAGTTACTTATAAAGCACTTTTTGCGAACAGAATTCTTAAAAACATAGAATAGAAAAAGAAACCAGTATGTTTTCCTGTAGCCAAAGGGTTGCGAACATTGCACCATTTCAGGTATAGCATAGGGTTCGCACAAAATTAAGCTATATGATAAGCTCTTCCTCGATGTTTATTCCTCGAATTAATCCCATGGTTTCAACCTTAGCATGATAGTGGTTACCCAAATTATAAATACGGATGCTATCCTTTTGCTTGTTTATAATGTCTGACAGCAATATCTTCAGTTGAGCAAGCTGTGTGACATCTACAACACATTCAAATACAGAATTCTGCACTCGCTGTCCATGATTCATGCAAATCTTTGCAACACCTTGTAATCGCTTACGACCATCCGGCGTTTCCGTGTTTACATCATAAGTAACGAGAATCAACATTATTTTATTGTATTAAAAAGACAGGATATCCATCTAAATCTCCACGAAGGAACCGCGCTAAGAGCATAGCTTGAATATAAGGAAGAAGACCTATAGGAACCTGCTCTTTCAGATAAGGATGTAAGATGGATTCTTTCTTCCGCTTCTGCCAAGCTGATAAAATATTCCGCTTGCAAGAATCTGTCATCAATACATTGTCGGCCCCATTGTCCAGAAAGTCGTTCGAAGTAACTTGGTTGCGATTGATGAGTGATAACACAAGCCGGTCACCGAGATAACCTCGAAATTCCTCCATCAGATCTAGTGCCAAACTGATACGTCCCGGTCGGTCTGTATGGAGGAATCCTACATAAGGGTCAAGGCCCACTGTCTCCAAAGCAGACTGCACCTCGTGTGCCAAAAGTGTATAAACAAATGATAACATGGCATTTGTTTTGTCTTTCGGAGGGCGTCTATTCCTACCGTGAAAAGCAAAACTTTCTTTTTGATTAATTATCATATCATTGAATAAAGAGAAATAGTTGACGGCTGCATCTCCTTCTATACCACGAAGTATATCCTTATTTGAGGCCCTCAAAGCAAATCTTTTGTTGAGACTCAAATTGCAAGACACTTCCTCTACCGCTTGTAGGTTTGATATACGATCTGCATAGTCACGCTTGAAGCGTTCAATGATTTTTCGAGAATTAAAAATTTTACCAGCAACTATTGTACTACTGATAGATAGAGAAAAGGCTTCGTCATCTGCCAATCTATATTGCTTGCGACGGAGAAGTACATTACCATTGATGCTTCCCACCACTCGCGCTAAAAATTTTCCGTTGGGTGACAAGAAACACAAACCAACCCCGCGTTCAACGCAAAGATTCATAAGATAAGGTGAAGCTCCCATACGATTAAAGCATACAATTCCTTCGATATTTAATATCGGGACACGAAGAACCTCATCGTTTCTCAGCTTAGCAATAATATTTTCACCATCTTTTGTCAGATAGATGTCTGGATTGGTAACATAAAGCGTATTAAGTAGTTTCCTCATCTTCCTCTATTTGTTTAAGATAATTCCTTACGGTAGAAGTTCTCTGTAAAGGTGCTATAAAGCACTTGTCCAAAAGCGAGCACGACTTACATTGCCGACGATATTCTGCCCGAGGAGTTATGCCTGAGGAGAATGCATCGTGCATCTCACGAGAATAACTTTCGACCAATTGCCGCAGTGGTATGGATAAACTCACTTTCTCTCGATGCCGTGTCTCACCATAAAAGAAACTTCCCTCTGTAATATGGATACCATACATCTCTTCCAAGCACATTGCTTGCGCACACAACTGCACTTCATCTATCGGCTCTTTCTTTGGCCTGCCATGTTTGTATTCAAGCGGATAAACTTTCCATCTGCCTGAATATTTAGGAACAGTGATGCTATTTTCCTCATCATTAGTAGCACATAGTTCCAACATGTCTGCAACGCCAAAGAATCCTAACGAATGAGATTTGAGCGCAACAGACCGTAAATGTACGATACTGCCATTGCGCTCTATTCTAAACGGGTTGTCCACTTTCCGGTGCATCCATGCACCTTCGACTGTCAGTCGGTTTTCTTGCCACTGTTGCTCCACATGGATTAAGGCCCATTGCCGACGACAGAAAGCGAAGTGCTGAATGCCGGAAAGCATCAAAAGGTCATCATCGTCGTACATCAAATCATCTCATCCAATAATTCTATCCCATTGGGAATACTGGCACGATCTATACTCACCTCGTAGTCACTGAATGTACGGGCGGGCTTACTTTCGTCTTTCTGTCGGACTTTTACTAAATCAAACAACTGGTAAGACGGTGCATTACCTAACTCAGAAGAATGTTTAAAAACAATAAGTTTCCGAGGACACATCTGCCCCCGAGCTGCACTGTGATCCAAATCGAACATATTCTTCAATGCCTCCCAGAAAAGCTGCAGATCTTCCTCCGAGAAGCCTGTTTGTCTGGCCAGATTAGCAGAAATGAAACCCTGCACTTGATAAAGTGCATAAGGAATAGTGTATTTACGCCCCATCGTTTGTCGTGTTCCCATCTCATTGGCGTCTGTATCCTTTGCATCTGTCACTGCCATACGGGTAATAGTATGCTCTGCCGTAATAATAGGTGAGACGGATCGCGAAAACGTCAGCTGAATCGGACCTCTCACTTGGCCGGCATTCTTTTTACCCGTAGTCATTACAGCCCCAAAGGCACGTACATCATAGAAACGATTGCACATGGACTTACGTGCCTCTTCCTTCGTCTTGGTATCTTTTGCCGTATTGTTTATTGTATCATTGAGTACACTACCTTCCTTAATAAAGATATCATAGGGAGCCTCAAAGCCTTTAGTTGTTTGCACGTAGTTGCGAACCTTACGCTTCAAGCAAACATCTGACACAAGTCCATTTCCCGTTTCGGCATCAATTCGCGGCATATTGCCAGCATCTGGATCACCATTAGGATTGCCATCCACTACATCAAAAAGATAAATAAAATCGTACCTGTTTTTTAATTCTTCCATAATCATATTATTTTAGTTGTTATTATTGTCTTGGAAGTTAGCCACCTCTTTCTTGGTATAGAAAAATTGTCGTTGATGATAATAGCCGATGGCAAACCGACTTTGGTCATCAAGGGAGAAATGGGTATCAAATCCTCGAGCATTTATATCAAGCATTACTTCCCCTTTCATTCGTTCATAATACACCTTTTCTTTCTCGCTTAATTTCACAAGATGATGGTTAGACAGATCTATTAATCGAGGGAACACAACAGACGGAGTTCGTGAAGCTGCCCCATAATAACGATCACGAATAGTTGCATTAAGCTTACCCGTAGCAGATTCTTCTTGAATTCTCTCAAGAATAGCAAAAAGTCGCCCACAGAGATACGCCTGATTCTTGTTTTCTAAGTCTAAAGCCATAGTAATATCCTTTTCTATATTTTGTTTATTGTTTCTATTCTTACGGTTAAGATATGCTTTCAGTAATCCGGCACGTCTACAATTAACTTTCCGGTCTGCCTTAATTCTACCTATACACTGCATTTGAGCCAATGCAGGAAAAGGCAGGTTTTCAATAGCTGCACGTACCATGCCATTGAAAAGTGTACGTGGCAAATTCTTCGTATCATTTTGCAAAGCTATATTAGCCAACAGCTCGTAAAGTGAGTAATATGGCTTGTCCATTTTCCCTCGTGAGATATTCAAATCCTCAAAATATTGTCGAATGTTTGCTCCTGCCTCTCTTACTGTTGTCTCTTCCCATAGTTTAACTGCGATGCGAGCCACATTAGGACTTAGCAAGAGGATATAAAAGCGTGTTTCGTCATTATCGTGAATCGTCCCTGACAAAGGAGCTTTCATCAAATGGCTTATCATCTCAACACTTTTATCCGGATTATCCTTGGGTGGAGCAGCAAAAAAGAAAGAAAATTGATTTTCAAATTCATTCTCCCTGCTGGCCCAGAAAACCAAAGTATCTCCACTAAAATAAAAATGATTCTTGCTATCCTTGGCGAGCATGGTATTCAATGCCATTGTATAGGCATTGTTGGCTTGTTGCGAGATTGGCGCATTGAGCCCCTGTTCCTTATGATAGGAGTCATAGCCTGCACCTTTTTGGAATCCCACTAATTTTGCCCCCATAGAACTGGCACCTATCAATGACACACTATTATTAAGGACTGCTATTGGTTTGCGATCGCCATGAACAAGGCAGAGCCTCACAGGTGCATCCTTTCCATCCTCTCCATAGTCGATCGTTGAATCTACACCAACAGGTTCAAGCTGACCTAATATCTTAAATGCAAAATTTGTACCCTCCTTATTTATGCTATCTTCAAACAGAGCATCTTTTTTAATAGCATTCAAGTTGTCTTCAAAAACCGTATAAAACTGCCTTACGGCATAGATACCCACATGATTAGGATTAAGCGAAACAAGACGGTCTATTTCCTTTACAAAAGATTCATTTTGTTTCTTGCCAGTCTGCACAGCATTCTCATCAGCCAAAGCCATCTTCTTAGGTAGACCAAGCACATATCCATAGTGATCCCATAGAATATTAGCAGTCTTCCAAGAGTTGGAGCCTGACCGTCCCCGTGCATGACACATACTAAAAGATTTAGCCTCTCGTTGCTTTCCCTCACCCTCATAGGTTTCTTCCAACTTTACGAAATGTCCATCCTCCCGAATAACTATCAAATAAGGAATAGCCCTCCACTCACGTCCGTAAGGCGGCATTTCGTTAAGTGCAGCCTTACGCTGATAATATTCACATAATGCCTGAAGAATCATCTCAATACCTCCTTACTGTTTATAGACGGGACAACAACCACGCCGTGCTCCATTTTAGCTCGAAAGAATAAGGCTTCAGCCGGTTTTTCTCCATAGTGGTCTTTAAAATCCATATCGTAAAGCATAATACCGAAGTCTCGCGTCTCAGGGATACATCCCTCTCCTTTTACGGGATCATTGATTAATTTAAATCCGCAGGAGAATTCTCTACATCCCAGATAGGGTTGATTGAAACATTGTCCTTTACTGGCCCTACGCTCAAACATCGCATTATACTTGCCGGGATTCTCCTCCCCAACTCTGTCTTTATGAGGACGAAACTGTGGTTCCCGCCGTTCAATAGGTATAAACTCCAATTCAGCATAGATTCGGTAGCGTACATCCCGCAACACCAAGCTCGATTTCTGCTGCCTGTTATCTTCTATGACAATGCCATCAGAAGACGGGCTCATTGTTTTTCCCACTTCGTTACGTTTGATACTAAACCACTTGATAGGGTTTAATACCTCTATCCGAGTAATATTCCATCGAATGGCCGGCTTCCAAAAGATAGCATCAAAGATAGCCCTGGCCGCCGATGGTGTAATCACGTCATAGCTTACACGTTCCACCTTCAGCTCTGGGCGGGTAAAGCAGGCATAGTTCCCCCAAACCTCCAAACAGAATTCTTTGTTAAAATATTCCATAACTCTATAATATAATAGTATCGTCCAAATAGGGATTGTCATAAAATAGCCCCGTCTCCTTGCTATAACCTGTTGTGTCAGAAAGGTAATAAATATCATTACCCATTTCCACAGCTCCCAAAGCGACAATTTGCTCCTTTTGCCACAACGGAATGCTGACACTGTAACGTTGCAGCTTCCTGAATAGCCACGATGACGGTCCATCATGTTGCAACTGCTCCATATACCGTTTTCCCTGATTACCATATGGCACAAAAACAGTCATGTTACTTTCCTTGATTAATAGGAAATTACGGGCAGCAGTAGCAAAATTGGGAGTTGGCACATATAATAGCTCTGCAATCTTAGCTTCATCAGTAGTATCCAATTTAGAATAATAATCTCTGAAATAAGCCTCTGTTACACAAGGACTGAGGAAATCATCCATTCCTTGTTGCAGCATATCATCTGCAGCCTCAGCCGCCTTACGCACCTGTCCTCGCAGACGTGCATTCTCAAAATCAAATACCACAACCTGCCCACGCTCCAGCCGTCCCTCACGGTTACAGCGGCCTGCGGCCTGTGCAATGGAGTCGAGGCCAGCCATTGCTCGATAGACCACGGGGAAATCTATGTCTACTCCTGCCTCTATCAGCTGTGTGCTCACAACGATAATGGGCTCACCATGGTCAAGCTTCAGCCTTACCTCGTCAAGTTTATCCATAATATGTTGCTGGCACATCATCTTTGAGAGATGAACGACAGGCACATTACTCTTTACATGCACAGCTTCAAAAAGCATTTTGGCATCTCTCCGTGTATTAACCACACAAAGTATTCGCTCATATTTACAGATTTCCTCTGCCAAGCTATTATAAGTATATTTCTCTTTGACAAAGCTAATATCCACACGGCGCAACTGCTCAAAAAGCCGCATCTTATCTGTGACAATCTCCGTACTTTCCAGTCCTTGAAACTTAGCCATACCTGTCCCTATAATTCCAGACAAAGCGGGTTGTGTTGCAGTTGTCATGAGTATACTCACGCCAAAATAGCGCTGAAGCGATCTCAGCACATCGACAATAGGCTGTAGATTCACAGCCGGCAACATCTGCACCTCATCGAGTATCAGGATAGAATTGACGATATTGTGCAGTTTACGGCACCGTGAACGCTTATTGGCATAAAGCGACTCAAAGAGCTGTACATTTGTTGTCACAATGATAGGTGCATCCCAGTTCTCTGTGGCCAACTTCCATTTGACATTCTTCTCTTCATCCACGTCAACACTACTGTGATGCTCTATCACATTATCCTCCCCAAAGATGCTTTTCAAAATATTTGCGGTCTGGATAACGATGCTGGTATAAGGGATAGCAATGACGATACGCTGACATTTGTTTGCCTTTGCGTGCTCCATAGCCCACACCATCGAAGACAAAGTCTTACCCCCTCCCGTCGGCACCGTCAGTGTATAGATACCCCGAGAACCTTTACCACTTTCTCGACATAGTGATTGAATGTTGTTTCTAATCTGGTTGATTGAAGTTGATTCTTTACTTTTGAACTGCTGTAAGAATATATCAAGTCGCAGCTTCAACTCTGCCATTGAAGCAAACTTACCTCGTTGCTCATAGTCTTCTTCTTCCATAAACTTCTCTGTATCAAGACTATCGGCATCTACCAAACAGGAATAAAGCATACGAATCCATAAATGCCAAGCCATGGGATGTAATGCTTCTCGGTCAATATTTGGCTGTTCCAACAGAGGAATTTGGGTTGTCCCGAGCAGTTCCCTAATGCCATCAAGCACATGAACCTCTGTCAAATGGTGTTCCAGGTTGGCTTCTCCAGAACTTCTATAGTCGTGCAATCCCGCATGATGACCACAAATACAGTAAGCAACAGGAAGATACATGCCGCCTTGGAACAATTGCTCCTTGGCATAAACTGCTCCTGCTACGGCGTGAGTAACCTGTCCCGGATCCTTTATCGTCACATCTTGTCCCGAAGCCGCAAGTATATGGTGTTGGAAATCTAAAGCATATTTACCAATGTCGTGCCACCAGCCACACAATTTTCCCCACCCTGCCGCATGAAATTCTGCAGCAAAGTCAGAGGCCAGTGCTGCCACTCCCCGGCAGTGTTCCTCTATGCTCTGGTTAGTCCATTGGCCATCATCATAACGTGTATGTGCAATATCACGTTGCCTTTCGCTCATACTTAGGTTTGATTTGAATAGGTTCTTAGTTGCAAAGTTAAGAAAAAAAGTCAAAGGCCGTACCCTTGAATGGGATTATTTTGCGGGTTATTTGCCTATCCACGGAGAATTAGTTAATTTTGCAAACATGAATATTGAGGAGATCAAGGACAAGCGCATCGCCGTGCTACTCTCGGGTGGCGTGGACAGTTCCGTGGTGGTTTACGAACTGGCCAGCTTGGGACTTCACCCCGACTGCTTCTACATCAAGATTGGTCCCGAGGAACAAGAGGAATGGGACTGCTCGTCAGAGGAGGATCTGGAGATGGCCACGGCCGTGGCTGCCCGGTACGGCTGCAGGCTGCAGGTGGTGGATTGCCATCAAGAATACTGGAACCAGGTGACACGTTACACCATGGAAAAGGTCAAGGCTGGGTTCACGCCCAACCCCGATGTGATGTGCAACCGCCTCATCAAGTTTGGTGCTTTCGACGAGAAGATGGGGCATGCCTACGACCTTATCGCCACGGGACACTATGCGCAGACGGAGTGGATAGACGGCCGCAAGTGGCTCACCACAAGTCCGGACCCGGTGAAAGACCAGACCGACTTCCTGGCACAGATCTATCAATGGCAACTCAAGAAAGCTATCTTTCCCATCGGACACTTTGAAAAGAACGAGGTGCGCGAGATTGCCGAACGCGAGCATCTCATCAATGCCCACCGCAAAGACTCGCAGGGCATCTGCTTCCTGGGCAACATAGACTATAACGAATACGTGCGCCGCTACCTTGGCGAGCAGCCGGGCGACATCGTAGAACAGGAAACGGGAAAGAAGATTGGCGAGCATCGGGGCCTCTGGTTCCACACCATCGGGCAGCGCAAGGGACTCGGACTGGGCGGCGGGCCTTGGTTTGTCATTCGGAAAGACGTAGCCCGCAACACGCTCTACGTGAGTCATGGTTACGACCCGCAGGATGCCTACAAGCAGGATTTCCCCATTCATGGCTTCGACTTTCTCACCGAAGGGGTGAGCGACCTACCCCGCGAAGTGACGTTCAAGATTCGCCACACACCCGAATACCATCCGGCCCGCACGGAACGCATTGGCGAAGGACAATACCTCATACACTCGGCCAAGCCCATCCACGGCGTGGCCCCCGGCCAGTTTTGCGTGGTCTACGACAAGCGGCACCACAAGTGTTACGGCTCCGGCGAGATTTGCGAATAGCCCTGAGGCAGGGCCAACCCGCCCCATTCCCATGGCAATGATAGGTGTTGCCGCCATCGTCATCCGGCAGAAGCGGGGCAATTACTTGCTTCCCGCTTCTTCCTTTTGGGGTTCGGGTGCCTTCTTTTGGGAGTCCGGCACGCCCTGTTCCGTCTGCCGCGCTTGCTCCGTCCGTTCCTGTTCAGCCCTCGCCCGTTCGTTTGCGATCCGCTTTTCTTCCAGTGTTTTCTTATAAGCGTTGACGATGGGATCTTCGTCGTAGGTGTCCATCTGCTTGAACGACTTGCGCATTTTGACCAAGTGCTTCTGGTCACGACGGTAGCGTTTGTCGAGCATCTTTGCAAAATCAAACGGAAGATTAAATGCAGCTTTCGAGGCCGCATCCTCCGCCATTCCCTCTCTGATGGCTTTGCCAAAGTCCATGACCGGTCCTTTGGTACCGTCCTTGCCCCATATCGTTACCTCACTGATGCGCTTGTTGTTGGGAATAAGGAAGGTGGAGTCCTTGGCCTCCTTGAGCAACAAGCGCTCGGTCAGGTAGTTGGCCTTGTACACCGACAGCGTATCGAACTGTTCTGGAATATAGCAGATGCCCCGATAATTGGTGGTGTCCCGGTATCCATCCTTGGTCCACACGATTGCATCCCGAATGGGTACGCGCGTCTCTATATCGCACACAACAAACTTACGCAACGGCTTTTGTGGTTCCTGGCCTTTCGCACACAGCGGGGCCAAAAGCAGAAAAAGGAGGAGAATCTTTCTCATAATTTGTGCAAAGATAACCGATTCTGAGACGAGGCTTCGCCGTTGTTAGAACCTTTTATGTTATTTTTCCTTATCAAGCCTTAACATGTCATGGCATTCCGCCAAGTCCCAAACTCATTATACAAAAGTGTTTGTCAGTCTGTCCCAGTCGGCTGCCAGTTGCCTGATATTCGGATAAAGCAGATTGGCACCCTCCGCAAGCAGGGCCTCATCGGGTAATGGCCCGCTGTTGACCGCCACGGTAAAGATGCTTGCCGCCACGCCGGCACGCACGCCAAGCGGCGCATTCTCCACGACGATGGCCTCCCAAGGCTGCAGGTGGCCGGCCTTTTGCAGTCCCATGAGATAAGGGTCGGGGCTGGGCTTGCCCCGTTTCACGTCGTAAGCCGTCACAATGTGACGTTCGTCAAGGTATGTCCCAAAGTCATCGAGCAGCCGATTGATGAGAGGCCGCTGGCCGCTTCCCGTCACCACGTTCACCGTCATGCCGGCCGCTGCAATCCGTCGCATCAGCTCTTGCACGCCCTCAAAAATGGGAGCCACCGGCATTTCGTGGAAGATACGGGTCTTCTCGTCATACATTTTCTGGGCTTCCTCCAGTGTTATGTCCACGCCTTTCTGCTCTTTCACAAAATGACGGATGGTATCAATGCCTCGTGCACCCTCGGTGGCATAGGCGTCGGCCTTGGTCATCGTGATGCCAAACTTGCGCATCGACTCCACCCACGCCACGGCATGATTGGGCATGCTGTCGTAAAGCACGCCGTCCATATCAAAAAGAACGGCCTTGGGAGCGAAAGTCCCAAAGCCGTGTTCTTCTAAATACTTGCAAATGGCTCCGTTCATGCTTCCTGGGCGAGACGCTCCTGAATGGCCTTGCTCTCGGCCTCGTAACCGGGTTTGTTGAGCAAAGCGAACATGTTCTTCTTGTAAGCCTCCACACCCGGCTGGTTGAAAGGATTCACTTCTTCCAGCAGACCACTGACGCCACAGGCCCTCTCAAAGAAGTAAATCAGCTGACCGAGGTAGTATTCGTTGAGTTGAGGCATGCTGATGCGGATGTTGGGCACACCGCCGTCCACGTGAGCCAGGCGTGTGCCAAGCTCTGCCATCTTGTTCACTTCGTCCACACGCTTGCCGGCGAGGAAGTTCAAACCGTCGAGATTTTCCTCGTCAGCCGGGAAGTCGAGCTTGCGCTCGGGCGTCTCCACCGAGATAACCGTCTCGAAAATGCTGCGCTCACCATCCTGAATCCACTGCCCCATGGAGTGCAGGTCGGTCGTGAAGTCGCAGGCTGCGGGGAAGATGCCTTTCTTGTCCTTGCCCTCACTCTCTCCATAGAGCTGCTTCCACCACTCAGCGATGAAGTGCAGCTTCGGCTGGAAATTGGCCACAATCTCTATCTTCTTGCCGGCCCGGGTATAGAGTCCTTGGCGCACGGCAGCATACTGGGCGGCGGGATTCTCTGCAAAAGGCACGTCGGTACCCGTTGCCTTCTCCATATCCTGCGCTCCCTTGACCAGTGCCTTGATGTCGAAACCTGCCACGGCGATGGGCAGCAGACCCACCGGAGTGAGCACGGAGAAGCGGCCTCCCACGTTGTCGGGAATAATAAAGCTCTTGTAACCCTCCTTGTCGGCACACGTGCGGGCGGCACCTTTTCTGGCATCGGTCACGGCCACAATCACGTCTTTGGCCTCATCCTTGCCACGCTGGGCCTCGCACTGCTTCTTGAGCAGACGGAATGTCAGGGCCGTTTCGGTGGTTGTACCCGATTTGGAAATATTGATGACGCCGAACTTCTTGTTCTTCAGATAGTCGGTAAGCTCAGCCAGATAGTCCTCGCCGATATTGTTTCCGGCAAAGAGTATGTTGGGATTCTTGCGGTCATCGTTCACGAGCCAGGCAAAGCTGTTGCCCAAAGCCTCGATAACGGCACGGGCGCCCAGGTATGAACCGCCTATGCCGGCCACCACCACCACCTCGCACTTGCTGCGCAGCGTGTCGGCCACGGCCTGAACCTCGGCAAGAAACTCATCGGAAATCTCGGTCGGCAGATGGAGCCAACCCAGAAAGTCGCTGCCCTCGCACGTGCCGTTTTCCAGTGCCTCCTGGGCTGCCTTTACCTTCGATTCATAGCTCTCCACGGTTCCTGCGGGCAGAAACTGGACAGCCTTGCTTGTGTCTAATGTAATGTTCTTCATCTTTATCTAAATGAATCTGTTAATAACTTTATCTCTATCTGTGGGTTGATGCGCTCGTAAAGAATGTTGTAGACCGCATCGAGGATGGGCATGTTGACGTGCATGTGGCGGTTGATTTCCTTCATGCACTTGGTACCAAAGTAGCCCTCGGCTATCATTTCCATCTCGATTTGTGCCGACTTCACGCTGTATCCCTTGCCTATCATCGTTCCGAAAGTGCGGTTGCGCGAGAAGTTGGAGTAGCCTGTCACGAGCAGGTCGCCCAGATACACGCTGTCGTAGATGTTGCGCTCGATGGGATAGACAGCCGTCAGAAAGCGATTCATTTCCTGCACGGCGTTGCTCATCAACACCGCCTGGAAGTTGTCGCCATACTTCAATCCGTTACAGATGCCGGCAGCAATGGCATATACATTCTTGAGCACCGACGAGTACTCTATGCCCACCACGTCGCTCGATGTCTTGGTCTTGATGAAGTCGGAAGTCAGCACATCGGTAAAGGCGCACGCTTTCTCCAAGTCCTTGCACCCCACCGTGAGATAGCTCAGCCGCTCCAACGCCACCTCCTCGGCATGTGAGGGGCCGCCGATGCAGGCCAGATTCTCATAGGGTACATCGAACACTTGGTGGAAATATTCAGAGCAAACCAAGTTCTCTTCAGGCACGACACCCTTGATGGCTGTCACGACAAACTTCTCGCGCAAACCGGTCTTGAGCTTCTTCAGATGGTTCTTCAGGTAAGGCGACGGCGTGACATACACCAACGTATCATAGGCCTGCACGATCCTGTTGATATCCGACGAGAAGAATATCTCGTCCACATCGAAGCGAGCCGACGCCAAATAGGCCGG
Organism: Hallella seregens ATCC 51272; assembly: GCF_000518545.1. Taxonomy (GTDB): domain Bacteria; phylum Bacteroidota; class Bacteroidia; order Bacteroidales; family Bacteroidaceae; genus Prevotella; species Prevotella seregens. Next base: position 12,730 of record NZ_JADU01000010.1, read on the forward strand.
GTTGTGCCCCAGTCGCCTGAAGTCCTCGATGCGGTCGTCGCGGCGCATATACCAGCCGATGTGGTGCGTATGCGTCACCACAATCTTGGCAATGGCCGTGGCCCACGAGCCTCCGCCAATGATAGCTACCTTACCTACATTGAACATTGCGCTTACCTTTGCCCAGCCAGGTAGATCCATTGCTGGACTTCCTCCACGGCGGGCTTCTCGTAACCCAGTTTGTATTTCTTGTTGATTTCACCGAGTTTCTGCTGCAGCCCCTGTGCCTTCTCGTCCTTGATGTCGGCAATCAGGTTGAATCCGGCCTTGCGCAGCACGTACACCCAGTCTTCGGCCACGCCCAGTTCGGCCCACTCCTTCACGCTGCTCTGCGGTATTTTTCTCTCGGGCTTGAGCTGCGGGAAGAGCATCACCTCCTGAATGTTGGGCTGTCCGGTCATAAGCATCACCAGGCGGTCGATGCCAATGCCGATGCCGCTGGTGGGGGGCATGCCGTATTGCAGGGCACGCAGGAAGTCCTGATCGATAATCATGGCCTCGTCGTCGCCCTTGGCGGCCAACTTCATCTGGTCAACGAAACGCTGCTCCTGGTCTATCGGGTCGTTCAGCTCAGAGTAGGCATTGGCCAGCTCCTTGCCATTCACCATCAGCTCGAAGCGCTCGGTGAGCCCAGCCTTGGAGCGGTGCATCTTGGTCAGCGGCGACATCTCCACCGGATAGTCGATGATGAAAGTGGGCTGGATGAACGTGCTTTCGCAGAACTCTCCGAATATCTCGTCGATGAGCTTACCCTTGCCGAAAGTCTCGTCCACCGTGTCCATCTTCAGTTCTTCGGTGGCAATCCTGTAGATTTCTTCCTCGGTCTTGCCGGCCAGGTCGAATCCTGTCTTCTCCCGAATGGCTTCCAGAATGGGCAGACGACGGAACGGTGCCTTGAAAGAGATCACGTTGTCGCCGTTCTTTACCTCGGTCGTTCCGTTCACGGCGACGCAGATGGTCTCGAGCAACCGCTCTGTGAAACTCATCATCCAATTGTAGTCCTTGTACTGCACGTAAAGCTCCATGCAGGTGAACTCCGGGTTGTGGAACTTGTCCATACCCTCGTTGCGGAAGTTCTTGCCTATCTCGTACACGCCCTCGAAGCCGCCTACGATGAGTCGTTTGAGGTAGAGCTCGGTGGCAATGCGCATGTACATGTCGATGTTCAGCGCATTAAAGTGGGTGACAAACGGGCGTGCGCTCGCGCCGCCGGGGATGCTCTGCAGCGTGGGAGTCTCCACCTCGGTATAGCCGGCCTCGTCGAAGAAGTTGCGCATGGTGCGTAGCACGACGGCCCGCTTGAGAAAGGTTTCCTTGACACCGTCGTTCACCACCAGGTCCACATATCGCTGGCGGGCCCGCAGTTCTGGGTCGTCGAACTTGTCGTAGGCCACACCGTCCTTGTATTTCACGATGGGCAGGGGCTTCAGACTCTTGCCCAGCACCGTCAGTTCCTGGGCGTGCACCGACACTTCGCCGGTCTGTGTCATGAACACAAAGCCCCTGATGCCTATGAAATCGCCGATGTCGAGCAGCTTCTTGAACACCTTATTATATATGTCTTTGTCCTCGCCCGGGCAAATATCGTCACGGGTAATATAGACCTGAATGCGGCCTTTGCTATCCTGAAGCTCCACGAAACTGGCCTTGCCCATCACCCGACGGGTCATCATGCGGCCGGCAATCAGCACCTCGCGCTGCTCGCCCTCCTTGAACCCGGCCTTGATGTCGGTGGAGAAAGCATTGGTGGGAAACTCGGCGGCGGGATAAGGCTCTATGCCCATGGCGCGGAGTTCCTGCAGACTTTGGCGACGGCCAATCTCCTGCTCACTTAACTCTAAAATGTTCATGTCTGTTCTATTCGAATATATTCTTTCCGTTGTGCAAAGTTAATAAAAAGAATTTAAAGTTGCTGCGGATTTAATAATTAATAACCACGCAACGCACAATCTCCGTGCAACGGGGTGCAACCCCTCGGGCAAGGAGTCTCCGACGAGGCCTTGCCGCCCGGCAAAAACAGTTGCCCCGTGCATTCCCTCACAGGAAATGCACGGGGCAAACCGATGTTGGCAAGGGTGGTCCCTACTTCAGCCGGACAATGTTCAGCGAGTTGGCCGGCACGTCGAGCGTCACGCCCTCGCTGTCGGCACTAAGCACTTGCTCCACGGGCACCACGCGCATGGGCTCGTCGATGGTGTTCTCGCTGGTACCTTTCTCGCCGGCCAGCCGGATGACGCGGGCATGCTTCGAGGCGTGGTTGCGCAGGTTGATGCGGGCCGTGGTGGCCTGACTGTCGGTGTTCACCAGTTTCACGATGTAGTCGCCGCTGGTCTCGTCGTAGGTGGCACTGGAGAAGAAGCCGGCAAAATCGTTGGGCTTCAGCTTGGCAGCCAGGATTTGGCGGCCGTCGAGGCTGGCCGTAATGCTGTCGCCCTTCACGTGCAGCTCCACGTCGTACCAGCGGCCCGTCTCCACATGGCCGTCTACGCCGGCTATCTGCATCTTGCCACCGTCCACCACCTGCTCGATACCGTGCTGTCCATTGCCCCATCCACCGATGTTGAGCCAGCTGTAGTTGTCTTCATCCACATAGTTGAACACAACGATGAATCCCTCCCGGCCGTCGTCCTTGCGGGCTTTCACGCGATAGATGTACTCGTCGCTGGTGAAGCGGTTGGGGTTCAGACGGATGGCCCCGTCGGCATACGAGGTCTGGCGCAGCACGCCGTCCTGTTCGGCCCAGCTGCCGCTCACGTCCACCCGGTCCACCTGCTTGCCCGGCGCATTGGCCGTCGTGGTGAGGCTGGCGTCGCGGAAACTCGACTGCGTCTGCCAGGTGGCCACGCCCACCTGACAAGTGGCCGGCTTCATCTTCACCTCGTCGGCCTTCGTCTCGTAGGGGTTGTGCTGCACGGTTTTCAGGATGTGCGTGCCCACGTTGCGGGCCATCAGCTTCTGCACATAGTACGAGGGCGTGCCGAAACTGCGGCCGGCATCAAACTGAATCATGTCGGGCCGCCAGCGCGTCTCGTTGATGTTGGCAAAGATAGGAGCGTAGCTGGCCATCTTCACCACGTCGGCATTGTTCTCCATGCCCATCATGAACACGGCCTCGCCCAGGGCGGCATTCACGTTGCCCACCTTGCCGAAGCCCTGCGTCACGGCGTATTCGCCCACGTAGATGCCGGGGCCTTGACGGTCGTAGCCGTCGTAGTGGTGGAACTTTTCGGCAAACCACCGCGGTGTGCGGTAGTAATGCTCGTCGAGCAATTCCACCTGCTCCTTGGAGTCCCACGTGGGGGTGTCGGTGCCCCAGGCGGCTACATTGCCGATGAGGTGCATCTTGGGATAGCGCGCCAGCACGGCTTCCTTGAACAGTTGGAAGCGTCGATAGTAGTTGTCGCTCTGCTGGCTGGCGTTGGGTTGGTTGTTTTCATTGCCTATCTCCAGGTACTCAATGTTGAAGGGTTCCGGATGGCCGTTGCGGGCGCGCATGGCTCCATACTTGGACGTCACGGGGCCGTTGGCGTATTCCAGGGCGTTGAGCGTCTCGTCGATCCAGGGCTGCAGCGAGTCCACGGGCGTGAAACCGCCGTGCCAGATGCCCACGTTGACCACATAGAGCGGCTTGGCGCCGAGGTCTTCGGCCAGCTGTAAGTACTCGTGAAAACCCAGTCCGTCGCTGGTGCGGTAGCCCCAGTTCACGTTCATGTGGCCCACGCGCTCCTCCACCGGGCCGATGGTACGGTCCCAGCGGAAAGCATTGTCGGGGCTGTCCTGCCCCTCCACGAAACAGCCGCCGGGGAAGCGAAAGAACTTGGGCTGCAGGTCGACCAGCATCGTGGCCAGGTCGGGGCGCATGCCATTAGCCCGGTTATTGAACGTGGGCGGGAAGAGCGACACCATGTCGAAGTCCATCACGCCCTTGCCCGTAGCCGCAAACCAGAGGTAGGCCTTGGCGTGGTTCACGCTGCTTGTCATCGTGGCCTCGTAGCGGGTCCACTTGCCCGAGAACTGCTTGCCCTCGAACTCGGCCTCGGCAAACTGCCGCTTGCCGCAGCCGCAGCCCAGATAGGCCTTGAGCTTGCCCTTGAGGCGGCCCTTGGCCCAGAAGCTCAGCTTGTAGGTGCGGCCCTGCACGGAGGGGATGCCCCAGTAGCCCTCGTTGTAGAATCCGTCGCCGTCGCCGCCGAACGTCACCTGCAGAGCATGGCCCTGCACGCGGTTGAGCAGCCCCTTGGAGGTGAGCCTCAGCACGGCGTTGCCCTTGGCCCTCCAGTGTTCGGGCTCGTCGGCATTGTCCTCGAACGAGCGGTTGCGCACCAGTTCGGCATAGAGACCGCCGTCGGCGGCATGGTTGATGTCTTCGTAGAAAATGCCGTAGAGCATGGGCGAAACCTGCGGTCCCGGCCGGGCGGCGTCGAGTTCCACCGTCACCTGGGCCGAAACGCCCACGGCACCGGCCAGGAAAGCCGAGAGAAGGAATGGTTTGATGTGCATGTTGATTGGGTTTTGGTATGGTTGAAAAACGGGTTAGATTGTTTGGCAAAAATACACTTTATTCTCTGTTTTCACGGCAATATTACAAAGATTAACAGAAAATTGTGTATCTTTGCACCGTTTTATGAACACAAAACCTTTCAACCAGCGCACTGCGCTTGTCTTCAAACACTTCAACCGCAAGGGCTACAGCCTCTTTGCCGCCTTGGGCAAAGAGGTGCTCATCAGCGTGCTGAGTGTCGCGACCCTGACCCATGCCAAGGCCGACGGCATTGCCACACGCCCCTTGATGGAGCCCGACTCGGTGAGTTTTGGAGAGCAACGCATCGACGAAGTCCAAGTCATGGGCTCGCGCGCACCGCTGACTGCCTTGCAGTCGGCCAAGATCGTTGAGGTGATTTCGCGCGACGACATCAACCGTGCCGAGGCGCAAACCATCAACGACATCCTGAAACTATCCACCGGCGTCGACGTCCGTCAGCGCGGTGGATTTGGTGTACAGACGGACATCTCCATCAACGGCGGCACATTCGACCAGCTGACGATACTGCTCAACGGCGTTCCGTTGTCCAGTCCGCAGACGGGACACAACGCAGCCGACTTCCCCGTCTCGCTCTCAGACATAGAGCGCATCGAGGTGCTCGAGGGGGGCGCGGCACGCGTCTTCGGCTCGTCGGCCTTCAGCGGCGCCATCAACATCGTGACGCGGCCCGCCCGCACCATGCGTCTGCGGGTGGCGGCCGAGGGCGGTTCGTTCGGCACAGTGGGCGGCGAGGCCTTGCTGGGCTGGGCTCCCAAGGCCAACCTCACGGCCCCGCTGGCCACCCACCACCAGCTCTCGGGGGGCTACGTGCGGAGCGACGGCGGCACGGCCAACTCGGCCTTCACCAAGCGGCGCGCCTTCTACCAGGGCGACGTGGAGGGCCGATGGGCCGACGTGAGCTGGCAGACGGGCCTCTCCTCGCAGGACTATGGGGCCAACACGTTCTACTCGGCCAGGTTTCCGAACCAGTATGAGGAGACGCGCCGACTCGTGGCCTCGGTGGGCGCCGTGGTGCGGCCGTTGGCCGACAGCGAGAGCCGCTGGGGCCGGTCGCTGCGGCTGCAGCCCATGGTCTACGGGCACCGCGACTACGACCACTACCAGCTCACCCGCGGACAGCAGGGCGCCAAGGCCGGCGAAAACTATCACCGCACGGACGTCTACGGAGCCTCCCTCAACCTCACGGCCGACTGGCTGCTGGGCAAGACGGCCGTGGGAGCCGACCTGCGCAAGGAGCACATCCGCTCCACGGCCTACGGCGAGCTGCTGGACGAGGCCCGATGGAAACCCATCCACGGCTCCGACCGCCGGTACACCCGCGAGGGCAACCGCACCAACACGAGCCTCTTTCTGGAGCACAACGTCATCGTGGGCGGCCTCACGCTCTCGGCCGGACTCATGGCCAACCGCAACACAGGGCTCGACCGGCGCTTCCGCCTCTACCCGGGCATCGACGTGAGCTACCGCCCCGGCGACGCCTGGAAGCTGTATGCCGGCTGGAACAAGGCCTTGCGCGTGCCTACGTTCACCGATCTCTACACCGACAACCCTGCCCAACAGGGCGACCCCACGCTCAAACCCGAGCGCAACTCCACGTTCAAGCTGGGCGCGCGCTACCGCACAACAGGGCTGGAGACCACGGCCAGCGCCTTCCACAGCAAGGGCAACGACCTGATAGACTGGGTGTACGAGACTGCCGCCTCGACCAAATACAAGGCCATGAACATTGGCAAGCTCGACAATATGGGCCTCGGTCTCGACGCCACGCTCGACCTCTCGACCCTGTTCCATCTGGGCAAGGTTCAAGGTTCAACCCCCAAGGCTCAAAGCTCAAAGCCCAAAGTCGAAAGCCCGCCCGTGCTGCTGAAGCTGGGCTATGCCTACATCCATCAGCACCACGAGACCACGCGCAGCATCCACCGCTCGCTCTACGCGCTGGAATACCTGCGCCACAAGGTCGTGGCCGAACTCTCCCACCCCGTCATTTCGCGGCTTTCGGCCTCGTGGGCCCTGCGCTGGCAGCAGCGCATGAACGGCTACCACCCCTATGCCAAGCTCGACGGAAAGCTCGCGTGGACCGAGCGCACGTGGCAGCTTTACGTCAAGGCCGACAACCTGACTTGCCACCGCTACTACGACCTCGGCACCGTGAGGCAGCCGGGGCTGTGGGTCATGGCGGGCGCCAGCCTCACCCTCTGAATGCGGCAGCGGCCGGCCGTCGGCCAGCCATTGCGCCGTCAACGCGTCGCCGTCACGGCGTAATCGCCGCGCCGTTACACCGCAATCGCAACACGATTACACCGCCATCGCGACACGGCTGCACCGCCATTGCGACACGGCAAAACAGCCATGGCGATTCACCTTGCAGGGCCACACCCCGTGTACGGCCGCCAAAACCCAGCCCTTGGCCAACGGCCAGGGGCTTTTTCATGGAAAAAACGTGAATGGACGGCTCGTGCAACAAAAAAGCTCAAGGGGCTACCCCTTGAGCTTGAAAGAATTCTCGATGCTCATCATTTCCTCGCTGAATGCCCCGTCCACCTGCATGCGCTTCTCCACCTGCGCGCAACTGTGAATCACGGTAGAGTGGTCTCGGTTGCCCACGAGCTTGCCAATGCGGCTGGCCGGCATCTTGGTGTACTTCTGTGCAAGGTACATCGATACCTGGCGGGCCGTCACAAAGTCGCGCTTGCGGCTCTTGGAGTTGACCTGGGCCACGGTGACGTTGTAGTGGGTGCACACCTTGTCCATAATGTCGTCGACGGTGAGCGGCGTGTCGTCCACCTTGACGGCGCGCTTGATGATACGCTCGGCCAGCCGCATGTCAACGTTGCAGTCGTAGACGATGGAATAGGCCATGAGCGAGTTGATGACGCCCTGCAGGTCGCGAACGCTGCCGCTGGCCGTCTCGGCAATGTACTGTACGACGTCGCGCGGAATCTTGAGGCCGTCGCGATGAATCTTGTTTTCGAGGATGTCGATGCAGAGCTGCGTGTTGGGCTTCTCGAGCTCGGCGATGAGGCCGCAGGAGAAACGGGTGAGCAAACGGTCGGGCATGCCCTTGAGATCAACGGGCGGACGGTCGGAGGCAAGGATGATGCGCTTGCCGTTGCGGAAGAGATGGTTGAAGATGTGGAAGAACGTTTCCTGCGTCTTCACGGCCGTAGCCCACTCCTGGATGTCGTCCACGATGAGCATATCGATGGTTTGATAGAAGCCGATGAAGTCGTTGATCTTGTTCTGCATCTGGGCATTGGTGTACTGAACCTGAAACAGACGCGCGCTGACATAGAGCACGCGCTTCTGCGGATAGAGCTGGCGGGCGTGCACGCCAATGGCATTAATGAGGTGGGTTTTGCCGCAGCCCGACGGCCCGTAGATGAACATCGGGTTGAATTGCATGGTGTTGGGGTGCTCGGCAATGGACATGCCCACCGAGCGTGGCAGCTTGTTGCTGTCGCCCTCGATATAGTTGTTGAAAGTGAGGTGCGGGTTGAGCTGGGAGTCGATTTGCTGCGGACGCGCGGCGTCGAGCACCGTGGGGCTCTGGTTGGCCCGGCTGCGGGGGGCGGGTTGCTCCACGGCATCGGCCATGTCGGAGGCAATGTCCTGCGAGAGGTTGTGCTCCTTGTCGGTCACTACATGGTAGGTCAGGTGGATGCCGGCCCCGAAACACTTCTCCAATACCGTGCCCAACAGCCCGATAAACTTCTCTTCAAGATAGTTGTAGACATAGGGGCTGGGCAAGCAAATGTGCACCGTCTTGTCGGCTTCGTCGAAGCACTGGAAGACGATGGGCTTGAACCAAGTATTGTATATCTGCTCGGAGACATTCTCTCGAATCAGTGCGAGAGACCTGCCCCAGCGGGCATCCGCGTTCACTTTCATGTGCAAAAGGAGGTTTAGGACCTGCTCCACCGAGTGCCGGCGGCTCTTAGTCTTATTGCGATTGCAAATTTAGCAAAGTTTTCCGGCCCACACAAATGATGCCGAAAAGCCCGTAAAGGCCGTTCGGCATCTAACTTGCTTAGTGTGGGAAGATTAGGGACGGCTTGGGCAAAACGTTAAAAAAACACAACTTTCACCCGTCCGCGCGGCCGTCCACGGCGTGCCCGCCTGGGCATTTACCTGTTCTTGCGCCCGAAGAGCGAGAAGTGCACGTAGCGCGACGGATGGGCCTTGAGGTTGACCAGCAACGAGTCGGCGCTCTGCATCGTGGCGTTGAGGTTGTTGTAGAGGGCGGGGTCGTTCATGAGCAGCCCCAGTGTTCCCTCGCCGTTGTTGAGGCGGTCGGTGATGCTCTGCACGTTGGCCAGCGTCCGGTCTACCTTGGCCATGGTGCCCTGCACGTCGACGGCGGCCAGGTTTTCCGTCAGGCGCGAGGTGTTGTCGAGCGTTGTCCCGGCCTTGGCCAGGGCCGCGTCGGCCTTGTTCATCAGGCCCGGCATGCGGGCATTGAGCCCGGCCATGAGGGTGTTGAGGCTGCGCGTGGTGGTGGTGAGGTTGCCCGAGATGGTCTCTACATTGTGCAGCGACCGGGCCAGGGCGGGGTCGGCCAGCAGCGCGTTGACGCTGGCCAGTATGCTGTCCAGCTTGGGCAGCATCTGCTGCACGGTGGGCATCAGGGCGCCGATGGAGCCCATGAGGCCGCCGTTGATGGCTCCCACCAGCGTGTCGCCCGGCTCCACGCGGTCACGCGGGTTGTTGGCCAGCAGCAGGTTCATCTTGACATTGCCCATGAGGTCGCTCACAATCTCGGCCGAGGAGCCGCGGGGGATGCGCAGGTTGTTGTCCACATCGAAGCGGACCACCACCTCGCCGTTGCCCTCGTAGTCGTAGTCGATGCCCTTGACCACACCCACTTGGTAGCCGTCGGCATAGATGGGGTTGGAAGCCGACAGACCGCTGATGTCGCGGAACTTGATGAAATAGGAGCTGTCGTTGGAGAACAGCGACATGCCCTTCAGGAAATTGAGCCCGAAGAACAGCAAAACGATGCCGACAATGGCGACTATCGCAATCTTGACTTCTTTGGTAAAAAACTTCATAATCTGCTCTTTTGACTACCGGTTGGCCTTGAACTCGCGGATGCCTTGGTTCACATCCATCTTCTTTCCGTTCTTGAAGGCGATGATGAAACACTCGGGAAACTTCTCGAGTATCTGCTTGCGCAAGCGGTAGATCTCGTTATAATTGTTGCTGGCACCGTAGGTATACTTGCGGACGCCTCCCTCCTCGAAGCACTCGCAGCCGTCGAGTCCCTTGAGACGCTTGTCGCCGGGAGCCAGGTGTGCGGTGCAGGAGAGTATCTGTATCTTGAAAACCGGACGGGCTTCATCGGGCTTGGACGCCGGCACAGCCGCACGCACCGGGGCCGGGCGGGGGCTCGTGGGGGCCGGTTGCGGCCTGGAGGGAGCCTGGCGGGCCGGGGCGGGCAGCACGGCGGGCACGTCGACCACCTGCCCCGACCGGTCGGCATCGCTGCTGCGATAGGGCACAGTGATGTTGTCGTCGTACTTGTTCTTGTAGAGAATGAAAGCGTTGTACATGCCCTTGGCGTAGAGCGGCAGGGCGGCGTCCGAGTTGAGGAACTCCTCTTCGTCAGGAGTGGAGATGAAACCCAGCTCCAGCAGTGCGGAGGGCATGGAGGTGAGGCGCAGCACGGCCAGGTTGTTCTGGTGCGAACCGCCGTCCTGACGGCCCGTGGCACGGCACACCTCGCGCTGCATCAGCCGCGAGAGCTCCACGCTGCGCTCGCGGTTTTTGTCGGCAATGAACTCGAACATGATGTCGCTCTCGGCTGAGCTGGCATCGAATCCGCGGTAAACCGTCTTGTAGTCTTTCTCCATAAAGATGACGGAATTCTCGCGTTTGGCCACATCGAGATTCTCGCGCAGACCCTTGTCGCCCGTGCGCTCGCCGCGCCCCAGCGTGTAGCTCTGGAAGCCGTGGGCGGTATGGATGCCGTCGAGGGCGTTGATGTGGATGGAGATAAAGAGGTCGGCCTTGTTGCGGTTGGCTATCCCGGCCCGTTCGTGCAGGGGGATGAAGACATCGGTCTTGCGGGTGTAGACCACACGCACGTCGGGACAATTGGCCTCGACCATCTGGCCCAGGGCCAGCGCATACTTGAGGGTGAGGTCTTTTTCCTTGGAAAAGGCACCCGGCGCTCCATGGTCGTTGCCACCGTGGCCGGCATCGATAACCAGCGTGAAACGAGGGCTGGCGGCACGGGCCATAAGGGTGAAAGCCACGAGGGCAAGGAGTGGAAATACCTTTTTCAGCATATCAATTACGCAACTCTAAAATGGGCCCTGCATACGCCGAAAGGGCCAAATGTTTTGCAAAATTAGTGAAAATCGGGGGGAAAACCTAAAGAGGGCTTTCCGTTTTATCATTTATTAAATGTAATTCTACGCCCGCTCCCCGGCAGTCGGCCCCCATGGGCGGGTTGAGTTTGGTCAGATTGATGTCGAGACGGGCAATGGACGGCCACGCGTGCATGAGACGGCGGCCGATGCGCGCCGCCACATGCTCGACCAGACGGGAGGGCACTTGCATCTCGGCGGCCGTGATCCGATAGACCTCGCCGTAGTTCACGGTGTCGGCCACATCGTCGGTTTCCATGGCCCGCGACACGTCAACGTGGAGACAAAGGTCCACTTCGTAGTCGTTGCCCGTGAGGCGTTCCTGCGCCTCCACACCGTGGCGGGCATGGAAGCGCAGGCCCCGCAGGTGAATGGCACTGTGTTGAAGACGCATCATCCGCAGCGGCTGGCACCGCAGTTGGTGCAGATGAGACATCCCTCCTGATAGACCAACGTCTCCTGTCCACAGACCGGACACTTCTGTCCGTTGGCCTTGGTGCCGTCCACGATATACTTCTTCAGGGCACGTTCAACGCCATTTTTCCAAGTGTTGATGCTCTCGTCCTTGAGCTGAAGAGAGCTCACCAGCTTGATAACATGGTCTATAGGCATGCGGTAGCGCAGTACGCCGGAGATAAGTTTAGCATAGTTCCAGTACTCGGGATTGAACTTCTCGCTCAGCCCTTCCACGGTGGTCTTGTAGCCTCTCTTGTTTTCAAACTGGAAGTCGTAGCGGTGGCTGCCGTCCTCATTGGTCTGTTTGATGACCTTTCCCTTGACTACTGTCTTGGGCAACACGATGCCTTCGTCGTCGTCCTGCAGGCCCGTGAAGATCTCATAAGGGTAGCCATCGAGCAGCCCTACAAAGGCCACCCACTTCTCTTTATTGTTCTGAAAGCGCACCACATCGCAGTCGAGTTCCTTCGGGCGCGTCTCCTGCACGAGCGGACGAGTGAACGAAGCGGCCGTGATGGGCTCGGGAGTCTCCTGGTGTTCTTTCTCTTTCTTCTTGTCTTTCTTCGATACTGCAATCATCACGCCCGAGCGGCTGCCATCGCGATAAATGGTGCAACCCTTGCATCCGGAACGCCAGGCTTCGACGTAGAGCTTGTTGACGAGGGCCTCGTCTACGTGGTTTGGCAGGTTGACGGTGACCGAAATGCTGTGGTCAACCCACTTCTGAATGGCACCCTGCATACGTACTTTCATCAGCCAATCCACGTCGTTGGCAGTGGCTTTATAATAAGGAGAGCGAGCCACGAGCTGGTCAATCTCGTCCTGGGAGTATTTCTTGGTGGCATCAATGCCGTTGACCTGCATCCAGGTGAGGAACTTTTGGTGGTAGACAATGTACTCTTCGAAGGAGTCGCCAACCTCGTCTACAAAGTCGACATGCACGTCGGTGTCGCCGGGGTTCACCTTGCGGCGGCGCTTGTAAACGGGCATGAACACCGGCTCGATGCCGCTGGTGGTCTGCGTCATGAGCGAGGTGGTGCCGGTAGGAGCAATGGTAAGACAGGCGATGTTGCGGCGGCCATGCTTCAGCATGTCGTCGTAGAGCTGGGGATCAGCCTCTCGCAGACGGTTGATGAAAGGGTTGTTTTTCTCACGTTCGGCATCGAACACCTCGAAAGCACCGCGTTCTTCGGCCAGTGTAACCGAAGAACGGTAGGCATTGATGGCCAGATTCTTGTGCACTTCCACCGAAAAATCGGTAGCCTCCTGCGTGCCGTAGCGCAACCCCATGGCGGCAATCATGTCGCCCTCGGCCGTGATGCCCACGCCCGTGCGGCGGCCCATGCCGCTCTTGCGCTTGATTTTCTCCCAAAGATGGTACTCTGTACGCTTCACCTCATCGCTCTGCGGGTCGAGCTTTATCTTCTCCATGATGAGGTCTATTTTCTCCATTTCGAGGTCCACAATGTCGTCCATGATGCGCTGTGCAAGCTGTACATGCCGGGCGAACTTGGCGAAATCGAATGTGGCCTCACTGGTGAACGGCTTGTCTACATAGCTGTAAAGGTTGAGGCAGAGCAGCCGACAGCTGTCATAAGGACACAGGGGAATCTCTCCGCAAGGGTTGGTACTCACCGTGCGGAAGCCGAGATCGGCATAGCAATCGGGGATGCTCTCGCGCAGAATGGTGTCCCAAAAGAGCACACCGGGCTCGGCGCTCTTCCAGGCATTGTGCACTATTTTATCCCACAACTGGCGGGCAGCGATCTCCTTGCGCACCTTGGGAGAGGCTGCATCAATGGGAAATTGCTGCACGTAGGGCTTGTCTTCGACAACGGCCTGCATGAAAGCGTCGTCTATTTTGACGCTGACATTGGCACCCGTCACCTTGCCCTCGGTCATCTTGGCATCGATAAAGGCCTCCGAATCCGGGTGCTTGATGCTCACCGAGAGCATGAGAGCGCCCCGCCGTCCGTCCTGCGCCACCTCGCGTGTGGAGTTACTGTACCGCTCCATGAACGGCACCAGGCCCGTCGATGTGAGGGCCGAATTGTTGACCGGACTACCTTTCGGCCGGATATGGCTCAGGTCGTGGCCCACACCTCCGCGACGTTTCATGAGCTGCACCTGCTCCTCGTCTATCTTCAAGATGGCGCCATAGCTGTCGGCATCACCGTCCAAACCAATCACGAAACAGTTGCTCAACGAGGCCACCTGATGGTTGTTGCCGATGCCGGTCATGGGACTTCCGGCCGGCACGACATAGCGGAAGTGGTCGAGTAAATCGAATATTTGCTGCGCATCCAAGGGGTTCTTGTAGTTCTTTTCTATGCGCGCTATCTCGTTAGCAATGCGCCAGTGCATGTCCTCAGGCGACTTCTCGTAGATTGTGCCGAAGCTGTCCTTCATGGCATATTTGTTCACCCACACCCGGGCAGCCAGCTCGTCACCTCCAAAATACTTCAATGAGGCCTCGAAAGCCTCATCGTAAGAATATGTCTTTGGTTCTTCCTTCATGTATGTTGCTGTATTTATTTTTAATGAATTAGCGTTGCAAAGCTACAAAACTTTTATGATAACGGGACAACATTACCGATATATTTGCCCGAAAAGTTGCCCCGTTTAGGATATTTTGGCTAACTTTGCATCAACAAAATTCACCAAAATGAGAAGCGTTCTACAACGTAAAACGATTAGAAAATACACCCAGCAAGAGGTTTCCAACGATTTGCTCAACCAATTGCTTGAGGCTTCCCTCCGCACGCCCACGATGGGCAACCTACAGCTCTACAGCGTGGTGGTGACCCGTGAGGCGGCCATGAAAGAGAAGTTGGCCCCGGCACACTTCAACCAGCCCATGGTAACAGCGGCACCGGTAGTGCTCACTTTCTGCGCCGACTTCCGACGCACGTCGCTTTGGGCCGAGCAGCGCAAGGCACAACCAGGCTATGACAACTTCCTGAGTTTCATGAATGCGGCCACCGACACCTTATTATATTGTCAGACATTCTGCAATCTGGCCGAGGCCGAAAGGCTGGGCACCTGCTTCCTGGGCACCACCGTCTACATGCCGCAACTCATTATCGACACCCTCAGACTGCCGCGATTGGTATTCCCCGTGGCCACCATCACCTTAGGTTGGCCCGACGAAACCCCTCCCCAAAGCGACCGGCTGCCCCTGCGTGCAATCGTTCATGAAGAGACCTACAAGGACTATACGCCCCAGCGTATCGACGATTGCTACGGGGCCAAAGAGGCCTTGCCCGAGAACCAACACTTTGTGGAAATCAACCAAAAGGAGACTTTGGCCCAAGTGTTTACCGACATCCGCTACACGCGCAAGGACAACGAAGCCATGTCGCAAGGCATGCTGGACGCACTGAAAAGCCAGGGATTCCTTTAACCCTCCGCCGGGCTGCCGCCATCGGAAAGCCGTGGCTGCCCATGGATAACCATCAATTAACAACATCAACAATGAGTGTTGACATCATAAGCGTGGAGACCCGCGCCCAACTCAAGACTTTTATCCAATTCCGTTACGACCTGTACCGCGGCTGCAACAATGCCGTTCCGTTCCTCTTCGGCGAGGAAATGAACACGCTGCGCAAGGACAAGAATCCGGCGTTCGACTCCTGCGAGGCCAAGTATTTCCTGGCCATGCGCGAGGGAAAGGTGGTTGGACGCGTGGCCGGCATCATCAGCCACAGGGCCAATCAGCAGTGGGGCCGCCGGCGTGTGCGCTTTGGATGGCTCGACTTTGTGGACGACATGGAGGTGTCGCAAGCCCTTATTCTGGCCGTGGAACAGTGGGGAGCCAGCAAGGGCATGACCGAAATCGGAGGCCCGCTAGGCTTTGAAGACATGGACCGCGAGGGCATGCTCGTTGAGGGTTTCGACCGTCTCTCCACCATGTACATCAATTACAACTACGACTACTACCCCCGCCACATGGAGCAAATGGGGTTTGCCAAGGAGAACGATTGGGTGGAATTTCACATCCAGGTGCCGAAAGTGACACCACCCAAGTTTGCCAAAACAGCTGAGTTCATCGAGAAACGGTACAACCTGCAGGTGCGCAAGTACAACCGACACGACTTCATCCACGGAGGCAAAGGCCACGAACTGTTCCGCATTCTCAACCTTACCTATAAAGATTTGTATGGGTTTGCCCAGCTCTCCGAGCGGCAGATAGTCAAACTTGTGAACGACTACATCAAGCTGGCCGACCTGAATCTGGTGACCTGCGTGGTGGATGCCAACCACGACGACCGCATGGTGGCGTTCGGTGTCTCGTTCCCTTCGTTCTCGCGGGCCCTGCAAAAGACCCGTGACGGCCGGTTGCTGCCCCTTGGATGGTGGCACATGCTCCGCATCCTGAAGTGGCACAAGACCGACACCGTTGACCTGTTGCTCATCGGTGTACTGCCCGAATACCGGGCCAAGGGCGCCAATGCACTCATCTTCAACGACCTCATCGACTGGTATCGACGCTACGGATTCAAGTGGGCCGAAGCCATGCCGCAGATGGAAACCAACACGGGCGTGCTCAGCCAATGGCAGTATCTGGATGCCGAACAGCACCGCCGGCACCGCTGCTACAATAAAGACATAGCCGCGAAATAGAGCCGCGACACAGGCTCTGCCCGGCCTTTAAACAATCATTATTAATTAGGATGGCATGAATCGGAGGGTTGCCGTACCTTTGCAGGCGCGTAACAAGAACTCGATTGAGACCCATCATGCTGAGACCTTTCCTTTTATTGTACGGCCTAAGCCTCGCCGTACCTGCCTTTGCAGAGCCTGCCGACTCCGTGAGAGTCGGCGAAGACCTTAACGAAGTGTCCGTCATCGGATTCAAGCAAGACCGCGAATCCGTCTCCCCCATTTCCCAGACATCCATCGGCAGCCGGTTCATCCAGGCCAACGAACTGCAGGATCTGCGCGACCTGAGCTCAATGATGGCCAACTTCTACATGCCCGACTACGGCTCGCGACAGTCTTCTCCCATCTACATCCGCGGCATCGGCTCCAAAATCAACGCGCCCAGCGTGGGCGTCTACGTGGACGGCATGCCCAGCTTCAACCGCTCCGTGCTCGACATTGACCTCTTCGGCGTGAGCAAGATAGAGGTGCTGCGTGGCCCCCAAGGCACGCTCTTCGGCCGCAATTCCACGGCCGGCCTCATCAACATCTACACCCACTCGCCGCTGGATTACCAGAACACCACGGCCAAAATAACCTATGGAACCTACAACGACTTGCAGGTGGCCGCCTCCACCTACAACAAGCTCTGCCGCAGCCTCGGCCTGTCCATAGCGGGCAATTACCACCACAACGACGGCTACATCCGCAACATTTACCTGAACAGCAAAGCCAACAAGACCGACAACGGAACCGTCAGACTGGGGCTGGCCTGGAAGCCCACGCAGAACTGGCTCATGCGCTACACCTTCAGTTTTGACCGCACCGTCCAGAAAGGCTACCCCTACGCCATTTACGACGAAGAGGCCGGAGCACTGGGCCAGGTGAGCTACGACCGCGGGTCGGGCTACAAACGCACGGTCGTCAGCACGGGCATGAACTGGCAATATGAGGGCCGACGCGCACGCTTCAGCAGCCAGACCTCATTCCAGCACAGCCATGACAAGATGGCCACAGACCAAGACTATACCAATCAAAACCAACTTTATGCCGTCATGCCACTCCACCAGAACATGGTGAGCCAAGAGTTCACGCTGCGCTCCAAGGGCGGCATGCGGTACCAATGGATTGCCGGAGCTTTCGGCTTCTACCAGAAAGAGGACTACACCACGCTCATCGACTACGTGGCGCGCAAGCAAACTCTCGGGCTGGTCAACGGACTGCCCACCAGCGGCATTGCCGCATACCATGTCTCTACCCTTGACATCTACCGGGGGCTTTCGGCCTCCATCGGTCTGCGTTACGACTACGAAGACGCCAAAATAGACAACGAAACCTGGCTGGCACCCCTTGGCAACACCGCCGACCACAAGCAGACCGGTACTTTCAGTGGGCACAGCCACTCGTCGCAATTCACGCCAAAGTTCACGCTGAACTATCTCTTCGCCCCCGAGCAAATCGCCTACGCCACGGTGGCCCGGGGCTTTAAGGCCGGTGGCTTCAACAGTGTCATCGAGACCGAAGCCGACCGTTCCTACGATCCTGAATACACCTGGAACTACGAGCTGGGCACCAAACTGGCTTTTCCGGGCGGCCGTGTCTCCGTCGAGGCCAGCCTTTTCTACGTGGACTGGAAGCACCAGCAACTCCCCATCACCTTTCCCGGCAAGGGAAACGTGGTGCGCAACGTGGGCCACAGCAACAGCAAGGGCTTCGAGCTGACACTCCACGCCAACCCCGCCAAGGGCCTCTTGCTACAGGCCAACTACGGCTACACCTACGCCCAGATGCTCAACGGCAACATGGGCACCCAGGACTACACGGGCAACATGCTGCCCATGGTACCCCGCCACACCCTGTCTCTCGACGCCGGCTACACCCTGTGGAACCCCCTCCGCGGGCTCAACAAGCTGAGTTTCCACGCCAACCTCACCGGCACGGGCCCCATCTACTGGCGCGAGGACAATGCCATGAAGCAACCTTTCTACGCCCTGCTCAACCTGAAGGCCGCCATAACCAAGGGCCGCTTCACCTGGGAGCTGTGGACCAAAAACACCACGGACACGAAGTATATGGCCTACTACTTCGTATCCGTGCAGAAGATGGGGCAGCAAGGTCGCCCCTTTATGGCCGGCACCTCGCTGGTCTACAACCTGAAGTAGACCCGAAGTGCCGGCCCGCTTTCCGTTTTATTCCACCACAATGGGCTTGTACTTCGGCACAAGTGTCTTCATCACCACCCAGCCCACGAGGTAGGCCACGGCACAGATGCAGAAGATAATCATGTAGCCGGCCGGCTTCCCGTCGAAGCCCATGAAGCGGAACGCCTCACCCTGCCCCTCGGCATAGGTGAAGAGCATGCCCGAACCTTTGTTGATGAGGAACGAACCCAGGCCGCCCGCCATGGCGCCGATGCCGGTAATGGTGGCTATGGTCGACTTGGGGAACATGTCGCCGATGGTGGAATAGAGGTTGGCCGACCAGGCCTGATGCCCGGCTCCCAGCAGTCCGATGATGATGGCGGGCCACCAAGGACTCAAGGTGCCCATGGGTTGGGCCAGCAAACCCAGTACGGGGAAGCACGCAAAGATGAGCATGGCCCGCATGCGGCCGATGTAGGGATTCATGCCTTTCTTGTCGACGAAGTAGGTGGGCAGGTAGCCTCCACCGATGCTCAGCACCGTCACGATGGCATAGAGCGTGAAGATGAGCAGGATGCCCATGGTCGAGTCTGACGTGTAGCCATACTGGTCGGAGAAGTAGGCGGGGGCCCAGAACAGGAAGAACCACCACACGCCATCGGTGAGCAGCTTGCCCATAATGAACGACCAGGTCTGCCGGAACGTGAAGCAACGCCAGAAACCAATGACCTTTTCTTCGGCCTCGGGGGCGTCGGCCGCCGGTGTGTCAAGCGGCGCGGCCTCGTCGTCGCTGTCCTGATTGATGTAGAGCAGCTCGGCCGCATTCACGTGTTTGCTCTTGGCGGGCTTGTCGTAGAGCCAGATCCAGAGGCCCATCCACACATAGCCCAGCACGCCGATGATGACAAAGGCCCACTCCCAGCCCAGCGCACGGGCCAGCAGGGGGATGGTGGCCGGGGCGGCCAAGGCCCCGATGGAGGCGCCGCTGTTGAAGATGGAGGTGGAGAAGGCGCGGTCTTTCTTGGGAAAATACTCGGCCGTCACCTTGATGGCAGCCGGGAAGTTGCCGGCCTCGCCGGCAGCGAGGATGAGCCGGCAGGCCAGAAACAGATACACACTCACCGTGGCAATGGCCACCGCCGCGTCGCTGCCCGCCTGCACCATACGCAGGGCTTCGATAGAACCGTAGCCCTCAATCTGCATGGCCACCCAGCCGCAGCCGGCGTGCATTACGGCTCCTGTGGACCACACGAAGATGGCAATGAGGTAGCCTTTCTTAGTGCCCATCCAGTCGATGAACTTTCCTGCAAAGAGGTTGGTCATGGCATAGAAGATGGAAAAGAGGCCCGTGATGGTGCCATAGTCGTTGTCGGTCCAGTGAAATTCGGGCGAAATGAAATCCTTCCACGTCAGCGAGAGCACCTGACGGTCCATGTAATTGACCGTCGTGGCCAGAAAAAGCAGGGCACAAATCACCCAGCGGAAGTTCGACATTTTGTTGGTTTGAATCGTAGACATAGTTTTTATTCTTCAGTGTTTGAAGTTTATTCGAGGTTGGGAATGCCGACAACCTGCATGTCGGTATAGACCAGATTTTCTCCGGCCATGCCCCAGATAAAGGTGTAGTTGCTGGTGCCGGCGGCGCAGTGCACGCTCCACTGCGGGGAGATGACGGCCTGCTCGTTGTTCATCCAGATAGGGCGCGTCTCCTGCGGCTCGCCCATCACGTGCAGAATTTTCTGGCCCTGGGGCACCCTGTAGTACATATAGGCCTCCATGCGGCGGGTATGCGTGTGGGCGGGCATGGTGTTCCACACGCTGCCCTCCTTGAGTTCGGTGATGCCCATCTGGAGCTGACAGGTGTGCACGCCGGCCACGCCGTCGATAATCATCTGGTGAATCACGCGGTCATTGCTCTCTTTCAGGCTGCCGGCCTTGATGTTGTTGGCCTCTTTCAGCGTCACTTTCCTGGTGGGGTAAGTGGCGTGGGCGCAGGCCGAATTCAGGTAGAACTTGGCCGGTTCGGCGGCATTCTTGCTGGCCACCACGATGTCCTTGGCCCCGCGGCCCACGTAGAGTGCCTCCTGAAAACCGAGCGTATAGCTCTTGCCGTCCACCGTCACCGTGCCCTCTCCGCCAATGTTAATGATACCCAGCTCGCGGTTGTCGAGCAGGTTGCGGCCGTTCGTGCCCTTGCTCTCGTCCACATAGAGCGGGGCGATGGAGGTGAGTTTCAGCGGAGCTGCCGTGGGCTCTGCACCGCCGATGAGGAAGCGGTCGTAGAACGTGTAGGTCCAGTTCACCTCGCCGGGAGCAAACACTTTCTCGATGAGATACTCCTTGCGCAGTCGGTCGGTGGTGTAATGCTTAGCGTCGTCGGGGCCTGTAGCCCAGCGCACATTGTAGTGGGTGTAGGCGTTTTCGGCCTTCACCTCGTAACCCTTGTTGCAGCATTGCTGTGCCATGGCCATTCCGCCGACGAGGCACAGTGCGATTGTCATGAATGTTTTCTTCATTGTTCGTTCGGTTAAAGGGAGGCCCGCGGGGCCTCACGATGGTTGTATGGTCTTTTCGTTTCTATCGTATCGACATGCCGGCAGGGCTCAGAGGGCCTTTTCGGCCTGCAGTTTCTCATCCCTGAGGATGAGCCGACGGTTCCAGAGCATCATGCCCAGCGTGGCCAGCAGCAGGGCGCCGGCACCGATGTAGGCCCCCCACTTGCAGGCGGCGTAGATGACAAAGCCGTAGAGCGAGCTGGCAAAGTCCATGCTGCCGGCCTCGAAACCCTCGGGCACCTGCGCGGCCTTGTCACCCGTCTCACGGAACACGGTGGCGGCAGCCTGGGTGAAGTCGGGCGCCATGATGGTGACAAACCACAGCCCCAGCAGCAACGCCACCAGGCCGACAAGGTAGGTGCGCACCACGTTGCCCTTGGTATAGGGTAGCATCAGCGGGAACAGATAGAACAGGCCGGCCAGCGAAGCCAGGGGCAGGAACTGGTTGCCGGGCAGCACCACGGCGATGACCAGATAGGTGGGAATGAGCAGCAGCGTGCACACCAGCGTGGTGGGATGGCCGATGACCAGGGCCGGACTCATGCCGATATACACCTTTTTGCCATGAAAGCGCTTGTCCACCAGCTCCTTGGTCTTCTCCGAGATAGGCATCAGACCGTCGATAAACAGCTTGGTGATGCGGGGAATGAGTTCCATCACGGCACCCATCGTCACACCGAGAAAGAGCGTCTTCTTCACGTCGAGCTGGGCCACGAGGCCAATCAGTGCGCCCACGATGACACCCAGCACGAGCGGTTCGCCCAGCACGCCGAACTTCTTCTTGAGCCCCTCGGCGTCGATGTCGAGACGGTTGAAGCCGGGAATGCGCTCGAGCACCCAATTGATGCAGAGCGTGAAGGGCACAAAGCTCTGGCAGAAAGGCTGCGGCACGGAAATGCCGTCCATGCCCTCGTAGAAGCGTTGGAACTTGGAGGCCGTGAGGTCGGCCACTACCAGCGTGAACATGTAGCACACGATGGCGGCAAAATAGCCCCACACCAGATTCTCGCCGAACACGAAATAGACCACGGCGCCGATGAAGGCGAAGTGCCAGTAGTTCCACAAGTCGATGTTTACCGTGCGCGTAGTCTTGGTGAGCAGCATCAGCACGTTCACGCCCAGGCAGATGGGGATGATGAGTGCACCCACTGCCGTGTTGTAGGCCACGGCGGCGGCGGCCGGCCATCCCATGTCGAACACGTTGAGTTGCAGGTGGTAGATTTGCGAGATCAGCGTCAGCGGGTCGCTGAAGTTGGTGGTGAGCAGGGCTGTCACAATGCCCAGTCCCACGAAACCGACGCCCACATAGAGGCCCGATCTCAACGCCTTACCGAAGTTCATGCCTATGCACAGCCCAATGATGGTGAAGATAATAGGCATCATCACGCTTGCTCCCAAGCTGATGATATAGCTAAATACATTTTCCATAATTCTTTTTTGATAGATTGTTTTAGCAACAACTTGGCGCAAATTTACTAAAAATAATTGGTTCGGCGCAGGGAAACGCCAAATAATTGCATGTTTTGACACTTTGCCGCCAACGGGCCACCGCCCCGACACGGGCCCGGGCGGGCGGGCACTTCTACGCGCCATGGACACACGACCGCGGGCCGGCCGCCATGCAGCCGGATGCCGAAGCGAGAACGCCGCCGCACTATTCGCCTGGCGAAAACAGTGGTTTCGCAGAACCAATACGGTGAAAACGCATCGCGACAACGGTGTAATCGCAATGCGAAAACGGCGCAATCGCAGCACGATAACGGCCTCATCGCCAAGCCTGAACAACAGATTGACAGAAGCAAGGCTTTGGAATCAATGGAGCAAGACCATGGAATCGAGAGAGCAAGGCTTCGGAATCGAAGAGACGGAGCGGCGGCTTCGCAGTGGCGCGAGGGGGCGGCGGCAACAAATGGGGCGCCGCCCCACCCCGTCAATCCTGGAAGTAGACGCGCTTGACACGGTTGCTGATGCCGGTGAGCACTTCGTAGGGGATGGTGTCGAGGGCAGTGCTCAGCTCGGTGACAGGCAGATGGTCGCCGAAGATTTCCACGCTGTCGCCCTCCTGACAGGCAATGCCGGTCACGTCGATCATGGCCACGTCCATGCAGATGTTGCCCACGTATTCGGCCCGCTGCCCGTTCACCAGGCAGTAACCGCGGCGGTTGCCCAGGTGCCGGTTCAGTCCGTCGGCATAGCCTATGGGGATGGCCGCGATGAGACTGTCGCGGGCAATGGCACCCTTGCGGCTGTAGCCCACGGTGTCGCCCGCCTTGACCTCGCGCAGTTGCAGGATGGTGGTCTTCAGTGTAGACACGTTGTTGATGATGCTGTTGTCGCGGCTGTCGATGCCATAGAGGCCCAATCCCAGGCGGCACATGTCGAGCTGGCGTTCGGGAAAGTGCTCGATGCCGGCCGAATTGTCGATGTGCCGCAGTATCTTGTGGTCGAAAGCGGCCTGCAGCCGCCGGCTGGCCTTGTCGAAAAGCTGGAACTGACGGGCCGAGAACTCGTCGAAACCGTCGCTGTCGGCCCCCACGAAATGGGAGAAGACCGACCGCGGGATGATGGCGTTCTGGCGGCGCAGACGGCCGATGAGCTCGTCCATGTCGTGCTCGGGATCGAAGCCCAGCCGGTGCATGCCCGTGTCGAGCTTGACGTGTACGGGGTAGCCGGTGATGCCTTCTTTTTCGGCGGCGCGTATCAGGGCATCGAGCAGGCGGAAAGAGTAGACCTCGGGCTCCAGGTCGTAGTCGAACATGGTCTTGAAGGCCGAGAGCTCGGGGTTCATAATCATGATGTTGCTCGTGATGCCGTTGCCCCGCAGCATGGCTCCCTCGTCGGCCACGGCCACAGCCAGATAGTCCACGCGATGATCCTGCAGGGTCTTGGCAATCTCGATGCTTCCGGCCCCGTAGGCGTCGGCTTTAATCATGCACACGAGTTTGGTTTCGGGGTGCATGAAGGAGCGGTAGTGGTTCAGGTTCTTCACCACAGCGTTGAGATTCACCTCGAGCACGGTCTCGTGCACCTTTTGCACAAGAAGCTCGGTGATGCGGTCGAAGCCGAACTGGCGTGCGCCCTTGAGCAGAATCACCTCGTCGCGCAGGCTCCTGAACACCTCGCTGCGGATGAACGACTCCACGGTGGAGAAGAAGAATTTCTCGGAAAGCTGTATCTCGTCGGCATGGGCGGAGAGCACAGGGCCTATGCCGATGAACTTCACCACGCCGCGCTTGCGGGCCAGGTCGCTCACTTCCTTGTAGAGCCGTTCGGGCTCATCGCCGCTCTGGAAGATGTCGCTCAGGATGAGCGTGCGCCGACGGCCCTTGTGGTCGGGTCGCCGGTTCATGAAGTCGAGGGCGATGTCGAGCGAGTTGATGTCTGAATTATAGGAATCGTTGATGAGCGTGCAGCCATGGCGGCCCTCCTTTACCTCCAGACGCATGGCCACAGGTTCCAGTTGCGGCATGCGCTCGGCGAGCTGCCGGGCGTCCAGTCCCAGGTGCAGGGCCACGGCGGCGCACACGATGGAGTTCACGATGGAGGCGTCGTCGATGAAGGGAATGCTGTAGCTGGCCTCCGCCCCACCTTTATATATATAGGTGACGGTGGTGCTGCCCTCCCCTTTCGCCACCGACTTGACGAACAGCGGAGCCCGCCGATCCTGCGTGGACCAGCAGAGACGCTCGCCCTTGCTGCGGAATTCGGCCACCACGCGGGCCACGTTTTCGTCGTCGGCGTGATACACCACGGTCTCGGCATCATGGAAGAGCATCAGCTTCTCGCGGCACTTGTCCTCCATCGAATCGAAGTTTTCCTGATGGGCTGCACCCAGGTTTGTGAGCACGGCAATGGTGGGTTGGATGATGTCGCGCAGGGCCAACATCTCGCCGGGCTCGCTGATTCCGGCCTCGAAGATTCCCACCTGCGTCTGCTCATCCATGAGCCAAACAGACAGGGGCACGCCTATTTGGGAGTTGTAACTGCGCGGGCTGCGCGTCACATGAAGCCCCGGCGAGAACAGCTGGTAGAGCCACTCCTTGACCATGGTCTTGCCGTTGGAGCCCGTGATGCCCACAATGGGGATGTTGAACTCGTCGCGGTGGCGCTCGGCCAACCGCTGCAAGGCCTCCAGTGTGTTGACCACCCGCAGGAAGTTAGCTTCGGGATAGTCCACGGCATAACCGGCCGGAACATCGGCCACGACGAAGTTGCGGACACCGCGTCGGTAGAGTTCGGGGATGTAATTGTGACCGTCGTTGCGCTGCGACTTCAGGGCGAAGAACAGCGTCTCCTCGGGAAAGCAGAGCGAACGGCTGTCGGTAAGCAGGAAGCCCACGTTGGCATCGCGGTCGCCATAACGGCGTGCTCCGATGAGTGTGGTTACTTTTTCAATGGTGTAAGTCATGATGATCACGTTTTTACTTCGGTGCAAAGATAATAAAAAGCGGGTAAAACGGAAAGTAAAAACGCCAAAAACGGGGCATATTTCCACCCCTCGCCCCCTTATTTCGGGTAGGCGAGGTTGGCGGGTTGGATGCGTTCCAGCACCTCGACGAGGTACTTGCGGGCCTCCCAACGGGCCATGGGCAGGTCGTGAAGCAGGTAGTTGCCGCAGTCGCGCGGGGCGGCGCCGGGGATGTCGCCGGCGTATTCGGCCACGAAACGGAACGTGCGTTTCATGAGCTCCACGATGTCGGCCGACTCTAAATCGCCGCGCAGCAGCAGATAGTTGCCCGTGAGGCAGCCCATGGGGCCCCAGTAGACGACGCGGTCTTTCCACTCGGCATCGTTGCGCAGATACGTGGCGGCCAGGTGCTCCATGGTGTGGATGGCGCCGTTGTGAAGCGCGGGCTCGCGGTTGGGTTCTTTCATTCGGATGTCGAATGTAGTGATGGTCTCGCCGCCCACCACGTCTTTTCGCGACACGTAGATGCCGCGCAGCAGTCGCGTGTGGTCGATGGTGAAAGAGGGAATCTTGTCCATACGGTCTTGTTTTTAAATGATTTTCTGTAGAAATGTCTTGGTCATGCTGAAGCTCCCGTCGGCCATTCGGCTCCAGAAATCGAAGTACTGGGCGGCCTTGTGGTCCTTGAGCGGCACGTCGCTGATGATGCGGAACGAGATGAAGGGTGTGTGATAGAGGTGGCAGGTCTGGGCAATGGAGCAGCTTTCCATGTCCACGGCCATGGCCTCGGGGAAGCGGTCGAGGATGGTTTGCATCTTCTCCCGGCTGTCCACAAACCAGTCGCCGCTCACCGTGAGCCCGCTGCAGACCCGACCCGGACGGCCGTCTGCGTCGAGCTCGAGGGCGCGCTCCACCAGCTCGGGCGGGGCTGTGTAGCGGGCGGGAAGCCCCATCACCTGGCCAAACTCCACCTCCTGGCCACAATATGTGTCGTGATAGGCACAGGCTGTGGCCACTACCACGTCGAGCGGATTGAGCTCTACGCTGGCCCCGCCGGCCACTCCGGTGGAGACAACGAGGTCGGGATGGAAGGCGTTGATGAGCTCCACGGCCCCAATGGCCGAGTTCACCTTGCCGATGCCGCACTGCAACATGACAATCTCGGCATCGCCCATGCGGCCCGTCACAAAGTCTTTTGCGTGGCGACGCTCCGTGCGGGCAGCCTCGAGCAAGGTCTGCAGCTGCGCAAATTCCTTGTCCATCGCCACGATAATTCCTATCTTCTTCATGGCTGCAAAGTTACAAAAACGGCGGCATATTGCACCTTTTAACGTTTAACTTTTAACTTTTCGGCGAAATTTATCTACCTTTGCGCAGCATTATGCGGTAACCATCGAAGCAAAAATAAACGTTTATCACAAATCATGGGAACACTCAAGAGATGCCTGCCAGACGTTCTGGCGATTGTGCTTTTCGCCGTCATTTCCTTTGTTTACTTTATGCCCGCCGACCTTGAAGGGCGCATTCTCTACCAGCACGACTCGTCGGCTGGCCGCGGATCCGCCCAAGAGGCGCGTGCATATCAGCAGCAAACGGGCGAGCGCACCCGCTGGTCCAACGCCACCTTCAGCGGCATGCCCACCTATCAGACGGCTCCTTCGTACAACAGCACCGACGTGTTGAGCAAGGTCATCACCGTCTACCACCTCGGTCTGCCCGACTATGTGTGGTATGTCTTTGCCTATTTGCTGGGCTTTTACATTCTGCTGCGCGCCTTCAACTTCCGTGAATACCTGGCCGTGCTGGGCTCCGTCATCTGGGCTTTCTCCAGCTATTTCTTCATCATCATAGCCGCGGGCCACATCTGGAAAGTGATGGCACTGGCCTATTTGCCGCCTATGATCGGCGGCCTTGTACTGGCCTACAGGGGCAAATTTCTGTGGGGATTCATCGTGACGGCCATCTTTACGGCCTTCGAGGTGAACGCCAACCACGTGCAAATGACCTACTATTACCTGTTCATCATCCTCTTCATGGTCATTGCCTGGCTTGTCCAGGCCATTCGCGAACGCCGGATGGCCCGCTTCTGGAAAGCCTCGCTTGTGGCCATGGCCGGTGCAGCCATCGGCATTTGCATTAATCTTTCCAACCTCTACCACACGTGGCAGTACTCGCAGGAGAGCATGCGCGGCAAGAGTGAACTGGTGAAAAAGAATGCCGCCAACCAGACCTCCAGCGGCCTCGACCGCGACTACATCACGCAGTGGAGCTATGGCATCGGCGAGACTTGGACGCTGCTCGTGCCCAATGTCAAGGGCGGGGCCAGCGTTCCCATGAGCCAAAACAGGACGGCCATGGAGAAGGCCGACCCCAATTTCGTGCAGGCCTATCAGCAGATAGGCCAGTATTGGGGCGAGCAGCCCGGCACAAGCGGCCCCGTCTACGTGGGGGCTTTCGTGCTGATGCTCTTTGTTCTCGGCCTGTTCATCGTCAAAGGGCCCATGAAATGGGCACTGCTCGCCGCAACGGTGCTGTCTGTTCTCCTCTCGTGGGGCCGTAATTTCATGGACTTCACCAACTTCTTCCTCGACTATGTGCCCATGTATGCCAAGTTCCGCACGGTGGCTTCCATCCTCGTCATAGCCGAGTTCACTATCCCATTGCTGGCCATGCTCGCCCTGAAGAAGATAGTGGACGAGCCCGAAATCCTGAAGCAAAAGGCCAGATGGCTCTATCTGAGCTTCGCCCTCACCGGCGGATTCGCCCTGCTGTTCTGGCTGGCGCCGGGACTGTTCTTCCCCGATTACATTTCGACTGCCGAGTCGCAGCAGTTCGCCCAGATAGCCCAGCAGGGTGCCGAAGCCCGGCAATGGGTGGAGGGATTCAAGGCCAACCTCGTGAGTGTGCGCAAGTATATCTTTGCCGCCGACGCCCTGCGGTCGCTGCTTGTCATCCTCGCGGGCTCGCTGCTGCTCTGGCTTTACCGGGCCAAACGCCTCAATGCGAAGTTCCTGGTGGGCTGCATCGCGCTGCTTTGTCTCGTCGATATGTGGCAGGTCAACAAGCGTTATCTCAACGACGGCATGTTTGTGGAGAAGAGTGTGCGCGACACTCCGCAGCCGATGACGGCTACCGACCAACAGATTCTCAAGGACAAGGGCCTCGATTATCGCGTGCTCAATCTGGCCTCCAACACGTTCAACGAGAACGAAACATCGTATTATCACAAGAGCATCGGCGGTTACCACGCAGCCAAGCTGCGGCGTTATCAGGAGATGATCGACGCCTATATCTCGCCCGAAATGCGGAAGATGATTCCGGCGATAGCCGGTGCCGGTGGCGACATGACCAAGGTGAACGGCGACTCCATCTACCCCGTCATCAACATGCTCAACGCCAAATACATCATCATGGGCCTGCAGAACGGCCAAACCGTGCCCATCCAGAACCCCTATGCCTACGGCAATGCGTGGTTCGTGGACAAGGTGGACTACGTGGATAATGCCAATGCCGAGATTGCCGCCGTGGGTAAAATCAACCTGCGCCACGAGGCCGTGGCCGACAAACGGTTCGCCCAACAGCTCGGCCAGTCGGTGCAACAGGGCAGCATGTCCATGGCCACACTGAAGACCTATGCCCCCAATGCCCTCAGCTACGAGGTGAACTCCGACAAGGGTGGCGTGCTGGTGTTCTCCGAAGTGTACTATCCTGGCTGGACGGCCACCGTCGATGGGCAGCCCGCCGAACTGGGGCGCGTCAACTATATCCTGCGTGCCATCAACCTCAAACCAGGCAAACACACCGTCGCGCTCGACTTCCACCCGTCCTCGATCCGCAGGACAGAAACCGTGGCCTACGCGGCCTATGGCCTGCTTGCGGTGCTGATGGCCCTCGGACTCTTCTTTGAATGGAAGAAGAACAAGGGCGCAACAGCATGGCAGAAGCCCTGAACACACTACCAAGCAACGTCCTGCCGCACAGCAGAAAACGCCTGTTGCGCGGCAGGACAACCGCATAACCCAACCGCATTCCTCCCATGACATCCTGCAAGACTCTCCTCACCCTCGGTCTTCTGCTGGCCAGTGCCGCGGCACCGGCCCAGGAATACCGTCCCGGCTCCAGCCTGTTTCTGACCCCATGGCCCGTCGCCCAGGTCACCGTTCCGTTCTCCTTGTCGGCCACCGGCACGCAATTGCCCGTCCGATGGGGCCTCGACGTGGCTTGGCTCAACGAGCAAAACATCCGCAAAGGCATCAATTTCATAGGCAGGGAAAACCTGGGAATTGCCCGCAGCAGCTTCCAAATGAACGAGTCTCTGGTGGGTGACACCGCCCTCACCAAGGCGCAGCAGACCATGCTGCGACGGCGGACGGCAGCCATCAATCTGATAAGTCACAGCCTCGACATCGTGCTCAACGCCGACCAAGGCGACGGTTCTTCGCAATACATCAACAGCTACTACTCGTCGGGCAACAGGGCCAATCCCGAACGCTGGGCCCGCCTTATCGACGCCTCGGTGGCCTACATGCAGGAGAAATATCCCGCCCACAAGGTCGTGGCGGTGTCTCCTTTCAACGAGCCCGACTATACGCCGTGGAACGAGGGAACGCTGGCCAACTTCAAGGAAATAGCCAAACTGCTGAAAGAAAACTACCCCCGGTTCGAGAATATAGCCATCACGGCCGGCAATACGCTCAACAATGACCATGCCGCCAACTGGTACAACGGGGTGAAACCCTATGCCACATGGGGCAACACGCACCAGTTGGCGGGGTCGTTCAACAGCTTTGCCAACTTCTGGAAACAGGTGGTCGACGACGGCAACTACCCTTACGCCGACGAGCTGCACAACGTGGGCGAGGCCATGATAGCCGTCCATTATGGCATGAAGACCGGCATCTGGTGGGGATTCGACAGCCGCGCCCGCGGTGAATTTTGCCGCATCAGCAACCACGGCACGCGCTTGGCCTATGCCGAGAACCGCGCAACGTGGACGGCAGCATCGGTCTATCGAGACGATGCCACCGGCCAAGCCAAGGCCTTTGTGGGCGGCAGCGAGCGTCAGGCCAACAACTCCACGTACCTCTTTCTCTCGCCCGACCGCGACGTTTACTTCGACGGTCAAGGCCCCTTGCGCGCCTTCCGCATGGAATATCCCGGCGGAACAGGCTATCAAACAGGCCAGACCAACGCCGAGCGCGTGTACAATATCACCAGCGGCGAGGACGTGGAGCGCAAGCCGCTCACGGCCGGAGAGTACAAGATTATGAACAAAGGCACGCAGGGTTTGGTGGCCGCCCTCGGCACAGACGACATTGTTCAGAACTGCTACACGCCCACCGCTACTCCCCGCAAGCAGGACATCTGGGCCATTGCACCGGCCAGCGACCGCATCGGCGGCGACTACAGCTTCTACACCATCACCAATCCCGCGACTGGACTACACCTGAACGTGCTCAACAACTCGACGGAATCTGGGGCCAATGTCATTCCCTACAACGCCCAGAATGCCAGCAACGAGCAGTGGTACACGGAGTATGCGGGCGACGGCTTCTATTTCATCCGCAACCGTGAAAGCGGCCTTTACCTCAGTTTGCGCGCCAACCGCAAGGTGAGCAACATCAGCATCGTGCAGAGTAGTCTGCTCACCGGCGCCAACCTGGACCGCCAGCTGTGGCGCTTCCTGCCCACAGACGCACCCACAGAACTCACTGCACCCACCACCCCCACCGGGCTCACGGCCACGCCGCAATCGGCCAGTGTGAGGCTCAACTGGACGGCAAGCACCGACGCCGACGTGGACAACTACACCGTTCTGCGCGCCAATGCCGACGGGAACGGGTGGAACACCATCGCCCGCGGCATCGCCGCCACCGCCTATACAGACAATACTTGCCGCCCCGGCACCACCTATATATATAAGGTGGTGGCCGTGGACAAGTCGCTCAATGCCTCCGAACCCAGCACGACCATACAGGCAAGGCCCGGCAACGACAAGGATATGGTGGCCTCGTGGCAGTTTGAAGGCAGCATCAACGACGAGTCAGCCAACATGATGGACGCCGTCAGCCCTGAGGCTCCGGCCTATCAGACCGACGCCAAAGTCGGTGCCCAGGCCCTCGCACTGAACGGTACCGGCTGGCTGCAACTGCCTTACGAGGCGGGCGACATGGACGAAATGACCATCGCCCTATGGGCCAAATGGACCAACAACAGCAAGAGCTGGACGCGCCTCTTCGACTTTGGCAACGGCACAACGCAGTACATGTTCCTCACGCCGAGCAACGGCACGAACATGCGTTTCGCCATCAAGGACGGCGGAGACGAGCAGACCGTGGATGCCCCGACCAAGTTCCCGGCCAACAGCTGGCACCACGTGGCCGTCACTCTTGGCGGCGGAACCGTCACCCTCTGGCTGGACGGGCAGGCCGTCGGTTCGTCCACGGGCGTCACCATCAAGCCCAGCGACATCCACCCCGTGCTCAACTACCTGGGCCGAAGCCAGTTCAGGACCGACCCTTTGTTTGCCGGAGCCCTCGACGACGTGCGCATCTACAACCACGCGCTCAGCCAGGAACAGCTGCGAGACCTTATCTCCCAGCCCACGGGCATCGCCTCTCCCGAAGCCGAGGAGAGCCGCAAGGCTGAACCGCTCTACAATCTGGGCGGCAGCCGCGTGGCCGAAAGCTACAAGGGCGTCGCCGTGCAGAAAGGGCGCAAGGTGGTCAGGCGGTAACCCGCCGCGCCCTGCGCCAGCCCGCTACACGGCCAGCTTGCGGCTCCGCATGCCGTAAGCGGCAATGACCATAAAGCAAATCATAGGAACCACAAACGAAAAATTCATGGCGGGCAGCCCCAGCACCCGCCCCTCTACATCCATGATGGCAGCCTGAACGGGCGGGATGACGCTACCGCCCAAAATGCTCATCACCAGGCCGGCACCGGCAAATTTCACGTCGTCGCGGATGCCCGTCAGGGCGATGCCATAGATAGTGGGGAACATCAAACTCATGCAACCCGACACCGACACCAGGCACCACAGCCCCACTCTACCGTCTGCAAAGACCACGCCCACCAGCAACAGCAGGGCGGTAGCAGCCAGCAGAGCGAGCAGCGTGCCGGGGTTGACGAACTTGAGGAAGTAGGTGCACACAAACCGGCCCACGGCAAACAGTGCCAGCGCGCCCAGGTAATAATAGGTGGTGAGCTGGTGGGCCGCAGGCTCGGCCATGCCTTCCAAGTCGCAGAACACGTGGTTGCCATAGTACATGATGTAGGCCCAACACACCGTTTGCGCCCCTACATAGAAGAACTGGGCCACCACGCCGCGGCGGTAATTGGGCAGCCTTGCCAGCCGTCCCACGGCTGCCCACAGGCTGCGCCGCTCGCCGGTGTCGCCGGTTTTGGGCATGCGCGTGAGGGCAATGGCGGCCAACAGTGCCAGAATCACGATACCGATGTAGAGATAAGGCTGCACCAGGATGTCGAGGTCGTGGGCTTTGATGGCCTCGAACGCCGCCGGTTCGCCAGCCTTGAGCCGGGCGCGCAGCGCACTGTCGGCCGGGTTGAGCCCCGCCGACACGTAGGTTAGGGCGACGAATGCGCCCGAAATGGCTCCCACGGGATTGAATGCCTGCGCAAAGTTGAGCCGTCGGGTGGCCGTGTCGGCCGAGCCCATACAGTAGACATAAGGGTTGCAACTGGTCTCAAGAAACGAGAGGCCGCAGGTCATCACGAAGTAGGCGGGCAGGAAAGCCAGGAACAGTCCCGAGGCCTTGGCCGGGACAAAGGCCAGCGCGCCCACGGCATAGAGGGCCAGGCCCAGCATCACACCGGCCTTGAACGAATAGCGCTGGATGAACATGGCCGCCGGAAAAGCCATGCAGAAATAGCCCAGATAGAAAGCCACCTGCACGAAACTGCTCTCGAATTTGCTGATTTGGAAGATTTTTCCAAACGAGGAAACCAGCGGGTTGGTCACGTCGTTGGCAAAGCCCCACAGGGCAAAACACAGGGTAATCATGAGGAACGCCAGCAGAAAGCTGGTGCCGTCTTTCTTGAAAAGTCCGTCCGGACGCGATGCTGTCTTCATGTTTGTTGAATAGGTGTCAGGTCGATTCTGCCGTGGCAGGGCCGTCTGGCAGCCCCGTCGCGTGGGTCAAAGGCCCATGGTTTTGGCGCAAAAATACAACAAAAAGGCGTTATCACCAAAATTATTTTGTATTTTTGCGGGCAAGGGCACGGCCGCCAAGGCGTGCCCGCAAACCACTTAGAGACCCCACGCATGAAGAAACTGCTCTCGCTTCCCCCCAATCTCGTAGAATGTTTTCATGACATCACCGGCTGTGACCCGGCCGAATGGTTCTGCGCCCACGACCCCGTGGACCGCAAATTGGGCTCCGGCGGCGGCACCGCCTGGCTGCTACTCAAGGCCCTGGCCGGCTGCCCTTCGGCCGAGGGCAGGCTGCGGCCGGGCGACCTGCAACGGGTCCTCGACCGGCTGCCACAGGAAAAGCACATCCTCATCCACGCCGGCGGGCAGAGCCGCCGACTGCCGGCCTATGCCCCCTCGGGCAAGATTCTCACCCCCCTGCCCGTGTTCCGCTGGGAGCGCGGACAGCGGCTTTCGCAAGACTTGCTGCAATTGCAGCTGCCGCTCTACGAGCGAATCATGGCGGCTGCACCGGCCCGGCTGCACACCATGGTGGTGAGCGGCGACGTCTATATCCGCGCCACACAGCCCCTGCAGCCCATCCCCGAGGCCGACGTGGTGTGCTACGGGCTGTGGCTGGGCCCCGAGATTGCCAAGGACCACGGCGTGTTTGTCTCCTCGCGGCAGCGGCCCTCGGAGCTGGAGTGCATGCTGCAAAAGCCCACGCCAACCGTGCTGGGCCAGCTGCTCAAGGACCATTACTACCTCACCGACATCGGTGTCTGGCTGCTTTCCGACCGTGCCGTGCGCGTGCTCATGGAGCATGCCGTGGCCCACGACCGGGTAACCGACTACGATCTCTACGGCACCTTCGGCTGCTGTCTCGGCACGCGGCCCACCGTGCACGACGCCGCCGTAGCCCAATTGTCGGTGGCCGTGCTACCGTTGCCCGGCGGCGAGTTCTACCATTTCGGCACTTCCCACGAGCTGCTCTCGTCCACACTGGCCATCCAGAACTTAGTGAACGACCAGCGGCGCATCATGCACCACTCGCGAAAGCCCCACCCCGCCATCTTCGTGCAGAACGCGCTCGCCGAGTGCCGGCTCACCGAAAGCAATGTGAACATCTGGATAGAGAACAGCCACGTGGGCCCGGACTGGACGCTCTCGCGCGAGAACATCGTCACCGGCGTGCCCCGCAACGACTGGGCACTCACGCTGGAGCCGGGCCAATGCGTAGACCTTGTGCCCATGGGCGAGGCCCACTGGGCCGTGCGCCCCTATCGCTACGACGACCGTTTTGACGGCAACCTGCAGCAGAAGCCCCTGTTCCCCGTGGCCGAAAGCGTGGAGGCCGCCGGGCAGCTGCTGGCCTGCATGCTGGGCCAGGACAGGTCGGCCGAGGCCCGTGCCCGTTTCGAGCAGGCACCCAAGGTGAGTGCCGAGCAAATCTCGGCCCGGGCCAACCTGCGCCGGCTCACGGCGCAGCGCACGCGGCTGCGGGCCGAAGCCTGGCCGCGGCTGGCCCTGAACTACGAGCACAGCATCTTCTACCAGCTCGACCTGGCTGACGCCGCCCGCGAGTTTGCCCGCCACCACATGGCCGAACCGCCGGCCATCGACGCCCGTGCACCGCTCATGACCCGCATCCACGACGCCATGTTCCGCTCCGAGCTGGCCCGCCTCAACAGCAGCGACGGCCAAGGCGGCCTCGCGCAGGAGGAGCGGGCCTTTGCCCTGCTGCGCGAGGGACTGGCGGGGCCCACACCCGCCGACGGGCCCGCGGCGGCCTTGTCCACGGGCGCCACCGCCATGCCGGGGGCTCCGGCCGCCGGCCGCCGCGTGGCCACCGACCAGATTGTGTGGGCCCGCAGCCCCGTGCGCATCGACATTGCCGGCGGCTGGACCGACACCCCGCCCTACTGCCTCATGGAGGGCGGGAGCGTCATCAACCTGGCCATAGAGCTCAACGGCCAGCCGCCCATCCAGACCTACGTGAAGCCCTGCGCCGAGCCCCACATCATTCTGCGCAGCATCGACCTCGGGGCCACGGAGACGGTAACCACCTATGAAGAGCTGGCCGACTGCGACCGCGTGGGCAGTCCGTTCTCCATTCCCAAGGCGGCGCTCACGCTGGCCGGCTTCGGCCGCGGCCGGCAACCGGCCGGACACGCCACGCTGCGCGACCATCTGCGGGCCTTTGGCTCGGGCATCGAGCTCACGCTGCTCTCGGCCATCCCCGCGGGCAGCGGTCTGGGCACCAGCTCGGTGCTGGCCGCCACAGTGCTCGGAGCCCTCAGCGACTTCTGCGCACTGGGCTGGGACAAGCAGACCATAGGCCGCCGCACGCTCGAATTGGAGCAGATGCTCACCACAGGCGGCGGCTGGCAGGACCAGTTCGGCGGACTGCTGCACGGCGTGAAACTGTTGCAGACACAGCCGGGATTCGAGCAGACACCCTCCGTGAGGTGGCTGCCCGACGGGCTTTTCACCCAACCCGAGTACCGTTCCTGCCATTTGCTCTACTACACGGGCATACGGCGCACGGCCAAAACCATCCTTTCCGAGATTGTGCGGCGCATGTTTCTCAACCAGCACGACGAGCTCATGCTGCTGCGGGAGATGAAAGCACACACGATGGAGATGTACGAATCCATCCAGCGGCAGGACTTCGAGGCCGTGGGGCGACTGGTTCGCACGACCTGGAAACAGAACCAAATGCTCGACAGCGGCACCAACCCCGACGAGTGCCGACGGCTCACACAGCTGGTGGACGACCTGTGCCTGGGCTACAAACTGCCCGGGGCGGGCGGCGGAGGCTACCTCTACATGATGGCCAAAGACCCCGAGGCGGCCGCCCGCATCAAGGCCATCGTTGACGAGCACTCCCTGCGACCCAACGCCCGATTCGTGGACATGAGCCTGAGCCGGCACGGGCTGCAAGTATCGAGAAGCTGAACACCCTTGAAGCTCAAGAAGAACATCATGGATTTCAGAACCATTGTAGACATTCCCGCCGCGCCGTGGCAAATCATGCCCTGCGAGCGCATGCTCTTCGTGGGGTCGTGCTTTGCCGACAGCATGGGGCGGCGGTTCGAGCAGGAAAAGTTCCGCACCGTGGTGAATCCCTACGGTGTGATGTACAATCCGGCCAGCATCCTGCACACCGTAGAGCGGCTCATCGCCGAGGGCGGCATGCCTTTCCGTGCCGACGAGCCGGGCACGGCCGTCTTTACCCTCGGCACCAACCGCGTGTACGTGCTCAAGGAAACGGGCGAGATTGTGGACAACTGCCGCAAGCGGCCGCCGCGGCTCTTCGAGGAGCGCAGCCTCGGCACCGCCGAGTGCGCCGACTGCCTGCGCCGCAGCATCGGCCTCATCCGCCGGCATTTCCCCGCTGTGCGCTTCGTGCTCACGGTGAGTCCCATCCGCTATCGCAAGTACGGCTACCACGGCAGCCAGCTTTCCAAGGCCACGTTGCTGCTGGCCGCCGACAGCGTGGTCTCGGCGGCGGCGGCCCCTCCCGGGGACGGCGGTGAGAGCCGCGACGGGGCGTTGTACTACTTTCCCTCCTACGAGATTGTGAACGACGAGCTCCGCGACTACCGTTTCTACGCCCCCGACATGCTGCATCCCTCGGCCCAGGCCGTGGACTATATCTACGAACGCATGGCCGAGACGCTTTTCGCCCCGGCCACCCACGAGTTTCTGCGGGCATGGAAACCCATTCGCGAAGCCCTTGCCCACCAGCCGTTCCACCCGGAATCGGCCGAATACCAAGCCTTTCTGGCCAAGGCACGCGAGCAGGAGCGCGAGCTGATGCAGCGCGTGGAGGCCGCCAGGCGGCCGCGATAACGCCGCAACGGCGATGCGGCGACGGCGCAAACGCCGCGCGATTACAGCGCAAAGGCCCCGCGATAATACGTTTATCGCGGGGCCTTTGTGTCGTTGTCATTTCACCATCCACTCGAAGAGGCCCGACGAGTGCTTCTCGGGCTGCTTCACGTCGAGCCTGATGGCACGCGTCTTCACCGGGTCGAAGTGCACGGTGCAGGCCGCGCCGCGCTGCGTGGGATAGGCGTCGGCATGGGTCACGGGGTGCCAGTTGCCGGCCTCGTCCTGATAGTTCAGCGTCCAGCTGTCGGGCACCTTGCAGCCGCCCCACGGCTGGTCGTCGTACCAGTAGACGGTGCTGGTCTGCACGGTCTTGGGCTCGGGGAACGTGTAGGTTATC
Organism: Hallella seregens ATCC 51272; assembly: GCF_000518545.1. Lineage (GTDB taxonomy): Bacteria > Bacteroidota > Bacteroidia > Bacteroidales > Bacteroidaceae > Prevotella > Prevotella seregens. The sequence continues at coordinate 50,267 of NZ_JADU01000010.1, forward strand.
CACTCCGTGGTGTTCTGCTTGGGCCACCAGTGGAAATAGGGCACGCTACGGTCGTTCTCGTCGGCGGGCACCAGTCCGTCGGCAATGCTGTAGAGGCTGCGGGTGGGCGTGGACGAGGCTATCTCGGCCTGTGAGGCCAGCGTGACCGGCACGGCGGGGCGCGCGGCACGCACGTCCTGCGGCAGCCACACCTTCATGTTGCCGTTGCCGCGATGGGCCCAGGCGAAGTAGGGAATGAGCTTCAGCGTCACGTCGTGCGTGGCCAGCCGGCCGTCCTTGTCGTAGGCCAGCGTCTGGGCGGGCGTGGAGAGTGTCTGCACGGCGAGGCCGCGATACTGGGTGAGGCGGCCTTTCAGACTGTCGGCGATGAAGCTGTCGTAGGGCATGGAGCCCTGGGTGAAGACGGGCTTCTGGCCCACGAGCACGTTCATGAGATCGAACGCATTGTCGGGCCATTCGGCGGCGTAGACCAGGGGGCCGCGCTCCACACACACCTGTCCGCGGTCGGCCTCCACCTTGTTGTTGGCCCTCACGGTGCGCACCGGCATGTCGAAATGCACACACACCACGTCGCCCTTGCGCCAGTTGCGGCGTATGGTATAGTAGCCGTCGGGCGTGAGTTCGGCCGCCGCGGGCTGGCCGTTCACGGTCACGCTGTACGTAGGACGCAGCTCGTCGCTGTAGGCATAGAGGTCGGAGGGCACGGGCTTGTTGCGCACCCAACCGGGAATACGAATCTTCATGTCGAACACGCCGGCCTTGTTGCCCTCCACTTTCAGGGCCACGTCGCCGTCCCAGGGATAGCGCGTGTCCTGGCTGATCGACACCCGGCGGCCGGCCACATCAAACTGCGAGGAGCAGCTGAGGAAGAGGTTTACGTAGACGCTACGGTCGCGAACGGCATAGACATAGCCCGGAAGCGACGGCAGGAAGCGGCACACATTGCTCGGACAACAGGCGCAGCCGAACCATGCCTGACGCTGGTGCTGGCCCATGCTCTCCAGCGGATTGGGGTAGAAGAAGCCGCCGCCGTCCATCGACACGCCGTCGATGAGCCCGTTGTAGAGCGTGCGTTCCAGCACGTCGTAGTACTTGCTTTCGCCGTGAAGCAGGAAGAGCCGGTAGTTGACGTAGACGTTGCCAATGGCGGCGCAGGTCTCGTTGTAGGCGCTCATGTTGGGCAGTTCGTAGTTCTTGCCGAAAGCCTCGCCGTTGCTGGTGGCCCCGATGCCGCCTGTGATGTAGAGCTTGCGGCCCACGATGTTGTCCCAGATGCGGTCTATGGCGTGGATATAGGCCGTGTCGCCCGTGAGGGCGGCCACGTCGGCCATGCCGGCATACATGTAAGTGGCCCGCACGGCATGGCCCACAGCCTCGTCCTGCTGGAGCACGGGCAGGCGGCTCTGGGAGTAATCGTTCTTGATTTCTGTCTTTCCACGGTAGTCGAGGAAGAACTTGGCCTCGTCCAGATACTTGCGGTTGCCCGTGGCCAGGTAGAGCCGGCACAGGGCCATCTCGGCAATCTGGTGGCCCGGAACCACGCAGGCCTGTCCGGCACGGGGGCCCACCTCGCGCACCACGCAGTCGGCATAGCGCGTGGCAATGTCCAGAAACTTGCGGCTTCCGGTGGCTTGCCAGTGGGCCACGGCTCCCTCGACCATGTGTCCCAGGTTGTAAAGCTCGTGGCTCAAGTCCTCTTCCTTGCTCCATCGCGTGGCTCCCGCCCAGCCGTGTGGGTGCTTGGGGTTCTGCGTGCGGGCGGTGTAGAGGTAGCCGTCGGGCTCCTGGGCCGCCCCGATGATGTCGAGCACGCTGTCGATGTAGTGCTTCAGCCGGGCGTCGGGATAGGTCTGCAGGATGTAGCTGGCCCCCTCGATGGTCTTGTAGGGGTCGGTGTCGTCGAAGCTGAGAGGCATCAGCTTGTTCACGTCGTAGCTGTCGCTGGGGTGCACGGCCCGCTCAAAATTCTTGTAGCGGCCCTCTGTCTCGCACTTGCTGAAGGCCAGGGGGATGGTGACGCGCCGCGACGTCTCCAGGCGTTGGCCCCAGAACGTGTTGTTCCACAGCTTGACCGAGGTGAACGGCACCGGCGTGATGGGATAGCCCGGGGCCGCCTTCGGCTTCCCGGCTTGCACCGCCATGGCCAGCGTGGCCACGGCGACGGTCATGATAAGATTCTTTTTCATCGTATGGTATTGGTGTTGAAGTTTCGGACGTTGGCATGGCTTGAGCCTCCGTACAGGCGTATGCCATGCCTTTGCAAACTTACGCAAAAAACGGGTAAAACGCAGGAAAAATTCGTCTAAAACGGTGAAAATTTCGTCTCCTATCGCCGTTTTGGACAATCGTCGCATGCTTTTGGTGGCTCGTTGGACGCTTCAAGGAGACCGTGTCCTTGTTGCAACACAGTCTCCTTTGCAGGTCTTTGCAGGTCTGGAACGGGCTTTTTACTGTCCCGTAGCCTTTTTCAATCTCTGGATGGCTTCCTTGATGAAGTCATGTGTGCCGCTTCCGTCGGTCACGTATTTCATCACCATTCTGCCATAATCCACCGCCTCACGAAGTTCTTTGCTGCTGTTCCCGTCGGACCGGCCCGCGCGGGAGAGGAGGGCCGAGAGCGGCCGAAGGTCCTCCATCTCGGCCAGATTGCCCGGGCGCATGGTGTTGATGGCCTTGTTGAGCATGGAAGCTGTTCCCTCCAACTCGTCCTGCGTGATGTCTTTTTTATCCTTGGCCAGCACCTCCTGCGCCTGCAGCATGGCCTTGACCATCCGCTCATAGCCATGCGGCGCCCAAGGGGCGTGCTCCGGTTTCGTCGCCATCGCATTCCATTTCTCCTGGTCAGCCTTGCGCTGCCTGGCCATGTCCACAAGCGATTTCAGTTCCGAAAGGTCGGCCACGGCATTCTTGTCGGCTGCCGTGGCTTCCATGTCGGTGAAATGAATGCGGTAGTAATGGGTGGAGTTGACGTTACGATAGTAGTCGGGCTGGAAGACTTTTCCGTTCAAGGAGAGCGTCAACAGGTTGGCGTCCGCCCCTGTCTTCACGCCGTTTCCCTTGCCCTCCTCAACCGTTTTCAGATAACTGTCCACGTCAAGCGTGGCCTCTTTCCAGATAGCAGAGCCCGTTCCCGTCATCGCCAGCGGCCCATACATCAACGTTCCGACCCAGGCGGTTCGCAGCGGAGTGCCGTCCATGCTTGCCACTTCGCTGGTCAATTTGTCGGCCCCATACTCGATATGCTTGGTGAAAGGCATGTCTATCTCCACGACATCGCCCGCTTTCCATCTGGTCTTCTCCAAAGCCACATAACTGCTTGGCCTGAAAAGCTGTTTCACCTTCTTGCCGTTCACCTTGACCTCAAAACCGCCGGTGGCCCAGTAAGGCACGCGCAGCTTGAGGGTGAACTCGCCCTTGCCCTCGGCAATTTTGATGGCTGTGTGCTGGGCCGGCCACGCGCACTCTTGCCTGATGGTCAAGCCCTTTGCCTTCCAATGGAGGGTGGTCGGCATGTAGAGGCCTACCCAAAGCGTGTGGTCGTTGGCGAAATAGGCGGCTGCCTGATACTTGGTGTGGTTCTCCGAACCGGTTCCGCCGCAGCAGGTGCTCTGCGGGGTCTCGTTGCCAAAGGGCTTGGTGGCGTTGAGCCCTACGGCATACTGGTAGCAGGTCTCATACTTGTCGGGGTTGAGCGAACCGACAATCTGATTGTAGAGTCCACGCTCATAATAGTCCATGTATCGGGCGTCGTCAGGGTTGTAGCAGTTCAAGTCGCTCGTGAGTTTCAGGAGATTATAGGTGCAGCAAGTCTCGTTGATGTCGGGATTGGCCTGTCGCCCGCCCTCCTGCATGCCGTTGGTTGCCATGCTCAGTATTTGCGTATAGGGCTGTCGGAACATTTCGCCGTTGCCCACACCGCCCGTGGCATACATGTATCTGCCCTGCACCAGATGCCAGAAGTTCTGCGAAAGATGGTAGTAGAACGGATTCTTGTTGGTCTTGTAACTGCGCAACGCCCCCACAATCATGGGAATGTGCTGGTTGGCATGGCGCGTTCGGATGTCGTCCACGTTCTTGCACAAAGGGTTGTAGAACTTGGGGGCGTCGAAACAACCGGCCGCCTCAATGAGCTTGGCCTTTTCTCCCGGGTCGGAAACCATCTCGGACAGGCGGGCCAGCGACTCGCTCATGCCGCCAACCTCGCCTGCAATGTACATGTCCCACATCTCGTAGCGGTTGCCCGGCTTGCTGCGACGCTCGGCTTCGGTGCCATCTTCCTTGACGTAGGTGCGATAGTGCATGCGGTTCCACACCCACAGGCCCATGTCCTTGGCCGTCAAGAGCGCCTTGTCGCAAATGGCCTTGTCGTCGAAATAGGTGGCAATGTCGATGAGACCGGCCAGCTGCTTGTGCACGCTGTAATAGGGCGCCCAAACCCAATCGCTGTTGTTATAGGCACGATACATCTCGATGAGTGCACAGTGCTGGGCGGGAATAGCATTGATATAGCCATAGCCGTACTTTTCGGGATGCTTCTTGTATTGGTCGAATGCGTCCCAAGTGCCTTTCAGGCCCCGCAATTCCTCCTCGGGTGCGAAGTCACGGGCCTCCCAATAGCGGTTCAAGGCTTTGTCGAACACGAACGTTTTCTCTTGGCAAGCACGCAGTTCGTTCACCATCCGCGTGATGTTCTTGCGGAGAATGGCCTTCTGCCGCGGGTCTTTCGTCACGGCATAAGCCTGGGCTATGGCCGACATGTAATGGCCGGAGCCGTGTCCCTTGAGTTTTGTGTCGGGAGAATCCCAACCGTCGCTTCGGGTATAACCGTCGGTGCTAAGCCCGTATGTGTCGCGATAATTATAGAGTTGCTGGCTCACGTCCCAAGAACAAATCTCGCGCAAGGCCTCATCGCGGTTGTGGGTGAGCCGGTTGTCGCCGTCCAGCGTCACGTCGGCAAGAGAGAAAGCATGGGCCATCTCCTGCCCGGGAGCGGCGACGGCAGTGGCGACAACCCTGACTTGCGCCTTGATGGGATAGCCTTTGTCGGTGGTTGCATCGCCTATGATGTATCCGTTCACCTCATAACGGCTTCCCTCGGGATGCTTGGCATGGTCTGTCTCGCCCTTTTCTTCGGCCAGCGACGAGTTGCTCCATCTTGCCTGCCGGTACTCCGCGGCACCGTCTGAATAGACAACCCACACCCTGAAAGGGAGCACCGGCGACGTTCCCACAGGGCAGTCCACGACCATGGGACTAACCTCGGCTATGGAACGAGGCCTCGAATAGTCGGGAACGAATGTATGGCCCACATTCAGGTGGCGTTTATCCTTTGCAGATTTAGCCTTGCCATGTGCAAACAATGGTGTTATGGCCAGGAAAGCACAACACGCCGTTCCTAAGAACATCATAAATAGTTTTGAATTCATACTTCCACTTTTTTCTTGGCGAATGCTATTTGCAGTCAGTAGCATCGCCTCTTTTTGCACTAATAGTCAAATATTACCTACCTTATCTTCACCTCGTATGGGAATCGACGGGAAGAGGGATCTTGGGAATGGTTGGTTGGCGCTCCCATGACAACCAGATAGAGGACTTTCAGCGACTGGTTCCGGGGGGCGGCAAAAGTAACTTCTCCTTTGACAGCCTCTCCCACCTGTCCATAAATGCACCGGTCGTCTGCGGTCACTCCTACCAAGCCATAGCGATAGCCGATGGAGTGCTCCACTTTGCCCTTGCTGTTACTCCGGACCAAAGCACGGAAACCAACCGTGACCTTCTTACCGCTTTGCGGTACATCCAGCCGGATGGCGTTGAAACCATAATTCTCGGGAATGCAATCCTCGGCAGGGCGCAGACAGCCATTCGTCTGCTTCTGCATCGGTGTGGAGAATGTGCAAGCATACTCTCTTGTCTCCCTGCGGGCATAGTCGAAATCGAAGTTTACCAAATGGCGATAGCAGTCGAACATCTCGTCGTTAAACTGTTTCTGTGTCATGCCATACTTGCGTTTGTAGGTGATGACGGGGTCCTCGCCCAGCTTACCCTCGCGAAAAAGCTGGGCAATGCTTGGCAAACCATGCTTTTCGGCCCACCACTCTATGACGTATGGCGAATGATAGATGTTCTCACTATGCAGAAATCCCTTGTGGGTAAGTTTTTTGAATGCCTCGAAATGGTAGTTCTCATCGGTGAGCCAGTCGGGATTAACCCTCCATAACATCCACTGCGACGTCATCTCGAAGAACCCGGTCCCACCCCATGCCTCACCCGCACGGTCGGCCATAATCTGGGCCTGGAAGCTGTGTCCCAGCTCGTGGGCCAGGCAATTGAGCTTCCTGTCCTGGATGCGGTTGGGGGTCACCCACAAGGCACCGATGAAGTTGTCAAACGTTCCGCCATAGGCTGTTCCCTCCAGTGAATAGTTTACCATCACCATCATCTTGTATTTCTCGCAAAGGCTGCCCGGCAAAGCAAACTTCAAAGTATCACGGAAGAACCGGTAGAAACGCTCCACCCTGTTCTGTAGGTTGCCAATATCGAACTTCATGGGCTGGCCGTCGAGCAAAGGGGGATTGGAGGTGTCGTCGCCGAACGGCTTCTCCCAAAAGTAAACTACATTTTGTGTTTGTGCGCTGTGCCGCCAGCACCATCGGGCATTGTCGTCATTGAAATCGTATGGTTTCAGCGAGTCGGGCACGAATACGAGTTTCTGCGTCGCCGTCGTCGGATTCTCCGAAGGTACAGAAAGAGCTTCAAAAGGGTCTTGCGCCATGGCAGGCCACACGGCAGTAGCCGTCAGTGTCATGGACAGTAAAAGCTGTTTCATTGCTGATAAGATACAGTTATTGAGCAATTATTTAGAAGAGGGGGTTGTGTCTTTTAGTCCTCCTCTTTGTTTATAATAGTACTTATTTCGTGATTGACAATCCCAACTGATTGTCCCAATTGAGATACCAGTTGTTGGGATTCTTTAGGTCGACGGCAATTATACCTTGCATCTCAGCCAATTTTTCTGCTCCCCGTCGCGCATATACCCTGTCAGCAAGATAAGAAGGGGCGTTGCGGCGCAAAGCCACACGCATCAAGTCATAGAATCGGGTTCCCTCAAAGGCACACTCCAAGGCACACTCGTCCATGATGAGGTCTTCAACGGCATTCTGTTCCTCTTCCGCCGTATCACGTTCCGGGTAGAGGTAATAGTCGTTGTATTCCGTCCAACCTGCCCCACGAGAATGAATACCTATCGTATTCTCCGTGGAAGCGTTCGCCTTTGTTCTGAGGATATACTTACTTGTAGGGAAATCAAACTGTTTCAAGAAAGCCTCTTCCTCCGGATAATATGGAATAATGTCGTTTTCTATAACGTTATTGTTTACCCCTGTCTTCAGAATGGAGAATGCAAAACGAGGGAAGCCGGCACGGTTCAGAGCCTCTGCCAAACGGAGATACACCATGGCACATCTGTAGATGCGCACATTGCGTCCGCTATACTTCTGGCATTCTATGAGTTTGTCTACTTTTGCACCGCTTACCGCTACGTTTACAGACCTTTCCGTATAAAAATCTGAATAGCGAAGGTCGCCACTCTTATCGTCTACCAGATTGTCGGGTGCGTATACGATTTCATTGGCAGAGTTGACATGGCAATACTTCTGCACTCCCGACAAATTTCTCAATGCCTGCGAAGATACAATGGAAGCCTGATAATTGTTACTTTCCCTTGCATTAAAATAATTCTGCAAATGGCTATAGTTGCCCTCTGATGGTATGGAGTCGCCAGGAATCACCGTGATAACCTCTGAATCGTCGGCTATGCTCTCTGTATAGAAACAATGGGTTCTCCATGTACCTAATGTGGTTTTCCACTTGGTATCGCCTTTCATCCATGAGACTTGGTAACCTCCTATTGGATAGGCCGAGTTCGCCCCGTTGCGAGTGGAAATGTATTTATAGTAGCACCATGCTGCCTGACGATAGTTGCCGGCCCAGAGATTCAAGTCTCCCATCAATACGTAGATTGGGAAGAAGAAGAGACGTGAATCATTGCTACGGATTGTACCATAGCTGGGGCGCTCCACATCTGCGTAAGGTGCGATGTCGTTGATGAAATACTCACAGATGCCTTTGATGTCTTTCATCTCATACTGCTTGTCGTTGTCGTCCTTGGTCAAGACAGGCTCCGTAACGAGTGGCACCTTGCCGTAGTTGAGCACCAACTGCAAATATGTCCAAGCCCGGAATGCCTTTACTGCGGCATACTCCTTGCGGAAGATATATTCGTTTCTGTTGTTCTTCAAAGCAGTGTCCGCATTGGCAAGGAAATAGTTGCAGTTGTTGATGACCATATAATAGTCGCGGGGCGAGTTGTATTGATTGTCGGTCGAGACATTGAAGTTGGAAATCTCTCTCAAATCGGCAGAAGTGTTGCTACGCACATCCACCAGGTCGCCACGCAATTCTCCCAAGAGGACAGTGCGGTCTGCCAAGGCCTGTATCTTGTTCATGATGCCGATTACGGAATAAAGGGTATCAGAAGCGTTGTTGAGGTGCTCCTTGTCGGAATAGATCACACGATCCGACTTCTGGTCGAGCAAGTCACCGCATGAAACAAGCACTTGTCCCAGCCCTCCACACAATACCATTAGGATGATATATAATATCTTTTTCATATCGTTTGCTTTTTAAAGTTTTCTATATGCTTGTGCAACGGTTAGAGATTGATTTTGACACCAGCCACAATATTGCAGCTCTGCGGCAACTGGCCAAGGTCTATGCCCTGACCGACGACACTGTTTGTCATCGTAAATTCAGGATCGCTTCCAAGATATTTGGTCAGCGTGAACAGATTGTTGGCCTGCACCCAGAACTGGAATCCTTGAAGCAAGGTCGAGTTGACCGGCAAGGTGTAGCTCAATGTCACGGTCTTCAGTCGGATGTAGCTTCCATCCTCGATCCATCTGTCGCTGAAACGAGAGTTGCCCATCGGGTCTTGGAAAGTTGCCTTTGGCATTTTGGTCACCTGGCCTTCGTTCTGCCAGCGGTTGGTCATGGCCAAGGTCTGGTTCATGAACCTGCAGCCCGATTCAAGCTGTTGGCGCATGTAGTTGTACACGTCATTGCCCAAGCTGTAGTTGAAGTTCATGTCGAGGCGGAAACGCTTGTAGGCAAACGATGTGAAGATGTTACCATAGATGTCAGGGTTGGGGTCACCGATAATATCACGGTCGTTCTCATTGATGACATGGTTTTTGTCCTTGTCCACAAACTTCATGTCGCCGGCACCAAAGTAGTTTTTGTCTATTCCGTTGCTTCCCATTACATAAAGTCCATCGGACTTGGCCTCCTCGCTTGTGCTGTACACACCTGCGGTACGGTAACCATAGAACAGGTTGGCAGCACTGCCCACCTGTGTACGAATGGTTGCTCCATACACCGTGTTATCGAGATGAGTTTGTCCTTCCGACAAGGACACAATTTCATTCTTGTAGTGTCCTACACTTGCCCCCAGTTCCCAACTGAAGTCTTTCGCATTGACGAGCTTGCCCTTTGCCGTGACATCAAAGCCGTTGTTCTTGAGAGAGCCGCTATTGCACCAGTTCTTCTCTATACCAGAAACATAGTTGAGCGACTGATAAGTCAATATGTCTTCGGTGCGGCTGTTGAAATAATTGAAGCGGAGATTCAGACGGTTGTTGAACAAGTTGGTCTCCAACCCGATGTTCCAGCGCCTGGTGGTTTCCCACTTCAGGTGGTTGTTGCCGATATTCTCAAAGGTCAATCCTGACACACTCTGCAAATACTTGGTGGAAGAGAAGAAGCTACGGGCAGCATAATAATCTATATCGTCATTACCACTCACGTCATAACCTGCGCTCAACTTCAAGTAATTGACTGCCGACACGTTGGCAAACCACGTTTCATTGCTGATGACCCATGATGCCTGAATACCAGGGAAGATGCCCCATGCAGCGTTGAAAGCCTTCAATGCACCGTCTGCGTCCTTGCCAAAGCGTGAGGAAGCCTCGGCCGTCAAGTTGCCTTGCAGATAGTAACGCTGCAAGTAATTGTATTCTGCTTGCGCATACCAGGCAATGGAAGTCCAGTTGTCATTGGCACCAGTGGTCTTGATATTCAATAAAGAGCTGGAGATAAACGGAGTCTTATCGTTACCGGTGTTATATCCCAACTGAGTGTTGAGCGTATAGCTTTCCCAATTGATACGCGCCCCGGCAAAAGCATAGATGGCGTGGGGGCCATATCTGTTGTTCCAATCCAAACGCGTATCGCTCATCACAGAGTTCTGCTTGGAAAACAGCGAACGCACCTCGTTCTCACGAAAGCCTCCCACACTGCTTACATAGTAATTGGGTACACCACTAATAGGAATATAAAACTTCTCATTGGTGTTCACCAAATTGTAGCTGAAATGCTCGCTCAGACAGAGATGCTTGTTGAATTGGAACTTAGGCGTAACAGCCAAGTTTACCATTGAGTTCTCCCAACGGTTCTTGTTCTCTGCATCAGCATACTCATTGATGGCATAAGGATTGCCCAGCTTGTAGTTGTAATTCTTATAGCCCGATAAAGCCTCATCAAGGTAAGATTCTGCATCCACATCCAAATAGCTGTGGCTCAAGATACCATTGGCGTAAGCATAAGGGCTGAGCATAGGACTCTTGACATATGCCAGGAAAGCCGGTGAGGTTGGAGTTCCCTCATTATAACCCTCCGGTGCTCCGTCATTACGGATGTTTCGAGTCTGATTGGCAAAAGAAGCATCGAAACGCATGCTGAATTTTTCGGTGAGATGGATGTCTGCATTGAACCGTATGTTCAGTCGATTGAGATTGTTACACTTCAATGTGGTCTGGTTGCTGATATATCCAAGACTCAAGTTATAGTCGGCAACATTGTCACCACCCTCTACATTGATGTTGTAGTTCTGGGTTAGTGCCGTGCGGTACACGCCTTTCTTCCAGTCAGTATTGTTGTGATACTGTGGATAATAGTAATAAGACGGGTCATCGTTAAGGAATTTGAAACTCGTCATCATGGTGTTGGTCGTCGAGAGCATGTCGGAAGCATAGCTCTTGTACTGTGTGGCATTCATCATGTCATAGAACTTGGGCTGCATCACGACACCTGCCGACAGACTGGCAGTGATACGCGTTGCCATACTATGACTACGCCGGGTCTCGATGATGATGACTCCGTTGGCTCCCTTTGCACCATAGAGAGCCGTTCCATTGCGGAGAACGGTTACTTTCTCTATATCGGTCGGCGAAATGTTGTTGAGAATATTGTTGTAGAAACCATCATGGAGCATCATGCGTCCATACTGTTGCTCTATGATGACACCATCAACGACAACCAAGGGTTGTGCATTGACATTGAGGGAGTTCAGACCGTTTATAAACATCACGCTTCCCGTGCCTGCATTGCCATTACGGGCTACCGTATGTACTTCTGCACCCATGCGCTTCTGGATTTCGTCCTCTACACTCACCGCATTGGAATACTGGAAACCCGAGGCCGCCTGTTGTCCCGTAACGTTGGTTCCAAAAATGTATTCTGAGGAGAAAGCAGAAGAATAGAGCTTGATGTCACGCTGACTGTCACCACGCAACAATCCTATCTTGACCAGATTGTAGTCTGGGGCCGTCACCTGCAAGGTTGATGCAAACTCTGGAACGTTGAGTTCATACTCACCTTTGTCATTGGTAAGCACGCTGTATCCCTGCATCTCACCCACACTCACCAAGGCACCGGAAACTGGCAAGTTGGTTGCGGAGCTGAGCACACGTCCCTTAACCTTTCGTGTGGGATATTGCTTGGCTGTTTTCAGAGACTTCGTATCTTTGGAGTTGACGGTCTCCGCCTCTTGCGCCATCATTGTATTGGTGCCGATCATTAAGGCCGACAAACCAAACAGTATATATCTTTTCATTGTATAAACATATTAAGTGAAATCAATAGGTTACCTTGTACTCCTTGGCTTCACTCACCGGAGCGTCATGCGGTTTCACGATGATGCAGTCGATACGCATCGTGGTCTGGTACTTGGATGTCTGATTTGTCGGCACATCCGTGTAAATTTTCACCTTTGCCTGATAATCACTTAGTCCCCATGAAGCAGTCTTGAACTTATAGTTGCTCTTGATCTTGATGGTATCGATCACATCAGCCTTAGTTGTGAAACTTGCGTTGCGTTCCCATTTGGTTACACCACTTTGCTGATAGCCCACCTGCGCCCTGAACTTTACAGGAAGGCGTTGGTCTTCCGTAGCAAGGGTGTCGTAGGCCAGTGCCGGAACGAAGATAGCATAAATGTCGTACGCCACATTGGACAGCACGTCAGGTATCTTGAATGTCACCGAAGGCTGAGCACCCAAGGCATCTGGGGAAATCTCTACAAAAAGGTTGCCTGACACCTGCCCATAGAATGGATTATTGCTCAATACAGAGCGGACAGTCATCGGATCAATGGCATTGTACAGTGTATCCTGGTATAATGTCTGCTCAGCTTCACAACTAATGGTCTTCAAGAATGTGTCAAACTTACTGATACGGAAATTTGAAGCCTTGCGTATATGTCCATTGCTTAAGGATATGTCCTTTGTGCCCTCGAATATTCCTCCAGAAGCAAAGGGCTTATAGAAGACATCACCCATGTGGGACTCTATAGACAACAGCTTACGCATCTCTGCATAGGTTGACACCGCAGAGTCCTGGAAAGCTATGTCACTCTGGCCACTACGATTGAAGAAAGCTGACCTGACGATGGCCAAACGCGCATTTGTAAACTGCAAAGAATCGCGGTCGTCCACCCTAGTGTCATAATTGAAATAAGGCGTATACTCCTCTACCAGTCTATTCCATTCCGCATTGGTAGGTGCAAGCACCCAATAAGTAGAGTCTTCACTGTTGATGTAGCCATAGAGCGTATAGAAGGCATTGTTATATACCGTAACGGAATCCAGATATTGGGTCTTGCCGTCAACAATGCCTCCAGGCACACTTTGACTTGCGTCAAACTCGTAGACTCCGAAACTCTTAACGAACTTATTGATACTGTCCAGCTCTTCGTCCGTTGCCAGATATTCTGCAATGTTAGGGGCATACGACAGCGCATTGCCTATTGTATAAAGAATGCCATTGTTGTAAAGTACATTCTTGGTCTCAAAGTTTCCCCCTCCTATTGATGTTGGGGTAAACATCTGGTACTTTCCATTCATCATCCTCAAGGAATCATTGGTGGTCGTAGACACAGACTTCTTGTAGAGTGCAATGTGGTTTTGCAGCACTTGCTTGATGACCGTATTCTCTTCATCTTTCACGCCAGCAGCCTTCTGCTTGTTGTACACGTTCACAAGACTGTCGGCCGTACTCTCACTCAAGCCACTGTTGGTCAGGGCAAACACGGTGTAGGTCTGGCTTCCGTCGAGCTTGGCGTCATATCCGCAAGCCTTGATTACCTTGGCAAAATGGCTCAAGTCTGGTTTGCTCTCTATGGCTTGCCAAAGGGTGGTATTGATGACACCATCCTTTGCCTCGCTGTAATGCTCATCCCACTTGTCGGAGCAGGATGCGCAAGACAGAGCCGCCAAGATAACGACCGCTGCTTGCTGTTTATATGATTTCTTCATTTTCATGTGTATAGAATATAGTGATGATTCTATGTCATATTTCTTTCCGTTTTTCTATGCCTGCATCAGGTTTAGAGGGGGTCTTCCATATTGCTGTCGGAAACTCCGTAGACGCTCTTCGGAACCAGTTCGAGATAGTCGAGGTCGAACTCGGTCTGGCCTGTTGACACACAGCGTATGCGCAAGTAGTGATCCTCATGGGGGTTGATGTGAACCGTACACAGGACACGGCGCAAGGTATTTTGCACTGTCACAAACTGACGGTATGTGCTGGCTCCGGCTCCATCGTAACGGTAACCGCCCATGGCCCCCCGATAGTATCCCTTGTTCTTCAGGTTTTTATAGTCGGAAGACTTGTCTGCATCACTCATGCTGGCGTAATCCTGCACCCAGTCTGATCCCAAGAGAGAGGCATCGGTCAAGAGTTTGGTCATATCCAAAGGAATGCCTTGAGGCTTGCCGTCGAAGTAAATCTGGGCTATGCCACGTGTGCTCTCGGCGGCATATCCCAAGCGAATCTGCCAGTCACCTTCGTACGGAACAGGAGGTATCTTGAAAGTAATGTCAAAATTGCCAAAGAGGTTGAACTCATCACCCTCGTAAGAGTCGTAATAGTCGTGAGGACGACGGTAGACAAAATAGCCTGTACTCTTCACATTCTTCAGATAGCCATTAGGAAAATAGTAGTTGCGACCATACTTTCCCGTCTCATCATAGTCTGGATCCTGCTGCTTCACGTTACCGTTCTGGCGAATGCCATTGGTCTCAATCTCGGGGAAGATAGTAGCAAAGTCCATGCGGATACGGCAGTTCTGAACAATGTCTCGAGTGGTCTCGTCGAAGGCAAGAATGTCGTCCACATAGAAATACCAGCCGTTGATAGCCTGATTGGAATACTCGTTCTCCACACTCTGCTGCACCATGGCTCCACGAATCTTGTACTCATCGTCACGACGACGGTTGATGTAATACTGCTTTGTCTGGTCAGCATCAGCATATTTCAGCATGGTGAGCTTCTCAACTTTCAGCATGGTATGTGGCAACAGCGTCTCATACCAGTCGACAGGATTCATCAAGTTCGTCATGATGCCTATGTCGTTGAGCGGAGTAAGGTAGTTCCAGCCCTGCATCTTGCGGTCGAGAATGTGATACTGAACAAAACGGCGAAGCGGGTTAATGCTGTCTGTCAAATGGTCATAGCCATGGCCTTCTTTGTTGACATCATCAGGATACATCACGTCGTAGATTTCGCAAGCTTTATGATAAAGGGCTTGCAGGCTGTTGATGCCATACTTTTTGTACAATACTTCATTGGTAGGAACAAACGCCGTATAACCAAACATCTTGGTATCCGGAACCGTAGCGGTTTCCTTGTTCACGTGCGAAGTGTACTTGTAGCGTGCATACTGGTCTGAATTATAGCTCGCGTCACGATAGTTTTCTTTCATCATTGTAGCCAAACCCGTCGCATTGAGAGCCTCGGTAAAAAGGCTGATGTTCTTGTTCTCCTCCATTACGTCGGGCAACATGCGGTTGCTGTTCTCCAGCACCTCGCTCACAGGCTGCATGATACCGTTCTGCACGGAATCATCCTGCAGTTCAAAGATGATATGGGAGGTTCGATTTAGGAACACCACGGCATTGCTGTCATTGTCCAGGCCATGGCTCACCTCAATGTAGCGGCGATTCATATTTGGACTAGCGATAACGCCTGTGTTCATATCGGAAGTGGCGTACATATTACTGATAAGATGGGTACGCGCGATGGTGTCGCAATCTGCCTTGGAAAGTTCCGAGACAGAAGACAAGCCCCGCCTGCTTAGGTAGCGGCTAATGGCTTCGTTGGTGGGTGGAAAACAGGTGTAAGCGCCGTATGCCGACATCTGTTTCATCATGCCTGCACGCTCTATAATGCTTGCGAACTCACTGAAATCCTTGTGGCTTTTAAGGTAATCGCTCACCATCTCACCCGTGAAAGTATAATAGTTGGAGGTGTCCGGCTCGTCAGAACAACCGGTGATAGTCATTCCCGTCAATCCAAGCCCCAAAAGGAATGCAAGCCCATATTTTATCTTTCCGTTCATAATCCTCATGTTTTAATTATTTTGTGGTAGAGTAAGATGAGTCATCAGAACCAGAGCCGTAGACCGGATTCTGCACCAAATTGCCGTTCACCTTAATTTCTTCACTGTTGTATGGCCAGTAGAGTGCATCCATCTTGGCCAGTTTGCTCTGAACGACGCCAGCGTTATCCGATCCTTTCTGTTGCACCTTGTTGACCAAGAAACTGGTTTTGCCATCCCTGCGGGACTTGCGCACAAGGTCGTACCACCGCTTGCCCTCGAACATCAGTTCGCGCTGACGCTCCAACAAGACAAGTTGTTCCATCTGCGATTTGCTGGAATAATCATTGTAAGAGATGTCTGTATAGTTGGTTGCCTTGGAAGAACGCTTCTCTATGACATTCACCAACTCGTAGGCAGCCTTGAGCAGAGAGTCGTTCTTGGTTTTCGCCTCGTCGGTCTGTGGGTCATCGCTCACCATTTGAACCAATGCCTCCGCCTTCAAGAGCATGATGTCGGCAGTGCGGTAGATAATCCATGGCGCATAGCAGTTGCTTTCTGTAAAATGGTTGCCGGTTACCTTTACATCAGATGCCGAGTTCGTAGACACTACAATGTCTTGATTGGAATACTTGCCTATACCATAGATAGAAGTGGTCACCTTTTCAATATTCTCATAATAACGCAGGTCATCCTTGTCCTTAAAGACCTTGAACAGTTCGTCTGGCACATCTGTGGCTATAAAGTTGGCAGGTTTGATGATTCCTGGGAAAGTGGTCATGTTACCGTACAGATAGCTGACACTTCCATTGGACGGCTTGTTCTTATCACTGTCAAAAAGCAGCTCAAAAATATTTTCCATAGACCCACTGGGGCCATAGATTCTATAATAGGTGTAACCATTATACCTCTCGCCAGTCCTGTCACTAAACAAAGGGTAGCCCTCAAAAAGCTTGCTGTTGCTGCCGTAGGAACTGCCCGAAGAATTCTTGGAATCCTTGAATTCTCTGGTTTTGCTTTCCAATACGATGTCGGCATACTTGACTGCACCGGCATAGTCCTGTTTCCAGAGATACATCTCACAAAGCACGGCATCAATACAGTCGCGGGTGATTCGGCCACGCTGGTAAAGCGGTTTGGTCTCTTCGTACTTGCTCACAGCATAAGGACGCACACTCTCCAAATCGGCAATCAGATTGCCGAGTATCTGGTCGAACGATGTTGCTGGCAAGTTCATCTTTTGGGTGTCATCCACAAAAGCCGTGGTGGTGTAAGGCACATCACGGAACGTACGGATGAGGTAGAAATACATCAAGTCTCGAATGGCGGAAACCTCAGCACGGGTTGCATTCAAGTCACTCTCCGAATAATTAGGATCTTTCTCTGCCACTTGCGGCGCATAGAGCAACACCAGGTTGCAGCGGTTGATGATGTCGTAGAACTCGCCCCATGTCGTGTAAGTATTCTTGGCATTGATATTCTCCTTAAAAATGTTGGACAGTGCCTCGTTGTTGGCAATGTTCGTACCTCCCACCATGTTGTCGGAACGCGACTCGCCCCAGATAATCATTCTATCGATGATGGTTTGCGACCGCATGTCGGCATAACAACCCATCACAATGTTCTCAACGTCGCTCTTGTTGGTCCAGAACTGATCCTGAACTATCTCGTTGAGCGGCTGGATGGTTAGGAAGTCGGAGCACGAGCTGAAGCCGAAGCTCAACATTCCTGCCATACTTATCGTCAATATGTTGTTTTTCAAATTCATAGTTGTTCCTTTAAAAATCGACGGTTACGCCTAATGTATAAGACTTGGCACGTGGGGTTTGACCTCTGTCTATTGATGCACCATAACTTCCATAGCTCACTTCTGGGTCGGCACCCGTGTATTTGGTCAGGCAAAAAAGGTTGTTGGCACTCAAGTAGAATCGCATTCCGCGTATGCCGAGTGTCTTGCTTATCCTTTTCTGGTCGAAAGCATAAGACAACTGCAGGTAGTTGAGACGCAAGAATGAGCCTTCTTCCACAAAGCGGTCGCTCACGAGTGTATTGTAGTTGGAGGTGGAACCATACATGGCCCTTGGAATAGAAGTCATGTCGCCCTCCTTGCGCCAACGATAGTTTACGGCTTGGCTCTGGTTATTGTTGTTGACCATTGCCTCTGCGTCCAGACGAGTCAGATTCAGAATCTTGTTGCCGATGCGATAGTTAAACTGCGCATTGAGCTTCCAGCGGTTGTAGTTGAAGTTAAAACCGAAACCACCTGTCAGTTTTGGCAAGGAGCTGCCCAAATAAACAATATCAAGCGCATCGACGTTTCCGTCATGATTCACATCCTCGTAGATGGCATCACCTCCCTTTAACTTGTAGTTCTTGGCCGTACTCCCATTGGAATAGTTGTACATCATGCGTACCGGCTTGCCCTTGTCGTCGTATATGACCGCTCCATCGTTTGCAAGTGCAATTGGGGCCGTCTTGCCAGAAGCGAGAAACGCTTGTTGCTCCTCGGTGGTCATATTGGCAAAAGTATTATACTGGTACTGATACACACCCTTGCTGCGGAACCCGTAAATGGCTCCGAACGGATTGTGTATCTGCACACGCTGCAAAGTCTCACGGTTGCCATAAGCAAAGGTCGAGTTCAATGTCTCCAGAATCTGTGGATCCATTTCAAGAATCTCATTTTTGTTGTTGCCAAGGGTTGCGTTCATGTCAATCCAGAACTTCTTGCCGATAGTAACAAGTTTGTTGGTGTTGATATTCAACTCCCAACCTGTGTTGCGCATCGAACCGACATTCTTGTATGCCAGCGTATAATAACCGGAATTGGAAGGTATGCGTACATTGTTCATCAACATATCACTGGTGGTCTCATTGTACCAATCGACTGCAACGGTCAACTTATCGTGCCAGAAGCCAAAGTCCATACCCACGTTGTATGACTTTTTCTTCTCCCATCGCAAGTCTGTCAGTTTCAAGTTGCTTGGCCGCATGGTGGAAGCATCCAGGTAGGTGCTGCCGGTCACATACTTGCTGACATACAGATAGTCGGAGCCAGGCTGGTTACCAACAACACCCCAACTTGGACGAATACTCAACATGGACAACCAGTCACTTGTACCTTTCATCCAAGGCTCGTCCACAACATTCCACCGCAAGGATACTGCAGGAAAATATCCCCAACGGCGATCGGGGCCAAACTTTGTCGTCCCATCTGCACGTACGGAGAAGTCAAACATGTAACGCCCCTTGTAAGTGTAGTGGGTTGAGAATGTATAGAACATCGAGCGCCACTGACTAAAATTGGAATTCATACCTGTAATAATACCACCAGACTCCGGGTTGACAATACCACCTGACGGGAGACCACTCCCATCCGTTGACTGTCCATTGGAGCTGCCCGATGTCAATTCAAAACGTGCCATCGCCATTAAGGAATGATCCTTGTTTTTGAAAGCAGGGATGAAAGTAAGAGTTTGTTTAGTGTTGAAAGCCGTACTCTTATTGCTACTGGCATTGGCAGAGTTCACACCATTTGTCCATGAGGTCGTAACCAGCTCGTTGGGATAGAACTTGTCCACGTACTCATTAAAGATGTTCATGTAGACGCGTCCTTGCCAGTTTAGCTGCGTATGATCCTCATCCATGCCCAAGAGGTGATAGTTTAGTTCAAACTCTGGGGTGATGTCATAAGTACGGTCGTCAAACTTGGCAAGATTGGCACTTGCCACAGGGTTTACGTACACTTTCTGGTCGTCATTGAAAACTGACGATGCCGACTGCAACATCGTGTAATATTTGTCCGTATCGACTCCAGTCACAGGTTCCTGTTCGTAGATGCCCATATTAGGCATCTTCTTGTACGCGATAGACAAGAGATCATCATAGTTTTTCTTGTTTTTTGTGTAAGTCATCGCGAAGTTGGTCGAGATTTTAATACGGTCGCTAACATAGTAGTCCAAAGCCACACGGGTAGCAAAACGATTCAGCTGCTGCTTGATGATGGAACCTGTTTCATGGTCGAAACCGCCGGCAATACGGAAAGTGGCCTTCTCTCCACCACCGGTCACAGACAAATAGTGGTTCTGGCGCAGACCGAATTGTGTCACTGCATCTACCCAGTCGGTATTGTTGTTATACTGCTCGTATTCTGAGAATGTGGGGTCATAGTTCAATTCTGGAATATTCGAGGTTTTGTCGCTTTGTTCAGGGTTGAAGTAACTTTCCTTCAATAACATGGTGTAGTCATTACCGTTCAGCAACTTATAACCCTTGGGTTGGTAAGTACCCGTAAGACGCAGTGAATAAGTGAGCTGCGGCTTACCACGGGTGCCGCGCTTTGTTGTAATCTCTATGACACCGTTGGCACCTTGCGAGCCATAAATGGCTGTAGCTGCCGCATCTTTTAACACTGTGATGCTGGAAATATCCTCTGGGTTAATGTTCAACAACTGTGAAAACTGCTCGTCGTTGGCATTCTTCACGTCAAAGCTGGTCATGTCCACATTCCAAGTATTGCCATTCACCACAATCAACGGGTTGTCACTGGTCAACGTACTTACCGACGAGGAGCCACGCAACCGCATGCTGGTTCCTGCACCCAAGTTACCAGAAACAGAAACGATGTCCAATCCCGAGATACGACCTTGCAAAGCCTCGTCTACAGTATTCAAACCCAATCCCTCGAACTCCTTGGCGGAAATCGTTTGGGCTGCATAGGAAAGCTCTCGCTCCGGAATGGCAAGACCACCCGAATTGATACGCTTCTTGGCAGTAATCGTAACCTCTTCCAACTGAAGATCAGAAGTAAGCTCTATAGTATACTCTGCCTTGTTGATAGGCATGGACACTGTCTTGTACCCTATATAGCTGAAACGAATCTTATTCTTGGCATTGCGCACCTTCATCGAGAAGTTACCATTGACATCAGTCATCGTAGACTCCACGATACGACCGTTTCCGTCAATCTCACAGACAGACGCACCTGCGATAGCCCCCAACTCATCGTTCACCACACCATGCACAGCTGTGATTTGCTGGGCTGACATTCCTAAGGCGGCTGCACAAAAGATTGCCAATATCTTATATCTTAATTTATCCTTCATATATTACCTCCTCCTCTGTTTTGCATTGGTTCCACTTTTCAGTCCCGCTACCTCTTTCCAACTGGTCTTTTGCGCAGTGTTGTAAAGCAATGCACCATCTATCAGGTGAACCACTACGTCGGAAGCATTGTAAATCTCATCATTGTCCGTATCCTTATTCTTGATCCAATACTCACGACCCTGAATATTGTAGAGTCCAGAAGTCTTGACTAATTTTCGGACTTCACCCAGCTGGTCTGTAACTGTCAGACCTGAATCATCTGAAGTTACAGTCACACTATAGAATCGCTTATTAGCTGGATTGTTGGTAAAAGTTTCATATTTTGTTGCAATATTGTTTGGCCCCCCAATAATCACAGAGTTGTCTTGAATATGATATTTCAAGAAGTTGATGATACGGGTGGACAATGCGGTTTTTGCTTTCTTGAACTTGGTATTGTCACCTCCGAAATCATCCACCTTAAGAGCTTCTATGTCTGACCAATATGGCAGATACCCCTGCTCATGCAATGCCTCTATTGACTCGTTGGTAGGCACATAGACCGTATAGTTGTAGGCATCAAACAGGCTGATATTCATGTCTGCGCAAGTATAAGCACCACTTTTGGCCTTCATCAAAGCATCCGAAGAAGAGACAGAACCTGAACCACTCATCAATTCATAGAACTTAGTGTATTCCGGGTGAGCCCTCAATATCGCATAAGTCGATTTCTGGCTGGTCATAGGCATCTGTTCGTTGAGTATGTACGACTTTCCATTGCCATCCGGCCCCATGTCTGTAATACTTTGAATTTTCACACTTCTTCCCTGCTCCTCTTGTAAGCCTCCCGCTACGGTCATCATGCTTGCATCGCCAGGGTTAGTCACTTTCAGGAAGCCACCGCTCTTGGTTTTGTAGAAGACCTTTCCATCTTCCACATCACCCACGACAATAAGGTTGTTGATCAAGTCTACCAACCGGTTCTGAACCTGATTATCCGTGGCATCGGACAAGCTCTCTCCTGGTAAAATGGTCTGGTTCGCCAAATCATACTTGTAACGATGCGCTTTGACTGTCTTGGTATTGTCATCATAGTAGAACTGGTAGAGTATCTGAGTCGTATTACCATACGAGCATGGATCTACATAGTTCAGCATTGCCATATTGGTAGGGATGAAGAAACTGTATTTAGAGTCCATGGAGTTGAGATATGGCTCAAATGAGTTATTGGGGATTCCGGAGATGCCCCAGTAGATGACGTTCATCGTCTTTTCATTGACCAAGGCAGGGAAAGACACCGATGAGTAGTCTGCCGGAGCAAACACCTTATTAGATAGGTACACGACTCCGTTGCAGCCCATGAAACAACTGTCCACGTTGGCCGGCTTGATGCCGATTGACACTTTCGTGGTGTTGTCCACAATATTGTCGAACTTGGATGGCACTGTCTCCGAGAATGAGTTGACCATGCCGATGTTGACCAATTTCACCAACACCTTGGTAGGAACGTTTTCCCAAGAACCGTACATCTCCTGAAGCACCTTGCCGCCTGCATTCCACCAAGTGTCAAGTGCTTTGTTGGACGGCACGACTATGGCACCACAGTCATAGTGCAAGTCCTTATCGGAAGAACCTGAAGTATAATACTGGTTCCATCCGGGATCAAAGAGAAGTTTCGATTCTACGACATTACCTTTCGGGTCTATGCCGACTTCTCCCTGTGCCTGTGAGCCATAGTAGCCCGTGTTGCCTGAGGATGCAAAATATTTCAGGGTGAACACAGAGTCTGAATTGTTGTAGAGGCGGTTATACTCCTTAGTGGCAGCCTCATCGTAATAGGGCGCAGAAAACCGAGAGAGCATTTTTGCAAACGTGCTCATATTGGCGTGGCTATTGATAATCTGAGCCATATTGTCCGACGGGGTCATCACTCCGTCCACCTTATGTATATAGCCATTCTTACAGGTGATGTCGCTCTCCGTAACTTTCTTGCCGTTTACCCATGAATCGGCGATGGAGTTGGACTCATGATTGGTAAGCATGTCGAGATCTCCTGAAGTAATCTTATTGGTTTGCATGTACGCCGGCAGAAAATGGATCATGGGTTTGCTGGTATTGTCACGTAGCAGGATGATGCCTCTCGCATTGCCCTTGTATTGGCTCCAGTATTCTGTATTTGGCATCTTGTCTGGCAAAATGCGCGATACGGAGTCCAATACAGACACGGCAGTCTCACGACGCATGCACAATCCTTCCTGAGGAGGATTCCCACTCAAGTTGCTCAGCAATTCTATCAAGTAGGCATTGTTGATCATCGAACCATTCAACAGGATTTTCTTCTGCCCCGTCGACAGGTCTTCATACTTGCGTACCCCCCAGCTATTGGTCCTGAAGAATTCCTCAAAAGCCGCATCGTCGGCGATGAACAGCGTCTTACTACCCGTTTGGCTCAATACAGGCGCTTGCCCCAAATCGTCAATCAGTTGTATCGTATAGGTGTAATTGCCATAGTTCTGGAGCTGCTCATAAATAGAATTGCCCAACCACAATGGTTGTCCCTCCAATACATCCTGCGTACAAGACTGGGTCAATCCCGAACCAACTAACAGGAGTATAGCCACTGCGGCAGAGGCTCCTCTCTTTCTATTCTTAGGATTTTTGTTTCTCATAAACAAACACTTATATTTTCACATTTATAATCTTTCCCTATCGGTTACTCTACGAGTATCTTCACGGCCGAACTGCTATGCCCATTGGATGCTCGGAGAACATACACGCCCTTAGAGATATTGCAAGGCACATGGTAGTCGCCATCGCGCATGAAACTCTGTGAATAGATTGCCTTGCCGGCAACAGAATACATCACTACAGGTATCTGATATCTTCCTGCTGCCTTGATGCTGAGTGGAATGTTATCACCGGGACTAACCACGGTTTTATCCAATACCAATTCAAACTTCGTTGCTTCGTTGGCAACAATGTTGTCTATTCCCGTAGACTTTTTGAAAGTAGGATCGGTCAGACTGCTGTTGTAAGCATACCACTTCATCTGCGCCTTGGCAGGCTGATATACATTTTCTCCCATCTTCAGGCGGTAATCGAAATGGTGCTTTCTGGTCTCATCGTTCACATATATATAATCTGTATTGCATACTACAGCTATCACCACGTCGTTAGCCGGCTGCTCCTGCAAGGTCATGACCACATCCCCTTCTCCCTCCACTGGCTGGGAATAGTATCTCTTTCCTCTCTTTGAACGATAGCACAACATGCAGACCATATTGGAGTCCAATGGCTTGAAATGGATACTGACTGTGTTGCCTTTCTTGCCCTCCACATGTAAAGGAATCTGGTTGGCCCCACTCCATCCCGGCGTTGTGCGATATTCCGGATAATACCACCCTACGCTGTCTGTCTCGTTACACTTGTACATATTGGCATAAGGAGTAGCCTGCCACACTTTCACACTTTTCCAATAAGGCGCCCATTCCTGCTTGATGTTTACCAACCAGTTGTCGTTGAGCAGTTTGAGACATGCATTAGCCCACACACCGACATCAAGCATGGCTTGCCTTGCACGATATTCCAAGATAAGATGGCGCATCTGATTCTCGCCAAGCGAGTCGGCCATTCCCTCGAGAACCCTACTCTTGCAATAACGCCAAATCCATGGAATGCTTCCCTTGCCGAGGATCTCACTCACGAAATGCGGGAAAAGCTCACCATACTGCACACCTCCCAAAAGGTTGCGCCAAGTACAAACCTGCTGACTTCCGTTATACATATTGACACCTTCGGCACTTGGTCCTCCAAAAGAATCGTCGAGCAACCAACCCGAGTAGCATCCTATCGGCATGAACGGAGCTATCATGTTTCCTGCACTCAAGTAACCCATACTCGTGGGGATGGTTCCTGTTTTCCTGACCTCAGCCTCGGCCTGAAGCCATGTGTTACCCGCTTCTTGGTACCAAGCAGACTGTTTGCATCCCTCAAGGTCGGCAAAAATGGCATGTATGCCTTCATGTACACAGGCGTTCTGTTGAAACGTCTGGTCTGTCACGGAACTCCCATAATACTTGTCATAAGTAAAAGCTGGATCAAAACAAGCTATCGGGTAATAGCTGATGTTCACCATCGGCCAACTTCCACCATCATACCATGTAGCCCCTTGCCACCCTCCACGAGCCGTAGAATCAGCAGGGTCACTGTAAAGTCCGCTTCCATACACATATACTGTACTGTAATAGCCATTGCGGGCACGCTTGTCGGGTGGCCAGCCCATCTCGTCACGGAAATAGGCGAAATCCTCATTCATCTTTGCAAGGAGGTTCTTCTTTGCCGTCTCCGTGACGTATTTGCTTGTTTTGTCTCCCCAAGCGACAGCCCACCAGCCATCAGCCATATATCCTTTTTGGTTATTGTTCTCCGGCAAGAACTTAGTAGGTGCCTTGAGCGCAGGATATTCACTGCGATAGTCGTAACTCAATGTCGGAGAGTAGGCTGGCCATTCGTAGGAAACCAACGGATCATACAAGGTATAGGTCAGCGAAGTCTGCCGACCGCACTCACGCTCATAGGTCACGGTGTACTTTCCGAGCCCGTCGGCAACAACGCTCGGAGTGTTGGCAACGGTGCCGTCAGGCAGCATCCATTCCCATCTGCCTTCTTCCGTTACGCCATCCGGCAACACCACCGAAGGCATAAGCGTCACAGGCTTGCCTATATAATAAGGTATGGCAGATGACGGAGCAGACAGTTTCGCAGCAATGCAACCGGCAGTCACCTCACCGTAAACATTCACCTCACGGATGCCGCACCCCTTGTCGCCTTTCATGTAAATCCTAACTCTGTTGGACGTAAAATTCAACATGGTATTCGAGACACCACGCCTGTTGATACCATCTATACCCACAGACTTTACCCACCTCTTGCCGTTCCAGTAAGCGATATATGCGTCAGTAGGAAGATTGATGTCTCCGTCTTCGGTAGCCCAGTACACCTGAATCTTGTCCAGGACACAGTTTGTCTCCCACTGCAATTCCACATATTCGTAAGTACCGTAAAAATCTTCACCATGGAGTGTGCTCCAATATGGAGCGTTGGTATTGGCGTTGCCGTCATTGATCAAACTGACAGGATTGGATTCCGATTGCACAGAAGCTCCCATTTTCCACACCTTATCGGTTATTTCCACACATGCCCCCATCGCACTCACTGCGAAAAAAGACATGGCAAGTCCCAATAGCCGATTTGCAGAATTTTGCAAAAGATTCTTTGGTCTCATCATACATTAAAGCTTTAGGTTTTGTTTTGTTCGTAAAATTAAGACCTTTTTTAGGAACGCGCAAATTATATAATCGCAAAATATTCCATTTACTAATACATATCTCCAACTATAATTTTAAAATAAGAGAATAGTCTAATTTGATAGAAAAATCATCCAAATTCCTATTTTTAAGACGATTTTCTCATGTGTTTCTTCTTTTTTTATATAGATTTGTGGTGCCATTAAGAAAGGCTATCATAACAAACGTTGATCTCAAGTCTTCTGCAGCATGAGTTCAATCTCGACTAATAACTAACATATTTATATTTTATGATGAAAACTATTACCCAAAATGTCAGACAATTCATGCTGACGGCCGTGGCAAGTCTATTGGGCTTGTCGGCAAACGCGCAGTACAGCCAGACTGTAGAGCAGTATCCCAACAAGGCTTATACCGAAGTCTATGCCAATTTCAGCTTGACAAAAGTCGCAGAAACCCTGAATACCGACACAGCCACATTGGTCAATGCCTTGAAGACATGGTATGCAGCCAACACCGCCGAAGGGGTGACAGCATCAGGTGATGCCATGTTCCAAGTAAAAGTGGCTGATGCTTATGCACCAACAGACGCATCCGGTTACAACGGAAACTTCAACGGTTTGTGGCTTGGCAAGGACGGAACTCTACAAGCATGGGGAGCTGGCGCCGTTTACCATGTCGGATCAGACTGGGATGCCAATGAGGATGCTTTCAAAATCGCATTGTGCCAGTTCCCTGACTCGCTGAAAGGCGGCGAGAGCTTATCTAACACATTTGCATTGACCTACGGCAACAAGACTGCCACATTCGATGTTATCTACAAGATTCTGGAACCTGCAGCAGTGCCAGACCCGGCAACTGTTCTCCGCTCTGAGTTCACAGAGAAGATGGCCAAAACGGGTGAGACAACCATAGAGGTAAAACGTAAAGACATTGATGGCTATACCGCCTCCAAGGTAAAGATTGATGCTGCGGAAATTGCATCTAAGTTAGGTATAGACTTGGAAAAGTTCAAGACCATGGATGTCTCCAAGTTGATTTATACCATCGAATATGATACTCACAATAGTGGTATTGCCGATGACACGTTGACCAATAAATCCACAGCAACGGCCCCCGGTTTCTGGTATCGCCAGACCATATATGCACAGGGGGAGGAAAAGCAGGGCGAAGAATCTCCCATCTTAGGTTCAGCCGCCTACGGCAGCAATGACAAAGTATACATTCAGAGCTTCGCTTTCGACGGTGACTCCATCACTTGCGACATCGGCCAGTATCCTGGCGTACTGAAAGCTGGCGACGACCTCACTGCACCTATTTATATTTTATATGGTGACAAGTACTACCTTGTGAACTATAACATCAAGTGCGAGGCTGCTGCTGTTTCCAACATTTCAGACTACACCAACACTGGAAACCTTGACATAGAACTCGAGTTCAACCAGTTCACAGGCGACTACGGTGTCGTTTACAAGGAAATCGACCTCGAGCCTATCAAGACAGCCCTCGGCATCACAGACAATTCCTCTATCCAGTTCAAGGTGGCCAAGGACGAAGACACTTTCTACCCAGGCAGTACAGATGCCGGTACCTATGGCTATTGGATGAGTGCAGAGAGTTATAAAACTACATGGAAAGATGCCAACAGCAGTCCTTTCTTCGTAACATACAAGACAACCGGCGATCCGAGCGTTATCGGCGTGGGGCTTTTTGCCGGTTTACACCAGAAAGCAGGCAACAGCTATACAGCCAAGGTTTATTACGTAGCTGGCGACAAGTACTACACCATCACGCTCAAGTGCAATGTCGTAGAGAAGCAGCAAGCCACTCACGACACATGGGAGGTTGTCTCCACCAAGAAAGTGGCCAAGCAAGTCATTGCAGGTGATACTTATATAGCAGATAACAACCAGACCGCTTTCACGCTCACAACCGCAGAGTGTGAGGAGTTGCTCGGCACATCGTCCCCAACATTGTACTGCGACTTGGCAGACAGCCTGAAAGTAGACGGCAAACTCTACGCTCCTTTTTCCGTATATCCCTGCAGTCCTACCCCTGGCGTATGGCTCGGCAAAGAAGGACAAGGGCACAACTGGAGCGGAAACGCCGAATGCCCTGTAGGCATCTGTTGGCTTCAGAGTGACGCAAACGGCTTGAAGACCGGTGACTTTGCAGTTTATCAGGTTCCGGGCGTCAACAAGGCAGGCGACACTTTCACTGCAAGTCTGTACCTTGTAAACGATGACACTTACAAGATGATCAAGATTGATTTCAACATCCAGTTTGTAAGTGAAATCAAGTCTGCCGAGACCGTAGGCACAGAAAACTACAAGGCATCCATAGGCGAAGACGACACACCCATCAACATTGACTTGACAAAGGCAGCCGCAGCTCTTGGCGTAACAGTTGAGGACTTGGTAAATGAAGATAACGGTTATTTCAAGGTTCAGCTTCTTTCCGGCATATTTACCAACACCAACGTCTCTCTCTCAAGTGGCTACACTTTCGGAATGGATGGCAATTACGATGCTGGCGGCAATGGAGCCTTGGGAATCTCATACACAGACAAGGGCTTCGTCACCTATTCCAACAGTACCATCGAGGGTACTTTCAGCATTACCACAACATTCTGCTTCGAGGTTAACGAAAAGCAATATGTATTCAATGTTACCGTAATGGATTCCAAGACCTACACTGGCATCAACGACATCAAGGCCAAGAGTGACAAGACTGGCAAGATCTACAACCTCCAAGGTATGGAAATCAAGCATCCTGTCAAGGGTCAGGTTTACATCCAGAACGGTAAAAAAGTCATCAAATAATTTCGGATCAGCTATAGAATATAATTCACATTCTATACTATAAAAGGCTATAGGGCGTGTCACTCTTTGTGACATGCCCTATTTCTTAGTTCGACCTGTACGGTTGAAAATCCCTGTACCGACATATCCCTGCTCCCTGTAATGGTATCTTGAGATTGGCTTCCTGCCCCAAATCCTCCGTAGTGCTCGGATACCCGGCCGGCCGTATAGATAAAAACAAAGGGGCCGTCACTACAATCGCAAAGACTCCTTTCCATATCATAGAGAAAAAAGAAATGTTAAAAACACTGTCTGTCTCGAAATATTATGGTAAGAATCTACATAATACAAAATAATGTAGTATCTTTGCTTTGTCTTAATAAAACAACAGATTATAAAACAAGGAAATGGAAACAATGAGGGTTACTGCCGAAGAAAGAGACCTGATTGAGCAGATGAGAAATTACAACCGTTCCTATCCTAACGGTTATCCTAAATTGCTCGAAATCATTATAGAGAAGTTCTACTCCATGCTCCGTCAACCCTATTGACTATAAAACATCGCCTACTCTCAAAGGAAGGAGTGGGCTACAAAAATGGAAAGGAAAACAGAAATGGAAACAATTATTAGAAAACCGGTAGTAGTTAGCGATATGAAGCAGCGTTTGGCAGACATCAATCTGTCAGTGTCATGGATGGATTTTGCCAACAAGTATTTCCACAAGTCATCGTCATGGTTCTATCACAAATTGAATGGAATCGACGGCAATGGTGGTACAGGTGGTTTCAACGAAGAGGAGATAGAGCATCTCCGAGGATCACTTTTCGACTTAAGCAACCGTATACGCCGTGCCGCAGAAAGCATTTAAGTCTGGGCACTTGTTGGCCATATTAAGACAAAAGTCGCCCGTAGGGCCTACGGGAACAACATTTATCATCACAGCATCTCCCTTGATGTCAGAACAGAAGAAAGATCTTTCACAGGAAAGACCTTTCAAGATGAATTATCGACACACGGCCATCATTCAACCTGAATAAAGCGGCGGAATCGTTGCACAGTTGTCCCCGTTTTCGTATTTTTGCATGGTCAAATCACTTTTGCCAATGCCCGATGCCATGAAAATACGATTACGGGGACTGCTCTTGCCCTGCCTGGCTGTCCTTGCCCTGACCATTCGTGCCGAACTGCATACCGAATGCCGCAACCTGTCCATGGAGGACGGTCTACCCTCGGATGCCGTGCGCAACATCCTGCAGGACAAATACGGCTTTATCTGGCTGGGCACCGATGCCGGACTCTGTCGCTACGACGGCACCGCCATCCAGACTTTCCGTCTGCCCCATGCGGGAACCGACCAATACATCTCTGCCCTTTGCCGCCTCGGCGACGGCATCCTCGTCGGCACGGTGCGGGGCCCGATGGTGTACAGCTACCGCACAGAACGCTTCACTCCCCTTGCCACCAGCCTCCGGCAAACGGTCACTCGCTTTGCCATTGATGCCGACCGCTACATCTGGATGGTGATGCCCGACGCCGGCATAGCCTGTTACGATGCGAACACACGGGCCATCCGCCATTACCCTACCCGCCTGTTGGGCGGCATGCCGGGCGACATCGCCATAGACGGCAACCGCCAGGTGTGGGCACTCCTGCGCACCACCACCCACCCCGGGGCCGGCACCCTGCTTCGGCTGAACAAGGCCCGCAACCGCTTCGAGCCCCAGCAGCTCGGTCTGCCTCACGCCGAAAGCAAAACCATGGACGGCAAGCATGCCGGCCCCTCACTGCCGGGCATGGCCCTGCGCCCTGCCTCAGACGGCGGTCTCTACATCGGAACCTGGGACCAGGGACTCTGGCAACTCTCCTCCAACGGCAGTCTGCGCCAGATTCTCAACCCGTCGCTCGCAGGGGTAGGCACCCACGTCCACACGCTGTTCGAGCAGTCGGCCGACCGACTGCTCATCGGTTGCGAAGAGGGTGTTGTGGCCTGCAACCCCCGCAATGGGCAGTGGGAGTTGCAACGACTGTCCAGCAACCGCGAATCCACGCCCCAGGAAAAGTTTGTCTATTCCATCATGCGCGATGCCGAGGGAGGCATCTGGTGGGGCACGTTCTACGGCGGCGTGAACTATCTCTCGCCCGTGGCCCACCGCTTTCTCACCTTTCGTAACACCGGCATGCCGGGCTCGCTGCGCGGCAACATCGTGGGCCGCTTCCGCGAAGATGCCCGTCACCGTGTATGGGTGGCCACCGACGACGGCGGACTCAACTGCCTGGTGGGCAACACTTTTATAAGCTATCCCGGCGAGCAGCAACTCTCGCGCTACAACGTGCACGCCCTATGGCCCGACGGCGACCAGCTCTGGGTGGGCACGTACAGCAAGGGCATCGTCCGGCTGGACACACGCACCGGCACGCTCAAACTCTACCGCCTCTCCGCCTCGCCGGGCAGCTGCTATGCCCTCCACATGGATATGCGCCACCAATTGTGGGCTGCCACCATGGAGGGCATCTACCGATACGACGCGCAAAGCGATGCTTTCAGGCTCGTGCGCAGCCTGGGAGCCTTGACCATGGACATCGAAGAAGACCGCCGAAACGGCACGCTCTGGTTTGCCACACAGGGCAACGGGCTGTGGAGCTACCGGCCCGCCACCCGCCGGTGGCACCACTATCTGCCCACCCGTGAGCCCTCTTCGCTCCTCTCGGCCGACATCAACTGTCTGCGACTCATCGGCCGCCAGCTCTTCATTGCCACAGCCGACGGGCTCTGCGCACTCCAGCTCCAGACGGGCAAATTCCGCCAGATTAGGCTCGACGGCACGCACTCCAACATCCGTTGCATCGTGCCCGACGGCAACGACCTGTGGCTCTCCACGGCCGGCGGCATCGTGCGCTGGCGGCCGGGAGCCGACGCACTCGTCTTCAACAAGTACGACGGCCTGCCCGGAGGCCAGTTCCAGGCCAACTCGGGCACGCGTCTTGCAGACGGGCGCATCCTCTTTGGCTCCACCCGCGGCTGCTGCGCTTTCCGCCCGGAACAGCTTCACACCAACACCATCGCGCCGCCGGTGTTCATCACGGGCCTCAGCCTTTTCAACCAACCCGTGAGCACAGGCAGCGAAAAGCTGCCCGAGCCCATCAGCCAAATAGACCACATCGACCTCTCGGCCTCCGACGACATGGTGGGCTTCGACTTCTCCTCGCTCAGCTATTGCTCGCCCGAAAAGAACCGATATGCCTACAAACTGGAGGGCTTCGACGACAACTGGCTCTATGCGGGCGGCCGCCATCATGCCACCTACACCAACCTGCCGGCCGGCTCTTACACTTTCCGCGTGAGGGCTACCAACAACGATGGCGTGTGGTGCAGCCGTGAGGCGCGGCTGCGCGTGGTGGTGCACCCACCCTTCTACTGGTCGTGGCCCGCCCGCATTCTCTACCTGCTCCTCATCGGGGCCCTCATCAACCGTTACCTCTACTGGCGGCTGCGGCGATCGGAACGACGGCATCAGGACGAACTGAACCGGCTGCGCGAGAAAAACGAAATGAAGATTCGCGACGCACGGCTGCACTTCTTCACCATGATTGCCCACGAGATACGCACCCCCATCACCCTTATCATCGGCCCCCTGGAACGGCTCAAGGAGGAGTGGCAGGACATGAGCCGCAACGCGGGCAACGACCACACGGGGCACACGCTGCAGGTCATCGACCGCAATGCGCGGCGGCTGCTCGACCTGGTGAACCAGCTGCTCGACTTCAACAAAGTGCAGCGACAGTCCATGCAGCTGCGGCCCCAGCCGGAGAATATACGCAGCATCATGCAGGGTGTGGCGGTGCGCTTCAATCCCTCGATGGAGCAACGGGGCGTCAAACTCACGGCCATCTATCCGCCCGACGACTTTACAGCCGTTGTCGACCGCGAAGCCGTCACCAAGATCATTAGCAATCTAATGAACAATGCCCTGAAGTACACACGCTCCCGCGTGGAGCTGAACTGCCGGCCCGACGGCTGCCAGGCCGACGGCCGGCCGGCTTTCTCCATCAGCGTGAGCGACGACGGCATGGGCATTGCACCCCAAGACCAGGCCCGCGTGTTCGAGGCTTTCTATCAAGCCCACGACAACAAACCGGGCACAGGCATCGGCCTGAGCATCGTGAAAGAGCTGGCACAGCTGCACCACGGCCACGTCTCGGTGGCGTCCACGCTCGGACAGGGCTCCACGTTCACCGTGACGCTGCCCATCAGCCAGCCCGACGACGTGATTGGCGAAGAGCCGCAACCACTCGCGGCCGTGGCCGACACCCCGGCACCCGCCCCTGCCGACACCACCTCCCTGCCCACTCCCCCACCCCCGTCGGACGACCGGCCCACGGTGCTCATCGTGGAAGACGACGAAGACATGCGCCACTTTCTGGCAGCCACTTTCGCCCACACCTACCAAGTGCTCACCGCCGAGGACGGACAAGCCGCGCTGGAACTGCTCACGAACCACCAGGTAACGCTCATCGTGAGCGACTGGATGATGCCGCGCATGGACGGGGCGGAGTTCTGCCGCCGTGTGCGGGCCAACCGCGAAACCAGCCATATCGCCTTCATCATGCTCACGGCCAAGACCGACAACGAGAGCAAGACGGAGAGCATGCACTGCGGAGCCGACGCCTATATCGAGAAGCCGTTCTCCACCAAATATCTGGAGGCCTGCATCGGAAACCTCATCGAAATGCGGCGCAGGCTCATGCGCAAGTTTGCCAACACCCCCTCGGAGCCCATCTCGCACATGGCCAAGACACCGGTCGACAACGACTTTCTCAACCGCGTGAACGCACTCATCGAGGACAATATGACCAATCCCGGCCTCTGTGTGCCGTTTCTGGCCGAGCGGCTGAACATCAGCCGGTCGGGCCTGTTTGCCAAAATCAAGAGCCTCACCGACGCCACCCCCAACGAGCTTATCCAGGTGGTGCGGCTGCGGCGGGCCGCCCAACTGCTGGGCGAGAACCGCTATCGCGTCAACGAAGTGTGCTTCATGGTGGGGTTCAACAGCGCCTCCTACTTCTCCAAATGCTTCCAGAAACAGTTCGGCATGAAGCCTGCCGACTGGCCGAAAACAGAATCCTCCGAAAGACGCGGGTAGCGTTCTTTCGGAGGATTCCGTCTTCACTGTCTGCCGCCCGCACCCCGGCGGGCGGGCAACGGGCAGTTTATTCTTTGTTCTGCCGCTTGCGCTCCAGATGGTCGAGCACCACCTTGCGCATGCGCATGCTCTTGGGAGTCACCTCCACATACTCGTCTTCCTTGATATATTCCAGGCATTCCTCCAGGCTCATCACGGTCTTGGGAATCACGCGGGCCTTCTCGTCCGAGCCCGAGGCACGCACGTTGGTGAGCTGCTTGGCCTTGGTGACGTTCACCACCAAGTCGTTGTCGTGCACGTGCTCGCCGATGACCTCGCCGCCGTAGACCTCTTCGCCCGGGTCGATGAAGAACTTGCCGCGCTCCTGCAACTTGTCTATCGAATAGGCGTAGGCCGTGCCATTCTCCAACGCAATCATCGAACCGTTGGTGCGTCGCACTATTTCTCCCTTGTAGGGCTGGTACTCCTTGTAGCGGTGGGCCATGATAGCCTCGCCCTGGCTGGCCGTGAGCACGTTGGTGCGCAGGCCGATGATGCCGCGCGAGGGGATGTCGAACGTGATGTTCACCCGGTCGCCCTCGGTGTCCATGCCCGTGAGCTCGCCCTTGCGGCGCGTCACCATGTCCACCATTTTGCTGGAATAATCCTGCGGCACATTGATGTCGAGCTCCTCGATAGGCTCGCACTTCACGCCGTCAATTTCCTTGTAGATCACCTGCGGCTGGCCCACCTGCAGCTCGAATCCCTCGCGGCGCATGGTCTCGATGAGCACCGAAAGGTGCAGCACGCCGCGTCCGCTCACAATCCATTTGTCGGTGGAGTCCTCCACGTTGGCCACACGCAGGGCCAGGTTCTTCTCGAGTTCGCTCTTCAGCCGGTCTCCAATCTGGCGCGAAGTGCAGAACTTGCCCTCCTTGCCAAAGAACGGAGAGTCGTTGATGGTGAAGAGCATGCTCATCGTTGGCTCGTCCACGGCGATGGGGGGCAGGGGCTCGGGGTTCTCGAAGTCGGCGATGGTATCGCCTATTTCAAACCGTTCCAGACCCACCACGGCACAGATGTCGCCGCTCGCCACGGCGTCGGTGCGCTTGTGTCCGATACCTTCAAAGGTGTGTAGCTCCTTGATTTTGGTCTTCTCCTTGCTGCCGTCGCGGTGGCAAATGGTGATGTTCATGCCGTCGCGCAGCTCGCCACGGTGCACCCGTCCCACGGCAATGCGGCCGGTATAGTTGCTGTAATCGAGCGAGGTGATGAGCATCTGGGGCGTGCCCTCGATGTGTTTCGGGCCGGGAATATCCTCGATGATGCGGTCGAGCAGGTAGTCGATGTTGTCGGTCTGAACCCTGAAGTCCTCGCTCATCCAGCCATTTTTGGCCGAGCCGTACACCACGGGGAAGTCGAGTTGGTCCTCGGTGGCGTTCAGGTCGCACATCAAATCGAACACCATTTCGTACACCTGCTCGGGCCGGCAGTTGGGTTTGTCCACCTTGTTCACCACCACAATGGGCTTCAATCCTATCTGCAAGGCCTTCTGAAGCACGAAGCGCGTCTGCGGCATAGGGCCTTCAAAGGCGTCGACCAGCAGCAGACAGCCGTCGGCCATATTGAGCACACGCTCCACTTCGCCGCCGAAATCGGAGTGGCCGGGCGTGTCGAGAATATTGATTTTAACGTCTTTCCAGTTGATAGATACGTTCTTGGAGAGGATGGTTATCCCCCGCTCGCGCTCCAAATCATTGGAGTCGAGCACCTCGCCGCTGTTATCCTGGCCGTCACGGAACAGTTTGCCGGCGAGCATCATCTTGTCAACCAGTGTCGTCTTTCCGTGGTCAACGTGCGCAATAACTGCGATGTTACGAATGTCTTGCATTGCCTTTACCTTAATTAGCTAATCTTCTGATGTCTGTAATTGCGTGCAAAATTACAAAAAAAGATTGGAGAAAAGGCTGCCGGGCCAAATCTTTTTAGTAACTTTGCACCGCATTTTCGGAAACACCGACGCATTCGATGTCGCCCTACCGTTGTGATTAAGGCGGACGGCGGCAGAGAGATGTGATGATGCAACAACATTAATCATTACAACAACATGTACTTAGACAAAGAGAAGAAAGAGGAAATCTTCGGCCAGTATGGCAAGGCAAACACCGACACGGGCTCTGCAGAGAGCCAGATTGCACTGTTCACCTATCGCATTGCACACCTGACCGAGCACGTGAAGGCCAACCACAAGGACTTCGTGACCACCCGCTCGCTGACACGTCTGGTAGGCAAGCGCCGCGCCCTGCTCAACTATCTGAAGGATCGCGACATCAGCCGTTACCGTGCCATCATCAAGGCATTGGGCCTGCGCAAGTAGTTCCTCTTCGCGGCACGGGCTCCTCTTGGAGGCGGCCCGCCCCTTTCATCAAGACAAAAACCCCGGCTGTCCATCGTGCGACAACCGGGGTTTCTTGTTTTCAGAGGGCAGGGGCCGCCGCAGGGCCGGCAAGGCAACGGCCGCACCATGGGCGGCAGACGCCGCGCGATGGCGGTGCAAACGCCATGCGACCACACCGCAAACGCAGCGCAAAAACGCCGCAATCGCAAGGCCGCCACGCCGCAAACGCAACGCGGCTACACCGCCGACGCAAGAGCCGCCGGCGGTGCACGTGCTGCGGCAGAGTCGCGGAGGCGGGAATCAGAGTGGGTAGTCGCCCAGAATTTCGCGCAGGGGCTGCATCACAAAATCGCGCTCACGCATGTGGGGATGGGGAATCTGGAGGCCGGGCTCCAAGAGATGGAGGCGGTCGTAGAGCAGGATGTCGATGTCGATAATGCGGTCGTGATAGACCCCGCCCACCGATTTCTCGCGCCGTCCCAGCCGGCGCTCTATCTGCTGCGTGGCCTGCAGCACGCGGCGCGG
Organism: Hallella seregens ATCC 51272; assembly: GCF_000518545.1. Lineage (GTDB taxonomy): Bacteria > Bacteroidota > Bacteroidia > Bacteroidales > Bacteroidaceae > Prevotella > Prevotella seregens. The sequence continues at coordinate 87,212 of NZ_JADU01000010.1, forward strand.
CGAGAGCGCCGTCTCGCAAAGGGCGCAGGCATTGATGAACAAATGCGACGAGGCGAAGCCCCACGGCTCGGTCTCGTACAGCGACGAACGCCTTGTCACGGCCCCCACCTCGCGGGCGAGCAGTGACAAGGCGTTGGCAATGTTGGCTTCCCGGTCGCCCATATTGGTGCCGAGACTGAAGTAGACGCGGTGCAAACCCATCAGTCCACGATGAGCAGACTGTCGCCGAAGCAGCCGAACATGTAGCCGTGCTTCACGGCCAGGTCATAGCAACGCATCACGTTGTCGTAGCCGCCGAAGGCCGCCGTCGACATCATGAGCGTGGATTCGGGGTGGTAGAAGTTGGCGATCATCGTGTCGGCCAGCCCGAAATCGTAGGGCGGGAAGATGAATTTGCTGGTCCATCCGTCATACTCCTTGAGCAGTCCGTCGGTGCCCACGGCCGTCTCGGTGGCCTTGACCACGCTCGTTCCCACGGCGCATACGTGGCGGCCGGCGCGCTTGGTGCGGTTCACCAGGTCGCAAGCCTCCCGGCCAATCATCATCTGCTCGGAATCCATCTTGTGCTTCGTCAGGTCTTCCACCTCAATGGGCGTGAAGTTTCCGAGGCCGCAATGCAATGTGATGAAAGCGGCATTGATGCCTTTTATCTCCATGCGCTTGAGCAGTTCGCGGCTGAAGTGCAGGCCCGTGGCCGGGGCTGTGACGGCTCCCTCGTTGCGGGCGAAGACGCACTGGAAGTTCTCCATGTCCTCGGCCGTGGCGTGGGAGCGCACGTGCATGCCGCTCATCTTGGGGTCTTCGGGGCGGCCGTTGAGGATATAGGCGGGCAGCGGAGCCTCGCCCAAGGCGAAGAGGTCGCGCTTGAACTGCTCGTGCGGGCAGTCGTAGAGAAAGCGGAGCGAGCGGCCGCGGCTCGTGGTGTTGTCGTACACCTCGGCCACCATCGTGCCCACCTCGTCGAAAAACAGCTTGTTGCCGATGCGAATCTTGCGGGCCGGCTCCACGAGCACGTCCCAGAGGTGGGTCTCTTCGTTGAGTTCGCGCAGGATGAACACCTCGATTTTGGCGTCGGTCTTCTCCTTGGTGCCGTAGAGGCGAGCGGGAAACACCTTGGTGTCGTTGAGTATAAAGGTATCGCCTTCGTCGAAATAGTCGAGCACGTTGCGGAAGTCGAGATACTGCCCCTCCACGGGATTGCCCTTGGCATCCTTGTGGAAAAGCTCTATCTCGCCCGTGGTGCGGTGGAGCACCATGAGGCGCGCCTCGTCGCGACGCGTCACCCGGAAAGAGCCCTTGGTGCCGTCGTCGTTGGTGAACTCGCGCTCGAAGCTGTGCGGATAGAGGGCCACCTGGCTCTCGGGCAGCTTGAATTTGAATTGTGATAACTTCATATATGTCTTTTTTCTGTCTTTCCGGCAGCCCGCGGCGGCCCGGAAACGGGATTGCTATGGTTGTGCGGTTTGGAGCGGCTGCGCCTCCAGCCACTGCTCGAAATGGTCGAAACCGATGCTGTCGTCCACCCTGAAGTCGCCCACGCGGGTGCGCCGCAGCTCGGTGAGAAAGGCGCCGCTGCCCAGTGCGCGGCCGATGTCGCGGGCCAGGGCACGGATGTATGTGCCCTTGCCGCAGACCACGCGGATGGACATTTGGGCCGTGGCGGGGTCGAAGCGGGTGAGCTCCACACGGTCGATGCGCACGGTCTTGGGCTTGAGTTCCACGGCCTCGCCCGAGCGGCGCAGGTGGTAGGCCCGGCGGCCGTCCACCTTGCAGGCGCTGTAGGTGGGCGGCACCTGCTCCACGTCGCCCTCGAAACGGGCGAGCGTGTCGAGCACCATCTCGCGTGTGATGTGGCGCCAGGGGTAGGTGTGGTTCACGCTGTGCTCGCGGTCGTAGCTGTCGGTCGTGGCGCCGAGCTGCAGGGTAGCCGTGTACTCCTTGGTGTGAGCCTGCAGCCGTTCTATCTGCTTGGTGCACTTTCCGGTGCAGAGAATCAGCACGCCCGTGGCCAGCGGGTCGAGCGTGCCGGCATGGCCCACCTTGACCTTGCGGCCCAGCTTGCGTGAGAGCAGGTAGCGCACATGGGCCAAAGCCCTGAAACTCGACATGCGAAAGGGCTTGTCGATGGCGATAATCTCTCCCTGAACGAAATCCATCTTGCTCTCCGTCAGCCTGTTAGTCCACCATGACCAGCGACTGGCCGGCCAGCAGCATGGCCAGGATGACGCCGCCCACGATGATGCGGTACCAGCCGAAAGCCTTGAATCCGTACTTGCCGATGAAGCCCACGAACCACTTCATGGCCAGCATGGCCACGACAAACGCCACCATACAGCCCACTGCCAGCATCGTGATGTTGTGCGGAGTGGCCCAGGCTGTGTCCTCTCCGAACATGTCGAGAAGGTCGAGCAGCGTGGCGCCGGCCATGGTGGGCACGGCAAGAAAAAAGGAAAATTCGGCCGCGTTCCTGCGGGTGAGCTTCTGCTGCATGCCGCCCACGATGGTGGACATGCTGCGGCTTACGCCGGGGATGACCGACAGACACTGGAAGCAGCCAATGAGAAACGCACGGCGTGGAGTCACCTCGTTGCGCTCGCTGCCCTTGTTGAAGATGCGGTCGCAGAAGAGCATGAACACGCCGCCAAGCACCAGCGTGACGGCCACCACGTGCACGGAGTCGAGCAGCCAGTCGAGCAAGCCGCTCTTCTTGGCGGCCAGACCGACGACCACAGCCGGCAGCACACCCACGATGAGCAGCTTGTAGAAGCGGGCCTTGGCGGCCAGCTCCTCGCGGTTGCGCATCTGGAAGAAGTGCCTCCAGTAGAGGCACACCACCGAAAGGATGGCTCCAAACTGAATGATGAACGTGAAGGCGTGGACAAACGGGTCGCCCGCCTGCACGCCCAGCAGGTTTTGCGTGATAATCATGTGGCCGGTGGACGACACCGGCAGGAACTCGGTGAGCCCCTCGACAATGGCGATAATAATCGTCTGTAACAAATCCATGGGCTGCGGGCTTACTTTTGTTCCTGATGCAACTCGTCGGCAGGGGCCTCATTCTGCAGCGGCGCGGCGGCGTCACTGTCCTTTGGCTTGTGAATCACGGCATAGATCATGGAGACAAACCCCACGAAGCAGACCACAGGAGCCACCTTGATGCGCCGTGCGCTGAAAACTTCGGGGTCGAACGCCTGCTCGGTAGAGCCCCCGCCACTCATCAGGACAAACCCGATGACTACAATTGCAAAGCCGATGGCCAACAGGATGAAGTTGGTGCGGCCCAATGCTAAGTTTCTTCTGTCCATTGAAGTATAATCGTAAAATGTAATAGGATGCGAACGACGCGTGCGGCGCGGCGGCCTCTAAATCTTATAGAGCTCGCCGGCCTTCATCTTGAGAAAACGGTTGACGGAAATGCCTGCACACAGGGCCGTGATGAGGATGCCCAGCAGCACCACAGCGGCTCCGGTGACGGCCATCTCGCGCCAAGTGACCACCGTGAGTATCTCGGGCTCGTAGCAATACAGGGCATAGACACAGCCGGCCAGCACCAGATTGGCCAGCACGGCGGCCAGCAGCCCCGTCACGACAGCCCTGCGAATGAAAGGCCGACGGATGAATCCCCATGAGGCGCCCACCAGTTTCATGGTGTGAATGGAGAACCGACGGGCATAGATGCCCAGGCGAACGGTGTTGTTGATGAGCGAGAACGAGACAAAAGTAAGCAGCACTGCCAGCACCAGCATGGCAATGCCTATCTTGGCCAAGTTGCGGTTCACGGCATCGACCAAGTCTTTTTGATAGTTGATTTCGGAGACCTTGGGGTATTTTTTCAGCTCTTGCGAGATCCATTTCAATGAGTCATTGTTGGCGTAATCGCTCTGCAACGTGAGCTCTATCGACGAGGGAAAGGGGTTCACGCCATCGGTAAACTCGGCCGGATTGGTACCCATCACCTTGGTGGCTTCGGCCAGAGCGGCATGCTTGCTGATGAAATGGATGTCCTTGATATAGGGGCGCGCGGCCAGGCTGCGGCACATGGTCTGCGCCTCGGTGTCGGCCATATCCTGCTCCAACATCATGGTGACCACGAGATTCTCCTTGACATAGGATGACAAATTGCGTCCGGCGAGCGTCGAGAATACAATCAGCCCCAACAAAATAAGCACCAAAGCCGTGCTGATACAAAGAGTGACGGCCTGCAAGCCCGAGCGTCTGCCGGCCGTTTTGCGTTTCTTTCCCATTTCCGAATTGGCGATAACCATGCAAATTTGGCACAAAAGTAGCAATTTAATAAGAATAAAACGAGCCTTTAACGTGCATTAACCAAATAATCAGCAGGTTGTCCACGGGTTTCCTAAATATTCTGTATCTTTGCCCGTCGTTCCAAGTTCACGAGACATGAGTACCATTATCTATCCCAGTCCCATCTATGGCCCCGTGCACAGTCGCCGTCTGGGCTTGAGCCTTGGCATCAACCTGATGCCGGCAGACGGCAAGATTTGCACCTTCGACTGCCTGTATTGCGAATGTGGTTTCAACGGCGATCACCGCACCCACTCGCCCTACCCCGGCCGCGAAGAGGTGGCCAAGGCCTTGGAACAACAGCTCATCCGCATGCACGAGGCGGGCCGGCAGCCCGACGTGCTGACCTTTGCGGGCAACGGAGAACCCACCGCCAACCCTCACTTTGCCGAGATCATCGACGACACCGTCAGGCTGCGCGACCTGTGGTGTACCGAAGCCAAGATCAGCGTGCTGAGCAATTCCACGTTCATCGGACGGCCCAAAGTGCGCGAGGCGCTGATGAAAGTGGACAACAATATTCTGAAACTGGACACCGTGGATGCCGACTATATCCGCAAGGTGGACCGGCCCACGCAGCCCTCGTACAGCGTGGAACGCGTCATCGAAGACATGAAATGGTTTCGCGGGCACGTCATCATCCAGACCATGTTCATGAAAGGAGACGGCACCGACAACACGGCCGACCGCTATGTGTTGCCGTGGCTGGAAGCTGTGAAAAGCATTGGGCCCGAGCGTGTGATGATTTATACCATCGACCGCGAAACGCCCGACCGACAGCTGCGCAAGGCCAGCCGCGAAGAACTCGACCGCATCTGCGGCCGCGTGACGGCCGCCGGCATACCCTGCACGGCTTCCTATTGAGGACACGCCTATGGAGACAACTGCATTCTGGAACGACAGCAAACTGTTCGAGCAAGCCATGCGGGCGGGCCGCACCAACGATGCGCGGCGACTGCTCTACCGCATGACGCAGGCCTACGGACAGATGACCGACAATGACCTTACGGCCAACAAGACCATCATTCACCATGCACTGGCCCTCGACAAGGTGATTGCCGGCTTCAACCTGGCCTATTTCGTGCCCCACGCCATGCGGCTGGCCGACAGCGACTGGAGCGGCATGCGGCACGACGGACGCGTGGTGCCGTCGCTGGGCCAGCGCATTACCAACCGCCTGATGGCGGGCATCGGCGACCGCAGCGACACTTACATCAAGGCTGTGATGCCGTTCTTTCGCAAGGCTCTGCAGATGAATCCCAGCAACAAGGACAACCTGCGACACCTGGCCCAGCTCTATACACGGGTGAAGTTGAAAGCTCAGGCCATTGCGCTCTACAAGCGGCTGTTGCAGCGTTACGACGACAGCTATCTCTATGCAGAGCTGGCCGGGCTGGTCGACGAGCCGCGCATCAAGGTGGCCCTGCTCTGCCAAGCCATCGCCCGACAGCCCCGAGAGGCCTACAACATGGGCAACCGCTACCGCCTGGCCCTGCTGCTGCAACACCCGGAACCCAAGCGGGCTGCTTTCGAGATACGCAAGAGCATGGCCGCCCGGCAGAAAGCCCAGCAGCCCATCCCGGCCGACGTGGACCGCATCAGCCGCATCCTGGCCGACTACGAGCCCGTGAGCGAGGCCGACGAACGGGCTTATTATCAACGGATGCAACCACTGGCCCAAGCTGTCATCCGGCAGGAGTAACCGCTTCGGCCCCTTTTTCAGCATCCGCATCCTTATCATTCACCCTCCCAACACCATCACCAATGCCCAAAATCAACATACAACCTGCCCGCCAAGAACAGGCTGCCGAGATAGCTACACTCATCATGCTGGCCATGAACCACGACTGTTGCCGCCACTTTGCCGGCCCCAACCGCACGCTGGACGACTTCCACCGGATGTTGACCCACCTTGTGGAACGCGAAGACAGCCAGTATTCTTACCGCAATACGCTCGTTGCCGTGACCGGCCGAGGCCGGCTGGCAGGAATCTGCGTGGGCTACGACGGCAGGGAACTGCACCGGCTGCGCGAAGCGTTCTACCAAGCCGCCGACCGGTTTTTGGGGCGCGACCTCCGCGGGATGGCCGACGAGACCCAGGCGGGCGAGTTCTATATCGACTCGCTGGCCGTGCACACGGACTTCCGTCATCAGGGCATCGCCACGCGCTTGCTGCGTGCCGCCATCGACCGCCACGGCGACAGGCAGCCCGTGGGCTTGCTCGTGGACCAGGGAAACCCCAAGGCCGAGGAGCTCTACCGCCGTATCGGCTTCCGACTCAAGGGAGAAAACGCCTGGGGAGGACACGCCATGCGCCATCTGCAATATCCGGTGAAGTGCAGCTGGTGTCGGCACAACGCCCTCTCGGAACACTACCACGACACGGAATGGGGCACGCCCGTGCACGACGAGCGCACGCATTTCATGTTCCTTCTGATGGAAGCCATGTCGTGCGGGCTCTCATGGCAGATGATGCTGGAGCGGCGCGAGGTGTTCCGTCGGTGCTTTGCCGGGTTCGATGCGGCGGCCGTGGCCCGGTTCGACGAGACCGACGTGGAGCGTATTTTGCAAACCGAAGGGATGATTCGCTCGCGCCGCAAGATTGAGGCCATGATGGCCAACGCACGGGCTTTCCGGCAGGTAGCCGACGAGTTTGGCTCTTTCGACCGTTACATCTGGAGTTTCACCCAGGGGCGTTCGCTCATTTATCCCAGCCATCAGAACGAATGGACGACCCGCAACGACCTGTCCGACCGCGTGGCCAATGACCTGAAACGGCGTGGCTTCAAGTTCGTGGGCTCCACCATTATCTACAGTCATCTTCAGGCCATCGGCCTCATCAACGACCACCACAAGCAGTGTTTCCGTTATCGGCAGCTGCAGCCCGGTTGCACCATTGTCGAAGAATAGCCCGTCGTAAATTCCCCCAAGGGCTGTACTGAAAGCCTGTACGGCAATGCCACAACACAAAAATCAACATCCCATGAAAGGTTTTCTCTTCGCGGTCTCGCTTGTCCTGCTTGCCGGCGGAGCCCATGCACAGGAGTCCGACAGTGACTTCCGCACCCGCCGCAACACCGTCACCATCTCTGCTTCGCTCTTTGCCTATGGCTCCGATCCCGCCTACGGGACGGAATGCAGCTACGCACGGTTCTTCTGTCCATACGTCGGTGTGTCGGGCGGTCTCTCCTTTCAGCACTGGCTCGACGACGTGACACCCAGTACCGACGCGAGCAGTCGGTCGGGAATATCCTACCATCTGAAAGACGACGACAGCAAGCTGGAACTGATTCAGCTTGTCGTGGGGCCCGTGTTGCGCACCCCGGACATCAGCTTTGGACGAAGCGAGCGGCTGCATCTGTTCTATCAATGCGAACCGGGACTGCTTGTCAACTTCCTCGCCAACGAGTCGTTCATCTATGCCCGAACATACGAAGACGGGCGGCATTTGCTGGAGGAGACGCAACGGGCAAGGAACCGAGGCGGGCAGACGACAGCCTGGCGCGTCAGGTCGTCCGTCATGCTGGGCACCGGACTTGGCCTTTTTGCCATCGGCTACACCCTCTCCAATCAAGACCCCTATACCGGCCGACGCCATGTTTTCTTCGACGATATGCAGCTGAAAAGCGACATGCCGTCCCGACGGTTCACGCACGAATTCTTCGTATCGGCCACTTACAGTTTCTAAGCCCGGCATCGTTTGCCCGTCTGCAAACGGCCAGCCCATCCACGCCCCGCCGCCGCTTCCGGCTCCAGCCACGCCTCAACACCCTGCCTCATACCAACAGGGAGGGCCGACCTCACGGTCAGCCCTCCCCTCATACAATGTAAAAATGTATAGGTATGAAACTACATTTTACCGATAATGCCTTTCTTGGTGGCATTGATAAAGTTCACGATGTTGCGAATCTCCGGGCCGTCGGGCACCTGTTCGTTCACTTGAAACACGGCGTCAAACACGCTATTCTGCCCGTGGAACACCAGACGGTAGGCATTGGCCACGTGTTTTTGCACCTTGGCATCCACATGAACCACATCCATCATGGTGTTGTTGGGGCCGGCATAGCCCACAGGCGTGCCGCCGGCAATGATATAAGGCGGCACATCCTTGGAGAAAGTGGTACCCGCCTGAATCATAGCCAAGTCGCCCACACGCGTGCAAGCATTCTCGATGACCGACGAAGAGAAGATAATGCCATTGCCAATCTCGCAGTCTCCGGCTATCTTTGTGCCATAGCCGAAGACGTTGCGGTCGCCAACTTTGGTGTCATGGCTGATGTGTGCACCCTCCATCAGGAAGTTGTCGTTGCCTATCACGGTCTGCCCTCCGGCGTGGGTGGCACGGTTGATGACCACATTTTCACGAATGATGTTGTTGTCACCGATAATCAGTTCCGTGCGCTCACCGACAAAGGCAAAGTCTTGCGGCAGCGCGCCAAGCACGGTACCCTGGTGCACTTTGTTGTCATTGCCCATCTTCGTACCGTTAAGAATGCTCACGAACGGGAAGATAATGCAGTTGTCGCCAATCTCCACTTCGTCCTCAATATAGACAAAAGGGAATATCTTGCAGCCGTTTCCGATCTTGGCCTTCGGAGAGATCACGGCCTTTTCACTAATTTCACTTGCCATAACGAATTGTGAATTTTGAATTATGAAATACGAAATGCTACTTCGATCCCCCGCCCAGGGCCTGGTAGAGATTCACTACTGCCTGCATCTTGGAGAAGTCGTCGCGCACCTGTGAGAGCTGCACGTTGAGCAGGTTGCTCTGTGCCGTGATGACTTCCAGATAAGAGCTGCCGGCATTGTCCATCAGGGCGCGGGTATCGTCTACATTCTTTTTCAACACGGCTATCTGTTTGGCCTCAATGGCGCTCTTCTCGGCCGAAGCGTTGTAGAGCACAAGAGCGTTGCTCACCTCCGAGCCGGCGGTCAAGATACTGTTCTGCCAGGTGTTGTAAGCCTGCTGATACTGATCCTTGGCCACACGCAGGGCGGCCGTCAACTGACCGTTCATAAAGATGGGTTGCGTGAGCGAACCCACTGCCGAGAGCAGCAGCTTGGCCGGATTCACCATGCCCGACCCGTTGCTGTAACCGCCCGTTCCCGAAATGGTGATGTTGGGATAGAAGTTGCTGCGCGCCTTTTCCACAGCATAGAAACACTGGGCCAGGGCCATCTCATTGGCGTGCACGTCGGCCCGGTTGCGCAGCAACTGGAGGCCCACGCCGGTGGAGAAGCTCTCGGGCAGACGCTGATCGGCCAGCTTTCCACGGGCTATTGCCTGGGCCGGTTCGGTCAAAAGCAGACTCAAAGAGTTCTCTGCTTCACGCACCTGCCGCATGAGATCGGCCTTCTGTGTCAGCACACTATAGTAGTTGGACTCGGCCGCCTGCACCGACGTGGAGCGATAGCCCACGTTGGCATCAAAGCGTTTCTGCATGATGTCCCACGTGTCCTTGGTGAGCTTCTCCATGTCGTTCACCAGCTCTACCTGCCGGTCGAGCATGAGCAGTGAGTAGTAGAGGTTGGCTACGCTCGACACGAGCGAGGTCTGTACACTCACCTGATAATCCTTCATTTGGAGCAGGGCCATCTGTGCCGAGCGTTTCGAGGCGGTGAGGCCACCGAAGAGCGATACGTTCCAGCTGGCATTCACCGGCAGCGTGTACGACTTGGTCGTGGCGCTATTGAACCGCGTAATGGTTCCCTGCGGGGTGAAGGCGAACTGAGGCAGAAAGGCCAGCCTGGCGGCTTTAAGCTGTGCTTCGGCAATGTCCACGTTGAGGGCGGCGTTCAGCAGGTTGGTATTATTGTCCAGCGCTTTCCGGATAAGCACTTGCAGCTGCGGGTCGGTGAACACCTCACGCCAAGGCAGATTGGCAAAGCTCGACGTGTCGCGGACGGCAAGCGTGTCGGTCAACGACACGCTGTCGCGGAACAGCCCCGCCGTCTTCACGTCCGGACGCTCATATTTTCCGTAGAGGCTCTTGCAGCCTGTCAGCGACAGAACTGCAAGCGAGCCTATGATAATGCTTCTGATTTTCATGTTATTCTTCATCAAACTGATTCTTATACGTGATCTGCTTGCAGGAATGGGCATACTGCTGGAGCTCGGCCACGGCATCGTGATTCACCTCATCCTCGAAGACCATCGGGCGGAAACGCTCCTGCAACCACTGGAAGATGACGAACAGTGCGGGCACTACAAAGAGCTGCACCAACGTGCCAATCAGCATGCCTCCGACGGCTGCTGCACCCAATGTCTGGTTGCCGTTCTTGCCCACACCAGAGGCAAACATCAGCGGCAGCAGACCGATAATCATGGCCAGCGACGTCATGAGGATAGGACGCAGACGGGCTGCCGCACCAAGGATAGCCGAGTAGCGGATGGCCATACCCGTCTCTCTACGCTCGAGGGCGAACTGCACAATCAGAATGGCATTCTTGGCCAACAGGCCGATAAGCATAATCAGCGAGATCTGCATATAGATGTCGTTGGAGTGGCCGAAGAGCATCGTAAAGATAAAGGCACCGGCCAGACCGAACGGAATCGAGAGGATCACGGAGAGCGGCAGCAGGTAACTCTCGTACTGGGCGCTCAGAATCAGATACACGAACACCAGGCAGAGGGCGAAGATCAACGCCGTGGAGTTGCTCGACTCGGCCTCAGAACGGGTCAGTCCCGAGTACTCATAGCCGTAGCCATCGGGCAGGTAATCGGCCGCCACCTCCTCGCAAGCCCTCAGCGCATCGCCCGTAGAGTAGCTGCTGTTGGGCGTAATATTGAGGTTGATGGAGGTGAAGAGGTTGAAGCGGTTGATGTTGGACGGGCCATAGACACGCCTCAGCTTCACAAACTCGCTCACCGGGGCCATGCTGCCCGAAGCCAGCCTTACATAGATGTTGCTCATCTCGTCGGGACGCATGCGACTGGCCACGCTACCCTGAATCATCACGCGGTAGAGCTTACCGTAGGCGTTGAAATTGGAGGCATACAGGCCGCCGAAGTAGCCTTGTAGCGTGGACAGCACCGAAGCTGGCGTGGTGCCGGCCTGCTTGCACTTGGCCACATCCACGTCCACCATGTACTGGGGATAATTCGGGTTGTAGGAGGTCATGGCGTTCTGAATCTCCGGACGCTTGTTGAGCTCCTTGAGATAGTCCTGCGCCACCCGGAAGAAGCGGTCGAGATCACCGCCCGTCTTATCCTGCAATGTCATTGCAACACTGTTGTTGGCCGAGAAACCGGGAATCATGGGCGGGCCGAATGCCAGTATCTGGGCATCCTTGATGGTGGCCGTCTGCTTGTAGATCATGCCGAGCACCATGTTGGCTTCTTTCGGGTTCACGAAGAGGGCGGCGGCTCCCTGGCCGGAGAGCGCATCCTTGATGCGGGCGAAGATGTTCTTCGACTCACGCTCCTCGAAAGGCTTCAGCTTGATGATGAAAGTGGCCTGGTCGGTTCCCTGGCCGGCAATGAAGTTGTAGCCCACCACGGCCTCACGGCGCTGGATGGCCGGATTGGTGGCCAGCATGCGATCCACTTGGTCGGCAATCTCCTGCGTGCGGGCCTGACTCGTACCGGGAGCAGCCGAAATAGTCACGAAGAGTGTGCCCGTATCTTCGTTGGGTACCAAGCCTGTACTCGTGAGCGACATGGTCGCCACAAGGGCCGCAATGCCCGTCACGACGGTGATGGCCGTCGCTATACGGTGGTTGATGAGCCGCTCCACACCTTTCTTATACTTGTTGGTGGCTTTCTCGAACACACGGTTGAATCCGGCGTGGAACCGGCTCACGAAAGTTGACTTCCGGTGGTCTTCCTCCTTGTGGGGCTTGAGGAACATGGCGCAGAGGGCCGGCGACAGCGTGAGGGCATTGACTGCAGAGATCACGATGGACACGGCCATGGTGACGCCGAACTCGCGATAGAACGTGCCGGAAGTGCCTCCGATGAACGACACCGGCACGAACACGGCCGACATCACCAGCGTGATGGAAATGATGGCACCTGAAATTTCATTCATGGCGTCGATGGCAGCCGTCAGCGCATTGTCGTAACCCTGGTCGAGTTTAGCGTGTACAGCCTCGACCACCACGATGGCATCGTCCACCACAATGGCGATGGCCAGCAGCAGGGCCGACAGCGTGAGCAGGTTGATGGAGAAGCCAAACACCCAGAGGAACAGGAACGTACCGATCAGAGCCACCGGCACGGCAATCATGGGAATGAGCGTGGAGCGGATGTCCTGCAGGAAGATATAGACCACGAGGAACACCAGCACCAGTGTGATAATCAGCGTGCGCACCACCTCGGCAATCGAGGCAAAGAGAAACTCTGTCACGTCCTGCTCGATGGTGTACTCCATGCCCGGCGGCATGCTCTTCTGTGCCTCGGCCAGTGCAGCTTTTACGTCGTTGGCAATATTGGTGGCGTTGGAGCCAGCAATCTGCTGCACCATGCCCATCGTGGCCTCGTGGCCGTTGTTGCGCATGTGCACATTATACTGCAAACTACCCAGTTCCATCTTGGCCACATCCTTGAGATAGAGCGTCTCTCCCGTGGTCTTGCTTGTGAGAATAATGTTCTCATACTCGGTCACCGTCGAGAGACGGCCCTTGTAGCGCAGGGTGTACTCGTAGGCTACGTCGCTCTGCTCGCCGAACGAGCCCGGGGCGGCCTCGATGTTCTGCTCGGCCAGGGCAGCCGTGACGTCGCCCGGCACGAGGCCGTATTCTTTCATCTTTCCGGGGTCGAGCCAGATGCGCATGGAATAGGTTTCGGTGGAGAAGGTCTGCACGTCGCCCACGCCATTGATACGCTTGAGCAACGGAATGATGTTGATGTTGTTGTAGTTGGTGAGGAATTTGGAGTCGTAGCGGCCGTCCTCGGTGGTCAGCGAATACATGATGACGTTCGAGGTCTGGCGTTTCGACACAGTGACACCCACGCGGGTCACCTCCGACGGCAGCAGGGCCTGGGCCTGCGACACGCGGTTCTGCACGTTCACGGCAGCCATGTTGGGGTCGGATCCCTGCTTGAAGAACACGGTTATCATGGCCATGCCGGCGTTGGTGGCCGTCGAGGTCATGTAGGCCATGTTCTCCACACCGTTGATGCTCTCCTCCAGCGGGGTAATCACGGAGTTCATCACCGTCCTGGCATCGGCGCCTTGATAGGTTGTCATCACCGAGATGGTGGGCGGAGCAATGTCCGGATACTGCTCAATGGGCAGCGAAACCAAGCCTATAGTACCCAGCAGCACGAAGAAGATGGAGATCACCGTGGACAGTACCGGGCGCTTGATAAAATTAGAAAACGACATATCTTTTTTCTTTGAGTCTCCTTATACTTACTTTCCTCCCATGGCCTTGGCAAAGTCGCCGGCATTGCCCTGGGCGGCGCCGAGCTTGGCAGCATCGTCTATCTTCTTCTGATACTGGGCCTCGGTGATGGGTTTTATCTCCATGCCGTCAGCCAGTTTGGTGATGCCTTTGGTCACAATGCGGTCGCCGGCGTGCAGGCCTCCCGTCACCACGTAGGTCTTTCCGTCGTTCTGCGGGTCTATCGTTATCTCGCTGTACTTCACCTTGTTGTCCTTGCCCACGAGATAAACAAACACTTTGTCCTGCACCTGCGAGGTGGCTTCCTGCGGAATCACGATGGAGTTGCTGCTCACGCGGGGAATGATAATCCGGCCGGCGCCGCCGCTCTTGAGCAGCTTCTGCGGATTGGCGAAATGGGCGATGAGCGAGTACGAGCCCGTGTTGGCGTCGATCACGCCGCTCATCTTCACCACCTTGCCCGGATGGTCGTAGACCGTGCCGTCGGCCAGTTGCAGCTTCACGGCCGGCAGCTGACTGATGGCGGCGGCGGCACTGCCCGAAGCCTTGGTCATGTCGAGTATCTCGCCCTCGCTCATGGAGAAGAACACCTCCATGGTCGAAACGTCAGAAACGGTGGTCAGCGCATTGGAAGCGCTCACCAGCGCGCCCACCTTGAAAGGCAGACTGCCCACCACACCGGCTGCCGGAGCCTTGACGGTGCACCATGCCAGCGTCTCCTGGGCCGATGCAAGAGCCGCCTGAGTCTGGGCCACACTGGCCTGGGCCGTGGCATAACTGTTGGCCGAGGTGGAGAGTTCGTACTGTCCGATGATGCGCTGGGCAAAGAGTTTCTTGTTGTTCTCGTAGGTCAGGTAGGCCGTATTGGCCTGTGAACGGGCCGTGTTCAGGGCGGCCTGGGCCTGGCGAACGGCGGCCCGGTAGGTCTCGCTGTCGATAGTGAACATCACCTGTCCGGCCCTCACGGCCTGGCCTTCATGCACCAGCACCTTGGTGATAAAGCCTGAAATCTTGGGGCGCACCTCCACGTCCTGAATGCCTTTGATGGTGGCAGGATAGGTGGTCTGCATGTCTGCACTCTGCGTGCCCACCGTGCGTACGGCAAACTCATTGTCCTGAAGGTCGGCCAGACTGCCGCGGCCCTTGCCGCCACACGACACGAGAGCTACGGCCATGACTGAAACGAACAAACAATTCTTAATCTTCATACCTATTTAAAATTAATATTAATATGCCCGATACACCCGTCGGCGGCAGCCTGTGCCCACGCTTGGCACCGGGGCCCCAAGCCGTCCGGGAAACAAAACTAAACTGTCTTTTTTAGTTTTTGCAGTGCAAAATTACGAAAGATTGGTGGAAACCCGACACGCGTCCGTAGTTTTTTAACAAAGATTCTTTCTTTTTAGCAGAGTGGCAGGACGAGGTGGCCGCCATGCCGCGACGGCACTGCGGCATGGCCATGAAAGGGCGGCAAGGTCTTCGCGACGGCACCGTGGCATATTGGCAACGGCGCCACGGCATTTTCATGACGGTGCAAACGCACGGCGATTGCACCGTAACGGGCGGGCGGCAACGGCGCAATCGCCGCGCGTTTACGCCGCAAAGCCAAGGCGAAAAAGCGTTGCTGAAATGCCCCCTGCCCGTTCAGGCCAGCCCCATCTGCCGGGCCTTCTCCATGAGCAGCTGCATGAGGGGCTCGCGCTCGTTGGGCACCCGGTTGTCGAGCACGGCATCCTTGAGCGTCTGCTTCAGGGTGCCCACCTCGCGCGAGGGCGGCAGATGGAACATCTCCATGATTTCGTTGCCGTCGATGCAGGGCTGCAGCTGGCGGCGGAAGTCCTTTTCCAGCAGGTCGGCTATCTTCTCGCGCACCAGCCTGAAGTTCTCCAGGAACCGCTGTTTCTTCACCCGGTTCTTGCTGGTGATGTCGGCCTCGCAGAGCATCATCAGCTCATCCACGTCGTCGTCGGCATCGTTCACCAGGCGGCGCACGGCGCTGTCGGTCACCTCTTCGTCGGCCATGGCGATAGGACGCATGTGCAAATCTACGAGCTTCTGCACATATTTCATCTTGCTGTCCATGGGCAACTTGAGCCGACGGAAGATGCCGGGCACCATCTTGGCCCCCAGATAGTTGTGGTTGTGAAAGGTCCAGCCCTGCACGTTGTCCCACCGTTTGCTGCGAGGCTTGCCTATATCGTGGAGCAAGGCGCCCCAGCGCAGCCACAGCCAATGCTCCTGCATGCGCTGCAACTCGGCGTGCAGCTGCTCGGCCTCGGGGCTGTCGGGGGGCGCGGCGGCCAGCCGCGCACGCAGGTCGGCCAGTCGCTGGCGCTGCGCCCGGCACAGGTTGTCGACCACTTCGAGCGTGTGGAAGAAGTTGTTCTTGTGGGCCCTGCCGTTGCGTGTCTCCACCACGTCGAGCGCGGCCAGCTCGGGCAGGATGAGCTTGAGCTGGCCGCAGCGGTGCAGATCGACGAAGCCGCGGCTGGGCTGGTCGGCCAGCATGATCTTGTTGAGCTCCTCCTCCACCCGCTCTCCACTGATGATCTTGATGCGGTGGGCATTGCGGCCGAGGGCCTCGAACGTCTCGTCCTCGATGTAGAACTTGAGCTGCGTGGCAAAACGCACGCAGCGCATCATGCGCAGCGGGTCGTCGGAGAAAGTGATGTCGGGGTCGAGCGGCGTGCGGATGATGCCGTCCTCGAGGTCGGCAATGCCATCGAACGGGTCGACAAGCTCGCCGAAACGCTCACGGTTCAGGCACACGGCCATGGCGTTGATGGTGAAGTCGCGGCGGTTCTGATCGTCCTCGAGGGTGCCGTCCTCCACGTGGGGCTTGCGGCTGTCGTGGCTGTAGCTCTCGCGGCGGGCACCCACAAACTCCACCTCCTGCCCACGGAACTTCACCTGCGCCGTGCCGAAATTGCGGAAAACAGCGAGGTGGGCCCTGCGCCCCAGCAGTTCCTTGAGCCGGCTGGCCACCTGGATGCCACTGCCCACGACCACCACGTCGATGTCGCTCGACGGCCTCTCCAGGAAGAGATCGCGCACGTATCCGCCCACGACATAGCACTCCAGGTGCAGGCTGTCGGCAGCCTCTGAAATAAGATGAAATATATCCTGATCGAGAAGACGGGCCAAATCGGCGTCGCTGAGTTGTCGCATGATGGTATCGTGAACTGTGAATGTCCTGTTGAAAAGCGGCTGCAAAGTTACGAAAATATTCACGATTGCGGGCCTTTCGCCGCTTTTTTCTCGGCGGCAAGCCCGTAATCTCGCAAAAATTCCGTAAGTTTGCACTCATCATGAACAACCCCCTCTCCATCCCCCGGGCCAGCTGGCGCGCCGCCGTCGCCCGCCCGGCGCTGCTGCTCTGCGCAGCCGCCGCCCTGGCGAGCTGCCAGCCCTCGGCCGACGAAAAGGCCGCCCCGCTGATGCACCGCATCGACTCGCTCTACCAGCGACAGGCCTACACCGAGACGCTGAACGCCATACGCCAGCTGCGCGACCGCCATCCACAGGCCCTGAAGTCGCGGCAACGGGCCCTGCACATCTGGCAGGAGGCCTCGCTGCGACTGGCCCAAGCCGACATCGCGCGCACCGACTCGGCCCTGCAGGCCACCATTCGGGCCTACGAGGCCGAGACCCGCATTGGGCCCAAAAACCGGCTCCGCGTGCGCCGCGACTCGCTGCAGGTGCGCTACGATGCGCTCTGCGGCATCGTGCGCGTGATTCACCGAAAGACAAAAAAATGAGAAGCGATGGGCCCCGGAGGGCAAAAAGGGGGGAGGCTTTCCCCCTTTTTCGATTAAAATCGCTATCTTTGCACCGAATTATGGCAGAACAGAACACAGACCAACAGTTTAAGGAGGTCATGGCCGAGTGCCGCGACCTCTTTACCAAGAAACTGCACGATTACGGCGCCTCGTGGCGCATCCTGCGCCCCTCGTCGCTCACCGACCAGCTCTTCATCAAGGCCATGCGCATCCGCTCGCTGGAAATCACGGGGCGGTCGCTCGTGGGCGAAGGCATCCGGCCGGAGTTTGTGGCCCTCGTGAACTATGGCATCGTGGGCCTCATCCAGCTGGAACGTGGCTTTGCCGACCGTGTGGACCTCACCCCCGACGAGGCACTGGCCCTCTACGATGCCCATGCCGCCAAGGCTTTCGACCTGATGGTGCGCAAGAACCACGACTACGGCGAGGCGTGGCGGGGCATGCGCGTGAGCAGCTACACCGACCTGATTCTGACCAAAATAGAGCGCATCAAGGAACTCGAGGACCTGCAGGGTGGGGCCTTGGTGTCCGAAGGGGTCGACGCCAACTACGCCGACATCATCAACTATGCCGTGTTTGGCGTCATCCGACTGAAAGAACAAGCCGACTGAACCCCGTGGAGCAAGAGAAACCTACAGACGGAAGACCGTCGCCGGCACAGGCCCGGAAGACTGTGTGGCTCCGCGAGCAGCTCCTGCGGCTGCCCGTCAACGCGTGCCGCCTGGTGCTGGGGCTGACGTTTGTCTTCTCGGGATTCGTCAAAGCCGTGGATCCGCTCGGCACGCAATACAAGATACAGGACTATCTGGCGGCCCTCGGACTGCAGGGACTGGTGCCCGACCTGCTCACGCTGGGCGCGTCGGTGCTGCTGTCGGCACTGGAGTTTGCGCTGGGCATTTTCGTGCTTTTCGCCATCCGCCGCCGGCTGGCCTCGCGGCTCTCGCTGGCCCTGATGGCCGTCATGACGCTCATTGCGCTGTGGCTCGTCGTGGCCAACCCGGTGAAAGACTGTGGCTGCTTCGGCGACGCCGTGAGGCTGACCAACGGCCAGACACTGCTCAAGAACGTGGTGCTGTTGGGCTGCGCCCTCGTGCTGAGCCGCTGGCCGCTCAGGATGTACCGCTTCATCTCGGAGAGCAACCAGTGGATTGCCATCAACTTCACCGTGCTCTTCATCCTGCTCACCAGCCTCTACTGCCTCTACCGGCTCCCTCTTTTCGATTTCCGCCCCTACCACATCGGGGTGAATATCAGGCAGGCCATGGAGATTCCGGAGGGTGCAGAGCAGCCGCAGTTCGAGACCACGTTCGTCATGGAGAAGAACGGCGAGCGGCGGGAGTTCTCGCTCGACGACTATCCCGACTCCACCTGGCAGTTCATCGACTCGCGCACGGTGCAGACCCGCGAGGGCTATGTGCCCCCCATACACGACTTCTCCATCCAACTGTCCGAGGGCGACGACATCACCGACGAGGTGCTCGCGCACCGCGGCTACACGTTCCTGCTCATCTCGCCACACCTTGCCACGGCCGACGATTCCAACTTCGGCAACATCGATCAAATCTACGAGTACGCCCAGCAACAGAAGATTCCGTTCTATTGTCTCACGGCTTCCAACGAGAAAGACATCCGGCACTGGGAAGACATTACGGGAGCCGAGTACCCGTTCTGCCTCACCGACGAGACCACGCTCAAGACCATGATACGCAGCAATCCGGGGCTCATGCTGCTCAAAGACGGTACCATCATCCGCAAATGGAGCCACAACGACCTGCCCCAGGAGGAGGAACTGCGGCAACCGCTCGACAAACTCGACATCGGGCACCTGCCCGACGACACCGCGGGCAAGACCATTTCCAAGGTGCTGGCCTGGTTTTTCCTGCCGCTCATCGGCCTTGCGCTGGCCGACCGCACATGGGCATGGACCCGATTCCTGCGGCGAGGCAAGAGGCTGAAAAGGAGGAACGCAAAAGACAACAGGCAGGAAGAAGCGGCCGAAAAGGCGGACAGCTGAGCCCACAACGTGCAATCATGTTATCATAGCATAAGTTTCATTTAAACAAAAGAAAGAAAATGAGAAAGAAAATCGTAGCAGGCAACTGGAAAATGAACGAGAACCTGCAGGAGGGCATCGCCCTGGCCAAGGAAATCAACGACATGCTGGTGGCAGACAAGCCCCATTGCGGCGTGGTCATCTGCACGCCGTTCATCCACCTGGCTAAGGTGGCCGATGTGCTGGACCAGCGCGTGGTGGAGCTGGGCGCCGAGAACTGCGCCGACAAGGACAAGGGCGCCTACACGGGTGAGGTGTCTGCCGCCATGGTGAAGTCCACCGGCGCACAGTATGTCATTCTGGGCCACTCCGAGCGTCGCCAGTACTACGGCGAGACCGCCGAGATTCTGAAGGAGAAGGTTCAGCTGGCTCTGGCCAACGGACTGAAAGTAATTTTCTGCTGCGGCGAGACGCTCGAGGAGCGCGAGGCAGAGAAGCAGAACGAAGTGGTAAAGGCCGAACTCGACGGCTCCGTGTTCCATCTCACGGCCGAGGAATGGAAGAACATCGTGCTGGCCTACGAGCCCATCTGGGCCATTGGCACCGGCAAGACCGCCACTTCCGACCAGGCCGAGGAGATGCTGGCCTACATCCGCTCGATCGTAGCCGACAAATACGGCAAGGACGTGGCCGAGGACACCACCATTCTCTATGGCGGCAGCTGTAAGGCCAGCAATGCTCCCGAGCTGTTTGCCAAGCCCAACATCGACGGTGGACTCATCGGCGGTGCCTCGCTGAAGGCTGCCGACTTCAAGGGCATCATCGACGCTTGGAAGAAGTAACCACCTGTTTCTCAAGACACAGGGCTTGGCACCCGGCCCCGATGCACGCACAAACGGAGCGTCGGGACGGGGCCAGGCCCCTTGTTGAGCATTGACATGAAGATGAAAAGATTCATCCTACTGACGGCGATTGCGCTGGTTTCTGCACTGACGGCACACGCGCAGACTTATCTGGAACACCTGCAACAGAGCAAGGCGGGGCAGGGCAAGGTGACCGTGACGCAGAGCAAGGCCATAGACGCGCTGGTGAACGGCACCACAAATGCAGACAAGCCGGCCGCCAAACCCGCCACGCCGGTCACGAAACCTACGGTTCCCACCACCGCCAAGACCCCGCAGGAGGCCAGGACGCCGGGCAGGAACGAGGCCGCGCGCAACGTCGAGAACACGGTGCCCACGGAAAAAGCGAATGCGGCGGAGAAGCCCCGCACGGCCGAGAAAGCCGAGAACCGAAAGCCCGACAGCGACGACGACGAGATGAGCATCCCCACCATCGACATGCGCAAAAAGGTGATGCGCGACGCCCGCAAGGTGACAGGCTACCGCGTACAGGCCTTTGCAGGAGGCAACACGCGCATGGACAAGCAGAAGGCACAGCAGATTGGCGAGGCTATCAAGATGAAATTCCCCGACCAGCCCGTCTACGTCCACTTCTATTCGCCGCGCTGGATTTGCCGCGTGGGCAACTATCGCAGCTATCAGGAGGCGGAGCACATGCTGCGGCAAGTCAAGGCGATGGGCTACAGTTCGGCCACCATTGTGAAAGGAATGATTACGATTCAGTATTAGGATAACCGGCAGACATGAATCCAGAAACAGAGTTTCGCGACGGGCTGGACGAGCTCGCCGCCCATTACCGGCAGGTGCTGGCCCTCCTGGGAGAGGATACACAGCGCGAGGGACTGCTCAAGACGCCCATGCGCGTGGCCAAGGCCATGCAGGTGCTCATGCGCGGTTACACCCAGGACGCCCACAAGGTGCTCACCGACGCACTCTTCAAGGAGGACTATAACCAGATGGTTATCGTCAAGGACATCGACTTCTACTCGATGTGCGAACACCACATGCTGCCCTTCTTCGGCAAGGCACACGTGGCCTATATCCCCAACGGATACATCACCGGACTGAGCAAAATAGCACGCGTGGTCGATATTTTCAGCCACCGTTTGCAGGTGCAGGAACGGCTCACACAGCAAATCAAGGACTGCATTCAGGACACGCTGAAGCCCCTCGGCGTGATGGTGGTGGTCGAAGCACAGCACATGTGCATGCAGATGCGGGGCGTGGAGAAGCAGAATTCCATCACCACAACCTCCGACTTCAGCGGCGCATTCAACCAGGCCAAGACGCGAGAGGAGTTCATGAACCTGCTCCGTCAAAGATAGTTTTCAGCAACAGGCAACAACCAACAAACCACAGAAACATGAAATTCATCTCTTGGAACGTCAACGGGCTGCGCGCCTGCGTCAAGCCCAAGACCGACGATGCCGGCAACGTGACCAGCAAAGGCTTCGAGGCCTACTTCAAGGAACTGGACGCAGACTTCTTCTGTCTGCAAGAGACCAAGCTGCAGACCGGACAGATCGACCTGCAGTTCGACGGCTATCGCTCCTATTGGAACTATGCCGAAAAGAAAGGTTACAGCGGCACGGCCGTCTTTACCCGCCACGAACCGCTCGGTGTGACCTACGGAATCGGCAAGGAGGAACACGACCACGAGGGACGTGTCATCACGCTGGAATACCCCGACTTCTACCTCATCACCTGTTACACGCCTAACTCGCAGGACACGATCAAGGGCGAACTGAAGCCTCGCCGGCTGGGCTACCGCATGACATGGGAGGACGACTTCCGCGAATACATGATGCGACTCGACAAGAACAAGCCCGTCATCATGTGCGGCGACCTGAACGTGGCCCACGAAGAGATGGATCTCAAAAACCCCAAAACCAACCACAACAATGCCGGATTCACCGACGAAGAACGGGAGAAGATGACCACACTGCTGGGCAGCGGCTTTCTCGACTCTTTCCGCACGCTCTACCCCGAACAGGTGACCTACAGCTGGTGGAGCTACCGCATGCGTGCCCGGGAGAAGAACACGGGCTGGCGCATTGACTATTTCATCACCTCTGACCGGCTGCGCGACCGCATTGCCGATGCCAAAATCCACACCGAAATCATGGGCAGCGACCACTGCCCGGTAGAATTGGACCTCAAATAAAACTGCCCTGCACTTTTGAATTTTGAATTATGAATTTTGAATTGAGCAGAGCCAGAGCTCAAGTAAGGCGGCCCTACAATTTTGAATTTTGAATTATGAATTTTGAATTGAGCAGAGCGGAGCTCTAATAAAACCGCCCCACACCTTATTATATATAGCTCACAGCGACGGTTCACCGGGGCGAAAACAACAATCCCGCAGATGCACAGGCACCTGCGGGATTGTTGTTGATGGATGAATGGGGTTATTTCTTCAGGTCTACGCGAATCTGAAGCTCGTCGAGCTGCTTGTCGTCGATCTGCGAGGGAGCGTCGAGCATCACGTCGCGGCCGCTGTTGTTCTTCGGAAAAGCAATGCAGTCGCGGATGCTGTCGAGCCCGGCCATGATGCTTACAAAGCGGTCGAGGCCGAAAGCCAGGCCGGCATGGGGCGGTGCGCCATACTTGAAGGCATTCATCAGGAAGCCGAACTGTGCCTCGGCACGCTCGCGCGTGAAGCCCAACACCTCGAACATGCGCTCCTGCAACCGGGTGTCATGAATACGAAGACTGCCGCCACCCACTTCGATGCCATTGCACACGAAGTCGTAAGCCTTGGCGCGCACCTGCTCGGGATGCTCGTCGAGCAAGGGAATGTCGTCGGGATGGGGCATGGTGAAAGGATGGTGCGTGGCCATGAGCCGCTGTTCCTCGTCACTCCATTCAAAGAGCGGGAAGTCGACAATCCACAGGCATTTGAACACATTTTTGTCGCGCAGGCCCAGCCGGTCGCCCATCTCCAGGCGCAGGCTGCAAAGCTGAACGCGTGTCTTGTTGGCGTTGTCGCCCGAGAGAATCAGCACCAAGTCGCCGTCCTTGGCCCCCATCTTCTCCTTGATGTCAAGCAGCACCTCGGGACTGTAGAACTTGTCGATGGAGCTCTTGACGCTGCCGTCGGTTCCGTATTTGATGAACACCAGCCCCTTGGCACCCACTTGCGGACGCTTCACAAAGTCGGTAAGCTCGTTCAATTGCTTGCGGCTGTAGTCGGCACAGCCGGGCACACAGATGCCGCCGATATAGGCAGCCTCGTCGAAAACGGAGAAGCTGCCCTTGCCGGCAAAGGCATCCTTGAGCTCCACGAACTCCATGCCGAAACGCAGGTCGGGCTTGTCGGAGCCGAAACGACGCATGGCTTCGTGCCACGTCATCTGCTCCAGCTTGGGCAGTTCCACGCCTCGAATCTCCCGGAACAGATGGCGCGCCATGTCCTCAAAGAGGTCAATCACGTCGTCCTGATCCACGAAACTCATCTCGCAGTCTATCTGCGTGAACTCCGGCTGACGGTCGGCACGCAGGTCTTCGTCACGGAAACATTTGGCAATCTGGAAGTAGCGGTCGAACCCAGCCACCATGAGCAGCTGCTTTAATGTCTGCGGACTCTGGGGCAAAGCATAGAACTGGCCGGGATTCATGCGCGAGGGCACCACGAAATCACGGGCTCCCTCGGGAGTGGAACCAATGAGAATGGGGGTCTCCACCTCCATGAACCGATGGCCGTCGAGGAAGTTACGGATGAGAATGGTCATGCGGTGGCGCAGCTCCAAGTTCTTGCGCACAGCAGCACGACGCAGGTCGAGATAGCGGTATTTCATGCGGAGGTCGTCGCCGCCGTCGGTATTGTCTTCGATGGTGAACGGGGGCGTCGCCGCCGGACTCAGCACGGAGAGCTCACGGACAATGATTTCGATGTCGCCGGTATCCATCTTGGCGTTCTTGCTCTGACGCTCGCTCACGGTGCCTTTCACCTGGATGCAGTATTCGCGGCCCAGTTTGTTGGCCTGGTCGCAGAGGGCTTTGTCGTCGGCTTCGTTGAACACAAGCTGCGTGATGCCATACCGATCGCGCAGGTCGACAAAGGTCATGCCGCCCATCTTGCGGGTGCGCTGCACCCATCCTGCCAGCGTCACGTCTTTTCCTTTATCCGAGAGCCGCAGCTCCCCACAGGTATTTGTTCTATACATATTTATAAATATGATGATATAATAATGACGCAAAATTACTACTTTTTTGCGAAAGCGGGAAAAAATAAATGCCAAACTTAGGCGGACGTATTTATTTTTCGTATCTTTGTTGCTGGTTAAAAACAAGCAAAAACATGCGAAAGAAACTGCTGCTTCTCACCTTTCTGTTCCTGTCTGCGGCCGCCATGGCCCAGACTGCGGGCGAGGTGCTGGCCACTGCACAAAAGGCCAACCGCTATTTCATGACGAAATATGCCGACCCCACGCGGCCCACCTTTGTCAAAAGAGAGCGGCCCAGCAACCTGTGGACACGTGCCGTCTATTATGAAGGGCTCATGGCCCTGCAAGAGATAAGCCCGGAACAGCAGCAAGTGGACTATGCCTTGCAGTGGGCCAACTTCCATCAGTGGTCGCCACGAAACGGGGTGACCACCACCGATGCCGACGACCAGTGCTGCGGCCAGACCTATCTGATGCTGCTGCCCTATACCGAAGAGGGCGGCTCCGGGCTGACAGACAAGCTGCGCGAGAATCTGGACCACCAGATGGCTACGGGCCGACACGACTACTGGACGTGGATAGACGCCATACAGATGGCCATGCCGCTCTATGCCATGATGTACAAATACACCGGCGAGCGCAAGTACATGGACTATGCCATGGAGAGCTATCGGTGGAGCCGCAACACCTGCGGAGGAGGCTTGTTCAACGAGGCAACGGGGCTATGGTACCGCGACAAGGACTATGTGCCGCCCTACAAGGAGCCCGACGGCAAGGAATGCTACTGGAGCCGGGGCGACGGATGGGTGTATGCCGCGCTGGTGCGCGTGCTGGAGACCATCGGCAAGAAAGACAAATACTACGATGAGCTGAAGAAAGATTTCCTGCTCATGAGTAAGGCTTTTGCCGGCTGCCAGCGCGCTGACGGACTATGGAACGCCAGCCTTGTCTCGACCAACTATGAGGGCAAGGAGCTCACGGGCTCGGCACTTTTCCTCTATGGCATGAGCTGGGGCATCAGCCAAAAACTGCTCAAAGCCAAGGGTTACCGCCCCGTCTGCGACCACACATGGAGGGCCTTGGAGCGCGACTGCGTGCATGCCGACGGCTTTCTGGGCTATGTGCAAGGCACGGGTAAAGACCCATCGGCCGGCCAGCCCGTCACCTATACCAGCGTGCCCGACTTTGAAGACTATGGCACCGGATGCTTCCTGCTGGGAGCTGCGGAATACTATAAATTAATCAAAGACGACCGAAAATGAATCAGAAACGGCCGCCGGGCCTGTAACTTTTGCTCCGGCGGCACGTCTTATCATGAATGAATCATCAAAAAGAAAGCGTATGAAAAGACTTATCATGGTAGCAATCCTCGCGATTGCGGGCTTGAATATGGCCTTCGCACAGGCACAAATCAAATTCGACAAGCTGTCTTGCGACTTGGGCTCATTCCCGGAAAGCAGCCCCGTACAGAAATGTACGTTCACCTTTACCAACGTGGGCGACCAGCCCCTCATCATCAATCAGGCCGTAGCCAGCTGCGGATGCACCGTCCCCTCCTACACCAAGACGCCTATCAAACCCGGCGAGAAGGGAACCATCTCCGTCACATACAACGGCAAGGGCAAGTTTCCCGGCCACTTTAAAAAGACCATCACCATACGCACCAACGGCGTACCAGAGATGACCCGCCTCTACATTGAGGGCAACATGAAAGAGGATCAAGGCGGCAGCAACACCCAATAACCCCGAAATCCCATGCCCTGTCTGCACCGGACGGCGGCATGGGATTCCGGATTTTACCCCTCCTCACAGCCTTAACCACAAACAACAACGACCTGACCTCGGTGGGCCGACCACCTAAACCTTGCGACCCAACCTGCCACACACAACACAAATTATCTATAAAACCTAAACTATTTACATTATGCAAGAAACCGTCAAGAAGGTTCTCACGGGCGATTTTCACAAGAAAAAAGCTTTCTGGTTCCTCCTCACCGCACTCTTTACCCTGATTGTTTGGAATCTGCCCATCGCTGTTTTCGGCATCGAGGGGCTCACCGTTGTACAGCAGCGCGTCATCGCCATCTTCGTCATGGCCGTCATGCTGTGGCTCACCGAGTCGATACCGGCCTGGGCCACCTCGGTCACCATCATCTTTGTACTGCTCTTTTGCGTGAGCGACTCCTCGTTCAAGTTCATGCAAGGCTCGGAGGGCGAATACGGGCAGCTACTCGACTCCGTAGGTATCATGGCCTGCTTTGCCGACCCTACCATCATCCTCTTCCTCGGTGGATTCATTCTGGCCATCGCCGCCACCAAGTCGGGACTGGACGTATGGATGGCCAAGACGTTGATTCGCCCGTTTGGCAAGAAGAGCGAGAATGTGTTGCTGGGCTTCCTTCTGATTACAGGTGTCTTCTCCATGTTCATCTCCAATACCGCCACGGCGGCCATGATGCTCACATTCCTCACGCCGGTGTTCAAGTCGCTGCCGGCCAACGGCAAGGGCCGCATCGCCCTGACGATGGCCATCCCCATCGGCGCCAACCTGGGCGGTATGGGCACACCCATCGGCACACCGCCGAACGCCTTTGCCTATAAAGTGCTCAACGACCCTGCCGGACTCAACATGAACATCGGTTTCGGCCAGTGGATGATGGTCATGGCCCCGCTGGTAATCATACTCCTGGCCATTGCCTGGCTACTGTTGCGCAGGTTCTTCCCGTTCTCGCAGAAAACCATCGAACTGGAAATTGCCGGCGACATGCACCGCAACTGGCGCACCGTGGTGGTGGGCGTCACCTTTGCCGCAACCATCCTGCTATGGGTTTTCGGCAAGCAGTTCGGCGTGAACGCCAATACCGTGGCCATGCTTCCCATCGCCGTGTTTGCCTTTACCGGCGTCATCACAGCCAAAGACCTGCAGGACATCGACTGGGGAGTCATCTGGATGGTGGCCGGCGGATTCGCCCTCGGCATGGCCATGAACGGCACCGGACTGGCCAAAGTGGCCATCGAGTCCATCCCCTTCGGTGATTGGAGCCCCATCGTCATCCTGATTATTTCAGGTCTGGTCTGCTTCTTCCTCTCCAACTTCATCAGCAACACCGCCACGGCGGCCCTCATGATACCCATTCTTACCGTGGTGTGCGAGGGCATGGGCGACAAGCTGAACATCATCGGCGGCACGCCTACCGTGCTCATCGGCATTGCCGTGGCAGCCTCGGCCGCCATGTCGCTGCCCATCTCCACACCGCCCAACGCCATCGCATACTCCACTGGTCTCATCCAGCAGAAAGACATGGTCAAGGCCGGTCTGGCCACGGGCCTCATCTCATTGCTCATCGGTTTCAGCTTGCTCATCGTAGTGGGAAAGGCCGGAATACTCTAAACAGATTTCCTTTCAAGACAACGGGAAGTGAACATTGACGGCCGTCAATTTGTCCAAGACAACGGGAAGTGAACGTTGACGGCCGTCGATTCGTCCAAGACAACGGGAAGTGAACATTTCCCGCAGGAAATTCGTCCAAGACAACGGGAAGTGAACATTTCTCGCGGGAAATTCGTTCAAGACAAGGGGGTGTGTCTCTACAAGCAAACCTCCGTTATCTTGTATTGACACATCCCCCTTTATCAGCAAAACGCCGCGGACGATTAGTAAAGTTTAAAGTCAAACTTCACGTCTACCGTCTTTTTCTGCGGGCTGTCCTCCGTGAACACGCCCTCCAATTTCCCGTCTATGCCAGGCCACTGGTGGGTTCTGTACTTAATCGTGAGTCCTTTCTGATATTCTATTTTATCATCCAACATCGCTGTAAACGTCTCCCAGCGGACACGAGTGGGCTTCGGCTGCGTCGGGTGATAAACCACCTTGTTGCCAGTCCTCTGATTCTTGATTTCTATGTAACAAGTGCTCTCAGACTGCACTCCCCCTGTTGCATTTGGAGAATATATCACTGTATTCGATGTCTGCAAGTCATTAATGTGCAGAAACAGCGTCACTACAGAGTCCTTGTTCTCCACAAGTTTCACCTCCCAATCAAGGCTGTTCTTCTCTGTCTCCCCGAAGCCGGTACGTTTAAATTCGTACAAAGACTTATCAGAGCTCACCATTTCATTCCTGTCGTCCATGGAAACAGGGATGCCGTTCACCTTTCCCTGAACATAACTCTGGTGATAAATCGTTTCCGCGGAATGGTCATCCGAACTGCATGCCGTTGCGAATATGCTTAAAACAAAAGCAAAACCAACAAGCCAAAGGGCATTTTGTTTAATCCTCATACTTAAAAAATCATTAAAAACAGTTGCAAAGTTAAGCATAAAATATGATTGACCAGGATTCATCAACCAAGTTTCTTATAAGATAATCCTATTGCAGCTCCTCGAAACAGCATGGAGCTTGCGGACCAATACAAGCGTGGGGTACGGCCTGATAACCGTACCCCACGCTTGTTGGTATTGTGATCGGTGTGCGTGCAGCGTCAGTTGTTGACGCTGCCACCCACAATGTCGAGCAGCTCGCTCGTGATGGCGGCCTGTCGGCTCTTGTTGTATTGCAGGTTGAGGCCGCGCAACAGCTCGTCGGCATTGTCGGTAGCCGTCTGCATGGCCACCATGCGGGCGGCATGCTCCGAGGCCGTACTGTCCAGCAAGGCCGTGTAGACCATCAGGTTGAGCAGCTTGGGGATGAGCACCGAGAGCACCGACTCCTTGTCGGGCTCCACGATGAAGTCGTCGTTGAGCGGCTTCACCTCGGTCTGCGCACCCTGTCCACCCACATGTCCTTTCCTGCGGAGATACTCCTGCGCCTTGGCCGTGACCATGTTGGAAGAGAGGTCACGGTCGTTGTAGGCCCCAATCTGTTCGGTCGAGAGGTCGATGGGCAGGAACATGCGCCGGGTGAGAATCTGCGTGCCGGCACTCTTGAAGTGGTGATAAATCATCTCCACCTTGTCAAATTCGCGCCGTGCAAATTTCCCGGCAATCTCCGTAGCGATGGCCGCGCAGTCTTTGGCGTTGGGCTTCTCGGCCAACTCCATAAAGTCGCCGGCCGGCTGATAGCCCAGTTTGCTCACCTTTTCGGCCACCCGTCGCCCTATGGGATAGATGGTGATGTCGGTGATGCCGAGGGCCTGGTACTCGCCAATCGTCTGCTGCATCATGCGGATGACGTTGCTGTTGAACCCGCCGCACAGCGAGCTGTTGGACGAATAGACAATCAGCGCCACCCGTTTGATGTCGGGCCGATCCTCGTCGAAAGGACTCTGCGCATCGGGCATGGACACCAGAAAAGCCTTCAGAATATGCTCCAGCTGATTCTCATAGGGCAGCATGTTCTGTATGGCCGTCTGGGCATGGTGCAGCTTCGACGAAGCCACCATCTTCATGGCACTCGTAATCTTGCGGGTGCTTTGGACGGATGCGATGCGCGTTTTGATCTCTTTTAATGACGGCATAGGCTACCCTCACTTTTTAAACTGTCCGGCAATGTTGGCCATGACGGCCTCGATGGTCTTGATGTCGTCGTCCTCCAGCCGACCGTCGGCCAGCGTGTCGAGCACTGTCTGGTGCTGTGAGCGCATCTGCTCCAGGAACTGGTCCTGACAGCCGCGCACCTGCTCCACCGGCACGTCGTGCATCAGTCCGTGCACGCCGCAATAGAGGATGGCAATCTGTTCGCCCACCGGCATGGGGCTGTACTGGGGCTGAATGAGCAGCTGGTTGTTCTTGCGTCCGCGATCAATGGTCATGGCCGTCACGGCATCCATGTCGCTCGAGAACTTGGAGAAAGCCTCCAGCTCACGGTACTGCGCCATGTCTATCTTCAGCGTGCCGGCCACCTTCTTCATGCTCTTCACCTGCGCCGAACCGCCCACACGCGACACCGAGATGCCCACGTTGATGGCCGGACGGAAGCCTTGGTTGAAGAGGTCGGTCTCCAAATAAATCTGTCCGTCGGTGATGGAGATAACGTTGGTCGGAATATATGCCGACACGTCGCCGGCCTGGGTCTCGATGATGGGCAGGGCGGTGAGTGAGCCGCCACCGCGCACATGGCCCGTCATGCAGGTGGGCAGGTCGTTCATCTGCTCGGCCACCTCTTGCTGATCGTTGATGCGCGCGGCACGCTCCAGCAGTCGGGAGTGCAGGTAGAACACGTCACCGGGATAAGCCTCGCGGCCCGACGGGCGCCGCAGGATGAGCGACACCTCGCGGTAGGCCACGGCCTGTTTCGAGAGATCGTCGTAGACCACGAGGGCGTGATAGCCGCGGTCGCGGAAATATTCGCCGATGGCGGCACCGGCAAACGGCGCATAATACTGCATGGCCGCAGGGTCGGCGGCGGTGGCGCTCACGATGATCGAGTAAGGCAGGGCGCCGTGCTCTTTCAGGGTCTGCACGAGGGCGGCCACGGTGCTGGCTTTCTGGCCGATAGCCACATAGATGCAATACACGGGGCGACCGGCCTCATAGTTGTCCTTTTGGTTGATGATCGTGTCCACAGCCACGGCGGTCTTGCCCGTCTGGCGGTCGCCGATGATGAGCTCGCGCTGGCCGCGCCCGATGGGAATCATGGAGTCCACGGCCTTGAGGCCCGTCTGCAGCGGTTCCTTCACCGGCTGCCGATAGATCACGCCCGGCGCCTTGCGGTCCAGCGGCATCTCGAAAGCCTCCGCGAGGTCAATGTCTCCCTTGCCGTCGATGGGCTCGCCCAGCGGGTTGACCACACGGCCGAGGAAGTTGTCGTTCACCCGGATCGAAGCGATGCGGTGGGTGCGCTTCACCGTCTGGCCCTCCTTGATACCAGCCGTCGGGCCCAGAAGAATGCAGCCCACATTGTCTTCTTCCAAGTTCATGACAATGGCCATCGTGCCGTTCTCGAACTCCAGCAGCTCGTTGGCTTCGGCATTGCGGAGGCCATAGATACGGGCCACGCCATCGCTGACGGTCAGCACAGTGCCCACCTCGTCGAACTGCTCGTCCGAGTTGACATCGGCCAACTGCTTCAGCAGCACCTCTGACACTTCGCTTGGTTTTATTTTATCTGACATTTGTTTGTTTTTGATTAAAGGATGAAAGCAAGGAGGGCAGCCCTCCTTGTCCTTACTTACGGAGTTGTACCAGAATGCTGTTCAACTTAGACTTCACGCTGGCATCCATGCGATACGTGTCGTACTCAAGGATGAATCCGCCGAGGATGTCGGGATCCACCTCCGTGTTGAACTCTACGGTACCATGAGTCTTGCGCTCCACCATCTGCTTCATGCGGCGTTCCGTTTCGGGCGACACGGGCACGGCAGTGGTGAGCTGGCCTCGGGTGATGTTCTTCTGCTTGCGGTAGAGCGTGACATAAGCGTTGGCCATCAGCTGCAGGGTGCTCTCCCTCTGCTCCTTGAGCACAAGCTGCAGAAAGCGGCTGGTCAGTCCCGTGGGTGTTCCCCCGACGGCCGTTTCCAGCACCATCCGCTTCTTGTCCCTGCCAAGCATCGGGTTGTCTATCGTGAGGCGCAGCCCAGGCACCTGGAGATAGCTCTGTGCGAGCGTCTGCATCTCCCGGTAAACCTCAGCCTCCCGTTTCTGCTCCACGGCACTTTTGAGCAGTGCCCGGGCATATCTGACCGATATTACACCTAAATCCATAGCCTGCTTATTGGTTGTCTGCCGGTTCCGTTGCAGAGACTTCGTCCAGCAATTTGTCTATCAATTCCATCTGCTTGTCGTCTGACGAAAGCCGCTCGCGCACGATTTTCTCGGCTATTTTCACCGAGAGCTCGGCTACCTGGGCCCGTATTTCGCGGATGGCCTGCTGCTTCTGCGCCTCGATTTCGCTCTTGGCGTCGCTGAGCAACCTGGCTCCCTCCTCCTTGGCTTGGCCCTGGGCTTTCGCAACAATGGCTTCGCGGGTTTCGGTGGCCTCTTTCAAGATGGCGGCCTGTTTCTCGCGAGCTTCCTGCAGAATGGATTCCCCTTCCTGTTGTATGTTGGCCAGCTTCTCATTGGCTTCGTGCGCCTTCCGCAGGCTTTCGTCAATGTAGTTCTTGCGCTCCCGCACCATGTTGGTGATGGCGGGGAAGCCCCATTTCCACAAGACGGCAAGCACCACGAGGAAGACTATCGTCATCCAGAAGAGCAGACCAGTACTTGGCATTAATAAATCCATACGCAGTATGTCCTGTTTTCGACGGTTAGATGCAGAGGAAAGCAACCACGACTGCGAACAGGGCAACGCCCTCGATCAGCGCGGCTGCCACAATCATGTTGGTGAAAATCCTGCTCATGACCTCCGGCTGACGGGCCATGGCGTCCATGGCCTGGCCGCCAATGCGACCGATACCGATACCAGCGCCAATAGCGGCAAGACCTGCGCCTACACCGGCGCCTAACTTTGCAATGCCGTCAGCAGCGGCAGCCAATAACAATGTTGAAATCATAGTTCTAAAATTTTAATGTTATTATCTTCAATGTTTTGTTTTCTATTGCTTGAACCTCGGGCTCCTCCTGCCCGAACCGCCCGTTCCGTCCCAGCCGTTCAGGCTTCGGCCCTGGCACGGGCCAGGCCGATGAAGATGGAGCTGAGCATGGTGAACACCATGGCCTGAATGAAGCAGACCAGAAATTCCAGGCACATCATGAAGACGCTCATCAGCACGCTCAGCGCCGTCATGCCGTAGAACGTGGGCCCGCCGATGACTGCCACCACGAAGATGATGCAGGTGAGCGACAGCGCGATGGCGTGTCCGGCCATCATGTTGGCGAAAAGTCGGATCATCAGGGCAAAGGGCTTGGTGAAGATACCCACGAACTCGATGAGGGGTATCAGTGGGAAAGCCTTGAGAGCCAGAGGCACGTCGGGCCAGAAAATGTCCTTCCAGTAGTGCCTCGAACCGCTGAACTGCGTCACGACAAACGTGCACAGGGCCAGGAAAAACGTCACGGCGATGTTGCCTGTCACGTTGCCGCCGCCGGGCGGGAACGGCATGATGCCCATGAGGTTGCAGGTGAGGATGAAGAAGAAGCACGTCATCAGATAAGGCGAATACTTCTCGTAGCCCTCGCCCACGCCGGGCTTGACGATGCTCTCCTCGACGTAGCTCACGAGCATTTCCACCAGTCCCGTGAAACCGCCGGGGGCCGGGTCGCTGGCCTTATGGCGGCGGTACCAGCGGGCCGGTATCAAGATGCAGAGCAAAAGTAGCGCGGCATCGATGAACATCACGGCCACCGTCTTGGTGATGGAAATGTCGAACGGACGGATCTCCGTGCCTCCCGCCACCTCGACCACCTTGCCGGCGTTGTCGCCCTGGGTGGCTATGGCCAGGCCGAACGGCCCTTGGCGGTAGCCCTTGGCGTCGGGCTCCTCGGCAAAGCGGGCCGTGCTGAACACATGCCACCCCGTGGAGCTTTTCACAATCACCGGAAGATTGATGATGACGTGCTTTTCGCCGATGTCCGTCACGTGCCACTCGTAGGAGTCTTTGATGTGTCCCACCACGATTTGCGACGTGTTCAACTTGCCCCCACCCTCCTCGGCGGCTCCCGCAGGAACGCCGAGCAGCATGAGCATCAGCACACAGACCATCTGTTGGATGTATTTCATTTGAATGCGTATTAATGTTTGATTTTCAGTGTTACCGCCATCATCACCGCATACATGACGAGCATCATCACGGCGAACGCCTTGGCCTGGGTTGCACTCTGGGCTATCAGCAGGACGTAAGTCCCCGTCACCGTCAGCACCAGCACCACGCGAACCACGGCCATCAGTATGTAGAACTTGGGCAGTTCGGCCGGCGCATGCTTCTTCACGAAGTCATAGCCCAGCACCCACGCCCCGCCCAGCAGGGTGAAAAGCAGCGCGGCGAGAAAGAGCATCCACGGCGAAACCATCGTCTCTTCGTCGGCGGGTCACCGCCCGTTACGGAAACGCCCCACCACGGCCATGGCCACCAGCCATGCCGCCAGCACGGCAAACGCCACGATGCACAGTGTGCCGGCATGGGCCATCTGCCCCGTCACGTTCAGCCCCAGCAGTGCGGCGAGGACCGCGCCCGCTATCAGCTGTATGCCCGTCTTGCGTATGTTGCGAATGGATTTCAAGGGTTGCGTCTTCATTTCCCGGGCTACACCTCCACGCAAAGGCTCACTTCGTTTTGCTTCACCTCCACGAATCCACCTTGCACCTGGAGTTCTTCGGCCCTGCCTTTCGCCTTGTATTCCACCTTGCCTTGGCCCAGCGACGAGATGATGGGCGCGTGGTTGTCCAGTATCTCGAAGCTGCCGAGTGTCCCGGGCACCGTCACACTGTCCACCTCTCCGTCGAACACCACTTTCTCTGGCGACACGATTTTCAACTTCAGCATAAGCTCTCCTATATATAATAAGGTGTAAGCATCATCAGCCCTTGGCCGCCTCGAGCAGTCTCTTGCCCTTGGCAATGGCGTCTTCAATGGTTCCCACGTTCATGAATGCCTGCTCGGGCAGGTCGTCCACCTGGCCGTCGAGGATGGCATTGAACCCCTTAATGGTATCCTCGATGCTCACCATCACACCTTTCACACCGGTGAACTGCTCGGCCACGGCGAACGGCTGCGACAGGAATCGCTGCACACGGCGCGCGCGGTTCACCACGAGCTTGTCCTCGTCCGAGAGCTCGTCCATGCCGAGGATGGCGATGATGTCCTGGAGTTCGTTGTAGTGTTGCAGCGTCTCCTTCACGCGCTGGGCGCACTCGTAGTGCTCCTTGCCCACAATCAGCGGGTCGAGAATACGCGAGGTGCTGGCCAGCGGATCCACGGCCGGATAGATGCCCAGCTCGGTAATCTTGCGGTCGAGCACCGTCGTGGCGTCGAGATGCGAGAACGTGGTGGCGGGGGCCGGGTCGGTCAGGTCGTCGGCCGGCACATACACGGCCTGTACGGAGGTGATGGATCCTTTCTTGGTCGAAGTGATGCGCTCCTGCATGGCACCCATTTCCGAGGCCAGCGTGGGCTGATAGCCCACGGCCGACGGCATGCGGCCCAGCAGGGCCGACACCTCGGAGCCCGCCTGGGTGAAGCGGAAGATGTTGTCGATGAAGAACATGATGTCGGCCGGTGCGCCGTCCTTGCCGCCGTGGTCGCGGAACTCCTCGGCCACCGTCAGCCCCGACAGGGCCACCGAGGCGCGTGCCCCGGGCGGCTCGTTCATCTGTCCGTAGACCAGCGTGGCCTGCGACTTCCGCAGTTCTTCGGGGTCCACGAGCGAGAGGTCCCACTTGCCTTCGTCCATGGCCTTGCGGAATTTCTCACCGTAACGAATCACGCCCGACTCGAGCATGTCGCGGATGAGATCGTTGCCCTCGCGCGTGCGCTCGCCCACACCGGCAAACACCGAGTAGCCGTCGTGTCCCTTTGCAATGTTGTTGATGAGCTCCATAATGAGCACAGTCTTGCCCACGCCGGCCCCACCGAAGAGGCCTATCTTGCCACCTTTCATGTAAGGCTCCAGCAGGTCGATCACCTTGATGCCGGTGGCCAGCATCTCCTTGTGGGTGGAGAGCTCGTCAAACTTCGGGGCTTCGCGGTGGATGGGGTAGCTGCCCTGCATGTCGAGCGGCTTCATGCCGTCGATGGGCTGGCCGATGACGTTCATCATGCGGCCCTTGATCTGCTCGCCGGCGGGCATGGTAATGGGGCTGCCTGTGGGCACGGCCTCCAAGCCGCGCTGCAGTCCCTCGGTGTTGTCCATGGCCACACAGCGCACCGTGTCTTCGCCAATATGCTGCTGCACCTCGATGATGAGGTCCTGACCGTCGGGACGCTTCACTCGCAGTGCCTCGTAAATCTTAGGCAGCACCTTCTCCGAGTCCTGGCCCTGCGTGTCGAAATACACGTCGATGACCGGCCCGATAATCTGGGAGATGTGCCCACTCATTTGTGACATAAGCTATGATTCTATAATGTTAGACTTGTTCTTTGCCTGTCGTGCGCACCGGGTGCATGCCCGTGCACGTCTTACCTGCAAAAATACGCTTTATTTCTTATATGTCGAAAACTTTTTAACAAACTTTAGTTCCATGCTAAATGCTCAGTTCGCCGAGCACTTTAATGAGCTTCCGGTCGAAAGGCTTGTCCGACCGGATGGCCTCCGAGAGGGGCACGTAAGTCACTTCATTGTTGTGGATGCCCACCATCACGTTGCGCTGGCCCTGCATGATGGCCTCGATGGCACCTACACCAGTGCGGCTGGCCAGGATGCGATCGTGGGCCGACGGACGGCCGCCGCGCTGCAAATGGCCGAGGATAGACACGCGCACGTCGTAGCCGGGGAACTCCTTTTTCACGCGGTCGGCATAGTAGAGGGCACCGCACTTGGGGCTCTCCGACACGATGACGATGCAGCTTTTCTTGGACTTGCGGATGCCGCGCTCCATGAACTGGGCCAGCTGGTCCACGTCGGTGGAGTCCTCGGGAATGATGGCGGCCTCGGCTCCGCTGGCTATGGCAGCATTCTGGGCCAGGAAACCGGCGTCGCGGCCCATCACCTCGATGAAGAAAATGCGCTCGTGGCTCTGTGCCGTGTCGCGGATACGGTCCACGCATTCCACGATGGTGTTGAGCGTTGTGTCGTATCCAATGGTGGTGTCGGTGCCGTAAAGGTCGTTGTCGATGGTGCCGGGCAGACCGATGCAACACATGTCATAGGCGCGTGCAAACTCCATGGCGCCCGTGAGCGAGCCGTTGCCGCCGATGACAATCAGCGCGCCTATCTCCTCCTTCTCCATTGTGGCGTAGGCCCGGTCGCGCCCCTCGGGCGTGGTAAACTCCATGGAGCGAGCCGTCTTCAGGATGGTGCCGCCCTGCATGATGATGCCCGACACGTTCTCTGTGGTGAATGGTTTCACCTCGCCGTTGATGAGACCGTCGTAGCCGCGGTAGATGCCCTTGATTTGAAAACCGTTGCAAATGCCTGCGCGCGTCACGGCGCGGATGGCCGCATTCATGCCGGGGGCGTCGCCTCCGGAGGTCATCACACCGATTGTCTTGATTCTTTTTACCATGATATGTTGTTTTATTGTTGTTCTTTCTTCTCTTGCCCGAGCCTCCGCCGGCCGGCCGTCAGAGCACCATGGCCAGCAGCAGGCCGAACCCTGCCAGTGCGCCCACGGCCGCTTTCCACCCCACCTGCTTGAAATACCAGCCCACGTGGACACGCTCGGCCCGTATCAAAGCCACACCGGCCACCGAGCCGAAGACGAGCACGTTGCCGCCCACGGCCGAGGCATAGGCCACAAGCTTCCAGTAGAAGGCGTTGGTCTCGCCCGAGGGGTTCAGCGTGATGAAGCTCGCCGCCGTGGCAAAATTATCGAGCACGGTGCTCGCCACGCCCGCCCCGAGGCCCATCATCCAGTCGGTGGCTCCCAGCCGTTGCAGGAAGTTCCAGCAGTCGGCCAGCGCACCCGTCTCCCTCACCACGCCGAGGGCCAGCATCATTCCGAAGACGAAGAGGATGGTTTGGTGGCTGGCATAGAACAGGGCCGGGGGCACGCGACGCTCACTCAGCCCTCCCATGTTGAGGAGCTTGCGGTTGAACAGCTCGTTGACCACCCACAGCACACTCAGCACACAGAGGGCGCCGAGGAAAGGACTCAGCCGCGTGATGTTGTGGAACGTGGGGATAAACCACAGCCCTCCGATGCCCACAATGAGCATCACCAGCCGCTGCCACGTGCTCAGCCGGGTGTCGTCGCCCCGATAGGGCATCGTTACCCACTCGGTCTCCACGCGATCGGGCAGCACGCGCCCTATCCACCAAGTGGGCAAAGCCCACGCCGCCAGGCAGGGCAGGGCCAGCGAAAGCGAGTAGTCGGTGGGCGTCACCAGTCCGTTGTTCCAGAGCATGAGGCCCGTGGGGTCGCCAATCACGGTGAGCGCCCCGCCGCAGTTGGCCGCCAGCAGGATGGCCGATCCATAGACCATGCGGGCGCGGCGGCTCAGCACAATCTTGTGCATCACCATGAGCATCATCACCGATGTGGTGAGATTGTCGAGGTTGGCAGATATTAATAAGGTGACGACGGCCAGTGTCCAGAGCATGCGCTGGCTGCTGCGTGTCTTGAGCAATTGGGAGATGAAGTCGAAGCAGCCGTTGTTGTTCAATATCTCGACGGTGGTCATCGTGGCCAGCAGGAAGAGCACCACCTCGCAGGCCCGACCCACATATTTCAGAAAAACGCTGCCGGCAATGAACTCCTTCACCACGACGCTGGTCGACGGCCGGCCGCCCAGAAAGAGCAGATAGTCGCCGGCATGCTGGCTCATCACGAAGTCGGTGCCGAAACAGATGTAGAGCACCCAGCCCACCGTACAGGCAAAGACAGCCACCGCCGCCTTGTTGACGTTGGTAAACTCCTCGGTGGCGATGAGCAAATAGGCCAGAAACAATATGCCGACAATGGCGATGGTCATTCTTCGAGAGGCTTTTAATGTTTGTCTTTAGTGACGTGGCAAAGATAAATAATAATCCTTAATATTGCAAAAGATACTCCAATTTTTATATTGGTTTAACGCGAGACGGATTGCACGGACGGGGCCGGCACGGGACGTGAGGTGGCCCATGGCTTTCCTGCAAGACGGAGATTGCAGGGAGTGCAGGGGGAGATCGCAGGGGGTGCAGCGCGTGCCGCCGCCGCCCTGCGCCGCAGTCCCCCACCGATGGCGGCGCAACGGCCGTGCGACGACGGCGCAAACGCAACGCGATAACGGCGTAAACGCAACGCGATAACGGCGTAAACGCAACGCGATAACGGCGCAAACACCACGCGACAACGCCGTAAACGCAGCGCGATGGCGGCACGAACAAAATGCCATGACGAACCAGCGGGCCGCCGGCAGAGGCCGATATTGGCGCAGGGGCCGGGTTTGAACCGTGGCCAAAAAGGCAGCCACGGGCCCCGCACGCCCCACCCGACTCTCGCCTCTGCCACCCCGCCCCACCCCAAACGTGCCGGAACCGCACAACAAACTTGGCCATTCGCTTTCTTCTTCCGCGCTTTTTCGTAACTTTGCAAACAAGCAAAGGCTACATCAAAACAGCGGCCACACGCCGGCACACTGCCCCAAGCACGCCGACATCCTGCCCGCGACACATCGGCACACCCCCCGCAACACACCGCCTCCCCAGGCCCAACCATTAAAAACAACACGTATGAAACAAATCATCCTGACCGCCCTGGCCCTGCTCCTGACCGCCCCGACATGCGCCGAGGGCACACCGACCGGCGGCTACGACCGCTACTACACCAACCTGCCCAAGCCCATGCCTAAGCCGAACACCCCGGCAATACCCAGCCTCAGCGTGAGCCTGAAAGACTACGGAGCCGTTGGCGACGGCCTGACCATGAACACCCGGGCCTTTGCCAAGGCCATGGCCGACCTGGCCAAACGGGGCGGCGGCCACCTGAACGTGCCGGCCGGCATCTGGCTCACGGGGCCCATCGTGCTCAAAGACAACATAGACCTGCACTTGGACCGCAACGCATTGATACTCTTTTCGCCCGACAAACGCGACTTCCTGACCGCCACAGACGGCAAGGCGGCCAAAGCCGTGCCCTGCCTCAGCGCCTCGAAGCGCAGCAACATCGCCGTGACCGGCGAGGGCATCATCGACGGCAACGGCGAATACTGGCGGCCCGTGAAGCGCAGTAAGGTGAGCGACACGGAGTGGAACCAGTACCGCGCCATGGGCGGCACGGTGACGGCCAAGGGCGACCT
The DNA here is from genome assembly GCF_000518545.1 of Hallella seregens ATCC 51272. GTDB lineage: Bacteria > Bacteroidota > Bacteroidia > Bacteroidales > Bacteroidaceae > Prevotella > Prevotella seregens. The sequence continues at coordinate 127,460 of NZ_JADU01000010.1, forward strand.
GTGGTATCCTTTCGGCCTGAAACACGAGCCCGACGTGGCCGAAGACCATGAGGCGCAGGAGCGGATGCGCCAGCACCTGGTGCGGTTCACCGACTGCCGGCGCGTGCTCGTGCAGGGCGTCACGCTGCGCAATGCGCCCCGGTTCCACCTGGTGCCCCAGCGGTGCACCGACGTCATCGTGGACGGCATCACCGTGGCTTGCCCGTGGAACGCGCAGAACGGCGACGCCATCGACATCGGAAACTGCCGCAACGTGCTCATCGTGAACAACACCATCAATGCCGGCGACGACGGCATCTGCATGAAAGGAGGTGCGGGAGCCAAGGGGGCGGCCGACGGGCCTTGCGAGAACATCAACATACAGGACAACCGCGTGTACCACGCCCACGGCGGTTTCGTCATCGGGTCGGAATTCAGCGGCGGCATGAACAACATCTACGTGCACCGCAACACCTTTGCCGGCACCGACACCGGACTGCGCTTCAAGAGTGCGGCGGGCCGCGGAGGAACCACGCGCGACATCCATATCTCGCAGATTTACATGACCGACATCAAGGACGAGGCCATCGTTTTCGAGTGCGACTACACCGACAACCACGTGGGGGCCGGGGCGCAGAAGAATGCCGAGACGGACTTCCTGCCCGAATTTACCGACATCCACATCAGCGACGTGGTGTGCCACGGAGCCCGGACGGCCATCAAGGCCCGGGGGCGGCAGGGCATGGTCCACGGCATCGGCATCAGCCGCAGCACCCTGCTCTACACCCAGACAGCCGCCGACATCGGGCCCGAATGCGACGTGCGGCTCGACGGCGTGGTGCTGAAAGACTTCGGAGAATGGGCGGGAAAGTAGGCGGCGCGGCCGAAAAACACTATCTTTGCAACCAAGACAACGATTAAAAACCATACGACTATGTTTGGATTGAGTACTACGGAGCTTGTCGTCATCGTGCTGATTGTCCTGCTGCTCTTCGGCGGAAAGAAGATTCCCGAACTGATGAGGGGACTGGGCAAGGGCGTGAAGAGCTTCAAGGAAGGCATGAACGAGGTGGAGAAAGACCTCGGCGTGGACGACGGGCAGCCGGACGACAAGCCGAAGCCCACCGCACAGACGGAGACGAAAGCGCAGGAAAGGGAATGACGTTCTGGGAACACCTGGACGTGCTGCGGGCCGACCTGTTCAGAATGCTGCTGGTGGCCGCGGTGTGTGGCGGCGTGGCCTTTGCGGGCAAGGAGCCGCTGTTCGACCTCGTGCTGGCCCCGGCGCATGCCGATTTCGTGGTCTACCGGCTGATGCACGCCGGGCCGTTCAGGCTGGAACTGGTCAACGTGGGGCTCACAGAGCAGTTCATGGTGCACGTGCGCACGGTGCTTTGCGTCGGGTTGCTCATGGCCTCGCCCTACCCGGTTTACGTGCTTTACAGCTTCGTGGCCCCCGCACTCTATCCCCGCGAGCGGCGGCTGGCGCGCCGCATCGTGCTGGGAGGCTACGCCATGTTCGTGGCAGGTGTACTGGTCAACTATTTCATCGTCTTCCCCCTCACCGTCAGATTTCTGGGCACCTACCAGGTGAGCAGCGACATACACAACCTACTGTCGCTGCAATCCTACGTGGACACGCTGCTGATGATGAGTCTGGTCTTCGGCATTCTCTTTGAGATTCCCGTCGTGAGCTGGCTTTTGGCCCTCTTCGGACTGCTGCAATCCGAGTGGATGCAACGCTACTGGCGCCATGCGCTGGTGGTCATCGTGACGGTGGCAGCCGTCATCACCCCCACGGGCGACGTGTTCACGCTCGCCGTGGTGTTGCTCCCCATCTGGCTGCTCTATGAGACCAGCATCATAATAGTGAAGGCGGTGGAGCGAAAAAAATCATTGTAACCCGAACGTTTCCTCACCCCAGCACGGTGAGCAAGCCGTCGGCCGAGACCCTGAAATGGATGTCGCGGCCCTCGAAAGGCATGCCATAGACCCTGGTGGGCGACTGCTGATAGTGGGGTCGAGGGTCGAGTTCGAGGGTCTTTCGCAGGGCAGCCAGCTGGCGCGCACTGAAAGACGCGGCCACCGCCGGCGGTATCTCGACCTGCAGCCGGCGGACGGGGGTGGTGTCGACAAAGCCCGAACGGGCCCCGGCGTGGCAGTCGGCATAGGCCACGTAGGGCTTGATGTCGTAGATGGGAGTGCCGTCCATGAGGTCGGCCCCAAGCACATGGATGATGGGGCCGCGGGCCGTCGCCCACTCCACATGCGACAGCCGTACCGACGAGAGCCCCAGGGCGTTGGGACGGAAAGGCGACCGCGTGGCAAAGACGCCCATGCGCACGTTGCCCCCCAGCACCGGCGGGCGCACCACGGGGCTCGTGGCCCCGTGCGGGTTGGCCGAAAACTCCCAGATGAGCCAGAGATAGTCGAAGGCCTCGATGCCGCGCAGGGCGTCGGCATTGCGGTATCGGGGCTCGAAGACGACGGTGCCCTCGAGCTCCTCCACGAGGCCGCTCTGCTTGGGAATGCCGAACTTCGACAGGAAAGGGGAATGGAAACGGGCGACGGGATGAATGTCCATGGCGGATAAGAAAACGGGCGATTAGGACGGATAGACGCCGATGGCGAGGATGAGCATGAGTGCCGTCTCGGACCAGCACACGATGACCGGCACGTACATCTGCGGCGAATTGACCTGGCTGGGCTTGAGCGTCTCGCACGTGCGGCGCATGGAACGCTGGAACACATAGTAGACAACGCTCGCATTGAACAGCCCCAACAGGGTGCCGGCCAGCAGGTCGCCCACATAGTGCACGCCGAGATAAGCCCGCGAGTAGCACATGAGCAGGGCCCAACCGGCCATGGTGAACGACAGCAGATGCCGCCGGAACACGTAGATGACAAAGAAAGCGGTGCCCCAACAATTGGTGGCATGGGCCGAGGGGAAGCCGAAACGGCCGCCCCGATAGCCATCGACGATGTGAATGAGCGGCGATATGGGGTTGTCGAGATTGGCCGGACGCATGCGCCCTATCATGCCGCGGATGAGCGAGGAACACACTTGGTCGTTGATGACGAGCAGCAGAATGCCCACCACAAGACAGGCCACATTGACGCGCCAATGGAAATTGCGGAACATGACCAGCACAAAAGAGAGATAGAACGGTATCCAGATGAAGCGGCCGGAAAACAGCATCATGAACGTGTCCCAGTAGTCGTTGTGGCAACCGTTCACGGCCAGGGTGAGGCGGGTGTCCCAATCGATAAGCGTCTGGAGGATGCAGAGCGGGATGCAGAGGGTGTGGAAAGTCATTCGGTGGGGCTTATCTTTGGGCTATGTCGTCAAAAAGAATTTGGGTGAGGGCCTTGCCATAGTCGAGCCAGAGGCTCTGCTGCGGGCCGTGGCCGTAGACCTTGCGCTGCAGCTTGTGGTCGTAGACCACGGAGCCTTGGGCGTGGGCCAGGCCGAAACCGTCGTTCATCATGAAGAAAGCATAGTGGGGAACGGCGGGGTTGAAGAGGTCCTTGGAGAACGGCGTGCCGCGGTAGGCTGGATGGCGGCGGCCTCCGTTGAGCTGGTTGAAGAGCGTGGCCATGATGTCCTGCTGGGAGCCGTAGGTGCCTATCACGGACGGACGGCCCACGGCCCCGCCCATCCATATCAGCGGAATGTGGAAGCGCCAGGGCTTGAAATTGTCGGCATCAGCAGGCCAGGCGCCCAAATGGTCGGGCACGAGCACCACCAACGAGCGGCGCCAACGCCCCGACCGCTTGAGATAACCGACGAAACCGCCCACGCAACTGTCGGCATAGGCAAAGGCATTGAGCACCTTGTCGGCATGGTGGTGGTAGGGCACGTCGAACGGTTCGTGGGAGCTGGAGGTCTGGATGACACGCAGCGTGGGACGGTTCGTGGGGCGTTCGCGCGCCAAGTCAGCCTCAACGCGGCGGAAGAGCAGGTGATCGGGCACGCCCCACTTGCTCACACGGGCCGACACGGGGAAGTCCACGTCCTCGGTGATGCGGCTGAAGCCCTGATTGACCAGGAACGATCGCATGTTGGTGAAGTCGGCGTCGCCACCATAATAATAATGCAGCCGGTAGCCCAGCACGCGCGACAGATTCTCGCCCAGCGAGGGAATGGCGGCCGTCTTGCGGGGAAACTTCATCAGGCTGACCGTGGCCGGAGCCGGATAGCCCTGCAGAATGGAGAGCAGTCCGCGGTCGGTGCGGAAGCTGTTGGCATAGAAATGAGAGAACCAAAGGCCCTCGCGCTTCAGCCGGTTGAGCGTGGGGGTGATGCCCGGCTGCCGGGTCAGCGTGTCGGAAAAACTTTCCAAGACAATCAGGTAAACGTCGGGACGCTCCACGGCAAGCACGCAGGTGTCGGGCGTTGCCGCCGCCGTGTCGAGTCGGTTGAGCTGGCCGACCAAGGCCTGGGCACGCCCGTCGTCCATGTAGCGGTACTGGCTCTTGAAGTCTTCCTGGTGGCTCACGCTCTCCAAAAAGGAGAAGAGGGGGTTCACGGCCGCGTGGTTCAGCGTCTCGTTGTCGGAAAAATAAGCCTTGCCTGTGTTCATGGTGGCTACGGAGAAACCACCGCGGATGGGCAGGAACAAGGCTGCCACCACGACGAGCATCAGCGGCACGCCCCACCACCGGGCGGGAGCGAGGGCGGCCGGAAGGAAGAAACGGCACGCCTTTCTGAACGCCCAGGCCATGAAAGCAGCCGCCACGGCCACGGCCGCCACGCCGCCCACGGCCTGCCACCACGCCACGCTGGCCATGGCATCGGCCGGTGAAGACGTGATGAAGAAGATGGGAGTGGCGTCCAACGGGAACCGCCAGTAGCCATAAAGGGCACAGTTGGCCACGAAAGCCAGGGACACAAGCAGCGACCCCAAGGCCAGCCAACCCTGTAACAAACGGCCCAGCCAACACTCGGCACGCGCAGAATGGAGCGCACGCAAAGGCAACGCCGAGACCAGCAACAGCAGTCCGGGCAGGGCCGAAAGATAGCCGGCCATGGAGAAATCGAGTGGCAAGCCGTGCCATACCACAGAGAATGTCTGGGCCAGGCCACCGGCATAGAGCAGAAGAAACACCGGCTTCTGCAGCATCATCAACGCTGCCCACAAAACAAAGATGGTGAGCAGCAGCAGAATTTTCTTGTTCAATGTCTGTCGTTTTGGGAAGTGCCGGGACGGGATCCTTGCGTGCCGCCCGCCCGGACACCGTTATTTGGGTTCGCCCGGCCAGTAGGTGACGACACCGTTGCGCGTCAGCTCGAACCACGGCTCTTCGTCGCGCAGCGAAATGTCATCGTACTCAAAAGGCATCACCACCGTGTCTTCGTAATCGGGAAAGACGAGCCCCATCTTGCCGGACTTCTCGGCAATGACGGGCATGGTGAGCAAATCGTCCACGTAGACATAGGGCGTGCGCAGGAAATCATAGGATGCCGACAGCAGCACACGCCCCTCATGGTCCTTGATGCCATACTTGCCGTTCTCCTCGAACACCTCGTGCAGCCGGATGTATTTCTCTTTCATGCGGGGCACATAAAAGGCCATGGTGTTCTCGTCGTGCATCACTTCGCTGAAATAACTGTAGGAGTCGCAGAAGTTGGCCATGGCCCGCGCAACAAGCATGCGCCAGTCCAAATCCTTCACCACCTTGCGATTGAGGTCGATATATCGGGCCAGAACCTCTTCGCGCTCGGGGATGGTGAGCTGGCGCAAACGGGCCTCGAACTTCTCCAGCATGGCCAACGAGCCATGCATGGCCTTGATATAGCGATGAACCTGGCGGCCCATCTCGTCACAAAAGAACTTGTCTATCTGGCGCACTTCGATCTCGTCTCTGAATATTCCTTCCATAGTCGTTTCTTCTCTTTGCCCTGAACAGGCCATTAGTGACTTTTAATCTTTATAGGGCCAAATTTACAAAGTTTCGCCGATACAGCCAAACATAACGGGGAAATAGTGATGCGCGAACCATCCAATTCCAAATTTTGAATGATGAAAGATAAATTTTGAATTGAAAAGGTACTGCCAAAGCAACCCCCGCGCAGCCAATTTTGAATTTTGAATTATGAATTTTGAATTGAAGAGGTACCGCCAAAGCAACCCCCGCGCAGCCAATTTTGAATTTTGAATTATGAATTTTGAATTGAAGATTACCCTAAGTCCACCACCGTAATGCCGGCTCCACCAAACTGCACATGCTCGTCGCGAAAATGGCTCACGCTGGGTTCGGAGGAAAGATATTGGCGAATGAGCTGGCGCAGGATGCCGTTGCCCTTGCCATGGAGAATGCGCACGCGCGGCATGCCCATGAGGATTGCATCGTCGACAAAATACTGCACAGCCTGCAGGGCTTCGTCGCCACGCATGCCGCGAACGTCGAGATCCTGCCTGAAATTCTTGCGGTGGTCGTCGATGGTGCCCTGAGTGACGTGGGAAATATTGTAGCTTTGGAGTCCGGCTTTGATTTCATCCATCTTTGTCTTGGGTGCATCCGTCTCGGCTACAACCTCTGATTCGCCCACCCCCTCGATACGGCCCAACGGCAATTTGGTGCGCATGTCGCCGATGATGACCGTGGCCGTCTTTCCGTCCAGAGCCTCAATGCGGCCCGTTGACCTAAGCCCCTTGATACGAACCTCATCGCCCGGAGCCAAGGACTTGGGGGCAGCACCCGTGGAACGCGGTTTCAAGGCAGCCCCGCGCAGGGTCTCGGCCGCCCGCTGCTCGTTGGCCTTGCGGTTCTTCTTGCGCTCCTCGTGACGCTGGCGGCGGGCTTGAATCTGCGCAATCTTCTTTTGGAAGTCTTCATCCGAGAGCACGCCACTCTGACGTTTGCCCGCCGCTTTCCAGTCGCCCGACTCCACTTCCTGCTTGAAAGCATCGAGCTCGGCACGTATCTTGCGCGTCTCCTCCTTCTCGGCCTGCTGCTCCTTGATCTCGCGGATGGTATTCTCTATGCGGCGGTTGGCCTCGCGCAGAAGTTCGTCGGCCTCCTGACGCGCTTGGTTCAGAATGTCACGACGCTGGCGATCCACATCGGTAATGTCGGCCTCATACTGGTCGATGCGCCGCTGAAGTTCCTTTTCCTGCTGGTGCACCGTCTGGCGTTTCTGTTCCCAATAACGCTTGTCGCGCACGATGTCCTGCAGGTATTTGTCGCTCTGGATGTAGTCGGAGCCCACCATGTCGCTGGCCTCGCGAATCACTTCTTCGGGCAGTCCTATCTTGCGCGCAATCTCGATGGCGAACGAGCTGCCCGGCCGGCCGATGTCCAATTGGAAAAGAGGCCGCATCTCATGGCGGTCGTAGAGCATGGCACCATTGGCCACTCCGTCGTGGCTGTCGGCAAAGTGTTTCAGATTCTGGTAGTGGGTGGTGATGACGGCCCAGGCACCACGGCGACAGAACTGCCCCAGCACGCTCTCGGCAATGGCACCGCCAATCTGGGGTTCGGTGCCGGTGCCGAACTCATCGATAAGAATCAGCGTCCTGTCGGAAGCCTGGCGCATCATGTTCTTCATATTCAAGAGATGGGAGGAATAGGTCGAAAGGTCGTTTTCCAGACTCTGCTCATCGCCAATATCCATCATGATGTCGGCAAAAACACCGCACCGGCTGCGACTGCCCACGGGAATGGAGAGCCCGCACTGCAGCATATATTGCAGCAGCCCCACCGTCTTGAGACACACAGACTTGCCGCCCGCATTCGGGCCGGAAATGATTAGAATGTGCTTCTCGGCCGTGAGCATGATGTCGAGTGGCACAATGCCCTGGCCCGCTTTGAGATGAGCCTCGAGCAATGGATGCCGAGCCTGAATCAGGTCTACATAAGGGCGGGCAGCGGGATGGGGCTCATAACCATCCATGGCTTTGGCCAGGCTGGACTTGGCCTGGATGAGGTCTATTTGGGCCAGGAAGTGATAAGAGTCGAGTATCTCGCGCACGTGCGGACGGATGCGGGCGGCCATCTTCGTGAGGATACGGATAATCTCGTGACGCTCCTCGCTTTCCAGCTCACGTATTTTGTTGTTGGCTTCGACCACTTCGGTAGGTTCAATGAACACAGTACGCCCCGTAGCACTCTCGTCGTGGACGATTCCCGAAATCTTGCGTTTCAGTGCCGGAGCCACCGGAATAACGAGACGGCCGTCGCGCATGGTGGGGGCCACGTCTTTGTCGACCACCCCGTCAGTCTGCGCTGCTCGAAGGATGCCGTTCAGAATGCGGGAGATGGAACTTTCCGTGCGAGCCAGCTCACGCCGGATATTGAGCAGTTCCGGCGAGGCATTGTCGCGGATATGCCCGAATTTGTCCAGAATCTGGTCTATCTGCTGAATGAGCACAGGAAACGTAGCTATACCATCAGCCAAATCGTGCAGAACAGGATAAGCCCATCGCTTGAGTGCAAACGCATCGGCAGTTACAGTCACCATGTCATCCTCTTCGGCGCCGATTGCAACATTTTCGTGCTGTGCTTCATCATCATAGCCTCTCTGGAGCACCTCTCCACTCACGTTTTCATGCCGTGTATCATGTTCCGCATGCCGCTGCTGTTCCATGGGTTCGCCACGATAGAGAAACTTCACGAGATCCTCAATGGTTTTCAACGAACGTCGCAAATCGAAAAGTTCTTGCTCCTCCATCCACGTGCCCTCCAGACGTACACGCCTCACGCTCTCGCGTACATCAAAAAAATAGGTGAGGGGGAACTCCTCGCCCTCCTCCCCTATCCGGCGCATCTCTCGGATTTCTTCCATCCAAGTGCTCACCTGTTCTGCATCTGCCGAGAAAGCCATCTCGTCCACCAAGCTCTTGCCCAGTGTAGACAGACACGCACTCTTCAGCCTTGCCCTGATTTCATCAAAGCCTATTTTGTTTTCAAAGTTGCTGGGATATATCATCTATCTCGATTCTTCTATTATACGTTGCCTATTACATATCACTTTGTTATACGTCACCATATCGCACGTCACCCTATCATGTGCCACACCATCACACACCGTCATTATACATCACCCTGCTATTCACCTACTCATTTCATAGAACTTCACGCCCGTCTGATGGTGCGTCACCCTATCCCATTTGCAGCATTACCGCCCTTGCATCGTATCACTACCGCCCTTGCACTATGTCACTACCACCCTTACATATTATTAATATATACCGTATTGTATTTAATTGCAAAAGTACCTCTTTTTCAAAGCACCATCAAATCCAATACCATTAATAAACGTTAACCCACATAAAAATCTTCTCCCTACTCCCATCAAATCCCAATTAAATTATCTACCTTTGCACCCACCTTCGAGAAGTGTCATTCGCTACATCGAGAAGGAGAGATGGTAGAGTGGTCGATTACAACGGTCTTGAAAACCGTCGTACCGAGAGGTACCGGGGGTTCGAATCCCTCTCTCTCCGCTAATAGGCTTCAAAAGGACTTCACAAAGGTTGTCAATTTAGCCTTCAAAAATTAGCTAATCGTTGTAAAATCAAGGTTTTACAACGATTTTTCTTTGTATATACCTCTATCGCCTGACGGCATAACCCTATGTTTTGACAGTCATTATTCGGTCAAATTCTGCTACATAAACTGCTACACAAAAATTGTAGCAATAAAAAATGTAGCAGTGACGGGATTCTGAATACCATATTGACGGCATCAATTCTTTCTGTTTCAGTATGTTATATATTAACTTTGCAGCCGAGTGCTACACAAAAGAATGATGCATTATGAGAACAAATTTCAAGGTATCCTTCTACCTACGCTCAAACTATGAGAACAAAGAAGGAAAGTCGCCTGTAATGCTCCGTGTATTCCTTAACGGAGAAATGGCAAATTTTGGCTCTACGAAAATTTTCGTGGATAAGACAATGTGGAATAATGCCACAAGCCGGCTTAAAGGTAGGACGGCAGAAAGTTTGTCCGTCAATGCCGCATTGGACTCTATTTCCACTACATTGAATGGAATTTACCGCAAGTTTGAGGATGACGAGTCCCTGTCATTGGAGAAAATCCGTTCTTTCTTTGTAGGAAAAGACAGGGAGTACACAACTTTCCTCCCGGTATTCGACAAGTTCAACGAAGACATCAAGCAGCGTGTCGGACACACCATCAGCAAAGACAGTCTGCAAAAGTACAGTGTTTTGAAAAGACATTTCTCAGAGTTCCTTATCCATAAATATGGAAGAAAGGATATAGGACTGACAGAATTCACACCATCCGTGGTACAAGACTTTGAGTTATATCTGAGTACTGTGGCAGGCTGCGCTTACAATACGTCGGTCAAGAAAATGAAGGCTCTCAAAACCGTAACCATATATGCACAAAAGCGTGGCTATCTCCTTCACGACCCCTTTCTCAATCATCGTTTCCACTTGGAGCCGGTAAACCGTGGTTTCCTCACGGACGAAGAAATCATGAAGATAGCCAACAAGGATTTCGGCATCCAGCGTTTGGAACTGGTAAGGGACGTTTTCATCTTCTCTTGCTTTACAGGGCTGGCATACATTGACGTGTCCAATCTCACACCGGACAACATCGTCACGCTCGATGACAAGCAGTGGATTATGACCAAAAGGCAGAAAACAAGCGTGGAAACAAATGTCCTACTTCTCGATATTCCGAAGCGCATCATTGCAAAGTATAGTGGAAAGACCTATCGGGATGGCAAACTATTCCCCATACTGACGAATCAGAAGACTAATGCGTATTTGAAAGAAATAGCCGACCTTTGCGGTGTCAAGAAGAACCTGACCTTTCACCTTGCCCGGCATACATTTGCCACCATGTCTTTGAGTAAGGGCGTTCCGATGGAAAGTGTGTCGAAGATGCTGGGACATACCAACATAAAGACCACACAGATTTATGCTCGCATCACCAACAAGAAGATTGAGCATGACATGGAACAGCTTGCCGACAAACTCGGTAAGTTCAACAAGGCAATGGGAATCCGATAATATAATAATGTATAACCCTAAACCAAGAAGATTATGACAACTAAGAAAGAACTATCCTACTTCCGTCTGAAGTTAGAGAACTACCTCAGTGAGCATTTCCCCGAAATGCTGAGTGACAAACCATTCATAACGGCAAGAGCCGACGAAGCTCTTACCACCTACTGCGATGCAGTGGCACAAGGCTTCTCGCATCCCGAAGCTGAGAGTATGGCAAGCGAAGTGTTGTATAGAGGACTGCATTTCTCAAAGTACGACACGCTTGTATCTGTCTTGGAGAATGAGTTTGAGAAAGAACTGCCCTCCCCACTCCCCGAAAGACTATCCCCGATACTCCTGAAGAACAAGGCTGTGCAAAGCGTTTTCGACAAGTATGAACTCACGGAAGATTTTGGCGCAAGTCCTGAGTATGAGAAACTCTACACCGAACTGACAGGAACAATCGTTCTGCTCATTGAGGTCAATGGTCTGCCAACGATAGGCGGTGAGAACATGACTTGATGCAGCACCATCGGGAGCTTTTGTAGTGTCAAGAGCCAAGATAAACGCTCCGCTCCACACGCCAAGAGTTTGTACCAACACTTGTCTTTGTGTAGCCTGCGCATCTTGTTATTGCTCTTGAACTATTCAAAGCTCCGATTATGAATACAATCATCATGAATCAAGATGTCCACACACCTGCCTTCATCAAGGCAGACGCATCGAACAAAAGCAATAACATCAAGCAGCAGCCGATTTCTTTCAAGCAAGTCCGCCGTTTCAGTTGGACACGCTTCATCGAACTGGTCATCCTGCTCTCCATCGTTATCGGTGTCGTTTGGCTTATCTCAAAGATAGTAACGCCACAGGTCGTTACCGCCGTGTCAGTCATTGCAGGCTTTCTGATACTGCGCTTTATTGTCAGAGTCATTCTCCAAGTTACCTTTACGCTGCTGAGCTTTCTCTTCTGGCTGGCGATACTCTGTGCCATCCTGCTTTGCGTGCTTTGAGAAGCACGACGATGTAATCTGTAAACACTTTCATTTATCGTTCATCAGGTGGTTATCTCGCATTTTGAGATAGCCACCTTTTCTGTTTTCCACTATGGGCGTTGCACTTTCGCTTCCTTTCCAATGCTCCACAATATGCGAAATGAAGAAGACGGATGCTGTTCCCTTTTTATCCGCAAAGGTAGTACGGGGCTTGTGGCTTTCAAAAGGTCAGTGCCGCTGGGTTTGTCTGGAAAATCTCCACACCTATGGGTAGTATTTTCCGCCAAAACCTTGTGCAAGCCTCGCCCCGCTACCTCTATTTTGCTACAAAAAGGAATCAGCATACTCCGATCTTTGGACGCATAAAAAAAATGTCGCTATGGATAAGCAAAAAGTAAATACAACATCTTCGATGAA
>NZ_JADU01000011.1 GCF_000518545.1 Hallella seregens ATCC 51272
AATGAAATGGAAGTGTGGAGATTGTCGTCTAAACGGCTTGCCGCCCCGACCTTTTTTGTCCGTAGAAGCCCGGAACTACCTTTGCCGCTGACAACGAACAAACCGATCCCGACATGATACACGAGCATAAGTGGAGGATGTGCAGGGAGAGAAGCAGGGCGAAAACAAAAAACGCCGTCTTCGGAGACTGCATTTCATCATAAGAATAGAATACACAGAAAACAAAAAGCCGCCCAACGGACGGCTTTACGAAAAAATTAAGAGAGAAAATTCCTTTTTCTCACAATATACCCTTATCTTTGCAACAGGTTATTCGAGTTATGTAAAGCGTTGTATATCATTGCGGAAGATAGGTCGCCCAATCATTACCTATAGCATTTCATAACTCATTAGGCATTGAATACCAATCGTTTGAACCAAAATGATAGATTTTACGGAGACAGTTTTTCTCTATCCATATTTTGTGTCAACCCATATAATACAAGAACTGCGATTTATCGGGTAAGCCAATAATCATCTTTGTTTTTTAGGTTCCCACCTATTTATTAATCATTCGTTGAGATTTCTATGGGAATATTAACTACGGTTTCTATCTTTGTCTTAACGGTATTATAAAAATCTATATTTTCAACAGGGGTATCCAAAGATATAATCAAAGAATACCGCAGCTTATTGTTATATTGTTTCAAATTAGTACGTGTTTTCCACCAACCTCCAATTGGATAAACAACTATCAAGTTACATACTGCTAATTGAGCAGCTGTGAGGTTTAATTCGTCTGAATGTATTGATCCTTTATTTCTATTGTCCGATCCAATTAACCATCTGGTAGAATCATTCCTTCCACGCTCTTCGTTTTCTTCGGCTTCAATCAATTTATTAATTCTTAATTGAAAAGCCCTTTGATCTTCATCTTCTTTATTTACATCAAAACGCAATCCGCATGACGCATATCTGTATTTATCTTTCCAACCGATTTCTCCAGGAGCTGGTTCAATAAAATATGATAAAGTTACTCGCATTGTAACATTTGTTTCTGCAAGTTGCTCTAAAACCTCACGAGGCCAAGGTAACTCAAAAAAGTGCATTTCATTTATTTTTGGAGAATTATCTCCTCGCTCCTTGATAAAGGGCTGTATTATTTCTTGGGCAACATACGTTAAACCATTTTCTGTACTATAAAATGCTCTTTCTTCTGATGGTACACCATAACCACAATGGCGCAATCTTCGTTCCATGTCTCCTCTATTTCTTACAGGGAATTGTATTTCCATAGATGAAGTCCATTTTGCAGAATGAACCATTATTCCACGAATGCTTTCTGCCCATAAATGAGGATACCGAGCCTGCAATTTACCTGCAAAATTTGCAGCTAACGCCGTTGCTGCACTTGTCGCATTAATAGTGTCAAAATAACTGCTTATTTGGTAATTTTTACTCGTTGTTATCAATTCTAAATCTTGATGAGAAGAAAATGGGAATTGAAGATCATTGGTTTTATATAAATTTCCTCCTTCAAACATAACTTCTGGCTTAATCAATGCACCTTTTTCCCATAGTGATGACGTTCGAGAAAAGGGACTAATTCCACCACTTGGCGCAACACGATCATAGTTTCTCAAATTAGGACTATCTATTGCTACAATATTGGTAAAGGCCCCAACAGTCAAACCATTCCAAGCTTGAGCAGGATTCTGTATTGGTCGAAGGCTATTTCTGTTTGGATAACCAGTAACAATTTCCTTATCCAAATTATTTATATCCCTAATATTACCAGCAGAAACCATAAAAAAGCGACCTGTATTGCCATTGTTGTACGCAATCGAATCAACTGCTCCTGACCAAGATGTTGGCTTTCCTTGCTCACTATCTTCTGCCGTTATTGCCATGCAATAGCAAACGGTTTTGTGAGGGAATATAATTTCAGACGTCAAAACTGCTTGTTCTGTCAAAAATCCCCATGCTTCTTTGGGATTAGGAAGACCATGCGGATATAATTTAATTGAACCAACTTGGTTATCAATTTGTATTTTCTGGGTGCTGGCAAGGCAAGAAGACATATCGCCATAAATGACGGTTCCGCACATTCTTGTGCCATGCCCATCCCTATCCGCAAGACCCTCTCCAACGACAGAGCCACAATTTCTTTCTGGAATTATAGGTTCCAAAAGAGGATGTCCATTATTAACACCTGAATCTAATACACAAATGACGGAATTTGTATTTGGGTTAAATTGGACTCTATTATATAAATCTTCCACCCATTCTTGTTGCTCATTTCTATACTCATCAAATAGAAATCCTGTCAATACACGTCCACTTCGCAATTCTGCTAATTGGTCTGAACATCCCAATAATTTAGTCAGAGCATCTATATTTGCATATACTAAAAATACAGTCCTTTCTGGAAATGTTAGAATTGAATCCTCTTTGAAGTGAATGTTGAGACTCTGAAGAGAATCTATAAATCTGTTATGTTGATTTACAATATCTTCTGTTACAGAAGTTCTTATCCAAACCTCATACCAATCATTGTGATCAGTTGGAAAATCTTCATATCTGTCAGTCCATAATGCTTTCAGGAGAGCTACATTAATATTTTCGATACTTCGGAAAAGAGTGTCATTTTTAGGTTTCCCATTACGTAACTCTTCCGTCGCATATTTATGTAGCTTTTCTAAAAGTCTATTTTCCTTTCCATGAGGAATATAGATAGTTGCAAAAGTCTGTTCCTGGTTATCTTCTGTTTTTACCTGTCGAATATTTAACAATCGGATACCAGCTTTTTGATCTTCTAAACTTTTTGATACTAAATCATAAGTGGGAGCACTTGCAAATTCGAGATAAATTCCACTTCTCGCAGGTAAGGAGATTGCTTCCATTTGTTGTTTGACATTTGTATCATCAACTCTGGCAGCATCAAATTTCCGTTGTAAATATTCTGCATGTGCTTGCCGATTGCGCACAGGTATAGAGAGACCGCCACCACCACTACCTCTGGGAGAATATTTAATAGCTTTTTTTATTGTTTCAGGGATAATAATATGCTCGTATTTATTCATATTTATTATTTTAAATTGTAAGCTGATTTTCTTTCTTGAATTGTCTTTGCAAGCAAACCTGTGGATATTTTAACATTATTTATTACAGATTCTTTAATTGCATCTAAGCATGCTTGATTTATTTCTGCATGACTTAAAGATTCTAACTCTGGCAAAATCGAATCAATATCTTTTTGTGAAAGTTTCCCATATAATCGGTTTTTAAGCAGTTGAACTTTTTCAAGTTCGCTTGGAAGATGATAATGAATTACATCATCAAAACGTCTAAATAATGCCTGATCTAACAATTCTAAATTGTTAGTTGCTGCAATAATTAAACTATCAGAATGGTCTCTTTCAATAAATTGTAAAAATGAGTTTAATACTCGACGCATTTCGCCCACGTCATTATCCTTACCTCGTTGTCCTCCGATTGCATCAAACTCATCGAAAAGATAAACGGCAGGAACATCTTCAATATAATCGAATATTTGCCGTAATTTAGCACTTGTTTCTCCCATGTATTTTGTTACTATTTTATCCATTAGTACTACATATATTGGCAAGTGCAATTCATTGGCAATTATTGATGCTGTCATAGTTTTTCCTGTACCAGGATGCCCCGAAAAAAGAATTTTTCGTCTGTTTTCAAGGTTATGCCTAAACAATTTATCTTTATAGGTAAATTCATTAATAATTCTTTCTATTCTATTTTTTACTTGCGGGGCAACAACTAAATCTGTTAAATGTTCCTGTGGATAAATTTCTAAGAATAAGCCTTGTAAATTAGAATCTATGTTTTTTAATTTAGGCTTATTGATTTTTGCAGCATCAATAATTTTTCGTATATCATTAGCTAAATTTGTATGTCCCAATTTAGCTTCATGAGCTGCAATTTGTAATGCAACAGTGTTAAATCTCTCGCTATTGTCTTCAAAGTGGCTCTTTACGAGCGTTTTTAATTGATTCGCTGTTGCCATATTATTGCTTATTTTTAATTTGTTCTATATCATCTTTTGAATATAGTAGTTCATTTACCTCTACATCAAGAATTGAAGCTATTTTGTATAGAGTTTCAAGGTTTGGCTGAGTCCTATTTTGCACATAAGAATTAACCATATTAAAACTCTTTCCTAATTGCTCCGCTAACCATTTCTGTTTAATGCCTTTATTGTCAAGCACAAGTTTTATCTTATTCATAGATCAAATACTTTACTCAATTTTTCAGTGCAAATATACAAAATAAATCGAGATGTTTATATCTCAGCCAGATAATTCTTTTGTGATTTTAAACCTATTTAAGCTCTTCTCCGCCTGCTTGAATATGGGAAGACTAATTTTGCTTGTGCCTATCTAACACATTTATCTTTCATTAAAATCTTAAGAGTTTTTAGTCTTCTTGCCCCTACAAAAACAATCAAAACAAAGTATAGATATTTTAACAACTACTTAAACATGATATGTTGTTTTTTGCTCAAAGAGAAGATTTATACCAATAAAGATGACAGAATAATGTTGATAAGTTGCCTGCTTCGAGGTTTTGGAAATAACTCTATAAAAATCTTTCTTTAAATATAGACATAAAAAACAGATTACTCTTCGAATGAATGTATCTGCCCCCAATTGATACAGCTCTTGAACTCAGAAATGGGATCCAAAACATGGATAAATTTCTACTGCTTTGAGAGACCACCCCAAAGCATCGCCAGGCCACTACCAGCTATGCTATATGGAATAATAGTAGAAGCTGCATAAGAAGAACAATAAACCATATCAAAGAAATTCTGTATGTTTCTAACTGTGAAAGAAAAAGGCAAATCCGTTGTCTAAAATTAGGGAGTACTATAATATGATAAAATGTTTCGATAAAGAATGACCTTTGTTTAAGTCAAACAACCACTAAGTTCTATGTCCCAAAAGCAGAATTTAAGGAGTGCTATATGAATATTTTGTCATGATGGATTACTTTTTATAATACCCAAACTATTTTAAACGAAGAAATTCCCATCTTTTCGCGAAAATATCGCTACCTTTGCAGCAAACAAAGTGGTTCTTTGAAATGGCAAAACAAGGTAGAGTATAGAAGTTCGCTGGTTTCCTTATCGTTACCTCCCTATATTGACAAACAATTTAATCTATTGATTATTTGTCGTTTATAAAAATCTCTATGTCGTGCACAGTGAAATGTTATATCCTTATTTATACCCGCCTTTGCAACCCACAGCTTTATGGTTTTGTTCGTACAGGATGGAGAGTGTATATCCGTAAAAACATAATCATCGGGGTTTCCTCGTTCACCCATCAGCTCTACAGCCTCTGCCGTTATGTCGAGATATTCCTGCCCTGCGGTTTTCTTTTGCTTGAAAATGATACGGGTAAAATCGCCCTGCTGATAAACATCACCCCAGCGTAACCGTAGCACATCGCTACGCCGTAACCCCGTGAGGCAAGAGAACAGGAATGCTGCTTTGATTTGTGGGTACTCGCACTCTGTCTGTGCAAGTTTCTTTACCTCGTCGATAGTGAGGTACATTCGTGTTCCCTCTTCCGCCTTGAACCCGTCTATACCACGTAGCGGATTGACAGCTATAATCCGCTCCTCATAGGCTTGATTAAGGCACGCCCGCAATTTATTGAAATACGACATCTTGCTGTTACGGGCAAGTGGATGGTCTTTAATACGCTTTCGGTAATCGTGTGTCCACGCCACAGCATCATTATCGAGGTAATCCTTAAACCCCTGTACCCATTCGGGCGTTATCTCGGCAAAGGTAATGTCCTCCCGCTTTTCGTACTTCTTCAAATGATGGAGACACGAATACCAATTACCCCAGTTGCCTCTGCTTTCTCCTCCCAGCCGTTTTTCGCAGAGTGAACGATAATAATCGAAAAAACGAGTAGAGGCTGCAAACTGCGATTGGAAGCCGTACTGCCCGTTGCGGAGTTCGAGAACCCGTTTTGCACGGATAGCATCAGCGAGTTTGAGCGTTTCTCGGTTCTTTTCCCTGTCGGCTCTCGTCTTCTCGGGAACGAGATACATTTTCAGATACTCATACGAGCGTCGCCCGTTGAGATAGATGTCGAGGTACAGGCTTATCAGCCCCGACGGTGTACGCCTTTGACGTAGGCGGATTGGCTCTTTTGACTGTCCCATGATTTTTGTTGCTTGCTTTGTTGCTTAATATGTTTCCAGCAACAAAGTAACAACAAATAAACGACAAATCGGGTATAAACCGTGCAAAAATTTCGATTTATTTTCCGATGCTTATTTCGATGAAACTCCCTTTGTAATCTCACATTAGTTGCATCAGTTTTATATCTGATTTGATACACCCAAAATAAGGCTTACTTTCCGATGCAAAAGTGAGAAAATATATTGTGGAGGGTTTCCTGGGGAGTGATGCGGCCCCGACCGGTTATATCTGCAAGGTCGTCGAGGACGAGACGGAGGTCTTCGGCAATCAGGTCAGTAGGGAAATTCGAGCGCATGCCTTGAAGCACACGAGACAGGTTATCGTGTGCACGAGAAAGAGCCTCGTAATGGCGGGCACTTGTAATGATAACGCTACTTTCGTTAATATCGGGGATGTCGGCAGCCTGGAGTAAAGCCGATTCAAGAGTGTCGAGCCCTAATCCAAGTTTTGCAGAAATATAAATAGTCGCTCCAGGCTTATTTGCAGAGAGAGAATGAACGGAAGTGGTAGCGTTGGTTGTTTCCGGGGTAGGGGAGTGCAGGTCGATTTTGGTTCGCACCATGATGAGGTGCTTGTCATGAGTGCGCCGTTGCATGTCGGCCATTTCTTCGGGAGTGGGAGTGGCATCTGTGAGCCAAAGTACAATGGTGGCCTCGTCAAGTTTCTGATAGGTGCGTGCTATGCCCAATTGCTCTATCTTGTCGCAGGTGGTGCGGATGCCAGCCGTATCAATGAATCGGAAAGGAATACCCTGAATGGTCATCGAATCTTCTATGACGTCGCGCGTTGTGCCGTGGATGTCGCTGACGATAGCCCGTTCCTCATGAAGCAACCGATTGAGCAGAGTCGACTTTCCCACATTGGTCTTTCCCACGATTGCTACCGGAATACCCTGCTTCAGCGCATTGCCGGTCTCAAAAGAGCGGGCAAGGGTCGTTATCCGATGGTCTATTCTGACAGCAAGAGTCTCGAGTTCATCCCGATTGGCAAACTCGAGTTCTTCATGGTCACTGAAATCGAGCTCTAGCTCCAGGAGGCTCGTGATCTTGAGCAGTTGCTCGCGCAGGAGGGAGAGCTCGCTGCTGAAATGTCCTTTCAGCTGGCTAAGCGCCATCTTATGCGTTGCCCGATTGGTTGCCGATACCAAATCGGCCACAGCTTCGGCTTGAGACAAGTCCATCTTGCCATTAAGATACGCCCGCTGGGTATATTCTCCAGGAGTGGCCTGCCGTGCTCCGGCATCGATGCAGGCCTTAATGGCCTCATGGAGGACATAGGCCGATCCATGGCAGCTAATCTCCGTACAGTCTTCGCCGGTATAGCTGTGCGGGGCACGATAGATGCAGACCATTACGTCGTCGATATCCTCGCCATCCAGCGTATGAAGGTGTCCATAGTGCAGACTGTTGGGCCGGGCATGGACAAACTGATGGGCACCGTCTCCGGCTGAACCTGCCTTGATAGGGGAGAAGAGCCGACCGGTGACCGTAAGGGCATCGGGGCCGCTGAGGCGCAACACGCCAATGGCACCGCCCGCAGGTGTAGCCAGTGCTACGATGGTATCACTGTTTATCATGCAAAGGAGTGATTAGATGCGGTCGAGTACGGTGGTGATGAGGCCGTCAATGTCGTTCTTGTAATTGCTCTCAGCTTTCTTGGCCACGCGATTAGCAATGACCATGCACACCGTAAGTGCTTTGTGCCCCATGAGCGAAGAGAGTCCGGCCAAGGCACTCGACTCCATCTCAAAGTTTGTGATGTGAAAGCCGTCGTAATCAAAACTCTCTATCTTCTCGTTCAGCTTCGGGTCGGCCAACGGCACACGGAGCTGACGCCCTTGAGGACCGAAGAAACCGCCACAGGCAATGGTATATCCGCGAACCATGTCCTTGTCGGCAATTCGGTCGAGCAGTCCTGTATCAGAGACGGACACGTAGGGATTGCCCATCTTGTCCTGCCATTTCACATGATCCTTAAAGGATTGCTCCAACGAAAGATCACAAACCTTATCTCTACCAGCATAGAAATTCAGAAGCCCGTCGAATCCTATACTTTTGACCGTTGCCACGTAGGTTCCTGTCGGCACATCGGGTTGCAGTCCCCCGCAGGTGCCAATGCGTACAAACTCGAGCGACCGCAGCTGTGGCTTGGACGTGCGTGTCTGGAAGTCGATATTGGCCAGTGCATCCATCTCGTTGAGCACAATGTCGATGTTGTCGCAGCCAATGCCCGTACTTTGCACCGTGATACGCTTGCCATGATAAGTGCCGGTGATGGTTAGGAACTCGCGATTGCTCACCTCGCACTCCTTGGTTTCAAAATGTGAGGCGACCAAGGCCACCCGTTCGGGATCGCCTACCAGAATCACTTTGTCGGCCAGCTGTTCGGGTTTGAGGTGGAGATGGAAGATGGAGCCGTCGCCGTTGATGATGAGTTCAGACTCTGCAAAATACGTATTCATAGCGTTTATGTTTTTAGTTATTCATTGATTTTCGAGCACGCGGACTTTGAGTGTCAGTGCCCGAAGGTCTTCCCTTTGCTGGGCCTGTTGCTTCTCGGCATCGATTATCTGATGCGCGGTCTGCTGTTCGGCTTGCCGATGATATGCACTTCGCAGACTTTCCAGTTCCCGTTCTGTCTTGGCAATCATTGCATCCAGCTCTTCTATCTGGGCATAGAGCCGTCGGCTCTCGGCTTTCTTGAACTGGGAGGGCGAGGTGACAACACGCCCGTTGTTGATCACAAACCGCATGCCACCAGCCGCCATGCCCGACTTGGCCTTGCGACGGGCTGCCAAGGTCCGCAGCCGGGTTAGTGCCTCGCTGCGGTTGCCAAACGCCCAAGTGTCTCTGATGCTGCGAATGGCAGCGTAGTGTTCCAGTTGACTCGTGCTGAGTCCGTCGTTGGTAAAGTCCTGACGAAGACCGGACGGAACAAAGGTATAGATGCACACGCTATCCTGCGGCTGGAACCTATCGCTGACCAGCCAGCCCAATGTATCTACGTCGTCAATGACGAGCAGGTAATCGTTGGCCGTGGAGTTGAAAGGCAGTCCGTAGTTTTCGGGCTTGTACCATTCGCCCTTGTCGGCATCGAAAGTTGTCATGAAGATGTCGCGCCCCCCTATGGAGCTTGGGCCTATCGCCGAGAAATAGAGCGTGGTGCCATCGGTTGAGAGGAAAGGGTAGTCCTGCCACATGTAGTCTTCGCCGGATATGTCGGCCAACCGCACGGGTTGCCCCCAAGCACTGCCCAATCGGGTCTGTGACCAGAGCGTGGTGCCGGTGGTGTCGCCGCCGGCGAAGATGCGCCGGTCACCAAACCCATCCTGATACTGCATCTGGCATCCGCCCTGCGCATTGGTGCCGGTCTGTCGGGCCGTCAGCCGTCCCACCTCGCTGTCTATGGGAATGGCTGCCAGAAAATCGGCCTTGGCCACCACCATGCTGTCTACAAACATCATCTTGGCCGTTGCGGGCAGCATGGTGCGATAGAGGCTGTTCGCCGGCGTTTCCTGCATTGCGGGCCTGCCCGCTTTCTTGGTAGGCCTGGCTTTCCCCGCGGTTCGCTGTCTCTGTGCATGCCCTGTCTCTGCTACAAGCAGGGCCATGACCATCAGCATTATGATTTTCTGTTTCATCTGTCTCCTCAATTGGAAGAACAAAGATAAGGCTTTTCCGATAAACGCCGAAGCCGCCAAAGTGTTTTTTAGATAATATTAATAGGCATCGTCAGCCGGCGGACTGGCCTATTACAGACGTTCCATCTTTAGGCCAGCAGGGTTGACGCCATGCTGGCGGCGGCACGCCGTCCGTCGCCCATGGCCAGAATCACCGTGGCACCGCCACGAACAATGTCGCCGCCTGCATAGAGTCCGGAGCGTGACGACATCATGTCTTCGTTCACCACGATGGTATTCTTCCGTCCGAGTTCCAGCCCGGGTATCGACTTCGGCACCAGCGGGTTGGGCGACACACCGACAGCCACAATCACCTGGTCGCACTCCAGCGTGACGGTCTGCCCCGTGATCTCCGGCCGCCGACGGCCAGAGGCATCGGGCTCACCCAGCTGCATCACGTCGAGCACGGCCGCGCAGATGCGCCCATTCTCGTCGCCCAGATACTCCTTGGGATTGTGGAGCGTGAGGAAGCGGATGCCTTCTTCCTTGGCATGCTTCACTTCTTCCAAACGGGCGGGCATCTCCGCTTCCGACCGGCGATAGACCAGCGTCACGTCGGCGCCCAGCCGTTTGGCCGTGCGACAGGAGTCCATGGCCGTGTTTCCACCGCCCACCACGATCACTTTCTTGCCCAGAATGATGGGCGTGTCGGTGTCGGGGTTGGCCGCATCCATCAGGTTCACGCGTGTCAGATACTCGTTGCTCGACATCACATTGATGAGATTCTCGCCCGGAATGTCCATAAAATTGGGCAGACCGGCTCCCGAAGCTACAAAGATTCCCTTGAATCCACGTTCTTCAAGTTCCTCTACCTTAATGGTTTTTCCAATGATAGTGTCTGTCTGGAAGTGCACGCCGGCACGCCGCAGATTGTCAATCTCCACGTCTACGATGCGATTGGGCAGACGGAACTCGGGAATGCCGTACTTGAGCACACCGCCAATCTCGTGCAGGGCCTCGAAGACATATACCTCGAATCCCCGCTTCACCATGTCGCCGGCAAAGCTCAGCCCCGCAGGGCCAGAGCCTACCACGGCCACCTTGATGCCGTTGCCCGGGGCAATCTCGGGCAGGGCCATCTGTCCGCTCTCCCGCTCGTAGTCGGCGGCAAACCGCTCCAGATAGCCGATGGCCACGGCCGGCTCGTTCATTTTGACGTGAATGCAGCGGCTCTCGCACTGTTTTTCCTGGGGACACACGCGGCCGCACACGGCCGGCAGGGCCGAAGTTTGCTTGAGCACCTTGGCGGCAGCGAGAAAGTTGCCCCGCTCTATGTTCTTGACAAACGAGGGGATGTCGATGTTCACCGGGCATCCTTCCACGCACGTGGGCTTGGCGCAGTCCAGACAACGGTGGGATTCTCTCACGGCCATCTCTGCCGTCAGGCCTTGGTTCACCTCCTCGAGCCGGGTGGTGGAACGGTAGGTGGCATCCAGTTCGGGCATTTTCACCCGCTCAATGGCCATCCGTTCCTTTGCTTTCATCGCCGCACGCAAATCCTTGCGCCATTGAGCATTACGCGAGTAGTCCTCTGCTGATTCTGCCTCTTCCGCAGGAGGAAGCGACGGATTCCCTTGGAAAGTCTTCCCCGTCTCCTCTCCAGTGTGAGGAGGCAACGGCCCTCCTTGGGAGAACCCTCCAGTTTCTCCTCCAGCAGGAGAGGGAGCGGGGGAGGCTTGGTAATGCTCCATCTCCTCCCGCTCCACGTTTTTGAAAGTGCCCATGCGCTTCATCATCTCGTCCCAATCCACCTGATCGCCGTCGAACTCGGGGCCGTCGATGCACACAAACTTGGTCTTACCGCCGATGGTGAGCCGGCAGGCGCCGCACATGCCCGTGCCGTCCACCATGATGGTATTGAGCGAAACGTCGTTGGGTATGCCGTATTTCCGGGCCATCTGCGAGGTGAACTTCATCATGACAGGCGGGCCAATGGCCAGCACCTTGTCCACATGCTCGCGCCGAATCACCTGTTCCACGCCCACAGTCACCACGCCTTGCTGGCCGTAGGAGCCGTCATCGGTCATGATGATGACCTCGTCGCTGTATCGGGCCACATCGTCCACCATGATGACAAGGTTCTTCGTGCGGCCGGCCAGCACCGAAATGACACGGTTGCCGGCCTGCTTCAGAGCCATGAGAATGGACAGGATGGCCGCAATGCCAATGCCGCCGCCGGCACAAATCACCGTACCGTAGTTCTCGATGCGCGAGGGATTGCCCAATGGGCCCACAATGTCGTGCACGGTGTCGCCTTCACGGAGCCGGCAGAATTTGGTAGACGAGAGACCCACCTCCTGGATGACGAGCGTCAACGTGCCCCTGGCGGCATCTGCCTTGGCAATGGTATAGGGCACGCGCTCGCTTTTCTGGTCCACCCGTACAATGATGAAGTTGCCGGGACGGCAGCTCCGGGCTATGAGCGGAGCCTCCACCTCGAAGCAATATACTTTCTCGGAGAACTGCTCTTTCTTGATAATCTTGTTCATGGTTCGCAATATCTTTAGTGGTTGTTTTTGTATAATGAGGTTGAGCAGGGTAGGGCGGATAGGGCCGGACGATAGGTGGAATGCGGCAGGGACATGCGCCCCGCATGTCTGTCAAGGCTTTGCGGCCACAGACATACAGGACGTATGTCCCTGCCAAATGTCAGCTGTTGTATATATATAATAAGGTGTCTTATCCGAAGTTCTTGTCGTCGAGCATCTCGAAGCCACAGTAGGGCACAAGCACTTTCGGCACGCGGATGCCCTCGGGCGTCTGGTTGTTCTCAATGATCGAAGCCACGATGCGGGGCAGAGCGAGGGCCGAGCCGTTCAGCGTGTGGCAGAGTTCGGTCTTCTTGGTCTCCGCGCGGCGGAAGCGGCAGTGCAGCCGATTGGCCTGGTAGCTCTCGAAGTTGGACACCGACGACACCTCCAACCATCGCTTCTGGGCGGCGCTCCACACCTCGAAGTCATAGCAGATGGCCGACGTAAAGCTCATGTCGCCGCCGCAGAGCAGCAGGATGTGGTAGGGGAGTTCCAGCTTCTGCAGCAGACCTTCCACGTGGTTCAGCATCTCCTGCAGGCTCTCGTAAGAGTGTTCCGGCTTGTCAATGCGCACGATTTCCACCTTGTCGAACTGGTGTAGACGGTTCAGTCCGCGCACGTCCTTGCCGTAACTGCCGGCCTCGCGACGGAAGCAAGCCGAGTAGGCGCACCGCTTGACGGGCAGCTCTTTCTCGTCGAGAATCTCGTCGCGGAAGATGTTGGTCACCGGCACCTCGGCTGTGGGGATGAGGTAAAGGTTGTCGAGATTGGCATGATACATCTGTCCTTCCTTGTCGGGCAGCTGGCCCGTGCCGTAGCCGCTGGCCTCGTTGACCACGTAGGGCGGCTGCACTTCCAGGTAGCCCGACTTGCGGGCCTCGTCGAGAAAGAAGGCTTCCAGCGCACGCTGGAAGCGGGCCATCTTGCCCAGATAGATGGGGAAGCCGGCCCCGGTAATCTTCACTCCGAGGTCGAAGTCCACCAGATTGTACTTCTTCAGCAGGTCCCAGTGGCACAGCGCGTCGCCGTCCAGCTGGGGCATGGGGCCGCCTTCTTTCACCACCACGTTGTCCTCGGCGTCCTTGCCCTCGGGCACGGCGTCGTTGGGAATATTGGGAATCTGGAGCAGCACCTGCGTCATGTCCTCCTGTGCCTTGTCCATGATCTCCTGCAAAGCCTTGTCTGTGGCTTTCAACTCGGCCACGCGGTTCTTTATTTCTTCAGCCTCGGCCTTCTTGCCGTCCTTCATCAGTCCGCCAATCTGCTTGGCAAACTGGTTCTGCTGCTGCTTGTTGTTGTCGAGTTTCAGCTGTGTCTCGCGGCGCAGCTTGTCATATTCCAATACTTTCTCGACGGCTTCGCGTGCGCCCTGGAAGTGTTTCTTCTCCAGTCCTTTGACCACACGCTCCGTCTCTTCGCTTATAAGCTTCAGTGTAAGCATGATGCTGTGATTTTAAGAATTATCTATATTTCGGGCAAAAGTACAAAAAAACTGTGAGAGCGCAAACAATTTCGATGAAATAAGCGGCCGTTGCTTTCTTTTCGTTCACAGGTCTTTGTAATTTATCATAATCGCAATTATATTTGAAAAGTGGGGCGAACGGAGGCTGGAAAGCGGTGGGCCGTATTGCTAATAATTTATAATTTGAAGACCGGGAGCAGCTTGTTCTGGCATAATTACTTATCTTTGCAACTCATTAAACACTGTAAAGAATACGATTATGATTAAGATGTATGGCATGAAAACCTGTCCGTACTGCAGCTATGTGGAGAAACAGGTGGAAGGCAATCCCGATTTTCAGCTTGTGGACATTGGCGAACATGTGAAGAATCTGAAAGAGTTTCTCGACCTGCGCGACCATCATCCCGCTTTCGAGGAGGCCCGTCGCATTGGCGACGTGGGCATTCCCTGCTATGTGCGCGAGGATGGCAGCGTGACGTTGTCGTCGGCCGAGGTGGGTCTGGAGCCCATGCCCGACGGCCCTGCATGCAGCCTTGACGGCACCGGCTGCTGACCATGGGCACCTGTGTGCACGTCCTTTACTCATCGGCCGCCCGGCAGACCAAGCATCTGTTGGGCGGTTTGCGTAACGCGCCGCATAGTGGGCACTTGAAAGCAAAGCTATAATCGGCTTGCGACAACACCGTAAACGCGAGCGGATTACGGTGTAATCGTATGGCCTTTTCGCCGCAAACGCGCGGCGATTACGCCGTGCACGCGGAACCGTTGCACGGGGACGGTTTATCCCTCGCGCACAAAATAAGGAATGGCGGGCTCGCCCAGCTGAGGCCGCCAGGCAAATCCCTCGTAGCCGAACTCGTGCAGGACTTCGACCGACGTGGGCTGCTGTTCCAGCAGCCAGCGTGTCATGGCTCCACGGCAGGCCTTGGCCCACACTGCCTGGACGGCCAGCTCTCCCCCACTGTCCACCATGAACATGGGCTGAACGACACGCAGCTCGCGGCAAAGCCGCCGCCAGTCGAACAGATGTTCGTATTCGCCCGTGCTGAGATGCACCAGCACACCGTCGTCGGCCAGCGTGCGGCGGATGAGCAAGTCGGTGAGTTTGTCCCTCCAGAAATGGAACAGCGGAACGTCGTTGGTGGCTGGAAGACTGATGGTTGGCACGATACGGTAAGGCGCGATTCCGTCCAGCGGCCGCAGCAGTCCGTAGAGATAGCACGTAATGCGTAGGTGCTCTTGGGCATAGTTGAGGGCCGACGGGCTGAGCGTTGTGGCCCGCAGGTGCTTGTAGGCCTGGCCGCTGTAGGCCATGATGGCCGGCCGGCGTTCGGCCAGCAGAAAGTTCTGGTAGCGCAGCCAGTTCTCGGCGACCAGCTTGGGGCTGCATTTCAGCCGGTCGCCCAGCTCGCCGGTATCCATCCGGGCCAGGTCGGCCGCAATGGCTTGGGCCGTGGCGTCAAACATGGGGACAGATTGGGGCTGCACCGTGCAGCGGCCATTCATCAGCTTGGCATCGGCAAGAAGTATTTGCATATCGGCGGTTTTGGGAGTTTGTGTTGCGGTGCAAAGGTAAGGTTTTTGGGCGAATCCCGTCGTCCGGGGCCGGCTGTTTTTGCGTCGGGACACAAAAAAACAAGACCTCTCGCGAGACCTTGCATCTTTGTTGGCAGAACCTTGGTTCCGCTTTTGGAGCTTGATTGTGGGTTCACGCCTCACGGCGGAAACCAACGCTCATGCTTCAACTTGTTGTCCTGAATGGTTCAATCTTTGTTTACCTTAAACTAATTACCTAATGACTTAAACAATCTTTACCTAAAAACCTAAAACTAAAAACCTATATGAAACTACTAACCTAAAAATCTTATTAACCTTTTGACGATGCAAAGATACGGCGTTTCTCACGACTGCACAATGTTTTCGCTCCTGTTTTCTCCCAAAACCGCTCAATTCTTGACCTAAATCAACAAGTTGTGTGCGGACACAACACAAAAACTCCTGTTCGTCGCAATGAATGTCCCCACGGCTTGCCGCTTTCAGAAAAAATCTCTATTTTTGCATTTGCAAGTACCCCTCACCCCGAAACTGTGAGGGCGGAGAAAACCCTGCAACGAAGATGGAAGAAACGAAGAAGATAAAAAAGATGCTGCTCGTCGTGGATCCGCAGATCGATTTCATCGGTGGAACCCTACCCGTGCCCGGTGCGGCCGAGGCCATGGACGGGCTGGCCCGGTATGTAGAGACCCACGACGACTATGCCGTGAAGCTCGTCACGTCCGACTGGCACCCCTATCGTCACGCATCGTTCGACCGTGAAGGCGGCCAGTGGCCGCCCCATTGCATCCAGCACTCGGCGGGGGCGGCCCTCTGGCAACCCCTGCTCGAGGCGCTCAACCGCTCGCGCGGTGGCTTCACCTTATTATATAAGGGCGACCGGGTAGACCGCGAAGAATACTCCATCATGCAGAACGATCGGTCGGCTGCCGTCGTCGACCGGCTGGTGCGGGCCCTCCGCATTGACCGGATAGACCTGTGCGGCCTGGCCGGCGACGTGTGCGTGCTCAACACCGCACGCGACCTGCTAGCCCTCTACGGCCCCGGGCGGCTGCACCTGCTCACCCCCTACTCGCCCTCGCTCGACGATGGCAGCCGGCTGCGCGCCTTTGTCCGGGAAAACGGCATCACCGCCGAATAGATGACAGACAAGCGCAGCTATATCGCCATCGACCTCAAGTCGTTCTACGCCAGCGTGGAATGTCGCGAGCGTGGACTGGATCCGTTGACGACGAATCTGGTCGTGGCCGACGTGAGTCGCACCGAGAAAACCATCTGTCTGGCCGTGTCGCCCTCGCTCAAGGCCTACGGCATCAGCGGCCGGGCACGCCTCTTCGAGGTGGTGCAGCGGCTGCGCGAGGTGAACTATGCGCGGCGCCAGCAGGCGCCGGGGCGGCAGTTCGCGGGGCAGTCGGTGTCGGACACGGAGCTCAAGGCCCATCCCGAGCTGGAGATTGGCTACATTGCCGCCACGCCACGCATGGCGCACTACAAGGCCTACAGCAAGCGCATCTACGAGATATACCTGCGCTACGTCTCGCCCGAAGACATCCACGTCTATTCCGTCGACGAGGTGTTCTGCGACGTGACCCCCTATTTGGCCAGCTATAAAATGACTGCCCACCAGCTGGCCATGACTATGATACGCGACGTGCTGCGCGAGATCGGCATCACGGCTACGGCCGGCATCGGCACCAATCTCTACCTGGCCAAGGTGGCTATGGACATCGTTGCCAAGCACATGCCGGCCGACAGCGACGGCGTGCGCATAGCCGAACTCGACGAAACAGCCTACCGTGAGCAGCTGTGGGACCACCGGCCGCTCACCAGTTTCTGGCGGGTTGGGGGTGCCACTGCCCGCAAGCTGGAGGCCTACGGCATGCACACCATGGGCGACGTGGCCCGTTGTTCCGTCAATCACGAGGCGTTGCTCTACCGGCTTTTTGGCGTTAATGCCGAGCTGCTTATCGACCATGCCTGGGGCTGGGAACCGTGCACCATGGCCGCCATCAAGGCTTACCGGCCGGAGACGAGCTCGCTGAGCAGTGGGCAGGTGCTGTCCGAACCCTATGATTTTGCCAAGGCCAAGGTGGTGATGAAAGAGATGGCCGACGCGCTGGCCCTCGACTTGGTGGACAAACGGCTGGTAACCGACCAGATTGTCATCACCATTGGCTACGACCGTGAAAGCCTCATCCGCCCCGAGATACGGGCCGCCTACCGTGGCCCCATCGGCTTCGACCACTATGGCCGGCAGGTGCCCCGACCGGCACATGGGTCGCAAAATCTGACGAGGCTCACGGCTTCGAGTAGAAAAATCATTGAAGCGGCTATCTCTTTGTTCGACAGCATGGTTAACCCTAACCTGCTCATTCGTCGCTTGAACATTGTCGCGGCACGGGTGTTGCCCGAGCAGGAAGCCGAGAAGCAGCACCAGACGCCGGTACAGCTCGACATGTTTGCCGACAATTCCCTGCTGCTGCAACAGCAGCAGGACGAGGAACGGTCGCTCGCCCGCGAGCACCGCATGCAGGAGACACTGCTCGACATCAAAAAGAAATTTGGGAAGAATGCCATCCTGCGGGCTCTCGACTTTGCTGAGGGAGCGACGGCCCGCCAGCGCAACAGCCAGATAGGCGGGCACCGCGCCTGACCTTTCTGCACGCCAAAGCCACGGACACTCATCGAAAATACGACGATAATGGGAAAATACGACGACATCATTCACCTGCCCCACCACGTTTCCAAGCTGCATCCCCCTATGCCCATGTCGGAGCGGGCGGCCCAGTTCGGCTCTTTCGCTGCGCTTGGCAGCCTGGACTTTACCTCCTCGTCCGCCAAGAGCTGACAGGCCAGCGCTTAGTGGACAAGGAGAAAAAGGGGCCGCGACTACCTAATCTCCAGTACGGGCGCAATAGTGTTGCAGGGCTTTCCCGGGAGCTCTACCACAAGCCCTGTGGCTGTACGGTTGAACTTCACCTTACCGTGGCCAAGAAGTCGGACAGTATGAATCTTCCCCGAATAGAGATCACTACCGTCCGCCAGGCTCTTAATCGTTAACTGATGAGTGTCCGGCCAGGCAAGTGCTGTGGCATAGAGCACATTGCCTTTTGTTGTAAATCGAATCTCAGAGGCACCGGCTTTGGTGTATGAACCCTCGTTGAAGCCCTGGGCGTTAATCTTAATATCGGACTCTGCAATGGGACCCTCACCGAACTTTTTCCAAGGACGGGTTGCAAAGATGCTCTCTTTATTGACACGCATCCATGCGCCAAACTCATCCAGAATGGCTTTCTCCTTCTCGTCGAAAGTACCATCAGCCCGTAGAGGTACCGAGAGCAACAGGTTGCCGTTCTTACTGACCACATCAACAAGAAGCCGTACAGCCTGCGAGGCCGTCTTGTACCAGCCGTTCTCGTAGCCCTCGGTATCATAGTGCCAACCACCAATACACGAGCAAGTCTGCCAAGGATGGTCAACAATTTGGTTGGGCGCACCGCGCTCAACATCCCATGTAATGCCCTTGCGCTGGTTCTTATTGAGAATCTTACCAAACAGAACGGCCGTCATTTTCCCCTGATGCGTGGCCAGGTTGTGGTTGTAGAAGCCAGCCGCTATTTTCAGTCCGGCATCGCTGATTGGCCAGAATGGCAGTACGGTTACGTCAAAATAGAGCAAGTCGGGGTTATACCGATTGATGACATCAAGCGTCCAATTGTAGAAGTAGGTAACGAATTGCTGCGACGGCTGAGCCACACCGTTGCCCCAACCCCACTGTTGATGAATCATGCCATCGGCCCAGGAGCCCCGACTCAAGGGATGATTCTGCTGATAAAGGTCCTGCGGATCCAGGCCTTCCCACCATTTGCCCTTGCCGTCGGCCTTGGTGAGCCAGCCATCGTAAGGCACCCCCATCTTGTCGCCACTACGGTCGTAGCGGCGCGACGGCTCGTACCACGACCACGCATGGTCGGCATGTAGCGACACGCCAAACTTCAATCCATGTTTGCGGGCTGCCTCTGACCATCCTGCAAGAATGTCCTTATGTGGCCCTATATTCTTGGAATTCCAAGGCTGATACTTGGAATCCCAAAGGTCGAAATTGTCATGATGATTGCCAAGAGCAAAGAAATACTCCGCGCCGAGGCTCTTGTAATAGGCCACCAACGAGTCTGGATTCCAACGCTCTGCCTTGAAAAGAGGTAGAATGTCCTTGAACCCCACCTCAGACGGATGCCCATAATGCTCACAATGAAACTTCCAAGCCTTGGATCCCTCCTGGTACAGGGCGCGCGCCATCCAGTCGCCCGAACCCTCTACACACTGTGGTCCCCAATGGGCCCATATCCCAAATTTGGCATTGCAGAACCATTCGGGCACTTGATATTGCGTTTCAAGAGATTCCCATGTGGGCTGAAACCGGCCCGTAGTCATCTTTTCTTGCGCCTCGGACACGGGCACTTCGTAGGTTTGGGCCCATGAAACAGAGGGCAGCAGGAACAACAGGCTTATGAATAATGGTTGTTTCATATCGGGTATGCTTTACTTTTAAGTCAAACGGAGCAATTCTTTTTTAATTGTAGCCCTCGTTTTGTTTTAAGTTTTTGTTGACATTCAGATCGTTCTGAGGGATTGGGAAATAGCGATTATGGCTGTCCCATGCACGCGCTTCAAACTGATAATAGCCATCTTTGTCTATCGGAGAAGCCGAAGCACCACTGCCGCGATAGTTGCGTTCCGACGGATCATCGGAGAGTTTCACACCCGTAAACACATGGTTGAGCTCCTGCTTGGCAGTGCCCCAACGAAGAATATCGAAATAACGGAGGTATAGGTGCTTCCCAAATTGTTTGTAATCGACGGATCAAGCCCTTTCTTTGGACAATAACCGTTAAAAAGCGTGTAGCGGTTATAGCTGTCGGAGGTGTTGGCACCTTTGAAACAGTCGTAAGTAATGTCGTTATACTTCGTTCCTGGATAGCTGCCGAGAGGTGGCAAGAAAACCGTGGCATAAAGACGAGGGTCGCGATTGACATACGGATCTGCGTCATTATAAAGCGGCGACTGGTCAATGCTCTTGCCATCAGTGCAGAAATAAGCCTTTACAAGCTCGTTATAAGGCGCAAACTGGTGCCAGCCACCATACGCACACTCCGGATAGGCATACTGATATCGGGAAGTAGTGTACTGGTCCTTGACATAAGTAATGCAGAAAATCTGCTCGGCACTCTTCTCTCCACCCATTTGGAACAATTTCGCGTAGCTGTCAGCACCGTTAGTCTTGTCTATCTGATAGATGCCAGAATCTATGACTTGCCCGAGAACCCCGGCCGCATCGGCCCACCGTTCCTCGGCCAGATAGAGGCGGCTCAACAATGTACGGGCCGCACCACTGGTGTATCGGCCTACATCTGAAGTCTCATATGTAGCCGGGAGTAAGGATATGGCCTCTTTCAAATCGCTCTCGACTTGGTCGTAGACCTGCTGTTGAGGAGTCTGCGCAATCGTATTCGCTTCTGCTACAGACAGCGTCTTCAGCGGCATGGGCACATCCTTGTAATAGAAAGCCAAGGAGAACAGGTAGTAGGCACGCAGGCATTTTACCTCGGCCTTATACTGATTTTTCAGCGTCTCATCCATCGGACAGTTGTCGATATTGCCGAAAAATGTGTTGTAGCGGGATATATGGGCATAGGCATTACTCCAATACCAACGCAGATTGCTGTTGGTAGCCACCGTATTGGTGCTGGCCATCAGTGTCGTGAAGTTCTCTTTCTCTGTGCCATTTCCACCGGCAAAGTCAAGATAGAGCAGGCCTTGAGGCGTAAGGAAGTCGTCATGCGACCAGCCGCTTTCAAAGCGATAGCATCCTACAAGAGCCAAATGAGCATCGCTCTCTCCCGTCCAAAAGTTGCCATTGGAGATGGCTGCCGGCGGGTTCTTCTCAAGCAGGTCGGTAGAACAAGCGGTCAACCCTGCTGCCAATATGACTGGAAACAACACCACACTGGTGTATTTCGCTAAATAATATCTTGTTTTCATCATCGTATGCTGCTTTTAGAATTTTACGTTCAGTCCAAACGAATAAACACTGTTGATGGGATAGTAGCTCGGTGCATCGCCCGTTGCGATCTCGTTCTCAGGGTCCCATCCTTTATAGAACTTGTTGATGCAGAAGAGATTCTGCCCTGATGCAAACACCCGAATGTGCTCAATGCCAATCCGGTGAACCAGCCGCTTAGGCAAGGTATAGCCTATCTGCAAAGTCTTCAGGCGAAGAAAACTTGCATCTCTCGTCCAGTAATCAGAGATTTGCAGGTTGGGATGGTTCATGTTGAGCGTTTCCAAGCGTGGGTATTCAGCCCATTTGTTGGGATTCTCCACAGTCCAGCAGTTGTCGGCTTGCCACCGTTGGATGGATCCTCCATTGTAGAAAGCATAGGCCATATAGGAACCAATGAGACGCTTGTAACCACCCAGTCCCTGAAACAGAGCCGAAAAATCAAATCCCTTGTACTGGGCCGTCAGGTTCAGTCCATAGTAGAACTTAGGAGTTGTGCTGCCCAGCACCTTGCGATCATAGTTGGCATCGACCTTGCCATCGGGCACACCATCGGGGCCGGAAATGTCTTTATACTTCACATATCCCGGCTTGATGTTGCTCTTGCCCACCAGTTGTTCAGGGGCGGCATCTATCTCGGCCTGATCCATAAAGAGGCCATCGGTCTCATAACCATAGATAATACCGATGGGTTGGCCCACAATACGGTTGTTATTGATTTCCTCCGTGGCACCATTGGAAAGCTCTTCCACAGCATTCTTTATCCATGTAAAGTTGGGAGATATACTGAATGTGAAATCCTTTCCTATCTTTCCATGATAGGCAAGACTGGCCTCAATGCCCTTGTTGGACACCGCACCAACATTGGATTGGCCCACCGACATGCCCATGATGGAAGAAACTTCGACGGGTGCAAGTATGTCGGACGTGTACTTATAGAAGTAGTCAATGGTGGCCGTAAGGCGGCTGCTGAACAGGTTGAAGTCGATGCCGAAGTCGGTCACGGCCGTCTTTTCCCATGTGATGTCCTGATTCAGATAAGTTGTCATGGCTGCTCCCGACTGCAATGTGCCTCCCAACGGATAGTCGTAGCCCAGGGTATAAGTCTGCTGATAAGGATAAACACCGATGTTCTGATTGCCCAAAACACCATAGGAGGCACGGAGTTTCAGATAGTCGACAACGTTGGAGATAGCAGCTTTTTTCCAGAAACTTTCCTCGGACACACGCCAGCCGGCCGACACTGACGGAAAGATGCCCCACCGATGCCCTTTGGCAAAACGCGACGAACCGTCGTAGCGTACGTTGGCTTCCAGCAGGTAGCGGCCGGCATAGGCATAATTGACACGCCCGAAATAGGAAATCAACGCATACTCAGAGAGCCCGCTATTGTTGGTGGCCGTCGAAGCATCGCCCGAAGACAACTCGTAGAGATAGTTGTTGGGAAACGTATTGCGATAACCATTCAAGTCCCTGTCTTTCGTGCATTCCACCGAGGTGCCCAGCAGTGCACTGAGCGCATGACGGCCAAACTCACGGTCGTACTTGGCATAGGCTTCCATGTCGGTGTAGGTGTTGTTGGCCGAATACACGTTCAGGCTGGCTGGCCCGACGGTCTTTGTAGCGTCGAAATAGGTATTGGCATTATAGGTTTTGTCGTATGCCGTATAGTAGTTGCCACCCATTTTGCCCGTGAGCGAGAGCCCCTCAAGTGGTGTGACCCAGGTGAGCAGGGCCGAACCACTGATGTTGCGGCCCACATTGCGCACAAACGACTCGCCGGCCATCCATGCCTCCGGGCTGTAGTTGTCCTGATAGCCAAAGCTGCCATCGCTCTTCCGACCGGCAAACTGTGCGCCTTCGCGCACGGCATAGCCTATCATGCTGGTGATTTCATGGGGTGCTTTGTAGCGATTGTTGTAGGCATTGACGTCGATGCTGATGTTCAATCGGTCGGTCAGGTCGGCCCGCAGAGAGAGCAAAGCCGTCATGCGCTCGTTGTAGGTCTTGTCCGTCATGCCGTTCTGCTTGCGGTAGCCCACGGAAAGATTGTAGGTGAGCTTTGGTGTTCCACCCGACACGCTCACGTTGTGCTGGTGCTGAAAACCGTTACCCGACTCCAGCAACCACTTCAGATGGTTCACGTTAGGATAATTGTCCGGATCGCTTCCATCCCGGAATTTTTGTATCTGTTCTTGGCTGTAGGCATCTTGCCGCCCCATATTCTGCATGGCCATATTATAATAGGTGGCATACTCCCACGAGTTCAGGAACTCAGGAAGCTCGGTTGCCCACTGCCATCCCATCTGGCCATTGTAGCTGATGCTGGTCTTGCCCTCCTTACCTTTCTTGGTTTCTATCAGGATCACGCCATTGGCGGCGCGGTTGCCGTAGATGGAGGCCGAGGCGGCATCTTTCAGAAAAGAGATGTTATCTATGTCGTTGGGTTCCACATCGTCAAGATTTCCTGCCATCCCATTGATAAGCACCAATGGGTCTGTTTCGGCGTTCGAGAAAGTGCCTGTACCACGAATTTTCACGTTGGCTCCCGTGCCAGGAAGACCGGAAGAAGCGATGACGCTGAGGCCGGGAGCCAGTCCAGCTAAGGCCTGTGACGTGCTAGAGACGGGCTTATTAGCAATATCCCTGGCCGTCACTGACGATACAGACCCTGTGAGATTAGCTTTCTTCTGCGTACCATACCCCACGGCCACCACCTCGTTCAGTAGGGCAACGTCTTCCGTGAGCCGGACATTTAAAACGTCTTGCCCATCTGCCTTGACAACTTTTGACTGATACCCCACATAGGTTACAACAAGTTCTTGTCCTTGGGCGACGTGAGAAAGAGAGAACGTTCCATCCATGTCGGTCACGGCCCCATTCGTGGTTCCCCTCACCATAACAGTTGCACCCACGATGGGTTCACCCAAAGCATCAAGGATGCGCCCTCTTACTGTTCTTCCATCTTGCTGGACAACGTAAACGCCTGCATCAGAAAATATTGGGACAGCAGTAGTAAAGGGAAAGTGCTTAGCCTGTATTGTCGGACAAAGGGCAAGCATAGAGGCCAGAAGAATGCCATGCCGTTTGTAGTTCATAAGCGTTATTTTTAGGTTTAAATCATATTCTTTCTTTATCTGTCTATATTGCAAAAGTAGGAATTACCATTCAATAATCCATTAAACTTTATGCGTTAAAGATTGCACTTTGTCGACTTGTTGCTTGTTACGTCACGTCTTCTGCACTGTTTCATCTCTCCCATATAGATTCATGGGAAAGCTCCTTTTCTTTTTGGGAAACCCTTTGATGTTTCATAGAAAATGGCGACATTTGCACAGATATGAACCATCACGACATCTCGCAACTACAGATTACGACCCTCAATACGGGTTACGCGGAGCACCATTCCGACTGGAACTGGCAGAACGTGCGGAGTCCTTTTGCGCGTCTCTACTATGTCACCGAAGGGGAGGCATGGGTGAAAATGGAGAATCGGCGCATCCATCTGCAGCCCGACCACATTTATATGATACCGCCTTTCACCGTGCACAGCAACATCTGCACGGGACGCTTCTGCCACTATTACATTCATATCTACGAGGCTCCGGTCGACTTCAGCTTTCTGGAACAGCTCTCCTATCCCCACGAAGCCGCTGGAACCTCACACGACCGGGAGCTGTTTTGCCGACTGATGGAGCTCAACCCCTCCATGCAGCTTCCGGAATCAAACCCACAGTCGTATGACAACAGCACCACACTGCTACGCAATATTGCCAAAAACAAGCAACGGCAATTCTGTGATATTGTGGAATCGAGAGGCATTCTCTTTATTCTTCTGGCCCGGTTTCTCAAAGGGGCGCGACCTAAACAGGACATTAAGGACGAGCGCATCAGCAGCGTTGTGGGTCACATTCGCCGACACATCACCGAGCCAATGGATATTCCTACACTGGCCCGTAGGGCGTTCATGTCGGAAGACCACTTCATCCGCATGTTCCGCAAAGAGTTGGGAGAGACGCCCAATTCCTATGTCATCAGACTCAAGATGGAGCGCGCCGAGCTGCTGCTCGTCACTACCCGACAGCCGATCAAGAACATTGCAGCCCTGCTGGGCTATGACGAGGTGCCCTATTTCAACAGGATTTTCAAGAAGAAAGTAGGGAAGACGCCCAAGGAATACCGAATGGGGAAGACGGAATAAAACGTTGAAAAAAGACGAAACTCTCTCTTTTCAAGAAACTCCCCGAAAACCATCGGACAAGGTTTTCGGGGAGTTTTGCTCAATTGTGCACCAATGTGCCAATCTCCTCGCCGGCCATGACGCGCTTGAGGTTGCCCACAACGTCCATGTTGAAGACGTAGATGGGCAGGTTGTTGTCCTGGCACATGCAGATGGCCGTGAGGTCCATCACCTTGAGGCCACGCTCCAACACCTCTTTATAAGTTATCGAAGTGAACTTCGTGGCCGCGGGATCTTTCTCCGGGTCGGCCGTGTAGACACCATCCACGCGGGTTCCCTTGAGCATCACGTCGGCCTCTATCTCAATGCCGCGCAGCGACGAGCCGGTGTCGGTGGTGAAGTAAGGGTTTCCGGTGCCGGCCGAGAAGATGCAGACCGTGCCCTGCTCCATGGCCTCAATGGCCCTCCATTTGTTGTAGAACTCACCGATGGGCTCCATGCGGATGGCCGTCATCACCTTGGTCTTCACGCCAATGGCACCGAGCGCCGAGCTGAGCGCCAGAGAGTTGATGACCGTGGCACACATGCCCATCTGGTCGCCCTTCACGCGGTCGAACCCTTTCTGGCTGCCACTGAGACCGCGGAAAATATTGCCGCCGCCGATGACGATGCCGATCTGTACGCCCATGTCACGTATTTCCTTAATCTGCCGGGCATAGTCGCTCAGCCGTTCAGCGTCGATGCCATAACCCTGTCTGCCCATGAGGCTCTCGCCGGAGAGCTTGAGCAGAATACGTTTAAATCTTGCCATAACTGGTATTGTTTTTGATGAGTAAAAATCTTTATAACACAAACTCCACTTCCTTGAACGCATAGCTGCGAATGCTCCCCGCGGTGTCGCGCAGGATGAGATGTCCGTCTTCCTCCACCTCAACCAGTGCCGCCTCAAAGTTGCCTGCGGCATCACGATAGGCATGAAAACCGTCGGCCCGATAGAGATGGGAAGCATAGGCCGCGGCTATGCCGGCATAATTGCCGCGGCGCAGGGCCTCGAGATTCTCGCGGAAAAGCTGAATCACACGGTCGAGCAGCTGCCGGCGGTCGGTCTCGCGACCCAGAATCTGGACGAGCGACACCGGGTTGGGGGCGTCGCTGCGGAATATCTGCTGGTTGACGTTGATGCCCACGCCGACCACACAGTCGCGGATGCGGCCTTCCTCCAACCGATTCTCTATCAGGATGCCGCAGATTTTGCGGTCGCGCCAATAGATGTCGTTGGGCCATTTGATCGAGATGCCGCCCGTCAGTTCGGAGAGAGCATCCCGAATGGCCAGTGCGATGCACTCGGAAATGCAGAACTGCGCACGCACGGGCACCCATGCAGGATGGCACAGTATGGAGAAGAGCAGGTTTTGCCCGCGTTCGCTTTCCCACGTATTCGCGCCCTGTCCACGGCCTAATGACTGATACTCTGCGGTGATAACGGCCAGCGAATACGGCGCAATCCCGATGCGATTACGGCCGCACAATTCGGCGAGGCAATACTGATTGGTGCTCGTCGTCTCGTCCAGGGCGATATGTTGCACGTTGGGGGCCGGCTTTTTGGCCTTTTTAAACAAGGAGCGGATTGAAAGCATCTTGCAGGTGATGAAGTTGAATGTCGGCGCCGCCTTTGCGCCCTACAATGGTGATAATGTCAAAACGCAGGTGTTCCACCACGTGGCACTGCTTGACGTAGCAGTCGGCCGCAAGTCCGATGTGGCGCATCTTGCGCAGGTTGACGGCTTGTTCGGGGTCGCGGAGCTGCTCGGCGGAACGTGTTTTCACTTCGACAAAGACCACCGTCCGGCCATCGGGCGACTTGCAGATAATGTCAATGTCGCGGTGGCTCGGGCCCGACCGCCAGTCGCGCTCCAGGATGACGTAGCCCTGCTGCCGCAGATAGTCTGCGGCAAAAGCCTCGCCCCACTTGCCCACTTCGTTGTGCTCTGCCATGCGTCGTACTTATGATTGTCATGCAAAAATAGTGCTTTTATCCCACACTTCAAAAAGAATGTTGTAATTTTGTGGGGAAATTACAAGTCGAAAAAGAAGAAAACCATGGAAACAGAGACGCAGCGGCAAAGCGACGAACGCTTCATGCGCATGGCCCTGCAAGAGGCCGAGACGGCTTTGGCCGAGGGGGAGATACCCATAGGAGCCGTAGTGGTGAGCCATGGGCGCATCATTTCGAGGGCCCACAACCAGACGGAAACCCTGCACGACGTGACGGCGCATGCCGAAATGCTGGCCATCACGGCGGCTGCCAATGCCCTCGGCGGCAAATACCTGCCCCACTGCACGCTCTACGTGACCGTGGAACCCTGCGTGATGTGCGCCGGGGCCATCGGGTGGGCCCAAATGGGGCGCATCGTCTATGGAACCGGCGAGGACAAGCGGGGCTACCGCCAATATGCGCCCCACGCCTTGCATCCCAAGGCACAGGTGGTGGAGGGAGTGCTGGGCGAGGAGTGCCGGAAACTGATGGTGGACTTTTTCAGGAAGAAAAGATAGCCTCCCGAAAAAGCCCACCTGCGCGGTTACTTGACAAGAATGACCAGATATTTGCTGGTGCTCCAGAAAATCTGCGGGTTGGAAATCCTGAGCACATACTGCTTGTTAGCGTCGCGTGTCAGCGTATAACTGCTGGAGGGGTGCATGGTGAGCAGCTTGGCCGACTTGGAATAGAGCCTGATCTCCTTGTCTACACGGATGTCGATCTTGGTGAAGTAGTTCTTGTTGAAACTCGACTGCAGCACCTTACCATCGACCAGAATGCGCTGATCTTTCAACTCCCGCTTGTTGCCGAAGACATACCAGGCCGTGTTGAGCTGCGTGTCCTGGCTGTTGATGGTCTGCGTCTTCTGTGCGCTTTCCGTTTTCAGGTCGGAAACGTTGGTGTTGAG
The DNA here is from genome assembly GCF_000518545.1 of Hallella seregens ATCC 51272. Classification (GTDB taxonomy): domain Bacteria; phylum Bacteroidota; class Bacteroidia; order Bacteroidales; family Bacteroidaceae; genus Prevotella; species Prevotella seregens. The sequence goes on from NZ_JADU01000011.1 coordinate 28,648, forward strand.
GTTGTTGATCGTCTCGTCCAGCTCCGTGATGTGAATGTCCTTGGCATCCAGTTCGGCACGCAACTGCTGCAACTGCTGGTCTTTTTCATCGAGCTGCTTCAGCATGTTCTCAATGGTTTTTCTCATTTCCTCGCCCTTGAAGCTGCTCTGGCGCAACTGTCCCTGCAACTTCTTGATGAGCTGCCGGTTCTGCTGCATGCGTGTGGAGATGAAGCGAATGTTCTCGCGAATCTGCTGGGCCTTGTTGGCACCCTCGCCCTCCTTGGCGATGCTGACGCGGTGTTCTGCCTCGTTGATTTCACGGAAGCCGTCCTGAATCTCGTTCATGGTCGACATCATGTCGTTGATTTCATTGTCTCTCTGGGCAATGATTTTCTTTAAAGAGTCGTTCTGTTCGATACTCTGCAAGTCGGTGGGAGCCGCCTTCTTGTCTTTGCAGCCAACGGTCATCAAGAGCGCGCAGGCCATGGATAAAAGCAATAATTTCTTCATATCTCGATGTCTTTAGATTTCTTTGGATGTTTCTTAACCGGGACGGTACCTGCCAATACAATGACGATTTCGCCGCGAGGTTCCTCCTCGGCAAAGTGTGCCGTCACTTCTTCAAGCGTTCCCCGGACGTGCTCTTCGTGCACCTTGGAGATTTCGCGGGCTACGCTCACCTGCCGTTCGTCGCCGAAGACCTCGGCAAACTGCTTGAGAGTCTTGAGCAGTCGGTAAGGCGATTCGTAGAAAACCATGGTGCGGGTCTCCTCGCGCAGGCTGTCAAGATGGGTTTGGCGGCCTTTCTTCTGTGGCAGGAATCCCTCAAAGCAGAACCTGTCGCACGGCAGCCCCGACGACACAAGGGCCGGAATGCAAGCCGTGGCTCCGGGCAATGTCTGCACCGTGATGCCGGCACGGGCTGCCTCGCGGGCCAGATAGAAGCCGGGATCGCTGATGCCCGGCGTGCCGGCATCGCTGATGAGGGCAATGGTCTGCCCCGCCTTGAGGCGTTCCACGATACCGGCCGACGTGCCGTGCTCGTTGAACTTGTGGTGGGACAGCAGGTGATTTTTAATGTCGAAATGTTTCAACAAGATGCCCGACGTCCGGGTATCTTCAGCCAACACCAAGTCTGCCTCTTTCAAGATGCGGACGGCACGCAGCGTCATATCCTCCATGTTGCCCACAGGCGTGGGTACGATATACAATATGCCCATAAACGATGAGCAAATATAGGCAAATATTCTGCTCTGCCAAAATAATAGCTCATTTCTTTGCAATTTTTAAGTTACCCTAAAAATTCTCTTTGTCGCGCTCCATCAATCAACAATCTTTTGCTATCTTTGCACATGATATGATGGAAAATCTAACAGGGGAAGCCCACCGCCCCGGCAGAATAGAGGTGGTTTGCGGCTCCATGTTCTCCGGAAAAACCGAGGAGCTGATTCGCCGGCTGAAACGAGCTCAGTTTGCCCGCCAGAATGTGGAAATATTCAAACCGGCACTGGACACACGGTACTCGGAGATCAATGTGGTAAGCCATGACAACAACGCCATCCACTCCACGCCCGTTGACAATGCAGAGACCATCCTCCGACTGTCTGCAGGTCATGAGGTTGTGGGCATTGACGAGGCGCAGTTTCTGGACGATAAGCTCGTCGAAGTGTGCAATGCTATGGCCAACAAAGGCATCCGCGTCATTGTGGCCGGGCTGGACATGGACTATCTCGGAGTTCCTTTCGGCCCTATCCCCGCCCTATGCGCCGTGGCCGATGAGGTGACCAAGGTGCATGCCATCTGCGTGAAATGCGGGGCACTGGCCTATGCCAGCCACCGGCTGGTGCACAACGACGCCCAGGTCATGCTCGGCGAGAAGATGGAATACGAACCCCTGTGCCGAAGTTGCTTTCAGAAAGCACTCGAGGAAGACCGGCGAAACGCCCAGTCCAGAAGCCTCTTTGAGCATGTAGCCCCTTGAACAATCCGTCCAAAAACTGCCATTCAGAATTTATGCAAAAGGAAATCACTTTCGACCGTTTCATCCGCCTGGCCGGCATCGGGTTGCTCATACTTGCCGTGTTCTACATGGTGAACTACCTGAGTGGCGTGTTGCTCCCCTTTTTCATAGCCTGGCTTTTTGCCTACCTGCTCTACCCTATCGTGAAGTTTGTAGAGCAGAAGATGAGACTTCGCGTGCGTGCGCTGGCCATCATTGTCACCATGGCATTCGTGCTGTCCATCATCGGGCTCATCGTCTACCTCATTATTCCGCCAATGATTGAGCAGTTCCAGAAGCTCTATGACATACTGACCCACTGGATGCACGAGTCCACTCATACCAACAGCATCTCGGAATGGCTGTCGGGCTGGATAGCCAACAATCAAAGCCAAATAGAGCGATTCTTCAAAAGCACCGACTTCACCGACACGCTGAAGAGTGCGGCGCCCAAGCTCTTCAACATTCTGGGGCAGACGGCAAGCATCGTTATCAGCATTGTGGCTTCGCTCATCACCTTATTATATATGTTCTTCATCTTACTGGACTACGAATATCTTACCACCAACTGGGTGCGCATCTTCCCGCAGAAGAACAGGCCTTTCTGGCGCGACTTGATGAAAGATGTGGAGCACGAGCTCAACAACTACATCCGTGGGCAAGCGCTTGTGGCACTTTGCATGGGCGTGATGTTCTGCATAGGCTTCACCATCATGGACTTTCCCATGGCCATAGGTCTGGGCATACTCATCGGTCTGCTCGATTTGGTGCCCTATCTCCACACCTTTGCACTCATCCCCACAGCCTTCCTGGCCATGCTCAAGGCTGCCGACACGGGGCAGAGCTTCTGGCTCATCTTCGGATTGGCCGTCGGTCTCTTCATTGTGGTGCAGATCATCACCGACATGATTGTGACACCCAAGATAATGGGCAAGGTGATGGGACTCAACCCTGCCATCCTCCTTCTCTCGCTCTCGGTGTGGGGTGCCATCTTCGGCTTCATCGGACTCATCATAGCCCTTCCTCTCACCACCCTCATCATTGCCTACTGGAAACGGTATGTGACCCGCGAGTAAAGACCAGAGACAGGCAGACTTTTACATTGAAAATTTAAGGGTTCCTCCATTCCATATGTCATGGTGATGGATGAAATTCCCTTTGATTTTCTTGCCATTGAGCATGGCCTGCCTTACATAAATGTCACTTGCACGCTTCCTTGCAGCCACAATATGGAAAGTGCGGCCATTCGGCAGATGAATTTTAATGTCGTCGAAGAGCGGAGTTCCAAGGGCCAGCTCACCGCCTACGGGACATACCGGATAGAAAGCCCATCGCACTGAAGACAAACCAAGAAGACATCTCGCCACAATCATCATTGCCTGCATATCCGCTTGATGACGTGTTGTACAAGGTGTTCATAATCTGAGAAACCAGTTTTTGCGTCTTTTGTGGCTCGCCGGCATAGTCGTAAAGGTATGCCACATGATGGCTTGGCTCATTGCCATGAACATACTGTCCGATGAATCCGCTGGCATTGTCATTCTTTTCACCACTCGTGTCGGTGAGCGTGAAGAATTTGTCCAACCGGCTAACAAACGCTTTTTGGCCACCCATCAGACGAATAAGGTCGGGCACGTCCTGTGGCACGTACCAGTTGTATTGCCAGGCATTGCCCTCGGTATAGGGATTGCCTCCGTTGGCACCATAACGCAAAGGGTCGAAAGGCTCCAACCATTTCCCGTCACTATTCTTTCCCTGAAAGAATCCATTGGCAGGATTGAACAGGTTGCGATAAAACCGGCTTCGCTTCATAAAGCATTCGTAAATATCCTGCTTTCCCAGTCTTTTGGCAAGCAGGGCCACACACCAGTCATCGAAAGACTGCTCCAAAGTGACAGATACCGACTGCGACTGGATATTTTCTGGCATATAACCATACTGTTCCCAAGCCTCAAAGTTGGACCCCAGGTGTGATCGGGTGCAGGAAGTGACGACGGCATCCAGCACCCGCTCACCATCAATCCCCTTGAGCTGCCCCTTGAGATAGGCATCCACCACGACGGGAACGGCATGGTTGCCTATCATGCAGTAATTGTCTTGTCCATAGAGATGCCAGATAGGAAGATAGCCATACCGGTCATAGTGGCAGAGCATACTGTTCACAAACTCGGCGTTTTTCTCTGGAACTATCAGGCTGTAAAGCGGATGGGCGGGCACGAAAGGTGTCCCAAAGCGAGAATGTGGTATAATAGTTTTGGCCATTTGGCATACGTTGCGTGCTATAGTCTGGTGCCGTGTATTCGCCGTTCACGTCGCTGAGCACATTGGGCTGAATCATCGTATGGTAAAGGGCGGTATAGAATTTCTGCATGTCTTTCTCGTTCCCTTTTACCTCAATACGCCCCAACAACTCGTCCCAGGTACGGTCTGCCGCTTCCTTGTAATGCCTGAAGTCCCAGCTTTCGGCTTCCTTGCGCATGTTGGCGCGTGCATTCTCCAAAGAGGTAGAGGAAAGTGAAACCTTGCAGGTGAGCGGTTTGCCAACGGTCTGGTCGAAATCGAAGAACCCTTTTAATTCCGAACCATTGACAAGTGTGGCATTCTTTTCTTGTCTGCTTCCGTCTATTAAGAGATGAGAAGTGACCGGCCTTGACAACTCGAGGTGAAAATATACCCTTCGGAGTTTTGCCCACCCCGTGATAATACGCCATCCCTCAATTGTTGTTGGATTGACGAGGCATATCTGCGATTGGATGATGCGTCGGTTCCAACTGCCCTTTGGTGCAGAGTGCTCTATATCCAGGTAAAGCCGCTGACGTTTCCCTTGAGGGAAAGTATATTGGTGGATGCCTGTGCGCGTAGTTGCCGAAAGTTCTGCTATGATGCCAAATTGACCGAGCCTTACCTTGTAATATCCCGGGTGAGCCTCTTCCTCTTCATGAGAGAATGATGAAAAAGGCTTGGCAGTACCTTCTTGAGTGGTGGGCATGAGGAGGATGTCGATGAGGTCGCAAGCTCCAGTCCCGCTCAATCGGGTATGGCTGAAGCCCATGATATTCTAGTCGTTGTAATCATACCCCGAAGCCTTGTCCCAATCGGGTGCATCCTGTGTGTCAGGAGATAGCTGTACCATGCCAAAAGGCAAGGTAGCTCCAGGATAGCAATTGCCCGAGAGACTGTTGGCAACAGCACCTGTTCCTATGAACGGGTTCACATATTGGGTAAAGCCTCTTGCAAATGAAGCACTATATACGACAGCGGCAAGAAGTGTTGCAAATAGTTTCTTACTCATACGTTTTTCTCTTGAGTTTTTACTTTTATTTCAGAGTTATGTCTTCAAAACTTCTTTCTATAAGCTAATATCCTCTTATGAAAACGATTAATATTCACTGTTCAATCGATTTTTTTCAAATGAAAGGCCTGGCCAATCGTCTGTACGGAAAGAGGAGGCAGGAAGTCCGAAATGATTGAAAAGCTCAATCTCTGGGTTGTCTTGCCAGGCATATCTCACTGCCAATGGAAAAGGCACGTCCTTGCACCAAACAATGATGTTGTTGTCCTCTATCCTGGCTTCAGCTTGATGGAACTTATGGTCGGCACCGGCAATGGTGAAATTCTTGAGTTTGTCGCCCTTGACCTGCAATCCACCGGCCGGTTCCATCTTCAATATTATCTTATCTCCATCAATAGTATAGTCTTTCAGTGTTGGCCCCCAGTAAATTGCATCCTTGGCATGGTAGCATTTGGCAAGTGCTATCTGAGCTAATCGGCGTCCAACCTCCTGCTTGTTGGGATAATGCACATTGTCACCCTCGCCAATGTCTGCCGTCACAACCATCCCTGTATTTTTTACATGCAGTGCCATTTGCTGCGCTTCCCTTATCTCTGCCCAAAGAGACTCGATGGGCTCGTTCTTGCGAGCATGGAAGTTGGCTAACTGTACGAAAAGAAACGGCATGTCCTCTTTTTCCCATTGCTTTCGCCAGTCGCTGATGAGCATGGGCAAGAGGTCACGATATTCATATCCGCGCAATTCGTTTTGCTCGCCCTGATACCAGCATACGCCTTTGATAGCCATAGGCACCAATGGACTAATCATGCCATTCCAAAGTGCTGTCGGAGAATTTCGCCATGGATGATAATCGGTTCTGGAGATACTGTCGGCGAACTGGGGTGCATACAGAAGCGTGCTCTTGCTAATCCATGACTCTATGTTGGAACCACCCCAAGTAGCATCTATGACACCAACAGGAATACCTGTCTTTTGGTTGATTTCACGTGCAAAAAAATAGGCCACAGCAGAGAATTCTGGCACGGACTGCGATGTGCATGTCTGCCATGTTGGTGAATTAGCAACAACTTGGCGAGACGGTTGCTCGGCTGCCACCTTGTGTATTTGCAGCAACCGGATGCCCTGATGATTGGCTTCTGCCACCTCTTTGTCGGCATTGATCACCTGGGCCCAACCTTTTACAGGAAACTCCATGTTCGATTGTCCACTGCAAAGCCAAACTTCGCCCACCAATACATTTCTCAACGTGATGGTCTGACCATCAGATATACTGATCGTATAAGGGCCTCCAGCTTCAGTGGTCTGGAGAGAGGCCCTCCATTCTCCTTTGTTGTCTGCTCTGACGATGATTTTCTCTTGGTTCCAGGATGCGGTAATTGTTACTTTCTTATTAGCTTTTGCCGATCCCCAAATTGGAGCGTTGGTTTGCTGTTGGAACACCATATTGTTGGAGAACAAAGGCGGTAGTATTGGCAATGCCATGGCTGTATTTGCCATGGTCATCGCCATAATGATGGTTGAGAAAAGGATTTTCTTCATCTTTTAGAATCGTGATGATTGAATGATGGGAGCATATACCCTAATACTTGGGGACGGGATAAGCCCCTAAACAAATTCAATAAGTTGTTACTTGCTCGAGAGTACTACCTTATGGCTCTTCTTTTCTTTTGAGCCGATTGCCTGAATAATGTATATGCCGGTAGCACAATCTTCCATTGACAGGTCATAATAGCGTTTGCCCTTGGTGCCTTCTTGTATCAGCACCACTTGCCCCATGGCATCGTAGACAGCAATATTCTGCACGTCCTCTTGTGGGGATCTCACAGAGATTTTTCTTCCTCTTGTCTGGATGTCAATATGCGAGTTATGCCCTTTCTTGATGTCGGGGATGCTATTTGCTGAATGTTTTTTTGTAATGCGATAGATACGGGCATCACTGAAAGGAACATCATATGTAAAACCTGCGGATGAAACAGCAACAGGATTGCCAGTCCATAATTCCTTGATCTCCTCCACACGATCGGCATCCACGCCTAATCGTTCAAAGGGTATGTTGTCTTTAAGCGAAGCAAAGACAGACTTCCCGTAATTGATGGCGGCAAGATACACATACTTATCATTCTCATAAGTCATCAAGTTTTCTGCGTTTTGGCTGGAAGAGGCGTTTCCCTCTACCGGGCGAAAAGCTTGGCAAGTGCGGGGTATCTCGTTGATTTCCTCGTTGGTAAGCAGGGCGAGAGCCCTTTCTCTTGATAAGGATGGATAGCCAGCATCCACCCTGTCACTAAAGTTGTCACCCATAATAAAGGAACCGGTTATGACTCCCGAGGTGATGCGTGCCCTGTTTACCCCCTCGCTTTCTTTACCATTTCCATCAAGAGTTTTCATAACCAAGTGATCCGGATCATTGGCGAAATATACTTGGTTGAGCCACCATCCGTAAGAACTATTGTTCATGACATACTTTGTGTTGTCAATAGATCCCCATGCGTCACAACTGATACGACGGCCATGAGCGTAATGGGCTGGGAACATAGGAGCAATGGACAAGAGCAGATATATGTTGTCGCCCGCTTGCTTTCTGAGAAAAGCCATGCCCATGTTGTAGGCTTGCATGCCTGTATAGCACTGGCTGTCATACCAACTGTCCGCCTCTATGGCTCCATTGCTCATAAAGTCGCATTTCAAATACTCAATGCCCCAATCCTTGAATTTCTTCATATCGTGCGCCATAAAGAGCTTGGTACCAGGATGCGTTGGGTCGAGGCAGTAAGCACCGTCTATCTTCTTGTAACTGCCATTTTGCTTGAGCCATAAATCTTTGTATTTATATCTGCCCCCGGTACCTGGTACATCGTTGTTGCCATAGCCGCCAAAATCACAGAATGGTCCGTAATAAAGACCAGGTATCATCTTATTCTCTTTGCAGTAAGCAACGAACTGCTTGATTTGGGCTAAAGAAAGGTTGTCGTTCCACCATGCGTCCAAGCTCAACACAATCCTGCCTTTCTCATCGTGGAATCCATGAATCTTCACATTGTCTTTCAAAAAATCAGCAACATCCATGATGGCGTCGTATGAAATCTTGGTTTGCATGACTCCCCAACTGCTCCAGCCATAAGGAGTTCCGCCATCCCATTCTCGGCGAGGGTTGACCATGGCACAACTCCTGCCGTAGGTTTCCATACCTAACCGCCAGTCATCAAAACAGCCAAACATAAACCTTGCAGAGGTTATCGTTGCAGCCTTTACTGTACCATGGGGATAACTTCTTCTTTCTAGCTGGATGGAGTCATGGCTGTGCTCGTCAGTATAACCAGACATCAATTCCAACTCGTTTATCTTATTGTATTCTGTAGCATTCACATGAATGGCATTTTTCCACAAGTCATGGTCCACAGCCCCCATCACCAACCCATATCGGTCGGCCGGATGATAGATGGCCGTTACATTGTACGAGTTCATATCGGTACGCAAGAAGTTGGCTGCGTAACCAATAAATCCATCATTGTCCCATGGAACCCACAACATACGGTTGGTCTTGTCACCAGGCATAATTGCTTGAGCAGTGGAAGTAGCCAATGGTACAAGATGATTGCTCCTAAGTATCATGGATTCACTTTCTGCCGAAAGTGAGAGCTGAGTGAAAAACAAATCTTTATTGTCATAGAAAGCAAAGGTCTGAGTCATGACGAGTCCGCTTCCGAAGCGATAGACAAACTCATATTTCTTTCCAGTCCCAAAGCAGTCGGCTACCTCTTCTTCTTCAAAGATGGTGCTGATGGCTTCGGTCGATTTCACGGTGGCGAGCTTGCGGTCTGTCCCATCAAATCCGAAATTGGCAGACGCATAGACGTTTGAGAGAGCCATGCTCCCGTCTTTTTTGATATTCATCAACTTGGAGTTCTTGTCCAAACTGATTTCCCAGTTGCCATGCTTGACCTGTTGCGCTTGTGCCATCAGCGACACAACAAGCAATAACACGATAAATAGATGTCTTTTCATTGCCTTGATTATATAGGTGTATTATTTCATTCGGAATATCATGGCATCCTTGGATGGAAGCGTGATGACCTCTCCTGCCTGTATATTCTTGTGGCTCCACAACTCCTCAATGCAGTGCGGACTGCCAATACCCATGCTGGACAGAGGTAAGTTAAAGTTCATGTCGTGGTCGGTGTAGTTGAATACAGCAAGATAAGTGGTCCCATCTTCATCCTTGCGAATGAAAACATTCTCCGAGTTGTCATTGTTGCCCCCCAGTGGACGGAAAGAGCGTCCGGTGGCAATCATGTTGACATCGGGATTGGTCAGGTATTTGCGGGCACGTTCCTTAACGTTCTCGTCTCCCTTGTCACTGTAGTCGTCACCGGTGATAAACAGACCAGTAATGATAGAAGAGGTGATTCGAGCACGATTTTCTCCTTCGGTGGCATCACGCAATACCACATGGTCGGCATCGTTGTATCGGTAAACTCTGTCTATCCACCAGCCCCATGAGAGTGCGTTCATGGTGTATTCCGTATCTTTTATCTTGTTCCATGCGTCGCAGGCAATTCGGCGAGACTGCGCATATTGAGCAGGGAAAATAGGAGAGATGGAGAGGTTGAGATACATGTCGTGGAAAACGCTGTCGAGCAACTGCATGCCATAGTTATAGGCTTCCGTGCCTGTAGTAATGTCCTTTTTGTACCAATGGTCGGCTTCCATGCGCCCATGAGTCATGAAGTCCATCTTTACATATTTATATCCACATTTACGGAATAGCGCGGCAACATCTTCCATCGTCTTCTTGATGGCAGGATGGGTAGGATCAATGGCGTAAGCCCCATCCAGTTCTTGCGGCTTGCCATTGGCATATAAATACACATCCTTATATTTATAGGAGGTTCCCGGCACCTCACGCTCCGGATCCTTTCCCCAGTCGGTGAAAGGAGTCCAATAGATGCAAGGTATCTGGTTGTTGGCTTTGCACTGGTTTGCAAAGTCTTTAAGGTCAGGTTCGCTGAAGCTATTCCAGCCCGAGTCCAGCCCCGTGTAGAGCAGACCGTCGGGGTTGACGAAAGCGTGAGGCTGCAGTTCATTGGCAAAAAACTTCACCACTTCTGTAGAATTGGTATGGTTTACATCGAACGCCAGTGCCCCCCAACTGTTCCAGCCTACGGGCATAGCCTTGCCCCATGCACGGCGTGGGGCTACGATGGCATTGTTGTCCGCGTATCTCTCCATGCCGTCACGCCAATCCTTGAAATGACCAATCATGAATGTAGCCGACTTGATGTTTTTTCCCTTGAGAAATCCGTGGGAACGGGTGTCACGGGTTAGCTTGTCGGCTATGCCGCTGTACATTTTGAGAGACTTTTGCTTGTCGCTCAGTTCCACAGCATTCTTCCACCTGTCGTGATTGACTGCACCCATCACGACCCCGTCTCTCTGACGTGCATCATACACGCTTGTCACCTCATAGCTGCGCAGTGTACTGTCAATATGGGTGGTGGTGGCATATCTGATCCATGCGTCATTATCGAAAGGTACAAAGAGTTTGCGCCTGTTCTGAGAATAGAGCAAGGTGTCCGTATAGGCTACCACGGGTGCCATGTAGTTGGTCTTCAGTTCCTTCGACTTGGAAGAAATCTCTATGTCCGCAAGCAAAAAGTCTTTGTAAATGCGAAAGGTTTGAGTCAACGTAGGATGCCCCTTGGAAGAATAGACAAGGGTCCATTTCTTACCTTTCCCAAACCGGTCGTTTATATTTTGTATCTGAAACCTTGGAGCCGAGTACTCCTTGTCAGTAACGATGTTGTTGTCGATACTGTATTCAGCATGGACGTCACCGGCTATTTCCTGTCCGGCGTGATATACCTTGATACCGTTAGAATACTTTAATTCCCAATCGTTGGACTGAACGCCAAACTTGTTTCCACATGACCACAAACCTATGGTTAGCACTGTGGCAGCATAGAATATTTTCTTCATGATGGTTTGACAAATGGTTTTAGTTGTTCGTCTATTCTACGGGCAAAAGTAATCAAAAGATGAGGGACGGGCAAATCGCACCTCGTCAAAAAATAGCAATCCCTTGTTTGTGGGAAAAATATTATATTCCTTACTACATTTATTATAATTTCATTTTGAGTATCGGGAAAGGATTGCCGAGTTCGTCGGTCTCTGTTCTATCGAAGACGTGAAAGCCCATTTTCCGATAGAATACGAACGCGTTGGGATTTTGTTCATTAACATCGACATAGCATGTTTTGTATTCATCAATGGCAAGCCGGACAAGTCTTTGTCCTATGCCTTTCCTGAAATGCTCGGGCGACACAAACAGCATTTCGATCTTGTCCCCCGAGATACCCATCCATGCGACCGGTCGCCCTGCGTCGTTCACAACGAACAGGTTGACCGCCTTTATTCCTTCCCGGCAGACGGGGCCGAGATTCCGAATATCTTGCTCTGTCAGGAAATGATGGGTTGCCCGTACAGACCTCTCTCATACATCTACCAGGGCGTTGAGGAGTTCGTTTGTCCTTGGCGGATTGGTAACTAAATTCTTCATAAGCGATTGATTCGTGCTTCCTTGTCGTGTGAGAAATCATCGTAAACGCTTGTTCGGTTTGGATAAATTGCTTATCTTTGCCGCTGTACTAAATCGTTTACGGTGCAAAGATAGCATCTTTCAGGCTATCATGCAGATGATTGGTTTCTTTTTGATACCACTAAACACGTTTTTAACGTTTGGAAAGAGCTGCTTTGAAATGCACCTTTAATATAAAGAAGAAATGACGATGGAAAGAATGATGACAAGAAAAGCGGTAGCATTTTCGCTCATGGTTCCGGGTTGCGGTTCTGCAAGTCGCGGGGGCAAGTCCTGCCGAGAACCCAAATCGGAGCGTTTATTTCAGCATTCAATTCCATCTTAAATACAATTTCGACCTTATGGATATTACCGAAAGATTCATTAATTACACCAAGTTCGACACACAGTCGGCCGAGGATTCCCAAACGGTGCCCAGCACATCCAAACAACTTGTCTTTGCCCGCTATCTTAAAGAAGAGCTTGAACGGGAGGGTCTGACCAATGTGGAGATGGACGACATGGGCTACATCTATGCCACTCTGCCGGCCAACACCAAGAAGAAGACGCCGACCATCGGCTTCATCTCGCACTACGACACGGCACTCGATGCCAGCGGTGCCAACGTCAAGGCCCGTGTGGTGAAGAGCTACGACGGTGACGACATCGAGCTCTCGCCGGGCATTGTCTCCTCCCCAAAGAAGTTTCCGGAGTTGCTGGCCCATCGGGGCGAAGACCTGATTGTGACCGACGGCACCACCCTGCTGGGGGCCGACGACAAGGCGGGCATTGCCGAAATCGTGCAGGCCATGTGCTGGCTGCGCGACCACGACGAGGTGAAGCACGGCGACATCCGCGTAGGCTTCAATCCCGATGAGGAGATAGGCATGGGTGCGCACCACTTCGACGTGGAGAAATTCGGCTGCGACTGGGCCTACACCATGGACGGCGGCGACATCGGCGACCTGGAATACGAGAACTTCAACGCCGCTGCGGCCAAGGTGAGAATCAAGGGTGTGAGCGTGCATACGGGCTACGCCAAGGACAAAATGGTGAATGCCAGCCGACTGGCCTGCGAGTTCAATGCTTTCATTCCCGAGACCGACATCCCCGAAAACACTGAAAGCTATCAGGGATTCTACCATCTGATGGGCATCGACAGCCGCTGCGAGGAGGCCAAGCTGAGCTACATCATCCGCGACCACGACCGCAAACGCTTCGAGGCACGCAAGGACTTCATCAAGGACATTGCCCGCAAGATGAACGAGAAATACGGTGAAGGCACGGTGACCGTGGAGCTGAAGGACCAATATTACAACATGAAGGAGAAGATAGACCCCAACATGTACGTCATCGACATTGTGCTCAAGGCCATGCAGGAAACGGGCGTCACGCCCAAGGTGGAACCCATCCGCGGCGGCACCGACGGCGCACAGCTCTCGTTTCGCGGACTGCCCTGCCCCAACATCTTTGCCGGCGGTGTGAACTTCCACGGTCCTTACGAGTTTGTCTCCGTGCAGGTGATGGAGAAAGCTGTGCAGGTGATTACCAAGATTTGCGAGATCACGGGCACGTTCAACGATTAACCCCCACCCCGCTTCCCTTTTACCAAGCCTCCCCAAGCCCTCTGTCAAGGAGGAGACGGGGGAGGCTTGCGCTTGAATATACTGCTGATATGGCCGAACTTCCCAACCTCGTCAAAGACCTGGCCCTCATTCTTGTCGTGGCCGGAGCCGTGACACTCCTGTTCAAATGGCTGCGCCAGCCCCTCGTGCTGGGCTACATCGTGGCCGGTTTTCTGGTCTCGCCCCACATGCCCTACACCATGTCGGTGATGGACAAAGTGGATGTACGGATCTGGGCAGACATTGGCGTGATGTTCCTGCTCTTCTCTTTGGGACTCGATTTCTCGTTCAAGAAGATACTCAAAATGGGGCTCTCGCCTGTCATTGCGGCCCTCACCATCATTTTTTCGATGATGATGCTGGGGACCATGATGGGGCACGCGTTCGGCTGGAGCCGCATGGACTGCATCTTTCTGGGCGGCATGCTGGCCATGTCGTCCACCACCATCATCTACAAAGCCTTTGACGACACGGGGCTTCGGCAGCAGCATTTTGCCGGTTTGGTGATGAGCGTGCTCATCCTCGAAGACATGCTGGCCATCGTGATGATGGTCATGCTGTCGGCCATTGCCAGCGGCAACAACCCCGACGGCGGACAGATGCTGGGAGCCGTGCTGCGCATCGGTTTCTTCCTCATCTTGTGGTTTGTCGTGGGGCTCTTCGTCATCCCCTCTTTCCTGCGCAGCACCCGCAAGCTGATGACCGACGAAACCATGGTCGTGGTGTCGCTGGGCCTGTGCTGCCTGATGGCCTGGATCTCCACCACGGTGGGCTTCAGTCCGGCATTCGGGGCTTTCATCATGGGCAGCATCCTGGCCGAAACCGTCGAGGCCGACAAGATTATCCGGCTCGTGGAGCCTGTGAAGAGCCTTTTCGGAGCCATTTTTTTCGTCTCTGTGGGCATGCTCGTCGACCCCAAGGTACTCGTCGACTATGCCCTGCCCATCCTTGCTCTCGTGGCGACCATCCTGCTGGGACAGGGCGTGCTGGGCACTGCGGGCTTCGTGCTGAGCGGCCAGTCGCTCAAGACGGCCATGCGCAGCGGCTTCTCCATGGCGCAGATCGGTGAGTTTGCATTCATCATTGCCTCGCTCGGACTGTCGTTGGGGGTCATCAGCAACTTCCTCTACCCCGTGGTGGTAGCCGTCTCGGTCATCACCACATTCCTCACCCCCTACATGATTCACGCGGCCGACCCCTGCTATCAGCTGATAGAACGGCGGCTGCCCAGGAAGTGGACGCGCCGCCTCGACCACCTGGGCGCAGCCCATCAGCATACTGCACAGGAGACGAGCAACTGGAAAAAGCTGTTGCGAAAGATGGGTACCAACGTACTCATCTACACCATCTTGTGCACGGCCATCACCGCGCTCATGCTCACATTCTTCCTTCCTTTCATCCGCCATATCCTGCCCCACTGGTGGGCCAACGGCGTGTGCGGCGTGCTTACACTGCTGATGCTCTCCCCGTTCCTGCGGTCGCTCGTGATGAAAAACAACCGCAGCGAAGAGTTCAAGGCCCTCTGGATTGAGAGCCGGTTCAACCGATTGCCGCTGATGTTTACCGTTCTGGCACGGGTGTTCATCGCCGCCGCCATCCTTTTCTACATCTGCAACTATCTGGCCCGTTTCGCCAATGCCATTGTCATTACGCTGGCCTTGGTGGTCATTGTGCTCATCATCCTGTCGCGAAACCTCAAGAAACGCTCCATCCGTCTGGAGCGCATGTTCATCAAGAATCTGCACAGCCGTGACATCGCAGCCCAGGTTCAAGGTCGCAAACGACCGCTCTACGAGGGGCGGCTGCTCGACCGCGACATCCACATCTCCGACTTCAACGTGCCCGAAGACTCGCTCTGGGCCGGACAATCGCTGATGCAACTGCGCTTTCGCAACCGTTTCGGCGTGCACGTGAGCAGCATTCTGCGCGGCACGCGACGGCTCAACATCCCCAACGGCGAAGCCATCATCTTCCCCGGCGACCGCCTTCAGGTGATTGGTAGCGACGAGCAGCTGCAGCTCTTTGGACAATCCCTGAAAGGAGAGCTGGTGGCCGAAGACAGCCACATTGAGGAGCGAGAAATGAAGTTGCAGAAGCTGATTCTCTCCATGCAGTGCCGTTTTATAGGCAAGACACTGCGCGAAAGCGGCATTCGCAACGACTTCAACGTGATGGTGGTCGGCGTGGAAGAGGGGCAGCAAAACCTCACCCTCATCAACCCGGCACGCCGTTTTGAGCACGGCGACATTATCTGGGTGGTGGGCGAACGCCAGTCGCTCCAGGCACTGATGGCCGTCTGCTGACGCATGTGCAGCCGTCTGCCGACACGAAATAGGCCTCCTGCCGATGCCGTGGCACCAGCAGGAGGCCTGTTCAAGAAGATATTCCCGCCCTACTCCTGACGGCAGGCGGCCACCGCCCCGGCCAAGCGGCGCAACCCCTGCACGACGTAGGCACGGGGCGCACCCACGTTCAGGCGCATGAATCCCTCGCCGCCGGGGCCGAACATCTCACCGTCGTTGAGAGCCAAACGGGCCTTGTCGACAAAGAGATCGATCAGCCGGTCGTGGGTGAGGTGCAGGTCGCGGCAGTCGAGCCACACCAGGAACGAAGCCTGGGGACGCAGCGGCCGCACACCGGGAATGTGCTCGCGGCAAAAGTCCTCCACAAACCTGATGTTGCTTTCCACGGCCGCCAGCATCTGTCTGCGCCACTCCTCGCCTTTGCGGAACGCCGCAATGGTGGCTATGTGGGCAAAGATATGGGCCTCGTCCAGCTCGTTGGCCTTGAGCCAGCCATAGAACTTTTCGCGTATCTCCGCCTGGGGCACGATGGCATAGCTGCTCACGATGCCGGCAATGTTGAACGTCTTTGTGGGGGCCTGAAAGGTGATGCTGATGCTGGCTGCGCGGTCGGACACGCTGGCAAAGGGGATGTGCTTGTGGCCGAAGAGGGCCATGTCGGCATGTATCTCGTCGGAAACAACCAGCAGATGATGGTCGCAACAGAAGTCGGCCAGCCGCTCGAGCGTCTCCCGCGTCCAGCAGATGCCGCCCGGATTGTGGGGATTGCAGAGGATGAGCACCCGGCACTTGTCGTCGCATACACGCTCCAATCCCTCGAAATCCATGTCGTAACCGCCGTCTTCGCGTAGCCGCAACGGGTTCCACACCACTTCGCGGCCATTGGCCCGCGGCGTGAGGAAGAACGGATGGTACACCGGCGGCATCACGATGACCTTCTCATCGGGCTGCACAAAGAGGTTGCAGACCATCCCGATGCCCTTGACAATGCCGGGGATGAACGACACCCACTCGCGCCGAACGTCCCACTGATGATGGCCGAGCACCCAGTCGTGGATGGCCGGAAAGTAGTCGGCCGGCTCCACCGTGTAGCCAAAGATGGGGTGGTCGAGCCGTCGGCGCAGGGCCTCCACGATGTCGGGACACACGGCAAAGCCCATGTCGGCCACCCACATGGGCAGCAAATCGTTGCGCCCCCAGCGCGGCAACAAGGCCTCGTGCATCAGGTCTCCCGTGCCGCGCCGCTCGATAACGGTAGAAAAATCGTAGTTTGCCATCATGCTGTCATTTTAGATTTGAAGATACGAATCCCTAATTTTGAATTTTGAATTCTGAATTTTGAATTGCCCTCAGCCCAGTGCCTGCTCGATGTCGGCCATGAGGTCGTCCACGTCTTCCAGCCCGATGCTCAGGCGAATGGTCGTGTCGAGGATGTCCATGGCGGCCCGCTCGGCCTCGGAGAAATTGCCGAAGATGGTGCTGGCCGGGTGTATGGCCAGCGTGCGGTTGTCGAAAAGGTTGGTGGCGCGGTGGATGAGCGCGAGCCGATCGACAAACCGAAAACAGGCCTCCCGGCTCTCCAGGTCGATGCAAATCATGGCCCCGGCCGTGTCGCCAAACTGTCGACGGGCCAGCGTATGGAACGGATTGTCGGGCAGCCCCACGTAGTTCACCCGGCGAATCTGCGGCAGTGTCTGCATGCGGCGGGCCAGTTCCAGCGCATTTGCCGACTGCACCCGATAGCGGGCGTCGAGTGTTTCGAGGCCCATAGTCTGCAAAAAGGCCACGTTAGGATTCATATAAGCCCCGAGGTTGAAGAGCATTTCGTTTTTCATCGTCCCGGCAAAGCCGGGCGTGGTGCCATAGTCGATGACCAGCCCGCCCAGCGACGTGGCGCCGCCGCTGACGTACTTCGTGCTCGACACCACCTCGATGTCCACGCCCAAGGCATGGGCGCCGAACTGCGTGAAAGGTATTGCCGTGGTGTCGGCCACGAGCGGAATGTGGCGGGCGTGGGCTATGCCGGCCAGCTCTTCGAGACTGGCCACCTCCATCTGCGGGTTGGTGAGTATCTCCAGAAAGAGGCAGCAGGTGTCATCGTCTACCAGCCGTGCCACCTCGGCGGGCCGGGTGAGGTCGGCCAGACGCACCTCCACCCCGAAGCGTCTGAGCGTGGACGTGAAGAGCGAATAGCTGTTGCCGAAGAGGTGCCTCGACGTCACCACGTTCTTGCCCTGCGCTGCCAGCGACATGATGGTGTTGCTGATGGCGGCCATGCCGCTGTTGAGGGCGATGACGGCCGAGGCTCCCGTCACGGCCTTGACGCGCTCCTCGAAGTAGCGTGTCGTGGGATTCTCGCAGCGGCCATAGTCGGGAGCGTCGATGCGGTTGCAGAAAGCGTCGCTCATGATTCGGGCATTGTCGAACTCATAGGCCACGGCATTGTAGACGGGCATGCTCAATGCGTCGAACGCATCCCGGCGGACATAGGGCAGGTGGATGGCTTGTGTTCGCTTCTTCATGGGAAAAATCGTTTTGCCTTGTCGTTTGTTGCGGTTCAATACCACTGCACTGCATTGCTGTATCCGCTGCGCTTGTCGTACTTCAGCGCGTCGGTAAGCGTGGAGGCATTGCAGCGGAACGAGAAGTTGTAGCTGGTGTAAGGGGCCAGCACCACCGAGCAACTCATGTTGAAGCAGTGCAGGTCACGCTGCAGCGAGGCGGTGGTCATGGAGATTTTATGGTTCTCAAAGTCGTAGCCGCTGGAGAAACTGATGTTCCATCCGTCGCTGATGCGCAGATTTCCGCTCATGTTCAGCGTCTGGGAGAACTTGTAGGGATAGCGCATGGTCTTCTCGTTGAAGCGGCCCGAGGTGTTCTCGCGCATGGTGACGCCATAGCCGAACGTGAGCGACCACGGCATGGAGAACCTCATGTAGCCGTCGGCATCGGTCTCGGCCTTGCCGCTGCCGCTCTTCTTGGCGGCCCCGCGCTGCCCCTCGATCATGTCCTCATCGACGTTGCTTTCTATCTTCGGGTCCACGCCCTCCTCGTCGTCCTTGTCTTTTTTCCGGTCGTCGTCACCGTCTCCGCCGAACCATTTCTTCAGCCGCTCGGGGTTGAGGGTGAACGAGAAGTTCTGCGACATGCCCTGAAAGCGGCCGAAGCGTCCCCGCCCCCACTCCGTGTGGTTGCCCACATAGGGCTTGCCGTCGGCGCCTATCTCGTAGGCATAGGTGGCGAAGACGGCGTTCATGTTAAACGTATAACTCTTCCACCACTTCAGTCTGAGCCGTACCGACAGGTCGCTCCAACGGTGGGTGGTGGCGGCCATGTTGTACGACATGGAGGCGCCCAGCTCGTCGATGAGGCTTATTTTCTTGAATCCTGTAGAGTCGTTGTCGCTCTTGACCCTCATCTCCAAGTTGTTGCTCACGTCCCAGGAAATGCTTCCCGTACGTCCCTTGCCGGGCACACCGTAGAGCCCTGTACTATAAGGAGAATACTCCACGAGCGACACATTGCCGTCCGCGTCGGTCTTCTGATAGGTCTGGTAATAGCCATAGCGCGCTGAGCCGAAGTCGGGCGCGTAGCTGAAGCTCACCTGCGGCGTAATGACATGACGGATGGCCTGAATCTTGTCGCCGAAGAGTTTGCGGCTCGGCAACCAGAAACCATAGAGCTTGGTACTGGCCGACACGCTCATGTTCCAGTTGTAAACGTTGTGGAATCCATAGCTCGTGTCGGCCACCTCCACCTGTCTGCGCTCGTCCCACGAACGCGTAACCTTGCTGGCATACATGCGGTCGGTGAAGTTGAACGAGGGCGTGATGTTGATGTAATTGAGCAGTGTAAAGTTGCCGTTCACCGGAATATTGTGCTGCATGCCGTTGCGCCAATCCTTGATGAGATTGGAGTGCAGCAGCTTGTCCTCCTTGGTGCTGATGGAGTTGCTGAGCTGTCCGGTGTAGCTCAGGGAGATTTTCTCGTACCACCGTTCGTTGCCCACCTGATGCCTTCGACGGAACGGATAGAAGCGGCTGAGCGAGACATTGAGGTCGGGCAGCGTCATGGCGATGCTCGAGTCGCGCATGTTTTGCGACAGGTTGGTCGAGGAACTGAGCGACAATCCGAGGCTGGAGAACGTGGTGCTCCAGCTCACCGACGAGGTGCGCGTGGACTGCGTCATGGTCTGTGGATTGTACATACTCGTCAGGTTGTTGCGCTCATAGCTCGACGATGCAAAGTTGACGCTGGCCGAGAGCGAGCTGAACGGGTTGGCCTTGGAGTCCTGCCGGTGGCTCCACTGCAGCTTGAAGCTCTCCTGTTTCTCGAAGTCGGGCAGGCCCTTGTCGCCGGTCTTGGTGTCTTGGAAACTGAAGTAGAACGAGCCGCTGTACTTGTAGCGGCGGCGGTAGTTGCTGGCGGCCGAGATGCCCCAGGAGCCTTTGGTGTAGATCTCGCCCAAGAGCTTGAGGTCCCACTTGTCGCTCATGGCAAAGTAATAGCCGCCGTCGCGCAGGTAGAAGCCCCGGCTGTTCTCGTCGCCGTAAGTGGGCATGATGAAGCCCGAGGAATAGCTCTTGGTGAACGGGAAAAAGCCGTAGGGGATGGCAAAGGGCAGCGGCACGTCGGCCACCACCAGATAGGCCGGGCCGAAGACCACGTCCTTGCCCGGGCGCACCTTGGCCCGCGAGAGGGCGATGTAGAAGTCGGGGTGCTCGTGGTCGCAGGTGGTGTAGCGGCCGTGGGCCAGATATATCTCGCCGTTGTCGTTGCGCTTGGACACCTGGCTGCGCAGGTAGCCGTCCTCTTGCTGGGTATAAGCGTTTTGCACGAGGCCTTTCTTGGTTTTGAAGTTAAAGGCCATGGTGTCGGTGTCGTAGGTGTCGGACCCCATCTTGAACACGGGCCGGCCCTTGATGCCGCCTTTCTCCGTGGAGTCGGCAGTGCCTGTGGCGTGCACCAGACTGCTGTCGAGGCTCATGTATATCTTGTCGCTCTTGAGGTTCATGTTCTCGTAATCCACCTGCGACGCGCCGTAGAGGTGGGCCGTGTTGGTGGCAGCCTCGTAGATGAGCGAGTCCGACGCCTCGTACTGCACGGGGGCGTCGATGCCGTTTTTACGCTTGCGGTTGATGGAATCCAGCCTCACCGAGTCGTCGATGGCCTTGTTGTGATGATAGATGGCCAGCTGCAAGGAGTCCATTCGGGTGGTGTCGGGCAGGTTTGTGCCCACGGCCGTAGAGTCGCTTCCGCGGCGAGCGGCCGCGTTGGAATCATTCTGCAGCGCCGAGTCCTTGCCGGCCCCCGTCCGCTTCTTCCTTGGAAAAAGATTCGCGCCGCTGCCTGCCATGACCAGAACAACGGCACAAAGCCACAATATGATGAATGATTTCGTCCTCATTGAGGTGCAAAAGTACGTAATTAATGGGGAAAAGCCGAGTGTTTTCGTAATTTTAACGTTGCCCCCGCAGGGCCCCGTCGGGCACGCTTGCACCTGCCGTTTATACGGGAAAAAGACGTGCGGAACAGGCCGCCGTCCCACCCTCTTTTGGCGGGCACCGCACCGCGGCCCTGCGACGACGGCGCAAACGCGCTGCGATTGCGCCGTAACGGCCGCGCGATCACGCCGCAATCGCCTCATGAATACGCCGTCATCGCAAGGCGAAAACGGCGTGACGAAATCGGGACGAGAATCCGGCAGCACAGGCATGCGGCCGGAACGGCCCGACGGCCAGCTCGCGCGGCATACTCATTCAAACAACCGTTCCCAGGTCTGGAAGCGTGCGAGGCCGTCGGCTCCGAAGCCGGCCAGGCTGCGTTCGGCCTGGGCCAGCGTCTTCTCGCGGACCAGGTTGGACTTGCTATAGAACTTGTCGGCATAGCAAATCAGCTTTTCCTCCATCGTCTCGGGCAGGAAGTCCATGGGAGGCAAGAGCAGCCCCTGGGCCACAATCTCGCGGGCGGTGAGCCCGGCGCCGGTGTGACGCTCGCACACGCGGGCGTGCCGCTCACAGCCCTCGGCCCGCAGCAGTTCGGCCCCGATGCGGCCGTGGCAGATGTAGGGCTCCGTGCCGTGGCAGGCTATGGAGGGGGCATGGCAGCGGAAGATGCCGATGTCGTGGAGCATGGCGGCCTCCTCCACGAAGCGGCGGTCGAGCCGCAGCTCAGGGTGGGCGTCGACAATGCGCAACGCCCGTGCCGTGACGCTCTGGCTGTGCACCATCAGGATGTGGCGCAGCTCGTTGTCGTCGGGATAGTATCGGTCGATAATGGCTTGGTAATTCATGGTTCTTGCGTTTTACAGATACGGCCGATGGCCTATTCTACCTTGCGGCGGGCACAGCGCATTCCCGGCAGCAACGTCTCGCCATCGAGCAGGGAGAGCGTGGCGGCCAGCTCCTGAAGCAACTCGGGCCAGGCCTTGCACTGGCTGTAGGCAAGGTAAATGGCCAGTGAACGGATGCTGGCCGGGCGGGAAGTGTCGGGGATAAGGGCGAGACAGAAATCCAGAAAACCGGTACAGATCTCCTCTTCGCCGAACGTCTGCGGCCGCAGCAGCGTGAGCAGGAGCCGGCACTTGGTGGGGCTCGCTGTGGTCATAGCCTCCTGCATCAGCTCGTGCCGGTGTTGCCGCAGAAAGGCCGTCGCCACACCTCCCAGATGAGTCAGCACCCAGGCGGCATTGTCGGCCACGCGTTTCTCCTCGGCATAGACCAGCGCGTAGAACTCGTCCACGAGCTGCGTGCCACCGGCCGAACGGGCCTCGGCAGCCCATTCGTCGAGGTCGGCTTTGTGGATGCGCATGCAGAGCCGTGCGCGCAAGGTAGAATCTTTCATGTGTCTGGGGCAAACAAACAGCCCACCCC
This sequence comes from Hallella seregens ATCC 51272, assembly GCF_000518545.1. Taxonomy (GTDB): domain Bacteria; phylum Bacteroidota; class Bacteroidia; order Bacteroidales; family Bacteroidaceae; genus Prevotella; species Prevotella seregens. Next base: position 51,295 of record NZ_JADU01000011.1, read on the forward strand.
TGCCGGTTGTCAGACCGGGCCGAGGTGGGCCGTCACGGTGTATGGTGTGTGGTTAGGCTTCGTGTTCGCGCTCGATATAGGCCACCACGTCGCCTTTCTGAACCTTGGAACCCTGCTTGGCGTTGATTTCGACGAGCTTGCCGCCGAGGCCGGCCTTCACCTCTACAAACTCGCCCCACGGAGCCAGAATGTAGCAGAAGGTGTCGCCCTCCCGGTAAGCCTTGCCGATGTAAGGCTCTACGGCCGGTGCGGCCTCGCCCTCGCCCTGGAACTCCCAGAACACCTGACCCTTGACAGGAGCCACCACGGCATCGGCCTTGGCATGCTTGAACTCGGCCAGCTGCTCGGGCGTCACGCTGCCGCCGAGCTCGGCATCCTTGGCCTTTTGCAGGTCGGCCAGCATGTTTTTCTTGGCCTGTCCGCTGCGGAAGTTGCGATACTGCTCGGGGTGCATGGCCAGCTCGAAGAGCTCTTCCTCGTCCTTACCGTAGTCCCAGCCGTTCTCATCCATCTCCTTGCGGAAGTCGTCGAGGGCGTTGGGCAGCAGTGTGTGCGGGTCGGCCTCGGTGAATTCGAGTCCTTTTTTCTTGGCCAACTCCACCAGTTCGTCGTCGATTTGGCCGGGCACCTTGCCGCTTTTGCCCAGAATCATGCCCCACATGGCGTCGTCCATCATGGCATAACGGCCCTTGCCCTGCTCCAAAGTGAGGAGGTTGAAGAGCGCAATGTTCTTGGTGTACTGCGAGAACGGCGTCACGAGGGGTGGGTAGCCCACCCGCGGCCACACATAGGCCACCTCGTCGAAGAGCTTGATGAGCAGGTCGTCAACACTCAGCTCGGGCTCGCCTTTCTTGCGGCGCAGGTTATTGATGGTGCCGTGAATGCCGCCCAAATCGGACATCATCGAGCCCATCATTCCACCGGGAAGGCCGCACGTGAGCAGCAGGGAACTCATCACTTTGTTCTGCGGATTGATGAAGCAGCCCAGCCATTCGTCGATGAATTCCTGGGTGAGGGCGCGTGCTTTCATGTAGGCGCTCATGTTGATTTCGGGCACGTCGAAGCCCGCGTTCTTGAGCATGCTGCGCACAGAAATGACATCCGGGTGTACCTTGCCCCAGGAAAGCGGCTCGATGGCGGTGTCGATGATGTCGGCTCCGTTCTTGCACACCTCCAGGATGGAGGCCATGCTGAGGCCCGGGCCCGAGTGTCCATGGTACTCGATAATGATTTCGGGGTGCTTGTCCTTAATCATTTTCGTGAGCTGACCAAGGAATGCAGGCTGGCCGATGCCGGCCATATCTTTCAGGCAAATCTCCTCGGCGCCGGCTGCAATTTCCTCGTCGGCCAGCTTGGCATAGTACTCAAGCGTGTGCACGGGCGAGGTGGTGATGCAGAGTGTGCCCTGCGGTGTCATGCCGGCTTCCTTGGCCCAACGGATGGAAGGAGCGATGTTTCGGATGTCGTTCAAGCCGTCGAAGATGCGCGGGATGTCCACGCCCTGGGCGTGTTTCACGCGGTACATCATGGCGCGTACGTCGTCGGGCACGGGATACATACGGAGGGCGTTGAGGCCGCGGTCGAGCATATGGGTCTTGATGCCCACCTCGTTGAACGGCTTGCAGAATGTCCGCACGGCATCGTTGGGGTTCTCGCCGGCCAGCAGCTGCACCTGCTCGAAGGCGCCGCCATTGGTTTCCACGCGGGCGAAACAACCCATATCGATAATCACCGGGGCGATGCGCTCCAGCTGATCCTTGCGTGGCTGGAACTTGCCAGAGCTCTGCCACATGTCCCGATAGACGAGACTGAACTGAATTTTCTTGCTCATTATTTCTTCAATTATTGTTGCCTTAACTGCGATAAAGGCGTGCAACGGCTCCGAAAAAGGCCTCGACGAGCCAATGCCGCCCCATTACTAAGGCTGCAAAATTAGCCAAAAAAAAACAAAAAACCGAGCAACGCGTTGTTTTTTTATGATTTATAAGGAACTTCGCACCGGCCACAGCCCAAATGTCCGGGCCCTGCCAAGGGCTGTACCTGCCGTCTGCAACCTTGCCGGCAATGAAAATAAAAAACATCGTTGCACCGTTGCCGGCCGCCAACATGACGGCAACGGGAAACGGTGCAACGATGGAAAGACGGTGCGGGAGCAGGGCTACAACCCGTGACGGGCAAAGCGAGTGTCGGCCAATTGTTCGTACCGGGTGCCCGGCCGCCCATAATTGGCATAAGGGTAAATGCTGATGCCGCCCCGCGGAGTGAAGATGCCCGTCACCTCAATATACTTGGGATTCATCAGCTTCACAAGGTCTTTCATGATGATGTTCACGCAGTCCTCGTGGAAATCGCCGTGGTTGCGGAAGCTGAAGAGATAGAGTTTCAGGCTCTTGCTCTCCACCATGCGCTCGCCTGGAACGTAGCTGATACGGATCTCCGCAAAGTCGGGCTGGCCCGTAATGGGGCACAATGAGGTGAACTCCGGACAGTTGAACTGCACCCAATAGTCGTTGTCGGGGTGCTTGTTGACAAAGGTTTCCAGCACCTCGGGGGCGTAGTCCGTGCGGTACTGGGTCTTGGCCCCGAGTGCCTGCAGCCCGTCTGCCTTTCTGTTGTCTTCCATGCCTTATCCCAAACTAAAGATTTTCCAAACGTTGTAGCTGATGCCACGGTCGTAGACATCCGCGCCCTCGTGCCGCTTCAAGGCACGAACCACGCGTATGGTAACGGGCAGGGCCACCACCTCGTAGACGGTCTTGAGCACCACCTGCCAAAGCATCAGCGCGGGAAGCTCGCCAGCCGGCACCACGCCGCCCAGGGCCAGGGGGAAGAAAATCAGGGAGTCGCAGCTCTCGCCAGCCACCGTACTGAGGATGGCGCGGGCCGAGAAATGCCGGCCGCCGTCGCGAATCTTCATGCGGCTCATCACATAGGCATTGATGAAACTGCCCACCACGAAAGCCACAAACGAGGCCATGGCAATGCGGGGAGCCAGGCCGAAGATGGCGTGGAAGCCCTCGTCATTGTGCCAATAGGAGGCACCGGGGATGGCGTCGCAGAGTGCACCGAGGGCCACGAAGAAGAAATTCATGGCAAAGCCCGTCCAGATGAGCAGACGTGCCTTGCGAAATCCCCAGACCTCGCACACGCAGTCGTTGATGATGTAAGACACGGGAAAGACGATCAGACCGCCTGTCAGGCTGATGGGGCCCACCGCAATTTGCTTTGTTTCGAGCACGTTTGCCGCAATGAGGCAAACGCAAAAGAGAATGCTGAAAAGCATAAACAGCACACTTACGCTTTGCTTTTGTTCTGTCATAATCTTGTTTTTAAAGAGGTTTACCAAGCACTCTATGCGGCTGCAAAGTTACGAAAAAGATTCCGTAACGCCGCCTTTTCAAACCGTATATCCTATTAGATAAGTCATATAGCCCACAAATGCAAGCGTCAGCACCGCGCCTTCCCACCGCTCGATACGGAGTTTTGTAAACGAGAAAAGCCACAGCAGTATCATCGAAACCACCATCACCGAGAGGTCGGTCTGGGTAATGCCCTGCATGACCATGGGGCTCACCATGCCTGTGATTCCCAGAATGAGGAGGATATTGAACACGTTCGACCCCAGCACATTGCCGATGGCGATGCCGCTGTTGCCCCTGCTCGCGGCCACTACGCTGGTGGCCAGTTCGGGCATCGACGTGCCGCAGGCCACAATGGTGAGGCCGATGATGGCGTCGCTCACGCCCAGCGTTCGGGCCACGGCCGAGGCATTGTCCACAAAAACGTCGGAGCCCAGGATGAGTGCGGCCAGTCCCACCGTGAGCAATGTCACGACCTTGAGGGGGTGCATCGGGGGATTGGCGGGCCCGGTCTCTTTGTTTTCGCCCTGTTCTACCCCATCCTGCCGGGCGCCACGCAGGGTAATGGTCATGAAAATCAGGAATAACGCCAAGAGCAACAACGCATCCAATCGGTTCACATTGCCGTCGAGACACATCATCAACAGCACGACCGAGGCAACCAATGCAAAGGGAATGTCCTTGCGAACCGTGGTTCGAAGGATGGTGATGGGGGCCACAACGGCGGCACATCCCACAATCAGCAAGGCGTTGAAAATGTTGCTTCCCACGACGTTGCCCACGGCCAAGTCGGGCGTCCCGTTGATGGCCGACATGAGGCTTACGAAGAATTCGGGCATCGACGTGCCCATGGCCACAATGGTGAGACCGATGACAATTTGGGGGATGCCCATGCGTTCGGCCAGCCCCACGGCCCCTTTGGTGAGCAGATCGGCGCCTTCAAGCACCACGGCAATGCCCGCAACAAGAATCAATACCTGCAGCCACATCTGTTGTGGAACCATGCTGAAAAGGACGAGTGTGTACATTTCGCTTCGAGATTTTAGGCTGCAAAGGTAACGAAAAAGCCCTGGATATTCTCATATCCGGGGCTTAAAATCTAACAATCACATCATTTATGCAGTTGCCCTAATGCGGGCTCGGGCTGCCATTAGCCTACCTCGATGGAACGAACTACCTGCTGCTCCTGCCGGCTTACCTTGGGCAGGTCTACGGTGAGCACGCCGTCGGCCACGCGGGCGGTAATCTTTTGCCGGTCTACATCGTCGGGCAGGATGAGCGTCTGCTCGAACTTGGCGTAAGCAAACTCGCGCCGCAGGTAGTGTGCGGGGTCGTCGCCAGACTTCTGCTGCCTCTCCATCTTGATGGTCAGGTCGCCGTCTGCATTGACGTTGACATCGAAATCCTCCTTCTTCAGTCCGGGTGCAGCAAGCTCTACGGTGTACTGCGTGGCGCTCTCCAGCACGTTGATGGCCGGGGCCGTGGCGTTGGTGCGGGGCATTCTGTTTGTATCAAAGAAGTCGTTAAAAACTTCTGGAAGCCAATTGTTACGTGTGTACATTGTCATATCTCCTATCATTAAAGTGTTAAACATCATTGTTTACACCCTCCATAGGACAAACCCCGTACCAACGCAAGCCGTATGACATGATGTCATACAATGGCAGACATATTGACGCTTTCTCGTGGAGACACCCAGATACACCAGTCCCCCACCGCCGTTGGGGCAATGGGGGACTGGTGTTGCTCTATTCGGCGTCCTTGCTATCGTCCGCGTTGTCACCCTCGGTCGGGGCCAGCACAGACTTGAAATCGGTGTAACCGTTGTTCACCAGAATGTTATACCACTGCAAAAGTTTCTTTATATCACTGTCGTGCACCCTGTCTTGGTCGAAGTTGGGCAGCACCTCGGCAAAGTAAGCACGCAGCTCCTGGGACGTGCATTTCTTGTAGTTGAGGGAGCAAGGCTTCTGTTCTTCTTTCTCGCCCACCTTAGCAAGCACCTCCCAAAGGGCGATGTCCTCGGCATCAGTGTACATGGCAATGTCGCCCAGACTCGTCACGCGGTCGCTCGAAAAGGCCGGTATGCGGCGGTGTGCCTCGTCAATTGTCTCTACGATGAGATTCATTTTGCCGCGCGACACCAGCCTGTACAGCCCGGGCTTACCGGCAATCGAAAGTATTGTCTCCATTTTTTGCTTTTATGTTTAAATAGTTGAATAATCCATTGATTTGCTTGTTCAAGTCGTGGTGGCCGTCATTTTCTATCACGTAGTGGCAGCGCTGCGCCATGTCCTGCTGGGGCATCTGACTGTCTATCCAGGCCATGGCCCGCTCGTGCGACAGGTTGTCGCGCTGCATCACCCGGTTCAAGCGTACTTCTGTCGGGGCCGTTACGCCCACGTAGACATCGAAAGGGACACGACGATCAAAGCCTGATTCAAAGAGGACGGCACTCTCCAACCACTGGCATCCGCTCTGCATGAAGTCGCGTGCTACGGCAGGATGCACCACGCCGTTCACCGCTTGTTTGTTGGCTTCTGAGGCCAACAAGAAGCGGGCAAGCACCGGTTTCTGCAACACCTTATTAATATAGACACCCTCGCCAACCAGTCTTTGCAGGTCGGCTTGCAGTTGCAGGTCGGTACGCATCAGTCGCTTGGCGGCCTCGTCGCAGTCATAAACCTTAATGCCGCGGGCTTCAAGTAGCTGGCATACGTGGCTCTTGCCACTGCCAATGCCTCCTGTAATGGCTATCCGCATCATTGATGCTCGATGAGATAATCCACCTGTTGCACCTCCAACCGGGCACTGTTCACCCCTTGTGGCTTGGCCCGCAGATAGAGTTTACACTTATCCGAGGGATGCGCGGCCACCTCACGGTAATCCACAACCACCTGAAAATCGGTCGCCTTAATCAGACGGTACATGCTCGCCCCCACTGTGAAGCTCACCTTGACACGCTGTGGGAACGTGCGCACCACCAAGTCGTCGGGCTTGTTGATGGTCGTGATGGGCACCTCGACACTCTCTTCAGTCAGGATGTCGGGATAGAGCGCGAGCTTCACGCTCTGCGGCACTATCTTGACGCCAGGCATTGATTTGAGCCTCACCTCACATACCACCGTATCCTCAAAGTTCACTATATCGAGGTACTCCGTGAGCACATTTTCGAGGCTGTCCAGCTTGCTTTTGCTGGCATAGACGGTCACTCGCTCGGGCCAGAACTGCACATGGGCCAGATAATAGTTCTTGGCCGGCACAATATGTCCCGACAATCGCACCTTCACTTCCTTGTTGCGGCCATAGTTGAAGTAGAATTCCAGCCGGTCGGCCTTGAGGCCGGTGAGTGTCGACGAGGCCGACAACTGTTGGCGAACATACTTCTGCAAGTCGCCCACCGGCACTTGCCCGTGGCCCGTCTGCTTGTTGGCATAGGTGTTGAAATTGAGCTGCACGGGATGCAATCCGTCGCTCATGGAATAAGAAAGCAGCATGAATCCCTTGTCGCGCACGGTGACCCGCACCGTATCCGACATGCTGGAGGTCATCACTACATTCTTTGGAGCCCCAACCAAACGCACGGCCACGGGAAACTCTTTCTCGTAGGTCTCGTTGAGAGTCATCATCAACCAGAAGATGCCGCTCAAGGCAAGAAAGAACAGAAAAATCAGAAACTCCTTGTGCATCCAGCCAAACAAGAAGTTCCTGACCAGTTGATATATCTGCTTCAGACTATGCATTAGGTTGCTGCTGGGCTGCGTCGGCAAACACATAACCCTTGTCAACCGTCACGACCACGCCGCGGTCGATCTCGACTTCCACGGCATTTCGGTTCAGGTCGACACGCTTCACAGTGCCATAAATGCCACCGCCGATGACCACCTTAGTCCCTTCTTGCAGGGCGTTCTGGAACTCACGAAGCTTCTTCTGCTTCTTCTGCTGCGGACGAATCATGAAAAACCACATGATGGCAAAGATGGCCACCAGCATAATTAGCATGCCACTCATGCCGCCTCCTTGGGCTGCCTGTGCAGCCAATACGAATGTACTCATTATTTAATTGTCTGATTTTATATGTTTATAACGTTGGCAGGGGTGCGTCACTCCTGTGTCTCTTCCGGCCCGCTCTGCGGTTCCCCGTCACCCGGTTCCGGTTGTGGCTCGGCGGAAACCGGCTCAGACGCAGGTTGTGGGGCCAGTTGCTCGTTCACGCGCGGCCGGTGCACGAAGCGCACAGGGCCGCCGCCACCCTCGCGACGACGATAGTCGGACTCGGGTCTGCGCTGGCGCAGCTCGGGCATTTCCTTCATCATCTTGCCGTTTTGAATGAGGTAACGGGCTATGGCGTCAAGCATGCCGTTGATGTAAGAGCCGCTACGCGGCGTGGAATAGAGCTTGGCAAGCTCCACATATTCGTTGATGGTCACCGTGACAGGAATGCCCGGAAACGTGAGCATTTCGGCGATGGCGATTTGCATAATCACCACATCCATATAGGCTAGGCGGCCAAAATCCCAGTTGCGCGACGTGTCGCTCATGTACCGCTGATAGGTATCGGCATTGAGAATAGTGGCTCGAAAGAGCTTGCGGGCAAAGTCTTTGTCCTCCTCGTCCTTGTATTCGGGCAGCAGTTCCTGCTTGTTTTTGTTCTTCGGATCGAACCGTTTGATGGTCTTCAGCACGAAAGTATCCACCGTTTCCTTATCGTCGTTCCAATAGAGACTCTTCTCTTCGAGCAGGGCATCCAGGTCGGCATTCTCCTGAATGAGCTGGCGATAGAGCTTGCGCCACAGCTCCCGGTCGGTATCATAGTCGGTTGTGGGCTCGGCCATATACTCGTTGTAGGCCTCGGACTGCTCTATTTGGTTGCAGAGTTTACGCACGAATTCGATGTCGTCGTCCCAAGTCAGCTTCTTGTCCTCAATGAATCCGTTGAGCATTTTGTTCTCTTCCAACTGCACGGCAAACTGGTTGAAAGCAAACTTCTGCGAGGGTGCCTCACCGCCTTCACGCTCTGCACGCTGGGTGAGCACGTCACAACGGTGCCGCTCTTCGCGGGTGACAGCCACGATGAGTTGCAGCAAATGATTGTACAAGTCGTATGCTTTGGACAGGCTGAAAAGCAGCTCTTTCTCGGCGGTGTCCATATTCTTGTTGCCGTTTTGATAGTAAGCATAGGTTAATTGAACGACCTTAATGCGAATTAAATCCCTATTGATCATTATTCTTACTTTACGTTGCGTTTTGTTGATATTACACTGCAAAAGTAGTCAAAAATCCCTTGACATGCAAGAATTACGGGAATAAAACTTCGGTTTTTTAGAGAAACTTTGCACAATTCTTGGCGTAAACAAATAAAAATACTACCTTTGCACCGCTTTTTCAGATTGGTAAAGTGATTTCCAGTGTGATGGCGAATTAATATCATTTTAATTTAGAGTAACACCATTAAAAGTAAAATCATGAAAGAAATTAGTATTTCCGGCAAGAAGCGTGAGACCGTAGGCAAGAAAGCCACCAAGGCTCTCCGCAAGGAAGGATTCGTTCCCTGCAACCTTTATGGCGAGGAGAGGGAGAATGGCAAGCCTGTTGCCATTGCTTTCGCAGTCTCTTTCAGCGAACTCCGCAAGCTCATCTACACACCTCATATCTATGTCATCAGGGTCAATCTTGACGGTGTAGACCACACGGCCGTGATGAAAGAGATTCAGTTCCACCCGGTGACCGACGCTCCCCTGCACGTTGACTTCTTCGAGGTGAACGACCAGAAGCCCATCACCATCGGCATTCCCGTGAAGCTCGTGGGCCTTGCCCAGGGTGTGCGCGACGGCGGCCGCATGAACCTCTCCATCCGCAAAATCAACGTGACCGCTCCCTACCAGCAGATTCCCGAGCACCTCGACGTGGACGTAACAGCCCTGAAGATTGGCAAGAGCATCAAGGTGGGCGAGCTCTCTTACGAGGGCATCGAGATTGCTACCAGCAAGGATGTGGTGGTTTGCTCCGTCAAGATGACACGTAACGCAGCCACTGCCGCCGCCACTACCGAGGAGGAAAGCACTGCCGCTGAGTAATCGTCGCTGAATGGACAAGTACTTGATTTGTGGTCTGGGCAACCCCGGCGCCGAATATGCCGGTACCCGCCACAACACAGGATTCATGATATTGGACGCTTTTGCCAAAGCGTCCAATATTTGTTTTGAGGACAGGCGTTACGCCTTCGTGGCCCAGACCATGCTCAAGGGCCGAAAGATCATGCTCATCAAACCCACCACTTTCATGAACCTCAGCGGCAACGCCGTGCGCTATTGGCTCAACGAGGAGCGCATAGACCAAGGCCGTCTGCTCGTCGTCAGCGACGACGTGGCCCTGCCGCTCGGCGACTTCCGTCTGAAAGCCAACGGCAGCAACGGCGGCCACAACGGGCTGGGGCACATCATCCAGCTCATCGGCGACGAGTTTGCGCGGCTGCGCGTGGGCGTGGGCAACGACTATCCGCGCGGCGGGCAAATCGACTGGGTGCTGGGCCGATACTCCGAAGACGAGCTGAAACAGCTACAGCCCACGCTCGACCTGGGCGTGGACATCATCAAAAGTTTCGTGCTGCAGGGCATCGGCAACACGATGAACCAATACAACAAATTAGGCAAACACAAGCAATGACCCCCGAAACCTCCCAACCCCGCATGCCCAAGAGCGGCCCATCGGCCCGCATCGACAAGTGGCTCTGGGCAGCCCGCATCTACAAGACGCGCTCCATGGCCGTCGACGCCATCAAGAACAGCCGGGTGACCATTGGCGGAACCAACGTCAAGCCGAGCCACACGGTCAAGGCCGGCGACGTGGTCAGCGTGAAGAAGCCGCCCATTACCTACAGTTTCAAGGTGCTGGCCTGCATCGAGCAGCGCGTGGGGCCCAAACTGGTGCCCCAGGTTTACGAAAACGTCACCGACCCCAAGCAGTACGAACTGCTCGAGATGAGCCGTATCAGCGGCTTCGTGGATCGCGCCCGCGGCACGGGCCGGCCCACCAAGAAAGACCGCCGGGCCATGGATGCCTTTGTCGATCCGGCCCTGTTTGGCTTCGACGACGGCGACGACTGGGCCGACGACACGCCCTGACTCCGGCCTGCCCCACCCCCGAATCCCCCTCCCACCATACCCCGCCATGGCTGGAAACGCCTTCTTTTGTTTCCGGAACGTGGCGGAACGGGCAGTTCGCCCATTGCATTTTACCCAATTTTGAGTATTGCAGGATGCGGTGCGAATGATTAATTTTGCAGCCGAATGCCGGACAAACGGCCGGCAGAACTCAAAGTTTAATCATTTTTCACCCCCATTTTTATATGGAAACCAACCAAAAACTATCCCCATGCCGGATTGCGTCCGCCCGTCAACACTTGGCGGGAGCAGCTCTTTTGCTCTGTCTCGCCACCCCCTCCCTCCCCTGCCACGCCCGGCCGGCCAACGTGCCTGAAACGCCGGCTCGCAGCCGCACCCAACTTTCCGGTAGCATCGTGCAACGCGGCACACGCACGCCGATAGCCAATGCCGTGGTCAGCGTGGCGGGCACCAACATCGTCGTTTCCGCCGGGTCGGACGGCGGCTACCGGCTACCCTGGCTGCCCCAAGGGCAGTGCATCGTGGAGGTGAAGGCCCCGGGCTACCGCACGCAGACCCGCACCCTCGCGCCCACAGCCGCTGCAAGCACGCTCGACTTTGAGCTGACACCCGACGAAATATCGCTCGACGAGGTGGTGGTTTCGTCCAACCGCACCGTCACCCTGCGCCGCGAGGCTCCGTCGCTGGTCAACATCATCGACGCCAAACTGCTCCAAGCCACCAACTCCTGCACGCTGGCCCAGGGGCTCAACTTCCAGCCGGGCGTGCGCACGGAGACCAACTGCCAGAACTGTGGCTTCTCGCAGGTGCGCCTCAACGGACTCGACGGCCACTATTCACAGATTCTCATCGACTCGCGCCCCATCTTTTCCTCACTCAACGGCGTGTACGGACTGGAACAGATTCCCTCCAACATGATCGAGCGCATCGAGGTGGTGCGCGGCGGCGGCTCGGCCCTCTACGGAGCTTCGGCCATCGGCGGCACCATCAATGTCATTACCAAGGAGCCCCTGCGCAACTCCGGCGAGTTCTCGCACCTGCTCACAGCCATCGGCGGCACCGGCAGCTGGGAAAACAACACCACGGCCAACGCTTCGCTCGTGACCGACGACGGCCGCGCGGGACTCTATCTTTACGGCCAGCACCACTACCGGCCGGGCTACGACCACGACCACGACGGCTACACCGAACTGCCCAATCTGAACAACACCACCGTGGGCTTCAGCTCGTTCCTGCGGCTGAACCCACACTCCAAGTTCACCTTGCAGTACCACAACCTGAGCGAGTTCCGACGCGGAGGAAACCTGCTCGACCGCGCGCCGCACGAGGCCAACATCACCGAACAGATAGAGCACAGCATCAATGGAGGCAATCTGGCCTACGACTTTATCTCGGCAGAGGCCCGCCACCAGGCCAAGGCCTACTTCTCTTTCCACCACACGGCGCGCAAGAGCTACTACGGCGGCACGGGCGAGAACGCCTCCGACGAGGACCGCGCCAACGCTCTTAAAGCCTACGGCCGCACGCGCGACCTGACCTATGTGGCCGGTACACAGTACACGCGGCGGTTCGACCGGCTGCTCCTGATGCCCGCCAACCTCACGCTGGGAGCCGAGTACAACCACACGGGACTCGACGACCGCATCCCCGGCTACGGCCGGCACCTGGAGCAGCGCGTCAATATCTGGAGCGCATTTGCCCAGAACGAATGGAAGAACCGGCAGTGGAGCCTGCTCGCCGGCTGCCGCATAGACCGTCACAATCTGGTGCACCGGGCCATCCTCAGCCCCCGCGTCAACCTGCGGTTCAACCCTGCCGAGCCCGTCAGCCTGCGGGCATCGTATGCGGCTGGCTTCCGTGCACCCCAGGCCTTCGACGAGGAACTGCACGTCGGGCTGGCGGGCGGCGAGCGCATCATGACCGTTGCCGCCCCGGGGTTGAGGCACGAACGGTCGCACAGTTTCAGCCTGTCGGCCGACTGGGTAGGCCAGTGGGGCGGGCTGCAGGTCAACCTGCTGGGCGAGGCTTTCTATACCCGTCTCACCGACGTGTTCGGTCTGCGGCAGCTCAGCGAGCAGTTGCCCGACGGCACCCACGTGCAGGAACGCTACAATGCCAGCGCGGCCCATGTGGCCGGCGCCAACCTGGAGGGCAAGCTGGCCTACGGCCGATGGGTGTCGTTGCAGGCCGGACTCACCCTGCAGCAGAGCCGATACCACACGCCGCAGACCTGGGACGAGGAGGCCCCGGCCGAACGCCGCATGATGCGCACACCCGACACCTATGCCTATTTCGCCCTGTCGTCCGCCCCGGCAAGCCGTCTGTCCGTGTCCCTCTCGGGCAACTACACGGGCCACATGCTGGTGCCCCATCTGGCCGGGTCGGGCATAAGCCGGCCCGAGGCCGTGCGCGTGCGCGACTTTCTCGTGCTCAACCTGAAGCTGGCCTACGCCTTGCCCACACGCACGTCGCTCGGGCTGGAGCTCAATGCCGGCGTGCAAAACCTGGCCAATGCCTACCAGAACGACTTCGACCGCGGCTGGAACCGCGACTCGGGCTACATCTACGGGCCGGGCTCGCCGCGCTGCTTCTTTGCGGGCATACGGGCCTTCTATTGACCACAACGGCGTAATCGCACCGCGACGACGGTGCAGACGCCACGCGAAAACGGCGTAATCGCATTGCGATTACGCCGTTGTTGTTTTGCCTTTGCGGCGTTTTGGTTTCCCGCCGAAACCTTAATCCACCATGGACGGGCCGCCGAAGCCGCCGCCGGGACGCCCGCCCCCGAACCTGCCGTGGCCGCCAAAGCCACCCGGCCCGCCGCCGGGGCCTCCGCCGCGACCGCGCCGGCCGCCGGGCCCCATGTCGGGCCCGTGCATGTCGTGACGGGCGTTCTTGCCGCCAAAGACGTTGAGCCGGTAGTTCACGCGGAGCATGACATAGCTGTTGATGGAGTTGTACTCCGTGTCACTGCGCTGCTGGGCCGACACCGTGCGGCTCAGGTTGCTCTGGTTGTGCAGCAAATCGTAGAACTGAAGCATCACCGTAAGCGGCCGCCCGGACAGGAAACCCTGCGAAATCTGGGCGTTCCACACCAGCTCGTTGGTGTTGAGCGACTGGTCGGCATAGCCTCGCCGGCTGCTCATGTGCACGTCAGTGGCCAGCGTGGTGCCCCAAGGCATGGTGGCGTTGACGTTGGCCCCGTAGGAGAATTGCCAGGTGTCGAGGTTGGCTGTGGCCTGCAGGTTGTTGCGGGTGTGGCGGTACGACAGCGACCCGTCGAGCTCCACCTCCAGCCAGTCGTTGCGGTAACTGCCCGAGAAACGCTCGCCCAGCTGCAGGTCGCGCGACGTGTTCTTCTGCGAATCGGCCGTGCGGCCGAGCGTCACGAAGCCCACGTTGTTCTCATAGCCCACCGTGGAGAAGGTGTTGATGTTCCAGTAGCCGGCCGTGTCGAGCGGCGTGTTGAACATGAAAGCGCCGTTCAGGTTCCAGTCGCCGTTGATGTTTTCTGGGCGTGTCAGGCGGCCGCCCGTCTGCTCGTTGTAGGTCACCCTGCTGCTGATGGCGTTGCGCGTGGTGGAGAACCGCAGGTTGGTCATGACCGCCTGCCGCTTCTGCTCCGAATAATTGTTGTAGAAAAAGTTGAAGTTCTGCGTGAACGAGGGCTTCAGCCCCGGGTTGCCCGTGCGGATGTTGAGCGGGTTGGAGTCGTCGTAGACGGCGAGCAGGTCGCTGATGGCCGGCTGCGAGGTGTTGGCCCGGTAGTTGATACGCAGGTTGCTCACCTTGCTGAACCGGTATCTGAAGTCGAACGTGGGCGACACATTGGACACCCGCCGCGCGGTGTCCACGCTGAGGCCCTGATAGTCCTGCACGTAGTGGGAGCGCTGGGGCTGGGCCAGCACGCCGGCGTTGAGCTGGTATTTCTCCCGAATCATGCGGAACATCAGCTCGATGCTGTGCGTGTAGTTCCTGTATTCCGAGTAGCGGCTCAGGTCGCTGTTCAGATAGCTGGTGTAGGGACGGGCCAGCCGGGAGAGGTAGTTGTCCCACGTGCGGTAGCCCAGCAGCGCGCCGGCGAAATAGTCTTCGCCCAGATTGGAGAAGTCGTAGGTGGAGCGGTCGCTCTTGTTGTAGCTGTAGGCAAAGCGGTAGCGCAGCTGTAGGAACGTGGCGCGCCAGAGGGGCTCGCTGTAGGTGGCCTGGAGCGTGTAGTTCCAATTACGGGCCGGAGTCACCGTGTAGCGGTTGGTCTGGTAGGTGGAATCAAGGCCTTGCCGGTTCTGGATTTGGTAGAGATGCACGTTGTTGGCAGACAGTGCCTTGTTGTCGTTGCGGCCGTAATTGCCGTCGGCCCGCAGCGTGATGTTGCGGCCGCTGGCGTTCAGCCGTCGGTTGAATTGCAGCATCATGCCCGCACTCTTGCTGTTGGAGTAGGTCAGGTTGACCGTGTGGCTGGTGTTCACCAGCAGACTGTCGGCGGCCAGTCGGGCCAGCGAAGCGTCGGCCAAAGGGTCGTCGGTCAGGGTGTAGGGGTCGGCATTGAAGGCAGCCGACATACCTCCCGTGATGCCGTCGCTGCTATTCAGGCTGGCCGTGGGGCGGATAGTGATGGTGGTCATCGTGTCTGGCGTCCACTCGATGCGGGCCTGGGCGTTCCACTGGTTGCCGCGCGAGAAGTTCTGTCTGAGGCTGTTGGAGAACGAGCCCACCCGGCTCACGAAGTTCTCCGACGACGACTTGGTGTAGACATCGCCGTCGTTATGGTTCCAGCGCACGCTGCCGTCAATCTTCAGCAAGTCCTTTTTCTCGTAGTTGATGTTGGTTCCTGTCATCTTGGTGGCGTTGAGTCCGTTGCGGCCGCGGCCGAATCCGCCCCGGCCGCCAAAGCCCATGTCGTTCACGTTGTTGGCATTGCCCATGCCGAAGATGCGCCAGTCGGCGTTGAAATAGCCGCCGAAAAGGCGGTTGGAATAGCGGCTCTGGCTGCCCGCAGCCATGTCGGCATTGGCCATGAGCCCCTTGTTCATGCCGGGCTTGGTGCCGAAATCGAGCACCGTCTGCTCGTCGCCGTCGTCGATTCCCGTCACCCGTGCGAGGTCGCTCTTTTGGTCATACGACTTCACTTTGTCTATGATCGAGGTCGGGATGTTCTTCATGGCCGTCTTGGTGTCGCCCGTCATGAACTCCTTTCCATCCACAAGAATCTTCTTGACCTGCTTGCCGTTGATGGTAATCTTGCCGTCGTCGTCCACCTGCGCACCGGGCAACCGCTTCACCAGTTCCTCTATAGTGGAGCCCTCGGGCGTGCGATAGGCCGCGCTGTTGTAGACAAAGGTGTCTTCCTTGAGCGTCACCTTGAGGGCCTGGGCCGTCACTCGGGCCTCTTTCAGCATCACGGCATCCGAGCCCATTACCACCGTTCCCATGCGGAGGTCGCGGTCGTCCTGCATCAGCAGCCGCTTGAACGAGGCGACATAGCCAATGCTCGACAGCTTGAGCAGATAGTGCCCGTTGGCCGGCGCCTGAATGACAAACTTGCCGCTGTCGCTGGATATGGCTCCCGCAACAAACGTGGAGTCCATCTTCAGCAGCTGCACGGTGACCATGGGAATGGGTTCGCGCGAGTCCTTGTCGACCAGCACGCCCGATATTTCCCGCTTCTGGGCTCCGGCCATCACTGACGTCAGCATCAGGAGGGCAAGGAGGAGGCTCTTCTTCATACCTTGATTGATAAGCTGTGGTTCTTGACTTGATGATACCCTTATGACGCGTTTGCGCCGCAAGGGTTTAATGGCGGTGCCGAAATCTCCCGTTTTTTCATCGGCGTCAAAAACCTGCACACGCACGGGAGGGTGTGCGCAATACGGGCGACAATTCCCTTAAAAAGACTTAATATGTAGTCATAATTGGTTCCACATTGTTCGATTTATCACTATATTTGTAATTAAAGAAAACAAAATATGATTATGGAGCAGAGCGTTATTATATCGAATAATTTGAAGACGGAGCTGGCCACGGCCCTCTCCGAGTGCGAGCACGACAGGCTGTTTGTGCTCGCCGATGACAACACGGCGGCCCAGTGCTGGCCGCTCATTCGGAATTTCTTTTGTCTGCGAGGGGCCCGGCTCATCACTATCCCTGCCTCCGACACCCACAAGGACCTGGAGTCGCTGACCCATGTGTGGCGGCAACTGGGTCAGGGCGGGGCCACGCGCCACTCCTGTCTCATCAATCTGGGGGGAGGAATGGTAACCGATTTGGGAGGCTTTGCAGCATCGACGTTCAAGCGCGGCATCGACTTCATCAACATTCCCACCACGCTGCTAGCCATGGTCGACGCCTCGGTGGGCGGCAAGACGGGCATCAACTTCGACGGACTGAAGAATGAAATAGGTGTGTTCAACGATGCCAAGCGCGTGCTTCTGGACACGGAGTTCCTGCGTACGCTCGACGAACGGAACCTGCGCTCGGGCTATGCCGAGATGCTGAAACACGGGCTCATCTCCTCGGAGAGCCATTGGGCCGAGCTGCTCAACTTCGATTTGGAACGGCCCGACCTGCAGCAACTGGCCCGCTTGCTGGCCGAGTCGGTGCAGGTGAAAGAGCGCATCGTCGGCAAAGACCCCTATGAGAAAGGGCTGCGCAAGGCCTTGAACCTCGGCCATACCTTTGGGCACGCCTTTGAAAGTTTCTCGCTGCGCAAGCAGGATAAGGCTACACCTATCCTCCATGGCTACGCCGTGGCCTACGGACTGGTGTGCGAACTCTATCTCTCGGCCCTGAAAACGGGATTCCCCACGGAGAAGATGCACCAGACAGTACAGTTCATCCGCGACCACTATGGCCGCTTCACCATCAGCTGTGACGACTACAACGAACTGATTGCGCTGATGCGTCACGACAAAAAGAACACGGCCGGCACCATCAACTTCACCCTGCTGGGCAATATTGGAGACATCCGCATCAACCAGACGGCCGGCGAAGACGACATCAAGGAGGCGCTCGACTTCTTCAGGGAAGGGTGAGGGCAATTCAAAATTCAGAATTCAAAATTCAAAATTGGCCCTGCGGCGAAGATGCAAATCGGAGTTCAAAATTTAAAAGGGGCCCTGCGGCGAGGATGCGATTCTAAATTTATCACTTAAAATGAGCCCTGCGGCAAGGATGCGATTCTAAATTTATCACTTAAAATGAGCCCTGCGGCAAGGATGCGATTCTGAATTTATCACTTAAAATGAGCCCTGCGGCGAGGATTCGCCGCAGGGCTCATGGGTTTTGCAAGGCCAGCTTTTCGGCCTCGGCGCGGGCGGGTTTTCCGTTGGTTGTCAGGGGAATATGGTCGGCGTGGACATATTTTCGAGGCACCCAGTACTGGGGCAGGGCATTCGTACAAAGCTCTGCCACTTCGGTCATGTCGGTGGCCTCGGTGAGCAGCACCACCTTTTCGCCATACTTTGCAGACGGGGCTTTCGTAATGAGGAAAGGCTTGGCGAGAAACGGCCTCAAGGCCTTCTCCACCTCTTCTATCTGTATCTTAATGCCGCCGGACACGATGACGTTGTCCTTGCGGCCCAGTATGCGGAAGCCCTTGCCGGGCAACAGCTCCACGCGGTCGTGGGTAACGAGGCGCCCATCGTGCACCAACGGTGCGTCGATGACGAGGCAGCCGGCGGCATCCTGACCGAGCTGCACGCCATGAAAAGGCGTGTACCACTCGCTGGCCTTTGGGCCGGAGAGGCGGCGCAGGGCGATGTGCGAGAGGGTTTCGGTCATGCCATAGGTGCTCCACACGGCGTTGGGGAAGCGGCGCAAACGGCGGGCCAGACTGTCGTCAACGGCCCCGCCGCCGATGATGAGTTGTCTCACGTTGCGCAGCCAAGCCTCCTCGGCAGGCACTTGCAGTGTATTGTAGACCTGCAATGGCACCATGGCGGCAAAGCTGATGGCCCCGGGACGACGCTGTTCGACCGACAACGCGGCGGCCGGGTGGCCGGTGGGGGGCACGCATACCAGCCTCATGCCCCGCTCCAGACTGCGCACCACCATCATCTTGGCCCCGATATAGTCCAGATTCATGCAGAGCAAGGCAGTGTCGGCCACCGTCAGTCCGAGAAAGTCGCAGGTGATACGGGCCGAGTTGAGCATCCTCTGCTTCTCCACCCACAGCGGTTTTGGTGTGCCCGTGGAGCCGCTGGTGTGCACCAGCAACCGGTCGCCGGGAGCGTTCCATTCGGTCAGGAATTCTTCAAGAACCATAGTTTGTCTCCTCGTATTTGCAGGGGCATGTCGATGTTGTCGGTATAGAGCATTCCCGTGCCCAGCCCCTGCGGCATGAGAATATGGGGTCCATAGACCTCGGCGCAGAGGTGGGCCACGGCATTGAGCCCCACGTTGCTTTCCAGAGCCGACGTAATCCACGAGCCGATGCCCCGCTCGCGGGCCAGCCTTATCCACTCGCGACAGCCTGCCATGCCGCCGTGCAGGCTCGGCTTCAACACGATGTAGGCTGGGCGAAGCTCGTCGAGCAGCCGCGTCTTTTCTCCCGGATCGTTCACGCCTATCAGCTCCTCGTCGAGGGCAATGGGCAGCGGCGACACGCGGCAGAGCCGGGCCATCTCGGGCCACTGACGCGGGCGGATGGGCTGTTCGATGGAGTGAATGCCGTATTGGGCCAGCGCATCCAGTCGCTCCGAGGCGTTGTCGGGGGAGAATCCGCCGTTGGCATCCACCCGCAACTCTATCTGTTCGCGGGTGTAACGGCTGCGAATATGACGGATGAGTTCCAGTTCGCGCTGCCAGTCAATGGCCCCAATCTTCAGCTTCACACAGCGGAATCCTGCGGCCAGCTTCTCCTCCATGCGCGCGCTCATCTGCTCGAAGGTGCCCATCCAAACGAGTCCGTTGATGACGATGCCCTCTTCGCCACGGGCAAAGGGCGTGTCGAAGAGGGCCGGCGAACCGTGGGCACGAAGCTGTGCCATCGCCGTTTCCAGTCCGAAGAGCACCGACGGATAGGGCCGCAGACAGTCGTAGGGAATCTCGCCTGTCCGCTCCACGTTGCGGCATGCCTCGCGCAACAGGGCCTCATAACGCGCCCGGGGCATCGCGTCGCAACTCAGGTCGGGCAGCACCGAGCACTCGCCCACCCCCTGCACGCCGTCCTGTTCCAGCGTGACGTAGTAGGAATGGTGCGTGGTGTACACCCCCCTGCTCGTGCCTGCCGGCTGCTTAAAGTGCAGCAAACGGTCAAAATAATTTGCTTTCATCCGACAAAAGAACAGAGATTAAAGACATAATAACATAATAACAAAACTTTAATCGTAGGTGCAACTTCAAAGCAACGGTATAGCAAAAACTCAGAATTGCTTGGTGTAGAGTCGGTATTTTCACCTGTATTCCAGCTTCTCTGAACCGAAATTAATGAGTAATCCATCATCTATGCCCGTGGCCGTCAAGTAATTGACAAGCTGTATTTCATGGGCAACAGACAAGGATTGAACAGCCTTCAGCTCAAGAACCAGCCGTTCCTCGACGATAATGTCTGCCTTAAAGTTACCTACAACCACATGGTCATAGTACACTCGGATAGGCCGTTCGGTCTCATAAGCAATGTGATTCCTACGCAATTTCACAACCATTGCATTCTTATAGACGCTTTCCAAATACCCTGGCCCCAACTGTCTACGGATATTTTTGGACATGTCCATCATCTTACAAATCAAATTATCTATATCTGTCGGATGGTCATGAGGCGTACATATCTTTGACTCTACCACTATTTTTTGTTATTATGTTACTATGTCTTGTTATTGTGTTACTATGTCTTTAACTACCCGCTCCCGACTTTCGCATCACGTTGCTATGTTGCAATGTCTTCCTGCGGGTATTCCGTCTTAGGGGAACTGCGGGTATTTGTCGAAGTTGGGCTTCCGTTTCTCCAGAAAAGCACGGCCTCCCTCCTGGGCCTCGTCCAAGGTATAGTAGAGCATGGTGGCGTCTCCGGCGAGCTCCTGAATACCGGCTTGCCCGTCGAGTTCGGCATTGAAGCCGGCCTTCATCATGCGCAAGGCGAGAGGAGAACGCTCCATCATGGTCTCGGCCCACGCCACACACTCATCCTCCAACTGGTCGGCGGGCACCACTTTATTCACCAATCCCATCTGTTCGGCCTCGTGGGCGGAATACTGACGGCAGAGAAACCAGATTTCACGGGCCTTTTTCTGACCCACGATGCGGGCCAGATAACTTGCTCCCAGACCGGCGTCGAAGCTGCCAACCTTGGGCCCGGTCTGGCCGAAGACGGCGTTTTCGGAGGCCACGGAAAGGTCGCACACCACGTGCAACACGTGGCCGCCGCCGATGGCGTAGCCGTTGACCATGGCGATGACAGGCTTGGGAAGCCGCCGGATTTGCATCTGTACGTCGAGCACATTCAGCCTGGGCACGCCGTCGCCGCCGATATATCCGCCACGCCCCTTGACGTGCATGTCGCCGCCCGAACAGAAAGCCTTATCGCCGGCACCGGTAAGAATGACCACACGAATGTCGAGACAGTCGCGGCAATAGGTGAAAGCCTGCCCCATTTCCATGACTGTAAGCGGTGTGAAAGCATTGCGGTAACGTGGCCGGTTGATGGTGATTTTAGCAATGTGATGATACGATTCAAACAGGATTTCCTTGAAGTCGAATCCTGCTATGGGTTTCCAGTCTCTTTCCATATCTTGATATTTTGAATGTAATTCTGGTAAATGCGGGCGTCTTCACGCCCGTCGGTCTGCACCTCCAGCAGGATGGGGCGGTCTGAACAGGCGGCGGTCAGCACCCCCAACAGCCGGTTGAGGGATGCCGTATTGTCGGCACAATAATACGCAATGCCGTTTTCTCGGCAGATGCCCTCGGCCGTAGTGCGGTGGCTGGCCGCCACATAACGGTCGCAAGCAGGCGACCGATCCAGTCCGTCGAGCTGGTAGAAGATGCCGCCGCAACCGTTGTTGAGCAGCAGTATGCGCAGGTTGCCGCGCAGGTTTCGGTTCCAAAGGGCGTTCTGATCGTAGAAGAAACTCAGGTCGCCAATGACGCAATAGACGTGTTTGTCAGTCACGAGCGAGTAGCCGGCAGCCGTGGAGAGTGATCCCTCAATGCCGTTCACGCCACGGTTGCAATGGATATAATGCCACGAAAAGATGCAACCCAGACGCACGGCCATGCTGTTTGCATAGTGCGTTTCGGAGCCTGGGGCGTTGCGTTCGGTCAGTTCTTCAAGACGCTTCACGGCGAGCATCTGCGAATAATCGGGCTCGAACACCGCACGGTAGCGGGCCGCCCGCAGCTGCACGGGCGCCCAGAGGTCGCGAAATGTCGTCATGGAGGCTGTGCCCAACTGTTGCAACACGTCGCGCGGTTCTGCTGCAATCACTCCTGTAAGATTCATCAACACATCGTGTATCTCGCCGTCGGGGCAGACCGTCCAGCACTCCGCCTCACGGGCACGACGCAGGAATCGGCGGGCCTGTTTGCTCACCAACGTGTCGCCGACATAGAGTATAAAGTCGGGCAGGTAGCGGTCGTCGCCGTCGATGAGTGCCATGGTCTCGTCGAGTCCTGCGGCTGTTCGGCCAGCGATGCTCAGCCGTTCCTGCAACACCACATAGCCCAAGGCGTGCAGACGCCCGCCAAGCGACTGAGGAAAGGCCCCGCGCCGCAACTGCCCCACAACAATCATGGGGCGGCGTGCATGCTCAAAACGGGCCAGCATGTCGCGGTTCACCACTGTCGGTTCGGTGGGCAACCCATGGATAACACGCTCGCGGGGCAGCCGCTCCACGGTGTAGTCGAAGAGCGGTTCGCCGATGGGCACGTTGATATGAACCGGGCCGCCGCCACCCCGACGGGCAGCCAACAAGGCCTCATTGACGAGCCGATTGCAGTACCATCGCTCCTCGTCATCGTGGGGTTCGGCCAAGTTCACGACCTTGCGGACGAGTCCTCCCAATGCTCCGGGCTGGGGAAGCGTCTGCCCGTCCAGCTGATCGATCCACTGTGCCGGCCGGTCGGCCGACACCACGACGAGCGGCAGATGCTGGTAACAGGCCTCGGCCACGGCAGGAGCAACGTTGAGCAGGGCCGACCCCGACGTGACACACACCACCACCGGCTCGCCCAAGGCCTGGCAAATGCCCAGTGCATAGAAGCCAGCCGACCGCTCGTCGGTGACAGGATAGCACGTCAGCTCCGGGCAAACGGCCAGATTATGGACGACGGGCGAGTTGCGGCTGCCGGGACAAACCACGGCATGGCGCACGCCATGGCCCAGTAGCAGGGCCGTGAGTATATTCACATGGTCTTTGCTTGAATACATGGACGTTCTGTCTTGAGATGGACTAACAATGGAGAAAAGGGCGACGTCACAACAGACGCAGCATGGTTTGCAGCTTGTTCTGGGTTTCCAACCACTCGCTTTCTTCCCGACTTTCGGAGAGCAGCCCGCCGCCGGCATAGAGCCGGCAGCCGTCGGGCTGTATCTCCATGCAGCGCAACGACACATAGAGATGGGTGTCGCCGTGAGGCTGGAGCGGCCCGCAGAAACCGCTGTAATACTTCCTTTCAACAGACTCCTGCCCAAGAATGAAGCGGCGGGCCTCCTCCTTGGGGATGCCGCAGACGGCGGGCGTGGGGTGCAGGGCCGAGAGCAGACGGCCCAGATGCGCCGTGTCGGACAGTGAAAAATGGAAATCAGTGCGCAGGTGCAGCAGGTGGGCGGCCTGCGTGGTATAGGGGCCCGTGCTTGAAACCTGCCGTGCAAAGCCCTCCAACACCTCTTTTATATAAGAGGACACACACTGTTGCTCGCTCACGTTCTTGGCCGACCATGCCACGTCGGCCGGCCGATGGCCCCCGGCATTCATCGTTCCGGCCAGGGCCATGGTGCGCCAATCGTCTCCGTTGCCACTGAGCAACACCTCGGGTGTGGCCACCAACCACGTGCCGGCGTGCCGCAGGGAGACCAATGCTATGAACTGATGGGAATACAGGCGACAGGCTTTCCAGAAGAGTTGCTCGGCCCGAACGTTCGCGCCCTTCACCGTAGCGCGGCGCGACAACACCAGCTTGGCAAAGCGGCCGGCCGCGATTTCATGGTGAAAGCTGGAGAAATCGTGGTGATAAACCTGTCGCTCGGCCGTGTCGTCTCCCTCCTCTGCCTTTGATTCCAGTCGGGAATGGGCTCCATGGCAGGACGCGGCCGGGACAGCTTCGCCCGTTGGCGGCCCGTCAGTGGGCAGTTCTTCCACCACGTCGGGGTGCATGAGCAGGATGGGGCAATCGGCCGATGGCTCAAAGGGTGCCATGACCCAGCCCGACCGTCCGTCCAAATCGGCCACCGTTTTCAGCTGTTCCGGCTCTCCGTCGGCTTGTGCCATGAAGATGCAGCGGCCGGTCTCGGGCAGTCGCCAGTAGGCATAATTGACTAAATTTCTTCTCACCTCACGTCTGCATTACTCGTCCGCCGGTTGCTGGTCGAACGGCGTTCCTTTCTTGGGCGTCACCACATAGTTGGTCACGTGCACGGTAGAAATCAGTTCGTGAGCAGAGTTTTTGATGTCCACCTGCCACTCGTGGAGGGTGCGTCCCTTGAACTGCAGCCGGCCGTAAGCCGTCACCGTGTCGCCCTCGAGCACGGCACGCACGTGGTTTCCGCTCACGCTGATGCCCACGCATATCTTGTTGGGACAGAGGGCCATGGAGCCCACGCCGGCCAAATTCTCGGCCAAAGCCAGCGAAGCACCGCCCGAGAGAAATCCGAACGGCTGCCGGTTGCGCCTGTCTACACGCATGCGCGCCATGCAGGTATCGGGCTCGGGCGTGGAGATGAACTCCATGCCGAGCGTGTTGGACAGTCCGTCCTGATGCTCGACGCTTGCTTTTTGATATTCTATGTTCATGTTGTCGTTCCCTGTATAACATGGGCAAAGATACAGATTATCATTGAAAATCGTCACGGATTGGCCGAAAATATTGGCGATGAAACGGCAAAGCCAACAAAAAGAAAGGGTGAAAACATGAAAAAGCAAGCCGCAAAACTTGTGTTTCTCGGCGAAACGCCTTATATTTGCCGCGTCAAATCGAGACTTTCCCCACCAGGCGGGCAGTCGGATCCAAGCCAAACCTAACACTCTCCACCATGCGCATCAAAGCCCTGACCACCCTTGCCGCCGCGCTCTGCCTACTGGTTCAGACCGCTGCGGCACGCGACTACGCAGCCGAAAAGTACCATATCGTAGGCGACGGAACCACCATGAACACCGCGGCCATCCAGCAACTCGTCGACCGGGTGAGCCGGGAGGGCGGCGGACGCATCGTCTTTGGGCACGGGTGCTACCTCACGGGATCCATCCACATGCGCTCCAACGTGGTTGTACACGTGGAGCGAGGAGCCACCATTCTGGGCAGCACCTCACCCTTCGACTACTTCAACGTCACTGCGCATTCGGGCAGCGAGACCGACCGAATGGACAATGCACACCTGGGTCTCTTCGTCTCCCACCGCGCCCGCAACATCAGTTTCACGGGCGAGGGCACAATAGACGGGCAGGGACTGGCCCTTGCCCTCGCGGCCGACAGCCTGCACCACGCCGGTGCCTACGTCGACGCCCACTACAACACACGGCGCATGCGCCCCAGCGAACTCGTGCGCCCCACCCTCTTCTATCTGGCCGAAACCGACGGCATACGCATTGAACAGCTGCATTTGCGCAACAGCTCCAACTGGGGCCTCTCGTTCAACATGAGCCGAAACATCACCATTCGCGGCATCGACCTCCACAACCGCGCCTACTGGAACAACGACGGCATCGACCTGACCGACTGCCAACGCGTCACCGTGACCGGCTGCTGCATCAACAGCGCCGACGACGGCATCTGCCTGAAATCGTACAATCCCGACAGCGGCAACGACAGCATCGACGTGAGCCACTGCGAAATACGCAGCTCGGCCAGTGCCATTAAGTTCGGTACGGGCTCCTACGGCGGCTTCCGTCACGTCAGCATCCGCCACATTCGCGTGCTCGACACGTTCCGCTCAGCCATTGCCATCGAGAGTGTCGACGGAGCCATCATCGAACACGTGAGCGTGGAAGACGTAGTGGCCACCAATACAGGCAACCCCATTTTCATCCGTCTGGGGCAGCGTGCCGGCCAGCGGCCGGGGGCCATTCGCCACATCAGGCTCAAGGATGTCTTCGTGCAGGTGCCTTTCGGACGGCCCGATGCCGACTACGACCTGCGTGGCCCGGAGGTCGACTTCTTCCACAACGCCATGCCTTCGCCCATCTGCGGCATCCCGGGCAACTGCATCGAGGATGTCGAGCTGGAGAACATTCGCATCGTCTGCCCCGGTCGCGCCACCAAGGGCATGGCCTATCTGCCGCTCTGGCGGCTCGACAGTGTGCCCGAGCGCATCAAGGATTACCCGGAGTTTACCATGTTCGGCGAGTTGCCTTCATGGGGATTTTACGTGCGCCACGTGCGGGGACTGAGCCTGAAAAACGTGGGGCTCTCGCTGGCCGACGCCGACTTTCGCCCGGCCATGGTCTTCGACGACGCGCAGGATGTACGGCTCGAAGACATCCGACTGCCCCGTGACGGCGCCACCCGGCAGATTGTCTACCACAACTGCGGAGCGCAGGAATAAACCACAGAAACACGGTGCAAAATCCGCATAAAAGCGGTGCAAACGCAGGGAAAAGCCGAGTTTTTTCATTATCTTTGCCGTCAATCAACCCTCAAGACAATGAAACGACTCCTGCTTTTCCTTTGCTGTTGCTGTGCCCTTTTGGCACAGGCCAACCCCGTGGACCGGCTCATCGGCCGCATTGCCCCCGGCTCGGCCGGCAAGTTCAAGACCGTGCTACAACCCTCCGACCGCGACTTCTTTGAACTTTCACAGGCCGGCGACAAGGTGTGCATCAAGGGCAACACCTGGGTGAATATCGCTTCGGGCCTGAACTGGTACCTGAAATACCATGCCGGCATCCACCTCTCGTGGAACAATATGACCGCCAAGCTGCCCGCCCGACTGCCCCGCATAGCCAGGCCCGTGCGCCGGGAGACCGACCTTGCCGAGCGTTACGACTTCAATTACTGCACCTTTTCTTACTCCATGGCCTTTTGGAACTGGGACCGCTGGCAGCAGGAGATTGACTGGATGGCCCTGCACGGCGTGAACATGCCGCTGGCCATCGTGGGCGAAGAAGTGGTTTGGCGCAACATGTTGCTTAGGCTGGGCTACACCCGCGACGAGGTGAACCGCTTCATTGCGGGCCCTGCCTTTCTGGCCTGGTGGGCCATGAACAACCTCGAGGGCTGGGGCGGACCGCTGCCCGACTCGTGGTACAGGCAGCAGGAAGCCCTGCAAAAACGCATACTCCAACGCGAGCGCGAACTGGGCATGGAGCCGGTATTGCCCGGCTATTGCGGCATGATGCCCCACGATGCCAAGCAGAAACTGGGACTCGACGTGACGCCCGGCGGCACATGGAACGGCTATGTTCGCCCGGCCAACCTCAGTGCCACCGACCCGCGTTTCGACGAGATTGCCGACCTGTACTACCGCGAGCAGACACGCCTCTACGGCAAGTCGCACTACTATTCCATGGATCCTTTCCACGAGACGAGCGACGACGTTTACATCGACTACGCCCAGGCGGGCCGCAAGCTCATGGCGGCCATGAAGCGCGAGAACCCCAAAGCCAACTGGGTGATTCAGGGATGGACCGAGAATCCACGCCCCGCCATGACTGACGGACTGCCCGCAGGCAGCCTCACCGTGCTCGATCTCTTCTCCGAATGTCGCCCCATGTTCGGTGCGCCCTCCATCTGGAAACGCGCCGAGGGCTACGGGCAACACGACTGGCTCTTCTGCATGCTCGAGAACTTTGGGGGCAACGTGGGGCTGCACGGCCGCATAGACCAGCTCATTGGCAACTTCCGTCTGGCCACGTCGCCGCAGTCGCCGCTGCAGCAGGCCCGCCGACACCTGCGCGGCATAGGCTTCACCATGGAGGGCTCGGAGAACAATCCCATCATGTTCGAGCTGATGAGCGAACTGCCCTGGCGCACGGACGAGGTAGCCCAGGCCGCCGATGCGCGCACTTTCCGCACGGAGTGGGTGCGCGGATATGTCAAGGCACGCTATGGAACCGACGACCCGCACGCCCAGCAGGCATGGCAGTTGCTGGCCGAAACCATCTACAACTGTCCTGCGGGCAACAACCAGCAGGGGCCCCATGAGAGCATCTTCGACGGGCGGCCCTCGCTCAACAACTTTCAGGTAAAGAGTTGGTCGAAGATGCGCAACTACTACGAGCCTTCGGCTACACTCGAAGCAGCCCGACTGATGGCGGCCGCGGCCGACCGCCTCAAGGGCAACAACAACTATGAATACGACCTTGTGGACATCGTGCGCCAGGCCATCGACGACCAGGCGCGGCAGGTCTACCTGCACGCCATAGCCGATTACAACGGCTTCGACCGCCGGGCATTCTCGCGGGATTCGGCCCGGTTCCTCGGACTCCTGCTCATGCAGGACCGGCTGTTGGGCACCCGCCGGGAGTTCCGCCTGGGCCGTTGGACCGAGGCGGCACGCAGTCTGGGCACCACGCCCGCGGAGAAAGACCTCTACGAATGGAACGCCCGCGTGCAGATTACCACGTGGGGCAACCGCGCGTGTGCCGACCAGGGCGGCCTGCGCGACTATGCCCACAAGGAGTGGCAGGGGCTGCTCGCCGACTTCTACTACATGCGTTGGCACACTTATCTCGACGCGCTCTCCCGACAGATGGCCCGCAACGCCCTGCCCGACCCCGACGCACTGGGTGGCGGACCCAACGCCACGAAGACCTCTTCAGAGCTCTTTGCCCTCGCCATGCCGGCCGGCCCGCAAATCGACTGGTATGCCTTGGAGGAGCCCTGGACTCTCCGACACAACACCTACTCGCCCCAACCCGTGGGCTCGCCCATAGACATGGCCCACGAAGCCCTGCGTATGCTCGACGATATTCAGGCCGCGCGGTGAGGTTTAAAGACATAGCAACATGGTTTAAAGACATAGTAACATAATAACAGATGGCTGCGCAATAAGAATAAAGCCACAGGCTTCGACGATGGTTTGCTCTTCAATTTCGGCCGTCTGGACGGTCTTAACATTAATCGTAAGCACCGAATTTACAGCCCCTCCACGCCTTTTCATTAAACAAAACAAGAACTTGCTCCCTCCAAACCACCGTGCCAGCTCCATGTTATTATGTTACTCTGTCTTTAACCTCACCGCGCCAGCCCCATGTTATTATGTTACTCTGTCTTTAACCCCACCGCGCAGCCATATGTAAAATATGTTGTTATGTCTAAAACCACATGTTGTTATGTCCAAAACCACCACACAACCCCATGTCCAACCCAACCATAACCCGTATGTCCTCCCAGCGTCTCATCAGTCTTGACGTGCTTCGTGGGCTCACCGTGATGCTCATGATTTTTGTCAACAACGGGGCGGGCGAGCAGATTTTCGCCCAGCTCCAGCACTCCCGATGGAACGGAATGACCCTCTGCGACCTGGTCTTCCCTTTCTTTCTCTTCATCATGGGCGTGTCCACCTACCTCAGTCTGCGGAAAACGCAGTTCGTCTGGTCAGCCCGTCTGGGCCGCAAGATAGCGCGCCGCACGCTGCTGCTCTTCGTCATCGGCCTGGCCATCAACTGGTTCGACATGGCTTGCAGCGGTCGTCCGTTCGACCTGTCGCACCTGCGCATCATGGGCGTGATGCAGCGCATAGCCCTCTGCTACGGAGCCACGGCCCTGATCGCCGTAGGCTGCCAGCGGTGGCTGCATGGCTTTCGGGCCATGCCCGCCATCATCGCCGCACTGCTGGCCGCCTACGGCGCCTTGCTGCTCATGGGCCAAGGCTATGCTTACGATGCCGCCATCAACCTGCTGTCGCGTGTGGACCAGGCGGTGCTGGGCCATGCCCATCTCTACCACAAGTCGCCCGTGGACCCCGAAGGGCTGGTCTCTACCCTCGCTGCCGTGGCCCACACCCTCGCGGGTTTCTACGTGGCCCACTGGGCCCTGGGCCCCGGGCGCGACGGCGCGGGCCCTGCCGCCCGGCGGTCGATGATGCGCTTCGCGGCGGCCGGAACTGTGCTTGCAGTGGTCGGTCTGGCCCTCTCCCCCCTGCTGCCGCTCAACAAGCGCGTGTGGAGCCCCTCATACGTCTGCCTCAGCTGCGGCCTCGCCGCCCTGCTGCAGGCCCTGCTCATCCTGCTCGTCGACCTGTGGCGTCGGCCCGCACCCCACACCGCGGCCACACCCACGGGCACCCTCCGGCCCCGGCAGGGCACCGCGGTGAGCCTTACTCTCATCTTCGGCACCAACCCGTTGTTCCTCTATGTGGCCAGCGAGGCCATCGCCATTGTCCTGGGAGCCACAGGCATCAAGGCCGCCGCATACGACGGCATTCACGCCATCGTGGCCAATGGCTACTGGGCCAGCGCGGCCTACGCCGCCCTTTTCGTGGCGGTGCACACCCTGATGGGGTACCCTCTCTGGCGGCGGCACATCTACATCAAGCTGTAGCCCGGCAGCCATGGCCCCGCCACGGCCGTGCGAAAAGGCCGCAAACGCGACGCGACGACACCGTAAAGGCCCTGCGATTACGCCGTAACCACGTTGCGATGACGGCGCAATCGCAAGGCGATGATGCCGCCATGGCCGTGCCGCCACCATGAAACCGTACATCCCCCGTACCTCCGCCGTGCAAAGGCAAACGTGCGGGGGACTGTCCGTCATGTCCGGATGGCCATGCCGGCGGGTGATGGCGGCGCGTGGTGCAGAGCGTGGCCGGATTTTGTGTGTACCTGCACAAAAAGTCGGCCGCAGGGGGCGGAATGTGTGTTAATCTTTGTACCTTTGCACGACAAAACGTAACGGCAGCACCCGCGCACATACACATCACACATCATATATTGCACAACGCATCATGGAATTATTGAGAAATCTCTTCGAAGGCTTCCCCGAATACTGGGGAGGCGGCGTGTCTCATTCCCTCTTAATCCTGTCGCTGGTCATCTCCCTCGGGCTGATTCTGGGCAAGCTCAAGGTGAGGAACGTGTCGCTGGGGCTCACCTGGGTCCTGATTATCGGCATCGTATTCGGCTATTTCAACATGAACCTCGACCCCAACCTGCTTCACTTCCTGCGTGAGTTCGGGCTGGTGCTCTTTGTTTACTCCATTGGTTTGCAGGTGGGCCCGAGCTTTTTCTCCTCGTTCAAGAAAGGCGGACTGTCGCTCAACATGCTTGTTGTGACGACCATTGCGGTGGGACTGGCGCTCACCGTGGGCCTCCACTTTGCCACGGGAACGCCCATCACGGCCCTGGCCGGCATCTTCTCGGGAGCCGTCACCAATACGCCCGGACTGGGTGCAGCCCAGCAAGCCTACTTCGGACTGCGGGGCGTCGAGGCCCCCGACATCGCCATGGGTTACGCCTTGGCCTATCCGATGGGCGTCATCGGCGTGATTCTCTCGTTCATCCTGCTGCGCTACATCCTGCGCATACGCCCCACCGAGGAGGAGCAAGCGGCCGAACGGGGGCTGGGCCATCTGGAGCAGCTCACCGTTAGACAGTTCACGCTCGAAATCACTAACCAGCGCATCGACGGCGCCACCGTGAAACACGTGCGCGAGCTGGTGAAGCGCCGCTTCGTCATTTCGCGCATCGTGCCCCACGACGACACGGAGCACAACGCTGTGGTAAACGGTCACACCGAGCTGCATCTGCACGACCGCGTGCTCATTATAGCCGCTCCGAAAGACGTGGATGCCATTACGGCCCTGGTGGGCATGCCGGTAGAATTGGACTGGAGCCCCTACGAACAGGAGCTGTTGTCGCGCCGGGTGCTCCTGACGCGCCCCGAGCTGAACGGCAAAACACTGGAACAACTCAACGCGAACGGCAACTTCGGCGTCACCGTGACGCGTGTGAACCGGTCGGGTGTGGACCTCGTGGCCTACCCCCACCTGCGTTTGCAGCTGGGCGACAAGCTCACCGTGGTGGGCACGGAACTGGGCATCGGCCACGTGAGCAAGATGCTGGGCAACTCGCTCAAGCGGCTCAACTATCCCAATCTCATCCCCATCTTCCTGGGCATTGCCCTGGGCTGCGTCGTGGCCAACCTGCCACTCATCATCCCCGGCATACCCCAACCCGTCAAGCTGGGCCTGGCCGGCGGCCCGTTTATCGTGGCCATCCTCGTGGGTTATTTCGGTCCACGCTACCATCTGGTGACCTACAACACCATCAGTGCCAACATGATGATGCGCGAAATGGGCATCGCCATCTTCCTGGCGTGCGTGGGACTCGGGGCCGGCCCCGACTTCTTCAGCACGCTGACCGGCGGCGAAGGCCTGGCCTGGATAGGCTACGGACTGCTGCTCACCGTGGTGCCCATCCTGCTGGGCGGGCTCATAGGCCGCTACGGTTTGCACCTGAACTACTACACGTTGATGGGTGTACTGGCCGGCGGCAACACCAATCCGCCCGCCCTCGCCTACTCCAACATGCTGACGACGAGCGACACGCCGGCCGTGGGTTACGCCACGGTGTACCCGTTTGCAATGTTCCTTCGCATCATCACGATACAGATATTAATCCTCCTCTTTTTTGCATAATGGAATCAGAGAACCATCACAACGAACATCTGCTGCGGCACAAGCTCGACCTTCTGGTGCGCACCGGCTGCCTCCTCATGCAGAGCAATGCAGACTGTCCGCGCATCATGCGCAACATGGAACGCTGCGAAGCCTATCTGGGACTGCCCGAAGAGAACGTGCACATCTATCTGAACTTCGACATGATTATGGTGAACCTGAGCGACAAGAACCACTCGTTCTCCAAGTATCAACGCTGCGCGAAGCACAACATAGAGTACACGGTCATCTCCAAAGTAAGCAAAATGCTCTGGACGGCCATCCGCGAAGACTGGTCGCTCGACCGTTACGAGAAAGAGTTGGAGGCCTTGAAGCACGTGAAGAAGAACTATTCGCCCTGGCTCACAGCCTTGGCCGTGGGTCTGGCCTGCGGCGGATTTTGCATCCAGTTCGGCGGCGACTGGACGGCTTTCTTCTATTCCGCCATCGCCGCCATGCTGGGCTTCCGCCTGAAAGGCTGGCTGGGCAAGATGGGTTGGAACGTGTATGTGAACATCGGCGTGTGCGCATTCGTGTCCACTCTCGTGGCCTGGCTGCTGGCTTGGCTCTCTCTGCGGCCGGAGATTGCGGCCGCCGCGCCCGGGTTCCTACTGTCGTCCACGCCGTGGCATCCGCTGATGGCCTGCACGCTCTACATCGTGCCGGGCGTGCCGCTCATCAATTTCGTGAGCGATATGCTGAGCGATTACGTGCGCGTGGGCATCACACGGGCCGTCATTACCCTGATGATGGTGCTGGCCATGTCGTTTGGCATCGCTTTCGCCATCGAGGTGTGCGGCATCGACAACTTCGTGAAAGACCTGAGCATGACGCCTCATCACGACTACCTGACGTTTGCCGCGGCGGCCGCAATTTCGGCTATGGGCTTCGCCACCATCTACAACACGCCTCCCCGCATACTACCCGTGCTGGCCGTGACAGGCATCATCGCCGTGTGCACGCGCAACTTCGTGAACCTCGGTCCCAGCAACGGCAACATCGGTTTAGACATGGGACTCATCGTGGGATCGTTCTGCGGCTCGGCCTTGGTGAGCCTCATCGCCACGCGGTCGGCCCATTGGCACCACATCCCTCACCAGGTCATCGCCATCCCAAGTGTCATTCCTATGATTCCCGGTGTGCTGATGTACCGGTCGCTTTTTGCCTTCATCGACATGTCGGGTGTGGTTGGCGAGCTCACGGTGGCCTTTAACCACGCCATCCATGCCAGCCTCGTCATCCTGTTTATTGCTGCAGGTGTGGCCATCCCCAACATCTTTGTGCGCCGCCTCATCCAGCCCAAGCGCAAGCAAAAGCTCCTGAAGCTCATCAAGGAGCGGCGCGTGAAGCACGGCGAGATGGTGGACCTGTCGAAACTGTAAACAGGCCTTTCGGCAAAATTTTATGGGTAAAGGGGGCCTGTCAAAACCCTATACCCGCGACTTACAAGTAGGGACACACTCTGGGTGTGTCCCTACACTTTGTTCAATGCTTGTTCGTTTTGCCTTCAAGGGGTTCATGGCGACTGCGTCTGCAAAACTTAGTCGGCGTGGTTCCATAGGACTTTTGGAAACACTTTGAGAAGTAACTCGAATTGGTGAAACCGACCATATACATCACTTCGGAAACGGAAAACCTGCCCTCCTTGAGGAGCAGGGCTGCCCGGTTCATGCGGATGTTGCGAATGTATTCCACGGGCGACTGGCCCGTGTGGAGTTTCACCTTGCGGTAGAGCAGTTTATTGCCTATGCCAAGTTCGTATTGCAGCATGGACACATTGAAGTCGAAGTCCATGATATGATTCTCGATGGTGGCCGTAATGTCGTTCATGAGTCGATTGTCCACCTCGTTTTTGGCCGTGGTCTTCTCCGTAACGTCTGCCGACATGGCTGTGCTCGTGATGGCTTGACGAGTGTCACCATTCGGAATGGAGAGGCAGAAGTCGATTCCGCCCTCGTTGTTGCAGCGGGTATAGAGCTCGCCTTGCATGGCTTGTACGTATTCGCGTGCAAGATAGAGTTCGGTGTTGCTCTCGTTTTTGCCGGCAGAATCATGATTGGCCGGATAGCGCTCGAAGATGTGCTGTACATCGTTTTCGGTGAACTTGGGCCGGTCTGTAGTGAGGATGATGAGCAGCCGATCCTCTTTTAAGGCAAGTGTCATGACGACATGGCCGTTGCTGATGGTGTTGTTGACGACAAAACGCAGCAGAATGTACATGATAGCGTCGAAACGTACAATGCCTATGTTTTTGTGCAGATGCCGTTCGGGTGCCTCAAACTGCAACTCTATGTTGCGCCGTGCAGCCTGTTGCTGCATGTTGCGAACCATTTGCTGACAGAAGGTGTTGAGGTCAATGTCGTGGACGACAAGGTCGTTTGGCTGCGTCTTCTCGTGATTGTTCAGGTCGAAAGCATGGCGTATGAGCGTGTTCATCTGGGTGGCGGCCTGCTGGATGACGCCCAGTCGGCGAATGGTTTCGTCTGTGTGCGTATGCTCAAGAAGCTGCCCAACACCAATGAAAGCATTGGCTATAGGCGTCTTCATTTCCCGTGAGAGCTGATGGAAGAAACGGTTGCGGGCCTCTTGCTGTTCGAGGATGGACTGTCGTTCCTGCTGTTCTCTGGTCAGGTTCCGGCGCACGCGGATATAGCGTTGGAAGCCTAAGACAAGGGCCAATGTGAAGACAAGATAGAGCAACTTGGCCCACCACGCCAGATACCATGGCGGAAGAATGCAGATGGGCAGACGGTAGGCTGTGGCCAGTGGATGGCCCAATCCATCGATAGCAGCTATCTCCAGTTCATAGCTGCCATGGGGAAGCCCGGCAAAATTGAGTTCCAACGAACGGGGATCGAGCTGATACCATGTATCGCTGCTGCCCTTGAGGCGATAAGCGTAGAGCAATCCTACCTGATTCTTATAAGGTATATCGGTGAAGTTGAGGGTGAGATTGTTCTCGGAACTCTTCAGTTGCAGTTTGTCTATAAAGCGCGCATCGTAGTGATAATCGGAGAAATTGGTATTGTTGACCTTGATATTCGTGAGCAATAATCGGGGATGAGCGTTGAGTTGTGACACTATTTGGGGACTGAAAGTGACCATCTCGTCGGTGCCTCCCACATAGAACTCATGGCGTAGCGGGGAATAACAGCTGGCCGACACCCCGATGTCGGGCAGTCGGAAGATGTTGACATGCCCGTTGTCATCAATGACACGGCAGTTGAAGCGGCTGAAAGCCCAGATGCGACCGTCGGCTTCTTGCATGCTGACAATGTTCTTATAGAAACCAGAACCCGAGAAATCGTAGGTCACCGGTGCTTTATCGGGGGCATCGTAGCATTTGATTCCACCATCGTAGGCCATCCAGACGCGATGCCGGCGGTCTTCGAGAATACAGTTTGCGTAGTTGTCTGTAACATGGGTAACGCGGTGTCTGGCAGGATCGATGATGTCGATACCACCGTTCGACACTGTCCAGACGGTGCCCGAATGGGTGGGAAGGAGCTTTTGTACATGAAAGCCCGAAAGGCCATGGGGGCCATCGGTATAGTGTTCGTCTGCGACGCATTCGCCATTGGAGGCGAGGAGCTTCTGCTTGCTCACGACGAAGATGCCGCCATCGTAGGCTGCCACCCACAGCCGCTGCCGTGAATCGAGGAAAATATCGTATGCCCAACGTGCACTATGCCGCTTGTTCTTGTTGTAAATAACGAAATTACGCATCTGGTCTTTGGCATGACGATAGAGGTTGATACCGCCATCGGTGGCCACCCAAATGTCTCCTTGTGGATCCTCATACACTTTGCGTATGCGGTTATGGGAGAGCGGATGCGTCGTGTTACCCTGTCTGAACCACGCCTTTTGGGCAGTTCCCCTGCCCGTGGAATAGCGGATGAGACCGTTGGTACCCCCGGCCCAGAGGGTGCCCCGGCGGTCAATGTAGAGCTCGTGCAGGTAGTTGCCCTCGTTGGAACGCATCATTTCGTCGATGCGATAGCGTTTGAATTGCCGTGCAGCGTGCATGAGCGACAGGCCGGCCTCGTTGCCTAACCACAGGTTCTGCTGTTTGTCGATGAACACTCTCCAGATAATATTGTTGCCCAGAGAGAGTGGATTGCCGGAGTCGTGCACAAAATGGCTCAATTTGCTTCCCTCCTTGACATAAAGTCCATTGTCGGTACCTATGACAAGACGGCCCCGTCGGTCTTTCGCCATCGACTTGATGCTGTTTCCCTTGAGCCGGGAGAAGGTTTCAAAACGGTTGGAAGCAATGTCGAGACTAAGCAGATTGCCTTCGGTACCAATCCAATAACGTGTCCCTTGGTCGTGAGCCAATGAGTTTACGAACACGTGGATGGGATATGTGGTGTAGTTATTGCCCCGCACCATGTGTAGTCCAGAGAACGAGCCTGCCAGTATTCCTTTAGGCGTGAGTTGCAGAGAATAGACGGTTTTTAACGTCGGACAAAGCTGTTGCACGGAGTGATTATCCAGATTATAGGTGAAAAGTCCCTCCATACAGCCAAGGAAGAGCGTGCGTCCACTGGTCACAATGGTGCGTATATCCTTATTTTGAGAAGACTCCGGCTGTGAGAGCGAACCGTGGAGACGGTCGTAGATAAAGAGTCCTTGGTCGCTACCTAAATAAATATAGCCGTCATGGGCAGCAATGCAGTAGGTGTTGAAGTTGGTTCCCGACCTATTGGTGAGACGATGGAAGATGCAATTATACCCATCATAACTGTAGAGCCCATGGCCGGCACCCACCCAAATAATGCCGTCACGGTCTTGCACGATGTTCATCACGCAATTGTTTTCGCCTACAATGATGTTTTGATAGCCCGTTGCAAACTGGGCAGAAAGGTTTGCAGACATGCCTATTGCCAGTAGGAACAGCAGATTTCTCAGATATTTCATCGTGTGGGATTGTTGCGTAGCAAAGATACTAAAAATACGGAAAAGACATAAATTAGACGGTAGAAATATCTCGCGTTGTCTGTTTTATGTTGCAAAAAACCGACGAAATGTCTATTATGTGTTGTTCAATGTCCAAAAACTTATATCGATTTATGCCCTATTTTACATAATTTTGCAACCGGAAGCAAACCTAATTTTATCGTAAACCAACATTAATACCTAACAAATTAAACGTATGAAACATTACTTTGCTTTATTGTGCATGCTGGGACTGCCAATGAGTGCGATGGCACAGCAGCAAGAAGTAACGGGTACAGTCCTCGACGCCAATCGTCAACCGCTGATTGGCGTGACCGTAAAGGTGCCCGGAACTCCAAGAGCTACAG
This sequence comes from Hallella seregens ATCC 51272, assembly GCF_000518545.1. Classification (GTDB taxonomy): domain Bacteria; phylum Bacteroidota; class Bacteroidia; order Bacteroidales; family Bacteroidaceae; genus Prevotella; species Prevotella seregens. The sequence goes on from NZ_JADU01000011.1 coordinate 88,832, forward strand.
TAACCGACATGGATGGAAACTACAGCATTTCCGTGAACAGAGGTGAAAAACTTGAGTTCACATATATAGGATTTAAGCCTCTTACGGCAACAGTCAATAAGGGCCGTATTGACGTAAACATGATGGAAGACGCCAATCTGCTCGACGAAGTCATCGCAACAGGTTACGGTTCGGTAAGCCGCAAGAACCTCACCACGTCCATTGCCAAGGTGGATGCCGACAAAGTGGTAAAGACCGGAACAACCAACATGAGCCAGATGCTGATGGGGCGTGCGGCCGGATTGCAGGCGACCATGGCCAGTGCACAGCCTGGTGGCGGCGTGAACATGACCATTCGCGGGGGCGGCCAGCCTCTTTACGTAGTCGACGGAGTGGTGATGCCGACCGGTTCGCTTGAAGGCGGCTCCGGCGGTTCCACCACCGTTATGCCGTCGAGCGTGAACCGTTCGGGGCTGGCAGGCTTGAATCCGGACGATATAGAGAGCATAGAAGTGCTGAAAGATGCCTCGGCTTCTATCTATGGAATCAACGCGGCCAACGGCGTGGTGCTCATTACAACCAAGAGCGGAAAGCAGGGCAAGATGCGTGTGAGCTACGACGGGGAGGTGTCGCTCGTCTCAAATTACAGATACATCAGTTCGCTCAATGCCCGGGAATACATGAGCTATGCCAACCTGTTCAAGAAAGAACAGTACCTGTTTAATAACCAAATGGCCCCTTATGGCCCCAATGCCTACGACGGAGGCAACTCCGACGTGTTCACAGCAGAGCAGATTGCAAGCGCGCAAACCACAGACTGGAAGAGCCAAGTGCTGCGCAACGGCAGCATCTCGAGTCACAATGTAACCATTCAGGGAGGTGCCGAAAGACTTCAATACTATGTGTCGGGCAACTACTATCGCCAGGTTGGTACTGTTCAGAACAACGCTTACGAGCGATTTATCTTTCGTTCCAATGTAGCTGCGCAGGTGTTCGACTGGATGAAGATCACGGCCAATGTCAACTATAACCGCAACAACAACAATAACGGTACTGTAGGCGGCACGTCAAACGGGCGCGGTTCTCAGGCTTCGGGTGCCCTGAGTGCAGCCCTCATCTATCCGTCGAACCTGCCGATCTACAACGAAGATGGCAGTTATACCACCTTTATGAGCGTGCCCAACCCGGTGGGAATGCTGGACATGACCGACAGATCGAACACTGACGGCTTCAATGCAAACTTTACTTTCGACTTCACCATCGTTCCACAGATGCTGAAAGCCAAGCTGCTCTATGGTTATAATAAGGAGAATGCAGAGCGCAACGTGTACATACCCTCAACCGTTTACTTCGACCAGATGTTCCGTTCAAGGGGCAGCATGCAGAGCGACAAGCGCGACAACACCACCATGGAAGCAACCATCAGCTTCGACCACAACTTCTTCGGCGATGCCCTGACCTTTAATGCTGTGCTGGGCATGGGCCGCTACCTGAACCACTCCCACGGCATGGGCATCTCGTACAAGGACATCAACGACGCCTTAGGCAACGACAACATCGCTGCGGCCACGGGCGACAAGACCATCGGCTCGTATCGCACAAGCGACGAGAAGCGTTCACAGTTTGCGCGCGCCAGCTTCGACCTGCTCGACCGCTACGTGCTCGCGGCAACACTGCGCCGTGACGGTACGGACAAGTTCTTCAAAGGCAAGAAATATGCTTGGTTCCCATCCGTATCGGCAGCATGGAAGATATTCAATGAAAACTTCATGAAAGACGTGAAATGGGTGAACATGCTGAAGCTGCGGGCTTCATACGGTGTGACCGGCAACGACTATTTGAGGGCCTCGCTCTATGGCGCATACAGTGCATTCGGCAATCATGTGATGTTCGATAACAACACAACCGACCACGTGCCCTACTATCTCGCGAGCAATGACTACCCGGATGTGACCTGGGAGAAGACCGTAATGAAGAACGTCGGACTGGATTTTTCGATCCTCAGAGACCGCGTGAGCGGCAGCTTCGACTACTTCGTGAACGACATTACCAACATGCTGGGTTATGCCAATACCGAAGGTCTGTCCATGTTCAGCACCCATCCCGTCAATGGCGGACACATTCGGCGCTATGGTTGGGACGCTACTGTCAACACCAAGAACATCGTCACTCCGAACTTCAAGTGGGAATCCATGCTGACGCTTTCGCACTACAATTCAATCTGGAAAGAGCGCATGCCGCAGTATGACTATCTGGAGTATCAGCAACGAAAGGACGAACCCGTGAATGCACTCTACTTTTACCGCACCGCGGGCATCGTGAACAGCGACAAGAGCAACATGCCCGCATACCAGCCGACCCTGTATCAGCATCCCGGTTGCCCCATCATCAAGGACCTCGACGGCGACAACGAGATTACGGTCAAGGACGTAGACATGGTGAATGTGGTTCCAGCACTCTACTGGGGCTTCGGCAACACCTTTACTTACAAGGACTGGGACTTGAACATCTTTGTGTATTCGCAGCTTGGACTGAAGAAATACAACTACTCATACGACTGGAGCGACGTGCGCAAACTGGCCAACCAGACCTCCAACCAGAGCACGATCGTGGCTGATGTCTACAACTCGCAGACCAATCCCAACGGCACATTGCCAGGCATTGCCTACCGACTTGCCAGTGCCGCATTGCCGGGCGGGGCGGGCACAGACGTTTATTACCAGGACGCGGGCTTCCTGCGCGTTCGCAACATCACGCTGGGTTACACCTTCTCCAGCACCAACCTCGGCTCGCTGAAAAAGCATATCGGCAGCATTCGCATCTATGCAGACGCACAGAATCCATTCACTTTCACCGATTACAAGAACTTCGACCCCGAGGTAACGACCGGCGGAAGCTACAAGGGCGGCAAGGCCGAGTATCCCATGATACGCACTTTCTCCATGGGAGTAAAGGTTCAATTCTAAAACAACTACGACACATTATTAATATAGCACGACAATGAAAAAGAACATATTGTACATGGCTTTGGCCATGGGACTCGCCGGCACAGGCCTGACCGGTTGCGAAAACAATTTCGACGCAAAGATATTCGGCACGCTGTCCACGACCAATTTCCCGGCTTCGGCGGCCGATTACGAGAGCTACCTGATGGATTGCTACGTGCCTTTCTCCGTGAACTGGGGCTACAACTTCTCTTCATGGCAACACAATTTCTACGTAGCTGAAGGCGGACTTTACCGCATGCTCGACACGACAAGCGACGAAAGCAGCGCCTGGAACATCAGTTCGTTGGGTGGCAGCTGGCAAAAGATGTCGGCCGGGCAGTTCGACGACTTGAAACTTGTGGGCCGCGGTTCGGGCGGCGACCCCAGCCACTACGAGAAAGTGCGCGACATCACCCGGATGACCAAGATTATAGGCGCCATCGAGAATGCCGACGAGAAAGTGCTTCCGGCTGCGACAAAGGAGGAATACCTGGGCGAGGCCCGGCTTTGCCGGGGGCTGATGATGTACTATCTGCTGCACTTCTACGGCCCTGTGCCGGTCATCGTGAATCCGAAAGACGTGGGCAGCAAGGAGGCGGAAGCCAACTTGGTTCGCCCGTCACTCGACCAAATGACCCGGTATATCACCGACGACCTGGAGTATGCCGCCCTGCACGTCAATGAAACCCAGAAAGAAAAGGGACGCTACAATGCCGACTACGCCCGCTTCTGCCTGATGCGCCATTACCTGAACGAGGGCTACCACGTGCAAGGCTACTACCAGAAGGCTTGCGATCTGTTCGGCCAGTTCCATGGCAGCTACAGCTTGTTTGCCGATTATGCCGGCCAGTTCAGGATTGCAAACAAGTTCAACAGTGAAGTAATCATGTCGTGCAGCTGCAGCAACAACGCCACAGGGTCGGGCACTCAGGGCAACTTTAATCCCACGAGCTGGTATGCAGTGCCCGGCGACGCAACGAAATATGACGACAAGGGCAACCCCACCCCGTTCGTGAATCAAGGCGGAGGCTGGGGGCAGTGCTTCAACATCTCGAAATACTTCTACGACACCTTCGAGCCGGGCGACAAGCGCGCGGAGACCATCCTGACCCGTTATTACAGCAAGAACAACCATTGGGTGACGGCCGACCATCTGGGCGACCTCTGGGATGGATTCATCGTTAACAAGTATCCCATCGAGACGTCGACGGCCTTCCAAGGCACTGACTATCCGTTGGCACGCTGGGCAGACGTGCTGTTGCTCTATGCCGAGGCAGACGCAAGGGCCCACAATGCCGTTTCGCAAAAGGCTGTAGACTGCGTGAACCAGGTGCGCCATCGCGCAGGGCTGGCCGACCTCGACGCCGGCAAGACCGCCACGGTGGCGGCTTTTCTCGATGCACTCTGCACGGAGCGCGGGCACGAACTCTTCTATGAAGGCTGCCGCAAAATCGACTTGATTCGCTTCAACCAGTACTACACACGCATGAAAGCCAGCGGACGAACACCGTCGAGCGAGTATTTCCCCATACCCGACTTTGCCGTCAATCAGGCCAAGGACGGAGGAAAAGAGCTCACGCAGTACTTCACCCGCGACAATTACGACGGCCCCAAAAGATAACGAACATTGCAACAGCCGGCATTGGGGGCTCAACAACTTATTTGCTATCTTTGCAAAAACCAAAAACTGTATTTATGAAGAAAGCTATCTTTGCACTTTTTCTCATGGCATTGTCCCTGCCTGCATGGGGACAACAGAGGCAAACATTCTGGCTGGGCGCAGACATCAGCGGGACCACCCAACTGGAACACGCCGGAGTGGCGTTGCGAAATGCCCGTGGACGCGTCGCGAATAACGTCTGTTTGCAACGGCTTTACGGCGTGAACGCAGCGCGTTTACGGGTTTGGGTAAACCCCAAAAACGGTTGGTGCGGCAAGGACGACGTGCTCCAGATGGCGCAGCGTGCCCAAGCCCACGGCATGGCCGTCATGCTCGACTTCCATTATTCTGACTCCTGGGCGGACCCCGGACACCAGGACATTCCGGCGGCGTGGCAGAAAATGAGCTATGGCCAGATGCGCAAGGCGCTGGCCCGCCACACTGCCGATGTGCTGCAGGCCCTGAAAAGCCACGGCATCGAGGTGAAATGGGTGCAGGTGGGAAACGAGACAACCCACGGTTTTCTCTGGCCCATGGGCAGGGCCGAGGAGAATATGAAGCAGTATGCCGGCCTCACCCAGGCAGGATATGACGCCGTGAAGTCGGTCTATCCAGAGGCAGCGTGCATCGTTCATCTTGACGGAGGCTGCGACCAGGAGCGTTACGACCGCATTTTCGACGGGCTCAGGCAGTATGGCGCCAAGTGGGACATGATTGGGCTCAGTGTCTATCCTTATTGGGACCAGGAAGCCAAACTTACCTCTTCAGACGAGGAAACGCTGCAAAAGGCTGTGGCCAACATCAATCATCTCTACGCCAAGTATGGCTCGGAGTCGATGATTGTCGAGACGGGTTACGATGCCGACCGACCCGTGCAGGGACGCGAGTTCATGAAACGGCTCATCGATGCAGCTGCCCATCAGACGGACGGGCACTGCCATGGGGTGTTCTACTGGGCTCCCGAACTCGAAGGCCAGTACAAACTGGGGGCATTCCGCAATCATCGTCCCACGGTCATCATGGATGCTTTCAGGGAGGCGGCAACCATGGTGAATGCCCGGCCAGCAGTGACGTGGGACGGCCTGAGCCTCATGATAGACGGCAAGCGCGTGGCGCCCGTGATGGGCGAAATTCACTACAGCCGCATTCCCGCCGAGGAATGGGCCCGCGAGGTGCACAAAATGAAGCTTGGCGGAATCACGATGATAGCCTGCTACGTGTTCTGGAACCATATAGAAGAGGTGGAAGGACAATACGATTGGAGCGGCCGGCGCAGTCTGCGCGACTTCCTCGAGGTGTGCCAGCTGGAGGGCTTGCCCGTGATTCTGCGGCTGGGGCCGTTCTGCCATGGCGAGGTGCGCCATGGCGGCATTCCCGACTGGGCGTTGAAGCGTGGGGTGAAAATGCGCTCGGAGAATCCGGAGTTTCTCGAAATGGCCAGAAACCTCTATCGCCAAATCTTCACGCAGGTGCAGGGATTGCAGTGGAAAGACGGCGGGCCGGTCGTTGCGGCACAGTTTGACAACGAGTTCGGCGGGCATGCTTCCTATCTGCTTTCGCTGAAGAAGATTGCGAAAGAGGTAGGTTTCGACCTCCCGTTCTATACGCGCACGGGCTGGCCCAAATTGGCCGACAAGATGCCCTACGGCGAGATGATTCCGCTCTTTGGCGATTATGCCGACGGTTTCTGGGACCGTTCTGTCAAGGAGACCGCCGGAAATTACTGGCAGGCATTCCATTTTCAGCCCAGCCGGGCCAACGAAAACATCGGTTCCGAGCAGATAGACTACGGCAGACAAGGTGCAGAAAGGGAGAATGCCGACCTGCAATACCCTTATTTCACCTGTGAATTGGGCGGCGGAATGATGACGAGCTTCCACCGCAGGGTATATCTCTATCCTGCCGATGCCTATTCCATGGCAATGGTAAAGCTCGGATCGGGAAGCAATCTGTTGGGTTATTACATGTATCACGGCGGCACGAACCCCGACGGCAAACTCACGACACTCAATGAAATGCAGCGCACCATGGCCACCAACTATAACGATCTGCCGGTGAAAACCTATGATTTTCAGGCTCCCCTGGGCGAGTTCGGGCAGGTGAACCCCCACTTTTTCACGTTGCGCAAGCTGCATGTGTTCATGCGCGACTTCGGCGAACTCCTGGCCCCGATGGCGGCCGCGTTCCCTGAAGATGCGGTGTTCCGAAAGGGCGACGACTCGAAACTGCGCTGGAACTACCGCCATGACGGCGACAAGGCCTTCGTATTTGTGAACAATTATGAGCGGCTGCAGGGGCTCTCGGCCAAGCAAGGCGTGCAGTTCACGGTTTGCGGCGTGACCTTTCCACAGCGCCCAATGGTGGTGCCCGCAGGTGGAGTGGCTGCCTTTCCCGTGAACCTTCGGCTTGGAGACGTCCGTTTGAAGTATGCAACAGCCCAGCTCCTGGCCCGGCGTGAGAGGGCAAATGGGCGCGTGGCTTATTATTTCTTCCAGCCTGAGGGCTTTGCAACGGAGTTCATGGTGGACGGCAAACTGCTGGGCAACGTCCGTCCTCAAGGCACCAAGAAAGCCATATACAAGCGGGGGAACACCGATTTCTATCTGCTTGCAGCGGCAGAAGCGGAAAGTTTCGACCTCGACCTGGACTATCTGAAGCTGCATTCGCCCGCGGCACAGTCCGTGCTCGATGAGCATGCAAGGACTGTCTTGCCGCAGAGCCCCGGCGTGACGGTGGCCGTGACCAAGGTTCGCGAGGCCAGGCCTGAACGCTCCATCACGGTCGGAGCGGCCGGTGTCGCTGAAGAACCGACGGATGAAGACTTTGAGCACGCTGCGGTTTATCTGCTGGATCTCTCCCGGATAGGCGATTGGCACAGCGGCCTGAAAGTGCTCGACATTGAATATCAGGGAGACGTGGCCCGGTTGTACTGTGATGGAAAACTCCTCGACGACAACTTCTACAATGGCCGCCACTTTCAGTTTGGGCTCTGGCGCGTGCCGGAAAACTGCAGGCAACTGGAACTCCGCATACTTCCATTGCAGAAAGACATGGAGGTGTATTTCCCCCAAGAAGCCAAGCGCGAATTGGGCGAGAAAGTGATTTCGGTGACCGTGAAATAGGAATTCGCGCCATCCTGCCCCCCTCCCCTTTCACAAATAAAAAGTTGAAGAAAACAGACTGTATATAAAAAATTCAGTATCTTTGCGGAGTAAAACCTTATAAAACCCAACCAAAGATGAAAAAGAAACTATTGATTGCAATGCTTTTTGCCGGAATGACTTGCCTCTCAGCCTCGGCACAAGTGAAGTTTGGCGTGAAAGGAGGTCTGAATCTGACCGGCCTCCATTACACTTTCGACGACTATGACGATATGAAAAATCAAGCGGGATTCTTCATCGGCCCGACGGTCAGGGTGGGTTTGCCGCTGGGATTTGCCGTCGATGGCTCCGTGCTCTACGATCAGCGGAGCACGAAGATTACCCCGAACGTTGTGGGCGGCAAGATTTATTCCACAACCATCAAGCTGCAACAAGTAGTGGTTCCCGTCAACTTGCGCTATGGCAGGTCACTGGGCCATGCAGTGGAAGCATTTGTCTTTGTCGGTCCGCAGGTTGGCTTCAACGTCGGTGACAAAACCATCGGGACTTGCTATGGCGACTGGGATTTCAAGAAAGCGACCGTCAGTGTCAACATGGGCGTGGGCGTGACGCTACTCAAGCATTGCCAAGTGTCGGCCAACTACAATCTTGCCTGCAGCAAATCGGCCAATATCAACATCAACAGGAATCTGGGTGGTACGTGGGAAAAGACTGTAGGCAACGGCAAATTGAGTGCATGGCAAATCAGCGTGGGCTATTATTTTTAACTGAACGTAGCGTCGTTCTCCTCCCCCGCAAAAGTCCAATACAAAACGGGAAGTGAACATTGCAGGTCTGCAAAAGCCTCAAGCAAACGGAAAATGAGCTTTGCAGACCTGCAAAAGTCTCAAGCAAATGGAAAGTGAATTTCGCAGACCTGCGAACTGTTGTACGGCTTTCCCTTTTTGAAACGGCACATGGCCAACGTGTCATGATGCCCACGTGATGATTGTTGTTGGATCATAAAAAAGCATTATACGTCACCACCATTGGAGAGAAAAAACCTAATTTTTAGGTATTGTGTATTCCAAAGGATGGGCGTAACTTTGCACCGCAACTAACAACCCAACAACATAATAATAAAATGAGAAAGATTGTAATGATGATGCTTGTCACCATGTTCGCCATGAACGTGCTGGCAGAAAACGTGAAATTTAAGGTAAGCAACATGCACTGTCAGAACTGTGCAAACCGAGTAGAGAAAGCCCTGAAAGCCAACAAGGCCGTCAGCGAGGTGAAAGTCAATCTCGAGTGCAAGGCTGTCAGCGTAAGCTATGATGCGGCAAAGACCAACGTGGAGGCACTGCAAAAAGCACTGACCGATGCCAAGTTTGAAGCTAAAGTCGCCACGTCATGTGACAAAAAGGAAGGTTGCAAGCACGAAGGCAAGGGCGGTGAACATAAATGCAGCAAGAAAGAGAAGCAGCAGAAAGCCGGCGAGCACAAGTGTGGAGCCGGAGGTTGCGGACACGACAAGGAATCCAAGTAAACTCTAATTATAATTTAATACCGTATGATGCGATTAGTAAAATTTGCATTGGCAGTGCTCATCTGCCCAATGCTGCTCGCCTCTTGCTCTGAAGACGAGGCTGAGAAGAAGATTGATGTGACGTTCAACGCCATTCCCAAGGTTGCAGGAGCACTGGATGTAGCGACTTTGGCAGGCACGCCCGTCAAGTTCACCGAGGTGCGCAGCCAGAACACAAGCCAGTTCCCGCTTGATGCCAACGGAAAGGCGGTTGCCTCTCTGCCGATGGGTGTCTATAACATCGCCATAGAGAAAGACGTCACCAACGCCCAGGGCGAACATGTGGTGATCTCGCTGCGTATGGAGAATGTCAATGTAAACACTTCTGGACAGGCAATCGACGGCTATGTGAACTCGCTGCCGGCCAGTGCACTTGGCAAGGACTTCATCTTCAGCGAGGTGTTCTTCAACGGCGAGACCAACTCGGGCCGCATGATGCACCCCGACCAGTACATCGTGCTGTTCAACCCGACGGAGAACGTGCTTTATGCCGACGGCGTGAGCATTGGCGTGACCATGCACATCTCCTGGCAGAACAAGCAGCTGTGGTACGACAAATATTATCCCAACCAGGTGCCCATCGGCGGATTCATCACCGTCCCGGGCAGTGGCAAGGATCATCCCGTGCAGCCCGGCGAGAAGCTGGTAATTGCTTTCACCGCCATCAACCATTCTGAAGTGGTGAAAGGCGAGATTGCCTACGACCATGCCGTAGACTTGAGCGGCGCCGACTTCGAGTTGTACGAAGGTCCCGATTCCAAGGACGTGGACAATCCCAATGTTCCCAATGTGCTCCTCACGGAGAATGGCGACTCCTATGGATTCTTCCTCCATCCCCGCGGCTACGTGTCGCCGGTGATGTTCCGTCTGGAAAATGGCTTGCAGTCTACCATCGACGCTTTCGTCAAGAGCCATACCACGTTGTCGAAGACTCATGTCAAGGCAACCGAGACCACTCCGGAGGGCGACATCGACATTCATATCCTCGCCATAGAGACGGAGAAAATCATCGATGGCATTCAGACCAGCGACGTACCGCAGGACGTAAAGACCCGCGTGGTACCGGAGATTGTGGATCGCGGCAAGTTCCTCGTCAACGGATGTCACCGTCAGGAGCTCTGCATCCGCAAAGAAATCAAAGTGGGTGACAAGATTTTCTACAAGGACACCAACAACAGCGATGAGGACATGCAGAACGTGAACGAGCGAAAGGCTGCCGGACTCACCCAAAACGCATTCCCCATTGGCTGGAGAAAGAAGTAAGCCGGCAGTGGGAAACAGCAAATGAACACTTTGAAAAAGAAAATTCTCCTTTTGACGCTTTCCCTGCTATGCATGGTGACCGCTGCCATGGGGCAGACCTGTACGGTAAAGGGAAAGGTCATAACCGACCACGATGGCGAGGCTGCAAGCTTCGCCATCGTCAGTATCCAGAACCAGGAGCTTCGCACCCGATCTGACGTCAACGGATACTTTGAACTCCGTAACGTCCCGGTGGGCAAGCATGTCGTCGAGGTGGAGTGCCTAGGCTATGCCAAGTTGAAGCGCCAGTTCACAGCCACAAAGGATGTCAGTCTGTCGCTCCAACTGCAAAGCAGCAGTTTCATCCTGCCGGAGTTTGAAGTGATGGCAAGGAAAAGCCGCAAGGGAAAGGTTGTTGTCGACGAGGCCGCTCTGGAGTATATCCAGCCCACCTCGCTGGCCGACGTGCTGCTGCTGTTGCCCGGCAGCGTGTATAAAGAAAACAACCTGACACAATTCTCACAGATCAGCAGCCGCCAAGTGGGCTCCGATGCCAACACCTCGCTGGGAGTGGGAATCGTCACCGATGGTGCCCCGGTCACAAACGACGGCATCCGTTCCCAGCTGGTGGGCGTCACCGAGGGCAGTGGCAGCTACGACCGTGAGGTGCGCAGCCGCACGGGCATCAACCAAGGGGCCGACATGCGAATGATTTCCACCGACCACATCCAGAGCGTAGAGTTCACGCGCGGCATCTCGTCTTCCCGCTACGGCAACCTTTCAAGTGGTATGATAAGCATCTCGTCGAAGCACGGCGTAACCCCACTGCGCGTCCGCTTGAAGACCGACCTGAAGAACAAACTCTTCTATACAGGGAAAGGCTGGCGGCTTGGAGAAAAAGCCGGTACGCTCCACGCAGGCATCGACTACCTGCGCTCCATCGATGACATCCGCGAGGAAATGGACAAGTTCTCGCGACTGACGGGACAGCTTTACTATAATAATAAGGTAAGACTCGGCAACTACAGTCTCGACCTCGACGGGCGGCTGAGCCAGACCGTTACCGCCAGCAAGATGAAAAAAGACGAGCTGACCTATGAGTATGACGAGTCCTACAAGGCCGACTACAGCCGCACGGCCCTGATGATGAAAGGAATGCTCACACTCGGCAAGGCGTGGCTGAACCAACTGGAACTGGTCATGTCTGCCGACTATACCCGCGACAAAATAAGCCGCCACCGCATGGTCATATCGGGTTCAGGCCCGCTGAACACGCCGCTGGCATACGAGGAGGGTGAGCACGAAGGTATTTACCTGCCACGCAAATACTACAGCGACTTCTATATCGACAACCAGCCTGTAAACATCTATGCCCAGCTAAATGCCGTATCACGCATTCAGCTGCTGAAGAATACGATGCTCAATCTGCAATACGGGGCAGAATATACCAACGTGAAAAACCACGGAGCGGGTGCCGTCATCAAAGACGAGACACGTCCGCCGTTCCCCTACGACAACTCGTATATGCGCCCGAGACCAAACTGGGCAGTGCCTGCCTTGGGAAATGGAGCGGCTTATGCCCAGGCCGACTTTATTTACGATGACAATAATAAAAATATCCTGCAACTCTCCATCGGAGGCCGCGCTTCCATGCTGATGAACCTGCCCCACGATTACTATCTGCATGGCTATGTGTTGACAGACCCGCGCCTGAATCTCTCGTACACCATAGGCAAAACGTTTAAGAACACCTTCCGCATAGGCTATGGCGAGGAAAGCAAGACGCCTACGCTTGACTATCTCTATCCCGAGAAGCTCTACAAGGACTTCTACATGCTCAACGCCTATACCGTCGATCCCCAATACCGCCACCTCATCACATACACCAATGTCTACGACGTGGCCAATCGCGACCTGCGTGTCAACAAGAATCGAAAGATGGAGGCCGGATGGGACATAGATTATCATGGCTTCAGCCTCTCGCTGACGGCTTTCTACGAAAAGTCGGACGCGGGCTTTGAGTACTTCACAGAGTACCACCCGCTGACCTACGACCTCTACACCACATTGAAGCCCGGCGTGAGCATCGAGGGGCGCATCCCCCAGAAAAGCGATTATATACAAGAACAGTACAGCATTTTCACCACGTCGCAACAGGTCAGGAACTCCAGCAAGGTCATCAAACGGGGAATAGAATACCGCCTGATACTGCCGAAGATCAAGCCGCTGCTCACGACAATAGAGATTAACGGCGCTTACTATCAGACCGACTACGCCTCGTCGCTGCCGCTCTACTATTACCCTGCCGTGAAGATTGGCGGCAAGGAATATCCTTACGTCTGCATCTACGACAACGGCGCCAAGAACCAGTACCACCGTCTGAACTCCAACATCTGGCTCAACACGCATATTCCGAAGTTCAAGCTGTTTCTGACGAATTTCTTCCAAGTCGTGTGGCTCAACACCTCGCAGTATAAGGATAACCACGACTACATTCCCACGGAATACATCGACATGCAGGGAAACCGGCTGCCGGTAGACGAATCGGTCCGGGCGCGCATCGCTGCCGACGACGGAACGTTCCGCTATTTCCGACGCACAATCCTGCCCGTGAAATATGCCCGTAACGAAAAGCCCATATCCCTTCTCTGGAATATCAAGGCTACCAAAGAGTTCAACAAAGGCACCAAGTTGTCGTTCTTCGTCAACGGTCTGCTCGATGTCAGCCCCAAGTATCTCTCGGGCAGCAAGATTACCCAGCGCGAGTGGCACGACCCTTATTTCGGGCTCGAACTATACTTTAATTTCAATTTATGATACGCAACATACGAATATACCTCCTCGCCTCTGTCTTGCTTGTCGGCCATCAACTTTATTCCCAAAGACTGCCCGACCGGGTGAACTACAGTCTGTCACCATCCGAAGACCGCTGGCTGTCCACCCATTCCGACTTCACGCTGACCGCTGCCAAGACAATCTACGCAAATCCGGCTTTCACGCAATGGCACAAACAGAGTGACACCACTTTGTTCCGGCGCTCGGCCATTGTTTACACAGGATTGGCAGGTGCCGACACCAAGGGCGACTTCATTCCTTACGAGGGCAACGGCAGCACAGACTACCGCGTAGGAGCCTACGGCGAATACACCTTACCCCGAAGCGGAACCCTGTCGGGCCGCATCCAATACGCCCAAGGCAAGCATCGCAACATCGGCTGGAGCGCCATGCGGCTGCCAGAACTCTATTTCCCATATATATCTACCGATTCCTGCGGCGGAGACTTTAAGTTTGACACTTACTTTGCAGAAGGCAACTACGCATTCACGCTCGGCAAATGGACTTTAGGCGCAAAAGCCTCCTTTTACGGTGAGCAGGCTTATCGGCTGACCGATCCGCGCGCCTTGAACAACACCACATGGCTGCGCTTCAACGCCGGCGTGGCACGACAAATTGGGCGCAATCTGTTGTTGTTCGATGCCGGATATGGCCGCAACAAGCAGCACATGCAACTGCGCTACTGGCGTCCGGGACAGCAGGACCGTTTCTTCGTCTGCTACGGTTTCGGGCTTTACGACACCCGCCAGAGTGGAGTATCTTTCGGAAAATCACGCATGTACTACATCGACGAGCTGAACACGCGGGTGCAATACCTCTCATCCCAGGCCCACCCCCTCCGCGTGCATGCCGCGCTGGGCTATTCCTTCGACCACATGAAGACGGAAGAGAGCGACATCTACAACCTCTACGAGTCGCGTAGCCACCAGCTCTCGCCACTCATCCGTCTGATATTTGACCATCAAAACGACTGGCAATTTGAACTGGCCGCCGCGGGCGACATCACGATGCGCAAAGGCTATGAGAACATCATTGAGGAATATCTGATTGACAAGGAAAACAACATTTATGATTTCCGCACCATCGATACCCGCCAAAACTACGTCCGCAACACCAGCCGGCTTTCTTCCGCACTGAAAGCGTCCAGACGGATGGGCCGTGTTGAACTTAGCCTACAGGGAGGTGCAGCAACCGAAAGTTATGTGGAGAAATACAAGGCCGACAACCACCATATCCGCGTTTGCACCCTGACACCCCATGTCAAGCTGGGCATCGACTGGCAGGGAACCAAGGACGACATCGCCCTGAGCATGCTGTATGCCCGCCAACACGTAGCCGACAATGACTACAACGTGTCTTTTCAGAACCAACAGATTGCCCATCTTGACTTTCAGCATGCCTTTGCCCCCTATGCTTTCCGCTGTGCCGAACTCGACAAGGTGACGGCAAGCGTCACTTGGCAGCACCGGATGAAAAAGATGGACGTTGGTCTGAATGCCAAGCTCTATTTGGCCAATGGCAGACGGAAAGACGATGTGTCCTACAGCGAAGCCATCGGTTTTCCCTCTACGGCTCCGATGATTCGCGCAACGCCTGACAAGCATCAGGAACATTGGGCATCCCTAACGGCATTCGTTTCTTTTTGATTGTCTCCAGGTTTCTTGCTGTTTAGCCCGGCATCCATGGAAAATTCTTTCCTCTACCATTTATGAGTCAATCACAGTTGTTATAAAAACATACACATGCTTAAAAAACTCATACAGAGTCTATTTATTCCGAGAATCATTCTCGAAAGTTATCATCGGACAGGAATAAAGAGCCAACGAACCTTTGATGCCATAATTGCTGCGTGGCGTGCAAAGCTCCAAGAAATCCTGTTTTACGTAGATACACATTGCATCCAAATCGACAGAACACTGCGTATTCTCCATCAATTGCTGAAGCCCGATAATCACCATCTCGCCCGCTTTCAATGAGAACATATGATTATTGTCGATGCGGTCGAGCGTTTGCAGATTCATGCTTTCAACCTCCCTTATTTCCTTTTTAGCCGGTGTACAGGCACTTGCGCCCAGCGCACCCAGCAGAATCAATGCAAGCGATAAAATCTTTTTCATACGGCTTCGTCTTTTGTTTGTCCATGCAAAGATACGGAGAACTAACGGAACCGGCCTTACACAAAAGTCGGTTTTCCTTTCATTTTTCGGCAGAAAGCATCAAGGCAAACCGTCTGAAACATCACCAACCGATGCTTGCGCCTTGAAGATATGCCTTGCAACGCATTGTTACCAAAGCGTGGTAACAGGATTACCAGCCTGCGGTAATGCCATTACCGGCATGTGGTAATGCTATTACCAATGTGCGGTAACGCCTTGGTCGTCAGTCGTTGTAGAAGCGGAAACGTTCTTCGTAGGCATCAAAGACCACTTCTTCGGTGTAGCCGTAACCGCGAAACAATTCGGCTATCCACGCTTGCTGCTCGGGGGAGAGAGCGCGGTGGCCATGCAAGTAGCGGTAGTAGGTGCCGTTGCCGCCAAGATAGGCCGTCAGCTCCGCACGCATTTGGGGGGCATGCCGCTGCTTCACCTCCCTGAATATACGGCTGAAGCCCACGGCAACCCGCATGGTCTCTATCTTTCTGAACATCGGACACACGGGGCCTTTCAGCACAGACGGGGTGACGGAGAGGGTCTGTTGCAGGTCGGCGGGAATGGCAAGACCGGCTCGATAGCGTAGGCATTCGCCCTTGCGCACACATTCTTTCAGGAAGCACAGCGGCCATCCTGTTGGTATTTGTTGGTAAGTCAGTTCCATATTTCCAGTGATTTTAGTCACAAAGTTACACATTATTTTATTATATTGCAAGCCCAATGTGTTTCGTCGAAACTCGTGTCGTCCTTTCATTTTCTGAAAAATTGGCCCGAACAGTGGAGTTTTGTGTAAAAGGCAGCAAAGAGCAGGTGGCGGGGCTCTATGCACAGCGATTGGCCGAGGCCGGCTTCGTCGCCATCGCTTTCGACGCCCGCTATCAGGGGGAGAGTGGCGCCCGAGGTGATGGGCTTCGCAAACATGTCGCCCGACGAGGCCCGCCGGCTCAAGGTGGACCTTTATCGTGAGGGCTACTTCTATTATGCCGTCACGCACAAGACGTCCAACGCGCCGGGCAGCTACCTGAAAAGCTCGCTCATGGACATGATGGCGTGGGATGCCACCGACCATGCAGACCTCATCAGCCAGCCGCTGCTCGTGATTGCCGGCGAAAAAGCCGACAGCCGCTACATGTCGGAGGAGGCATTCGCCAAGGCAACGGGCACGGCCGACAAGCAACTGCTCATCATTCCGGGGGCCACGTACATCAAAACCTACTACGTGCCCGAATACGTGAACCAGATAACAGCCAAGATTCAAGGCTTCTTTGCAAGCAAGTTAAATCAAAATAACAAATAATGGATATGGAAAAGAGAACATTAGGTAAAGACCTCGAGGTGTCGGCCATCGGACTGGGCTGCATGGGAATGAGCCACGGATACGGTGAGGCAAGGGACAAGAACAAAATGATTGCGCTCATCCGCAAGGCGCACGAGTTGGATGTAACCTTTTTCGACACGGCGGAATGCTACGGCCCCTACATCAACGAGGAGCTTGTGGGCGAGGCGTTGGAGCCTATCCGCAACGAAGTGAAGATTGCAACGAAGTTCGGCATACAGCTCAAAGACTTCAAGCAGACACTCGACAGCAGTCCAGTGACCATCCGCAAGAGTGTGGAGGGCTCGTTGCGGCGGTTGCGCACCGACCATATCGACCTCTACTATCAGCACCGGGTGGACAAGAATACGCCCATCGAGGAGGTGGCCGAGACCGTGGCCCAGCTTGTCAAGGAGGGAAAGGTGCTGCATTGGGGCATGTCGGAAGCCGGCGTTTCCAATATTCGCCGTGCCCATGCCGTGCTGCCGCTAACCGCCATTCAGAGCGAATACTCCATGTTCTGGCGTGAGCCGGAGCAGAAACTGCTCGGCACACTGGAGGAACTGGGCATCGGACTGGTACCGTTCAGTCCGTTGGGCAAAGGTTTCCTCACGGGCAGCATCACCAAAGACGCGAAGTTTGGCGCCAACGATTTCTGCTCCACCGTGCCGCGCTTCTCCCAGGAGAACATCGAGGCGAACATGGTAATCGTAGATTTAGTGAAGTCGATAGCCGAGCGCAAGCACGTCACACCTGCCCAAGTGGCCCTCTCATGGCTCAAGGCGCAACGGCCGTTCATCGTTTCCATTCCCGGAAGCCGAAGCCTGAAACATCTTACGGACAACATTGCTGCAGCCGAAGTGGTATATACAGAAAAGGAAATGCGGGACATCAACGAGGCGCTTGACAGCATCACGCTGCAAGGCAACCACTATTCGGCAGAGGCGCAAAAGAATATAGACAGATAACAATAACCCTCAAAAATAAGAAAAACAATGAAGATAAAAAACTCTTTGGCAGCTGTCATGCTGCTCTTCTCGGCAAGTGCAATGGCACAACAACCACTCTCGATAGCCCGTCAGGGACACTTCTCTGTCGGCGGCAAGACCCTGCAACGCGAGGGAAGCTACGACAACTCCAAGTTTGTGGGCTGGGCCACGCAAGTGGAAACGGGACAGAGTGCACGCGTAAACCATGCTTTCGTGGATTACCAGATACCGGCAGATGCCAAACAGTTGCCGCTGGTATTTGTTCATGGATTCCCGTCGCCGCCTACGAGCCGGGCGTGTATGTATTCCCCGAGGGGGAAGTACCGGCAAAGATAGACGGGCTGACGGGTGGCTGCGAGGGCATTCCCGTGCCGGCGGAACAGTTCAAACGGCTCACGCAAATACCCGTCGTGATGTATTTCGGCGACTACATCCCCGAAACGCCAAGCAAGAATCTCGGTGACGAAAACTGGCGCGTGCGACTGCAAATGGGCCGCAAGTTCGTCGATTGCATCAATCGTCATGGCGGCAATGCCACGCTCGTGGAGCTGCCCAAGCTCGGTATACGCGGCAACACGCACTTCCTGATGTAAGACTTCAACAATAACGTGCTGGCCGACCTGTTTGCAAATTGGCTGCAACAAAACCACTTGGATGCAAAATAAACCCGTTTGTTAGAATGATAAGAAACAGGATAGTCATTTTCTCCCAGACTCTGCTGATACGCAGATTTTCCTATGTAAGACATGGTCAGGAGAAGCAGATTGATGAAAAACGCTCTAAAGTTCATATACTTTTTAATTTCTACCTTTAATGAACCGGTGCCTTGAATACATACAACGCATCTATTCTTACACGGCAATCGTCAGAACCGTAATTGTTCTTACGCTTGTCCGACCATTTAGGACGGTCGCCTGTTACTTTTACGGTGATGCGGTAGCAGCCATAGAGCAGTACGGGCGTGAGGAGACGGATACCCTCACTGGGCACAAGACTGTAGCAGTCGACCAGCGAGGAGAACACCGTCTTACCTCGTCTGTCGTTCACGGTAACCAGGGCATAGCCGCCGTGACGGTCGGTTTTGCCTGTGATAGCAGCCTGGCAACCTCTGAACTGTATACTCACCGATTCACCCGGCTTGTTGGAGTCAAACCCCATTGACAACTGCTTGCCACCACACAGCATGTCGATGGCCTTGAGAGTATGCGGATTCCATGTCTCCCAATATTGTGGGATAGACAGGCTGTCTCCATCTATTTGCATAGGCAACCATACATAGGATGCACATGATGCCTGATGGGGATAGCTCCATCGATCGCCCATATACATTGGTGTACCATCGGGCAGTATCAGCACGCATGTCGTCTGCGAATTCCATGTAAGCGTGCCTTTAGGGCTAAACGTGCCATGCTTCATCCAGGGACCGGCGATATTGGTGGCCGTAAAATAATAGTTGTCGTTGCGCTCCCAGCTCGTCAGGTTCGACGTGAGCAGATAATAGATGCCGTCTTTCTTGAACATCGCGGGCGACTCACCTATGTCCATCACATCGGCAATCATCGTGTCCACGCTCAGATAGTCATCGCTGAGTCTATAAATGGGACCATGATGGCATAGCAAATAGCCGCGGCCATCGGTGTCCTGAAAGACGCCAATATCCCATTTACGAATAGGCTTGCCCTTGTATTGCAGCGTGCCGCGAAGCCGGTAGTCACCGTCAATGGTAACGCAGGTGGCCACCACCGTGTGCGGATCCGTATACTTCATGTCGTCGGCATGGGCAAAGAGCACATACTCTCCCGTCTTGGGGCACCGCATCACTTTCGGCCGTTCGCCCACACGTTGCGGCCCCAAGATACCATCCTTCTGTACGGGCAGCACCACGCGCTCGAAAATCCAGTGGACAAGGTCGTCGGAAGAATAGCAACCGAACCCAGGGAAGACATTGGTCGTGTCGCTTTTATATTCGCCGAAAAGCCACCAGCGACCGCCATCACGAATGATGCCCGCACCGTGGGCGTTGACAGTATTGCCATTCTGGTCGAACCATGGCACGCCGTTGACTATGGTTTGCCCAAATCCATGCAAACAGAGTAAAGTGAATACTAAAAGAACAAGTGACTTCATACTGATGTCTTTACATTAAGGGAGAAGCGCATCACGCGTCTCCCTTTCTTTAAAAACTTACTATAAACCTAATTATTAGCAGGAATACATCTTACTGTATCAATAGTTTGCGTTCTGTGGGAAATAACCTGTCGTTTGGTCGATAATCGACTGTGGAATTGGTCTGACGAGGATATGGTCGTCCATGCTCCCCTTGCTTGACGTAAGATTGTTGTATTTCTTCGTGCGCTCTATGAGTTTGCCTGTACGTTTAAGATCCATCCATCGGTTGTACTCGCCTGCCATCTCGCGGGCTCTTTCATCGAGAATGAAGTCGATGTCAATATCAGCTGGGGCAACGTCCATCTCTGCCTTGTGGCCAGGTTGATATAAAAAATCAATTGAAATCCATAAAAAATGTCTTGTAAACATAAAATTCTGCTTATTCACTTCTGCCGTTAAGCCGTTTTTTATGATATTTGCACTATAGTTCACTAACAGACGATACTCATACGAACCTCCTTGACAATACTCTTTTCACGATATTTCTATTACTTATACGACATATATTCACCATATGCTTATGCCATACTGCAATAAATCATTTTTCACGCACGCACTCATTGCCGCGCTATCTTTGACCATGCTGCTGTCCTGCGGCAGCAATGATAAGAAGACAAAGATCGGAGTTGTGCTCTACCATCAGTTCTCGTGGCGGGAAAAACTTGCCAATGAGATAAACTACGCGTCGTTCAGATATGAGAATCTGAATGTCACCACCGTGTCGTCAAACAATAACAGCTCGCAGCAGGTACACCAAATAGACTCCTTAGTAAAGGAAGGGATTGACCTACTCATCATATCGCCCATACCGACAAAGGAAGTTATAGACGCCATAAACCGCTGCTACGACCGCAACATACCGGTAGTGCTTGTAGACAACAAGAGCATCAACTGCAAGTACACGGCATTCATAGGCGCAGACAACGAGGAAATAGGGCGGTCGGTAGGCGAATATATCGGACGCATGCTGATGCCGACAGGCGGCAAAGTGCTTGAGGTGCAGGGCAAAGCAGGCGACCTCGCCACGGAAGAACGCCACCGCGGATTTATTAGTGCACTGAAAGCCTTTCCACAAGTACAGGTAGTTGCCTCGCCACACGGTGACTGGAACTACCCGACTGCCGAGGCTATAGTTGACAAGGCGCTCGCTATGCACGACGATATAAGCGTGGTGTTCTACCATAGCGATGGTATGGTCAACTACAAACTGCAGAGCCGCTATCTTGCCAAGGGCAAGTTGCTGAAAGTTATCGGCATCGACGCCCTCGCCCAAAAACCGTCCGGCATCGAACAAGTGAAGAAAAACTCTATCTCGGCAAGCTTCGTCTACCCTACGAGAGGCGACAAAGTGGTAGACCTTGCCATGAAAATCATAAACCGACAACCCTACACAAGGGACGAGATACTGCCTACCGGCGTTGTCGACCGCGACAACGTCTCCACCATACTGCAGCAACATATAGAAATCGACAGGCTTGACTCGCAGATACAGTCGATGCGTGTGCAGATAGACATGTCACAAACAGAGAGTACCTTGCGACTGCGCATATCACTGCTACTCACCATACTCGTCATCTCACTCGCCATCTACTGCGTCACGATATACCGCTCGTTCAAGAAGAAACACGAGCTGCACGCCACCATAAAGAAGCAATATGCAGAGAAAGAGATACAGACACAGAAACTGCTTGAGAGCAACAACCGCCTGCTGTTGCTCAACCAACAGATAGAGGAAGAGGTGCAGACAAAACTCAACTTCTTCACCAACGTAAGCCATGAGTTCCGCACTCCGCTGACACTTATTGCCGGACCGATAGAGAAACTGCGCACCGACGAAAGGCTGACGGAGGCGCAACGCCATAGTCTGCTTGACGTTGCGAGCAAGAATCTGTCCACTCTCATGAGTCTTGTAAGCGACATTCTCGACTTCAGAAAGGTGCAGGACGGCAAGATGGAGCTGCGATTAGAACAGTTTGAGCTTGTCAAGGCACTGAAAGACTGGACCGACAACTTCCGCAACCACGCCATCAGCAAAAACATTTCGCTTGAGTTCAACCACGAAAAGACACGTACTCTCTGGGGCCAGGCAGACAGAAAGAAGATGACAAGCATCGTTGTAAACATGCTCGGCAACGCTTTCAAACATACACCCGACGGGGGACGCATCACCTTGTCGCTCACTTCCGACAACGACACGTTCACGCTGAAGGTGTGCGACACGGGAGAAGGCATTGCCCCGGACGTGCTGCCAAGAATATTTGACGGCTTCTATCAAGCGCCTGGCAGCCAATCGGGCACAGGATTAGGACTGACTTTCACCAAGTCGCTTGTCGAACTGCACCACGGAACCATCAGTGCGGAAAGCACCGTAGGCTCGGGAACGACCTTCACCGTGACCATGCCCATAGCCCAAAAACGCGAAGAGATGGAGCAAAAGCTACTGGACGACGACAAGATGTTGGAGGAAGTAAACATACAAGGAGCCAGCAAGCCACGCGTATTGATTATCGACGATAACAAAGACATGTGCGAATATGTGCGCGTAATACTTGGTAACGAGTACGAATGCCAGGAGGCTTACAACGGCAAGGAGGGCTATGAGAAAGCGCTCCACTGGATTCCGGACATCGTGGTGTGCGACGTTATGATGCCCGTAATGGACGGAATAACATGCTGTCAGAAGCTGAAGACGACAACAGCAACCAGCCACATACCCGTGATATTGCTCACGGCGCGGTCGCTCGAGAGCAACTACATTGAGGGATACGACAACGGTGCCGACGCCTACATCACCAAGCCGTTCTCCGCAGAGGTGCTCACGGCGAGAGTGGAAAATCTGCTTGCCAACCGCAAGTTGCTGCGCGAGTCGTTTGCCCACGACGACAACAAATTCGAAATGTTTGCCACTCCGCGCGAGTCGGAGTTCGTCAAACGCTTCCAGGACTGCATAAAGGAGAACTGCTCAAGCCCCGACCTCAACATCGAAGACATCAGTTCAAAGATGAATCTGAGCCGGGCGCAGCTCTATGCGAAGATAAAGAACCTGACAGGACAGGCTCCTGTCGAGCACATACGAATGATTCGGCTGGAGTGTAGCCGTGAGTTGCTGCGCACAACAGAACTCACCATTGCGGAGATAGGCTACAAAGTCGGGTTCTCTTCACCCGCCTACTTCTCCAAATGCTTCAAGGACCAGTACAACATGACGCCTAACGAATTCCGCAACCAGAAGCGCTGAGAGCGCGACGGGAACCAGACAAGACAACAAGACACATACATATCACTCACTAATTAACATCAAGAGTTATGAGAAAAAGCAGCATTACAGTCTTACTCTGCCTTTCATCGCTCGCCATAGTGGCGCAAGAGAAAACTCTGTCACTAACCGATTTGCAGATACGCGACCCTTACATCCTCGCCGATAAGGCGTCATCGACCTATTATCTCTACCGCACACACAACGCGAAGAACGCCGACGGCAAGGAGACGGGAGGCATCGAGGTGTATCGCAGCAAAGACCTCAAGCAGTGGCACGGACCCAAGCAGGTGCTCACCCTGCCCTCCGACAACTGGAGCACGGGCGTAATCTGGGCGCCTGAGGTACACAAATACAAAGGCAAATACTACGCTTTCGCCACCGTGAACAGCGACATCAAATGGAAAAACAACGTGGAAGGCTGGGCCGAATACAAATGGCGCGGCACTCAAATCTTCCGCGCCGCCACGCCGACTGGTCCGTTCCTGCCCCTCACGAAGCACCAGCAGACGCCTCTCGACGAGATGGCGCTCGACGGAACGCTATGGGTTGAAGACGGCATACCATACATGATATACTGCCACGAGTGGGTACAAGTGTGCGACGGAACCATGAATCTCATACGTATGTCGCCCGATCTCTCACACACGGTGGGCAACCCGCAGATGCTCTTCAACGCTACAGCAGCGCCATGGGCTACAGGTGTGGCTACAGAGGCAGCCGACATGCCACGCGCAGTGGTCACCGACGGATGCTTTCTCTACCGCACACGCACCGGCAAACTGCTCATGATATGGTCGAGTTTCCACGGCAAAGACTACGCCACAGGCATCGCCAAGTCTACGACGGACAAGGTGGCAGGCCCCTGGCGGCAGCAGACTGAGCCGCTATACACCTCTGACGGTGGCCACGGCATGCTCTTCCGCACCTTCGACGGCCAGCTCTGCATCGTACTGCACTCGCCCAACAGCGGCAACGAACGGGCTCATATCTTCCGTGTCGACGACCTCGGCAACACGCTGAGATTAGGCCAAGAGGTGAAGTAAAGAGACTTTTCATAACAAGACCCACTTATCTTGCAAATATAACAAAATGAGAAACATCACATTATTGGCTACCGTCTTGCTGTTTGGTCTGCTACCCGCCAAAGCCCAACACGTCAGAACCAGTCCCGTACCCGCCGGATACCCGTTCATGGAACCGCTGCCACGCCATTTCGCCGTCACGGTCGAAGGGCAAGAGGTGGCACTCTACAACGACAGCACATTCTGGGGCGGCACCATCGACTTCGGAAGTTTCGAAATGAAAGACGGTGAAGAAGTCACCATCAGCGTAAGGCTGGATGAAGACATACGCTCACTTGAACTGCTGCCCAAGCCTAAAGACTGCAAGGTGAAGCAGAAAGGCAAGCGTCAGATAGAGATAACGACGAAAAAGGCAGACTGGCAACAGACCCTCGTCATAAACGGTTGTCCACGCAAAGGCCACGTCCTGCACCTGTTTTGCAACAGATATGCAGAGGAAGCGCAGCCCACAGGCTACAGATATGACGAGCCGTCAAAGACCCATCTCTTCGGTCCCGGCTACTATAACCTTAAGCAACTCACCGGCTCTACAACCCTTACGGTCAGCGGCGAACAGAAAATATACCTCGCACCGGGAGCTGTCGTCAACGGCAGACTGTCTATAAGAGACGGCAACGGAGCAAAGATTTACGGCAACGGAATGGTATGCAACAACCAGACATCCATGGTCACTGTAGACAATTCTATCCACTGCGCAGTGGAAGACATCACCGTGCACGGTCATGCGTGGCATGCGTGGCAAGTGATTGTAGGCAGTAGCAACAACGTAAGAATGAAGGGAATAAAGATATTCAACCCCCACTACGCAAGCGTAGACGGCATAGACATCGTCAACTCATCGCACTGCACCATAGACAGTTGCTTCATACGCGCCAACGACGACGCCATAGCCATCAAGGGACTGGGCAACCACAAGCCGTCAGAAGGCGTGGCGGTCACCGATCTGCGCTTCAGCCATCTGCAGTTATGGAACGACTGCAACAACGCTTTCGGCATAGGCGCCGAGACCCACTGCCGCGAATACAACAACATCAGATTCACCGACACCGACATACTCTTCTCCTACGACGATCCTGTACACCACAACAACCTCAACGAACGCGCCGCCATGAACATCTGTTCACTCCATGGCACGTTCTTCCACGACCTGTTGTTTGAGAACATAGACGTGTATCACTGCCAACGCCTGATAGGTCTGGGCTTCAGACAGGACTTCTGGTTCGGACAGCTGGAGGGTGACCAGACGGGAGAAGGAGGCGTCTACAATGTGACGTTCAGAAACATACGCTCGTTCGAGATAGACAACGGACCACTCAACAACAAGGTCTTGCTCTACGAATGGCATCGTGACGGCACACCCGACAAGCTCCTTAGAAACATCAAGTTCGCCAATGTGCGCATCAACGGGAAGAGACTCCAAAGCGCCGATTCGCCACATTTCGACCTCGAACCTGCCATCGGACATGACCTCAAGAAAGAATTGAAATTCTGACAACAAAGCCGTCGGAGCTACCATGCAGCAAACTGCGCTTTACAAGGTTTATCCACAGAATCAAAAACACGCATCAATGGAGTGTATGTAAAAATTTGAAAAATTGTATAAAAATAGCAAAATAACAGTTTTTTATATTCAACAAGACAAATTTTATATATCGTTTCACGGATATTTCGGACTTTTGCAACAGAGTTATTTACTATTATCGAAACCATAAACATCTATTTGATATATGAGAATAAAGTCTTTATTTATAATCTCCCTAGTCTTGTCAGCATTTGCTGCACAGCCGGCAGACGCCATAGACTATGAGGTATGGTCTACCACAAACGCCAAGGGAACAAACCATACCGCAGCCGACGGCAGCTTCAAGACATTTGCACGGCCTAACGAAATGACGGCTACCGACCTCTCTCCACGCTTCAACGTGCTGGTAAACAAAGAGGCTTACACCGGTTTGTACTGCGCCAAGAACGAATGGGGAGGCACTGGCAACTTCGGAGTGGTAGACATCAGAAAAGACACACCAACAGAGATTGTAGTGTCTTGCAGAAAGGAACTGGGCGACTACGACATACTGCCCCACAACGCCGACATATACGACGTGGAGGAACTGAACTCCCGTATACTGAAGTTCAAGATAAAGAAGCCGCAGCAGAACATCACACTCGTGCTCAACGGCGACTATCAGAAGGGTGACGTGCTGCACCTTTTCTTCAACGACGCTGACGAGGAGGAGCCTGCCGTAGACCCTGAGAAGAAAGCCAAGGGCGGATACTTCTACGACCACGGGACAAAGACCTACTACTTCGGACCAGGCTATCACGACCTGTCAAAAACGCATAACGGCAGTGTGACGGTGTCTGGCGGACGCAACATCTACATTGCCGGCGGCGCGGTACTGAAAGGACAGATAACCATCAGCGGCGCGGGCAGTTCCATAAAGGGCCACGGCATAGTGTTTCAAAGCGACGACGGCAGTGGCTCACAGCTCAACGTGAACAACTGTACGCAGGGCAAGATTGACGGACCGGTATTCTATCGCTACAGAATCAAAGGGTGGCAGACGACATATACCTACAGCAGCAACATGACGATAAAGAACATAAAGGTCATCTGCGTATATGGCGGCAGCACCGACGGCATGGACTTCCAGGGCTGTCATAACCTCAGTTTCGACAACTGTTTTGTACGTGCCAACGACGATGCCATTGCGGTCAAGGGCCTGTGTTCGGGCGACCCGAAAGACGCTCCGCCCGAGAAGAACCTTTCGTTCAACAACTTCCAGATATGGAGTTCAGCTAACGGCGGCTTCAACATAGGCGCCGAGACCACATGCTACTACGAGAACATAAGGTTTACCAATAGCGAAGTGCTCTGCTCCTTTGACGGAATCGGACTGAATGGATCTATGGACGACCGCGCAGCCCTCAACATCTGCGCCCTCCACGGCACCTATTTCAAAGACATACTCTATGAGAACATATATATAAACAAGTGCGAACGCCTCATCGGTGTGTCGTTCAAAGACAGCTTCTGGTACGGTACCCTGCAGGGAGATCAGTCGTGGTCAGGCGAAATAAAGGGCATAACCTATCGCAACATAATCTGTCCGAACAACACGGGCGGTAACATTTCCAACGACATTCTGTTCCAGGGATGGCATCAGACAGTGCCTATGGACAGATATCCAAACGGCACTCCCGACAAGTTCATACACGATGTGACTTTCGACAATGTGCTCGTTGAAAGCGAGCCGGTACTCGGGTGGGACAACAAACATCTGTTCACCAACAACACCGACGACCTGAAACTTGTCTACGACTTCCATTTCAGCACCACAAACAGCATTGAAGAACTGAACGTGAAGCCACAACACAACGGGAAATGCTACAACATTGACGGACAACAGATAGCAAAGCCCACTAAGGGTTTATACATCAGAGATAGAAAGAAGATTTTCTTGAAGTAATGAGTTTGAAGACTTAAAGTAATAAGTCTGAAGACTTGAATGTTTGAATTGTAATACTTGAAATAATGAGTTTTAATCAATGGTGATGCAAATCACTTACATACTAACAAAATCTAAGCAATATGAAAAAGCTTTTTCTCCTCGCTTCTTTCTTAGGAGCAACATTGACCATGTCAGCACAAAGCTTTGCTGGCGGTACAGGAACAACTGAAGACCCTTATCAGGTAGCAACAGCTGAGCAACTGCAAGCTGTGACCGACTTCACCACGTCTAACTTCATACAGACTGCTGACATCGACCTCAACGGCGTAACATTCAATCCTATCGCCACGTTTACTGGCGTCTACGACGGCGACGGACACTTTATCGACAACTACACAGTAGAGAGTGGCTCCAACGGCGTTGGGCTCTTCGCAAGACTTAACACCCCCGGTGTCATCAAGAACGTAAAGATGAGATATGCCAACATTGTCGGCGGCAACTGGTCAGGCATTCTCTGCTCTACCAACGGCAACTGGGAAGTACTGGGAGGCAACATCGAGAATTGTGAAATATACGACTCTTCAATCGAAGCTCTGGGAAGCGTAGGAGCCTTTGCGGGCGTCGCTGCCGGCAACTTCATTGGCTGCCGCGCCTTCAATGTGACTGTGGAAGGTACAGAAACTGTCGGCGGTATATCCGGCGATAACGAGGGTGGCGGACGCTACAAGGACTGCTCTTTCCACGGTAGCGTTATTGGTTCGGCAAACACCGGTGGCATCTGCGCTTTCTACAACGGTGCAAGCAAGTGGGACTACGCCTTTGAAAACTGCGTGGTGTACGGTTCTGTTTCTTCTTCAACTGGCACTATAGGCGGCGTACTGGCACAGCCTAATTGGAACTGCGAAAACGCTCACATCACCAACTGCGCCGTGTTTGCAGACTGCTCAGGCCAGTGCGTAGGTTCATTCGGCGGCAATGCACTTCGCGGAAAGCTCACCAACAGTTACGCTACAGGCAATGTGAAGGCCACAGGACAGTGGACTCACGATGTATACACAGACAACTGGAACGGCGGTCTTTGCGCCGTGAACTTCAATGGCCCTATTGAAAACTGCTACTTCTCAGGCGTCATAACAGGCACCGACGATGTGAAGACTGCCGGTATCTGCGGCCGCAACTGGCCAGGCATCACCGTGTCACACACATACTACAATGGTGACGGCGTATCTATGGGCATGGGCGACGGCGACGACCCCACCACCTACGACACCAAAGATTTACTTCCCGAAGAGATGCTTGTACTCAGCAACTTCAAGTTCACGGACATGAGCAAATGGCAGATTGCAGAAGGCACGACTCCGTTCTTCGCTAACCAAACCGCCCCGCTCAAGATTACAGAGTGTACGACAGCCAAGATTGCAGGCACTAGCGAAGCTGATTTGGATTTTGTTTACATCTATGGTTCACTCAGCGAGACCATAACAAAACCCGTAACCATCAGCAATGGCGCATGGTCTGTAGAGCTGGCTGACGGCGATGCAGTAGAAAGCGAGACTGTGACGGTTATCGGTATTGGCAAGAACAAGATGCCGTCTATGGTGACAAAGACAAAGGTCGGCGAGGCTACAGGCATCACTTCTGCAACAACCAACACAGCCAAGACCGTCAAGGCTATCTACAATATAGCCGGACAGCGTGTCAACGGCATACAGCGCGGACAGGTCAACATCGTGAAGTACGCCGATGGTTCTTCTGTTAAGGTAACAGGCAAATAACAAATAAACAACAGACAATCAGCTTAAAAGCAACAAATTGTTGGCTTAAAGGCAACAAGTAATTAACTCAAAAAACAACCGTGTGAGGCTCTTCGGCAAAGGGCTGGGAGTCTCACACTTCTTTTTCTTACAATCATTTCAACCAAGCCGTCTTTGAAAACGGCCAACCAACATACCAAAGTCTATGAGTTATAACCGACAAAAATATGTAGCCATTGCCTCTATATTATGCATCTCCTTGACGTTCGGCCAAGAGACGCAAGCAATGGCAATGTCCTACAGTCCGAACACGAGACAAGTATTACAAGACAAAGCTGGGCAAAAGCAAACATTGACCGGACGTGTAACCGACGCCAACGGAGAAGAGCTGATTGGAGCAGTGGCCAAGGTCGTAGGCACGTCAAGCGGCGCCGTAACCGACATCGACGGAAAGTTCTCTCTCACATTCTCTGGAAAGCAGAACGCATCCATATCCGTCTCCATGATTGGATATGTAACAAAGACTGTACGCGCTGCAGAGGCTCAAAACGGAACGCTCAACATTGTGCTGCAAGAAGACAACCAAGCCCTTGAAGAAGTCGTTGTGGTAGGATATGGAGCCATAAAGAAAGAGTCGCTGACGTCAGCCATATCAAACATCAAGAGCGAAGACATCGCACGATCGGCTGCTGTAAACACATCAGGAGCATTGGCAGGAAAGATTCCAGGTATCAACAGCCGCCAAAGCGACGGACGACCGGGACAATGGACAAGCATAAGCATACGTAACATGGGCACGCCTCTTTATGTTGTAGACGGTGTACAGATGGATGAGGGACAATTCAACAATATCGACTATAACGACATTGAGAACATTTCTGTCCTGAAAGATGCCTCCGCATCTATCTATGGTGTACGTGCTGCCAACGGCGTTGTTGTCGTAACTACCAAGTCCGGCAAGAGAAACCAGAAGTGTAGGATAAACCTTAACTCCTACTATGGATGGCAGTCCATGTTCCGCTTTCCGGAGTTGGCAGACGCATCAACCTACGTAAAGGCAAGCGTTCAGGCAACCACGTTGGCAGGACAAACAGCCAAATACTCAAAAGAGGAATATAACGCCTACGTCAACGGAAAGAAAAAAGGATTCAACTGGAAAGACTACATCTGGCAAGACTCCGCCCCACAGTGGTACACGGAAATCAGTGCCAGCGGCGGCTCGGACAAGATAAGCTACTATGTGGCAGCCAGTCACATCGAACAGGAGTCCATGGCAAGAAACTTCGGCAACTTCAAGCGTTCGAACATACAACTGAACGTTGACACCGACATTACTGACAACTTCCGCATAAGAGCACGCATCAACGGACGTGTAGAGGAAAAGAAGAACGCGGCTTTTAACATGAGATACCACGGCAACGACGAATACTGGACTCTAACATACGCTGTCGTGAACAACACCCCTACGCAATTCCCATACGCCAACAACAATCCGCTTTACCCGGCAATGTGTGGCTGCGCCGGATACACCAACTATGCCAACCTCACTCTTGACAAAGCAGGACGTGCCAAGGACTACTGGCGAGTGTTCCAGAGCAACCTCGCGGCAGAATGGGAACCGTTAAAAGACCTTGTCCTGAAAGGCATGGTGTCATATTTCAACAGCAACGAGCGTTACAAGTCACGCTCACGCGGCTACAATCTCTACAGCTACGACGAAGGAACCGACTCATACAGCATCATAAAGACATACTCCGGCGACTTCAACAGCCGCTGGCAATACATTGAAACCATCAACACGCAAGTCAGCGCAAGCTATAAACACAACTGGAACGACATACATACACTTGATGTATTCGCAGGTATGGAGTCATATCTGAACAACAATCCCGGCGTCTCCTACGGCGGATTCCCTGCCATGGACGCCCTGAAGGTGGGCTACTTCAACGAGCTACGCAACTTCAACGAGTGGAACGAGAACGCGTCAGCACGCCTTGGCTACATGGGGCGCATTAACTATGAATACAAGCATAAATATCTGCTTGAGATGGCAGCACGTTATGATGGTTCATGGAAGTTTGCCCCCAGACACCGTTGGGGCTTCTTCCCCTCCGTCTCTGTAGGCTGGCGTGCAAGCGAAGAAGCGTTCTGGAAGAACAGCTTCCTGAAAGACTACATCGACAACTTCAAGCTCCGTGTCTCTTATGGTATACTCGGCGACGACAACATTTCGGACTACGGTGCATTCTCATACCTAAGTGGTTACAACTACAACACAGGCACTGCAGTCCTTGACGGCGCCATCATCACCACCTCTTCTGTGCGCAATCTGCCGCAGACCGAGATTTCATGGCTTAAAGCACATACTTTCGACGTGGGCTTAGACTTTGCTGTCCTAGACAACAGACTTAGCGGTAGCATTGACTATTTCCAACGTCTCCGCAAGGGACTGCCTGCTTCCCGCTACGACATCGTAGTGCCTTCAGAGATTGGTTTCTCTTGGCCGCAGGAGAATCTGAACTCCGATATGGTGAAGGGGTTTGACGCTTCACTCGTTTGGAAGGACAAAATCAACGACTTCTACTACTCTGTTGGCGGAAACATAACATACGCCCGTGAGTACACATGGAACCAGTACAAGCCGGCATTCACCAACTCACGCAACTACTATGTGTACAACCAGCATCACCGCTACTACGGTGCGAGCTGGGAATTCAACTGCATCGGCCAGTTCAAGTCATGGGAAGAGATAGCCGCTTACCCTGTAGACATCGACGGCAAGGGCAACAGTACACTCCGCCCTGGCGACCTCATCTATGAAGATGTAAACGGCGACGGCATCATCACCTACGACGACCAGAAGCCTATCGGACACAAGGGCTACGACGGTTCTGCAAAGGGTGACGACAGCCGCACACCGCTTCTGAACTTCAACTTCAGCCTAAGCATGGCATGGAAAGGCTTCGATCTTGCCGCCGACTTTGCTGGAATGGCATTCTTTACGAAGTACTTCAACTGGGAAGCGCGCTTCCCATTCCACGGCGACGGCAACACGTTCCAATACTACATGGGCAACCAGTGGAGTCTGTCAGACCCTTGGAACGCCAAAAGCGAACTCATTCCCGGCAAATATCCTACCATGCTCTACGGCAACAACGGCCACTCCAACTATTTAGCAAGCACGTTCTGGAGTGAAGAGATGTGGTTCCTGAAGCTGCGCAACCTCCAAATTGGCTACACACTACCCGAGAAATGGTCGAAAAAGATATACATGAACCGAGTGCGCGTCTACTGTCTGATGCAGAACCTGTTTTCGTTTGACAACATGCACAAATACGGACTTGACCCCGAACTGACCACAGTCCAAGGCTCAAGCTATCCTACCACGCGCGTTGTAAACATCGGTTTCAACATCACGTTCTGACATTTTCATGTCACCATCTAGCATTAAAGAATTTTACATATTAAACCACTTAGAAAACAACATGAGACAATATAAGCTATTTTCATGGATTCTCGTCTGCGGACTGGCACTGACATGTTCTTGCTCCGACTATCTCGACAGAGAGTCAGACACTATATTCTCTGACAAGGATGTGTTCTCCGACCAAGCAATGACCAAGTCCGTCATGGCAAATTTCTACAATCAGGTAGACTTCGGACCAAATTTCCAAAACTTCGGCGACTTCTCCACCACACAAGGCACATGGGGAGAGCTGGACGAAGCATCTTGTTTCCAGACCAACTCCTCCACATCCTATTCCACAGCATTGTGGCGGCTCTATCCCTACGGACTGATTCGCAATCTCAACCAGTTCCTCGCCAGCGTGCGAGAGAGTAGTGTGCTTATCGACAAAGACAAGAAACAATATGAGTACGAGACACGATTTCTCCGTGCATGGGCATACTTCTACATGGCCCGCGGCCTTGGCGGCATGCCTATAGTAGGCGACAAGGTGTTCACAGTGAACGACGATCTCGCCGAGATGCAGATAGCACGCAACACAGAAGCGGGCATCTACGACTACATAATAAGCGAATGTGACGAGTGCGCGAAGAACCTTCCCGACAACGGTGGCACCAACCAAGCACGCGCCAGCAAATATGCGGCACTCACACTAAAGGCCCGTGCCGCCATAACAGCAGCCAGTCTGGCGAAATACAACAACCTTGTCACTCCCGATCTCGTCACCACTGGCGGCGAGGTTGGCATCCCTGCCGACAAAGCCGACTACTATTACGACATAGCAGAAAAGGTAGCGTGGGAGATAATAGACTCTAAAAAGTTTGAGCTTTATAAGAAGGAAGCCGACAAAGCGACCAACTTCTACAAACTGTTCGTAGACAAGAGTGGCAACAAGGAGGTGATATGGGCACGCGACTACCTTGCCCCCGACGCCGTACACAGCTGGTCTGCATCATCGTCGGCGCCCCAGCTCACAGGCAACTCGTCAGCCAACGAGAACACACCGCTGCTCAACCTCGTCGAGGCATACGAATACACCAACAACCGTGACGGTCACCTGAAGATAGCAGACGCCAGCGGCGAATACATATTCTACGACAATGCCAACGACGTGTTTGCCAACAAGGACCCGCGACTGAAAGGCACCATCATGGGCCCTGGCGACATTATAGACGGCAAAGAGATGGTCTACCAGACCGGACAACTTAAACTACAGAAGAAAGGCAAGAAGTACGTATGGACCACAAAGACCGCAGCCGCCGGCACTACCGACGACGATGGCGACATCATAACCTCTGTCAACGGTCCACGCGCCAGCGCAGGAGCTTGGGACAACACTACGGGCTTCAACTTCCGCAAATACCTTGACCCGACGGAAAATGGCCGCAAGGCATCGGTAGGCAGCGACGTGTGGTTCATACGCATGCGTTACGCGGAAGTGGTACTTATCTACGCCGAAGCCAAACTCGAGTTAGGCAAGATGAGCGAAGGTCTGCCCTGCTTCAACTCCATACGCGAGCGCGCCGGCCTCAACCCGCTGCCCTCATACACCCTGCTGGACATTGAGCAGGAGCGACGTGTGGAATTTCCGCTTGAAAACCAACGCTACTGGGACCTGAAACGCTGGCGTCGTGCCCACATCGTATGGGACGGCGAGAACGAGAACTCCACACAGTGGAGTCTGTTCACCTACAGAGTGAAAGACCCCCGCAGCGCAGAAAACGGCAAATGGGCTTTCCAAAGAGTACAGAACTCAAAGATGGTGAACGCCCGCAAGTTCGAGATGAAGAACTACTACAACTTCCTCGACGCCTCATGGCTTGCCAACAACCCCAAACTGGTAAAGAACCCGTATCAATAATCAACGTTTAAAAGCGCACATCGTCACGCCACGGCAGGGTTATGACAACCTCACCCCTGTCCGTCGGCATAGCGAAAGCGCTGATACAACACACAGTTTCAATTTAAAGACTTAGCACTTATGAAGAAAACTATTTTCCATACTTTGTTCATTGCAGCTACAGCCATACTGCTTGGCAGCTGCTCAGCAGACAACATGGAAGCCCCATACTGTCACATAACAGGCAAGATATGCTACAACGGCGAAGTAATCGGCGTGCGCGGCTCAGGCAGCAACCAACTCACCCCTACCGTACAGATAGAGGTATGGGAGTCTGGCTACGGCAAGGAAGCGGCACTCGACGTCAATGTGAAGCAGGACGGCACATTCTCTACATACGTCTACCCCGGCGCAAAGCGCATCATCACCAAGCGCGACGTAGGTCCGTGGGAGCAGACCGACACCATGCGCATCACCGTCACTGGCAACAAAGAGATAGACCTGGAGGTGAAACCTTACTTCACCATCTCCAATGTGAACTACACATACAACGAGTCTGCCAACACCCTTACAGCCTCATTCCACGTGTCACAGATCGACGAAGAGGCAACCATAAAGTCGATGGGCGTGCTGGTCAACAACACCTATTTTGTAGACATGGCAAACTACAAAGGTTCAAAGACCGGTAACGGACAGGCTGGCGACGTGAGCTTCACCATCAACCTCAGCGAAATGAAGAACAAATACCACGCCCTTTACGCCCGGGTATTCGTGAAAAGCGACAAGTCGAGCTATGAATGTTATTCAACGTTACCTTATCACATCTGGTAGAACACATGGTTAAAAGACTTTTTCTCTCAGTCCTGTGCCTTGCTGGCCTAAGCGCCAGCGCACAGGACACCCCCACTATGGGCTGGAGTTCGTGGAACACCTTCGCGCTGAACATCAACGACGACATCATAAAGGGACAAGCCGACGCTATGGTATCTACCGGACTGAGCGACGCAGGGTACAAGTACATCAATATAGATGACGGATATTTCGGCGGACGACGCATGTCAGACGGACTGCTACTTATACATCCCGTGCGCTTCCCCAACGGTCTGAAAGGACTGGTCGACTACATACACAGCAAGGGACTGAAAGCCGGCATCTACTCCGACGCAGGCAGAAACACATGCGGCCACTTTTGGGGCAACGACACCATAGCCCACGACGTGGGGCTCTACGGCCACGACCAGCAAGACGCCGACTTCTTCTTCAAGACGCTCGACTTTGACTTCATAAAGGTAGACTTCTGCGGCGGCACCGACTGGACCAACTTCGACAAGACCGTGCTCAACGAGAAGGAGAGATACACCGCCATCAGCAACGCCATAAAGGCGACGGGCAAGAAAGGAGCAAGACTCAATGTGTGCCGATGGGACTACCCCGGTACGTGGGTGAGCGACGTGGCACTGTCGTGGCGCACCACCCACGACATAGCCGACAACTGGGAGTCTGTAGCTGACATCATACACCAAAACCTTTACCTGTCGGCCTACAGCTCACCAGGACACTACAACGACATGGACATGCTTGAGGTGGGACGAAGCCTCAGCGCCGACGAAGACGCCACACACTTCAGCCTGTGGTGCATCATGAACTCGCCGCTGCTCATCGGCTGTGACATGCGCACTCTGAAGCCGGCGACACTCGCTCTGCTGAAAAACAAGGAACTGATAGCCCTCAACCAAGACCCCTTGTCACAGCAAGCCTACGTCGTAGGCAAAGAGAACGGATGCTACGTGCTGGTCAGAGACATCTACAGACACAACGGCAAGACCCGCGCCTTCGCCGTGTACAACCCCACGGAAGAGACAAAGACCGTAACCGTTGATTTCACATCGCTCGACCTCGACGGCAAGGCGGCACTGCGCGACCTCTTCGAGCGCCGCGACATAGGCACACACACCCACTCGTTAAAGGTGGAACTGCCGCCCCACGCCACGCGCATCTACCGCGCCACGGCACAGAAACGGCTCACGCGCAGTGTGTACGAAGGCGAATGTGGCTACATCAGCGACTACCAGGAACTGGTAAACAACCAGGCTGCCATGACCGGCACCTACGAAGAGGCACCCGAATGTCACGGCGGTGCAAAAGCCACATGGCTCGGCGGCAGCGCAAAAAACGACCTCGTGTGGCGCAACGTGAACGTACCGAAAGCCGGAGACTACCACGTCACACTGCACTATCAGTACGACAAAGCCTCGTCATTCACCGTCGATGTGAACGGAAAGGAGCAGGCACACCTCAACACAGTTGCCACACACAACGGACACGTGGCCATCGTCTCTGCAACACTGCGCCTCAACAAGAGCGACAACACGGTGCGTCTCCACAACGACAGCCAGCGTATGCCCGACATCGACTGCATGATAATAAAACAACATTGAAAGCCACTGTTGAAAAAATTATAATCTAATGAAGAAGACCACACTGTCGCTCCTTATGCTGTTCATCTGTCTGTGGGCATGTGCCCAGGACGGAACGGTCATGACGCTCGAATACACGAGTCGCGTCAAACAATTCAACCTGTGGCCGGACGGAGCGCCAAACAGCAACGGCATTACGGCACCGGAAACCGACCTGGGGCTGTATGTCGCCAACGTGACAAAGCCCGTGCTGACAGTCTACGTGCCCAAACACCCCAACGGACTTGCAGTGATAGCATGTCCGGGAGGCAGCTACATACACGTATGGCAAGGGACAGAGGGCCACAACATGGCAAATTGGTACAACAGCCACGGAGTAACCTACGCCGTGCTGAAATACCGTCTGCCAAACGGCCACTGCGACGTGCCGGTGAGCGATGTCTACCGCGCCATGAAGATAATGAAAGCTCACAGCGAGGAGCTTGCCGTCAAGCGGCTCGGCATACAGGGTTGCTCGGCAGGAGGACACCTGGCAGCCACCGCTGCCACCCACTACATCAGCCAAGCAGAGCGGCCAGACTTTCAGATACTGTTCTACCCCGTCATCTCGTTCGACCCGGCGTTCACACACAAGGACAGCCGCGACAACCTCATCGGCAAGAACGCATCTGAACTGCAAGTTCGGCTCTACAGCAACGAGCTACAAGTGACAGCCGACACACCACCGGCATTTATTGCCGCCAGCACCGACGACACGACGGTGCCCGTGCGTAACAGCATGGAATACTACAACGCGCTGCTAGCTAATAACGTACCAGCAGCCCTCCTGCTCTTCCCTACGGGCGGACACGGATGGGTCGGCAACATCGCCTTCGCCTACAGACAGGCGTGGAAACAGGCTCTTGCCACATGGCTACAACAACAATCTAATGAAATGAAACACGTCTCACTACACTGGAAAAGCCACTCTGCTTTGACCCCTTTGACCAAGTAGAATTTGCTCCTGTTGGCCA
This sequence comes from Hallella seregens ATCC 51272, assembly GCF_000518545.1. Lineage (GTDB taxonomy): Bacteria > Bacteroidota > Bacteroidia > Bacteroidales > Bacteroidaceae > Prevotella > Prevotella seregens. Next base: position 127,106 of record NZ_JADU01000011.1, read on the forward strand.
CAACATGATTGACCCTTGTAAAGTTCTGGTGCAGGGGTCAATTTTATTTTACCCTTTTAGATACTCTGGCTTTTCTTAGCCCTTAACTTACGCATGCTTTCGCCATATAATTCTATGGTATGCGCCGTATGAATGATACGGTCAAGAATGGCATCTGCTATTGTCGGGTCCCCCACCATGTCATACCAGTTGGACGCAGGGTACTGTGAGGTTATGATGATGGATTTCCGTTCATGCCTGTCTTCGATAATTTCGAGCAGTATGGGCCGTTCCCTGGCGTCAAGAGGCACAAGGAACAGGTCATCAAGGATAAG
>NZ_JADU01000012.1 GCF_000518545.1 Hallella seregens ATCC 51272
GTCCCTGCCTCACGTCCTGCACGAACTTGGCGATGCTGAACACCGACTCCCCGGCTGTCACGTGCGTGTAGAACGGCAGCAGGTAGCGCATGAACCCCTCCTCGACTTCCTGGTTGGGGAAGCCGAGCCGGTAGAGCTGGAACTCCTCGTCGTAGCTCCTGATGGTGAGGTAACCGCTCTGGTAGATGACGGGGATGGGGTTTTGCGACACGGAGTCGATGCTGTTGAGGAAGTCGGCCGACACCTGTTCCTCGGTGAGGTTGGGCAGCGGGTATCCGTCCTGCTTGAGCAACTCGACGAGATAGCTTGGTGTTCCGGTCTCGAACCAGTAGCTTCCGAACTTGAGCGTGTCCAGCGTGCAGAGCAGACTGAAGGGGTTGTAGATGCCGACGCCCCCCTCGACGAAGTGGTATCCGTCGTAACGCCGCTTGAGCCTGTCGCACGCCTCTTCATAGGTGATGCGGTTTTTCCCGGCCAGCTGGTGGAGCGTGGGCTCGAAGTAGCGGTGAATCTCCTCCTCGGTGATGCCGCAGAGGGCTTGGTAGCGTTCGTCCATGGAGAGGTCGAATAGGTTGTTCAGGTCTGAGAATACGCTGACCTTTCCGAACTTGGTAACGCCCGTGAGGAATCCGAGCCTGATGTATCGGTCCTGCGTCTTGAGCACGGAGTAGAAGGCCTTGAGCGTTGCACGGAACTCGGCCTGCAGGTTTTCGTTTCCGATGGCCTGCAGCAAGGGCTTGTCGTATTCGTCCACGAGCACCACCACGCGCTGGCCGGTCTGCTCGAAAGCCATCCGTATGATGTGGTAAAACCGCTCTTCCAAGGCTTTGGACTGGTGCTGATCGCCATAGATTTTCTCCCAAAGCTCCAGGTGTTTGGCCAGCTCTTCGCGCAGTGCATGGGCGGAATCGTAGTTCCGCGAGTTGAGGTCGAGATGGAGCACAGGGTATTGTGTCCACTCCTGTTCCAGCTTCTCGATGGCCAGTCCTTGGAACAAGTCCTTGCGTCCTGCGAAGTAAGCCTCGAAGGTGGAGATGAGCAGACTCTTGCCGAAGCGGCGCGGACGGCTCAGAAAATAGTAGCGGCCCATGCTGGCCAGCCGGTAAACCATCTCGGTCTTGTCCACGTAGGTGTAGCCGTCAGCGATGAGACTTTCAAAATTCTGTATGCCGATGGGGTATTTTTGTGTATCCATGCTTCGTTGTGCTTATGGGGCAAAGATAGCGAAAAGCGGTGTATTGGCAAAAGAAAAGCCCGTTTTTTATTTTCCTGCACGCGTTCTTTGCGCTTTCGTCGGAAAGTGGTAATTTTGCAAGGAGAACGAATCGAACGAATGTTTATTCAGAAATACAGATGAAAAAGATACTCATGACACTGGTCTTGAGTCTTGCGACCTTGGCCCTGAATGCCGTGCCCGCCCGCCGGGGTGTGTGGCGCACGGCCACGCTCAGCGACGGAAACACCGTGCGCGTGGAGCTACGCGGCGACGAACACCTGCATTACTGGCAGTCGGCCGACGGCCGGCGGTTCCTGCCCGACGGCGACGGCCGTTTCCGCGAAATAGACACAGAGGCCATGGGTGCCATGCGCCGCCGGGCGCAGGTGCGCCGCGAGGGGGTGCAGACACGCCGCCGGGCTGCCTTGCGCCGGGTCAAGACGAACCAAGGACTCTACGAGGGCAACCGGCGTGGACTGGTGATTTTGGTGGAGTTTGCGGACAAAAGTTTCCAGACGGCCAACGACAAGGTCTTCTTTACGCGGGTGGCCAACGAGCTGGGATTCCGTGAGGGCAACTTCAAAGGCTCGGTGAAAGACTATTTTCTCGCCCAGAGCAATGGTCGGTTTGTGCTCGACTTCGATGTGGTTGGCCCCGTGAAGCTGCCCAACGGCTATGCCTATTATGGCAAGAACGACGGCGAGGGCAACGAGCCCCATGCCGTGGAGATGGTGAAAGAGGCCTGTGAGGCGGCCGCCGACTCGGTGGACTTCGGCCGGTACGACTGGGATGGCGACGGCTATGTGGACCAGGTCTACGTGCTCTATGCCGGTCATGGCGAGGCCGACTACGGTACGGGCTCTGTCGGAACCCAAGGCGACGACGACGTGGTGTGGCCCCACGAGTGGACCATCAGCTCGGCCACGACCGTTTATGACAGCCGTGGACTTATCCAGCATATGGGCAAGCCGCTCGAACTCGACGGCGTGAAGGTGGACACCTATGCCTGTTCCAACGAACTCGACTACGCCGGCAAGACGGCGGGCGTGGGCACCATGTGCCACGAGTTTACCCACTGTCTGGGGCTGCCCGACTTCTACGACACCTCCAGCCAAGGCAGCAACTTCGGCATGGGCGACTGGGACCTGATGTGCAGCGGCAGCTACAACGGTGACAGCTACCGACCGGCCGGCTACACGGCCTACGAGAAGATGGTGGCCGGATGGCTGCAGCCCGTGGAGCTGAAAGCCGACACCCTTGTGGCCGACATGAAGCCGATGAGCGAGCATGGTGCCAGCTACATCATCCGCAACGACGGCCACGATGACGAATACTACCTGGTGGAGAACCGCCAGCGCACGGGCTGGGACACAGCGTTGCCCGGCCGCGGACTGCTGGTGACCCATGTAGACTATGATGAGAAGATATGGTTTTACAATGAGGTGAACACCACCGGCAGCAGTTCCTACACCAAGAACAACCACCAGCGGCTCACCATCTTCCATGCCGACAACAGTACAACCTACACCAGTCAGCAAACCGACCTCTATCCCTACGGCCAGAAAGATTCGCTCACGGCCACTTCGGTGCCCGCCGCCCGGCTCTATCACAGCAATGCCTCCGGCAAAAAGCTGATGGACGGCGCGCTGCTCGGCATCCAGCAGCAGGGTGGGGGCCTCATGACGTTCCGCTTCCGCGCCAACGGGGCGTCGGGTGGAGGCACGGTCGTTGACCCGTCCACCGAGGTGCTGCTGCACGAAACGTTCGACCAGTGTGCCGGCAATGGCGGCAACGACAACCAGTTCAACGGCCAGGTGGCTTCGGCCATGTTCACGCCTGACCTGTCCGGTTGGACCGACTATGTCCACGCCTATGGCGGCAAGCAGTGTGCCCGCTTCGGCACTTCGGCCTCGGTGGGCAGCGGCATGGTCACCTCGCCCGCGTTCACCCTGCCCGGCGACACGGTGGCCCTGAGTTTCCGTGCGGCCGGGTGGGACGCCCGCCGCGACGGCATGCAGCTGTTGCTCACGCTCAATGGCGGCAATGCCCGCTTCGTGGGCAGCAACGCCACGGACACCGTGCTGACCATGGCCAAGGGGCAGTGGGAGGTCTACAAGTTCAGGCTGGCCGGCAAGGGCAGCGCCTCGCTCACGTTCTCGCCCAGCAATCGCTTCTTCCTGGACGACGTGTTGGTGGAGCGGCCGCTGGCCACGGGCATCCGTGCCGTGGAGCGTAGGCCGCAGGACGGCTTGCGCAACGGCCGCATCTATACACTCGGCGGCCAGTATGTGGGCGTCGATTTGCAGCGTCTGCCCCACGGAGTCTATATACAGGACGGCCGGAAGGTGGTGAGATAGCATGCCCGTCTTATGAAAAGAAAACTGTTGTTGCTCCTGCTGTCGGTCGTGGTTGTAGCGGCCACGGCCCAACCGCCACTACCTGTTCGTCCCCGTCCGTTGCCCAGCCTGACCGGCCATTGGACAGGCACGTGGGCCACGGCCATGCAGATTCCGGTGAAGGCCTACATGCCTTACAACAACGAGATGACCAACCGTTCGGTGCGGCAAATCGTGAAAGTGTCGGCTGGGGGCGACATCCTGCGTCTCGAACTGTCCAACATCTTCTCCACGGAGCCCGTCGAGATACGCTCCGTCTACATTGCCCATGCCCTCGACTCCTTTCGCATCGACCCCGCCACGGCGCAGTATTTGCACTTCGAGGGGCGCGAGGAGGTGACGCTGGCACCCGGCAAGCGCGTCTGCTCGGATGCCGAGCGGTTTGCCTTGAGTCCGCTGGAGCGTGTGGCCATTACCATCAATTACCGCCGGGCCCCCAAGGTGCCGACGGTGCACATGGGGTCGCGCACCACCTCGTATATCCTGCGAGGCAGCAGCAAGCCGCATACCGACTTCTCGCGGGCATTCCGTTATGAGAAATGGTTCAACATCTCCTCGCTGGCCGTCTATGCCAACGATGTGCGCACGTTTGCCATTCTGGGCAACAGCATCACCGACGGCAAGGGCTCCACCACCGACCACCAGAACCGATGGCCCGACGAGATGAGCTTCAACTTGAACGGTGAACCGGCCGGCCGGCAGCAGCAGGAAGACGGCGTTCGCAAGCAGTTTGGGGTGCTCAATCTGGGGATAGGCAACAATCGGGTGCTGTCCGTGGGCTACGGTCAGCCCGGCCGCGACCGGTTCGACCGTGACATTTTGGGGCAGCCCGGCGTGACAGACGTCATCATCTTTGAGGCCATCAACGACCTGGGCAACAGCCGTGACGCACTGGTCACGGCTCGTGAACTGGCCGAGCAATACAGGCAGATGATGGAGAAATGCCGGCGGGCCCATTTGCGAGTCTACCTTGGCACCATCACGCCCATGAAGGGGGCGGGTTATTTTTCGGCCAACCACGAGGCCGGCCGACAGTGGCTGAACGAGTGGATACGCACGCAGAAAGAGGCCGACGGCGTGATCGACTTCGACCGGCTCATGCGCGATCCGTCCGACTCACAGGCCTTGCGCCCCGAGTGGCGGCTGGCCGACTGTCTGCATCCCAATGCAGCCGGATACAAAGAGATGGGGCGGCTGGCTGCCGAAGTGGTGTCTGCGGCAAAACCGCAGCTTTAAATCAATTTATGGATTTAGATTTTGCCAGTAGGCGAAAAGGTGGTAACTTTGCATAACCCTTTGGGTTAACGACAGTTTTAAAACATTAAACAGCAAAAGAATATTATGGCAAAGAAAGCTTTATTGATGATCCTCGACGGATGGGGATGCGGCAAGCATGGTAAGGGCGATGTGATTTTCAACACACCGACACCTTATCTCGACTATCTGTACGCAGTGAGCGCACACTCTCAACTCATGGCTTGCGGCGAAGATGTGGGGCTGCCCGACGGGCAGATGGGCAACTCCGAGGTGGGCCATCTGAACATTGGCGCCGGCCGTATCGTGTATCAGGACTTGGTGAAAATCAACAAGGCCTGCCAGAGTGGCGACATCCTGAAGAACAAAGGAATCGTCGAGGCTTACAGCTATGCCCAGAAAACGGGCAAGAAGCTCCACCTCATGGGACTCACCTCGACGGGTGGCGTGCACTCCTCGCTCGCCCATCTGTTCAAGCTCATCGAGGTGGGCAAGGAGTATGGACTGAAGAATGTCTTCGTGCATTGCTTCATGGACGGCCGCGACACCGACCCCAAGAGCGGTGCAGGATTCATTGGGGATGTCCAGAAAGTGTGCGAGGCCAACGATGCTCACATCGCCAGCATCGTCGGTCGGTTCTATGCCATGGACCGCGACAAGCGGTGGAACCGTGTGAAGGAAGCCTACGACCTGCTCGTCGAGGGCAAGGGAAAGAAGGCCGACGACATGGTGAAGGCCATGGAAGAAAGCTATGCCGAGGGCGTGACCGACGAGTTCATCAAGCCCATCAGCAACGCCAACGTGGACGGAACCATTCAGGAAGGCGACGTGGTTATCTTCATCAACTTCCGCAACGACCGTGCCAAGGAACTCACGCAGGTGCTCACCCAGCAGGACATGACCGAGGAGGGCATGCGCACCGTCAAGGACTTGAAGTTCTATTGCATGACTCCTTACGATGCCAACTTCAAGGGCGTGGGCGTGCTCTTCCCCAAGGAGAACGTGGAAGACACGCTTGGCGAGTACCTCTCCAAGCATGGACTGCGCCAGCTCCATACGGCTGAGACCGAGAAATATGCCCATGTCACGTTCTTCTTCAACGGTGGACGCGAGGCGCCTTTTGCCGGTGAAGACCGCATCTTGGTGCCGTCGCCGAAAGTGGCTACTTATGACTTGAAGCCTGAAATGAGTGCTTTCGAGGTGAAGAACAAGCTGGTGGGGGCCATCAATACCCAGCAGTACGACTTCATTGTGGTGAACTTTGCCAATGGCGATATGGTGGGGCACACCGGTGTTTACCACGCTATTGCCAAGGCCGTTTGGGCGGTGGACCAATGCGTACACGACGTGATCGAGGCTGCTAAAGCCAATGATTATGAGGCCATCATCATTGCCGACCACGGCAATGCAGACAATGCCATCAACCCCGATGGCTCGCCAAATACGGCCCATTCTCTGAATCCCGTGCCCTTTATTTACGTGACCAACAACAACTCGGCCACGGTGAAGGACGGCCGTCTGGCCGATGTGGCCCCCTCCATCCTCCACATCATGGGGCTGGAACAGCCGTCCGACATGACGGGTGAAAACCTGATTAAGGACTAATTAGCATGCTCTTTGCAGATGTCGCGGCGGATGTACCCGGTGTGCGTCGCCGCGCATCTGTTATCTTTTATATGCTTGCCAATCCGTATGGTCAACATCGAGACATCGTGGCATCGGGAACTTGAGCCCGAGTTTGCCAAGCCTTATTTCTCCGCGCTTGCCTCGGCGGTGCGCGAAGAGTACCGCCGGGGAGCGTGCTATCCTCCCGGACGGCTGATCTTCAACGCGTTCAATCTCTGTCCTTTCGACCGGGTGAAGGTGGTGATTATCGGACAGGATCCCTATCATGAGCCGGGGCAGGCCATGGGACTGAGCTTTTCCGTGCCCGAGGGGGTGATGATGCCGCCCTCTCTTCTCAACATTTTCAAAGAGATAGAAACCGACCTCGGGCGGCCCATGCCCCAGTCGGGCGACCTCAGCCGCTGGGCCGAGCAGGGCGTGTTGCTGCTCAATGCCACGCTCACCGTGCGTGCCCATCAGGCCAACAGCCACCAGAAACTGGGCTGGGACACGTTTACCGATGCAGCCATCAAGGCCTTGAGCACCCATCGGGAACACCTTGTCTACATGCTTTGGGGCGGCTATGCACGCAGCAAACGCTATCTCATTGACCAGCAGCGCAACCTGGTGCTTGAGTCGGTACACCCCTCACCACTCTCGGCCAACCGTGGCGGATGGTTCGGGCAGCATCAGTTCTCCCGCTGCAATGCCTATCTCCGTGCGCACGGAGCGGCTGAAATCGAGTGGTAGGAACCACATGAGGCGGGAGTTTGGAATAGCGTTTTATGGAACTTCACATTCTTCAGATAGGGGACGTATTGGTTTCCCCCGATATTTTCACCGAAAAATTCTGCTGTGATCTCGATGCCTGCAAGGGACGGTGCTGCGTTGAGGGCGATGCCGGCGCACCGGTAACGCTCGACGAGATAGGGAGCATTGAGTCCTGTCTCGACGAGGTTTGGCCCCAGCTTTCGGCTTCGGCCCAAAGCGTGGTCGACCGACAGGGCGTGGCTTATGCCGACCGTGACGGCGACTTGGTGACGAGCATTGTGAACGGCAAGGATTGCGTGTTCACTTGTTATGAGGATTTGGACGACAGGACAGACGGCCACACCATCCACAATTGCTGCCTTTGCGCCTTGGAACGAGCGTGCCATGACGGGCGCACCTCGTGGTGCAAGCCCATCTCGTGTGCCCTTTATCCCATTCGCGAGAAGCAGTTCGGTGGCGGCCTTGTCGGGCTCAACTATCATCGTTGGGACATTTGTCGGGATGCCGTGAAGAAAGGACGGGAACTCGACTTGCGCATCTACGAGTTTCTGAAAGAGCCGCTCATCCGGCGTTTTGGGCGGGCATGGTATGAAGAATTGTGTGAGGTGGGCGAAGAAATCAGGCGGAGAGTGTCTTCAGAGGCTTCTTCCTGAACACCGAAGGGCTTACGCCTACATGCTCCTTGAAGTATTTCCCCAAGAAGCTTTGGTTGGGGAAGTGCATCATTTCCGTGATTTCCTTGATGCTCTTTGTGGTGCTGCGCAGCAACGTGCGCAGCTCCAGCACGACGTAGTAGTCTATCCATTCGTTGGGCGTCTGATGGCTCACCTGCTTCACGGTTTCGGACAGATATTTCGCCGTGATGGACAGTTGGCGGGCATACCACCCCACCCGCCGCTCATGATAGAACTCTTGTTCCACCAGCCGCATGAACTCAATGTAGATGTGTTCAGCCCTCGTTCCCAGGGTTTGGCTGGTTGCCTGTATGCGTGAGATAGTATCGCCAGTGTCGTAGATCAGGGCCTGGATGAGCGAGCGAACCGTGTCGCGTCGGAACCGATGGCCCGTGTCGTCCACCTTGCGCTTGATGAGATGGAAGTAGTTGCCGGTGTTCTGCATTTCCTCCTCGGTGAGATGGAATACAGGATGCGTGCGCGAGAAAGTGAAGAGATAGGAAATTTCGTGCACGCCCGAGAGGACTTCGTAGAAGAACTGGTCTGAAATCACCAAGGCAATGCCCGTGCAGTCGGGGCTCTTATGGTAGTCGTCGGTCACCTGTCCGCTGTTGATGATGATGATGTCGCCGGCAAATACCGTGTGTTTGATGGTGTCCACGCTGTACTCCATGCTGCCACTCGTGCAGAGAGCCAGGATGAGTGCGCGCACGCGGCGTGGCTCTTGGGGGAAAGGAAGCCGGGCAATATCGTCCACGAGCGCGAGGTCATCATCGATGTAGCTGCCGTTGCTGGCTATCCGTGTACTCTCTACGGTAATCTCCTTGAGTTCTGTCTGATTGGTCATTTTCCCTGTCATCAGTGCAAAGGTAACGTATTTCTTTGAGAATCGGAAGCGCAGGAAGTCTCCAGTGCTTCCGCTTCAGTCACTTGGTCGCGCCGGAAGCGGCTGTCGCCGGTAAGCCGTGGACGCCGGTAGTTGTGGGTGAGGAACACCGGGCAGGCCTGTTCGTCCATTTCCCCGCTGCAGATATATTCCAGTCCGTCCATGCAGATACGTTCGCCCGGCAGGGCGTTGCGCAGGGTGAGTCGCAGCCGTCCGTGGAACCCCTGCCCGAACTCCAGCTCCACGCCCTTACCCACGGTCTCGATGTAGGAACAGCCGCGTCGGCGTACGATGTGTGGGGCAACGCCGTCGGTTGGCCGGTGCTTGTCGGCTGGCAGACTGCTTTCTGGCTGCTCGTCGGACCTGTCGGCCTGTGTCTCGGCACTGACCCACAAGGCCGGATCGAACCATGCCGTCCGCCATGCGGCGTTGTGCCGCCGACCGTCCACCCGCTCGCGGCCGTCGGTTGTCAGGCAGGAATTGGCCTTTCTGCAGAGCCAGTTGCCGTCGCTCCAGTGGCAGAACGGGGTGCCGTCGGCCGCACGGCCATGGAACGCCACGGAGATTTGCCTGGAGTTCAGATGCGGCCAGGCGGGCGAATAGGCAATGGCCACCACGTCGGTATCGCTGCGCAGGTAGGGCGTTACGTTGAAAGTCATGGCCACAGGAGCGTCGTCGCCCGTGGCCCGCGCTGGGTAATAGAGGGCCCGGCCCACGTTGCACTCGTTCACGTAGAGCTTGAAAAAGCCCGTGGTCACGACGGTGATGCTGGCATCGCGCGCACGGCCTGCGGGCAGGTAGGTCTGCCGAAACCACACGTGCGACGTGCTGTCGGGTTGCGGCATCCTTATCCAATGGGTGTCGAACCCCTGTGCGGCCGATGGCATCGCCCACAGGAGCAGGGCCAGAAAAGGCGTCAGCCGGTGCATCAGAGCGTCTTGGTTTTGCCCTTGCCCACGCTGATCGGCTTTACCCGGCCGTTGTAGCTCACGTTCACCTTGCCGCCCTTGCCGCTCGAAATCTCGGCCCACGTCACGCGTCCGTCTTTCCAGCCCATGCTCACCTCGAAGCCGCCGCGGGCCCGCAAGCCGCAAATCTCGCCCGCCGGCCAGGCTTCGGGCAAGGCCGGGAGCAGTTCGATGGTCTTGCCGTCGCTCTGCATCAGCATCTCGCACACGCCGGCGGTGCCGCCGAAGTTGCCGTCAATCTGAAAAGGCGGGTGCGCATCAAAGAGGTTGGGAAAGGTTCCGCCGTGCTGTTTCTGGGTGTGGGCCGGGTTTACATAGGCCAGCAGTTTCTGATAGATGCGGTAGGCTTGGCTGGCGTTGTGCAGCCGGGCCCACAGGTTGATGCGCCATCCGGTGCTCCATCCCGTGGTGCGCCCGCCCTTCATTTCCAGTGAGCGGGCCGCCGCCTGGGCCAGCTGGGGCGTGGCACCCACGGTGATTTGGTGACCCGGATAGAGCCCGATGAGGTGGCTTTGGTGCCGGTGGCAGGTGTCCTCGTCGGCCCAGTCGTAGTACCATTCGTTCAGGTCGCCCTGCCGGCCCACGGTGTAAGGATGCAGCCGGGCCAGCGTGTGGCGCAGCGTGTCTTGGTAGGCCCTGTCGCGGTTCAGCGTGCGCGCGGCTTCGAGCGTGTTGGTGAGGAGCTCGCGGATGATGGCCAGGTCGGCCGTTCCGCCGTACAGGGTGGCTCCCTTGTAGCCTTTGTCAGTCACGTAGTAGGCTTCGGGCGACGTGCTGGGAGCCGTTATCAGTTCCTCGGGATTCCGGGGATTGGGCACCAGCCAGTCCAGTATGAAGTCGCTGGCACCCCTCATCAGTGGATAGGCCGTGCCGGAAAGGTAGTCGCGGTCCTGGGTGTAGAGATAGTGGTCGTACACATTTTGCATGAGCCATGCCCCGCCCATGTTCCAGTTGCTCCACGTGGGGCTCTCTCTCTTCTCGCCCACGGGGTTGGTCATGGCCCAGATGTCCGAGTTGTGGCCACAGCTCCATCCCCGGCCGATGCCATAGTAGTTGCGGGCGTTGTGCGCGCCTGTTTGGGCCAGATTCTGGCAGAATGTGGCCAGCGGTGCAAACATTTCGGGCATGTTGGCCACGTCGCAGGGCCAGTAATTCTCTTCCAGATTGATGTTGATGGTATAGTTGCCGCGCCATGGGGCTTTCTTCTTTTCGTTCCACAATCCCTGCAGATTGGCCGGCACTCCCGGCGTGCGCGAGCTGCTGATGAGCAGGTAACGGCCAAACTGGAAGTAGAGCGCCTCCAGGTAGCGGTCGTAGGCGGGCTGGCTGCCGTAGGCGCGCAGCATGCTGTCGGTGGGTTGCGTGGCGTTGTAGCGACTGCCGTCGAGGGTGAAGCTCACCCGGTGGAAGATGGGCTGATAGTTGTCGAGGTGGCGTCTCAACAGGCTGTCGCAGCTGTAGTTGGCGAGATGCCAGGCGTCGTCCATGGCGTTCTCGATGTAGGGAGCCCCTTGGGTCACGGGGTGTTTGTCGTATCCGTTAAAGCTCGTCTCGTTCACCAAGTAGATGGTTGCTCCGTTGGCCCCCTTAACAATGAGGCTGCTGTCGGTGCGCTCCACTGAGCCGCCGTCGTTGCTCACTCGCAGCACGGTGCAGAAGTGGATGGTCTCCTGCGGGTCTCCTGCGGCGTTGCCGGTCATGATGATCTGGCGGTCGGAGGTCTTTGTGCCGTGGTCCACCTGCGAGCCGAGGCCGATGCTGCAGCTCAGCATGCCCGGGCGCGAGGCCCGCAGACGGACGGCAATCACCTTGTCGGGGGCCGAGGCGAAGTACTCTCGCGTGTAGGTCACGCCGCCGCGCACGTAGCGGTCGTGGCACACGGCGCTGTCGAGACTTAGCTGGCGGTAGTAGCCGGAGGCCTCGCCGGGCTGCAGGTCGCGGATGCGGAGCGTGCCCAACGGCTGGTAATACTGCGAGTTGGCTCCCTGCACACGGTGCTGCAGCGAGTCGGCCAGCCGGTAGTCTTCGCGGAAGAGGGCCTCGCGTATTTTGGGAATCCACACGTGCGCGTCGCTGTCGATGGTGAGATCCACGGGCTTTCCGCTCCAGAAAGTAATGTCGTTCAGGTGTATCACGTTGTCGTCGGGCCCGCCGTAGATGATGGCTCCGAGCTTGCCGTTGCCAATGGGCAGCGACTCTTCAAAGCATGTGGCCGGGCGATCGTACCACAGGCGCAGGGGTTGGTGTCGGGTCTGGGCGGCCAGCGGGGTGGACGACAGGAAGAAAAGGAACGTCAGGCAGTGGATTGTTTTCATTTCGTAGCCTTTACATGATAATGATGCAAAAGTACGTTTTTTTCGCCATTTTCCAAAGTTAAAGGCATAAAAAAGTCTGAACGGAAAGAGTCGGAATCCCTTTCCGTTCAGACTGTCATGGTGCCGACTGGCGCGGCGATGGGTGCGCGCGGTGTTTAGAAGCCGAAGAAATTGCAGAAGATGATGGCTGCCGTCCATACGGGATTGCGGCAGTCGCAGTAGCCCAGCGTCTTGGAGCCCTGTGTGGTGTCCACGCGTCCGCCACCCCTCACCTCGGCCACGGTGGCATTGGAGCCACTCACCGAGATGGAGCCGCCGCTGGTAACGTGGCAGACGAGGTTGCCCGAACGATCCTTGATGTCGCCCGACCAGATGCGGCCGATGCTCGAACCGCTGGCGTTGGTGATGTCGCCGTTGCCCTTGGGCAGGCATCCCACCACTTTGTGCGCCCAGTTGTAGACCACGCCATTCTCGTCAACGAAGCCGCGGGCACCGCCTTTCTGGATGCTATACTCGCGGGCTTTGCCCTGAGAGGAGCCGCCGCCGCGGCCCGCTGCATTGTTCGAGGCTTCCATGGCGGCCCGTCTTTTGGCGGCTTCTTCCCGTTGTCTGGCACGTTCGGCCTGTTCCTGTTTGAGTTTGGCCATGTTTTCCTTGGTTTGGCAGATGCCATAATAGAGGAAAGCTGCCTGTGGTTTGCTCATGCCTTCGTACATGCCCTCGACAACTCCGAACATATATACATGGCCTCCGTCGTCGATATGGCCAATGTTGTCTCCGCCCACACTCACCGCGCCGTTGCTTTCCAGCTTGATGTAGCCCGCGGTGCCGTGGCAGTCGATCGTGCCGTTGTCGTGGATATGGCCCACTTTTTGTCCGTCGTCGAGCACGACATCGCCGTTCTTTTCAAACGTGTAGGTGACCTTCTTGCCCTTGAGCTCGCCCGTCTCGTGGGTCTTGTCGAGAATGACCTGGCGCGTCCGGCTGCGGTAGACGCCCTCCGGTCCCAAGGTGTTGCTGAACTTGTGGTCGCCGTTGGCCATGTCTACAACCCCTTGGGCAGTCGTTGCAGTTTGCTTGATTTTCTTGATGATGCCCAGCTGGGCGTGTGCTGCTGCCGCGCCGATGACCCATGCGGCCAGCACGAGCAGCTGTCTTCTTGTTTTCATAGTGTTGCTTTTAAGAATGGAAATAGATGTTTTCACTTTAGATTTGAGCTTGTGATAAAGATACGGAGAATATCTATAACTCGGACGCAAAAGCCTTGCTTTTTATGGTTCTTCCCTTAAAAATCATGCCGGCGGCCCCTCCGGAAAACATTTGTCCCCCGGCTGCCGGGGGATGGCTGCCGGGGGACAAGCGTTGTGCGGGTGCTCCGTGGAGCGCACGGCCGGCCTTGGTCGCCGGCCCGTGGCCTATGCGTCGATGTTGGCGTAGGCGGCATTCTCCTCGATAAATTCGCGGCGCGGCTCCACGTCGTCACCCATGAGCATGGAGAATATCTCGTCGGCCTGGGCTGCGTTCTCGATGGTTACCTGCTTGAGCAGACGCTGGCCCGGGTCCATGGTGGTCTCCCACAGCTGCTCGGGATTCATTTCGCCCAGACCCTTGTAACGCTGCGTGTGGATGCTCTTGCCGTCGTCCACGCCTCCGGCATACTTGTCGAGGAAGGCCTGTCGCTGCTGGTCGTTGTAGCAATATTCGCTCACCTTGCCCTTGTAGGTGCACTTGTAGAGGGGCGGGGTGGCAATGTAGAGGTGTCCTTCCTCGATGACTTTCGGCATGAAACGGAAGAAGAGCGTCATGATGAGCGTGTCGATGTGCGAGCCATCGACGTCGGCATCGGTCATGATGATAATCTTGTCGTAGCGCAGTTTGTCGATGTTAGCCTCGCGGTCGTCCTCTCCTTCCACGCCGAAGCGCACGCCGATGCTCTGGATGATGTTCATCACCGACTCGGCCTCGAACACCCTGTGCCACTGCACTTTCTCCACATTCAGAATCTTGCCGCGCAGTGGCAGTATGGCCTGCGTGTAGCGGTCGCGGCCCTGCTTGGCCGAGCCGCCGGCCGAGTCGCCCTCGACCAGGAATATCTCGCACTGCTTGGGGTCCTTGTTGGAGCAGTCGGCCAGCTTGCCGGGCAGCCCTCCGCCGCTCATCACGCTCTTGCGCTGCACGCTCTCGCGGGCCTTGCGGGCGGCCACGCGGGCCGTGGCGGCCAGAATCACTTTCTCGCAAATCTGCTTGGCCTCGACGGGATGCTCCTCCAGATAGTTGGTCAGAGCCTCGCCCACGGCCTGGTTCACGGCCCCCGATACCTCGCTGTTGCCCAGCTTGGTCTTGGTTTGGCCCTCAAACTGCGGCTCGGCCACCTTGATGGAAATCACGGCCGTGAGCCCCTCGCGGAAGTCTTCGCCGGCCACCTCAATCTTGGCTTTCTCTATCTGTTTGGAGATTTGCGCGTCGTTGTCGGCATAGTTTTTCAGCACGCGGGTGAGGGCCATGCGGAAGCCTGTGACGTGGGTTCCACCCTCGATGGTGTTGATATTGTTCACGTAGGAGTGCAGATTCTCCGAGTAATCTGTGTTGTACATGATGGCCACCTCGATGGGGAGGCCCTGCTTTTCGGTCTTCAGATAGATCACGTCGTCGAAGAGATGCGTGCGGTGCCGGTCGATGTAGCGCACGAATTCCTTGAGTCCATCTTTGGCGTGGAACACCTCGCGGCGCGTCTTGCCCTCGTCGTTGGGGCGCAGATCGGTCAGTGTGATGCGGATGCCGGCGTTCAGAAAGGCCAGCTCGCGCATGCGGCGGGCCACGATGTCCCACTGGAACGTGGTCGTGGTGAAGATGCCGGCGTCGGGCCAGAACTGCTGGCGCGTGCCGCGACGGTCGGTCTCGCCGATGACCTTGACGGGGTAGAGTGGCTTGCCTTTCTCGTATTCCTGCTGGTAAATCTTGCCGTCGCGGAAGACCTGAGAGAGCATGTGGCTGGACAGAGCGTTCACGCAACTCACGCCCACGCCGTGCAGACCGCCGCTCACTTTGTAGGAGCCCTTGTCGAATTTGCCGCCGGCATGCAGCACGGTCATGACCACTTCGAGTGCACTCTTGTGCAGTTTCTCGTGTTCATCCACGGGAATGCCGCGGCCGTCGTCCTGCACCGTGCACGAGCCGTCCTCGTTGAGCGTCACCTCGATGTCCTGGCAAAAGCCTGCCATGGCCTCGTCGATGGAGTTGTCCACCGTCTCGTTGATGAGATGGTGCAGACCCTTTTCGCTGATGTCGCCAATGTACATGGCCGGGCGTTTGCGCACGGCCTCAAGGCCCTCCAGCACCTGAATGTTGGAGGCTGAATAATTATCTTCCGAATTGAGAATGTCTGCCATTTGTTGTTTTGCGATTGTTTGATGCAAAGATACTAAAAAATCGGCATACCGAGAAAACTTTGCCGCCGAAATTACGGTGCAAACGGCGGATTGTCACGGGCGGCCGACGACGGGCCGCGTCCCTGCGAAGCCTGTGGACCGAAACGATTCAAGGCCGCGTATCACGAGGATATGCGACCTTGTATGGTATGAACCGGTGCAAGCGGCGCTTAGCCGAGCTTGTTGACGTGGAGGGCCAGACTCGACTTCAGATTGGCTGCTTTGTTGGCGTGGATGATGTTGGTCTTGGCCAACTTGTCCAGCATCTTCTGAACTACAGGGTACAGTTTAGCGGCCTCTTCCTTGTCCGTGAGCGAGCGGAGCTTGCGAACGGCATTGCGCATGGTCTTTGCGTAATACTTGTTGTGCAGCGTTCTCGCCTTGGTCTGGCGGATTCTCTTGAGTGATGATTTGTGATTTGCCATCTTTGTTTCTACTTTATTTTTCTCAATGGTAGTCCCTAGGAGAGTCGAACTCCTCTTTAGAGAATGAAAATCTCTCGTCCTAACCGATAGACGAAGGGACCGTCGGCTTTAATTTTGCGGGTGCAAAGTTAGTACTTTTTCTTTATCCGGCCAAATTTCCAGACGGAATTTTTCGCTAATTGCTTGGTTTTTCGTATTTTTGCGACCGTATGGAAATCCGAACCCGGGCTGTTGTGCTCCATGCGCTCAAATATGGAGAGTCTCAGCTCATCGTCGATGTGCTGACGCGCGTGCAGGGCCGCCTCTCCTTTATCTGCCATCTGAGCCGCTCCGGCCGCGGCCGCACGAAGAAGCAGTTGTTCCAGCCGCTCACCGTGCTCGAGCTGGTGTTCGACCACCGGCCGGCGCTGCAGCTGCAGCGTTTTCGCGACCTGCGCTTGGCCGCCCCCTTTGTGTCGATACCGTTCGACGCGGCCAAGCTCTCCATTTCGCTCTTTACTGCCGAGTTCCTGACGCACGCCACGCGCGGCGAACTGCAGAACGAACAGCTCTACGACTACGTGGAGCGCAGCATCGCCTGGCTGGACAACGTGACATCGGGCTACGCCAATTTCCATCTGGTTTTCATGATGAGGCTCTCGCGCTTCATCGGTTTCTTTCCCAATCTGGCCGACAATGTGCGCGGGGCATGGTTCGATCTGCGCAACGGTTGCTTTGTGCTGCGCCAGCCGGGCCACCCCGACTATCTGCGTCCCGACGAGGCCTCGCGCATCGGTTTGCTCATGCGCATGGACTTTGACAACATGCGTTTCTTCCGCATGTCGCGTCAGGAGCGCAACCGCTGCACGGAGATTATCCTCTATTATTACAGGCTTCACGTGGCCGGCTTCCCGGAACTCAAGTCGCTGGACGTGCTGCGCGAGTTGTTCTGACGGTGCAACGGGCCTACGAAAACGCCGTAACCGCCGCGCCATTACGGTGTAATGACGCGGCGGTTACGGCGTAAAGGCGATGCGATGAGGCCGTGGACGTAGCGCGTTGGAGGCCTCGCGGGCCGCGGGCTTAGGCCAGCAGCCGGCGCACGATGGCGGAGATGGCCTTGCCGTCGGCCTTTCCGGCCATCTGTTGGGCGGCCTGGCCCATCACCTTGCCCATGTCTTTCATGCCGGATGCACCGGTCTGGGCGATGATGGCCTGCACCTGGGCCTCGACCTCCGCCTCGGTGAGCGGCTGGGGCAGATAGGCTTTGATGACGGCCACCTGGGCCAGTTCGGCGTCGGCCAGCTCGCTGCGGCCCGCGCCGTTGTAGGTGGCTGCGCTCTCCTCGCCCTGCTTGGCGAGCTTCTGCAAAATCTTCAGGGCGGCGGCATCGTCGAGCGTGTCGTTGGCCCCAGGGGCCGTCTTGGCCTCGATGAAATACTTCTTGATGTTGCGCAGGGCTTCGAGGCGCACCTTGTCGCGCGCCTTCATGGCCGTGCGGATGTCGCTGCTCACTTGGTCGAATAGTGTTGCCATGGCTGTTTCCTTTCTGTCAATGCTGGTGAAGACTACACGCCGAAGTTGATGATGCCCGGCGTGGGGTCTGTATTCTCCTCGGGTTCGGGCTCGAGTTTCACGCCGTTGGCCTGGTTGCGGATGGCCTCGAGCGTCTGCCGCGTGCGCTTGTAGGTGGGTGTGTTCTCCACGGCCAGGATGACGTCTTCATTGTCGAGGTCGGCCTGACTGAAGAGGAAGATGTGCGGCCGACGCTTGTGCTGCGTGTTGCTCACGTCGTTACCGTAGTAGCGGTCGCGGCGGTCGCGCTTCTCGGCAGCGCGCTCTTCGGCCTCGGCAATGCGGTTGGCCTCCTCCTGCGAGTGGCGGCCGCGGTGGCTCATGGGCTCTACATCCTTCACGCCGAAGCCGGTGGCGAGGATGGTCACCTTGACTTTCTTGCCCAGTTCGGGGTCGGTGCCCACGCCCCACTTGATTTCAAAGTCCTCGCCGAACTTGGCCATGAAGTCGTTCACGTCGTTCATTTCTTCCATCATGAGGCCCTGATTGTCTTTCTTCTCGTCGCAGAAGTTGATGGAGAGCAGTATCTTCTTGGCGTTGAACACGTCGTTGTCGTTGAGCAGCGGCGAGTTGAGGGCGTCGTCGATGGCCTGTTTCACGCGGCCCTCGCCCTCGCCGTAGCCGGTGGACATGATGGCCACGCCGCCGTCCTTGAGCACGGTCTGCACGTCGCGGAAGTCGAGGTTGATGATGCCGTGCATGGTGATGATCTCGGCAATGCTCTTGGCAGCCACGCTCAGCGTGTCGTCGGCCTTGCCGAAAGCGTCGAGCAACGTGAGGTCGGGATAGATTTCACGTAGCCGTTCGTTGTTGATGACGAGCAGCGCGTCCACGTGCTTGGCCATCTCCTCAACGCCGTCGAGGGCCTGGTCTATCTTCTTGGGGCCCTCGAAGCGGAAAGGAATGGTGACGATGCCCACGGTGAGAATGTCCATGTCCTTGCTGGCTTGGGCAATGACGGGCGCGGCACCCGTACCGGTGCCGCCGCCCATGCCGGCGGTGATGAAGGCCATCTTGGTGCCGTCGTTGAGCATGCGGCGGATGTCGTCGATGCTCTCGAGGGCGGCCTCGCGGGCGCGCGCCGGACGGTTTCCGGCCCCGAGACCCTCCTTGCCGAGCTGCAAGTGCACGGGCACGGGCGAGTCGTTGAGGGCTTGGGCGTCGGTGTTGCAGAGCACGAACGACACGTCGTGGATGCCCTCGCGGTACATGTGGTTCACGGCATTGCCGCCCCCACCACCTACGCCGATGACCTTGATGATGCTGTCCTTCTGGTCGGTGTCGCCGAAGTCGAGGATGGACGGCTTCTGGTTTTCAGTATTGTAATTGTTGTTGCTGTTGTCTGACATCATATCTGGCTGTCTTTAAATGGGTGTGATTCTCTGTTGTGCGTCACTGCCGTGGCCCGTCGGGGCGGCTTATTTGTCGTCTTCCTCGTCCTCGACCATCTTCTTGCCGAAAGTCTTGAGTCCGGTGAACACCTTGTGTAGCAGGGAGTTTTCGCGCTTGCGCCGCCGCTCCTCCTCCTCGGCTTCTTCGGCGCGTCGCCGTTCCTCCTCTTCCTGCAGTCTGCGCAGCCGGGCTTTCTCGGCCTCGGCTTTCTCGGCCTCGGTCTGCACGATGCCCTTGCCGGCGGTCTCAATGAGGGGGCGCGGACTCTTGGGGCCGTCGGCCAACGGGGCGGCCGCGGGGGCGTCGGTGGCAAAGAGCGTGCTGCTGAATTCGTCGCCGGCGCAGTTCATATCGCCACGGGCGAGCAGACCCAGCACGGTGCACATGGTGGCGTCCTTGGCCGTGATGGCCGGGTGGTTGGACTGGATGGTGTGCGACACGAAGCGCGCCACGCGTATCTTGTCCAGGCGGGTGTGGTTGCGGAAGGCGCGCTCTATGTTCTTCATGTTGGAGCCGCCGCCCGTGAGGACGATGCCACCAAGCAGTTTGTCGTAGTATTCGCTGGGCACCTGGCACCACACATTCTCGATAATCTCCTGCATGCGGGCCTCTACAATGTCGACAAACTTGCTCATTTCCACCGAGCGCTCGCCGTCAATGGGGTAGGTCTGGGTTAGGTCAATGTCGTTGGGGTCGGTGTAGGCGCTGGCGAATTTGAGCTTCATCTGCTCGGCGTCTTTCTCCTCCATCTGCAGCGAGGCAATGTCTTTCGTGATGTTGTTGCTGCCCAGAGGGATGACGGCCAGGTGGCGCACGATGTTCTTATTGTACACGCAGACGGTGGTAGTGTCCGAGCCCAGGTCGACGAGCACGCAGCCGCCGCGGCGCTCGGCATCGGTGAGCACGGCATCGACCAGGGCCAGCGGCGACAGATAGACCTCGGCAATGGCGATGCCGGCGTTGTCGAAACACTTGTTGAAGTTGCGGTAGAACGACTTGCGCCAGAGTATGTTGATGAAGTTTCCCTCGAGGTGTCGGCACTGGATGCCCACGGGGTCGAGCTGGTATTGGTTGTCAATCTTGTATTCCTGAATGGCCACGTCCAGAATCTCCTGCTCGGGATACTGCATGCTGCGGTTGGCATCCATGAGCTCGATGACCATGTCCTGGGTGACGATGGTGTCCTGGGGCAGCTCCTTGACCGTGGTGTTCTTGATGCTGCGGATGGATTGCCCGCCCACGCCCACATAGACATGAGCTATCTTGGCCTTGAGCGCGGTCTCGAGTTTCTTGACGATGGTGGAGATGGTCTGCACCGTCTTGTCCACGTTGTAGACCACACCCTTGCGTATGCAGGTCGTAGAGTCTTCCTTGACGACAGCCAGCACGCTGATGCTTCCGTCGAGGTTTTTCTTGCCTGCAATACCGGTCATCTTGGATGAACCCAGTTCTATTGCTACTATAAATTCTGCCATTGGTATGTGTTATAAATCAGTTCAAACTTCGTTTTTTACAGATAATCTGGTTGTCAAACTCGATGTTGATATAGGCATACTTGTTCCAACCGGCCTGCGAGAGGCCGTATTTGTAGAACTTTTCCAGCCGGTCCATCTTGTGGTTGACGTAGTCGGTGACGAGCTTTTTCCGCTGACCCGTGTGCCGTGTCTCGGGCAGCCGCCCGATGTAGACGATGTGGTCGCCCACGCGCGGCACCAGTTCGATGCCGTGGTCGGGCAGCACATGGATCTGCTCTATCTGGTTGCGCCACAGGTCGCTGGCCGTAAGGGCATTGGCCAGATGGGACACGTAGTTGCGCGCATACCACTGGTTGATGTGTCCCGAGGCGATGATGAGATCGCTGGTGTAGTGGGAGTTGGGCATGATGCTGTTGTTGTCGTCCAGATAGTAGTCCTCGCCGTTGTCTGCTTTGATGCGCAGGGTGGGCATGCGTTGGGTGAGGGTGATGCACACGTGGCCGTCCTGCGTCTTGTAGCACTCGGCATTTTTGACAAAGGGGCTCAGCTTGAGCATCTCCTCAATGCGGCGTGCATTGACCTGCTTCATGGGCTGGTTGAGCGGGTAGAGCCGGTTGCGCTCCAGCCGCGACTTGATTTCTCCGGCCGAGATAAAGCCGTTGGTGGCCTCGTCCTGGATGTTGATGTTGACCTGGGTGCACACGTAGGCGGCCTCGTTCGGCTTGTTGAACGCGGTGAAGGCAACGATGATGTAGGCGCCAAGCACCACATCGAGTGCACCCAGGACTACCTTTCTCCAGTTGATGTGCATCGGCTATTTCTTGGCTTCGATGATGCGGGCCATCTGCGGCACGTCGTTGTCGAGGTCGCCGGCCCCCAGGATGATGAGCACGTCGAAGTCGCGCTGCTTCACGAGATCCAGCACATCGGCCCGCTGCACCATGCTCTTCTCCACGCCGGGGGCAAGCCGGTCGAAGATGATTTGCGAGGTGACGCCGGGGATGGGCTGTTCGCGAGCGGGGTAGATCTCGGTGAGAATCACCTCGTCGAAATGGCTCAGCGCGTCGGCAAAATCGGCACAGAAGTCGCGCGTGCGGGTGTAGAGGTGGGGCTGGAAGATGGCCGTGATCTTGCGGCCCCGGTAGAGTTCCTTGAGACTGCGCGCGCTCTGGAGTATCTCCTGCGGGTGGTGGGCATAGTCGGAGAGCAGCACATGGCGGTCGTTGCGAACCTTGAAGTCGAAGCGGCGGTCCACACCGTGGTAGGTTTCCATGCCGAACCGCAGCTCCTCGGGTGTGCAGCCGTTGAGCTGGGCCATGGCCATGGCAGCGACGCTGTTCTCGATATTGATGGGCACGGGCTGGCCGAGGCGCACGTTGGGCACGGCCTCCACGGGCGAAACCAGGTCGAACGTGATTTCGCCATTCTCAATACGTATGTTCGTGGCATGGAAGTCGCCCTTGTCGCGGCTGTAGGTATAGGTCTTCACGTCGGGTTTCACGTTGGCCCGCATCTCCAGATCGGTATGGATGATGAGGGCTCCGCCGGGCTGGATGAACTCGGTGTAGTGACGGAAACTTTCGAGATAAGCCTCCTTGGTGCCGTAGATGTCGAGGTGGTCGGGGTCGGTGGCGGTGATGACGCTCATCCACGGACGGAGCCAGTGGAACGAGCGATCGAACTCGTCGGCCTCGATGACCACGTAGTCGCTGCTGTCGGAGAGGATGTAGTTGGTGCCGTAGTTCTTGGAGATGCCGCCCAGAAAGGCGTTGCAGTCTACGTGGCTCTGGTGCATGATGTGGGCGCACATGGCCGACGTGGTGGTCTTGCCGTGGGTGCCGGCCACGCAGAGTCCCTTGTGGGTGCGGGTGAGAATGCCCAGCACTTGGGCCCGCTTCTCGATCTCGAAGCCGTTGGCCCGGAAAAACTGCAGCTCCTGATGATCGGCCGGTACAGCCGGAGTGTAGACTACAAGACACGAGTGGCGGTCGCGGCAGGCATGTGGAATCTCGGCTGCATTTTCCTCGTAATGGATAATCATGCCCTCCTTTTCGAGTTGGCGGGTCAGGGCCGAGGGTGTCTTGTCGTAGCCGGCCACCACGAGGCCCTTGCGCATGAAGTAGCGCGCAATAGCGCTCATGCCGATGCCGCCGGCTCCGACGAAATAGACGGCTTTGATATCTTTCAGTTCCATGTGATTGTGCGAAATGTTTGCGATGTGTCGTTAACGGGCGGTGCGGGCCAGCTTCACCACCTCGTCGGCGATGATGTCGGCCGAATCCTTGAGGCCCAGTTTCTGGATGTTGGCACTCAGCGAGGCCAGCTTGGCATCGTCGGCCACAACCTGCAGGGCGGTGCTCAGCAGCATGTCGGGGGCGTCGGCATCCTTCACGTAGACGGCGGCGTCGTGGCTCACGAGGGCCATGGCGTTCTTGGTCTGGTGGTCTTCGGCCACATTGGGACTGGGCACGAGAATGACGGGCTTGCCGATGAGACAGAACTCGCTGATGGAGCTGGCACCAGCGCGACTGATGACAAGGTCGGCCGCCTGATAGGCCGCACCCATGTCGCTGATGAAGTCGAGAACCTTGAGATTGGGGATGTCGCCGAAAGCGGCCACGGCCTGGTTCATCTCGTCATTGTAGAATTTGCCGGTCTGCCAGATGAACTGCACCTCCGAGGACTTGACCTCGGCCAGGTGGCGGCGCATGCTCTCGTTGACGGTGCGTGCGCCGAGGCTGCCGCCCACAAGCAGAATGGTCTTCTTGTCGGGGGCGAGACCGAATTGGCGCCGGGCCTCCTCGCGGGAGAGCGGCGTGGAGAGCACGTTCTGGCGCACGGGGTTTCCGGTCATGACAATCTTGTCGGCCGGGAAGAATCGCTCCATGCCCTCGTAGGCTACGCATATCTTGGCAGCCTTCTTGGCCAGCAGCCTGTTGGTGACCCCGGCGTAGCTGTTCTGCTCTTGGATGAGGCAGGGGATGCCGCGCTCGGCACACACGTTGAGGGTGGGGCCGCTGGCATAGCCGCCAACGCCCACGGCCGCCATGGGGCGGAAGTCTTTGATGATGCGCTTGGCCATGCGCTGGCTTTTCCAAATGCGGAAAAGCACGGCGATGTTTTTCAGCAGGTGCTTGCGGTCGAAGCCGCAGATGGGGAGGCCCTTTATCTCGTAGCCTGCCGCCGGCACGCGCTGCATCTCCATGCGTCCGAGTGCACCGACAAACAGAATCTTGGCATCGGGATGCTTGGCCTTGATGGCATTGGCAATGGAGACGGCCGGGAAGATGTGGCCTCCGGTACCGCCTCCGCTGATGATGATTCTCAATTCGTTGTCCATTTGACCTTGTTTATTTTCGGCAAAAGTAATCAAAAAAAATATGATTTGGCCATTTTCACCCCACTTTATTTATTTTTTACGCTAAGTATGAGCCACTTATGCTTCGGCTGCCAGGGGCTTTGGACTCTCGTTGCGGATAGTGGCGGCGCGCTTGGCCGAGCGGCTCACGCTGAGGATGGCCCCGATGTAGACGCAGTTGATGACAGATGAGGTGCCGCCCTTGCTCACCAGAGGCAGCGGCTGCCCGGTGACGGGGGCCAGGCCCACGGCCACGCACATGTTGAAAAGGGCCTGTGTAACCAGCAGCAGGGCCAGCCCCATGGCCAGGAAAGCCGGGAAATTGTTCTCGCACCGACTGGCAATGCGGCTCGTGCGGAAGAGCAGGATGATATAGAGCATGGCCACGAAGGCGGCGCCCACAATGCCCGTCTCCTCGATGATGATGGCGTAGATGAAGTCGGAGAACGCCTGAGACAGGAAGTCGCGCTCCACGGAATTGCCCGGGCCCTTGCCGATGACGTTGCTCGTGGCTATGGCAATGTTGGCGTGTGCCACCTGTCCGTCCTTGTCGAGGTCGACGTCTTCGGGAGCCACTTCCTTGTTGTCGAGAAACTTGTCGATGCGCGATTTCCAAGTGTCGAAACGGTGGAGCACTCCGCTGCTGCGCTTGCCCTCGGACTGTCCGCCGGTCTGCGCCACCTGCTCGGTAAGGTTGTTCTCGGGCGACTGCTCCTTGATGTCGGTGCCCAGCACCATGACCAGCGTCACGACACCGGTGATGAGCAGCACCACGGCCCCGATGAGCTTGCCGAGTTGCTGGCCGGGTACGCGGCCGATGACCATCATGAAGAAGAGCACCACGCAGAGCAAGGCGGCGGTGGAGAGGTTCTCTGCTCCGATGAGTGGGATGATGAACACGCCCACGGAGAGGATGTAGGGCATGGCATGGCGGTCGGCCCCGGTATCGGTTTGCATAGCGCTGAGAATCTGGGCGGTGGCCAAAACCATGGCCCCCTTGGCAAATTCGGAGGGCTGGAACTGGATGCCCAGAATGGAAATCCAGCGCTGGGCATCGTTGGTGGACTGTCCGGCGAAGTACACCCATATCAGCGTGAGGAAAGAAATGAGGAGCAGCGGGAAGGTGCCTATCTTGAAATAACGGCACTTGATGTTCAGTGTGACCACCATGAGCAGGATTCCTACGCCGAGGATAAGGATGTGCTTGATGATAGGCGCAAGGTAGTTGCCCCCCTTGTAAGTCAGTTCAGACGAGGCGGAGAACACCTCGACGATGCTGATGAGGCAAAGGAAGAAGAAGACCATCCAGATGACCTTGTCGCCCTTGAATATGTTTCCGAGTCTTTTGTTCATTCGGCTTGTGGGCAGGGATTAAAGGTTTCGGACCAGTGTCTTGAACTGGTCGCCGCGATCCTCCATATTCTTGAAAAGGTCGAAGCTGGCGCAGCAGGGGGAGAGCAGCACGGTGTCGCCGGGCCGGGCCATGTCGTAACAGGCGGCCACGCACTCCTGCATGGAGTGGGTGTCGCGGACGGGGATGCCTAGATGGTCGAAATTGGCGTGCAGCTTGGCATTGTCGGCACCCAGATAGACAAGGCCCACGCATTTTTGTTTCACCAGTTCTTGGATTTCCGAGTAGTCGTTGCCTTTATCCTTGCCACCGATGATGAGAATGGTGGGAGTGCGCATGCTTTCCAGGGCATACCAGCAGGCGTCTACGTTGGTGGCCTTGGAGTCGTTGATATAGTGCACGCCGGCCACGTCGCACACCTTTTCCAGGCGGTGCTCCACTCCGGGGAAGTCGCTCAGGCTCTTGCGGATAATCTCTTTCTTGATGCCGCTGATGTTGGAGGCCAGACCGGCCGCCAGCGAGTTGTAGATATTGTGTTTGCCCGTGAGCGAGAGTTCCTCTTGCTCCATATTAAACGGGGTTGGGAACTCCAGTTTGTACTGCCCCTCCTCCATGTAGCCGATGCTACCTTTCTCCTTGAGCTCGGAGAAAGGACACTTTACGGCGCGGATGTCGTACTTGTCGAGCTCCTGCTTGATGACAGGATCGTCGTTCCAAAAGATGAAGCTGTCGTCCTCGGTCTGGTTCTGAAGAATGCGCATCTTGGCATCGACGTAGTTCTGGAACTTGAAGTCATAGCGGTCGAGGTGGTCGGGCGTGATGTTGAGCAGGATGGCAATGTTGCTTCGGAAGTTGTACATGTTGTCGAGCTGGAACGAACTCAGCTCGATGATGTAGTATTCGTGTGGCTCCTCGGCCACCTGCAAGGCCAGGCTGTGACCGATGTTGCCGGCCAGTCCGGCATCGTAACCGGCGGCCTTGAAGATGTGATAAATGAGCGAGGTGGTGGTGGTCTTGCCGTTGCTGCCCGTGATGCAAATCATCTTGGCATTGGTGTAGCGGCCGGCAAACTCGATTTCGCTGATGATATGCGTGCCTTGGGCCATGAGTTTCTGCACCATCGGAGCCTCCTTGGGGATGCCGGGGCTCTTGATGACCTCGTCGGCATTCAGAATCTTGGCCTCCGTGTGGTGGCCTTCTTCCCAAGCTATGCTGTGGTCATCGAGTATCTTCTTGTACTTGTCCTTGATGAGCGAAGTGTCGGACACGAAAACGTCAAAGCCTTCTTTCTGGGCCAGGACGGCGGCTCCCGCGCCACTCTCCCCGGCTCCCAATACTACGATTCTTTTCATTCTTCTTTCTTCTTTACGTGTTAACTTGCCTCATGATGCCGGATGCCTGGCACCTGATGCGTGCTGTGTGCCGCCTCTTCAATGTCTTTCGGTCGGCATCCGCCTGAGCGTCACCTTATTTTGAGCGTGATGATGGTGAGGGCTGCAAGGATAATGGTGACAATCCAGAAGCGGATGGTGATCTTGGCTTCGTGCTTGGGCGAGTGCGGACTCTTGATGAGATAGTGGCAATCGGGGTCCAGCTGCTCCTCGGTGATGCGGAAATTGTCGTGAATGGGCGTGCGCTTGAAGATGCGTTGCTTGATGCCTCTGTGCTTGCCGAGCTTGTAATACCACACCTGAAAGATAACGCTGAGGCTCTCAACAAAGAAGATGCCGCAGAGGATGGGCAGCAGCAATTCTTTGTGAATGATGATGGCACTCACGGCGATGATGCCGCCGATGGTGAGCGATCCGGTGTCGCCCATGAACACTTGGGCCGGGTAAGCATTGTACCAGAGGAAGCCGATGAGGGCTCCGACAAAGGCGCACATGAAGACAACCAGCTCTTGCGAGCCGGGAATGTACATGATATTCAGGTAGGCAGCGAACTCAATGTGCGAGCTCACATAGGCCAGAATGCCCAAGGCCACGCCGATGACGGCCGAGTTGCCTGCACACATGCCGTCCATGCCGTCGTTGAGATTAGCACCGTTGCTGACGGCTGTTACCACAAAGATGGTCATGATGACAAAGAGGATCCAGCCGGCAGCTGTTTTGTATTTGCCGCAGAACGACATGATGGAGGAGTAATCGAGGTTGTGCCCTTTGACAAACGGGATGGTGGTCTTGAGCGTCTTGCGGGCCTCAGCTCGGTGCTTGACGACCACTTCCTGCCCTTGCCGCTCTAACACGATGTTCTCGTTGGACTTCACGTCGGGCGATCCCCATAGCACGAGACCGACAATCAAGCCGATGCCTATCTGCCCCACGATCTTGTACTTGCCCTTGAGACCTTCCTTGTTGCGGTGGAAAATCTTGATGAAGTCGTCCATGCCGCCGAGGAAGCCCAGCCACAGGGTGGTGATAATCATCAGTATCAGATAGATGTTGCGCAGACGACCGAGCAGCAAAACCGGAATGAGGATGGAGACAATAATGATGACTCCGCCCATTGAGGGTACGCCAATCTTCTTGACACCGAACGGATCGATCTTGGCATCACGCTGTGTCTCTGTAATCTGTTTGCTCTTGAGATACTTGATGAAGCGCTCGCCGAACCAGGCTGAGATGACAAGAGACAGGATGAGTGCCAGCAAGGCACGGAAAGAAATGTAGCCCCAGATGCGTGCGCCGGAGATACCAAACTGTTCCAGGAACCGAAAAAGATAATACAGCATGCGAATACTCTTTTGATGTTTTTGGATAGGGGGAGGCTGCAGCCCTATTTCCCGATGCCGAAAATGTCGCGCAGAACCTCGCGGTCGTCGAAGTGATGCTTCACGCCTTGAATCTCTTGATAGTTCTCATGGCCCTTGCCAGCCACGAGAATCACGTCGCCTTTCCGGGCCATCATGCAGGCCGTGCGGATGGCTTCCCGGCGGTCGGCCATGCTGATGACCTTTTTCTGCTGGTCTGCATTGAGCCCGGCCAGCATGTCGTTGATGATGTCCTGCGGGTTCTCGAAGCGTGGGTTGTCACTCGTGATGATGACACGGTCGCTCTGTCGCACGGCTTCCTGGGCCATGAGCGGCCGCTTGCCCTTGTCGCGGTTGCCACCCGCACCACAGACCGTGATGACGTGTCCCTTGCCGTTGAGTACTTCGTGGATGGCGTTGAGCACGTTGGCCAGTGCGTCGGGAGTGTGTGCATAGTCCACAATGCCCGTATAGCCCTCGGGTGAGGTGATGGGTTCCAGCCGGCCGCTCACACTGTGCAGCGTGCTGAGCACCACGAGAATCTCTTCCGGCTGCTTGCCCAGCATGCGGGCTGCACCGTAGACGGCGAGCAGGTTGCTCACGTTGAACTTGCCGATAAACTGCACGCCCACCTCATGACCGTCTACATCAAGGTACATCCCGGCGAAGTGCATCTCGATGATGCGGGCCCGGAAGTCGGCCATCTGACGCATGGAATAGGTCTTGACCACGGCCTTGGTGTTCTGCACCATCACCATGCCGTTCTTGTCATCGGCGTTGGTAATGGCAAAGGCTGTCTTGGGTAACCCGTCGAAGAAGGCCTTTTTGGCGTTGCGGTAGTTCTCGAATGTCTTGTGATAGTCCAGGTGGTCGCGGGTGAGATTGGTGAAGATGCCGCCGGTAAACTTCAGTCCGGCGATGCGTTTTTGGGCGATAGCGTGGCTGGAGCACTCCATAAAAGCATATTCGCACCCGGCTTCGACCATGCGGGCGAGCAGCATATTCAGTTCGATGGGGTCGGGAGTGGTATGGTCGGCAGGGATGGCTTCATCCTCGATGTAGTTGCAGACGGTGGAGAGCAGACCGCATTTGTGACCCATCTTGCGGAACATATTATATAATAAGGTGGCGATGGTAGTCTTGCCATTGGTGCCTGTCACACCTACGAGCTTGAGCTTGCGCGAGGGGTCTCCGTAGAACAGGGTAGCCACCTTGCCAGCTGCATCTTCCGTGGATTCCACCTGCACGTAGGTCACGCCCAGTGCTTTCTCCGTGGGCATATCCTCGCAGAGCACAGCCTTGGCTCCGAGTTCGATGGCCTTTGGGATAAACAGATGGCCGTCTACCTGTGTCCCTTTCATGGCCACAAAGAGGTGACCGTCTTTCACTTGGCGCGAGTCGATGTCTACACCTGTGATTTCCACATCTGTCTCGCCGGCCATGGCGAGCGGCCTGATGTTCTTCAGCAACTCTTGAATCTTCATATTCTTGCTTGGTTTATAGTTCTTGACATGGAGCCGCGGGGCTGTCATTCCAGCGTGAGGACACAGGTTTCTCCCTTTGTCTTCTTGATGAAATGTCCGGGTTCCAGGCTTTGCTTCACCACCCGTCCCCGTCCGAGGAGGCGGCATTTCACGCCCCGCTTCTCAATCAGGTAGACTGCATCGCGTGCGCCCATGCCGCTCACGTCTGGGATGTATCGGTTGCCGAGGTCGTTGCGGCGGAGCAGAGCCACGAGATTCTGCCGCTTCTCGGCAATGCCCCATATCTTGTTCCGGGACGCAGTGATGGCTGAACCTGAGAAGTCGGCATTGGTCTTGATGCCCAGATGCGACAGCACATAGTCGGCAGAAAGGATGTTTCCGTCTTTCACGTCGGGGACGAACACCGATGCGGAGTCGCGGGCATCTTTGACATCGAGCCGAATATCCTGGGCCATGATGCCCTCGGCAATGTGATGGAACACCACGCCGCTCATGCCGCCGCCCGATGCCGGGAGTCCCGACTTCTGGATGCACACGATACAGCTGTAGCGAGGATTGTCGGCAGGAAAGTAGCCGGCAAAGGAGAGCAGGTAGTTCATCGTGCCGCTCTTGTACCCTGCGGCGCCCTTGGACATCTGTGCGGTGCCCGTCTTGCCGGCCACTTGGAACGATTCGGAGCCGGCTTTCTTGCCGAGTCCCTCGCTTACCACCTTGCGCAGCATCTCCTGCATGTCCTTGATAACCTTTGGCGAGGCGATCTGTTCATGGCCTTTCACCACCTGCGGCGGGAACTCCTCGATGACCTCGCCGTCCTTGATGGCAGCCTTTACAAAGCGGGGCTGCATCATGCGTCCGCCGTTGGCAATGGCGTTGTAGAACGCTAAGGTCGAGATGGGAGGTATCTGGGTCTCATAGCCGATGCTCATCCAGGGCAGTGCCGTGTTGCTCCAGTTCGTCCATTCGCCGCGCTTGTTCTTCATGGGCATCCGTACCTTGCCCGATGCTGCCCCCACAATGGGGATATGCAAGTCGGCCGTAATGCCCGAGCGGTACACTCCACGCACGAATTTCTCCGGGTTGCTGTGATAGTATTCGTCGATGATACGGCTCACCCCGATGTTGGAACTCACTTTCAGCGTCTTGGGCAAGTTCATTGTTCCATAGCCTCCGCGCCGCCAGTTATGGTCTTTCATCTCGCGCCCGTACATGGGCCAGATGCCGGGACCGGTCTCTACCACTTTGTTGGTGTCGCACATGCCGTCTTCCAGTGCGGTCATAATGGAGATGGGCTTGAACACCGAACCGGGCTCCAACAGGTCGCTGACGGCATGGTTTTTAATTTCGCGGTACTCGCCGTCGACGCACTTTTCCATGTTGACGATGGCTTTAATGTCGCCCGTCTGCACCTCCATGACAATGGCCACGCCCACGTTACCGTTGATTTCGCGCAGTTCGTTGATGACGGATCGCTCGGCCAAATCCTGCATGCTCACGTCTATGGTGGTCACAATATCGGCTCCAGCGATGGGCGGTATGTCCATGATGTCCAGAAATTTATTGAGCACTTTCCGGCGGTGCTTGATGCCATTGGTGCCCCGCAACAGTGAGTCGTACGACAGTTCGATGCCGCACCGCGGTGTGCGGCCGTCGTTCATGGCGGCATACATGTCGCCTACGGTTCGCCCGGCCAGCGTGCCGTAGGGCCGCTCGCGCGAGTTCAGCTCGTCGCAATGAAAGCCGCTTTGAAACTTCGACAGCCGGAACACGGGCAGCTGTTTCACCTCGGAGAACGTGTTATAGTTGATGCGCTTCGGCCATATGGGCCAGTGGCGTTTCTCTTTCTTCATGCCCTCGGCCAAGTGATTCTTAAAAGCCGTGGCACTTTGTTCGGGGAAGATGTCGTGTAATCCGTTGCAGATGCTGTCTATCTTGGCATGCCACAGCGAGTCGTTGCCAGCCTCGTGTAGCTGCCTGAAGTCCATGTAGATCTTGAATTCGGGAAGCGAAGAAGCCAGCAGCTGGCCGTCGCAGCTCAGTATGTTGCCGCGCACGGGCACCACCTCTACGCTGTCTTTCTTCACCCGGCTGGCCACTTTCGTCCAGTAGTCGCGCTTGGCCGTCATGATGTAGCTGGCCTTGACGAGGACGGCAAGAGCCAGCAAGGTCATCAGAATGGCGATGGCCCGGTATCGGGGGATAATCTTTTTATTGTCAAACTTGCTCATGAGCGACTACTTCTCTTCGGGCACATTAATGATATAAGGAGGTTGACTGGCCATCTTCAGCACGCTGTCCTTGTTGTTCTTCAGCTCGTTGAGCACATTGCTCTCGCGGCTCTTTTCCGTGAGCTGGCTGTTGCTCGACAGTGCCTTGTACTTGGCATCCTGCAGTTGTGTCTGCAGATGGTCTATCTCGATGATGTCCTGCTGGCAGCTGTAACGGTTGGAGATATAGAGCAGCATAAAGAAAGCGATGAGCACGAAGAGCCAGATTTGTCGTCGAATGATGGCCGTGTTGAGGATGTCGCCACCAAGAATCTTGCGCAGGGAGAGGGTGCGCGACAGCGGGGCCTCGCCCTCGATGGCCTGTTCCTGAATCACTTCCTTGAGTGAGAGGCCCTCACCCTCGGTCAGTTCCTTGTTGTCGTCCTGTTTGGTTTCGTCTTCTTTCATTTCTTCTCTGCAATTCTCAGTTTCGCGCTTCTGCTTCTCGGATTTCTGGTTTGCTCTTCTTCGCCGGGCACGATCACCTTGTTGTTGATGAGCGTATAGGGACTTTCAATGCGTCCGAAGAAGTCTTGTTGTATCTTGCCCCCCACATTGCCGGTCTTCATCACGTTCTTCACGATGCGGTCTTCCAGCGAGTGGTAGGTGATGACGCTCAGCCGGCCACCCGGCCGCAACAGTTCGGTGGCGGCGGCCAGCATCTCTTTGAGTGCGGCCATCTCGTGATTCACCTCAATGCGCAGGGCCTGAAACAGCTTGGCCATATCTTTTTTTTCGCGCTCCCGCCGGAAGAGGGGCTCCACGGCCTGGATGAAATCCTGTGTCGTGACAATGCGTTTGTCCTGTCGGGCCTTGGCCACTGTGGCTGCAATGCGACGCGAGCTCTTCAGTTCGCCGTAGAGATAGAAGATGTCGGCCAGCCGTTCTTCCTCATAGTCGTTCACAATGTCGGCCGCTGTCTTCCCCGCACGTTTGTTCATCCGCATGTCGAGCGGGGCATCGAAGCGGAAAGAGAACCCGCGGCTCTCGTCATCAAAGTGATGGCTTGATACGCCGAGGTCGCCCAGCACCCCGTCTATCTGCTCCACACCGTAGTAGCGCATCCAGTTTTTCAGGTATCTGAAGTTCGACCTTACAAAGGTGAAATTCCCCGGTGCCGGGTGCGATGCACTGGACGTGAAAGCGGCGTTCTGTTCCGCGTCGGCGTCCTGGTCGAAGCTGTAGAGCCGTCCTTCCGGACCAAGCCGCGAGAGGATCTCTCGCGAGTGCCCGCCGCCTCCAAAGGTAACATCCACGTAGATGCCGTTCGGTTTGATGTTGAGCCCATCAATGCTCTCGGTCAAGAGCACGGGTACATGGTAAGTCTCTGCGGTCTTTGTCATTCTGCGGTTGTCGTTTTCATCACGTCTTCCAAGGCGGCGCCAAAGGCATCCTTGTCCATGAACGGTTGCGAGGCCTCGGGGTCGTTGGCCCAAATCTCGATGGAGTCGCCCATACCCACGAATCTCAGCGACTGCTTGATGCCGGCGGTCTGGAGAAAGGGCTTGGGAATGAGGATGCGTCCCGTGGCATCCACGCTGATATTGATGACGCCACTCACGAATGTTCGGTAAACCATCTGCTCCCGGCGGTCCCACCGCGAGAGCTTATGGCGCATCTCGTCCATCAGTGCGTTCCACACGCTCTCCGGATAAATCACCAAAATGTTCTCGAAGATGTCCTGGCGCAGCACAAGGTTCTCCTCGTCGGGCGACGTGAGCAACTTGCGGAAAGAGGCCGGCAGAAATGCCCGTCCTTTCGCATCAACCTTGGCTTCAATATTACCTAAAAAACGCATGCGTACATCTATAAGCTCTATTCGCCCCCAAAGTTACGCAAAATTCCCCACTTTGCGCCACTTTGCCCCACAATTTTTATGAATGTGCGTTTTTTATTGTTTCAAGGCAAGACGTGCCCGTTGTGTGAGGGGCTTTTCTTAGGTGCACAGGATTCAGGAGGCGCTTCGGCTTCATTGAGGGATAGTTCTTCATTTGGCTTCTTTTTGCTTGCATAACCCACAAAAAACAAACTTTTTTGTACAAGATTAAGGAATTTAGAAAAAGAAATGCTATTTTTGCATCTGTTTAGTATGGCGTAAAGGATGAGCGAAAGCATAGAAAAGGAGACCAGCCAGGCTACGGACAGGGCCGCAGACAAGATCATTGATATTGAGAAAGTGCTGCGCAGCAAGATGGGCGACAAGGTGAAATTTTTGCCCCGAATGGTCGTAGCTTGGCTGAAACGCATGGTTCACGAGGACGAGGTTAATGATTTCTTGTGGAAAAGTCGTGACAAGGTGGGCACCGAGTGGCTTGCCGAGTGTGTCCGTTATCTTGATATGCACGTCACGATAGAGGGCGAAGAGAATCTGCCCGACAAGAACGACGGTCGGCTCTACACCTTTGTGTCCAATCATCCGCTGGGTGGTCAGGATGGTGTGTGCCTTGGCTCCATCATCGGCAAGCACTACGACGGCCGGTTTCGTTACCTGGTCAACGACCTGTTGATGTTTCTCCCGGGCTTGAAGCCAGTTTGTATCGGCATCAACAAGACAGGACGCCAAGGTCGCAATTTCCCCCAAATGGTCGAGTCGGGCTTCCAGAGCGACAACCACATGCTGATGTTTCCAGCCGGTCTCAATTCCCGTAAGACGGGCGGTATCATCCATGACCTGCCGTGGAAAAAGACTTTTATTACCAAGAGCGTGGAGTATCAGCGCGACGTGGTGCCCATTTATTTCAGCGGGCGCAATTCCGAACGGTTTTATCGCATAGCCAAATGGCAGAGTCGGCTTGGGCTCAAGGTGAATCTTGCCATGCTGTTTCTGGTGGACGAGATGTATCGCAACGTGCACAAAGACTTCCGAATCGTCATTGGCAAGCCCATTCCCTGGCAGACTTTCGACAAGAGTCGAACCCCGATGGAATGGGCTAAATTCGTTGAAGATCGCGTGTACGAACAAGCGGGTCCTGCCGGCCTTAGAGGCGAGTGACCTTAAATAACAAGTGTTTATGGAAGAACAGATTATCCAGCCGATTAGTAAGGATTTGTTGAAAAGCGAGCTGACGCACGAACGTCTGCTGCGGACGACCAACAAGAGCCACAACGACATCTACATCGTGACGGCCCAGAACGCCCCGAATGTGATGTTGGAGATAGGGCGGTTGCGCGAGTTGGCCTTTCGCACCTCGGGCGGCGGCACCGGCAAGTCGGCGGATATAGACGAGTTCGACACCATGGAAAACGGCTGCAGCCAGCTGGTGGTGTGGAATCCCGAAGCCGAAGAAATCATTGGCGGCTACCGTTATCTCTTCGGCGAGAATTGGCGGCTCAATGCCGATGGACAGCCCAATTTGGCCATGAGCCACATGTTCCGCTTCTCTGAAAACTTCATGCGCGAGTATGCTCCCTATACTGTTGAGCTGGGCCGCTCGTTTGTTTCGCTGGAGTATCAGAATGTGCGCAGGAACACCAAGTCCATCTTTGCCCTCGACAACTTGTGGGACGGCCTCGGCGCCCTGACGGTCATCAACCCCCGTTGCAAGTATTTCTTTGGTAAGATGACGATGTATCCCTCGTTCGTAAGTCGTGGTCGCGACATGATACTCTACTTCCTGCGCAAGCACTTTGGCGACCACGAGCAGCTCGTTGTACCGATGAATCCGTTGAAAACGAGCACTAACGAAGAAGAATTGTCCCGCATTTTCTGTGAAGACGACTTTAGGAAAGACTATCGCATTCTGAACCGGGAAATACGCAATCTGGGCTTCAACATCCCGCCGCTGATTAATGCTTACATGAATCTGAGCCCCACCATGAAGTTCTTCGGCACGGGCATCAACCGTGAGTTTGGCAATGTTGAGGAGAGTGGCATCCTGATTGCGATGGACGAAATCTTCGAGGAGAAGCGCGTGCGCCACATCAACAGCTTTGTCGACGAGCATCCCGAAGCCGTCAACCAAAGTCTCCCCCCGGCACCCTCCAGCATGAGCGGCCGTGCGGCAGCCCATCAAAATGTGTCCGATTAAGGTGTGTGCGGGTTTCGCACACTTGCCTTTTCTGTTTTCAGTTCCCCCTCCTGTGGGAGAGCGCACTTGCATGCCGCCTACACGATAGGCAGTGAGATGCCGTTGATTTTCTGGTAAACGTCCAGCGCATAGACGTCGGTCATGCCGCTGATATAGTCGAGCACGGCCATGATGCGTGTCTCCAGGCTTTCGCTCTGGATGTCGTACTGGCTGCTGAATCGCCCGATGAGCTGCTGGCTGTGGAATTTTTCAGGGTGCACGGCGGCCCCGATGAGTGTCTGCATCAGCGTCTCCATGATTTTGTAACCGCTCAGTTCCACGTCGAGCACGGGTTTGCTTCGGTATATTTTCTTGTATGACAGGGCGGCGCATCGCTTGTAGGCCTCGCGTTGCAGCTGTGCAATGTTATCGATGAGGCTGCCTTGGAAGGTGCCGGCCAGTATCTCCTCCTCGTGTTCCACGAAGGTTTTCACGCATTCGTTCTCCAGTTTGCCCACGACGCAGGCCCGCATGTACACCACCTGCTCGTTCAGATCGGTCACGCCTTCCTTGTCCAGCCGCTGCCTGATTCTGCGTTTCATGTCGTCGTCAAAGAATCCCATGAGCAATTCCTCGGTTTCTTGGAACGAGAGAATTTTCAGTTTGTGGGAGTCTTCAATATCCATAATCTCATAGCAAATG
Organism: Hallella seregens ATCC 51272; assembly: GCF_000518545.1. Classification (GTDB taxonomy): domain Bacteria; phylum Bacteroidota; class Bacteroidia; order Bacteroidales; family Bacteroidaceae; genus Prevotella; species Prevotella seregens. The sequence continues at coordinate 36,275 of NZ_JADU01000012.1, forward strand.
TCGTCGGCCGCCTCCATGAGGTAGACCAACGGGTGGCGTACACAGCGCAGGGGCTCGCCCGGGGCGGACAGGCGGACGATGCCCAGCTCCTCGGCAATCCTGCGGTAAGTGGGTTCTTCCGTGCCGAAGAATCCGAATTTGCCGTGGTTTCCCGCCACGCTGCTGGCAAAGGGATACTTCACGATGGCGGCCAGCGAGGCATAGGTCATGACAAAGCCGCCGGGTCTCCGGCCGGCAAACTGGTGGGTGAGCAGGCGAAAAGCATTGGCATTGCCCTCGAAATGCGTGATGTCGTTCCAGAAAGCCTCGCTCACCTTGCCGCGCAGACAGCTGCCCTCGTCTTCGGTGAAATAGGTCTGGATGGCCTTTTCGCCCGAGTGCCCGAAGGGCGGGTTGCCCATGTCGTGGGCCAATCCGGCCGTCTGCACGATGGTGCCAATCTCCTCGAACAGCGTGCCCCGCAGTTCGGGGTGCCGCTCGATGAGCCGCGTGGCCACGTCGTCGCCCAGCGACTTGCCCAGCGACGACACCTCCAGGGAGTGTGTCAGCCGGTTGTGCACAAACACGCTGCCCGGCAGCGGGAACACCTGGGTCTTGTTCTGCAACCGCCTGAAAGGGGCCGAATAGATGAGCCTGTCGCCGTCGCGCTTGAACTCGGAGCGGTCGTCATGGCGCAGCGGATGCGTGTCTTCCTGTCCGAGCCGCCTGTTGGAGATGAGTTGTTTCCAGTTCATGTCGTCGTGTTCTTGGTGTCGTTTTATCTTGTGGTTTAGGCGCAAAGATACGTCTATTTCCCCAATTTTCTGTCTTTTTAATATTTAAAATGAACCCGTCTGCATGGAAATGCGTAATTTTGCACTTATTATGGTAAGAATCAAAGTTGTCAACACCGGCCGCCAGCCCCTGCCGGCCTATGCCACCGAGCAGAGTGCGGGCCTTGACCTGCGAGCCAATATCGATGCCCCCATGGTGCTCCGGCCTTTGGAGCGCCGCCTTGTCCCCACGGGTTTGCGCATTGCCTTGCCCGAGGGCTACGAGGCGCAGGTGCGCCCTCGCAGCGGTCTGGCCCTGAAGCATGGGGTGACTGTGCTCAACACGCCCGGCACCATCGACGCCGATTATCGGGGCGAGGTGATGGTGCTGCTCGTCAATTTCTCCCAAGAAAACTTTGTGGTCAATGCCGGCGAGCGCATTGCCCAGATGGTCATAGCCCGCTACGAGCAGGCCGAACTCGAGCCCGTCGACGTGCTCGACGAGACCGAACGCGGTGCCGGCGGCTACGGCCACACCGGCGTGAAGTGAACGCAGTACGCATGATGAACAGCAAACGCACACATAGGTTTCCGTTCGCAGCGGCCTTAGCCCTGCTGTTGGCCCTGTCCGCACCCGTCATGGGCAAGGCCCGGAAGCAGAAACCCACTCCTCCTGCAGCCTCTGCCGTGGCTCCGTTGAGCCCCGCAGACCGGCTGCGCTACCAATACTTTTTCCTGGAAGCCGTGCGCCAGCAGAATGCCGGGCACCACGCCGCCGCCTTCGATCTGCTGGACCATTGTCTGCGTATCGACCCCCATGCGGCCGAAGCCTACTACCTGCAGGCCCCCTATCTGTCCCGGCTCCATCAGGATTCGCTGGCTCTGGCCCGTCTGGAGCGGGCCGCCCGGCTCAGTCCCGACAACGACGTGTATCAAGAAAAGGTGGCCCAATACTATATCGGCACGGGCAATTACGCCCGGGCCGTCGAGGCCTACGAGCAGCTCTATGCCCTCCACCGCGACCGCAGCGCCGTGCTCAACATCCTCGTGCAGCTCTACAAGCAGCAGAAAGACTACGACCACATGCTCGACGCCATAGCCCGCCTGGAGCAGGTGGAGGGCGAGAGCGAGCAGCTTGCGCTGGCCCGAATGGGAGCCTACGAGCTGAAAGGCGACACGAAAAGTGCCTACCGCACCCTGCGGCAACTGGCCGACAGCCACCCCAACGACCTGAATTACCGCATCATGCTGGGCAATTGGCTCATGCAGAACAGCCGGCCGGCCGAGGCCTATCCGCTGTTTGCCGGGGCTCTGAAAGAGGAGCCCGACAACACCTACGCCCTCAGCTCCATGTATGACTACTATCGGGCCGCAGGGCAGGACTCGCTGGCTCGTCAGATGATGGAACGCGTGCTGCTGGGCCGCAACACGCCCGCCGACAACCGCATTCAGTTCATGCGCCAGGCCATTCAGGAGAACGAGCAGCAGGGTGGCGACTCCACTCTCATCATTTCGCTCCTCGACCGCATGCAGCAGGTGGCCCCGCGCGACGCCCAGGTGGCCGAGATGCGCGTGGCTTACTACACGCTCAAGAAGATGCCCGCGGCCCAGACCGACTCGGCACTCGTGCAGTTGCTGCGGCTGGCACCCGACAACGGAGGTGCCCGCCTGCAGCTCATCCGAAACAAATGGGGCAAGGGCAACTGGACGGAGATAGCTGCTCTGAGCGAGCCGGGCATGCTATACAACCCCGATGAAATGGTGTTTTATTACTTTACAGGCCTTGCCCGCTACTACCAAAAGGACGACAACGGGGCCCTAGACGCCTTTCAGCGAGGTACGGCAGAGATTAATGACAAGAGCGATCCGGCCATCGTGAGCGACTTCTACGCCATCATGGGCGAGATATACCACAACAAAGGCGAGCTGAAGAAAGCCTACGCCGCCTACGACAGCTGCCTGCAATGGAAGCCCGACCAGGTGATGACGCTCAACAACTATGCCTACTTCCTCTCCATAGAGGGCGGCGACCTCAAGAAGGCCGAGGAGATGAGCGCGCGCGCCGTCAAGGCCGAACCCAAGAATGCCACCTATCTCGACACCTACGCTTGGGTGCTCTATCGCCAGGGCCGCTACACCGAGGCCAAGCTCTACATAGACCAAGCCCTGGCCAATACCCCCGACTCCACCCTGAACGCCGACGTGCTGGAGCATGCCGGCGACATCTACGACAAGACGGGCGACCGTCCGGCGGCCGTGGCCTACTGGCAGCGGGCCATCGCGGCCGGGGCCGACCGCACGGCCCTCATGCGCAAGATACAGCCCGTCCGTCCGTCAGCCGCCCGCCGCCCGGCCCGCAAGGCAGGGCGTAGATAACCCGAAACCATTTAGCAACTATGACGATGAAGATACAGAAATCCCTGTTTTCCCTGCTCCTCGGGCTGCCTTTGCTGCTGGCCTCGTGCGGAGCCAAGAAAGCCCTCGTGGCCGAACGGCCGGCCGGCGTGGTGGTCAAGGGCGACGCCGCTGCCACAAAAGAGGCCCGCAAACTGGCCTTCGTGCAGAAAGTGAGCGACCATAAGGTCTATGCCCGGAACATTGTAGCCGACATGACCTTCACCGCAACCATGGGCGATCGCGACGTCACCGTGCCCGGTTCGCTGCACATGCGGCGCGACGAGGTCATCCGCTTGCAGCTGTTCATCCCCCTGCTCGGCACCGAGGTGGGGCGGCTGGAGTTCACGCCCGACTATGTGCTCGTGGTCGACCGACTGCACAAACAGTATGTCAAGGGCGACTACACGCAGCTCGACTTCCTGCAGGACAACGGGCTCAACTTCTACTCTCTCCAGGCCCTCTTCTGGAACCAGCTGCTGTTGCCCGGCGCGTCACGGGTGGGCGAGAGCGACCTGCAGAAGTTCGACGTGACGATTGACGGGGTGGGGCAGACGCTGCCCGTGAGCCTGGAGAACGGTCCGATGAGCTACGTGTGGCAGGCCGACCGCACGAGCGGACGCATCGACCAGGCCCGCGTGGCCTACAGCAGTGCGGGCCACGGCCAGTCGGATCTGACGTGGGACTACGCCAACTTCAAGCCGCTTGGCTCGAAAATCTTCCCCGCCACCCAGCAGTTCTCGTTCACCACAACGGCTACCGACAAGGTGAAGAAGACCATCGTGAAGCTCGAAATGGGCGACCTCAAGACCACCGACGGCTGGGAACCGCGCACCACCGTGTCGGCCAAGTACAAGCAGATAGAGGCCAAGGATATTCTGGGCAAATTATTAAACATGTAAATGAGACGCATCATCACTTTCGTGCTGGCCCTGGCCCTGACCTCGACCGCCGGTGCCCAGACCCGCAAGCACGCACCGGCCAAGCGGCCCGCCACGGCTGCGCCCACCTCCAAGCGCACGGCGAAGACCGCCCGCCCGGCTGCCAAGCCCGCCAAGACGCCCGCCGCCCGCACGGCCACCTACACCAACTCGTCCATCCGCGGACTGCAAAATCAGCGGGCGGCCATCCAGAAAAAAATCAAGGAACAGGAGCAGGCGCTCAAGGCCAACCGTGCCGACGTGGAGCAGCGGCTACGCAATCTGTTTGTCATCAACGGCGAAATAGACCAGCGGCAGAAGAACATCGAGGGCATCCAGACCGACATCAGGCACATCGAAGGCAACATCGGCATTCTCAATGCACAGCTCGAAACCCTCGAGCAGCAGCTCAAGGAGCGGCAGGCCCGCTACGTGAAGTCCATGCGCTACATGGCCCGTCACCGCTCAGTGCAGGACAAACTGATGTTCGTTTTCTCGGCCAAGAACTTCTATCAGATGTACCGCCGGCTGCGTTTCGTGCGCGAATACGCGCAGTATCAGCGGGCGCAGGGCGAGGCCGTGAAGGCCAAGCAGAACCAGGTGAACGCCAAGCATCTCCAGTTGCAACAGGTGAAGGGGCAGAAGAACACCCTGCTCTCCAAGGGACGCGAGGAGAAGAGCCGGCTCGAAAGCAGCAAGAACGAGCAGCAGCAGGTGGTGCAGGGATTGCAGAAACAGCAGAAGACCATCCAGTCCATCATTGCCGAGCAGCACAAGAAAGACGCCGCCCTCAATGCACAGATAGACCGACTGGTGGAGATCGAGATACAGAAAGCGCGCGCGCGTGCCGAGGCCGAGGCCAAGCGGCGTGCCGCTGCGGCTGAGGCTGCCAAGCGGCGTGAGGTCGAGATAGCCCGCAAGAAAGCCGAAGCCGAGGCTGCCGCCCGCGAGAACGCCCGCCGCATTGCCGAGGCCAGAGCCCGTGAGGCCCGGCTCAAGGAGGAGGCCCGCCAGGCTGCCGCCGCCGAAGCCAAGGCCCGCGAAGCCCGCGAACAGGCTGCCGCCGAGGCCCGCCGCAAAGCGGCCGAGCAAGCCTCGGCCCAGGAGCGTGCCGCCCAGCAGGCTGCTGCACGCGACCTGGCTGCCAAGGCCGCCCGTGCGGAGCAGGCCGCCCGCGAGGCCGAAGCCCGAAAAGCCGCCACCGAACAGGCGGCCCGCGAGGCCGAGTCGCAGCGACGCGCCGCCGAGCTGAAAGAAGAGGTGGACGCTGCCCGCGCCAAGAAAGAGATTGCCGAGGCACGGCAGGACGCCGAGGAGGTGCAGAAATTCTCCACCGTGGACCGCATGATGAACAGCGGCTTCGAGGCCAACCGCGGCCGTCTGCCCATGCCCATCACGGGTGGTTACAAGATTGTGAGCCACTACGGGCAGTACAATGTGGAGGGACTTCGCGGCGTGACGCTCGACAACAAGGGCATCAATATCATGGGCGGCAACGGCTGTCAGGCCCGTTCGGTCTACGACGGCGAGGTGAGCGCGGTCATCGGCTACGGAGGCAGCATGGTGGTGATGGTGCGCCACGGCGCCTACATCTCGGTGTACTGCAACCTGAAGTCGGTGAGCGTGAGCCGCGGTCAAAAGGTAAGCACGGGCCAGGCGCTCGGTTCGGTGGGGGCCGACAACATCCTCCAGTTCCAGCTGCGCAAGGAGCGAACCAAGCTCAATCCCGAGGTGTGGCTGCGCCGATGACTCCCTGACAGCTCCTCTCACCCCTTCCATGGGAGGGGCACGACGGCGGAGCGGCGCTTTGACGAAACAATATAATTGGAATTTGCATGCCGTGGACGCGCTCAAGGCGCGTCCACGGCATGGTTTTATTTACGGACATAGATGGCTCTATTTACGGACACACAAGGCATGTGTCTCTGCCATTTGACAGCAAGTTTAGCATTTGCCACACCCCCGCCTTGCGGCTGCCGGTGCGGCTTTGCGCTTTCATGGCGTTGGCTTTGCGCCGTAAACGCGATGCGTTTGCGGCGTTTTCATGCGGCGTTTACGCCGTTATCGCGCGGCCTTTGCGGTGCAATCGCACCGGCGTGGAGGCGTGACAGCAACACCATGGCCTTTTTGCCGCGCTGCCGCGCCGCTTTTGCAGCCTTTCCACTTCTCCTTTTTACAGTCCGCCCAACAGGCTCAGGTAGAGGTCGAGGGCGTGTGCCAGCTCGTCGATGCGGATGAATTCGTCGGCGCTGTGCGACCGTGCCGACTCGCCGGGACCGAGTTTCAGCGAGGGGAATGGCATGAGTGCCTGGTCGCTCAGCGTGGGCGAACCGAAGGGTTTGAGCCCGAGTTGGAGGCACCGCTGCACCAGCGGATGGCCCTCGTCGATGTGCGAAGCATGCAGCCTGAACGAGTGGGCGCGCACCTCGCTGCGCACGTTTCGGCACACGATGTCGTAGATTTCTTCGTTGGTGTAGAGCTCGTTGGGGCGCACGTCGACGAGCATGGTGCAGCGGTCGGGCACCACATTGTGCTGCGTGCCGGCGTTGACCACGGTGAGAGTCATCTTGACCGGGCCGAGCAACGGGCTCACACGGTCGAACCTGTAGTCGCGAATCCATTGCATGTCGTCCAGTGCTTCGTAGATGGCATTCTGGCCCTCGTCCCGTGCGGCGTGCCCGCTCTTGCCGTGGGCAACGAGGTCGAGCACCATCAGTCCTTTCTCGGCGATGGCCGGCTGCATGCCCGTGGGCTCGCCCACGATGGCCGCGTCCACGCGGGGCAGCAGGGGCAGGGCGCGGCAGATGCCGTCCCGGCCCGACACTTCCTCCTCGGCCGAGGCCAGATACACCAGGTTGAAGCCCCTCGGCCTCTCGGCCCGCTCGCGGCAGAAGTGGCGGAACACTTGCAGCAGCGTCACCAGTCCGCCGCCGCAGTCGTTGCTGCCCAGGCCGTAAAGCGTGCCGTCTTCGAGGGTGGGGGCGTAGGGGTCGCGCGTCCACGTGGCCACGGGCTTCACGGTGTCGAGGTGTGCATTGAGCAGGAACGTGGGGCGATCGGGGTCGTACAGTGGGTCCACGGCCCATACATTGTTGGCTTCGCGGCGGGTCTCGAAGCCGTAGCTGCGGATGGTTGCCTCCATGATGGTAGCGGCTTGGCTTTCGCTGCGACTCACGGACGGCGTGGCGATGAGCCGACGGAGCAGATCGGTGGCGTCGCGCAGGTATTGTTCTTGTAGTTCGATGTGCTGTTCCATGTTGCAAAAGTAAGCAAATTCCCCCATATCCGCCCCCTTTGTTCCTCTGATTCTGAAAGGACAGAGAAAAATCCTCCGACCCTTGCAGGTTTGGCGGGAAACGCCTATCTTTGCAGTGAATCCGTTGACTCGGAATGTAAAAGGAAAGAAAACCATGAGTAGTCAAGAGTGTATCGGGCGGTTGTCGAGCCATTTGTTTTGGGACATTGACTTGGCGCAAGCCGACATGGACCGGGCTCCGGCCCAGATTGTGCAGCGCGTGCTGGAGTACGGCGAACTGAGCGATTGGCGCCTGATTAGGGATTACTATGGACTTGACAAAATCGTGGAGGTGTGCAAGCAACTGCGCACACTCGACCCGGTATGCCTGTCGTATATATGCGCTATCTCGCAAACCAGAAAGGAAGACTACAGATGTTATCGTACCAGACAGTCGAACCCCACACCCTGGAACTCCTGAAACGGCTCATGGCCGAACCGCTGTTTGCAGACATGCGGCTTGTAGGAGGTACGGCGTTGGCCCTGCAGTATGGACACCGTCAGTCGGTGGATTTGGATCTGTTCGGCCGTCTGCCCGACGATATCTTCCTTTTACAACATTACACGTTGCGTGAATTGATGACTTTTTACCGGCGCAAATACCCTGAACATAACGAGTTTCGAGCCCTGATGAGCCTTTCTTATTTTGAAGATGCCGAGGAGCAGTTGATGCCTCGGATGTTCAGTACGTTGACGTGGGAGACTGTCAAGGCCACGATATTGCGCGAAGTGCAACATGTTTGAGGACAGTGCATAGCCATGCATGCAGCAGTGACAGGCTGCGACAAGGAGGAGGAACGGACTGCGGAGTCCTGCTTTCAATTTTCGGAAAACAAGTTGTCGTTTCGGAAAAATGCGCTATCTTTGCAGCCGGTACAAATACAAGTCATAACCTACGAACGACAATCTATGGCCCAGTCAATGATTACGGTGGCCCCCATGCTGGTTTGTGCTTTCTGGATGGCGATGCTGGCCTTGGATGTCAAGGAGCACGGCGACCGGGCGGCACACCGCGCCCTGCTGTTGTGGGCAGCGGCCGCCACCTTATTATATATGGGGCACTGCGTCTTCTTCAACCGCGACACGCTGCTGCTTCCGCTCTTCGACACGCTCTATGTGGTCTGCAATCTGGCCGTGTTCCCGCTGTATCTGCGCTATCTCGTCCGGCTCACCGAGGGTCGGGTGAGCCGATCGACGAATCTCCTGGTGGCTGTGCCTCCGGTGGCATTTGGCGTTGTGGTGGGTGCCCTCTACCTGCTGATGACACCGTTGGAAACGGCCCATTTCATCGAGGCTTACCTCTATCGCAATAGTTTTGACAGCCTTGCGGGGCTGGTTTGGTGGATGGCGGTCGTGCACCATGCAGGCAAAGTGCTGTTTGCCGTCGGCGTGGTTGTGACGCTGTGGGTGGGCACACGCAAGGTGAGACGCTACAACCGGCTGGTCGATTCGCTGTATGCCGACACGGACAACCGACGGCTTCGCGGTGTGACCACCATCTTGGTGTTGATGGTGGCGACGTGCATCGTGTCGTTTACAGCTAATGCCATTGGTCGCCATTACTTTGCCGGACGGCTGTGGTTGCTGGCCATTCCGTTTGTGATGTTCAGTATGTTGCTCTTTGCTTTGGGCTATTGCGGCTATCGGCAACAGTTCTCTTTCGAGGACGTGGAGCTCGGAACAGACGGGCCGGAGGCCGCGCCCGAGGCTGAAAGTATGGGTCAGTGGCTGGCGCAGGTGCGTGGGGTGATGAGCGACGAGCAGCTCTACCTGCTGCCCGATCTTAAGGTTGATGATGTGGCCCGACGGCTGGGCACCAACCGCCGCTACGTGCAGCAGGCCATGAACGAGGAGCTGGGCATGACGTTCTCCGAGTATGTGAACCGGCTGCGCGTGGACTATGCCGAGCGGGTGCTGCAACAAGAGCCCGGCATCACCGTTGAGGAGCTGGGTCAGCGGGCCGGCTATGCCACGAAAAGCACGTTCTATCGCAACTTTGCCAGGTTTAAAGGCTACCGCCCCAAGGCGGCCGAAAGATAAAAAAACGGGGATTTTTCTTGTTTTCTTTGCCAATTAACGCTATCTTTGCATCAATTATAAATCCCAAAAACATGCAGAACAGAAGTCACCTCTCGGTCCTTATCCATGAACAGGCAAAGAAATATGGCTCTCGGGCGGCACTCACTTTTCGCAACTTCGGCAGCCTGAAGTGGAAGACCGTGTCTTGGAATCAGTTCTCGTTGCGCGTCAAGCAGGTGAGCAATGCCATGCTCAACCTGGGTATCCGTCCGCAGGAAAACATAGCTGTTTTTTCCCAAAACTGCATCCATTATCTCTATACAGACTTCGGCGCCTACGGTGTGCGGGCATGCTCAATTCCCTTTTATGCCACAAGCTCGGAGCAGCAGATACAGTACATGATTAACGACGCGGAGGTGCGCTTTCTCTTTGTAGGCGAGCAGGAACAGTACAACAAGGCCCACCGTGTCTTTGCACTGTGCCCCTCGCTGGAGCGTATCATCGTCTTCGACGACAGTGTACGCATCAGTACCCACGACCCCAACGCACTCTATTTTGACGACTTCCTGAAGCTCGGCGAGGACTTGCCGCGGCAGACGGAGGTGGAGAAGCGCTGGGCCGAAGCCAATGACGACGACCTCTGCAACATCATCTATACCAGTGGCACCACGGGCGAGAGCAAGGGTGTGATGCTCACTTATGGGCAGTATGCCGCCGCCATGCGGGCCAACGGCGAGTGCGTGCCGGTGAGCGAAAAGGACAGAATCATTAGTTTCCTGCCTCTCACGCACATCTTCGAGCGGGGATGGACCTATCTGTCACTGACCATGGGGGCCGAGATTATCATCAACACCTATCCCAAGGAGATACAGGATTCGATGCGCGAGACCCATCCCACGTGCATGTCGAGCGTGCCGCGCTTCTGGGAGAAAGTGTATCAGGCCGTGAAAGACAGGATAGACCGGGCCGGCAGCGTGCAGCAGAAGATATTCCGCCATGCGCTCCGTGTGGGCCGACGGCACAACATCGAGTACCTGGCCAACGGCCGGCGGCCGCCGCTCACGCTGGCGCTGGAATATAAAATGGTGAATGCTTCGGTGTTGAGCCTGGTGCGCAAGCAGCTGGGTCTCGAGAACCAGCACATCTTTCCGACGGCCGGTGCCTACGTCTCGCCCGAGGTGGAGGAATTCGTCCATTCCATCGGCATCAACATGATTGTGGGCTATGGGCTCACCGAGAGCCTGGCCACGGTGTCGTGCGACCGCTTGGGCAAACCGTTTACCGTGGGTTCGGTGGGTCGTCCCGTGCCGGGGCTGGAAATCAAGATTGGAGCCAACGACGAGGTGCTGCTCAAGGGCCCCACCATCACCAAGGGCTACTACAAGCGCGACGGACTCAACGGACAGGCTTTCGATGCCGATGGATTCTTCCATACGGGAGACTCGGGCTACATGAAAGACGGCGAGCTCTACCTCAAGGAGCGCATCAAAGACCTCTTCAAGACCAGCAACGGCAAGTATATTGCCCCGCAGATGGTGGAGTCGATGCTGCTTGTAGACAAGTTCGTCGACCAGGTGGCCGTGATTGCAGACCAGCGTAAATTTGTCTCGGCTCTCGTGGTGCCGGAGTTCCGACTGGTCGAGGAGTGGGCACGCGACAACGGCATTGCCTTCGAGTCGCGCGAGGATTTGTGTGCCAACCAGCGTGTGCACGACATGATGATGGACCGCATAGAGACCTTGCAGCAGGGGTTGGCCCACTACGAACAAATCAAGCGCATTGCCTTGTTGCCCCATCATTTCTCGATGGAATCGGGCGAACTCACCAATACTCTCAAGATGCGACGCCCCGTGATATACAAGAATTACAAGGAGGAAATCGACCGCATGTATGAGGAATAGGAGGCGTGGAGTCAAGAGGTGATGGGGTTAAGCCCAGTGGTTTGCGGACGGCTGCCATGTGAATTTCCCATGTGTCATAACTCCATCACTCCTTAACGCCCTCACTCCCCCCAAAACAATGATGAAATGATAACAGCAGATCAATTGAAAGATGTGGCGGAGCGCACAGAGAAGCTACACCATTATCTGAATATCGACCAGAAGAAAGTGGAATACGAAGAGGAGCAATTGCGCACGCAAGCTCCCGATTTTTGGGACGACCCCAAGCGGGCCGAGGCCCAGATGAAAAAGGTTAAAGGCATCGGCAAATGGCTGTCGGGCTACAACGAAGTGAAGCAGTACGCCGATGAGTTGCAGCTGGCTTTCGACTATTACAAGGAGGAGCTGGTGACCGAAGAAGAGGTCGATGCCGACTATGCCAAGGCCATCGGGGCCATCGAGGAACTGGAGCTGAAGAACATGCTGCGGCAGACTGAAGACCCGATGGAGGCCGTGATGAAGATCAATTCGGGTGCTGGCGGCACAGAAAGTCAGGATTGGGCACAGATGTTGATGCGTATGTACATGCGCTGGTGCGACGCCCACGGCTACCGGGTAACCGTCTCAGACATCCAGGAGGGCGACGAGGCGGGCATCAAAAGCGTCACCATGACCATCGAAGGAGGCGAATATGCCTATGGCTTCCTGAAGAGCGAGAACGGCGTGCACCGCCTGGTGCGTGTGTCTCCCTATAATGCACAGGGCAAGCGCATGACGAGTTTCGCCAGCGTTTTCGTGTCGCCGCTGGTCGATGATACCATTGAAGTGTATGTCGATCCGGCCAAAGTGAGCTGGGATACGTTCCGTTCCAGCGGTGCAGGAGGCCAGAATGTGAACAAGGTTGAGTCGGGCGTGCGGCTACGTTATCAGTACGAAGACCCCGATACGGGCGAGAAAGAGGAGATACTTATTGAGAACACCGAGACCCGAGACCAGCCTAAAAACAGGGCCAAGGCCATGTTGCTGCTCAAGAGTCAGCTCTACGACCGGGCCATGAAAAAGCGTATGGAGGCCCAGGCTAAGATAGAAGCCGGCAAGAAAAAGATAGAGTGGGGCAGCCAGATTAGGAGCTACGTGTTCGACGACCGCCGGGTGAAGGACCATCGTACCAACTTCCAGACTTCCGATGTGGACGGTGTGATGGACGGCAAACTCGACGGATTCATCAAGGCTTACCTCATGGAATTTCCCGTGACCGACGAGGAAGAGGCATGACAGCAATCTGTAATCTAATCGTTAAACCTATAAAATTGAAATGGTATGAGCAATAAAAAGAAGAACGACGCCCACATCCCCGTACGCGAAGTGAACGCTGCAGAGAAGAAAGTGGTTCGTGAAAAGCGCGACGAGAAACAGAAAAACCAGGGCGACAGTGTGGTGAAATGGATCTTCGGCATCCTTGTCGCACTGGCCATCATTTACATGATTTGGAGTATGTATCTCGTAGGATGAGCGGACTGGAAATAGAGAGAAAGTTTCTCGTCAAGAGGGGCGGCGCGTACAGGCGCGCCGCCTTTTCGTGCAGCCATATCCAGCAGGGCTATATCCCTGCCGACGGCGCCACGGTGCGTATCCGTGTCCGCGACGACCGCGCTTTCCTGACCATCAAGGGCCGCAGCGTCAATGGCGGCATGACTCGCTACGAATTTGAGAAGGAGATTACCCTCGACGAGGCCGCCCATTTGATGCAGCTTTGCCGGGGAGGAGTGATAGATAAGCACCGCTACTTGGTGCGGAGCGGGGCGCATGTCTTCGAGATCGATGAGTTTCACGGGGCCAACGACGGGCTGGTGATGGCCGAGGTGGAACTTGGCAACGAGGCCGAGGCTTACGAAAAGCCCGATTTCATCGGGCCCGAAGTGACGGGTGACAAGCATTTCTACAACTCCCACCTGCTGTCCAATCCCTACGAACGCTGGAAAGAAAACGTGCCGGAGGATTACCGCTGACAGGTGGCCGCATGGCGGCGGGGCCGTGGAGGCTTGCCGAGAACATGCCTGTCTGTTGCTTTATAAATCAAAGAATTTCCGGATTTTTGCTTTCATCGTACCCGCAAAAGCGGATTATTTTTTATAATTTTGCAAGCCGAAGCAACAAGAAAGGACGCTTATGTCAGAAGAAAGATCCAATTTTGGGAGCAAGATGGGCATGATATTGGCCACGGCCGGCGGGGCCGTGGGCCTGGGAAATGTGTGGCGTTTCCCCTATATGACCGGCGAGAACGGTGGTGCTGCTTTCATTCTTATCTATGTGTGCTGCGTGTTGGTGCTGGGCATTCCCTGCATGATCTCGGAGTTTATCATCGGTCGTCACGGTGCGTCCAACACGTTCCGGGCCTATGCCAAGGTGTCGGACGGCAGCGCGTGGAAGTACGTAGGGCTGCTCGGCGTGCTCACAGGCTTCCTCATTACAGGCTATTATGCCGTGGTGTCGGGCTGGTGCCTGCAGTACGTCTACGCCTCGGTGATGGGCGAGCTGCGGGGCGACCCGGCCTTTGTGAAGACCTATTTTGAGGCATTCTCCACTGATCCCGTGCGCCCCATCTTCTGGACAGCGGCCATCTTGCTCTTTGCACACTTTGTCATTATCCATGGCGTGCGGGGCGGAATAGAGCGTGCATCCAAGCTGATGATGCCCACACTCTTCGTGTTGCTGCTGGTCATCGTGGTAGCTTCATGCCTGTTGCCCGATGCCTCGCGGGGTGTGGAGTTCCTTTTCAGGCCCGATTTCACCAAGGTGGACAAGGGCGTTTTCCTCGGTGCGCTGGGCCAGTCGTTCTACTCGCTGAGCATTGCCATGGGCTGCATCTGTACCTATGCCTCCTATTACAGCCGTCAAACCAACCTGCTCAACTCGGCCCTGCAGGTGTCGCTGGTCGATACGGCCGTGGCCGTGCTGGCCGGACTGATGATTTTTCCGGCGGCTTTCTCCGTGGGTGTGAACCCCGACAGCGGCCCCTCGCTCATCTTCATCACCCTGCCCAACGTGTTTAACCAGGCCTTTGTAGGCATGCCTCTGCTGGGTTGGATCGTCTCATTGCTGTTCTATGCCCTGCTCTCCATGGCAGCGCTCACGTCGCTTATTTCGTTGCACGAGGTGAGCACCTCGTTCTTCTACGAGGAGCTGCACATCACCCGTCGGCGCGGAGCCATGCTCGTCACCGCCACCACCGTCGTCATTGGCGGCTTCTGCTCGCTCTCGCTGGGGGCTGTGGATGGGCTGCAGGTGGCCGGCCGGTCGCTTTTCGACCTCTTCGACTTTGTGACCGGACAGGTGTTTCTGCCTGTCGGCGGCTTCCTCACCTGCCTGTTTCTGGGCTGGTTTGTGCCGCGCCGGCTGGTGCGCGACGAGTTTACCAACTGGGGAACGCTGAGCGGCCGCTTCTTCGGCGCATACCTTTTTTTGGTGCGTTACGTGTGTCCGCTGGCCATTCTCTGCATCTTCCTGCACCAATTCGGCATTATTTAAAACACAACGCGGCGGCCCTGCACCCTGTCGCCGCCGCACCATCAATACCCCAAGACCATGAGCGAACGCGGAAATTTCGGAACCAAGATAGGCGTTATTCTGGCCACGGCCGGCTCGGCCGTGGGACTTGGCAATATCTGGCGCTTCCCCTACATGACGGGACAGGACGGCGGCGCGGCCTTTATCGTGCTCTATCTGGTGTGCATTCTGCTGCTGGGCATCCCGGGCATGGTGGGCGAATTCATCGTGGGCCGCCACGGTGCATCCAATGCAGCGCGGGCCTATCACCTGCTGGGCGGCAAGTGGTGGGCGGCCGTAGGCTACATGGGCTCCGTGACGTCGATCATCATTCTCGGCTTCTACTCGGTCGTGGCGGGCTGGTGCCTGCAGTACCTCATGGCCTCGCTGCTGGGCGGACTGAACGGCGATGCCGCCTACGTGGCCCGCTACTTCCAGGAGTTTTCGTCGCATCCCGTGAAGCCGTTGCTTTGGACAGTGGCCTTCATCCTGCTGACCCACCTCGTCGTTATCCGCGGCGTACGCAGGGGAATCGAGCGGTTCAGCAACCTGCTCATGCCCACACTCTTCGTGCTGCTGCTCATCGTCGTGGTGGCTTCGTGCCTGCAGCCCGGCGCCGGGCGTGGGGTGGCGTTCCTCTTCAAGCCCGACTTCACGAAGATTTCGCGCGGTGTCCTGCTTGATGCGCTGGGCCAGGCTTTCTTCTCGCTCTCGCTGGGCACGGCCTGTCTGTGCACCTATGCCTCCTACTTCAGCCGTCAGACCAACTTGCTGCGCTCGGCCGGACAGATTGCCGGCATCGACACCTTGATAGCCATCCTGGCCGGACTGATGATCTTTCCGGCGGCTTTCTCCGTAGGCGTGAACCCCGACAGCGGGCCCTCGCTCATCTTCATCACCCTGCCCACAGTGTTCCAACAGGCCTTCACGCCTACGCTGGGCTACATCGTCGGTATCCTGTTCTATGCCCTGCTGTCCCTGGCCGCCCTCACGTCCACCATTTCCATGCACGAGATTGGCACGGCCATGTTCTACGAGCAACTCCACATTTCGCGGCCGCGCGGTGCAGTTTTGGAGACGCTCTGTGCCGTCGCCATCGGCGTGGCATGCTCGCTTTCGTGCGGTGCGGCGGACATCAGCATCCTGGGCAAGAGCTTCCTCGACTGCTGTGACTACCTCACTTCCAACATCCTGCTGCCCTTGGGCTCGTTCCTCACCTGCATCCTGCTGGGATGGGTGGTGCCCCGGCGCGTGGTGCGCGACGAGTTTACCAATTGGGGCACCCTGTCCGGCGTGCTCTTTGCCGTGTGGCTTTTCCTCATCCGCTACGTCTCGCCGCTCTGCATCGTCGCCGTGTTCCTGCATCAGCTGGGTGTTATTTAGCCGGCCCCCATATCCTTTCTTTTGCCATGAAACCCAAAGACCTGTTCTTCTTCAACCGTTCCGACCGCGGCGTGCTCCTCTTCTTCCTGCTGCTGCTGGTGGGTGGCCTCGCCCTGATGGGCTGGCTGGGCGGAGGCGGGGGCCGTGGTGCCGCCGGTTCCGTAGACTCCACAGCCGCGACCGACCGACCGCAGCCGCGTTTCGCCGACACGGACGAAGCGCACCCGTCCAAGGCCTACGAGCCCTATGCCGTGGCTCCGGCCCATGTTCCCGAACGCTTCCCCTTTGACCCGAACACGGCCGACAGCAGCCAGTTGCTGCGGCTCGGGCTGCAGCCCTGGCAGGTGCGCAACATCTACCGCTACCGTGCCGCCGGCGGCATCTATCGCCGGCCGGCCGACTTTGCCCGACTCTACGGACTCACGCGCCGGCAGTATCGGGAGCTCGAGCCCTACATCCGCATCTCCGACGACTACCTGCCCGCCGCCACGCGCTACGCCACCGCCACTCCCGTTACGGCCGACACCGTCCGCCGCCACCCGGCCAAGCTGGGCCCCACGGAGCGTGTGGACCTGAACGCGGCCGACACCACGCTGCTCATGCGGGTGCCCGGCATCGGCCCGTATTTTGCCGCCCGCATCGTGAACTACCGGCAGCGGCTGGGCGGCTACGCCCACACGGAACAGCTGCGCGAGATAGACGACTTTCCCGAACAGGCCCTCGGCTACTTCGTGACGGGCGGCGGCGTGCAGCGGCTCAAGGTGAACCGTCTGCGGCTGGGGGAGCTGCGCCGCCACCCCTACATCAATTACTATCAGGCCAAGGCCATCGTCGACTACCGACGGCTGCACGGCCCGCTCACCAGTCTGGACCAGTTGCGGCTGCTCGACGACTTCACCGCGGCCGACATTGACCGGCTGCGGCCCTATGTGGAATTTTGAAAGAGGAAACAAAAAGGGGTTGCTTCTGCACGAAGCAACCCTCTTGGCTGGTCGGGATGAGGCGACTCGAACGCCCGACCCCTACGTCCCGAACGTAGTGCGCTACCAACTGCGCTACATCCCGCTGCCATCTCAAGAGTCGGCACCCCTGGGGGCGTTCCTCTTTTGACGGTGCAAAGGTACGCCTTTTTTCCGAAACGCACGCATTTTTGCAGGGAAAAATTTGGGCATTCGCCAAAAAACCACTACCTTTGCACCCGCAAACAAGCCTAAGGTGCCATAGCTCAGTTGGTAGAGCAAAGGACTGAAAATCCTTGTGTCCCCGGTTCGATTCCTGGTGGTACCACTTCCTCCTTTCATTCGGTCCGGTTACTGCATTCGTGCGGTGCCGGACTTTTTCGTTGTCGTCGCCCGTCCGCGCGCGCACCGCTATCCCTCCGTATATGCACCGCCACCCTTTCGTGTCTGCACCGCTGGCGGATGGGGCAGGGGCCGCCACGCCGTGGCATAGAGGTCGTCGCACCGTGGGGCACGGGCGGCGACGGGCCCTTGGCCCTGCCGCCATCGCGTGCCCGCCCGTCTTTTATGCCGCAAACGCCCGGCGATTACGCTGTAAACGCAGTGCGTCTACGCCGCAATCGCCAGGCGTTTTCACCGTTATTGTTTTTCGTTCGGGCCGTCGAGGCACAGTCCCGGCCGTGTAGCGGCGCAATCCCAGCCATGTGGCGGGGCAGCCATGGCCGTATGGCGGCATGGCCCCGGCCGCCGCACGCTCCGCCCTTAGAGCAGGGCGGGCAGCTCGAACAGGCGGATGCCGTTGGACCCCTTGACGAGGATGCAGTGGCCTTCGGGGCGGTTGGCGGCTATGGCGGCCTTGACCTCGTCGATGTTTCTGAACTTGCGGAAGCTGCAACGGGTCTTGGCAAACTCCTCGCCCACGAGCCACACGCAGTCGAAGCGGGCCGTGGTGAGCATGTCGGCCACGCGCTGGTGCTCCTCGTTGCTCACGTCGCCCAGCTCGCGCATGTCGCCCAGAATGGCCATCTTGGGCATGGAAACCTCGGTACGCTCAAAGTTGTCAATGGCGGCTGCCATGCTTGTGGGGTTGGCGTTGTAGGCGTCCATGATGAGCCAGTTGTGGGCCGTCTGCTCCAGTTGCGAGCGGTTGTTGCTGGGCACATAGTGCTCCAGGGCGTGTCCTATCTGCCCGGGCGTCACGCCGAAGTGGAGGCCTATGGCGACGGCGGCCAGCACGTTGTCGAGGTTGTAGGCGCCGATGAGCTGCGTCCGGACGGCATGCCTCGGTGTCTGCATGCCGGGCTGCGGGCCGGTAGGGTCGTCGGTGGCGGCATCGCCGTCGGCCAGGGCGTCGTCCTGCCACCACTCGAGCCCCAGGAACGGAGTGCAGCCCGTGACGCGGCCCTGCACACGGGCCTGGTTGTCCTGACCGTAGCTCAGCACGCGGTCGAGGCCGCGCTGGCGGGCCATCTCCACCAGATGGTCGTTGCCGGTGTTGAGAAAGGCGAGGCAACCGTGGGCCTTGAGATAGTCGTAGAGCTCGCCCTTGGTCTGCTTCACGCCCTCGAACGAGCCGAATCCCTGCAGGTGGGCACGGCCCACATTGGTGATGAGGCCGCAGGTGGGCTCCACATAGTCCACGAGTTTACGGATGTCGCCGGGGTGCGAGGCCCCCATTTCCACCACCGCAATCTCGTGTTCGGGGGCGAGGCGCAGCAGTGTTTTGGGCACGCCCACGTCGTTGTTGAAGTTGCCCTCGGTGTGCATCACGCGGTATTTCTCGGCCAGCACGGCCGAGACGAGCTCCTTGGTCGTGGTCTTGCCGTTGGTGCCGGTGATGCCGATGACGGGGATGCGGAACTGGCGGCGGTGCTCGCGGGCCAGCTCTTTGAAGGCGGTGAGGCAGTCGTCCACGAGGATGATGCGCGGGTCGGCGGGGTCGGCACAGTCCGCCTCGTCGACGATGGCGTGGCTGCAACCCTGCTCGAGGGCGGCGCGGGCAAACTTGTTGCCATTGAACGAGGCCCCTTTCAGGGCGATGAAGATGCTTCCGGCCGGACAGTTGCGGCTGTCGGTGGTTACCTGCGGGTGTTGTAGGTAGAGCTGGTATAGTGCTTTGCTGTTCATGATTCTTGACGGACGTGGAGGGAGAGCCCCCTGTCCGCGCGCAAAAATAGCGGTTTCGGGCTAAACCTCCAAATGTTTTGGGCGGAAATGTGGGCCGCCGTGGCAGAATGTGCGGCCCGCCGCGGTGGGGCGTGTGCCGAGTGCCCCTTATATAATAAGGTGTAGCCGGAAGCTGCGGCTACTGTTAAGATATACGAAAAAAGCCACTCCTTTGCACTCCGATCCGCGCGGGTTGGCAGATTTTGCTTAACTTTGCGAGAGCCGGCAAACCGGCAGGACTGTAAACTTGAAACACGCATGAAACGATTGAGACTTGTAAACGCCTGGCTGGCCACGTGCGCCTTGCTGCTGCTTACGGCCTGTGGCAGCGACAGCGAGCAGCCGCAACCCACCACCGATCCGGCCACGCGGCAGATACTGGAACAGCAGGAGGTACTCACGGGTGCGGCCGACACCACCCTTGCCTTGGTGTTGCGGTCGGGCGACGAGCCTTGGCAGGCAACGGTGGACAATGGCGAAACAGCCGAGGGCGAGAGCCCCTGGTGCACCGCCACCGTGGCCAACGCCGGCGAAACAAGCACCGTACAGATACACGTGACACGCAACCCGGAGATGGGGTGGCGGCGGGCACAGCTCACGCTGACGCAGGGCGAGCGGCGCTACGTGGTGACCCTGCGCCAGCACTTCGCCCCGCAGCTGCGCCTCCGCAGCACGCACATCGACGTGGCGACCGACAGCACCAATGCCTATGTCTTCGTCACGGCCAACCTGGAGCACACCGTCACCGTGCCCGCCGAGGCCTCATGGCTCAAGGTGGAGTCGAGGATGGCGGAAAAGTGGGGAGGCCCGACACGGCCCTACGCCACGTTCATCTACCGCCTCCGGTGCGAGCCCAACCGCGGACTGGGCCGTGCGGCCGAGCTGACGATTGCGGCTCCCGGGGCCGTGCCGGTGTCGGTGACCGTGCACCAGGGCCCCCGTACGCTGCGCGAGCAGGAGGAAATGCGGGTGGACAAGCCCGGAGAGCTGGGCACGCTGCTGGGCAGCGACCCACGAAAGTGGCGTGAACTGCGGAGCTTGAAGCTCTCGGGGCAGCTCAACGACGCCGACATGCAGGCACTGCGCACGCTGCTTTGCCCCGAGGTGTCGTGGCGATGGACCAACGCTGAGGGTAATGTCGTGTCGACGCACCACGGCATTCCCCTGAACTTGCAGCAGGTGGACTTGGGCGAGTGCAGCCTCGTGACGTGTGGCACATACGCCGAAAAGGCCATCGGCACCACGCTCGACGCCTACGTCAGCCGCAGGCCCGACGTGCTGGCTGACGGTGCATTCAGCATCACCCGCACGCCCTTGCAGCGCGTGGTGCTACCCCGTGGGCTCACGGCCATCGGCCATCGCGCTTTCCATCTCTGTCTGGAGCTCTGCGAGGTGGACTTCCCCGCCTCCGTGCGCAGTGTGGGCAGCTATGCCTTCTTCAACTGCTCCAAGCTCTCGCAAATCCATATTCCTGCCGACTCGCAGCTGGAGACGCTCGGCGACGAGGCTTTCCACACGGGCGCGCGGCTGGACGAAATCAGCTATCCGGCCACGTTGCAGATGGGCCCCGACCAGGGATTCAAGGGCAACTTCACGGCCCGCCGCATCCACGTGAAGTGGCTGGTGCCGCCTGCATTGGGCCGCTTTGGCGTGAACAAGACGTCGGTGCTCTGCGTGCCTCGCGGCACGGCCGCCCTCTATCGCGCGGCTCCGGGCTGGAACCGGGCCAGCGAAATTGTGGAGGAGTGAGAGGCCCCGAAAGTCTGTATGCAGCCCCGGCGGAGCGATTTTTGCCCGCCGTGCTTGCGGGATAAGCCGGAATTGCCTATCTTTGCATTGCGAAAAGTTCGTAACGAGAAGTTCGCAACGACGCTTCGCAACGACTTGAAGATTTGTGTTTATGGACATTGTCAATCCCTTTCTGCTGTCCGGTTATGTGTCGCCGGCCTATTTCTGCGACCGTGAGCAGGAGACAGACAAGCTGGCCTCCGCCCTGCGAAACGGCCGCAATGTGACCCTCGTCAGTCCCCGTCGCATGGGCAAAACGGGGCTCATCAGGCACGTGTTCCACCAAGTGGAACAGGCCGGGGAGGCTGCGTGCTACTATGTAGACCTGTACCAGACGGACAGTTTGGCCTCGCTCGTCAAGAAGCTGGGCGACGCTGTGCTGGGCACGCTTGACACCACCGAGGCCCGGCTGGTGAAGCGGGTGGCCACTTTCTTCAGGTCGCTGCGCCCCGTTATCACCATCGACCCCATGACGGGGAAGCCCTCGCTCACGATAGACGTGCAGCCCGACCTGGCCGAACGGTCGCTGGCCGAGATATTCGACTACATGCAGCAGTCGGGCAAACGCTGCTATGTAGCCTTTGACGAGTTCCAGACCGTCACCACTTATGCTGACAAACAGGTGGAGGCCCTGCTGCGTGCCCACATCCAACACCTCACCTCGGTGCGCTTCATTTTCTCCGGCAGCCAGCGCCACGTGTTGGAAAACATGTTTGTTTCGGCCGCCCGCCCGTTCTATCAGAGTGCGCAGATGATGAATTTGGGGAGCATTGCCCCGGCTGCCTACGAGGCCTTTGTCCAGGCCAGGCTGGCCGATGCCGGGCGGAGGCTGCTGCCCGGCGTGTTCGGCGGGCTCTACGAGCGGCTTTCCGGGCACACGTGGTACGTGCAGATGACGCTCAACCGGCTCTATGAAACGGGCGCGACCGACATCACGGCCGATGCCGTAGACCGTGTGCTGGCCGACATCGTAGAGGAGAACGCCCCCACCTATCACACCTTTCTGCGCCTCGTCACCCCGGCTCAGGGGCGGCTGCTGCGGGCCGTGGCCCGGGAGGGGACGGTGCGCGAGATACTCGGCAAGGCCTTTGTCGCGGCCCATCAGCTGGGTGCAGCCAGCACGGTGAAGTCGGCAGCCAAGGTGTTGGTGGACAAGGAACTGCTGCTGCAGACGGACGATGCCTACCAGGTCTACGACCGATTTTTCGGCATTTGGCTGGCCCGAGGCTGAACGTCCACCTATTATTATAGTAAGTTTTGAAGACGAAAGAAGCAATGACAAATACAAGCACGGACTATACCATCAACGTGCGCGGCCGGCTGTTCAGCCTGAAACGCCCGCAGGTGATGGGCATACTGAACTGCACGCCCGACAGTTTCTTTGCCGGAAGCCGCAAGCAGACCGAGGCCGAAATAGCCGACCGGGCCAACCAGATCGTGGCCGAGGGTGGCACAATCATCGATGTGGGGGCCTTCTCCACGCGTCCCGGCGCCCACGAGGTGACGCAGGAGGAGGAGATGGAACGGCTGCGTCGCGCCCTGCCCATCGTGCGCCGCGAGCAGCCCGACGCCGTCGTCTCCGTAGATACCTACCGGCCCGAGGTGGCGCGCATGGCGGTGGAGGAGTATGGGGCCGACATCATCAACGACGTGTCGGAGGGCGGACTCACAGGCATTGTGGACACGCCGCTGGAGCAGACCGCCGCCGACTGCCCCGCCATCTTCCGTATGATGGGACGGTTGCGGGTGCCCTACATCCTCATGTCGGTGCAGGGCACGCTGCACGACATGCTTGTTGGCTTTGCCCGCGAGGTGCAGCAGCTGCACGACCTCGGCGTGAAAGACATCATTCTCGACCCTGGTTTCGGCTTCGGCAAGGCCATGGACGAGAACTTCCGCGTGCTCGACACGATGGATCGGCTGTCTGTTCTGGGGTTGCCTGTGCTGGCCGGCATCTCGCGCAAGCGCATGATTCATCAGGTGTTGGGCATCACGGCCGACGAGTCGCTCAACGGAACGACCGTGCTCAACACCGTTGCCTTGATGCGGGGAGCCTCCATCCTGCGTGTGCACGACGTGCGCGAGGCGGTGCAGGCGGTGAAGCTCGTGGGACGAACCATGGGTGTGGAGTGATGGCGTGAAGGAGTGACGGAGTTGAGACAACAGGTTCTTGGGGATGGTTTAACGTGTGGAGTTAGAGGAGTGATGGAGTTAAGGAGTTAAGACAAATGGTTCTTGGGGCTCATTCAACCGCAGACCCGCTGTCATAACTCCTTAACTCCATAACCCCTTAACTCCTCCAAACAAAGGATATTATGTTTTTTGAATTCGGCATTAAAGACATCATCGACATCTTTTTGGTCGCCCTGATGCTCTATTATATCTATCGGTTGATGAAGGAGAGCCGGTCGCTCAACATCTTTATCGGCATCATGTTCTTCGTGTTGGTGTGGCTTTTCGTCTCGCAAGTGCTGGAGATGCGCCTCATGGGAAGCATTCTTGACAAGCTGGTGAGCGTGGGTGTCATCGGCCTCATCGTGCTGTTCAAGGAAGAGATACGCAAGTTTCTCTATCAGTTGGGCGCCCACGAGCGGGTGCGCAACGTGCTGCGCTTCTTCTCGCAAAAGAAAGATGCCGGGCAGACGGAGGACAAAGCCACCATCATGCCCATCGTGTGGGCGTGCATGGATATGGCCAAAGCCAAGGTGGGTGCACTCCTCGTGGTGGAGCGGGCAACGCCACTCGACGACATCGTGCAGACGGGAGAGACCATCGATGCCAGTGTGAACAAACTGCTCATAGAGAACATTTTCTTCAAGAACTCGCCTTTGCACGACGGTGCCATGATAGTCTCGAAGAAGCGAATCAAGGCTGCCGGCTGCATCCTGCCCGTGAGCCACAGCCTCGACATTCCCAAGGAACTGGGGCTGCGCCACCGTGCTGCCATGGGCATCAGCCAGGATTCGGACGCCATCGCCGTGGTGGTGTCGGAGGAGACCGGGCGCATCAGCGTGGCCATCAGGGGGCAGTTCCGCCTGCGGCTCTCGGCAGAGGAGCTGGAGAGCATCCTTGCCCGTGAGATGGCAAGCGTATAAGGGCGTTTTTATGACCGTTTACGCCTAATTTCTACGCCTTGTGTTTGTCCACCTCGGAAACTTTGCCTAACTTTGTAGCATACAACAGACAATTAATGGAATAAGAATCAAACTATGGGTTTATTAGAACAGATTGTGGCGCGTGCTAAGGCTGACAAGCAGCGCATCGTGCTTCCCGAAGCAGAGGAAGAACGCACATTGAAGGCAGCGGATAAGGTATTGGCCGACGATTTGGCCGACCTGATTCTCATCGGCAACCCTGAGAATATCAGGAAAGAGGCCGAGGCTTGGGGCCTGACCCATCTTGACAAGGCCACCATCGTGGATCCGCGGCACTGCGAGAAGACGGAGGAGTATGCCGCAGTGCTGGCCGAACTGCGCAAGAAAAAGGGCATGACCGTGGATCAGGCCCGCGAGCTGGTGACCAAAAACAATCTTTATCTGGGTTGCATGATTATCAAGACCGGCGACGCCGACGGCCAGATTTCGGGTGCGCTCAGCACCACGGGCGACACGTTGCGCCCCGCCCTGCAAATCATTAAGTGCGCCCCCGGTGTCAGTTGCGTGAGTGGTGCCATGCTGATTATCACCCATCAGAAAGAGTATGGCGAGGACGGCATCGTGGTGATGGGCGACGTAGCCGTCACCCCGAACCCCACGGCCGACCAGCTTGCCCAGATAGCCTACACCACTGCACAAACCGCACACTCCGTGGCTGGCTTCTCCGATCCGCGCGTGGCCATGCTCAGCTTCTCGACCAAAGGCTCTGCTCAGGATGCCAAGGACAAGGAGACGGGCAAGAGTGTCTACATCATCGACAAGGTGCTCGACGCTACAAGGATTGCCCATGAGAAGTATCCCGAGCTGAAAGTGGACGGCGAACTACAGGCCGATGCCGCCTTGGTGCCCGCCGTGGGCTCCAAGAAAGCCCCCGGAAGCGACATTGCCGGCAAGGCCAACGTGCTGGTGGTGCCCAATCTCGAGGTGGGCAACATCGGCTATAAGCTCGTTCAGCGTCTGGGCAACGCCCTTGCCATCGGCCCCATTATTCAGGGCATCGCCCGTCCGGTGAACGACCTGAGCCGCGGCTGCTCCGTGGACGACATCTATTATATGGTGGCCATCACGGCCTGTCAGGCCCAGGATGCCAAGGCGAATTCTTAATTCACGATTCATCATTTACAATTCAAGACTATGAAAATATTGGTTCTGAACTGTGGAAGCAGTTCTATTAAATACAAGCTGTACGACATGACCGACGAGCGTGTGCTGGCTCAAGGCGGCGTGGAGCGTATCGGATTGGATGAGGCTTTCATCAAGGTGAAGCTCGCAAATGGCGACAAAAAGCAAATCATGGCCGAGTTGCCCACCCACAAGGAGGGCGTGCAACTGGTATTCAAATGCCTGCTCGATCCCGAGATGGGCTCCATCAAGAGCCTCGACGAGATAGGGGCCGTGGGGCATCGCGTGGTGCAAGGCGGCGACCTCTTCGAGAAGAGTTGCCTCGTGACCCCCGAGGTGGAGCAAGGAATAGAGAGCCTGATCGAACTGGCCCCCGTGCACAACAAGGGCCATCTGGCCGGCATCAAGGCTGTAGACGAGCTTATGCCCGACGTGCCGCAGGTGACAGTGTTCGACAATGCTTTCCATAGCACGATGCCGGACTACGCTTATCTCTACGCCGTGCCCTATGAATGGTACACCAAATACCACGTTCGCCGCTACGGTTTCCACGGTACGTCGCACCGCTATGTGTCGAAGCGCGCCTGTGAATTTCTGGGTCTCGACTACAAGAAGACCAAGGTCATCACCTGCCATATCGGCAACGGCGCCTCCATTGCAGCCGTCAAAAACGGCAAGGTGATCGACACCTCGATGGGCCTCACCCCGCTGGCCGGTCTGATGATGGGCAGTCGTTGCGGCGACATCGACCCCTCGGCCGTGACGTTCATGATGGAGAAGAGCGGCATGACACCCCACGAAATGTCCGAATATCTCAACAAGAAGAGCGGCGTGCTTGGCATGACCGGCATCTCAAGCGACATGCGCGACGTGGAGAATGCGGCCAACGAGGGCAACGAGAAGGCTGTCCTGGCCCTCAAGATGTACGCTTATCGCATCAAGAAATACATTGGAGCCTACGCTGCTGCCATGGACGGCGTGGATGTTATTGTCTGGACAGCCGGCGTGGGCGAGAACCAGACGGGCATGCGTCTTGACAGCTGCGCGGGACTTGGTTACCTTGGAGTGAAGATGGATGCCGAGCGCAACAACGTGCGTGGCGAGGAGCGCGTCATTTCTTCAGACGATTCCAAGGTCAAGGTGGTGCTGATTCCCACCGACGAGGAGATTGTCATCGCCCGCGATACACTCGCTCTGGCCACGGGCAAGACCCTCGAATAAACCCGAAAGAACGCACAAACCATAACGTGAGGGGGATGTTGCCGCAGGCAGCGTCCCCTTTATACTTGACAGGATGAAGAAGATAATTACGTTTGGAGAGATACTCCTGCGGCTGTCCAAGCCGGGCAGCCGGCGACTGTTTCAGGGCAGCACGTTCGGCGCCGACTATGGCGGATCGGAAGCAAATGTGGCTGTAAGTCTGGCGCAACTGGGCGACGACGTGGAGTTTGTCACCCGCATTCCCGACAATTCCATCGGTGAGGCCGCCCTCATGCACCTGCGCTCGCTCGGACTCAACGTGGGGCACGCAGTGCGTGGAGGCAAGCGGCTGGGCACCTACTACTTTGAGCCGTCGGCCGCCATGCGCTCCTCGCGGGTAGTTTACGACCGCGACGACTCCTCGTTCAATACGCTCGAGCATGGCGACATCGACTGGGAGCCCGTCTTTGCAGGGGCCGGACTGTTCCATTGCTCTGGCATAACCTGCGCCACCAGCCGGGCGGCCCTCGACACAACGATGGATGCTGTGCGACGCGCCGACGCTTCGGGCATCGAACTCACCTGCGACATCAACTACCGTGGAAACCTGTGGCGGTATCCCGGCGCCGATGCACGCCGGTCGCTCGACGAGCTGATGCAGTACAGTTCGTTCATCTTTGGCGACCAGAACGAGTGGTACGTGGCCAGCGGCCTTGAGCCCATCCCCTTTACTGCACTCGATGAAAGCTACCGGTTCGACCGGGATGCCTACCGCCGTTATTTCGATCATTTGCATGCGCTTTTCCCCCGATGCCGTCGCATGCTCATCGCCCACCGCAACCAGCTTTCCTTCAATCACCACGTCAATGCCGGAGTGCTCTGGGCCGAGGGACGCATCTACACCTCGCGTATCTACGACATCCAGCCCATCGTCGACCAGATGGGCGTGGGCGACGCCTGGGTGGCCGCCTTCATCCATGCCCGTCGCCGCTGGCCCGACGACGACCAGCGGTGCCTCGATTTCTCGGTTGCAGCCTCTGCGTTGAAGAACACGGTGCCCGGCGATCAGAACCTGGTCACTGAGGCAGAAATCATAGCCGGTCTCTGCTAATACCGCCCGCCATGTCTACGTTTCCCCTTGTCCGTCCTTATTACATGCTGGCCAAGCCATGCGGTTCGGCCTGCAACCTGCGGTGCAGTTACTGCTATTTTCTCGACAAGGCCTCGGGACGCATGAGCGATGCGCTGCTGGAACAGTTCATTCGCGACTATATCGGCAGCCAGCCCACGGAGGAAGTGCTCTTCATTTGGCACGGTGGCGAACCGTTGCTCATGGGTCTCGACTTCTTCAAGCGCGTCATTCGGCTGCAGCGGCAGTACGGGCACGGCCGGCATATAGACAATGCCCTGCAGACCAACGGCACGTTGCTCACGGCCGAGACAGCCGAGTTTCTGCGCGAACACGGGTTTCTTGTAGGCATCAGCATCGACGGCCCGCAGCCCCTACACGATGCCTTTCGCCGCACGCGGCAGGGCGGAGCCACGTGGGATCAGGTGATGCGGGGCATCGATCTGCTGCAAAAGTACGATGTAGAATGGAATGCCATGGCCACGATCAACCGCCTCAATGCCGACCATCCCTTGGCATTCTATCGCTTTTTCAAGGAGATAGGCTGTCGCTATCTCCAGTTCACACCCATTGTGGAGCAGGCCCCCGACGGCCGAATGACGCCCGAAACGGTGCTGCCCGAGCAGTGGGGCCGCTTTCTTTGCACGCTTTTCGACGATTGGGTGCGGTGCGACGTGGGCACCGTCTTCGTGGAACACTTCGATGCCACACTGGCTTGCTGGTGCGGTGTGGAGCCGGGCATCTGCTCGTTTGCCCCTGCTTGCGGGCTGTCGATGGCCTTGCAGCCCGACGGCGAGGTCTATAGTTGCGACCATTTTGTGTCGCCCGCCTACCGTTTGGGCAATCTTCGCCACACGCCGCTGGCCACGCTGGCTTTCAGTCCCTGCCAGCAGATCTTCGGACAAGCCAAAGGCGCACTGCTTCCACCACAGTGCAAGCAGTGCGCCTATCGGTTTGCGTGTAACGGAGGCTGCCCTAAAGACCGCTTCGAGACCGGCCCCTCGGGGTCGCGGAACCGCACGCATGCGGGTGTCAATTACTTGTGTCAGGGCAACCTTGCCTATCTGAAGCATGTGGCCCCGGCCATGAATTTCATGCGCGACGAGTGGCAGGCCGGTCGTCCGCCGGCGGGCATCATGCAGGCTGGAGTCTTCCCAACGTGAGCTTTCCCCGTTTTTTCTTGTTTACGGACGGCTCTCGCCCTCTATGTATTGCTCCAGGAAGAGGTGGGCGCCATCGAAGACAGCATAGGTAAACTGCCATATCCAGTCGCCCAAAATGAGCATGCGGGCCTTGCGTTCCAGCGTGAGGTCGAGCTCGATGTGCCGGTGCCCGTAGATGAAATAGTCGATGTTGGGGTGTGTCTTCATGTACTCCTTGGTCCAGCATACCAGGTATTCTCTCTCCTCACCCATGTAGGGAGCTTCCTTGCCGTCGGCGCGTTTCAGCCGGCTGTGCTTGGCCCAGTTCAGTCCGAGTTGCATGCCCCACCAGGGGTGGACGAAGTTGAGCAGTCGCTGGCACGTGCGATTGTGAAAGAGGCGACGCAGTATTTTGAACTTGTTGTCGGGGTCGCCGAGCCCGTCGCCGTGGGCCAAGTAGAACTCTTTGCCGTAGATTTCTGTGGTGAGGGGCTTGCGATGGACGATGAGTCCGCACTCTTCCTCCAGATAGCCGTAGGTCCAGATGTCGTGGTTGCCCGTGAAGAAGTGCACCTCCACCCCCATGTCGGTCAGTTCGGAGAGCTTGCCCAGGAAGCGGGTGAAGCCCTTGGGCACCACAAAGCGGTATTCGTTCCAGAAGTCGAACATGTCGCCCATCAGATAGATGGCGGCTGCCTTGTGCTTGATGCTGTCGAGAAACCGCACCAAGCGGCGTTCCTGCGTCCGCTTGTGTTCCAGTGCCAGCGACCCCAGGTGGGCGTCGGATAAGAAGTAGACGTTCTTCATGTCCATGTATTTTTTTGTTCCAATTGCTTTTTTCTCACTCAAATCCCAGCTCCACACGGGCTTCCTCGCTCATCATGCTCTGGTCCCAGGCTGGCTCGAAGACGAGGTTGACGTTGGCATTTTTCACTCCTTCCACGCTTTCCACCTTGGTGCGCACGTCCTCGAGGATGAAGTCGGCGGCGGGACAAGAGGGTGCAGTGAAGGTCATGTCCATGTCGAGCGTGCCGTTGTCCTGCATGTCGATCTTGTAAATCATGCCCAGGTCGTAGATGTTGACCGGGATTTCCGGGTCGTAGACGGTCTTGAGCACATCGACGATGCGCTCTTCTATCCGGGTCTTCTCTTCTTGTGTCATGGTGTTCGTATTATGATTGATGCTGCGAATTTAAGCAATTATTTCGAGATGGCCAACGAGTTGGGGACAGAATAACGGTGGAAAGGGTGGGAGGCTGCTATGGTTTTTTAGACAGAACTATATATAGGGCATATAGCTGCGCAGCGGGTTTTTAGACAGAACTACATATTAAATATATGGCTCGCGCGGTGAATAATATGTGGTTCTGTCTAAAAATTCGCTGCGCAGCCCTATCCCAAGCGTGTTGTTCTGTCCGAGGACGGTTAGAGGCGGCCCTCCTCGTTGTAGCTGTAGTAGCGGCCGTCGGTGATGATTACATGGTCGAGAAAGTGGAGTCGCATCAGGTCGCAAGCTTTCTTGATTTGCTGGGTGAGCTGGTCGTCGCGGGGACTGGGCTGCGTGTTGCCACTGGGATGGTTGTGGCACACGGCCAGCACGGTGGCCCCGGAGAGCAGGGCTTCTTTCATGATGATGCGGATGTCGACAGCGGTCTCGGTGATGCCGCCGTGGCTGATACGCACTTCACGGATGAGGCGGAAAGCCTGATTGAGCAGCAGAATGTGGAATTCCTCCACGTCGAGATCCTGTAAAATGGGGTGCATGAAGTTGTACACGGCTGTGGCCGACCCGATGTCGGGGCGTTCTTCGCGTGCTGTGTCCTTGCGCCGCTTGCCCAGTTCGCAGGCCGCAAGGATGGTGATGGCCTTGGCAGGGCCCATGCCGTGGTACTGCTCCAGCTCGCGGACGGTGCGTTTGCCCAGGGTGTTGAGGTTGTTGTGGCAGTCGGCCAGCACGCGCCGCATCAGGTCGACGGCGCTCTCCCGGGCCGACCCCGAACCGATGAGGATGGCCAGAAGCTCGGCGTCGCTGAGGGCGGCGGCCCCCAGCCGCTCCAGTTTTTCGCGAGGGCGGTCGGATTCTGACCAGGTGTTGATGGGGAGCTTGTCCATGGAGTGATGGGAAGTTGTAGGAGGGGATAGGAAGTTATAAGAGGTGATAGGAGGTTATAGGGGGTGATAGGAGAGAGGAT
This sequence comes from Hallella seregens ATCC 51272, assembly GCF_000518545.1. Taxonomy (GTDB): domain Bacteria; phylum Bacteroidota; class Bacteroidia; order Bacteroidales; family Bacteroidaceae; genus Prevotella; species Prevotella seregens. The sequence continues at coordinate 67,317 of NZ_JADU01000012.1, forward strand.
GGAGGTGTGGGAGGGGACTTATTGGTAGAAGTTTTTTTCGTAGGCGGAAAATTCGTCTTTTCTTCTGACGCAGCGTTTCCACCAAGCCTCGATGAAGCCGCAGCCGTAGCCCATGAGCTGGGTGAAAGCGGCACGGATGCTGAGCAACCCGACAAGCGGGCTCTTGCACACGACCGACGCATCCAGAAAGATGAGCAGGGCATAGAGCAGGAGCGGGCACACGCCCAAAGCCATGAGGGCCATGCCCGAGATGACGGAAGCCATGGGGCCCGACAGGCAGGCCTGATGCCCGGCGGACGAGACGGCCATGAGCCCGACGAGCACGAGTAGCAGCCCCACGAGCATCACGGCGGCGAGCAGCCCCACCCCCACGGTGAACGCCATGGGAAGCAGGTGAACCAGCTTGAGGCTATCGGGATACTTCTTGTAAAGGTTGATGCGGGCGATGCCGCTGTTGTAGACTTGCCGCCAGAACTTGCGGAAGTCGGTGCGCCGCTTGTGGTAGACCCACGCGCCGGGGAACAGCCGGCACCGGCATCCTGCCTTGAAGATGCGGATGGAAAAGTCGATGTCCTCGCCGAAACGCATCCTGCTGAATCCGCCCAGCTGCAGGTACACGTCGCGGCGAATGCCCATATTGAACGAGCGTGGATAGAACTTGTCGAGCTTCTTCTTGCCGCCGCGGATGCCGCCCGTGGTGAAGAACGAGGTCATGGCATAGGATATGGCTTTCTGTGTGGACGTGAAGGAGTCGTGCGCCCGGTCGGGGCCGCCGAAGGCATCGCTGGGCTCACGCCGCAGCTCCTCGGCCACGGCGTGCAGGTAGCCCGGGGGCAGCACCACGTCGGAGTCGAGCACAATCATGTATTCGCCCCGTGCCCGCTCCACGCCGTAGTTGCGGCTCTGGCCGGGTCCGCTGTTGGATTTCCAGAAATACTTCAGGTCGAGGCTCCCGGCGTAGCGGTCGCACACCTCGCGGCAGGGTTGCTGCGAGCCGTCCTCGACGACGATCACCTCGAAGTTGCGGACGGTCTGCCGGGTGAGGCTGTCGAGCAGTTCGTCCACCTCGTCGGGGCGGTTGTAGACGGGAATGATGAAAGAGTAGGTGGGTGTTTTCCCCAAAGTGTCAGGAGTGGCGGGGGAATGGGTGGTGTCGCAGGTGTTGTCCATGATAGAAACGGTGGATGGTCAGGCGTTAAGGGCTGTATCGGGCGGCAAGGCTGCCGGTGAGAAGCAAGCCTCCCCAAGCCTTTCCACGAAGAGGAAGGACGGCCGTTGCCCGATGGCGGGCGGGACCATCCCCTTGCTCGGAGGGGCTTGGGGAGACTCGAAAGGGGTGTGCGGGGCTTCCCCCGGGGTGAAGGGGGCGGGGCGGTCTTACTTCTCCGTCACGCGGCCCACATAGCTGCCGTCGCGCGTGTCGACGGTAATGGTCTCGCCCTCGTTGATGAAGAGCGGCACGCGTACCTCGGCACCCGTCTCCAGTGTGGCCGGCTTGGTGGCGTTGGTGGCGGTGTTTCCCTTCACGCCCGGCTCGCTGTGGGTGATGACGAGGTTGGTCTTCACCGGCATTTCGGCCGAGAGGATGGTGCCGTCAGAGGTGTCGGTCACCACGTCCACCACGTCGCCCTCCTTCATGAACTCCACGCCGGTAATCATATCCTTGGCGATGGGGATCTGTTCAAAGGTCTCCTGGTTCATGAAAATGCAGCCCGTACCGTCCTCATAGAGGTATTGATAGGGGCGGTGCTCCACGCGGACGTCGTCGAGTTTGAAGCCCACCTGGAACGTGCGCTCCAGCACACGGCCGTCGGCCACGTTCTTCAACTTGGTGTTCATCACGGTGTTTCCTTTGCCCGGCTTGCGGTGTTGGAAGTCCACGCACTTCCAAATGCCACCGTCCATACGGATACATGTCCCAATCTTGATTTCCTGAGAGTTAATCATTTTGTGTCTTATTATTAAACTTGTTATTGTCGATTTTGCAGCTGCAAAGTTACTATAAATTTAGAAAAAAACGCCGAAACGGCCACGAAAAATCGCTCGATTCTTTGCCATTCGGATTTTTTTGAGTAATTTTGCAGCCCGAATGGGGGTACCGGTAGCTGGTATCGCCACACGGTTTTGCAACTACAATAAATTAAAATAAGGACAAATAAGATGAAAAGAACATTTCAGCCTCACAACCGCCGCCGCGTGAACAAGCACGGTTTCCGCGAGAGAATGGCAACCAAGAACGGTCGTCGCGTGCTGGCTTCGCGCCGCGCCCATGGCCGCAAGAAGTTGACCGTGTCTGACGAGCACCACGGAAAGTAACCCGTTGCCACCGCAATGCGGCAGCAGAAGGAGGGTGTGTCATCCAAGGATGGCGCGCCCTCCTTTGCTTTTATACCGGCCGGTGCGTCTGCGGCGGCCGTGCAGGGGCCGTGCGATGACGGCACAATCGCCGCGCGTTTACGCGGTAAGATATTTATTAAAGTGTATCTAATTGAAAATAAAGAAGTTATCTTATTGATACAACTAAACTGGTAACGACTTAGAAACGAGCAAACTACTTGGCTCCGCTGTTTTCTGCCTAACAAAGAACGCTTGTTATTCTGTTTGCAAAGATAATACTTTGCTGGCGAATAACAAGCGTTTTTAATGAGATATTCTTCTTTCTGCACTTTTCTAATGCGATTTTTGATAGGGTTATAATCCTCGTCCTCGCTTCTTCTTTCTGTTTGCTTGGTTTCTGAGTTTGCGCTGCCACGCTGTCTCGGCATAGTCATAACCTTGCGTAGTTGGTGTAATCAAATCTCCTAACCCTTCCACTACTTCATTGGCTGCACTAACAATGGTGTCTATCACCGCACCAATAGGATTTTGCACTTGTGAGGTGTCATTGTCCCGTGAGACTGTGGAACGGCTTTTGGGTACAAGATGATAACCTGTATCAGGTTGTTCGTTCTTTTCTGTTGATTCTTGTACTGTTAGATGTGGTTTCCTTGTTTCTTCCTTGTTAGTTGCTTCAAAGTTCTTCTGCAAGGAATGGTAACCGAACTCCCTGCCGATTTCGGATGCCTTGAAGGATTGTCCTGCGTATGAGAACTTCAACCCATAGACCTTGCCCTGCTTGTTCTTCAAGCGGTCAATGGTTACGCCACTCTTGCTAAGGTCGTAGAGAAACATGGAATATCCAGATATGCCACTGCCCTTGTATTTGCTGAGTAAGGCATAGCAGATTTGTTGCACCTCTGTCTTTGTCTGTTCTCTCGTGGGATTGGCTTTTACCTTTTGGTGTTTCCTTTCGTTTTTCTCCCTGCTGATTTCCTCTGCCACTCTTGCTGCCCTGTTGCTCACGAAGGTGGTATCATACACTTCTCCATATAGGCTGATGCGGTTGGCAATGATATGGATGTGTCTGTTATCGGTATCCTTGTGCGTTACCGCTACCCATTGGTGGTTGTCAAGTCCCATTTGTTTGGCAAACAGATGGGGTATCCTCATAAGTTCTGACACAGGTAGCTTTCTTTCGTCTTGTGGTGCGATACCGATTTCAATGCGGAGGAACTTGTTCCTGCAATGTGTGTTGTAATCGCTGACCACTTTCATTTCTTCGTAAATCTCCTTCGGGGTAGTCCCGTAGAGATGATTGGAAACAAGGTGATGCCCGAGCTTGCCTTCTCTGAAGATATAGTCTAAAGCCGTGCTGCCATGCGCTATCGCCTTACACTTTCCTATCATCTCTTCTCATATTTAAGACCTTATATATCTCATCGTCTACACGAAAATTGGGGTCGTAAAATCGCTTAAATGCCTCTTTGGCACATAGGGAAAGGTTCTTTGTGATATGTAGCCAATCCTCGTCCTTGACCTTGATGAGGTTGGAAACCTGCCCATAGAACCGTCCTGTATGCTGAAGTATACAAATGGCTTCCCTTTCATTGGCGGTCATCTTGGGAACGGCTGCCACCTCTCCATTTAAGAGTATCTCACGGCAGTAATCGGAGAACTTACGCCCCGCACTTTCCGCCTTTGACTTGATACGCTGCTTTTCCTCTGAGGTACACCTTACCTTGATAAACTCTGTCTTGTTCATCTTCTGCTCTTCCTTATTCTGTTGCTGCCACTTGGCTGGCTTTCTATTATATCTGTCCATATAAGTTTCTTTGAAAGTTAATCATTTTAGATGATTTGTTGTTGCTTAATTTCTGGACACTGACCGATGAGAACGGAGTGATTACGGTCTTATCTCCCCGACAGTCTGACGAGGGGAGCAGGGCGCAGTTTGTGGGTACAAACTGACGTCTTGCAATGTCAGTGATAAGACCATTTACGCAAGAGGCGTTTTACAGCCGAAAAGTGAATGTCGTGCATTCTGTGTTTAACTGTGTTCGTGGTGTTCTCATCATTCAGATGTCTGCTTGCTAAAAATATGATGTCATATTTGTCCAAATATGACGTCTCATTTACGAGAATATGACATCATATTTTAATGCGATAGTAGGATTAGAGCGGGAAATAAATCTTTTGAAATTCATCCCTCGCCCCTCCCCTGCGGTTTATAACCTCTTCCATTTCTCTATGTCCTCACCGTACTCCTCCAGATGGAGGCGTACGATGTTCTCCACGAAACTTGAGAGGTTGCTGCGCCTGTCACCCAACCTGCGGACGACGAAGTCGGCACGTTTCTGTGTCTCCCTGCTCAGATAAACCGCCTTTCGGTCGTTCAATTTGGACGGAACAAGGAACGCCTGTTTGTAAGCTTCAAGCGTTCCCCGTCTCATCTTGGCACTGATGCGCCGTTGAATGGTTGCATTCTCTGTGTGCTGTGCAGGTTCGGATGGCGTGGCATGTTCCACCTCTTGTTGCTTTTGAATAAAATTCATTCTCTTTGCCTGAAATTCGGCGATGGTTTCTTCACTTGAACTTTGAGCTTGGCTTATAACCAAAAGATTCTTCGATGAAACGATCCATTTCTTCTGTGTTTTTTCCTTTCTCATCACTCTATCTTATTTTAAGTTTGACTTGTTTGGGTCCAGCCGTTTTCGTTTCGGGTGCTTAAAAAGGTAGGGATTAGGGAATGCAAGGTTTTTCGGGAAAATACTACCCGCAGGACTAGAGATTTTTCCCGAAGACAGGAGACTTGGCCTTGCTTTCCCGTCAAATCCCGGAGTTACCTTTACGCCCAGAACGAAAATGACTGTCTGATGTGGCTCACTGAAAGGCGCGAAAATGGAGGTAAACGGAAGTAGAGGCAGATTAGATAGAAAACTTCAAAAGAGAAATCCATGAAAAAAGTACCCCCCAACAAAAAGAGCATAGCCAGTTGCGTGAAATTGGGCAAACCACCTGCAAGGAAGTATGGCTTTATCTGTCTGGCCAGACGTGTCGGATCGGGCGGTCATACACGGCTTTCCGCTTTCGGCTCAAAGGAACAGCAAAAAATAAAAATCATCTGAAAAGCCGTAAAAGCACCTCTTTGGCATAAGCACAAAAGAAATGGGCTTTGCCTCATCAGTCTAAACTGTTGTTTAGGCGTGAGACAAAGCCCTTTTCTCCGCTTATGCAGTAGTCGGCACACGTTCGTTCAAAATCCTTTTGGGCGATGGTGTGCCGACAGACAAAAACCGATTTTACGGAATGTTGTTATGTTTATATTGGTAATATTTATTATTATAATTATAAAAACACGCTAATCATTTTGTCATTCGGACTATCTTTATTAAATTTGCAGATTATAGCAATAGTTATGCAAATGAAGCGGATAAATCGACTGAAAATAGTGCTTGCGAAACAAGGTAAAACCGGGAAATGGTTGGCGCATGCATTAGGTAAAAATGAATCGACAGTCTCTCGTTGGTGTACAAACGAAGTTCAGCCTTCGGTAGAAACACTACTGACGATTGCCGAAACTTTAAAAGTTGATATTAAAGAATTACTTTGTTCTACGCATATGTGTAATCAAGATGATAGTATCCAAATATAAAGCAATCGATTTTTTCTGCGGAGGAGGCGGAATGACTTGCGGTTTAAGACAGGCAGGGATTAACGTTATAGCAGGTGTGGACTTTGATCAAGATGCCAAAGAAACGTACGAACACAATAATCCCGGAAGTGTTTTCATTCAAACTAATATAAAGAATTTACGGAGCAATTATTTTGAGCGAAAATTCGGGATACGGAAAAATGACGACTTTTTGATTTTGGTAGGATGCAGTCCCTGCCAATTTTACAGTATAATTAATACGGATAAGAATAAAGCTTTAAAATCGAAGGATTTATTAAAAAATTTTGCTCGGTTCATCGAATATTATAGACCGGGATATGTATTAGTGGAAAATGTTCCGGGTATAATCACAAATAAAGATAGTATTTTACCTTATTTTCTACGAAAATTGGAAAACCTCGGATATAAAAATCCTGTTTATAAGGTTGTAGATATGAGCCATTACGGCGTACCTCAAAGTCGTCGAAGATTTACTCTTATCGCAACACGATTGGAAAATGTCAATATACATTTACCTAAAGCGGACGATAAAGAGACCGTATTAGCCGATTATTTAGGTGAAGGGAATGGTTTTCCCAAAGTTAGCGCAGGACATAAAGACGGTAGTGTGTTTAACCATACGGTTGCCAGATTAAGTGATATATGCCTTAAACGATTGGCAAAGACCAAACACGACGGCGGGAACAGACTTGATTGGGCAAACGATCCGGAATTGCAATTACCTTGCTTTGTAGGAAAAGACGATTGCTTTAAAGATACATTCGGGCGTATGTGGTGGCATCGACCGGCTTCGACTATTACAACTAAATTTTATAGTATCTCAAACGGACGTTTCGGACATCCGGAAGAAGATCGGGCTCTTTCTTTACGGGAAGGTGCAACATTGCAAACATTCCCGAAAACCTATGTGTTTAAAACAAATAGTATTGCCGCAACGGCAAAATTAATCGGCAATGCTGTTCCGTGTGAATATGCTCGGCGATTAGGTGAAACGATAAAAGCACAGGAAAACAATGGCACAATTTAAAACTCGGGCAAGAGCTCTCGACTTATTGGGGCGACAACAAATTGCCGGTATCCCTACAGCCATTAACGAGCTTATAAAAAATGCGCATGATGCGTATGCGGATAAATTCGATATCGATTTTCTCCGATGTAATAATCTGCTGGTATTACGCGACGACGGGCTCGGTATGACAAAGGAGGAATTTGAAACTCGTTGGCTTACGCTCGGGACCGAAAGTAAATTGGCAAATAAAAAAAACAGTTTACCGCCCATTGACATATCAAAGCCAAGACGTCCTATCATGGGAGAAAAAGGTATCGGAAGATTGGCTATTGCATCAATAGGAAGTCAGGTTTTGATTGTATCGAAAGCAAAATTAAGATCTAAAGAATATGATATTGTTGTGGCTTTCATTAACTGGGAGATATTCGAGTTGCCAGGGATTAACTTGGAGGATATAGTTATTCCGGTAAGAGAATACTCTCATATGCCGAATGCTGCCGATATTGACAATATTAAAAATGAAGTAATACAATCCCTTGAAAAATTAAACCAAAAAGGACTTATTGATGACAAGGATTTTGAAAAAATAAAAAGTTCTATCACGTCCTTTCAAGTTGACCCATGCCAACTTTCCTTACAACTACAACAAGGATTTGAATTAACCAATGGTTGCGGTGGAACTCAATTTTTCATCTCCCCGGTTTACGATACGATTATTTCCGATATAGAGGGAGACGGCAATTCGGACGAAGCTACAAAAATCGAGAAAATGTTGATGGGATTTCACAATACAATGACCCCCGATCATCCTTTTCCCGTCGTTGACATTTCATTTAGAGACTATAGGACGAACGATGGAAGTTTTGTCAGCATCATAGATAAAGAACATTTTTTTACAACAGAAGAATTTGAATTGGCAGATCACCATTTTCAAGGGCGATTTGATGAATTCGGACAATTTAAGGGATTAGTAAAAATATATGGAGAAAAAACATACGATCACATTGTAAATTGGCGGGATAACTCTTATAGAGAAACCGAATGCGGTCCGTTTAAAATCAACTTGGCGTATTTACAAGGAGAATTGAAAAGTTCTCGTGTAGATGTCGAAAATTATGCCAGAATTAAAGCCAAAGGAGATAAATTCGGAGGTTTATACATATATAGAGATAATATTCGAGTTCTACCGTATGGGGACTCCGATTATGATTTTCTGGATATTGAAAAAAATCGTTCGAAACGAGCATCAACATATTTTTTTTCTTATCGACGAATGTTCGGTGCTATTGAAATAGCGGATCGAGAACATAGCGGTTTGGTGGAGAAAGCCGGACGCGAAGGTTTTATTGAAAATAAAGCATATCGTCAACTTCAAGCAATTTTAAAGAACTTCTTTGTACAACTTGCCGCTGATTTTTTCAGCGAAAAAAACAAAACTGCACAATCAGAATTTTTCAATCAGAAGAAAGACGAGTTCAATGCGTACCATAACGCGCTTGAACGTCGGGACAAATTAGCTAAATCGAAAAAGGAAAGATTTGCTCGTGAGCTCGATATCTTTTTTGCCGGTTTAACGGAACATAAATTCGAAAACGAACTGGAAGGGCTACTTACGAATTTTAGGAATGATTTACATTCTGTTTTATACATTAACGATGCGGATGAAGCAAGCCAGAAGATAATTGATCTGGAATTCGCCATGAGACAAAAAGTTGCCGATTATAAAAAAAGAATATCGGTAACAAGTCCCAAAGGATTTGCGATGTCAAAATCAATGAGAGCAGATTTTGATACATACCTTAATGAGTTCAAAATTTTGGAACAAACGATATTTAAAAATATCAATGAAAGTATCGATCAGCTAATTGATGATTATACGGCACAGCTGAATCTGGAAATAAGTAAGCGAAAGCGGTTAGAGCAAGCAGTGGAATTGATTTCAGCCGAGGCTTTGTCTCTTAATAAGAAGAAGAAAAGCGAAACTAATGATGTTGTTTCCGATGTTTCTCGTAAAATTAAGGATCTTACGAATGAGCTGATAATCGATTTGGATAATCAAATACGAAGCGTAAAGGATCAATTCAAATTATTAGCAACCGATAAAGCCGATAACTTTGATTTGGTAACGGAACGCAAGAGAATGGAAGCTGAAATAGAATCCATAAGCAGTCGAAATACGGATGTTATGGAACGTATAATTCGACAATTTGAAAGTTTTTATGTTGAAAAAAACGAAGACGGTCAAATAATTACAAATGACCAAATAGCGGAAGCCGCTTCGGAAGAATTGGAGGAATTACGGGAACGATTACAATCGGACGTTGAATTAAGCCAATTAGGACTGGCTGTCGGGATATTGCACCATGAGTTCAACGGTACGGTTAATTCGATTCGACATAGTCTGAAAGATCTAAAAGCATGGTCGGATGTAGACATCAAATTGGAAGGGATATACAAAAATATCAAGGTAAATTTCGAACATTTGGATGGCTATTTAAATTTATTTACCCCGTTAAACCGACGATTGAATCGACGTAGAGAAGACATTTCTTTATTGGATATTAAAACATTTTTAATAGATTTGTTCAAATCTCGCCTTGAACGACACAATATAGCTTTTAAACATACTAACGGGTTTGCAGGTCGAAAAATACACGGATTTCGTTCTACATTCTATCCTGTATTTGTTAATATCATTGATAATGCCATTTATTGGTTGAAACAAAGTGATGTTCCTGAAAAAGTTATTCGGCTGCATGCGGATGATACGGGAATATACATTTCCAATAACGGTATTGAAATAAAGCCCCAAGATAAGGAACGAATCTTTGAATTGAGATTTTCCAGAAAGCCCAATGGAAGAGGATTGGGGTTGAGTATCAGTAAAGAGGTTTTGAATGCAGAGAACTATGATATATTTGTGGCACAACCTAAGGAAGGTTCTACAGTTACTTTTAAAATTCAAAAAATGCAATAAAAATATGGCTGACAGATTTATCGAACAATCGAAAGAGATTGCAAACAACTTTATACAAAATATAGTATTTATTGACGACAAGGCATATAAAGAAGACTCCACCAATAATGCCTTTAGTGCGTTGGATGTATCAAATGCATTTGCAAAAACAGGTAAAATTTGTGCCATATACGCGCCCAAATCCGTTTCGGATATAGATAGCTACAATGTTATTTTGAAAAAAGCTGATGTGGTTATTTTAGATTGGTATTTAAATATTGAAAGAGACGCGGAACAACAGTTAGATCCTGATGAAGATGCAGATAATGATGAACCTCGAGGAGAATTTACTTTAAAATTACTAAAACAACTTACAAGTGATGCCGGGACTGATAAATTAAAATTAATCATAGTATATACGGGAGAAACAAGGATTTCAGACATTAAGGATGACATTATAACCAATATTGATTCGAAATCATTTAAAGTTAACGATTATACGATAAAGTCTTCAAATGTCTGTATCATAATCCGTGCAAAAGCCGGAAAAAAATTCGAACACATACCGGAATACAAGCCATTGATTGTAGAATATGATAAACTTCCGGAGTTAATATTGACGGAGTTTACTAATCTAACTAACGGACTTTTATCCAACTTTGCTTTATCGGCAATAACCACAATTAGAAATAATACATCCAAAATATTAGGCAGTTTTTCTCCTGAGTTAGATCCGGCTTATTTAGGACATCGAGTAAATCTTCCTAATCCGAATGACGCTAAAGAACTTTTAGTGCAACTGTTTGGTGATGCGATAGCCGAATTAATTGGAAGCGAAAATATCGATACAAATACATGGGTTGAGAATTGGATACACAATCGAATAGAGGAAAAGACTATAAACCTTGCCGGGAAAAATTTAACCGTCAATCAAGAAATTTTGTGTCAAATTATTAGTGCCGATTCGCCTGATTTAAATACCAAAATTGCCTCTGCGACCAAAATAAGTTTAGGGAAAAAGGCTCCTAAACTTGCGTCACAACTTTTCCAGTATGGAGATATTCAAATAGAAGATTCCGATATTTCTTTTGCAAAACTAACTCATCATAAGAATATATTTCTTCCACAACAAAAAAGGCCGATGCTTACGCTTGGTACAATTATCAAGATAATTAGCTCTAATCTTTATTACATTTGTATGCAACAAAGATGTGATTCCGTTCGAATACAAGGAGAAAGACGATTCTTATTCTTGCCGTTAGAACAAAATGAAGATCATTGCTCAATTATAGTCAGCAAAGAATCTAAATTTAGAATAAACGAATCTTCGTATGCTCTAAAAACCATCAAATTCAGAGCAAATAATGATGAACAGGCGATATATGCAGTAAAGAATGATAATGGTAAATATTTATTTACTTCCATCCATCAAGAACAATATGAATGGGTTGTAGACTTAAAAGAAATGCATGCCCAACGTATTGTGAATAATTATTGTGCGCAGTTGTCCCGTGTAGGATTAAATGAATCCGAATGGTTGAGATTACAAGCTAAATAACACAATGTCTGATATTTTCTCTTCTCAAAAGCGATCGGATATTATGTCTAAAATCAGTGGAAAAAACACAAAACCGGAGATTTTAGTTCGTAAGTTTTTATTTTCAAAAGGATTCAGATATCGTATTAATGTCAAAACATTGCCGGGTAAACCTGATATAGTTTTACCTAAATATAAAACAGTAATATTTATAAACGGATGTTTTTGGCATGGACATAATTGTAAAAAGGGGAAATTACCATCCTCAAATATAGATTTTTGGAAGGAAAAAATATCAAACAACAAATCACGTGATGATAAAAATTCCGATTTACTTGTAAAACTCGGCTGGAAAGTTATAATTATATGGCAATGTGAAGTTAGTAAGATTGATAATAGGATAAAAATACTTAATAAGTTACTGGAAGATATCAAACAACAATAATCACGAGATATTAAATCTAAAATACAAATGCATTAATCGAGAAAATATATGAAAAACTTATTCTATGGTTCGGGTTTTGGTCTTATCTTTGCAGTAAAGAGTTCTTTGAAGGTTACGCAAAGCGCAGAAGGATAATGCAGTAGATAACTAACTAAATCGTAACCTATTACTATCAAGAGCGATTAACCTACACTCATTTCCTATAAATTACACTCTTTTCGTAACTTCATGCTACAAAGATATAAAATAATGGGCTTACACACTTTTATTGGACGGATAGAGCGGTGCTCCCCGAAACTGTCCATTGCCAAGAACTTCCTCTTCGCCTGCATTCCTTTCTTCGGGGTGTAGGTTAGGGGGCATCTGCGTATGCAGTCTGCGATTGAGCTTCATCCACATTACACCGAAGAACCTCACGAGTTCGCCCTCCGTCATGGTAATGCCTCCGTTTTCTTTTCGGACAACATGCATATTGTCTCCCCAATCAAGGTAACTGCGCTGATTGGTTATGCGTGCTTTTTTTTGTGAGTATTGATTGCTTTCATACCGCCTCCTCCTTTCTTTCATTTGAACTGACAACCAATGGTATTGTCTTAGTGTTTGTTGCTGCTTCCACATCTGCATTTTCCATATTTTTGTCCTTAGCCTTGTACTTGGCGATGAGCCTGTCCATGTCCTCCGAAATCTTATTATCGGTTACTTGCGCATAGATTTGTGTGCTGGCGATAGATGCGTGTCCCATCATCTTGGCAATGCTCTCTATGGGAATGCCAGCACTCAGACTCATCGTGCCGAACGTATGTCGCGCCATATGGTAGGATAACCGCTCTCTAATGCCGCAAGCTTTGCCCACAATGCTTAGCTTTGCACTCATTACGCTTCGGCTGCAATCACAGGGAAAGACAAGGTAATCTGTCCTTGTTTCAGTTTCACCTTTTTCTTTCACCGATTGCATTATTCCTCCATTTCTTTCCTGTTCAGCCTTGCAATGTTCGATGATGGCTTCCGCTATCGGATGTAAGGGCACGACAAACTCCACCTTTGTCTTCTGCCGTTCCTTGCGGATATACTTCTGCCCGTCCGCTGCCGTTTGGATATGTCCATATTGCAGGCATTCCATGTCGGAAACAGCCAAGCCTGTAAAGCAAGCGAAGATGAACATTCGCCTTGCCTGTTCTGCCTCCTTGTCGTTTACTTTCAAAGCCATGAGCTTGGCCACATCACTCTTTTGCAGGAAGCGTATCTTCTGTTCCGTTTTCTCGTACTTGGCTTTTTCAAAGGGATTACAACGAATAAGCCTTTGCCTGACCGCACGGTACATCAACCTGCTTAGCCAGCAAAGATAGCGGTTGATGGTTGCAGCTGCCAACCCTTGCTTTTTAAGAAAGAAACGATATTCTTCAAACAAATCTTCCGTAATGATGGTTACAGGTATATCCTTGACACCTTTATCCTTGACAAACTCGCATAACAGCTTGTCGGAATAGCAAAGATTTTGGTACGTGCTTTCTGCTTTTGATTTACCCACGCACTCTTTGACGGATTGCAATTCCGTCTTGCTCATGGCAAGCAACGTTGTCGGATGGATGGCAATACCTTGCAAGCGGTTCTTGATAAGTTCCACGCTTACCACTCCATCACTTACGAGCAAATCCCGATAAGTATTTTCTACAAGTTCTCTGAACGCTGTTAGCTTTTTGTTTATCCTTTTGTCGGTAGTCTGTCCTTGTTTGGCATTCCACTCTGCCGGCAGGCATTCCTCGCCTGTGGTTATGGCGGAACTCTTCCCATCTATGGTAATACGGCAGAGAATGGTAGTCCTTCCGTCTGCCTTTGTCTTCTGTCTGTTGATATAGAACAGTATCTTGAATGTACTTCTCATTGTCTTGATGGTTTTGTATGTATATTTTTATTGAAAATGCTGTTGAATGAAAGCAATTGGTCAAATCACCAACTGCATATCTTCTGTGAAAGAAAGGAAGCGAGCGAACTCCTCAAAGAGCTTTTGGGGTGTTACCTTTGCGTAGCGTTCGGTCATGCTTACATTGGTATGCCCGAGCATCTTACTCACCGTTTCAATCGGTACGCCCTGTTCTAAGGTAATAAGGGTGGCAAAGGTGTGCCTTGCTGTATGCGTGGTAAAGAGAAACGGGATACCTGCACGTAGCCGTAGGGCTTTCAGGCAGGTCTGATAGTTCTTGTACTTGACATAGGGGAGCAATGTTTCCCTTTCATCGCTGTGAAACTTTTTTATCAACCTGATGGCTTCGGGCAGCAATTTGATGCGGCATAGTACCCCTGTCTTCTGACGATAGAACTTCAGCCATAAATTTCCCTCGTCATCACGGACAAGATAAGATTTGCTTAGTTCCATCAAATCGCAATACGCAGCACCGGTATAACAGGCAAAGAGAAAAATATCCCTTGCCGTTTCCATTTCCTCCTCCAAATCATCAAAGCGGAGAACCTTTAACTTCTCCAAGGCTTCCCTGTTGAGTGCCTTCGACGTTTTCTTATCTCCTCTTTCTATGTGGGCTTTGTCAAACATCAGTGTATAGGCTATTCCCTCACGGTAAGCCAACCTGCAAACCGTTTTCAAATGTGATGCCACTGCGAAGAAAGAACTTTCTTGGAAGCCACATACCCCCAAGTAGTATTGGCGGAACTCATATATGAAGTTCTCGGTCAATTGGGAGAACGCCATGTCTGAAACATTATACTTCTTCAGAATAAACTCCTGTAATCGTTTTCGAGTGGAATAATAGGTGGACATAGACTCTTTCTTGATGTCTATACCGATATGACTTTCTTTCTCCTTGATGAGCATATCCAATCTTTCGATAAGCATACATCTTGCCTGCACGCTGCCTTGAAACTGCTCCTTTACATCGGTTGCATCAAATGGGCAACCTTTGGCAATCAATGATTGGTAAGCCGATTGAATGGAGAGTAGCAAATTCTCCAACTTCCCGTTAATCTCCACCGCATCGCGGCTCTTACCATCCATCCTGCTCTCACGGGGATTCCAAAAGTTAGGATTGCAGGAGAGTTTACAACTGAATTGGGCAATGGAACGTCCAATCGTTATTCGTCCCATAATCGGAGCCTTGCCCGACTTATCCAAACTGCTCTTTTTAAGGTAGAGTAACACCTTCATTTTCTCTGTTTTCATACGCTTTAATATTTGTGGGTAAAGTTACCCGAATTAAAGCGTTCCTCACTTACGCAGAAAACTGCCGACCGCAGCAACAGCCACACGAGCGAAAATAATTCAGTTACCGAATACTGCACCATCGTTACCTACATCAAAACAAGTTAATGCTTTGGTAACTGAACTTCTGCCTAAATCTGCACTTTCCTGCCTTTTACGAATAGAGATGTATCATGCAAATCAGAGCATTTCATACTCATTATCAGCTAGTTTACATCAATATCGATTTTTCTCCATTTTCGTTGATTAGTTACGGTGTAACGGCCACGCGTTTACGCCGTAACGGCGGTGCGATTACGGCGTGACGGCCATGCGATGACGGTGCGGCGGCCGTGCGGCTTGCGGCTGCCCGTGTGCATCCGCACGGGTACAGCCGAAAAAAAGAGCACAAAAAACAGGCTGCAATCCTTTGTCCATCGGGCGATTTACACTATCTTTGTAGAAAAATTACGACGCGGATGACCATTTCAGAATTCATGGGCAAGTTCAAGAGCAGCTATCTCTGGGGCAACCTGGCGGCCATGGCCGTCGTGGCTGTCGGGCTGACCATGGGCGTGAAATACGGCTTGGCCATCTACACCCACCACGGCGAGTCGATACCCATACCCGACCTGGTTCACAAGAAATACGCCGACGCCGAGGAGATTCTCGACAATCTGGGACTGCAAATCGTGGTGAGCGACACGGGCTACGTGAAGACCCTGCCGCCCGACTGCATCCTGGAGCAGACCCCTGCACCCGGCGAACGCGTGAAGTCGGGGCACGTCATCTACGTCACCATCAACGCCCTGCACTCACCAACGATCACCCTTCCCGACGTGATCGACAACTCCTCGCTGCGCGAGGCCATGGCCAAGCTCACAGCCATGGGCTTTAAGCTGGCTGCGCCGGAGTTTGTGCCGGGCGAGAAAGACTGGGTGTACGGCATTCTGGTGAACGGCCGCCACGTGGCCTATGGCGACAAGATACCCGTGGACGCCCGGCTCATTATCCAGGCGGGCAACGGCCAGCGCGACAGCGGCGACTCGGTGAACTACGTGGATCCGGAATATCCCCGGGGCGGCGACTTCGACGAATCGGAAGACATGGACGTGTTCGAGGAGGTGCCGGCACCCCCCGCCGACCATGCCGAGCCCGGCGGCACCCCGCCGGCCGAGCCCGCTCCCAAGACCGAATGAACCCTTGCAAGACAGAAAAAACATGACGACATATCCCGAAGACGCAGACCTGCTGGGCGACGACGACCTGCTGCCCGCCGCCCCTCCGGCCGCTACCGAGGCTGACGGCCAGCTCTACGAGCACTGGCGGGTGGAGGTGGATGCCGGCCAGGCACCCGTGCGCATAGACAAGTATCTGGCCGACAAGATGCAGCACTCCAGCCGCAACCGCATACAGACGGCGGCCGACGCGGGTTGCATCCACGTGAACGGACGCGCCGTGAAAAGCAACTACAAGGTGCGGCCCCTCGATGTCATCACGCTGATGCTCGACCGCCCGCGCCACGAGTCGTCGATACAGCCGGAGGAGATTCCGCTGCGCGTGGTCTACGAAGACGACGATCTGATGGTCGTGAACAAGGAAGCCGGCATGGTGGTGCACCCCGGTGCGGGCAACTTCAGCGGCACGCTCATCAATGCCGTGGCCTGGCATCTGCGCCATCTGGAGAGCTTCGACCCCAACGATCCCGAGGTGGGGCTGGTGCATCGGATAGACAAAGACACCAGCGGCCTCCTTGTGGTGGCCAAGACGCCCGAGGCCAAGACGGGCCTGGGACGGCAGTTTTTCGAGAAGACCACCCACCGCTCGTACCACGCCCTGGTGTGGGGCAACCTCGTGGACGACGAGGGACGTGTCGAGGGTAACATCGGGCGCGACCCCAAGGACCGGCTGCGCATGAAGGTGTTCGACCCGCAGTCGGGTGTCGGCAAGCCCGCCGTGACCCATTATCGGGTGCTCGAACGCTTCGGCTACGTCACACTGCTGCAGTGCATTCTCGAGACGGGACGTACCCATCAGATACGCGCCCACATGAAGGCCATCGGCCACCCGCTCTTCGGCGACGAGCGGTACGGCGGCACGGAGATACTGCGCGGCCAGCGCAGCTCCAGCTACAAGGCTTTCATCCAGAACTGCTTCGGGCTCTGTCCCCGGCAGGCGTTGCACGCCAAGACCCTCGGGTTCCGCCATCCGCGCACGGGCCGGCAGATGGATTTCGACTCCGAATGGCCCGAGGATCTGACGCTGCTCGTGGAAAAATGGCGCGCCTTTGTCCAAGGCACCACGCAGGACACCTTTGCCGGCTGATGCGCCGGCAGCACCCCGTGAACAATGATTAACCATTCAATGCAACATAACTGATGAAAAATTTAAAGAGAAATATCGCCATCGTCTGCGGCGGCGACTCGTCCGAGCACGATGTGTCCATGCGCTCGGCACAGGGACTCTACTCCTTCTTCGACAAGGAGCGTTACAATGTCTACATTGTTGACGTGAGGGGACAGAACTGGCATGTGAACTTCGACAACGGCGACGTGGCCACCATCGACCGCAACGACTTCTCGTTTGTAGGCCAGGACGGCAAGGCCGTTGTCTTCGACTATGCCTACATTACCATCCATGGCACACCGGGCGAGAACGGTCTGATGCAGGGCTATTTCGACCTGATTCACTTGCCTTACTCCACGAGTGGCGTGCTGGTCGAGGCCATGACCTTCAACAAGTATGTGCTCAACAACTACCTGCGCTCGTTTGGTGTGAACGTGGCCGACAGCATGCTGTTGCGCCGCGGCGAGGCTTACGACGAGCAGGCTGTCGAGGAACGGCTGGGCATGCCCGTGTTTGTGAAGCCGGTTGCCGACGGTTCCAGCTTCGGTGTGTCCAAGGTGAAGTGCGCCGACCAGCTGGCTCCCGCCCTGCGTATGGCCTTTATGGAGAGCGATGAGGTGATGATAGAGCGTTACATTCAGGGCACGGAGATCTCTATTGGATGCTACAAAACGCAGATGAAGACCGTGGTGCTGCCCGCCACCGAGGTGGTGACGAGCCGTGAATTCTTCGACTACGACGCGAAGTACAACGGTCAGGTGCAGGAGATTACGCCCGCCCGGCTGGATCCGGAGACGGCCCGCCGCGTGGCCGAGGAGACGAGCCGCATCTACGACATCCTGCACTGCAACGGCATGATTCGCATTGATTACATCATCTCCAAGGACGCCGAGGGACGCGACCAGGTGAACATGCTGGAGATTAACACCACTCCGGGCATGACCGTCACCAGCTTCATCCCGCAGCAAGTGCGCGCTGCCGGCCTCGACATCAAGGATGTCTTGACCGATATTGTGGAGAATCAGCTGGGATAGCGGGGGGCAATTCATAATTCAAAATTCATAATTCAAAATTGGCTGCGCGGAACGATGCCTTGTGATGAGGGAGGAAACGACGGGGAAAGAAAGTGTTGTGCGTAGCCCATTTTGAATTTTGAATTGTGAATTTTGAATTAAAATCATGTCTGTCTCCCGCTCGTAGCAAGGTAATGTTCCTGTCACACGGTTAATTTCACTCAGTGGTGCAGTTGATGTCGTTTGGTCTCTCAGTTAATTTAAGTTTGTTCTCGCAGTTAATTTAGTCTGGTCTTGCGGTTAATTTTGCTTTGATTGCGCAGCTAATTTTGAATTTTGAATTATGAATTTTGAATTAAAAAAGTTTGATGGCATTCGTCCCTTTGAGCCGGAAGAACTGCCCGAGGTGTACGATCGGCTGCTGGCCAATGAGCAGTTTCAGGCCGTATTGAAGTATCTGTACCCCGAGGTGCCGCTGGAAATGGTGGCCCGAAAGATGCGGGCTTGTCGCACAAACCTCGACTTCCAGAAAGCTTTCTGCTACGATTTCATCAAGGGAGTGCTGGCCAAGGCCGCCCGAGGCTGCGAGATGGACGTCGCGGCCGTGGACACCTCGCGCCGCTACACCTTTGTGAGCAACCACCGCGACATCGTGCTCGACTCGGCCATCCTCGACGTACTGCTCATGGATGCGGGCTTCACCACCACTTGCGAGATTGCCATCGGCGACAACCTGCTGGGACTGCCGTGGGTGAAAGACTTCGTGCGGGTGAACAAGAGCTTCATCGTGAAGCGTGGCTTGCCCATGCGGGAGATGCTGGAGGCTGGCCGGCTGCTGTCCGAATACATGCACTATGCCGTGGCCGAGAAGCACGAAAACGTTTGGGTGGCCCAGCGTTCGGGCCGTGCCAAGGATTCCGACGACCGCACGTCCGACGGCGTGCTCAAGATGCTCACCATGGGTGGAACGGGTTCGCCCGCCGAGAGGCTGCGGCAGCTGCACATCGTGCCGCTGGCCATCTCGTATGAATACGACCCCTGCGACTGGCTCAAGGCACGCGAGTTCCAGCTGCGGCGCGACAACAAGGACTGGAAAAAGGGGCCGCAGGACGACCTCGTGTCCATGCAGACCGGCATCTTTGGCTATAAGGGCCACGTGCATTACCACTGTGCACCGTGCATCGACGACTTCCTGACGCAGCTGCCCGCCGACCTGCCCAAGGCCGATTTTTACCGTGTGGTGGCCGACCATATCGACCGCGAGATCCATCGTCGCTACCGGATCTACCCCTGCAACTACGTTGCTCTCGACGAGTTGCGGGGCGAACGGGCCCATGCCGACCGCTATACCGAGGCCGACAAGGCTTTCTTCGACAAGTATTTGGCCGGGCAACTGGCCAAGGTGGAACTGCCCGCCAAGGATGAGCCCTACCTGCGCGAGCGCATTCTTACGATGTATGCCAACCCTGCCATCAACTTCTTGCGTGCGCAGTAGGCGGCTGTGGCTCGCCGGGCTGCTGGCCGCGACGCTGGCGGCATGCACCACCGACACCTACCAGTCGGGCGACGGCCGCTACTCTTACCTGCGGGCCGACTTCGGACTGGTGCACACGGCCGATTCGGTCCGGGCCGACTGGCTGCTCACCGACGGGGGCGACTCCGTGCGCTTTGCCTCGCCGGTGAGGGTGGGCTGGGCCGCCAAGGCCGACACTTTCTACCGGGCACTGGTCTATTACGACAGCCAGGCGCGTACCGTTTTCTCGGCCACACCGGTTGTGGTGGCCGAGCCTCTGCCGAAAAAGACGGCCGGCAGCCTTCCCGATGATCCGTTGACCATCGAGTCGCTGTGGGTGGGAGGAGGATTCCTGAACATAGGGTTCGCCCTGAAAACAGGGCGTGCCGAGGGGCTGGATGCCCGGCAACAGCTGGGCCTTGTGCTCGACACGGTGACTGTTTCGGCCGACGGTCATCGCTATGTGACCCTGTTGCTGACCCACGCCCAGAACGGCGTGCCCCAGTATTACACCACGCGGGGATATATGAGCATGCCCGTAGACAAAGGCCTACGGGCATGCACGGTGCGGCTTTCGGCAAATACCTATGCCGGCCGCAAGACTTACACGGTGGAGCTTTAGCCCAGCACGGCCGTGCGCAAAGCTTCGATTTCTTCTTCGGTCGTCGCCCAGCTGGTGACGAAACGGCAGATGGTGTGGTGCTCGTCGTACTTGCCCCACACGGTGAACCTCACGTGCCGGCCCAGCCGTTCCACCTCGTCGTTGTCGAGAACAACGAACTGCTGATTGGTGGGCGAGTCGATATAGAAGGGGTAGCCCCGTTGCTCGAAGATGCGTTTCATCTCCATCGCCCGGTCGATGGCCCGGCGCGAGATGTCGAAGTAGAGGTTGTCGGTGAAGAGAGCATCGAACTGCACGCCTGTCACGCGGCCTTTGGCCACGAGCGCTCCGTGCTGTTTGATGATGCTGAAGAAGTGGGGATGGGCGTTGGCATGGGTAAAAACCACGGCTTCGCCGCAGAGTGCGCCCACCTTGGTGCCGCCAATGTAGAACGCGTCGCAGTGGCGGGCCAGGTAGGGCAGAGTGATGTCGTTGCCCGGCGCCATGAGGCCGTAGCCCAGTCGGGCCCCGTCCACGTAGAGCGGCATGTCGTATTTGCGGCACACTTGGTAGAGAGCATCCAGCTCGGCGGCCGTGTAGAGCGTGCCGTATTCCGTAGGGAAAGTGATGTAGGCCATGCCTGGAAACACGCAGTGGTCGGCGTTGCCGTCGTGCAGGAACTCGTCCATGTAGTGGTCCAGATCGGCGGCATCCATCTTGCCCTGCCGCCCCTCGATGGTGATAATCTTGTGTTCTGTGAACTCGATGGCACCGGCTTCGTGGGTGTTGATGTGGGCCGAACCCACGGCCACCACGCCCTCATAGGTGTGCAGCATCGAGTCGATGACGGTGGCATTGGTCTGCGTTCCGCCCACGAGGAACCATATCTGGGCCTCGGGGGCTTCGCAGAGCGCCTTGATTTTCTGCTTGGCACGCTCCGACCATTCGTCGTAGCCGTAGGTCATGCTCTTGCAGTTGTTGGTCTCCATGAGGTGCTGGAGCACTTGGGGATGACACCCGTTGTTGTAGTCAGACTCTAATGTAATCATTGTGTTCTTGGTTTGTAACTGCAAAGTTACAAAAAAGAAACAGCTTACAAAGCCTCGAGCACGCGTTTCAATACCACTTGGGCCGATATTTCCCTGTTGGCTGCTTCGGGGATGACGAGCGAGCGCGGACTCTCGATGACGTCGTCTGTCACGATGAGGCCGCGGCGCACAGGCAGACAGTGCATGAAGTGGCCGTCGTTGGTCCACGACATGTGCTCCGCGTCGATGGTCCACGACGTGTCCCTGGAGAGTATCTGGCCGTAGTCGGCCGGGCGCGTTACGCCGGGGCAGCTCCAGTTCTTGGCATACACGAAGTCGGCTCCCTCGAGGGCCTTGCGCTGGTCGTACTCCACGCGGGCCGGGCCTACAAAACGCGGGTCGAGCTCGTAGCCTTCGGGGTGGGTAATCACAAAATCCACGTCGGCGGCGTTCATCCACTCGGCAAACGAGTTGGGCACGGCTTGCGGCAAAGCGCGGCAGTGGGGTGCCCAAGTGAGTACAACCTTGGGGCGGACGGCGGCCTGGCGGTGCTCCTCGATGGTGATGAGGTCGGCAAAAGCCTGCAGCGGGTGCACGGTGGCCGTTTCCATGGCCACGACGGGACGGCCCGAGTGCTCTACAAACTGGTTGACAATGGTTTCGGCATAGTCGAATTCGCGGTCGGCGAGACCGGCAAACGAGCGCACGGCAATGATGTCACAGTAGCTGCCCATGACGGGAATGGCCTCCAGCAAGTGCTCGCTCTTGTCGCCATCCATGATGACACCCCGCTCGGTCTCCAGTTTCCATGCGCCGGCATTCACGTCGAGCACGATGACATTCATGCCCAGGTTCATGGCCGCTTTTTGGGTGGAGAGGCGCGTGCGCAGGGAGTTGTTGAAGAAAATTATCAGCAGCGTCTTGTTCTTGCCAAGGTGCTGATAGGCGTAGCGGTCGGCCTTGACTTGCCGGGCCTCCTGAAGAGCCTGGCCGAGGTCGCCCAGGTCGTTGGCGTGGAAGAAAGTTCTCATGTTCTGTAGTTTATGTTTTGCATCATGTGTGTCGTGTCCATGGCAGCCGTTTCTATGCCTCCCGCAGCTGCCCCCGGCCGTCGATGAGCCACTTGTAGGTGGTCATTTCTTCGAGGGCCATGGGCCCTCGGGCCCCGAGTTTCTGCGTGCTGATGCCTATTTCGGCCCCGAGTCCGAACTGCGCTCCGTCGGTGAAGCTGGTGGGTGCGTTCACGTAGACACAGGCGGCATCGACCCTTGTGCGGAAGTTTTGGGCGGCTTCGCCGTCCCCCGTGACGATGCACTCGCTGTGACCGCTGCCATGCGCGTCGATGTGGGCGATGGCTTCGGCGGTGGAACCCACGGTGCAGATGCCCATTTGCAGACTGAGCCATTCGGTATCCCAGTCGTCGTCGGTGGCGGGCAGGAGCAGGGCGGCAGGGTATTGGCCCGTCAGGACAGCGAGGGCCTCGGGGTCGGCGTGGAGCCTCACGCCGTGGTTGGCGAGCGGGCGGCAGAGTGCCGGTAGGTTGGCCAGCCGGCTGCGGTGGATGAGCAGCGTATCGAGCGTGTTGCAAACACTGCACCGTCGCGTCTTGGCATTCTCGATGATGCGGCTGCCCATAGCCGTGTCGCCGGCAGCGTCGAAGTAGCAGTGCACCACCCCCGCCCCCGTCTCGATGACGGGAATCCTGGCTGTATTGCGCACAAAGTCAATGAGTTGCTTGCCGCCTCGGGGGATGCAGAGGTCGATGTAGCCCACGGCACTGAGCATCTCGGCTGTGGCTTCATGGGTGGCGGGCAGCAGTTCCACGATGGCTGTGTCCACTCCTTGCCGGCGCAGCACGTCGTGGATGAGGGCCGTTTCGGCGCGATTGGTCTCGTCGGCATCGCGTCCGCCCTTGAGCACGCAGGCATTGCCGCTCTTGAAGCAGAGCGAGAAAACGTCGAACGTCACGTTGGGACGTGCCTCGTAAATCATGCCGATCACGCCGTAGGGCACGCTTACACGGCGCAGCTCCAGCCCGTTGTCGAGCACGCGATGGCGCAACACCCGCCCCAGGGGAGAGGGTAGTGTAGCCACGTTGCGCATGTCGGCGGCAATGGATTGCAGTCGGCTGGGTGTGAGTTGCAGCCGGTCGTACATTGGGTTGGCCGCATCCATGCGGCTCAAGTCGTGGGCGTTGGCCGCCAGAATCTCGTCCTGCCGTTCGATGATAGCCCGAGCCACCAGGCGTAGTATCTCGTTGCGCCGCTCGTCTTCCATCAGGGCAAGTGGCTTGCTGGCCGCCTTCACCCGCTTGAATATCTGTTCTAAAGCCATATCTTTCTTAAGTTTCCATCACCATATAGTCGTAGTGCACGAGCGGTTTCATGCCGTGGGCTCCGATGTGGCGCGCGGCCTCGGCGGAGCTGTAGCCGCTGCGCCCCACGGCCACCAGCCGTCCATCCTCGTCCATGATGCTGATGATGTCGCCCTCTTCAAAGTCTCCCTCGATGCCGACGACACCCACCAGCAGCAGGCTCACGGCCTTGTTGCCGCGCAGAGCCTCGGTGGCCTTGGCATTGATTCGCACCACACCCTTGGCAAAGCTCTCGCTGTGAGCAATCCATTTCTTCACCGTCGAGGTGGGGTTGGGGTTGGGACGGAACTCCGTGTGCATGGTCTCCATGGGATGTGTGGCCAGGTCTACGAGGATGTTGTCGGTCTTGCCGTTGGCAATCATCACCTTGATGCCTTCGTCGGCAACCTTTCCGGCAATGCGAGCTTTCGTAATCATGCCGCCCCGTCCGAAGCCGCTCTTCTCGTCTTGAATGTATTCCCGCAGGTCGCGGTCGTAGTTCACGGACGGGATGACACGGGTGTTTGCTTCGCGAGGGTCGCCGTTAAAGATGCCGTCCACGTTGGTCAGGATGACCAATGTGTTGCAGTCCATCATGGCTGCAATGAGTCCAGACAACTCGTCGTTGTCGGTAAACATCAGCTCCGTGACGCTCACGGTGTCGTTTTCATTGACTATCGGGATGACGCCGTTGGCCAGCATCACACTCATGCACGCCCTCTGATTGAGGTATTCACCGCGTGTAGCGAAGCTCTCTTTCATGGTAAGCACCTGCCCCACATGGAGTCCGGCCTCGCGAAAGAGGTCGTAATAGAGGCCGATGAGCTTCACTTGACCGATGGCTGAAAAGAGTTGTCGCTGCTCCACGCCGTCGAGTTTGTGGCTCACTGACAGCTCATTGCGTCCGCAAGCCACGGCACCCGAAGATATGAGAATCACCTCATATCCGTTACGCCGCAGCCAGGCGATCTGGTCTACAATGGCCGACATACGTGTCACGTCGAGCTTGCCGTTGTCGCGTGTGAGCACGTTGCTGCCCACTTTGACTGCGATTCTTTTCATCTTTTGCCGTTCGTTTCCCATGTGGGAGGGGGTGTCATGATTTCTTTTTGAGGTCGTTCTCGCGGATTTCCACGCGGCGTATCTTACCGGAGATGGTTTTGGGCAGCTCGTCCACGAACTCAATGAGACGCGGATATTTGTAAGGTGCTGTCTCGTGCTTCACGTGAGCCTGCAGCTCTTTAACGAGTTCCTCGCCCTGTTTGGCTTTCCAGGCCTCGGCCAATACCACGGTGGCCTTGACAATCATGCCGCGGATGGGATCGGGTACACCGGTGATGGCGCATTCCATGACGGCTGGATGGGTCATCAGTGCATTCTCAATCTCGAACGGCCCGATGCGGTAACCGCTGCTCTTGATGACGTCGTCGGTGCGTCCCACGAACCAATAATAGCCGTCTTCGTCGCGCCAGGCCATGTCGCCGGTGTGGTAGACGCCGCCGTGCCACACCTCCTTGGTGCGTGCCTCGTCGCGGTAATAGCCCTTGAAGAGGCCGATGGGCTTCTTGTCGCCCACCTTAATACATATCTCACCTTTCTCTCCATCTTCGCACTCCGTACCGTCGTTGCGCAGCAGCCGCACGTCGTACTGTCCGTTGGGCTTGCCCATCGAGCCGGGCTTGGGCTTGTTCCAGGGGAAGGTGCCTATCGTCATGGTAGTCTCGGTCTGCCCGAATCCCTCCATCAGCTTCACGCCGGTGAGCTTGTAGAACTTGTCGGCCACCGAGGGGTTGAGGGCTTCGCCGGCCGTGGTGCAGTATTCGAGGCTGCTCAAGTCGTACTTCGAGAAGTCCTCGTGTATCATGAACCGGTAGATGGTGGGCGGGGCACAGAACGACGTGATGCGGTATTTCTCCATCTGCCGCATAATCTTTTCGGCCGTGAACTTCTCGTGGTCGTACACGAATACCGTTGCTCCGGCAAACCATTGACCGTACAATTTGCCCCACACGGCCTTGCCCCAACCCGTGTCGGCCACGGTGAGATGGATGCTGTTTTCGTGCAGATGGTGCCAGAACACTCCCGTCGTGAGATGCCCCAGGGCATAGAGATAGTCGTGGGCCACCATCTTCGGCTCGCCGCTGGTACCGCTGGTGAAGTACATGAGCATGGTGTCTTCGTTGTTGTTCACGTGCTCGGGCCGCTTGAAAGCCGGGGCCATGCGCCACTCTTTGTTCCAGTCATGGAACTCCTCGGGTACGTTGGGGCCCACGCTCACGAGGGTCTTCACCGTGGGGCTCTCGGGCATGGCCTCAAGGATTTGGTGCACCACGTAGTCGTCTCCGGCGCAGATGATGGCCTTGACACTGGCACTATTGTTGCGGTAAACGATGTCGTGCTTGGTGAGCATGTGGGTTGCGGGGATGGCAACAGCCCCCAGTTTGTGCAGGGCCAGCATGCTGAGCCACCACTGGTAGTGGCGTTTCAGGATGAGCATCACCTTGTTTCCCCGGCCGATGCCCAGTTGCTGGTAGTAGGCTGCCGTCTGGTCGCTCTGCTCTTTCAGGTCTCGAAACGAGAAGCGCTGCTCCTCGCCGCGGTCGCTTGTCCAGAGCAAGGCCGTCTTGTCGGGGGCTTCCTGTGCCCACGCATCCATCACATCGTAGGCGAAATTAAAGTTTTCGGGCACCTTGAAGTGCAGGTTCCGGTTGTAGTCTTCCTCTGAAGAGAAATGTGTTTGTGTCAGAAATCTTTCAATCATGGCGGCGTGCATTAAATGACAACACAGAGAAATTTGGCAGGTTTGCCGTGCAGGGCGCGCATGCAGTGCGGGTGCCGCCCGTCGAAATAGATGCTGTCTCCTTTCTCCAGCACGAGCACTTTGTTGTCTATGGTCACCTCCAGAGTGCCTTCGATCACCACGTCGAACTCCTGTCCGTTGTGGGTGTTCTTGCTGTAATTCTTGTCTCCCGGCAGTGGGTCCACCTCGGCAAGGAAAGGATCTGCCTTGCGTCCACGGAAGCCGCCGGCCAGACTTTGGTACTTGTATTTGTCGCCGCGATCGATCTCTGGACCCTGTCCATGGCGGGTGAGGTAGTAGGTGCTCATGCGGGGTTCTTCGCCGAACAGGAGCACGTCGAGGTCGATGCCGTAGCGTTTTGAAATCTTGGACAAACGATAGACGGAGGGATCTGCCTCTCCGTTTTCTATCTTCAGATAGTGTTCCAGACTGATGTTGCAGAGTTCTGCCACCTCTTCAGCCGGAATGTTGAGCACTTCGCGCAGGCCTCTCAGCCGCTCGCCGATTTGCTTGATAGCTTCTTCCATGTCTTGTATTTTTGAAGTTTTATCGCGCCAAAGTTACTCAATATTCCCTTTTTTCTGTTCTCTTTTAACCTTTTTTGGGCGGTGGAGGCCAAATTACCGAACCAAATTGCACACCCCTGTGGGCGGTGTGCAAAGCCGTGCTACCGCAGCCCCGCTTTGAGTCCGCGTATCACAGCACTGGTGAATCCGGCGTGCTCCATTTCGTTCAGCCCCCTGATGGTGAGTCCGCCGGGCGTGGTCACCTTGTCGATTTCGGCCTCGGGGTGGTTGCCGTTGGCCTGTAACAGCTCCACGGCGCCCTTGACAGTTTGCAGCACGATGTCCTTGGCCGCGTCGGCCTTGAAGCCCAGCTCCACGCCGCCCTCGGCCGCCGCGCGGAAATAGCGCATGGCGTAGGCAATGCCGCAACTGGCCAGCATGGTGCCGGCTGCGAGGTGTTGCTCGTCGGTGAGACAGGTTTGGCCCAGCCCGTCGAACACCGCTTGCACCGCGGCCGTCTGCTCCTCTGTGGCCCGGCAGGGCACCATGAAAGTCATGGAAGCCCGCACGGCGATGGCGATGTTGGGAATCACTTGGAACAGGGCGGGCAACCGGCCGTCGCCGCGGTCGAGCCAACGGTCGAGCTGCTCGGCCTTGACGCTTGCGGCCAGGTTGAGCACCATCTGGTGGTCGTAGTCCAGATGGGGTGCGATTTCGCGCACAACCTGCTCTGTCAGCCATGGTTTCACGACGATGGCCACGAGGTCGGCCCCCTCGACGGCCACGGTATTGTCGGTGGTGACACCGGCTCCCATCTGGGCAAAACGGGCGAGCTTCCCGGCATGCGGGTTGGCCACGGTGATGTCTGAGGGCTTGATGGTCTCGGCCTTGAGCAGTCCTTCGGCCAGTGCGCCGCCCATGGCACCGGCCCCGATAATGGTTATCTTCATGGGTTTATATAGGAGTTGGGGAGTGAAGGAGTGATGGAGTTAAGGACATGGAGTTATGGAGTGAGGGAGTTATGGAGTTAAGACAAATGGTTGGGGGTATGGAGTGAAGACGAATGGCTGGGAATTGTTCTGCCAATCAGGGGGGAGGCATGGAGTTGAAACCAGTTTTCTTGTCCGTGATGTCTTCACTCCATAACTCCTTCACTCCCTAACTCCATATTAAATTCACTCCCGCAGCACTTTCCCGAGCCGGAACACGAAGTCGTCCACGTCGGCCCATGTGAGGCAGAGGGGTGGGAGAATGCGCAGGATGTTGGTGCCCGCGCAGCCGGTAAAGACGTGTCTCTCGTGGATGAGGCTTGAGCGCACGTCCTTGTGGGGCACGTCGAGCACCACCCCGACCATCAGTCCCCGGCCTCGCACCTCGGTGATGTGGGGTGCCGACAGCTGCAGTTCCTTGAGTCGGGCGATGAGGTATTCGCCCACGTTGCGGGCATTGTCCACCAGCTGTTCCTGCTCGAAGATGTCGAGCACAGCCAGTGCAGCCGCGCATCCCAGGTGGTTGCCGCCAAACGTGGTGCCCAGCTGGCCGTACACCGGCTGGAACGCCGGCGAGACGAGCAGCCCGCTCATGGGGTAGCCGTTGGCGATGCCCTTGGCCACGGTGATGAGGTCCGGGCGTATGCCGAGCCACTGATGGGCGAAGAATTTGCCGCTGCGCCCGTAGCCGCACTGTATCTCATCGCACACGAGCATGGCTCCATGACGCTTGCAGGCGGCGGCCAGGCCCTGTGCAAATTCGGGTGTGGCCACGACGCATCCGCCGATGCCCTGGATGCACTCCAGCATGCAGGCGCATACGTCGCCCTTGGCCAGCTCGCGCTCCCATGCCTCGAGGTCGTTCATGGGCAGGAAAGTCACGTGGCCGTTGTCGTTGATGGGGGCCACGATTTTGCGGTTGTCCGTCGTCTCGACAGCCAGCGACGTGCGGCCGTGAAAGGCGTGTTCCGCCGAGAGCACACGCTTGCGGCCGTTGGTGAAGCTGGCCAGCTTCAGTGCGTTTTCGTTGGCTTCGGCCCCGCTGTTGACCAGAAACAGGCTGTAGTCTTCGTAGCCGCTGATGCGTCCCAGCCGCTCGGCGAACTGCTGTTGCAGGGTGTTGACGACGCTGTTGGAGTAGAAACCCAACTGCGCCGACTGCCTGGCGATGGCCTCCACATAGTGCGGATGGCAGTGCCCCACGCTGATGACGGCGTGGCCTCCATAGAGATCCAGATACTCCTGCCCCTTATCGTCCCAGACCCGGCAGCCCTTTCCCTTGACGATATTGATGTCGAAGAGAGGATAAACGTCGAATAGTTTCATCATGTATTGCTGTTAAAAAGCCATGGCTTTGAGCCCCAGTCCTGCCGTCTCGTCGAGGCCGAACATGAGGTTCATGTTCTGCACGGCCTGGCCCACGGCACCTTTGAGCAGGTTGTCGACGGCACAGGTGATGACGGCCTTACGCCCGAACTTGTCGATGTGGACCAGTGCCTTGTTGGTGTTCACCACCTGCTTCAGGTCGAGGGCCTTATATATATAATAGGTGAAAGGTGCGTCGCGGTAGAACGTCTCGTACATCGTGGCCAGCTGTTCGGCCGTGGGATTGGTGGGCGAGCCCTCGTCGCCGTCGAACGTCACCACCTCGGTGCAGAAGATGCCGCGGGCAAAGTCGCCACGGTAGGGGATGAAGTCGATGCTGGCCTCCAGGCTGCCCTGCAGCTCGGCCAGGCTCTGGCGTATCTCGGCCAGGTGCTGGTGGGTGAACACTTTGTAGACGCTCATGTTGCCCGTGCGCCACGAGAAGTGGGTGGTGGCACCCGGTTTCTGCCCCGCGCCGGTGCTGCCCGTGATGGCATTCACGCTCACGTCGTGAGCAATCAGGCCGGCCTGGGCCAAGGGCAGCAGACCCAGCTGGATGCAGGTGGCGAAGCAGCCGGGGTTGGCCACGTGGCGGGCACGGGCGATGGCGGCCTTGTGTATTTCGGGCAGACCGTAGACGAAGTCGTGGCCGCCCGCTGCCGTCTGCGGCGCGAGGCGGAAGTCTTGGGCCAGGTCGATGATTTTCACCCGTTCGGGCAGCTGGTGTTCCTTGAGGAAAGCCTCGCTCTTGCCGTGCCCGAAACAGAAGAACACCACGTCCACCTGGTCGAAAGGCATGTCGGCCGTAAACTGCAAGTTGGTCTCGCCATAGAGTCCTTCGTGCACGTCGGCCACGCGGTTGCCCGCATTGCTCTCTGAGTTGGCAAACACAATCTCGGCCTCGGGATGGTGGATGAGCAACCGGATGAGCTCTCCGCCCGTGTAGCCGGCTGCGCCTAATATACCTATTCTAATCATGTCGTGTCATTGTTTAGGCATGCACATCCACAGGATGATGTAGCCAATGAAGCCCGGAAAGCCGGTGGTGCAGAGCGTGAGCAGCACCCAGGCCAGCCTCACCACGGCCGGGTCCCAGTCGAAATACTCGGCGATGCCTCCGCAGACGCCTGCTATCCACTTGTCGTTTGAACGTATCAGTTTCTTTCCTGTCATCTTCGTTGCATGTTAATGGTTGTTTCGCTTTTGACGCGCGGCACTCTCGGGAAGTTGCAGCCCGGGGGCCAAACGGCCGCGCCCTACCGTTCTTCGTCGGGGTGCATGCCGTAGAACACGCGCAGCGGCGTGGCCGTGAGCTTGATGAAGCCCTTGGCGTCCTCGGCCGTCCAGCCGTGCTGCATCTCGCCATACTCGCCCAGTTTCGACTTGGTGAGGTCGTCGTCGGAGTCCACGCCCACCGTCTGGAAGCCGTAGGGGCGCAGCTTCAGGATGGCCGTGCCGTTGACGTGGCGCTGCGAACTCTGCAGGAAGGCCTCCATGTCGGGCATCACGGGCTCCAGATACTGGCTCTCGTGCAGGAACATGCCGTACCAGTTGCCCAGCTGGTCTTTCCAGTATTGCTGCCACTTGGAGAGCACCGACTTCTCCAGCAGCCGGTGGGCCTCGATGATGAGCATGGGCGCGGCGGCCTCGAAGCCCACGCGTCCCTTGATGCCAATGATGGTGTCGCCCACGTTGCAGTCGCGCCCGATGGCGTAGCTGGCGCCTATTTCCTCAATGCGTTGGATGGCCTTCACCTTGTCGCTGAACGGCTCTCCGTTCACGCTCACGATCTCGCCCTCCTTGAATCCGATGTGCAGCTCGGCCTCCGGGTCCGTGGCCGTCACGTGTTTCAGATAGGCTTCCTCGGGCAGTCCCTGCGTGGGGTCGAGCAGTTCGCCGCCACAGATGCTGGTGCCCCAGATGCCCACGTTGTACGAATACTTCAGCTTTGTGAAGTCGGCCTCGAAGCCGTACCGGTTCAGATAGTCCACCTCTTCCTGCCGCGAGAGGGCGTGGTCGCGGGTGAGGGTGATGATTTCCACGCCCGGGGCCATCACCAGGAACGTCATGTCGAAGCGTATCTGGTCGTTGCCCGCCCCCGTGGAGCCGTGGGCAATGGCGTCGGCCCCCACCTCCTTGGCGTAGCGTGCAATGGCTATGGCCTGGAAGATGCGCTCCGAACTCACCGAGATGGGGTAGCAGTTGTTGCGCAGCACGTTGCCGAAAATCATGTATTTCAGCGACTTCTCGTAGTACTCCTGCGTCACGTCGAGCGTGGCGTAGCGAGTGGCTCCCAGGCGGTAGGCGTTCTCCTCGTTCTGCTTCAGCTGCTCGTCGCTGAATCCGCCGGTGTTGGCACAGGCGGCGTAGACCTCCCAGCCGTCCTGCGCGAGTTTCATCACGGTGTACGATGTGTCCAGTCCTCCCGAGAAGGCCACGACCACTTTCTTTTTCTGTTCCATATCTTTTGTTGTTTCGTTGTTTGCTCTTTTCGTTGTTTGCTGCCCGGTTTTTTCCGGCTTTCAGGGGGTTGCCTTTCCGTCGATGCGCCTTATCCGCTGCATCACCTCCTCGGGCAGCTTGGCCGGGAGGTGCTCTTCGGGGTCGAAGAGCATGGCCGTGCAGATGCAGAACTTGCGGCCCGTGCGGTGCAGCACGTCCTTGTTGATGCAGCCTTCGCAGCCCCGCCAGAAGGCCTCGTCGTTGGTCAGGTCGTTGAAGGTCACGGGGTGGTAGCCCAGTTGGGTGTTCATTTTCATCACGGCCGACCCGCTCGTGAGCGAGAATATCTTGGCGTGGGGCCAGCGCATGCGCGCCAGCGTGAACGTCAGGTTCTTGATGCGCTTGGCCAGTCCCAGCCCCCTGAAGTCGGGATGGACGATGAGACCCGAGGTGGTGACGTAGGTTTTGTTGCCCCAAGTCTCGATATAGCTGAAGCCTGCAAACTTCTCTCCCTGCAGGGCGATGACGGCCTTGGCCTCGCGAATCTTCGTGGCTACGTACTCCGGCGACCGCTTGGCAATGCCCGTGCCCCGCACTTTGGCGGCCTCGGCTATGGTTGTCAGGATGGTGTCGACGTATCTCACGTGAGACTCGTCGGCCACCATCACCTTCACTTCTTCCATTTGTCAGCTCTGAATGTCTACGATGTCGTTGATTCCCTGGATGAGGGCCTCATGGTCTACGCCCTCTTTGAGGACGATGAAGATGGTGTCGTCTCCGGCGATGGTGCCCAGTATCTCGGGCACGTTGCTGTTGTCTATGTTGTAGGCGATGCTGCTGGCATAGCCCGGCCGCGTGCGTATCACGCCGATGTTGCCCGAGAAATTGATCGACTGGAACCCGGGCGTCTGCATCATTTCGGCCACCGAGAGGGGCTTGCGCACGCGCCGGTACATCGTTTCGTTGGGCAGCACGTAGACGTACTGGCCGTTCATGCTGGCCGCCTTGGCCACCTTGAGCTGTTTCAGGTCGCGGCTCAGCGTGGCCTGTGTCAGCTGGAAACCCTCGCGTTTCAGCTCGCGCAGCACCTCCTCCTGGCTGCCCAGCTCTTTGCTCGATATAATCATCTTGATGGCTTCCAGCCGTCGGTCTTTGATCTTCATGCGTCGTATTTTTATGCTTTATCTGCTTGCAAAATTACAAAATATTGGGGAATCTTCCAAACGAAACGGTATATTTTTGCGCGTTTAGCGGATAATTTGTGAGCGAATTGCATTTTTATGGGGCATAATTATTCGGCCACAGCTGCGCCGTGACCGAATGGCGGTCCTGTGAAGGGGACGTTGCGGCCTTGCGATTGCGCCGTCATCGCGTCGCGTTTGCACCGCAATCGCAGGGCGTTTACGCCGTTGTCGCGTCGCGTTTACGGCTTCGTCGCAAGGCATTTGTGGCTTCGTCGCAGGGACGCGACGGCGTGGCGCAATGCCCAGGGCCGGGAAAAAAGCGGCCGAAAACTTTGCAGGACCATATCTTTTTCTTATTTTTGCAAGCAAAACCAATCCCTGATGCGACAACTTTTACTAACTTTAATCACCCTCTTGCTGCCTCTGCTTTCGGTCTCGGGGCAGGTGAAAGTGTTCGACGTGACGGCCTATGGCGCCCTCGGCGACGGCCGCACAGACGATGCGGCGGCCATTCAGCGTGCCGTGGACGCCTGTTCGGCGGCGGGCGGCGGCCAGGTCTACTTCCCCACGGGCCGCACGTTTTTGGCCGGCCCCGTGGAGCTCAAGACCAACGTGGAGCTCCGTCTTGACGTCGATGCCACGCTGTTGGCCAACCCCGACGAGGCCGTCTACCACAAGAGTGCATTCGGTGAAAACGAGGGCGAGGGCATGATGTGGCTCTGGGCCAAGGACGTGCGCAACCTGCGCATCAGCGGCCGTGGCACCATCCATGGCAACGGCATCCGCTTCATGGGCCGCGAGTTGGCCGACTCCTACGAGCTGAAACCCACCACCACCTTCGACCCGCGGCCCCACGTGCTCACGCTCATCGGGGTGGAAAACCTGCAGATTCACGGCGTCACCATCCGCGAGGGGGCCTACTGGACGGTGCATCTCGTGGGTTGCAACGACGTGGTGATCGACGGCGTCAACCTGCTCAACAACCTGAAGATACGCAATGGCGACGGCATCGACATCGACCACTCGCGCAACGTGCGCATAGCCAACTGCCACATCACCTCGGGCGACGACTGCATCTGCCTGAAGAACCGGCGTGAGTTTGCAGCCTACGGGCCCTGCCGTGACATCACTGTAACCAACTGCACCATGTCGTCGCGCTCGTGCGCCATCAAGATAGGGTCGGAAAATGTAGACTCTATTTGCAACGTCACCATCGACAATTGCGTCATCACCGGCAGCAACCGCGGCCTGGGAATACAGAACAGAGACGAGGGCACGGTGACCGATGTGTCGTTCTCCAACATCGTCATGGACCTGCGGCTGTGGAGTGATGTGTGGTGGGGCAAGGCCGAACCCATCTACGTTACTTCCTATCCCCGCGCCGACGGAAACCATAAAGACGCCAACTGGCGCTTCCCCAAGGGCGAGACACAAGGGCGTTGCGGCGAGGTGAGCCGCATCTACTTCACCAACATCTTCGCCACCTCCGAGAACGGATGTTTCGTGGGCGGCGACGTGATGGGCAAGGTGAACCGTGTGTATTTCAATAATGTGCGCCTGCGCCGCGTGCGTGTCACTTCCTATGACAACAGCTTCTTCGACCTGCGGCCCCGCCGCGGCGACGGCTTTGTCAAGACTCGCGGCATGGACTCGTGGTCGTCGAAGGCCACCGACTGCGAGCTCGAGGTGAAGCTCGTGCGCTGAGCCGGCCCCGTGGCCCGCCGCCCGTTGGTCCCGCACAGCTGGGCTGCCGCCCCGCCTGGACCCGCTCTATCGGCTCGCCCCGCGCCCCGGCTGCCCCGCTTGTGGCCGCTCCATCGCCCTGGCCCGCCAGCCCGCCGCTCCGCTTGAGCTTGCCCTCTGCCCCGCTTGTGGTCGCTCCATCGCCCTGGTCCGCCAGTCCGCCGCTCCGCTTGAGCTTGCTTGGCGCTTTCCTTGGGTCAGTCCGCCGCCCTGCTTGGGCTTGTCTGTCGTCCTCGCCCTATCATAGCCTATAACCTCTTATCACCACCTATCCCCTCCTATCATGGCCTGTCCCAGCCTCGCCCCCGGCCCCTCCCCTCCTGTCATGGCCTGTCCCAGCCTCACCTTCACCCCCTCCCCGCCTATCCAACAACATTTATACAACCTTTAAACCAGCAATTATGCAAGATGTACAAAACCCCGTGAAGACAGCCTTGTGGCGGACCTTGCTCCCCGCCGGCCTGTTGCTTTGCAGCACAGTGGCGATGGCACAGAGCCAGAAGACCGGTGTCATCAGTGATGCCAACGGCGAACCGCTCATCGGTGTGACCGTCATGGAGCAGGGCACCAACAACGGCACCGTGACCGATGCCAACGGCCGCTACACGCTGAAAACCACCAAACCCAACGCCCGCCTCAAGGTGTCCTATGTGGGCTACGCCGACCAGGTCATCACGCCAGGCCAGAGCGTGAGCCTGAAAGAAGACAACGCCATGCTCAACGAGGTGGTCGTGGTGGGCTACGGAACCATGCGCCGCAAGGACGTCACCTCGTCCATCACCACCATCAAGGCCGAAGACCTGAACCAAGGAGTGTTCACCGACCCTGCACAGATGCTGCAAGGCAAGGTGGCCGGCCTCGTAGTGACGTCGAACGGCGACCCCAACGGCTCGTCGAGCATCACCCTTCGCGGCGCTTCCTCGCTGCGGTCGGGGGCCGCCATGTCGCCCTACTACGTCATTGACGGCATTCCCGGCGTCGACATCTCGATGGTGTCGCCCGACGATATTGAGAGCATCGACGTGCTGCGCGACGCCACAGCCACAGCCATCTATGGTTCCAAGGCCGCCAATGGCGTCATCATCATCACCACCAAAAGCGGTGGAAAGACCGAGCGCACCAACGTGAGCTACAACGGCTACGTGGCCTTTGACCACATTTCCAAGACCCTCGACATGGCCTCGGCCGAGGACATCCGCAACTATGTGGCGAAAAACAACCTCAAATACGAGTACGACAAGGGCGGCAATGTGGACTGGCAGGACGAGGTGCTGCGCACGGCCGTGAGCCATAACCACAATGTTGCCATCAACGGCGGCTCGTCAAAGACCAAGTATATGGCCAGCGTCGACTACATGAACAGGGAGGGAGTCATCAAGGGCTCCTATATGAACCGCTTGAATCTGCGCTCGCTCATCTCGACAAAGGTGCTCAAAGACAGGCTCGATCTGTCGATGGGCATCAACTCCATGTACGGCAAACACGTGGGTGTACCCATGAACAACGAGGGCGGCTCGGTGCTCGACGCCATGAACTACTTCCTGCCGCTGAATCCTGTAACCAACGAAGACGGCACGTGGTCCAAGGGGTCGGGCTCGAAAAACTACAATCCGCTGTCGCTTATCCACGAGGACACTTCGGAGAATATCTGGAAGCGCACGCAGTTTATCGCCAAGGGCACGCTGAAATTGATAGACGGACTCCTCTGGAATGCCAACTATTCCTACAATCACTATCAGCACACCCACAGCGCCTATGATACGCACAACACCCAGTTGGAGGGTATCAGCGACTATAACGGTCGCGCCACGCGCTCCACTTTCCTGGGTCACGAGCAGACGTTCGAGAGCTATCTCAACTTCGACAAGACGTTTGCCAAGGTGCACAAGCTCCAGCTCATGGCCGGTTATTCATGGGAGGAGAAGACCTCTAACGATGGATTTGGCCTGACGGTGCACAATTTCTTCGACGACTATCTGAAGTGGAACCAGCTCACCTACGCCGGAGCCATCGACGGTATGCCGGCTGTACAGAGCGGCACCAAGGAGACGGTGCGCAACATTTCGTTCTATGGCCGTGCCAGTTATTCCTATAATGGCAAGTACATGCTGCAGGCCACGCTGCGCCGCGACGGCTCGTCGGTGTTTGGCAAAGGCCATCGTTGGGGCTACTTCCCCTCGGTGTCGGCTGCCTGGAACATCGCGGAGGAGGAATTTATGAAGAACCAACACGTCTTCGACAACCTGAAGCTGCGCGTGGGCTATGGTGTCAGTGGCAATGCGCTGGGCTTTGGAGCCTATACGGCCTTGAGCACTTACGGCGGCAAAGGCTCGGTGTTCAGCTATAAAGGCAATAGTTGGCCCATCCTGGGTACCACCAAATTGGCCAACCCCGACCTGAAATGGGAGACGACGGGAATGTTCAATGTGGGTATCGACTATGCGTTCTGGCACAACCGAATCAATGGTAGTCTTGAGTTCTATCACAAGAAAACGAAAGACCTTATCTGGGACTACCCGGTGTCGCAAATCATCTATTCATTCGGCAGCATTGCGGCCAACGTGGGCGAAATTACCAACAAAGGCGTGGAGTTCACCGTCAACATCAATGCCGTGCGCACCAAGAACTTCAACTGGACGACCACGCTTAACCTGGCCCACAACAAGAACTGCGTGGACCGTTTGTCGAACGACAAGTACCAAGTGGGCACTTTCGACCAGGGCGATCCCATGGTTGCCGGCGTGTCGTCGCAGGGTTACACCCAGCGTATTATCGAGGGACAGCCTCTCGGCACGTTCTATACCTATGAGTTTGCCGGCTACGACGAGAAAGGTGTGCCCGCTTATTACGAACGCGATGCCGAGACAGGGGAGCGCACCGGCAAGACAACCAGCAAGCCGGAGTACAAGGATCGCACCATCACGGGCTGTGCACAGCCCAAGCTGAACCTCGGCTGGAACAACACTTTGGCGTACAAGGATTTCTCGGCCACCGTGTTCTTCACCGGCGTGTTCGGCAACAAGATCTACAATGGAACGCGTGCCCACTACACCGCTCCCGACTTCTTCTCGGGCGGCAAGAACGTGTTGAAAGAGTATATCACCGACCGTCCGGTCACCGACAACCTGAACAACATCCCCTCGACACGCTTCATCGAGAATGGTTCTTACCTGCGCCTGGCCACGATGACGGTGGGCTACACCTTCAAACACTTCGACGACTGGCTGCAAAGTCTCCAGATTTACGCCACCTGCAACAACCTGTTCACCATCACCGGCTATAAGGGCATCGACCCGGAAGTCAATATGGGCGGCACCTCGCCGGGCGTAGAGTATCGCTGGAGCAACTATCCCCACACGCGTTCATTCCTTGTGGGTGTCAAGGTGATTTTCTAATTCTTTAATGATGATACGGTAATGAAGAAGAATATAAAGACTTTTGTTGCAGCCGGCCTCGCGGTGCTGGCTACCGGCTGCACCGATTTGGATGTTAAAGTAGACTCGCTTTACACGACTGCACCGGGTAGTGAGGCTGCCGTCGAGGCCAATATGGCGGATATTTACTTCCAAATGCGCGGTCCGTTTGGCCGCCGCTATATGGAGGCCATGGCTCTCTCCAGCGACGAGTGGACTTCCGTGGCCTACGGTGGAGGCTGGGTTGACGGTGGTGCCTACGCCCATCCATCGTTGCATGCCTATTCCAAAGAGGATGCAACGATAGACTGGATGGGCGAGCTTGGCAAAGGAATCGTCAAGGCCAACGAGGTCATCGACAGCGAGACGGCCGATGAAAAGTACAAGGTTTCGGCCCGGGCCATGCGCGCTTTCTTCGAGTTCATCATGATGGACTGCTGGGGCGATGTGCCCATTGTGGACCACAGCCGCAAGGATTTGGACATCGAGCTGCGTCAGCCACGTGCCGAAGTGGCCAAGTACATCGAGAGTGAGCTGTTGGATATTGTCCCGAAGCTGCCTACAGAACTCAATAGCGACACCTACGGCAAGCCCACCAAGTACATGGCCCAGGCCCTGCTCGCCAAGCTTTACATCAATTGGCCCGTCTATACGGCCGACTCTGTGCAGAACTATGATGCCGCCACGGCCCGGAATGAGAAGCTCCAAGCCTGCATCAACGTGTGCAACGACATCATCAATTCGGGTAAGTTCAACCTGGGTTCCATGGCTTATCGCTTCAAGTTCGGCCCCAACAACACGGCCCTCAACGTGAAAGACTTCATCTATGTGATGCCTTACGACACCTACGATGCCACGGGCATGCAGTACGGTCGATCCAAGTCTTACAAGGATGTAAAGTCGTTGAAGCCCAGCTATTACGGCATGAACCTCGCCAATTCGGGTGGTGCTTACATGACGTTGACGCCTGAATTTGTCAGGCTCTTCAACCTGCCGGGCGACGAGCGAAACCTTTGCATCATCGGCGATACGGTGCATGTGTACGACCCCGAGACGCTGTTACCCACGAGTCGGGTATGTCTCGACCGCAGTGGAAAACCGTTGGTGCTCCATCAAGACATTACTCTCGATCCGATGTTTGACAAGTCTACGATCGACGTGGGCGACAATCTGACCGGCTGGTCACAGGGTTACCGCTCGGTGAAGTGGTTTGTCATCAACGATGATTACAAGAACGGTCGCAACCAAAGCAACGACTTGCCCATCTTCCGTTACGCCGACATCCTCCTCACAAAAGCCGAGGCACTCGTGCGCAGCAACGGCGACCAGGCCGAGGCCCGCAAGCTGTTCAACCAGATTCGTGCCTATGTGCATGCCCCGTTGCTCGACCACAACCCCTCGCTCGAAGAAATCTACGAGGAGCGTGGACGCGAGTTTTTCGATGAGAACTGGCGGCGCAACGACATGATTCGCTTCGGACACTTCGAGGATGAATACTTTCCTCACTACAAGGATTTCCCCACGGCCCGCTTCGACAAGACGTGCCGCGTGTTCCCCATCCATAGAGACATGCTGAATTCCAACCCCCGCTGGAAGCAGAACGAGGGCTATTAATTCTGACGAAATCAATCTTTTCAATCTGCGGGCTGGCCTTTCCGGCCAGCCCGCTTTCATGCTGTGAACCTGATGTTAAGAATATATTTGCAGATGGTGAGGCCTATTTTCTTTCTGTACGTGACGTTGGTCTCGCTGGGAGTCTCGGCCCAAAGGATGGAGGTGGTGGTGCATCGCGGAGCCAATGCACTGGCTCCGGAAAATACAATTGCCTCGGCCGACTCGGCGTTGAAGTATGGCGCCGATTGGATTGAGGTGGATGTGAGACCGAGCCGGGACGGCGTTCTCTTCAATCTGCACGACGAAACGCTCGACCGCACCACCAACGGGCATGGCCCGATTGCCCGCATGACCGCCGCCGCTGTGAGGCGGCTGGATGCCGGCAGCTGGTTTTCGCCGGCGTGTCGAGGCATGCGCGTGCCCACCATTGCCCAGATGCTCGACCATCTGCGTGGGCGTGCCCGTGTGTTTTTTGACGTGAAGCGTGGCACACCCATCCCTCGGCTGGTAGCTCTGGTGCGTGCCCAAGGTTATGCCGACAGCAGTTTTTTCTGGTTTGCCGACGAGCGGATGCTGCACGAATTCGTGCGTCTTGCCCCGGAAATGAAGGTGAAAGTCAATGCCAATGACGTGGCGCGGGTGAAGTATTGGCAGGCTCGATGCCGTCCGTCCTACGTGGAGACGGCTCCTCAAAACATCACACAAGAGTTGTTGGATTACTGTCATGGGCAGGGCATCCGGGTCATGGCGGCGTGCCAGGAAGACGATGTTTCCCAGTTCCGACAGGTCATTGGCAGTGGGGCCGACTTGGTGAATCTGGACCGTCCGGAGGTCTTTGCCCGCTTGTTGAGCGAGGCAGAGTCGTGTGCCGGCCATGTAGACCCGCTCATTGGCAGCGAGGGAGAGGGGCGGGTGTTTGTGGGGCCGTGCATGCCTTTCGGCATGGCCAAGCCTGGGCCCGATGCTGTTTCGATGCCCAACGCCGGATGGGCCCCGATGCCCGAGGCGGTGAAGGGATTCTCGCAGACCCATGTGAGCGGCACGGGCGGCGGGCAGAAATATGGCAATATTCTCATTCAGCCGATACGGCAGACCGACCGTCCCGCGATGAAGGAACTGCTGCTGTCCGACGGCCGCCGGGCACCGGTGCCGGTTTATGCCAGCCGACGCCAGCACGAGCGGGTGGCGTTGGCCTGTTATGACTGCACCTACGAGAACGGAATCCGCACGGAAGTGACGGCCGCCGACCGCTGCGCCCTCTATCGTTTCCACCGTGCCGATGGGCTGTTGGTGGACGCAGCGTCGTTCCTCGGCATGGATACCATACCCGACAAACGGGAGGCACAGCAGTACGTGGACTCGCGCATCGAGCTGCGGGGCGACCGCGACATCTGCGGCTCCACCACCATTCGGGGTGGATGGAACAACGGCGGGCCCTACACCGTGTACTTTTGGCTGCAGAGTGACACGCCCCTCATGCCCGAGCTGCCCGTGGGCACGGATCCTGCGCTGCCCGCCGACACGGCCGTCCGCAACCGGTCTTTCTATGCCCTCGTGCGGTGGACGGCCGCCGTGGCCAACGTCAAAGTGGGCATCTCCTACGTCTCCATCGACCAGGCGCGCCGCAACATCGTGTCACGTAGTTTCGACGAACAGCTGGCCGAGACCCGCCGCACGTGGGCCGGCATGCTGGCGCGCATCCCCTATCAGGGCACGCGCAAGGAAATGCGCATGTTCTACACGGCTCTCTATCACACGCTGCTCATGCCCACAGACAAGACCAACGAGAACCCGCGATGGGAGGGCGGCCCCTACTTTGACGACTACTACGCCCTGTGGGACACCTACCGCACGTCGTTTCCGCTGCTCATGGACTACTATCCCGAGCGGGCCGCGCCGATGGTTCAGGCCCTGCTCGAGATCTACAAGCACGACGGTTACCTGCCCGACGCCCGCAGCGGCGACTGCAACGGACGCACGCAGGGCGGGTCGAATG
Source organism: Hallella seregens ATCC 51272 (assembly GCF_000518545.1). Classification (GTDB taxonomy): domain Bacteria; phylum Bacteroidota; class Bacteroidia; order Bacteroidales; family Bacteroidaceae; genus Prevotella; species Prevotella seregens. The sequence goes on from NZ_JADU01000012.1 coordinate 109,352, forward strand.
CCGAGGTGGTGCTGGCCGACGCCTATGCGCGGGGCCTGAAAGGCATAGACTACGGCCTGGCCTTGGAGGCCATGGTGAAGGACGCCGAGGTGTTGCCCGCCGACGATGAGAAGGAGGGCCGTGGCGGCCTGGCCGAGTACAACCGGCTGGGCTACATCCCCTACGGCACGCCGCGGGCCGGCACGCGCACCGTGGAATACAGCTACGACGACTGGTGCATCGCCCTGCTGGCCAGCGGATTGGGCCGCGAAGACCTCCATGCCAAGTACATGGCGCGCTCGCGCAACTGGCGCAACCTGTGGCGGGCCGACTACGAGTGGCAGGGCATGCGCGGCTTCATCATGCCGCGCGACGCCCGGGGCCGCTGGCTCGACTCCGTGCCCTGGGGCCGCTCGCAGCTGTTCCACCCGCACATTCCCTACCGTCCCGACACCAACGCGGCCCCGTGGAACCTGCCTTGGTGGAACACTTTTTTCTACGAGGCGCTGTCGGCGGAATACTCGCTCTGTGTGCCCCACGACGTGCCGGGACTCGCCAGCCTCTGCGGCGGCGACTCGGCTTTCCGCCGCCGGCTCGACACATTCTTCGACCGGGGACACTACAACGTGGGCAACGAGCCCTCGTTTCTCACACCTTATTTATATCATTACATCGGCCGTCCCGACCTGAGTGCGCGCCGTGTGACGCAAATTGTGAACCACCATTTCTCCGACCGCCCCGACGGACTGCCCGGCAACGACGACAGCGGGGCCATGTCGAGCTGGCTCGTGTGGGCGATGTTGGGGAAGTATCCGGCCTCTCCCCAGCCCGTTCCTGTGGGAGGAGGAGAACGACGCGGGGCGCACTACCTGACGATTCCTCCGGTCAGAATACAGGAAGATGCTGCTTGGAATGACACGTCTTCCTCTCCCGCCAAGCCGAATCCGAAAAGGAAAGCTTCGCCGGAGCAGGGGCTTGCAGCAGCGGCGGGCGAGGTGTTCTTCACTCTCAACCGGCAGTTCCGCACCTGGCCGCTCGATGCCCGCTGGCAGGGCGACACGCTGCGGCTGACCTGCAACGGCTGCCTCTACCGCATGCTGCGCCGCGAGGTGGAGCAGGGGAGCGGCTTCTGCTGGGACAGTGCCTATCGGCCGGGCAAGCGCTACGACTGCCGGGGCACGTTCCTCATGGTGTCGCGACGGGCCCGGCGCAACCTCCTGCGCACGCGAAAAATGGTCTACGACGGCATCACCTGGCGCGAGCAGGGGCGCACGGACAGCCTGATACACCTTCGGGCCGACGTGGACGGCACGGAGATGTGGATAGCCCGGCGCGGGCCGCTGCCCTGGGTGGTGCGCATGGCCAGCAATCCCTTGGGCATCGACTGGCGGCTCAACCGTATCCCGCCGACTCCCCGCACCCCCACCGATGGGCTGCGCTGAAACGCCCTTTTTCCTTAAATATCCTTAATGCCCACGCGGCATTCGGGATATTTTGGCTTATTTTGAATCCAACAAACTGACGTTGCGGGCCCCGCCGTCCGCCTTATCCAACCCTTTTCCATGAAGCAGAAACGCCTCTTTCCCCTCCTCCTCTCCCTGTTGCTGGCCGTTGCGGTCTTGGCCCAGAAGTCGCCCGAGCAGCTGGGGGGCGTGTATTACGCCTATCCTGCCGTGCCTGTTCCGGCCGCGGCCACGGCCCCGCAGGGCTACGTGCCCTGCTATGTGAGCCACTATGGCCGCCACGGTTCGCGCTGGTTGCCCAGCGACAGCCGCTACGAATGGGTCGTGGCCCAGCTGGCCGACGAGGCCAACCTCACCCGCCGCGGCCGCAGTTTGCGCCGCCGCATGCTCCGCGTGTGGGACCATGCGCGCGGCCACGGCGGCGAGCTCACGCCCGTGGGCGAGCGTCAGCAGCAGGGCCTGGCCGTCAGGATGGCGGCCCGCTTCCCCCTGCTCATGCAGTCGGGGGCGCGCGTGGAGGCGCGGTCGAGCGTGGTGGGCCGGTGCCGCCGCAGCATGGAGGCTTTCTGCACGGAGCTGGGCCGCCGCTGCCCGGGGATCGGTCTGACCGCCGTGACCGACTCGGCCGACATGCGCTGGATGAGCTACGACTCGCCCGACGAACTGCTGTTGCAACGCGACACCCGTGTGCCTCTCGGCGTCTCGCCCCAGCGGTGGGCCGCCGCGGTGTTTCGAGAACCGGCCCGCGTGGCCGACGCCGAGCGGCTTTTCTCCGAGGTGTTCACCATCGCCACCGACATGCAGGACGTGGACGGGCTGCGCGTCTCGCTCTTCGACCTCTTCACCCGTGAGGAGATGGAGGCCCTCTACCGGCAGAACTGCACGCGCATGAAGTGGCAGAACGGGCGCGTGCCCGGCAACCACGACATTCCCGCCCTGTGTGCCGCACGCCTGTGGCGGCACATTTCGGCTGAGGCCGACGCCGCCCTCGCCACGGGCCGGCCGGCGGCCACGCTGCGCTTTGGCCACGACACGGCCCTCTACCGGCTGCTCAGCCTGCTCGGTGTGGCCGACCCCTCGGAGGGCCGCGGCGAGCTCGACCGCATTGTGCCGATGGCTGCCAACCTGCAGATGCTCTTCTGCCGGCGGGCCGGCGCCGCCCCCCACGCCGCCGTGGGACAGGGCGACGACGACGTGCTGGTGGGCTTCTGGCTGAACGAGCTGCCCGCCAGGCTCACCGCCTTGCAGCCCGTGGCCCGGCAGGACGGCGTGGACTATTACAGCTGGACGGCCGTGAAGCGGGCCGCCCGCCCGTGGCTGGACCGCCAGTTGTGGAAAGACCGCACGCAGGGCATCAACACTTTGGTGGGCACCGACTATGCCGTGACCCAGGCGGCCGGCCGTTACGGCAAGGGCTCCGAGGAGCACGGGCAGACGCTGCCGGCCGTGCTCGAGCCCCACGGCCACACGTTCTGGACGCCGCAGACGCAGGACACCGAGCAGAAGTGCGTGGCGCCCTACTACTACCGCGACTCGCTGTTTCAGGGATTCCGCTCCAGCCACTGGCTCGTGGGCGGCTGCACGCAGGACTACGGCTCGTTCACGCTCATGCCCATGACGGGCCGCCTGCGGCTGCGCCCCGCAGAGCGGGCCACGCCTTTCAGCCACACCGGCGAGACGGCCCATCCTTATTACTATGCCGCCAACCTGCCGGCCGAACAGCTGCTGGCCGAAATGACGGCGCGCAGCCACTCGGCCCTCTTCCGCTTCACGCCCGGCCGCTCGGGCGAAATGCACGTGGCCGTGCATCCCAACAGCGACGAGCGCGAGGGCTTCGTGGCCGTAGACACCGCCCGCCGCTGCATTTGGGGCTACAATCCCGTGCACCGCATCTATCAGGGATGGGGCGAACGGGCCGGCTTCAGCGGCTGGTTCGTGGTGGAGTTCCAGCAGCCCGTCAAGGCCTTTGGCGTGCGCGACACCGTGGCCTACGTCACCCTCGACGCGCGGGCCGGCGAGCCCGTGCTGGTGCGGGCGGCCTCGAGCTTTGTCGATGTGGACGGGGCGTGGGCCAACCTGCGGGCCGAGCTGCCCGCGTGGGACTTCCTCGGCACGCGCCTTGCCCTCGACAGCATCTGGCAGCAGCGGCTGCAAACCCTCCCGGTGGAGGCTGCCGACGAGGCCGCCGCCAGCCAGTTCTACGGCGCGCTCTACCGCGCCAGCTTCCTGCCCCACGAGATGAGCGACGTGGACGGCCGCCGCCCAGCCTTTGCCACGGGCCGCCCCGTGAGCGGGGCCACGGCCTACGGCGACTTCTCCATGTGGGACATCTACCGCGCCCAGCTGCCCCTGCTCAGCCTTGTGGCTCCCGAGCGCATGCCCCTGATGATGCAGAGCTTGGTGCAGATGTACCGCGAGGGCGGCTGGATGCCTATCTTTCCCTGCTGGAACTCGTACACAGCGGCCATGATTGGCGACCACGCCGCGGCCGCGCTGGCCGACAGCTGGGTGCGGGGCACGCGCGGCTTCGACCTCGCCGGGGCCTATGCCGGGCTGCGGCGCAACGCTTTCGAGCGTCCCGCCACCTTTGCGGAGTACAAGGACGGCATGGGCCGACGCGCCCTCGAGAGCTATCTGCGCTACGGCTATATCCCGATGGAGGACTCAGTGCAGGAGGCTTTCCACACCCACGAGCAGGTGAGCCGCACGCTGGAATATGCCTACGACGACTTCTGTGACGCCCAGCTGGCCAAGGCCTTGGGCCGCACGGCCGACTATGAGGCCCTGATGAAGCGGGCCCGCAACTGGCGCAACGTCATCAACCCGCGCACGGGCTGGGCCGACGGCCGCCACCGCAGCGGCCGCTGGCTGGGCAACCGCGACCTCACCAATCGTGTGCCGTTCATCACCGAGGGGGCCGTGATTCACTACTCGTTCTACGTGCCCCACGACATCTACGGCCTCATGGAGGCGATGGGCGGACGGGAGAAGTTCATCCAAAAGCTCGACACGTTGTTCGGCATTTCTTCCCCATCCTCCACCGGGGAGGGCCGGGACGGGGCCGGAGAGGCTTCGGATGGAGCTTTGAGCAGTGCTTCGGGTGAGGCTTTCTACTGGCACGGCAACGAGCCTTGCCACCAGATTCCCTACATGTATGCCTGGGCCGGCCAGCCCTGGAAGACGCAGCAGCTGGTGCGCCGCATCCTCCAGACCGAGTACCTCGACCTGCCGGGCGGCCTCTCGGGCAACGACGATGCCGGGCAGATGTCGGCCTGGTACATCTTCTCGGCCCTGGGATTCTATCCCGTTTGTCCGGCCACACCTTATTATATTCTGGGTTCGCCCACGTTCCGCCGGGCGCGCATCGGCCGCCTGGTGATGGAAGCCCCCGACGCGTCGGCCGAGAACATCTACATCCAGCGCGCCACCTGGAACGGCCGTCCCTATACCCGCAACTACATCTCCCACGACATGCTGGCCGGCGGCGGCACGTTGCGGCTCGACATGGGGCCGCGTCCCAACAAGGCGTGGGGCAGCCGGCCCGAGGACTGTCCGCCCGACGTGATGCAGTGACCGCCGGGCGGTCCTCTGCCCATTGCGCCGTCATCGCACAAAGAACAGGCCGTAATCGCGACGCGATTACGGCCTGAACGTTTGGCGTTTACGGGCTCGTCGCACGGCGATGGGCCCGTAAACGTTGGGGCGGGGTGGCGAGGTCAGGGTTGCTTCTTCGGACTTTTCTGCCATCGCCAGGCCACGGTGCCCATTACATAGTGGGGCAGGCTCTTCTCCCACACCTCGGTGCGGCCCTGCGCGGTGACGGTGTAGGTGGTCGAAGAGAGCTGTTGCAGCAGGTCGAAGGCCTGCACCTTGGCCGTGAGCCGCCCCTTGGCGAACGTGCGCGAGAGCTGTGCGTTCCACACCAGGTCGCTGGTGTTCATCTCGCTGCTCTGATAGCCGCGGCGCGAAAACAGCTTGATGTCGGTGCCGAGCGTGAGGTGCCAGGGTAGCGTGCAGTTGAGCGTGGCCCCGCAAGTATAGTCCCATGCGTTGATGGCCTGGAAGTTCTGGCTGCGGCTCGAGGCCCTGTACCAGGTGGCATTGCCCAGAACCGCGGCCGTGACGCTGCCCAGGGCGTAGGTCAGCCGGGCCTCGCCGATGGTCCTGTAGTTGTCTACCTTGCGCAGGTCGGGTGTCTTGTCGAGGTTGTAGCCCAGGTCGAAATCCACGCTGTGGTCGTATAGTTCGGTCAGGCTCGCGTTCAGGGTGAGCCGCTGTTTACGGTCGAGCGTGCTGGTGTTGTCCACCCGGCACTGCACCGCCATGTGGCCGTCGACGTTGGCCTGGCGGTAGGTGTAGGTGCCGGTCAGCCGGTCATACCAGGTCTGCGTGCCCCAGGCGTTGTGCGTCAGGTGCACGCCCGTGCCTATGCCCCACCATCCTGCCTTCTTGGTTTTGATGGAGAAGCTCCCTGCCAGCGTGTGCGAGCTTTGGCTTTTCAGCCCCGGATTGCTGATGCGCGTATGGCTGGCCGAGCTCGTTTCGCGGCGCGGCATGAGGTCGGTAAAGTCGGGAAGCTTGTATTGCGCGGTGTATCGGACGAACAAGCGCTTGCCGCCCTTGTTGTAGCTGTAGCGTATTTCGGGGTCCAGCCAGAAGCCGTGGCGGCGTGCCACGGTGTCGAGGGTGCCGCCGTGGTAGTGCATGCGGTCGTGCTGATTGTGGGCATTGAGCAGCATGGAGAAGCTCTCGTAGCCGTCTTTGTCGGTCTGCCAGCCGAGCCAGAACCCCACGGGGTGGTCGCGCGAGAGGATAGTGTAGTTGCGGGTGTTGTCCCGGTCTACGGCCAGCTGCAGGTCGTTGCTGCCGGCGGTGGGCAGCCAGTCGAGCCGATAGTGGTCGTTGTGCCGGCTCGTCCAGCTCTGGAAGTAGTTGATCCAGGTGCGCAACCGCCAGCCGGAAGGGAAGTTGAACACGTAGTCGAGGTTGCCCCGGTAGTTGTAATTGCGGTAGTGCAGGTCCCGCAGGAGGTGCCGTCGGTCGGTGCTGTCGAGGGCATGGTAGCGCGTGCGGCTCTCGTTCTCGTCCTGGTCGGGCCTTGATGTTTCATACATGAACGAGGCCTGGAACTCCAGGTTGTCGCCCCAGGGCAGCTTTTTGTCGAAGTCTGCATAGGCGTCGACGTGGAAGTATTCGCCCCGGCCGCGCCCGTTGGCTGCCGAAGAGAGCATGGGCCGCCCGCCCCGGTGCGTGGAGTCGGTGGAGGATTTGTGGTTGTTGGTACGCTGATAGTCCATGTGGACGGACGATTGGAGGTTGAAAGGCACATGAACCAGCGAGCGCATGGTGAAGATGTTGCTGAGGTTGAGGTTGGTGACTTTGCCCTGCCGGGCGAACCGGCTTTGGCTGTAGATGTCGCCGTCGCCGGCATAGGTCTGGCTGTGGCCGCGCCGCTCTTCGCTGAGCGAGGTTCTGCCGGCAGTGACGTCGAGGCGGTTGGAGAGGCTCTTGGCCTTGTTCTCGGTCTGCATGTTGAAGCCTGCCTCGCGGGTGTTTTTGAGTCCCTTGGGGCTGTTGGCGGGTGTCCACGAGCCGTCGCCGCCCGGCCGTCGGTCTTCGTTCACGTTGTTGGCGTTGGCAAAAAAGCTGTAGCGCGTGCGGTCGCTGTAGAGCAGCGAGAAGAGCCGCGCCATGAAGCGGTTGCTGCTTCCGCCGCCGGCCTCGGCATTGGCCATGGCTCCCCGGCTGTACTCGCGCTTGAGCGACACGTCCATCACGTAGTCTTTCTTCTCCACGTCGTAGCCCAGAAAGCGGCTACGCTCGGTGCTCTTGTGGTAGATCTGCAGGTTTTTCACGGTGTAATAAGGCAGGTTGTCGAGCATCACTTTGTTCTTGCCCTTGAAGAAATCGCTGCCGTTGAGCGTCAGATAGTCTATTTTTTCGCCGTTGATATAGATGTCGCCGTTGTCCATGAGCTTGGCGCTGGGCAGCTGTCGGACGAGGGCGTCGAGCATGCTGCCCTCGGGCAGGTTGAAGGCTTCGGCGTTGAACACGAGAGTGTCGCCCCGTTGTACCATGCGTATCTTGGTGCCCGTCACCACCACTTCGCCCAGCTGGTGGTCGCCGTCGAGGCGGGGCTGGCTGCGCGGCCGCCGCTTCATGTAGTGCCATTCGGCGTCAAGATAGGCGTTGCGGCCGATGTGGTGGGCGTGGAAATTGACGTAGCACGGCTCGTAGCCGGGCAGCTCGGCCCGGATGATGTAGTGGGCCTCGCGCCGCGGAATGTTGATGCGCCACCACGAATCGCCGCCCGTCCCGGTGCCGTTGGTGCGGCAGGTGGTGGTGTCCACCACGCTGCTGTCGGGGCGCATGAGCGTGATATGGGCCGCGAGGGGCGCGCGGGTGAAGCTGTCGAACACGTGTCCCCAGAGTGCCATTTTGCGCTCCTTGGGTTGGGTCTGTGCGTGGATGGCCGGCACAGCGAGCAGCCATAGGACTATGATGAGGCTGCGAAAGTTAGGCATTGTTAGCTTTCGTTTAAGTTTTTTAAGGGGGGGGGTAATTTCTGATTTAGGTTTTTGGCACAGGTTGTCAGTGCCGGATGGTGGTGTGGAAAAAGTATGGTCACGAGGCTTTGAGTTGGATAAGGTAGAATGAAATGGGGAGATAACAGGGGTGTGCTAAAACGAATTACCGAGGCTGAATTGTAGGGACGCACACCGTGTGTGTCTGTTCATGTCGTTCGATTTTCGGACATACAAGGCGTATGTCCCTACAATGTGCCCGTCATTCGGGGTTTTTGCTACACCCTCCTGCGGTTTAGTCTCTGTTGCCGAATATCCGGAGCAGATAGAGGAACAGGTTGATGAAGTCGAGATAGAGGCTCAGTGCGCCCATGAGGGCCAGCTTTTGTGCCCCCTCGCTCAGGTCTGCTTGCCGTGCAAGCATCTCCTTGATCTTCTGCGAATCCCAGGCGGTGAGGCCCACGAAGATGGCCACACCGACGTAGCTCAGGATGAAATCGAACATGGCACTGCGCATGAACACATTGACCACGGAGGCAATGATGAGGCCGATGAGGGCCATGAAGAGGATGCTGCCAAAGCGCGAAAGGTCGGTCTGGGTGAAGTAGCCGTAGGCCGCCATGGCGGCGAAGGTGCCGGCTGTGATGAAGAACACCTTGGCGATGGAGGCCATGCTGTAGACGATGAAGATGCTCGAGAGGGTCACACCATTGAGTGCAGAGTAGAGCACGAACAGCGAAGTGGCTGTGGAAAGCGACAGGTGGTCGATGCGGGCAGTGGTATAGAACACCAGTCCAAGCTCGAGGAGGAACAGCACCCAGATGGTGGCCCCGCCGCTGTAAATCAGTTGGAGAATGCTGGGGCTCGTAGCCACGCCGTAGGCGCAGATGCCCGTGATGGCCAGGGCCAGCGTCATCCATACATACACTTTGCGCATCAGGGCCGGAAAGGCCGACGAGAGGGTGGCCTCGCGCTGCTGCACCATTCTTTCTAATTCTTGTATTTCCATTCTCTTTTTGTTTTTAATTGTTTCTGATTGGAATGCTTGCAAATATATAATCCTTTTGTCACTTTACCGCAAGAAGCATGCCATTCTTAACCAAAATTGGCTTCGCGGCCTGTGGACGATGACTTTTGGGTGGAAAGGCGAGGGGGCGTCGTGCCGTTATCTGACGGCTATTTTCCGTGTCTTTCCGCCTTGCGTCCGTACAATGTTGATGCCCTTGCGGGGGGCTTTTGTCCGTGTCCCGTCCATCAGGAAGTACTCGGCGGCGGCGGAATGGCGGCTGTTGTTCGCCATTTTGGCACCGATGCCCGTGGGCTTGGGCGGCCGGATGTTGATGGTCATGGACCTGCCGTAGCGGTAAGGAATCTGTTTCAGGTCGTAAAAGCCGTCGCCGCCGCCCAGCCCGTAGACCACGTGGAACTTGCCTTCGGCATTGTAACCGTCGACCACGAAGCTGTGGGCGCCGTAGCTTTCGGTCACGCCGCCATACAGAACAGGCATTCCTGCAGACAGCTGCTCGTAGAGCGTGCAGAACCACAGACTGTCCGAGAACTCCTCGTAAGCGCTCATGTGCACGATGGCCGGGTCGTAGCCGAAGTGGTTGACCATTGCTTGGGGCACGTCCATGTCGAACGCTCCGCTGTCGTACTGCCCGTAATCCATCTGCACCGCGGCCCCGCAGTCGGCCATCAGCCGGGCCACGGCCTCCTGCTCGGCGGCCGTGCGGGAGTCGGTCGGCAGGTAGGAGTCCCTCATCAAATCCCATGAATAGCTGCTCTTTCCAAGGTCGGCTTCGATGGCTTGCAGTTGGCCGGCATCGTCCTGATAGGAATAGTTCACCGTGCCCTTGCCCTGATCGGGGTAGCGGTAGTACCTCATCACCTGAGCCATGGCCGTGGCCACGCACCCCGTCTTGCAGTGCACGCTCTTGCCGGGCGCCGTGGGGCAGTCGTTGTGATAAGGTGCGTTCTGTCCCCATTGGGTGGAAAGCATGGGCTTGACCTCCGCCTTGATCTTGGGAAGCAGGGACAGATACCAGTCCTTGGCCGTCTTTTCCTGACTCCGGACGGCAGTGGCTGCAGCAAGTATCGCCACAAACAGCAATATCTTTTTCTTCATAAATACGGATGTTTTTTGGGTTTACGTGCAAAATTAGGCAAAAAAATCCAATGCTTGTAGCTGTTCAAGCAAGAAAAAGAAAGAATCAATTGGGGAAAAACGAGAATTTGTTTTGCCGTGAATCACAAAAAAAGTAATTTTGCAAGGGGCCTTTGCCGCCCCCTCTGCACATTGATTTCAACATCCGAATTTTATGAAAAGACTGTTTCTTTTGCTCTGCATCCTCCTCGTTGCCGCATCCTTTCGTGCCGAAACGCCGCTGCAAGTCAAGACCCTGCGCCTCTCCAACGGCTTCACCGTATGGCTCAACGAAGACCATGCGCAGCCGCGGGTCTTCGGAGCTGTGGTGGTGAAGGCCGGGGCCAAGGACTGTCCCAATACGGGCATCGCGCACTATTTCGAGCACCTGCTGTTTAAGGGGACAGACCGGATAGGCACTGTGGACTATGCCGCCGAGAAGCCGTGGCTGGACAGTATCTCGGCGCAATACGACTTGCTGGCCGGCACGACAGACCCGACGGCACGCATGAAGATACAGCGGCACATCAACGAGCTGTCTGTCCGGGCGGCCGAATATGCCATTCCCAACGAGTTCGAGAGCCTGATCTCCATGTATGGCGGTACGGGGCTGAATGCTTACACCTCTTTTGACGAGACGGTGTATCACAACAGTTTTGCCCCCCAGTATCTGGCTCAGTGGTGCGAACTCAACTCCGAAAGGCTCATTCATCCCGTGTTCAGGCTTTTTCAGGGAGAGCTGGAGACTGTGTACGAGGAAAAAAACATGTATGCCGACCAGATGGTTGTGCAGGCGGCGGAGGCGGCCCAGCGTGAGGCCTTGGCCGGAACGCCCTATGCCTATCCCATCATTGGGTCGACGGAAAACCTGAAGAACCCGCGGCTGTCGGAGATGCGAAAGTTTTACGACCAGTATTATGTGGCCGGAAACATGGGCCTGATACTGTGCGGCGACATTCGGACAGACGATGTCGTGGGGTTGTTGGAGCGCACGTTCGGCCGCATTCGGGCGGGTGAGGCTCCACGGACGGCTGCGGCAAGCGTGGGGAGCTGGCGCGGGCGCAGGGAGCTGCGGCTCAAGCTGCCGGTGCCTTTGGTGAAGGCACGGGGGTATGGGTTCAAGGCTCCGTCGGAGCACAGCGCCGATTATCTACCCTTTAAAGTGATGATGTCCATGCTGTCCAATGATACGCAGACGGGGCTGCTCGACTCGCTGACCCATGAAAACAGAATCATGGAGGGTATGGCCGGGGGCTATGATTTCAAGGATTTCAGTATCTTTGGCTTCGGTTTTGTGCCCAATCTGCCGTTTGGTTCGGCGAAACGGGCTGATCGGTTGTGCTGGGAACAGGTGGATAAATTGCGGCGTGGCGCGTTCTCGGACGATGTGTTGCAAGCCGAAAAACTGTCGCTGGTCAGGGCGCAGGAACTGGATCTCGAAACCATCGGGAGCCGGAGCAAGGCCATGATTAATGCTTTCTCGCATGGATTGCAATGGGACGACGTGCTGGCAGAGAGGGAGAAGATAGACAAGGTGACGCGTGAGGATGTGGCCAGAGTGGCACGCACTTATTTGAACGACGACTCGTTGAGGGTGAAAAAGGTGTTTGGCCATTATGCCAAAGAGCGCATTTCGCAGCCCGGCTACAGGCCGGTGACGCCGCCGAATGCAGGAAAACGGTCGGCCTATGCCGAACAGATGGCCCGAATGCCCACGGTGCAGACAGGGCCTAAATTCTTGGATGTAGAGTGCGATGCCTCGCACCGGCAGCTGCGTCCATTGGTGAATCTCTATCAGGTAAAGAACCCGACGAACGATATTTTCAGCCTTCAGCTGATTTATCGGAAAGGTTCTCGGAGTGACAGCAGACTGGAGGCCATGGCCGGTTATTTGGAAAGGATAGGGACGGAAAGGCACACCAAACAGCAGCTGGGCAGGGAAATGCAGCGGCTGGGTGCTTCGCTGGAGTTCTCGGTGGAGCCGCAGCAGGTGATGTTGACGTTGACGGGTTTCGACAGTAACTGGTTGCCGTCGGTCAAATTGCTGAGAGAATTTCTGACAAGGCCAAAGGCGGACAAACGAAAATATGCAGAGTTGGTGAAAGCCGTCAGGCTGGAAGAGAAGACTTTCCTGAAAGATAACACGCATGTTGCCGATGCCGTTTATGGCATGGCGGAGTCTGGAGACAGCTCTGAATACCTCATGCGCTGGCCGGCACGGGAGCTGAAACGCATGTCGGCAGGGCAACTGGTGGAGGTGTTTAAGGATTTGCAGCGACAACAGTTGGATGTGGTGTACAGCGGACGGCTGGCAGAAACCGAAGTGGCTGCAGCCGTTAGCGAGTATGTTCCCATAGGTGAGGTCAGTCGGAAGTGGGAATACAAGCCCGTGAGCGTGCGGAGCTATGGCTCGCCTGTGGTCTATATTTATGACAATCCGAAAGCCCGTCAGACCATCGTGGGGACTTATCAGACGGTTTCCCCACTGGGCACGGCCGATCAACGGGCACGCTTCATGTTGTGGAGCAACTATTTTGGGGGCGGCATGTCTTCTGTGCTCTTTCAGGATATTCGGGAATTTAGGGCCTATGCTTACTATGCAAGAGGCTGGGGGCAGATGTCCGACCTGCTGCAAGCTCCTGCATATCCTTGTGCCTACTTTACCCGAATGGGAACCCAGGCCGACAAGACGATGCGCGCTTTGGGAGTGCTGGACTCTCTGTTTGGGGCCATGCCACTCCGGGAAGCCAATGTTGCCGCAGCCAAGCAACACATGGTTAATGTCGTCAACAATGGCTATCCGTCATTCCGGCAGGTAGGGTGGTCGGTGGCCAATTGCCGTCTGGCCGGATATACGGACGACCCGGCCCGGGCTGTAGTGGGTGCTTTGGGCAATCTGGGAATGGCCGAGATAGCCCGTTTCTATGAGGACGAAATACAGAAATGTCCTCGGGTGACCATGATAGTGGGAGACAAACGGAAGTTGGATATGGCTCAAATCAGGAAATTGGGCAAGGTGATCGAATTGCATGCCAAGGATGTTTATCGACGATAATGCAGGATGGATCGTTTCGTCCACCACTTCTTTCCGATTTGTTTCGCCCCTCGCTCGCGCACATATATAATAATGTGTCTTCTGTTTTTGTGTCCTTTATTTGTCCGTTAAAGCGAAAAATTTGTTTTTCATCTGTATTTTTTTGCTTGATTGTTTGGTTGTTTCCGGTTCAATGTCTACCTTTGCACTCGCTTTCCGCCTGTGTGGCGGTTTGCGTTTAGGAAAGAGTTCTTTGAAAGTATTTACATAGACAGAGTAGTAGTACAAGAAGCAAGTCCCCGTTCCTGTTTTTATCGGGTTTCGGGGAATTGGGTATGAATGAGAACCGTCCGATTCATTTTGGATGAGATTCACAGGTTTTACTTGAACTTCGATACATTTTCAGGCGTTCTGTGACAGGCAAGACGTCGTGCTTTCATTTGCCGTGGGGCATTGGCCTTGTGGTGATTGTAGGTACGTACAATGTTATATTTT
>NZ_KI912453.1:0-90363 GCF_000518545.1 Hallella seregens ATCC 51272
TTTTGGCCAAAAGGGTCAATCATATTATGGCCAAGGTGAGCAATCCTGTTTGGCCAAAAGGGTCAAAGTAGAGTGGCTTTTCCACTTGTGGATATTCAAGAGATAACTTCGTTCTTCGGTCTGCTGAAAATCAAACATCAATAATATCAAAAGAATGAAACCGAGAAAGATATACGCATGTTGGATTTATGTGAGTGATTTGCAGAGATCCAAACAATTTTATCAGGACATGGGCTTTGAGGTCAAACTGATAGATAGAGATTGGATTGAATTTAATTTTGGAGAAACCTCATTTGCCATTCTTCAAAGACCGGCACACAAAGGTGATGTAGTTGCAAGCAAAACAAGAATTATGTTTGAAATTGATGACATCGAACTTATATATGAGGAATTAAAGAACAAAGGAGTAAAGACGATCGGAGAAATAAGAACAGAACCTTATGGAAAGTTACTTACCTTTGAAGACCTCGACGGGCATTGGCTGGAATTTTACCAAAGACTTCCTTTTAGTGATTAAAAGGAATATGAGTATTTGATAATGGCTTTTTGTTACTTTTGAGCCGTCTCAACTCACTGTCAAAAGTAACGAGGTGTTTCTCATCGGGATTTCTTTGCTCCGTCTGTTCTTCTTGAACGGTTACCTGTTCCATCCTTACTTCAGAATAAATCATCTTGTCTGATTTTATGCGGATTCCAGAGGAGAGGGAGTTGAGTTTCCATTTTCTTTTTACCTGCTTCTCGCATATCCGACCTTTTTTTGCGTCTTTCCGTCGGGTCGGTCGTTTTCGTTTCAGTGGCGTAAAAAGGTAGGGCTTAGGACAAACACAAGGTTTTACGGCGAGAATACTACCTGCAATGAAATGGAAGTGTGGAGATTGTCGTCTAAACGGCTTGCCGCCTCGACCTTTTTTGTCCGTAAAAGCCCAGAACTACCTTTGCCGCTGACAACGAACAACCGATCCCGACATGATATATGGGCATAAGTAGAGGATTTGCAGACAGAGAAGCAGGGCGAAAACAGAAAACGCAGCCTTCGGAGACTACATTTATCATAAGAATAGAATACCCGGAAAACAAAAAGCAGCCCCAATGGACAGCTTTACGAAAATAACTCAGAGAAAATTCTTTTTTCTCACGATATACTCTTATCTTTGCAACAAACAAAGTGGTTCTTTGAAATGGCAAAACAAGGTAGAGTATAGAAGCTCGCTGGTTTCCTTATCGTTACCTCCCTTTATTGATAAACAATATAATCAGTTGATTATTTGACATTTATAGAATTGCCTATGCTTTGCCATATGCGTGGTGAAGGGAAACGAGATACCTGCACGAAGCCGCAGGGCTTTCAGGCAGGTCTGATAGGTCTTATACCCGATGAAAGGAAGCAGCGTACCCCTTTCATCGCTGTGGAGCTTCTCCATCAGCCTTATGGCTTCGGGCATCAGTTTGACACGACAAGGCACACCTGTCTTGTGGCGGTTGAACTTCAGCCAAAGGCTACCCTCGTCGTCACGCACAAGATGGGACTTGTCCAGTTCCATCAAATCACAATATGCAGCACCTGTATAACAGGCAAAGAGGAAAACATCTCGTGCAGTTTCCATTTCCTCCTCCAAGTACTCAAAGTTGAGAGCCTTCAATTTGTCTAATGCTTCCTTGTCTAATGCTTTGGGCAGTCTCTTGTCGCCCTTGCTGATTTTGGCTTTGTCAAACAGAAGTACATCAGCCAATCCCTCACGGTAAGCCAACCTGCATACCGTCTTCAAATGCGTGGCTGCATTATAGAATGTGCTTTCTTGAAAACCACACTCACCTAAGAAATACTGCCCAAACTCATAGATAAAGTTCTCTGTGAGCTGTGAGAAAGCCAAGTCTGTTACCTTGTACTTCCGTTGAATAAACTTCTGCAAATGAATTCGGGTAGAGTGATAGCCGTGTATGGCTCCTTCCTTAATGTCTATACCAACATGGCTTTCCTTCTCCTTAATGAGCATGTCCAGCCTTTCAATGAGCATGCATCGTGTCTGTACGCTCCCTTGGAACAGCTCTTTCACATCGGCTGCATCAAATGGGCAACCTTTGGATAGCAGAGATTGATAAGCTGACTGAACAGACAACAACAGATTTTCCAATTTACCGTTTATCTCCACCGCCTCACGACTCTTGCCGTCCATTCTGCTCTCTCGTGGATTCCACAAGTCGGGGTTGCAGGAGAGTTTACAACTGAACTGCGCAATACTCCTTCCAAGTGTAATACGTCCCATGATGGGAGCCTTGCCCGACTTGTCAAGACCGCTCTTTTTGAGGTAGAGCAACACCTTCATTTTCTCTTGTTTCATACGCTTTAATTTTTATGGGCAAAGTTACCCGAATTAAAGCGTTCCTCACTTATGCAGAAAACTGCCGACCGCAGCAACAGCCACACGAGCGAAAATAATTCAGTTACCGAACATTACTTCATCGTTACCTATCTCAAAATCAGGTAACACTTTGGTAACTGAACTTCTGCCTAAATCTGCATATTCCTGCCCTATATGAACAGAGCAGTTTTATGCAAATGACTCCGTTCCCTGCTCATTATCAGTCAGTTTACACCAACTTCGATTTTTCTTCCTTTTCAAGGATTAGTTGCATTCCGAAAAACCGTTTTTCGCCACGCGATTACGCCGCCATCGCCACGCGAGAAACGAGCCGTCGCAGCGCGACAAACGGACAAACGCAACAGGGCGAATAGTTTAAGGAAACTATTCGCCCTGTTTTCGGACACACACGGGCCGTGCCCTTACAAATCGGCAACACTTCGGAGTTTTGGCACACACCCGTCGCCCGCCGCGGCGGCAACGGCGGCGGGGCGGCAGAAGGCCGGGTTCAGTCGCGACGGAAGATGTCGCGGGTGTAGACCTTCTCGCGCACGTCGTCAAGCGCGGGCTCGTAACGGTTGGCAATGATGGCCTGGCTCTGCTGCTTGAAGGCGGCCAGGTCGTTCACCACGCGACTGCCAAAGAAGGTGGTGCCGTCCTGTAGCGCGGGCTCGTAGATGATGACTTCGGCCCCCTTGGCCTTGATGCGCTTCATCACTCCCTGGATGCTGCTCTGGCGGAAATTGTCGCTCTGGCTCTTCATCGTGAGCCTGTACACGCCCACGATGCACCGCCGCTCGGCCGCCTCGCTGTAGTCGCCGCGGTTGTAGTAGTCGTAGTAGCCGGCCTTGTGGAGCACCTGGTCGGCAATGAAGTCCTTGCGCGTGCGGTTGCTCTCCACGATGGCCTGGATGAGGTTTTCGGGCACGTCGGCATAGTTGGCCAGCAGCTGCTTGGTGTCCTTGGGCAGGCAGTAGCCGCCGTAACCAAAGGAGGGGTTGTTGTAGAACGAGCCGATACGCGGGTCGAGACACACGCCGCGGATGATGTCCTGCGTGTCGAGTCCCTTCACCTCGGCGTAGGTGTCGAGCTCATTGAAGTAACTCACGCGCAGGGCAAGGTATGTATTGGCAAAGAGCTTCACGGCCTCGGCCTCGGTGAGCCCCATGAAGAGCGTCTCCACGTCGGGTTTCAGGGCGCCCTCTTTCAGCAGGTCGGCAAACACGTGGGCCGCGCGGTCGAGGCGTTCGTCGCCGGCGGGCCGGCCGATGATGATGCGGCTGGGGTAGAGATTGTCGTAGAGGGCCTTGCTCTCGCGCAGGAATTCGGGGGCGAAGATGATGTTGCGGGAGCCGTACTTGCGCCGCACGGCCTCGGTGTAGCCCACGGGAATGGTGGACTTGATGACCATCACGGCCTCGGGGTTGACGCGCTGCACCAGCCGGATGACCTCTTCCACGTGCGAGGTGTCGAAGTAGTTCTTCGCCGAGTCGTAGTTGGTCGGGGTGGCAATGACCACGAAGTCGGCCCCGCGGTAGGCCGCCTCGCCGTCGAGTGTGGCGGTGAGGTCGAGCGTTTTCTCGGCCAGGTATTTCTCGATGTACTCGTCCTGGATGGGCGACCGGCGGCGGTTGAGCATGTCTACTTTCTCTGCCACCACGTCCACGGCCGTCACCTGGTGGTGCTGGCTCAGCAGGGTGGCGATGCTCAGGCCCACATATCCCGTGCCGGCCACGGCGATGCGATATTTCTTTTCCATCATTCGGTTGTTTCTGTTTTCGGTTTGTCGGCCTACCGTTTCTCGGTAAACGCGACAAAATTAGCATTTCTTTCCGACATGGCCAATCATTTGGCGGCAAATCTGCACCCGGCGCTACCGGGGCGGGCTTCACCGCAGACAGGGTGGGCTTCATCGCAGACGGGGCGCGGCAGACCGCAAAAACCGTCATTTTTAGCCGCCAAAGGGGCCGTCAAGCCGATTTTAATGCGTAACTTTGCAAGGAAACAACGCATGCGCAAACAAAAGAACCATATCTTGAAACTCACACACACGCTCCGCCCCTGCCTCATGGGGCTGCTGCTTGCCACGCTGCTGGGCTCGTGCAGCAGCGACAATTCCAAGGGCCGCCAGCCGGCCGCCGACACTTCTTCGCAACATACTCTGCCCGTCGATCCGGCCCTGCGCCGCCGGCTGGCCGACCTGGCCGCCGCCCCGCGCCCGCAGGGCCGGCTGGGCTTCCACGTCTACGACCTCACGGCCGACCGCCCCGTCTACGGGCTGAACGAGCGCAAGGCCCTGCCCTCGGCCTCGTGCCTCAAGTTGCTCAGCGGCGTGGCCGGCCTGCACCTGCTGGGCACGCGCCACCTCTATGCCACCTCCATCTACACGCGCGGACAGATCGTGGGCGACACGCTGCGCGGCGACGTGACGTTCAGGGCCGGCCTCGACCCGCAGCTCAACGGCCCCGACCTCGGCCAGTTTGCCGCCGCCCTGCGCCGCAAGGGCATCCGCCGCATCGGCGGCCGGCTGCTGCTCGACCTGCAACTGCACGACCCCGTGCGCAGCGAGGCCCACTGGTACCCGTGGGATCTGAGTTTCTCGCACTACGGACTGCTCTACAAAGGGGCGCCGCGCGTGCAGAAAGAGCTCACGGCCGCCCTGCGCGCACGGGGCGTCAGCGTGGCCGACAGCCAGGTGGCGCTGGGCCGCACGCCGCGCGGGTCGCACTGCATCTTCCGCTTCTACCGCTCCGTGGACCGCGTTACAGAGCGCATGTGGAAGCACAGTTCCAACACCCAAGCCACGGCCCTGCTCTACACCATCGGCCATCGCGCCGACCCCGGGGCCGAGCCCACGGCGGCCGGCGTGGCCTACCTGCGCCGGTTCATGCGCGAGGAGCTGGGACTGCGCGACAGTGCACTCGTCGTGCACGACGGCTGCGGCCTCTGCACCCACAACCGGCTCTCGCCCGAAGCCCTCACCACCGTGCTGCGCTACGCCTACCGCCACAGGCCCATCTACCGGCTGCTGCTGGCCCAACTCTCCATCGCGGGCGTGGACGGCACGCTGCGCCGCGAGCTGGCCGGGCCGAAGACGCGCGGCAAAATCCGCGCCAAGACCGGCACCCTCTCCCACCCCTACGGCATCAGCTCGCTGGCCGGATACTGCCGGGGCAGCAACGGCCACCTGCTGGCGTTCGCCATTATGGACAGCGAGATGTCGGTTCTCGACGCCCGCGTGCTGCAGCGCAAGCTGGGCGAAGCCCTCGTTGCCCGCCCCGAACCCGGCCGCTGACAGAGCAACATGAGGGGTTTAGACATAGTAACATAATAACAAAAGGCTGGCGCGGTGGAGTTTAGACATAGTAACATAATAACATATTGGCTGCGCAGTGATTTTTATTCCCCTAATCTCCCCCACCGCGCCAGCCTTTTGTTATTATGTTACTATGTCTATAACTATTGCGTTAGCCTATATGTTATTATGTTACTATGTCTAAACCCTACCGCGCCAGCCAATATGTTATTATGTCGGAACACCCAAGGATGAAGAAAGAAGAAAATTTTGTCCTGCCGGCATGGGGGTATTTACGGCCCGCCACGTTATAGCGGCAGAAACTTGCACGACACAAGCAAAATGAATATCTTCAAAATCGGTCTTTCGACCTTGCTTCTCTCTGTCGCCCTGCTGGCAGCGATGCCCGCAGGTGCGCAGGGCAAGCCACACGCCAACACCATCAAACAGCAGATGGAACAGCTGCACCGGCAACACCAAGTGAACTTTGTCTACGATGCTTCCATCCCTGTGACGCGGGCCTACGACGGCCCGTCGCTCTCGCGCATGCCGCTGCGCGAGGCCCTGAACACCCTCTTTCGCGGCACCGGCATCGGCTACGAACAGAAAGGCAGCTACGTCATGCTCAAGCCGGCAAGCCCCGACAAGCCCCGACAAGCCACTCCCACCGCCTCGCCCACCCCACAAAAGCGAGAGAAAGCACGCCGCTCGCACACCGTGAGCGGCTTTGTGCGCGATGCCGACGGCGAGACATTGATCAACGCCACCGTCTACGACCACACCACCGGACAGGGCACCATGACCAATGCCTACGGTTTCTTCTCGCTCACCCTGCCCGAGGGACAGCACCGGCTGCGCTACAGCTACATCGGATTCGAGGACTACGAACAGACCCTTGACCTCACCGCCGACCAGCGGCTCGACGTCAGCCTCAAGGAGAATGCCCGGCTGGGCGAGGTGGTGGTCACGGGCGACCTCAACTCGCCGCTGCTCAACACGCAGACGGGCAAGCGGTCGCTCTCGCGCCGCGACATCCAGACGGAGTTCGCCCTGCTGAGCAGTCCCGACGTGGTGAAGACGCTCCAGCGCACCAGCGGCGTGGCCGAGGGCATGGAGCTGGCCAGCGGACTCTACGTGCATGGCGGCAACAACGACGAGAACCTCTTCCTGCTCGACGGCACGCCGCTCTACCAAATCAACCACACCATGGGCCTGTTCTCGGCTTTCAACACCGACGTGGTGAAGAACGTAGACTTCTACAAGAGCGGGTTCCCCGCCCGCTACGGCGGCCGCCTGTCGTCGGTCATTGACGTGCGCACCAGCGACGGCGACTTCGAGCACACCCACGGCAGCTACCGCATCGGGCTACTCGACGGCAGCTTCCACCTCGAAGGCCCCATCGTCAAGGGCAAGACCTCTTATAATATAGGACTGCGCCGTAGCTGGATCGACCTGCTCACGCGCCCCGCCTCGGCCATTGCCAGCCGGCTGAACGACGAGGAAAAGATCAGCTTCAACTACTTCTTCCACGACCTCAACGCCAAGGTCACCCACATTTTCAGCCCCGTCTCGCGCCTGTCGCTGAGCCTTTACTCGGGTCAGGACAAGCTCAACACCAAGGACGACTGGCGCGACACGTACAACTCCGCCACCAATCGAGACCTCACCAAGAACAAGTTCAGCTGGGGAAACCTCAATGCTGCACTCAACTGGAACCGTATCTTCTCACCCAAACTCTTTGCCAACTTCACCGCCGTCTACACCTACAACCACGCCAAACTCCACACGCTCGAGGACGACCGGATGTATCGCGACGACAAGTTGTCGTATGCGTCGCACGACGAACACCAGTACCGGTCAACGATTAACGACCTGGGTTATCGCGTGTCGTTCGACTACCGGCCCTCGCCCCACCACCACGTCCGCTTCGGTCACGACTATACCTGGCACGCGTTCAAGCCGCAGACCCGCACGCAGTACAACTTCTCCAGCGACAGTTCGCAGAAAGGCGACACCCTGCGCACGGACAGCCACAACCGCCACACGGCCCACGAGTGGAACGTCTATGCCGAAGACGAGTTCACCATCAACAGCCGCTGGAGCCTCAACGGCGGCGTCAACGCGGCCCTCTTCAGCATTGGCACCAAGACCTTTGCCACCCTCGACCCGCGCGTAGCCATGAAGTATCAGCCCGCCGAGGCCCTCTCGTTCAAGGCCTCGTTCACCACCATGACGCAGTATGTGCACAAGATTTCCAACTCCATCCTCGAGTTGCCCACCGACTACTGGGTGCCCACCACCGAACGGCTGAAGCCCATGCGCTCGTGGCAGGCGGCGGCAGGCGTCTACGTGCAGCCGGGCCGGCACTGGCTGCTCTCGCTCGAAGGCTACTACAAGCAGAGCCGCCACCTGCTGCAATATGCCAGTTGGTCGAGTCTGGAGCCGCCCGCAGAGAACTGGGATCTGCTCGTCATGGACGGCCGCGGACGGTTCTACGGCATCGAGCTCGATGCCCGGTACACCACCCACCACCTGGAACTCCAGGGTGCCTACACCCTCTCATGGAACCAGCGTCGCTACGCCGACTTCTACTCTGACTGGTACAACGACAAGTTCGACAACCGCCACAAGCTGAACCTCACGGCCCGCTGGAAGCTCACTTCCAAGATTTCGGCTTTCGCCGTCTGGAGCCTGCACAGCGGCAACCGCCTCACCATGCCCACCCAGCTCACCGCCACACCCAACGTGCCCGACGGCAGACAGGTGGATTACCGGCAGCTCATCTATGGCGACGAACGCCGCACCATGTGGGTCTACGAGCGTCCCAACAACCTCACGCTCCCCGCCTACCACCGACTCGACATCGGTTTCGACTTCCACCACACCACCAAACACGGCCACGAGCGCATCTGGAACATCAGTCTTTATAATGTGTATTGCCACCTGAACTCGCTCTGGACCGAGATACGCCAGCACAAGGACGGGCGCTTCTACATCAAGAACCACGCCTACATTCCCGTCGTGCCCTCGTTCAGCTACACCATCAAGTTCTGACGGCGGCCCGCCCGGCCACATCCCCCGGGTGCCGCCACACCGCACCATTCATCCATCACACAACCCTCATCACCCAACCATCATGATCCGAAAACTCCTCTATATGGCCGCCGTCACCCTGGCCCTCGCCTCGTGCAAGGACGAGGTGACGCTCACTACACTGTCCGACACCCCGCGTCTCGTGGTCTACTGCATGCCCACCGTGGGCGACACCACCTACATCGGCGTGAGCCGCAGCATCCCCATCAAGGCTTACAACGACTCCGTGAAGGTGACCGTCGTGTCCAATGCCCGCATCAGCTACAGCGTGGACGGCCGCCAGCTCCAGGCCGAGCCCATGGGCAAGGGCTTCTATCGCGTGGTGGGCCGCCAGCAGGCCGGCGACCGCGTGAGCCTCAGCGTCGAGGCCGACGGCATGGCTCCTGTGAGTGCCTCCACCGTCATTCCCGACACTGTAGCCGTGGGCAACCTGCAGGTGGCAGAGAACATACCCGTCTATATCCCCGACGAGGGCCAGTCGCGCCGCTTCGATCAAGTCATGGCCACGTTCACAGACGACCCTGCCACCCGCTGCTACTACGCCGTGCGGGTGCGCGTGAAGCACTATCGCGGCAGTGCCACGGGCTATACCGACGGGGGCCACTCCACCTATTACTTCTACGACTACGCCGACTACGTGCAGAAACGCGACCAGCTTTCACTCGACTCGGCTCGGGTGGAGTTCCGCGATTCCATCTATACTTACCCCGAGGTGAACACGCAGAGCGAGCCCCTGCTCATGCCGCCCACGGAGATAGACGACAACTTTGGCTTCTCCAACTCTTTCTACGGCAACCTCTATATCTTCGACGACGCCACCATCAATGGGGCCACTTACACGCTCCATCTGAACGTGACCCCTTCCAGTTCGGCATCCTATCATGACCCCGAGACCGGCTACGTCTACTCCTACGACTTTGCCCGCGCCTACCAGGTGGAGCTGCTTCGCATCACGCCCGAGTACTATCGGTTCATGCGTTCGCTCAACGAGCTCGACAATAACGAGATGGCACGCAGCGGCCTCTCGCAAATCAGGCCCATGCAGAGCAACGTCATGGGTGGGCTGGGACTCGTGGGCGGCTGGAACACGGGCCGCACCGGCTGGGTGCTCAAGCGTTCGTAGGCCGGCCGCCAGACTCATCTTTCAATCTATCATACCATGCACACTGACAACGAACGGCAATTCGTTTTCCGACATTACCTGCCCGGCCGCCTCGACACCCGGGCGGCCCTGCACCGTTTCCACGCGGCCACCGGCACCGGCCCCAACCGCCGGCTGCGCCGCTGGGCCGTGGCCGCCGTGCTGCTGGCCCTCGTGACGGGCGGGGCTTGGACGCTCTACGCCCACCGCGAGGTGACGCTCGGCACACAGCGTCAGGACGTGGCCGAGACCTACACGCTGGCCGATGGCACACGTGTCACCCTCGCCCCCTACTCCACCCTGTCCTATCGCGGCGACTGCCGCCACGTGCGCATCCGGGGCCGCGCCTATCTGGAGATACGCCACGACCCGCGCCATCCCTTCGTCATCAGCAATGCCGACTACGAGATTCGCGACATCGGCACACGCCTGCAAGTGGACGAGACCAGCCGCGGCACCACGGTCTACGTGTCCGAGGGCTCCGTGAGCTTTGCCTCCACACGCGGCCGTCACCGCGCCATCGTGCTGAGCCGGGGCATGGGTGCCCTGTTGCCCGCGGGCGGTGACAGTCCGCGTCGGCTCCCCGACATCGACGACAACAGCATGGCCTGGGCCACCGGCCGCTTCCACTTCGACAATACGCCGCTGCCCGAAGTGCTGCACCAGCTCTCGGCCAACTTCCATGTCGCCCTCTCGTGCAGCGACACACAGAAACGCCTCTCGGGCGACTTCGAGGCCACGCAGCTCGACAGCATTCTGCCCATCATCGAGCAGACGCTCGACGTGACCATAACGCGCAAGCCGTGACCACCCCTCCAGAAAAAACTGGAGCTGCACCAATAATAGCGCAGCTCCAGTTTTCTGTTATGACGTGTGACAGCCCTTACCAGGCGCAATTGCCATCTATGGCTTTGTCGTCGTCGAGATATATATCGACTTCCTCGGTCTTGGTTTCCTTAAAATTGCCACTCATGGCAATCATCTCCAGCGGGCTCATCTGTATCACCTTTATCGCTGGTCTTAAATAAATCTTCTTCATACACATGTGTTTTTATTTGACATAAACTTTCTTGCCCTTGACAATGTAGACGCCGCTTGGCAGATGGGCTCCCTCAAGCCTGTCCGCAACCCTGCGTCCATTAAGGTCGTAGACACCCTTGCCAGCCACGTCATCGATGTGCACGCGGTCGATTCCCGTCGGCTCATCGTCGGTGAAGCGTATCATCAGGCAAGATTTGGAGCCGGCCATGCTGGTGGGCACTTGCAGGTAAGCCTTCTTGGCGGCGACCTCGCCCGTGCCCGAAGCCTTGTAGAAACCTGCAACACCATTGTTCTCTCCGTAAAGGAAATTGGTGTAGCTCTCTTCGGTGGCAGGCACCACCTTGGCCGTGAGAACCGGCTTCAGCAGGTTGACGTAGTAAGAGGTTGCCGTTGCATAAGGCACTTTGTAGGTGGCACCCTCTGTTCCCACGAGGAACAATCCGGTGTTTGCCGGCACGACGTCCACCTTTGAGAGCAGCACCGTGCCATTCCGGTCGAAGCCGCTGGCAATATACGCAGCGAGCCCACTGACTTCCGAGAAGTCCAGGTCGCGGTCACAGCTGAAGGTTGCCTGGCCATGAGCCATGGTGATGAATTCCTTGGTGGAGTTCCAAGTGGCGGCGACTGTCACATTGCCACTGACGTTGCTGATGGTGTACTTGTTGTCGGCAATCTGCGATGTCACCTCAATGCCGTTTACAGTGAGGCTGGCGAGTGTAGCATCGGGATCTTCGGCAATGGTCAGCACTACATCCGTACCATGCTCGGGGGCGTTGTTGTCGGCGGTCACGCCACCACCGGTGATGGTCACGGTGTAGCGGTTGACCTGCCATGTGGCGGTGTAGGACTTGTTGCCGGTGCTGCCCTTGGCAATGGTGACGCTCATCTGTGCTTCGCCCTCGCCACTGAGTTTCCAACCCTTGAAAGTGTGGCCCACCTTGGTGGGCGCGGCAAGGACGATGTCATCGCTCTCGATGGTGTATGTGGCGGGATTCTCCGTGGCCACGGTGCCACCGGCGAGGTCGTAGGTCAGCGTGTAACTGATGGGGCCGAAGGTGGCGACGAGCGTCACGTACTCCTCGCCCTCGCTGTTGGCGCGGCTCTGGGCTGCGCCGAGGGCGGGCAGCGGCGAGACGGCGTTGCCATTGTCGGTCAAGGCAGTCGGCTCGTAGCCCGTGTCGGCCGTGAGCGTGTAAGCCACGGCGGCGGCCTTCGGCTGGCGATACTGCGCCGAGCCGTCGGTGGCCGTGGCCTTTTCGTTGGCGATGGTGCCGTGGGCCGAGGCCGTCAGGGTGACGAGCGTGCTATGGTGACTCATGGTGGTGAACTTCTTCCATATATCCGCGGCTTGATAGACTTCCTTGGTGCCGCCAGGAACCCACAGCGTGATGTTGCTGTAGTTGCCGCTGCATATATCCTCCGTCTGTTCAATGGGGGTAGTCCATGGTACGTATATGTCCGATACGTCGCCTGTTCTGGGCATCAGATAGCCCAGCGACGTAACCTTCTCGCCCAATTCCACAACTTTTGCCTGAGCGATGATGCTGTTGGTGAGTTCATCGTTGCGCACGATGTTGCGGCCCACGTAGATATGGTCAAGCGCGTAAGCCGGTGTCATGTTCGGGGTGCCGTAGTTGTAGCCGCTGGTTTCAAAGGACAGCTCTGTGTCGCTGTCGGCGACAACCATCTTTTTCAGGGCTTCATTACGATGGAACACACCTTTGCCAATCTTCTTCAACGAAGCCGGCAAGGTTATCTCCGTGAGTGCCTTGCAATCGTAAAAGGCGCCGTGGCCTATCTCCTCAAGACCTTCGGCAAGCGTTACGGTGGTCAGCGAGTAGCATTTCTCGAACGTCTCCTGCGGCAGCACCTTGAGGCAGGACGGCAGAGACACACTTGTCAGACCAGTTTCTCTGAATGCGGTGGCACCCGCTATATTTACAATACCCTCGCCGATCACGAGTGTCTTGAGCGTACTTTTACCCCTGGCGAGACTCTCTGGGATAGTGGTCATGTTGCCACCGAGGGTGAGCGTTTCTACGTCGTTGAACATCGACGTGCCCTCGGCAAACGTAAGATTGCGGCCTATGTAGAAGTTCTTGCCGGGGATGTTTGCGTTGGCATCGACAGAAAGTTCCGTCTCACTGTCGGAGATGTGAAATCCTTCTATTGGGCAGCCATGAAACACGTTTTTGCCCACCGACGTAACTGACGCTGGCAAGATGACGCTGGTAAGGCCACAATTGTAGAACGCCCATTGATCCACAGTGGTGAGCCCCTCGTGCAGCGTGACGCTTGCAAGACGGGTACATTCTTCGAACATGCTCTCGGAGAGCGTGGCGATGCTTGCGGGAATGTCAATGCCCGTGAGCGCCGAACAGCCGTAGAAACATGCTTTGCCCACCTCCGTCAGATTGCTGCCAAGGGTCACGCTGGTGAGCTGCTTGCAGTCCTTGAACATATTCTCATGCAGCTTTGTCACGTGGTTGCCCACGACGAGCGTCTGCACGGTAGGAAAGTCGGCACTTGTCGATCCCTCTATGTTGCGGTCAAGGTTGACTGTTGTGGCGGGGCAATTTCCAAATACAGCATAGCTGATATGGTCCAGCGAAACGGCGGCATTTCCGCCGCTGAAGGTAATCTCGGCCAAGGCCGTGCAACCGTAGAACGCGCCTCGACCGATGGATGTCACTGTGGACGGAATGGTGACGGTCGTGAGTTTGGCGTTGCTGCTTTCACCACTCCGCATCCAAAGCAGATAATCGCCTATGGTCTCCAACCCCTCGTTGAGGGTGATGGATGCGATGTTTTTACACTCTTCAAAGCAGGACTCGCCGGTGCTGCGCATGCTGGCAGGAAACACCACCGACGTGATGTTGGCATTGTACTTGAAACCACTCTCTGCGATAGAGGTGACGCTGTAGCTCACTCCGTCGTTCTCCACCGTGGTGGGGATGACGAGCGCGCCGCCGACTTGGCTGTTGGCCTGCTTCACCGATACGGTCTTTGCGTCGGCATCGGTCACGGTGTAGGTAAGGTCACCTGCCGTGAACGTTGTCTGCGCCCAGGCTGTCGTGGCTGCAACGGCAGACAACAAAAGGAAGAAGATTTTTTTCATACGCTTTGGTTTTTTAAATTATTTGAACTTGCACCTTACATTTTATAGGTGCACAAGTTACAGCTGTTCGTCTGAACGCGTTTTGCATATTCACAAATGTTCGTCCCATATTCACAAAAATACGTTGCAGACGTGCTTTTCTCCCTCGATTCAAAAAGAAAATTGCGCTATCCTGTGCAAGCATTAAGGTATTGTGTTGTACCGGCAACAAGCACGAAAAAAGCGCGTATGCTTTCCAGTACGCGCTCAAGGTGATGGTGAATGTGGTTCCGAAGAAAGCTGCCTGGCGGCCATATCCTATAAGGCTGCGGCATGGTCTGCGTCCTTATCATAAAGCCGGTAGTTGCGGTAGAACGTGGAGAGCGAGTTGTAGCCCGACGCCGTGGCTGCCTCGGTCATCGAAATGCCGGGGGTGTCCTTCATCAATTGCATGGCGTAGGCAATGCGGCGGCGGTTGACCAGTTCGGCGAATGACATGCCCATCTGCTTGTTCACCACCTGATAGACGTATGTGCGGTTGGTGTATGCCATGGCAGCCACGTCGTCGATTTTCAGGTTGGGCCGTAAAAAAACCTTCTCCTCGTCAAACAGCGCAAGGATGCGTTGGCAGATGGCGTCGCCCCCGGGTGTGGACGCGCCGTTGGACGATTCGGCACGCATCTCGCCACGCAGTTTCTCCAAGTCCACGATGGAATACGTGCGGTGCAGCCCCACGTAACCGAAAGCAAACAGCAGGCCGGTAAAAAGCAGCGAGGGAATGGCCAGAGCCGCAGTAGAATCGGCAAAGCAGTGGCGGCCTACAACGTTGAACACCAACGACACGCAGGATATGACGACCACGAGTAGCAAAACGTTGCGCACGCTGCGCATGGCCATGTGCTCGGTGTCGGCGAAATACTGCTCGAGGGCCTTGTCGTATTCGCGTAGCCGACGCATGGCTGTCACAAGCACATAAACCACGATCAGGGCAAAGACCACCTTGCATGCCACATGGACGCAGGCCTGCCACAACGCCGCCCCTTGAAGTCCGTCCAGACTGTTCCCATAAAGGTATGTGTCGAAGAAGACATGAGTCTCTGCCTTTGGCATAAAGGCATACAGAACTCCGACAGCAAGCGCACCCACCGCCGCCGGAGCCAGCAGCCAGTAAATGCCGTGCGAGCGATGCGCCACGGAGAGGCGGGTGACGTAGATGAGATAGAGGGGATAGACGGCAAGATTCGCAAAGACATACAGCGTGTCGGTGAGGGGCAACCATGCCTCGGCGCGCAGAAAAAAGACGTAGTGACCCGCATACAGCATGGCGCTCACGAGCATAAAGCGCAACAGCGACGGCAGTTCGCGCAATCGGCCACAGCGCAATTCCAGTGCCATGATGGCCGACATCACCAGGCAGGTCAGCATCGGCAGGTTGGCAAGTAATCCTTTCAGCATTTGTTCTAAATCGTCGTGTATGTTCTTTGCCATCTGGCCACCAGCCTGTGCTGCGCCAGACGGCTCTCTTTCATTCCCTGTGCCTTGTGTTGGCGTGCCATTCCCGTGGTCATGCCACTCCATGCCTTGACCCGTACATTTGCCATAATGGGGTAGTGCAAGTTGAACAGTGTCAAGGCCATTCTCCCTTATGATTTAACCTCAGAGGGGAGACACAGTTTTAATCATGTTTTCCAGATGAGGAGCCTTCTTGGCTTCAAAGTTACATCATTTCACACCCACCACCAAATTTTATGGCCAATTGCTGTGAGATGAGCGCCCAGTTTGCAAGGGGCATAGTCCACCTCCCACTGATATTACGGTAAGCCAAAGGCTTGTTTCCAGACCATGCCTTTGGCGTTTAGTGGCGCCCACGAAAGTCTCCCGACCTTTCCTTTGGCCTTTAGTGGCGCCCACGAAAGTCTCCCGACCTTTCCTTTGGCCTTTAGTGGCGCCCACGAAAGCCTCCCGGACATTCCTTTGGCACTTAGTGGGGCCCACGAAAGCCTCCCGGCGTTTCCTTTGGCACTTAGTGGGGCCCACGAAAGCCTCCCGGACATTCCTTTGGCACTTAGTGGGGCCCACGAAAGCCTCCCGGCGTTTCCTTTGGCCTTTAGTGGCGCCCACGAAAGCCTCCCGGACATTTCCTGCATGGATATATTTCCGTGCGGCCCGGCATCCTCCCCACACGGCGACCCCACACCAAAGCGCCCACAGCCCCGGCTGTCTGTGACGGACTGCCGGGGCTGTGGCTAAAAACAGAGCGGGGGTTGCGCCATGGCGCAACCCCCGCATGCGAGTGGGTGGTGATGGATTCGAACCACCGAAGGCAAGAGCCAGCAGATTTACAGTCTGCCCCATTTGGCCACTCTGGTAACCACCCGCGGCTTTCCTTGGGAAGCGGGTGCAAAGGTAAAGGCTTTCGGCGACAACAGCGAATTATCATCCGAGTTTTTGCATCATTTAACAACTATGAGTGCCGTGCGGAATCTCCCCTAAAACGCGTCTCTGCACACGGTTTCACGCCGAGGCGCAGAGAAAAGGAGGATGCGCACCATGACTTAGAGAACTTCCAAAAACTCCTTTGCTCCGCGCCTCTGCGTGCAATCAACCCGGCACGCACCTCCTTTTCCCTCATCTTCGCGTGCAGCCAACCGTCCGGCAGGCTCCCTGTCTCCGCGCCTCCGCATGAGAAAGAGGAGGCGCGGGCACTCCGCGAACTCTGACTACAAGCGCAGCCGCTCGCGGAAGTTGCCGCTTTTGCTGAGATAAGTCATCAGGGCCAGCACGCTGCCAAAGGCCACGAGCAGCGAAACCACATAGGCCACGCCGGCAAAGGCATCGTAAAGACCGTGGAGCGTGGCGGGGATGGCCAGGGCCAAGGCATAGAGCGACTTGCGGTAACGGGGGTAGAGATGGGCGAAGCCCACGAAGTAGCCGCAGATGCCGCCCCACAGGGCATGGAGGAAAGGCAGCGACGTGAGCCGGGCGATGTTGAGCAGGAACGCCGTGGTGTAGTCGGCCTGCACGTTGACCGTGGTCTGATACTGCACGCCCTCGAACACCCCGAAGGCGATGCCCGACATGAGTCCATAGTAGACCAGCGTCTGGGGCAGCATGGGTTCGCGGGCCCGCCGCAGCAGGATGAGCAGGGGCAAGAGCTTGACAAACTCCTCGGTGAGCCCCACGCCGAGCACGTAGCCCACGATGTTGAGCGGAAAACCGGCCTCTGTGAAGATATAGAAGAAGTTGAGCCGGTTGAGCCCCGAAAAGATGATGAACACGCCCAGTTGGGTGAGAAAGAATACCGACACCGTGGTACGGGGGTTGACCTGCCGCGTGCGGAACAGGTAATAGAAGAAGAGTCCCCAGATGACGGCGAAGTAGAGCGACACCGCATAGAACACCAAATAGCCGCCGACAGGCAGCAACATCAGCACCGAGAGCGACAGTCCCACCACGGCCAGCACCAGCAATCGCTTGTCCTGAAGCCAGCGGCGGTGGGCCATGTCGTCCTTGGGGAAGATAAATTCCGAGCCGATGGCCCGCAGTTGCTGCACCAGCGAGCCGCGATCCCTGACACGGGGGCGCAGCCCGCTGCGCTCGAGCAGCATGCCCACGGTGGTTTCTTCGCCCGTGGCGGCATCGCGGGCGCGGTCGTGCACCAGCAGTTTGCCTTCCTCAACATACCGGGCCACCACCTCTTCCGGATAAGGGCCGTAGGTGTGGCGGTTGCGTATCACGTATATCATAGCTGTTTGTCGGCCTCGGTGCACGGCGACATTGCCGGCGCGTAGCCGCGGCAAAAGTAAGCATAAATCCGCAAAAAGGGGCCCCGGAACCAAACTTTATTGCTACTTTTGCAGCCATCCATTCATTCTTTAAAACATCAACACACCATGAACGCTATCCACACCGAGCAAGCACCGGCCGCCATCGGCCCTTACAGCCAGGCCATTCACGCCGGCCGGCTGGTCTTCGTGAGCGGGCAGTTGCCCGTAGACCCTGCCACCGGCACCTTTGCCGAGGGCGGCATCAAGGAGCTCACGCGCCAAAGCCTTACCAATATGAAGCACATTCTCGAGGCCGAAGGCCTCACCATGGCACAGGTGGTGAAGACCACCGTGTTCCTTGCCGACATGGCCGACTTCGCCGAAATGAACGAGGTCTACGCCCAGTTCTTCTCGCAGCCGTTCCCGGCCCGCTCGGCCATCGCCGTCAAGACGCTGCCCAAGAACGCCCGCGTCGAGATAGAGTGCATCGCCTCAGAGGATTGAGCCAGCGTGCCCTGCACCCACGGCTCCCGGATGCAGGGCACGAAAAAGCCCGGCCTCCTTGCGGAGAAACCGGGCTGGTGAAAGGAGGAGTGGTGCCTCTTGGAGTTGAACCAAGGACACATGGATTTTCAGTCCATTGCTCTACCACCTGAGCTAAGGCACCTCTTGCTTGCCATTTCTTGGTTTTGTGAGTGCAAAGGTAGACTTTAATATTGAAAGGAAAGAACAATCGGGGGAGAATGTGTTGCGGCTTAATGTTTGTTAACACATTCTCTCCCGTCGGTATTACAGGCGGCCGACGCACGACCGCGGGCAACTGCCGGACGCTCTGACGACGACCGTCGGACGCTTCACGGACTACTGCCGGGCACCCCGCCGACGGTTGCCGGGCGGGCGACAAGGGCTTGCAGCGCGGCGTGTCAGCGCAGGGGGTTCCAGCCTTGGGCCGTGATGTCGAACTCCTGGCCGTCGCGGGCGATGAGCCGCGTGCCGAGCGACTCTTTCGTGATGTAGCCTATCTGCTTGATGCCAAGGCTCTCCAGCTCGTCGAGTTTCGCGTGGTCGCCGATGGGGCAAGTGAAGAGCAGCTCATAATCCTCGCCTCCGTTCATGGCACAGGTGGTGACGTTCATGTTGAATTCCTCGGCCATGACCGCCGTCTGATAGTCTATCGGGAGCTGCTTTTCATAGATGCGGCAGCCGCAATGGCTCTGCCGGCAGATGTGGATGAGCTCGGAGCTGAGTCCGTCGGAGATGTCCATCATGGCCGTGGGACGGATGCCCCGTTCGCGCAGCAGGGCCACCACGTCGCCGCGTGCCTCGGGCTTGAGCTGGCGTTCGAGCAGGTATTCCTTGCCCGCGAAGTCGGGTTGGAAGTCGGTGAGCCTGGCGCCCTCCTGCTGCAGATGCCTCACCAGCACGTCGTTGCCGGCTTTCTGCGCCTCGCGAATCTTGCCGTTCAGCTCGTCTATCTGCCGGTAGTACACGGTTTTCTCGCGTTCGAGCAGCTGCAGGCCCATGTAGGCCGCGCCGAGGTCGCCCGACACACACACGAGATCGGTCTCGCGGGCGCCGCTGCGATACACGATGTCGGCCTTCGGGGCATCGCCGATACAGGTGATGCTGATGGCCAGGCCAGTGAGCGACGAGGTGGTGTCGCCGCCCACGATGTCGACATTCCACTTGTCGCAGGCCGCCCGCAGACCGCGGTAGAAGGCCTCCAAGTCCTCCACCTTGAACCGCTTGCCCAGGGCCAGCGACACCGTCAGCTGGCGCGGCGTGCCGTTCATGGCAAACACGTCGGAGAGGTTTTCCATGGCCGCCTTGTAGCCGAGTTCCTGCAAAGTGATGTAGGTGAGGTCGAAATGAATGCCCTCCATGAGCATGTCGGTGGTGACAAGCACCTCCGTGTCGGGGTAGTGCATCACGGCGCAATCGTCGCCCACGCCCCGAAGCGAGGACTCGTTCTTGAGCTGTATGTCGTTGGTGAGCCGGTCTATGAGGCCGAACTCACCGAGCTTGGCGATTTCCATTCTTGGGAGTTAAAGGAGTAAAGGAGTTAAAGGAGTCAGAAAACACGCCCCAAGGAGACGGTGAAGGCAGGTTTTCTACGCCCTCCTAATCATCTCGCGCATGATTTCCGTCATCTTGGGCTGGGCGGCATTGGCGGCCCGCTGCACGTCTTCGTGGCTCACCTCGGCGGGCACGTCGAAGCCGCCCAGGTCGGTAATGATGCTGATGCCGAACACTTTGATGCCGCAGTGACAGGCCACGATGACCTCGGGCACGGTCGACATGCCCACGGCGTCGCCGCCCATGAGGCGGTACATGCGGTATTCGGCCGGCGTCTCGAACGTGGGGCCCTGCACGCCCACGTACACGCCGTGCTGCAGGCGTATGTTTTTCTCGGCCGCAATGTCGTCGGCCAGGCTGATGAGTGCGCTGTCGTAGGCCTCGTGCATGTCGGGAAAGCGCGGGCCGGCAGGGAAGTTGGGCCCGTTGAGCGGGTGCTCGGGGAAGAAGTTGATGTGGTCGGTGATGACCATGAGGTCGCCTATGGAGAAGTCGGGATTCATGCCGCCGGAGGCGTTGCTCACGAAGAGCGTCTCGATGCCCAGCTCGTGCATCACGCGGATGGGGAACGTAACCTCCTTCATGGAGTAGCCCTCATAGAAGTGGAAACGGCCCTCCATGGCCATGATGTCCTTGCCGCCGAGCCTGCCAAAGATGAGTTTTCCGGCATGTCCCTCCACCGTAGACACGGGGAAGTTGGGGATTTCCTGATACGGGAACTCGTAGGTATCAGTTATCTCTGAAGCTAATTGTCCCAGGCCGGTTCCCAGCACGATGGCCGTCTTGGGGCTTGTCGTCATCCTTTCTCTTAACCAGGATGCTGTTTCTTGAATTTTTTCGCACATAGCTTATGATTTTATTGTTGAAGTATTCCTCCTGTCCGAGCATGAAACGCACGCGGATGGGCAGCACGTAGAGGCCGGCACGCACCTCGGGGCTGAGCCCGTCAAGCCCCGCAAGACGCGCGGAATCTTTCTCGGTGGTGACGACAACCTTGGGCGAGGGCATGGCGGCGAAGGCGGCATTGAGGCGTTCCACGTCGCGCCGGCTGAAGAGATGGTGGTCGCCGAAGGCCATGGGCACGACGGAACGGCAGCGTGGCCGCAGGTCGTTGTGCATCTGCTCGGGCGAGGCTATGCCCGTGAGCAGCAGCACGTGCTTGCCCGCCAACTCCAGCCGCGGCGGGGCCCCGGCATGGACAGGACGGGGCTCGTCGTAGTCGATGCAGGTGAAGAAGAGCTCCTGGTAGGGGTAGAGGTCCATGGCTTTGGTAAGCACCCGGAACTCCATGGGCTTGAGGTCCTTGGGGCATTTGGTCACGATGACGATGTCGGCGCGGTTCTTTCCGCGCATGGGCTCGCGCAGATGGCCGGCCGGCAACAGCCGGTCGTAGATGATGAGTCGGTGATAGTCGACGAGCAGGATGTTGATGCCGGGCTTGACATAACGGTGCTGAAAGGCGTCGTCGAGCAGGATAACGTCGACGTCGCGCGTCGCCTCGTCGCCCGTGAGACGGTCTATTCCCTCGCAGCGGCTGCGGTCCACGGCCACGTAGATGCCGGGAAACTTCTGCTTCATCTGGTAGGGCTCGTCGCCGATGTCGGGCATGGGAGTGTCGGGCGAGGCCAGCACATAGCCACGGCTCTTGCGCTTGTAGCCACGCGAGAGCACGCCCACGCGCACCACGTCCTTGAGCAGCCGCACGAGGTATTCCACGTGGGGCGTCTTGCCCGACCCGCCCACGGTGATGTTGCCCACGGAGATAACGGGGATGTCGAAGGCGCGCTGCCGCAGCAGCCCCAGGTCGAAGAGCCGGTTGCGCAGCCCCACGCCCAGCCCGTAGAGCCAGCTGAGGGGCAGCAGCCAGTCGTTGATCCTGATGAGGTCGCCTTCGGTACGCATGGTGCAGGGGGTATTATATAATAAGGTGTAGCCGCCCTACCGCGCGCGCAGCAGCAGGGGCATGCGAGCCTGGAGCCACGACTGGCCCTCGGCGGCGCGCATGAGCATGAAGGGTTCGTAGAGGCTGCCGAGCGTCTGGCGCAGCTGGCCGTCGAGCACGGAGCCGGTGGACGAGCTGCCCTCGTCGAGCAGCTGCTCCCAGAAATCCTTGGGGGCGGGGTAGCCGGCGGTGTAATAGTCGTCGAGACGGGCCAGCCGGGCCGCCTTGGCCACGGCCTGGTCCACTCCGCCCAGCGCGTCGACGAGTCCCAGTTTGAGCGCGTCGCTGCCCAGGAACACGTGGCCCTGGGCCCGCTCCTCCACCTGGGCCATGGTCATGCGGCGGCCCTGCGCCACGCGGCTCTTGAAGAGCAGGTAGCCCCGATCCACGGCGGCCTGCACGTAGCCGGCCTGTTCGGGCGTCATGGGTTTCACCTCGGAGCCCATCGTGGCGTTGCGGTTGGTCTTCACTTCGTCGTACTTAAAGCCCAGCAGCCGCGTCATGAGCTCCGAGCGGTCGCGGAGGATGCCGAAGATGCCGATGCTTCCCGTGATGGTGCCGGGCTCGGCAAAGATGTAGTTGGCCCCACAGGCCATGTAGTAGCCGCCCGATGCCGCCGCGCCGCCCATGGAGACCACGACGGGCTTCTTGCTGCGCAACTTCCCGATTTGGTGCCACAGTTGCTCGGAGGCATACGAGCTGCCGCCGCCCGAGTTGATGCGAATCACGACGGCCTTCACCTGGTCGTCGTCGGCCAGCGAGGCCAGGTCGCGGCACACGTCCTTGCCCACGATGAGGTGACTGGAAGTGAAAAGGCTCTGCGTCGGAACCTCGTCCACGATCTCGCCATAGGCGTAATACACGGCCACCTCGTTGTCGCTGTCGGTGGTTTCGGGCTCGGGCACGTCGGCCATGTCGGCCACAGTGAGCTGGTTGATGTCGTCGTCGGCCTCCTGTTTCAGCAGTTTGTTCACAAGGGGCTTCACTTGGTCGTCGTAGACCAGCGCGTCGACCATCTTCAGCCGCACCATGTTCTTGGGGTCCTCGAGCGACACCACGCGGTCGGCATAGGCGTTGAGCGAGTCCACGCTGATGCCCCGGCTGCGGCCCACGGCCTGGCAGATGGTGCTCCACCAGCCGCCAAGATAGCGTTCGGTCTGCTGGCGGCTGGGCTCGCTCATGCGGTCTTCGGTGTAGGTCTCGGTGGCGCTCTTGTACTTGCCACACTTGAACGGCACCATCTTGATGCCAATCTTGGCATAGGCGTCGCGCAGGAAAGTGACCTGCCCGCCCAGTCCGTGCCAGTCCACGAGGCCCTGCGGGTTCATGTATATCTTGTTGGCGGTGGTGGCCAGATAGTAGCAGAGCTGGGAATACTCCTCGCCGTAGGCCACGATCCACTTGCCCGACTTGCGGAAATCCATCAGTGCGCCGCGCAGTTCCTCGGCCTGGGCCATGTCGGCATCCAGGTCGCCGGCCTCGATGTAGATGCCCTTGATGTCGTCGTTGGCCTTGGCCTTGCGCACGGCGGCGAGCATCTCGCGCAGCCCCTGCGGGCTGTCGCCCGTGAGTTGGTCGCGCAGCGTGCCCTCAGACTGCTCCGCGAGGGGCCCGTCGAGGGTGAGCACCAGCACCGAGTTGGAGGCCACGCTGCGCGTGCTCGAGGCGGAGGCCACCATGCCCACCACGGCCATGATGCCGATGCCGGCCACGACCACACTAAAGAGGAAGAGGCCCACCACGGTGGCGCCCACGTGTTTCAGAAAGTCTTTCATTCGTTTGTCGTTAAATCTCTCGTTGGTTGATACAATGTGCAAATATACACGATTTTTCCGAAACTTCCTGCCGTTCTGCTTGGTTTTCTTTGGCAAATTGCTTATTTTTGCCACATGAAACGCAGCCCTCGGGCCGCAGGGGCGGCTCCGGGGTGCGGCGGCAGCAGGGCGGCCCTGCGGCCGGGACATCGCCGCCACACCATAATCGCGCAGCCACCACGCCATAATCGCGCGGTCAAAACGGCGTAATCGCCACGCCGTTACGCCGCAATCGCAGGCCCGTTACGGCGCCATCGCAAGGCCCCCACGCCGCCATTGCCCGGCCCGCGTCGCGACGCCGTGCCGACCCGGGCCGGGCACGCTACCTGAATCCACTCTAAAAACAAACTCATTGATACACCAAACACTATGAAACAAATCCTCCTGGGAGCCCTCATGCTCCTCGCCTGCCTGGGCGCAGAGGCCCGGCAGAAACCGCAGCTCTGGCCCGACGGCACCCCCATCGACGCTTGGTTCGACGACACCACGGCCGTGGACGTGGCCACGCTGGGCCGCCGCTACGTGGTGACCGACTACGGCTGCCGCCCCGACACCCTGCGCGTGCAGACGCGCGCCCTGCAAGCCGTCATCGACCGCGCCGCGCGCGAGGGCGGCGGCGTGGTGGTGGTGCCGCGCGGAACATTCGTCTCGGGCAGCCTCTACTTCCGCCAGGGCACCCACCTGCTCGTCGAAGAGGGCGGATGCCTCAAGGGCTCTTCGCGCATCGAGGACTTCGATTTGAAGCAGACGCGCATCGAGGGCGAGACGTGCCGGTACTACACGGCTCTGGTCAATGCCGACTCCATCGACGGCTTTGTCATGGCCGGGCCCGGCACCATCGACGGCAACGGCTACCACTACTGGCGGCAGTTCTGGCTGCGGCGCGAGTGGAACCGGCAGTGCACCAACAAGGACGAGCAGCGGCCGCGGCTGGTCTACATCTCGCGCTGCAAGAACGTGACGGTGCAGCAGCTGCGGCTGCAGAACAGCCCGTTCTGGACCAACCACCTCTACAAATGCGAGCGCGTGAAGTACCTCGGCTGCCACATCTACTCGCCCACAGAGGGCGTGAAAGGCCCCAGCACCGATGCCATCGACATCGACGTGTGCCGCGACGTGCTCGTCAACGGCTGCTACATGAGCGTGAACGACGACGCCATCGCCCTCAAGGGAGGCAAGGGAACCTATGCCGACAAGAACCCCGACAACGGGGCCAACCGCAACATCATCGTGCAGAACTGCCGCTACGGCACCGTGCACGGCTGCATGACGCTGGGCTCGGAGAGCATCGAGAACCGCAATATCATCCTGCGCAACATCGAGGCGGGCAGCGTGAGCCGCGTGCTCTGGCTCAAGATGCGCCCCGACACACCCCAGCACTATGAATACGTGACGGTGGAAAACGTCACGGGACAGACCAAGTCGTTCCTCGTGGTGCGCCCCTGGACACAGTTCTACAAGCGCGAGGAGCGTGCCGACATGCCGCTGTCGCGCTGCAACAACATCACCCTGCGCAACGTGAACATGGCGTGCCGCAACTTCTTCGACGTGGGCACGTCGGACAAATACGCGCTGCGCGACTTCACCTTCGACCGTGTCACCGTCACCGACGAGGCCCGCGCCTTCTCGCCCACGCTCATCCCCGGCACCGTGGTCAGGGGTCTCACCGTCAACGGCGAGCGGCTGCCCGACACCCCGGCCGCCGCTGCCAAGACCCCTAAAAACCCTAAAAACACCAAACGCTGAACCCCGACCCCATCACCCATACCCCATGAAACGACTTCTCCTTTCGGCCCTCTGCCTCGCGGCCACGCTCGCGGCCGGGGCCCAACAGTTCGACTTCGACATGACGCAACCCCAGCCCGCCTACTCCGACGCGCGGGGCTACGGCTGGGACATGCTGCAATACGCCCCCGCGCCCACCGCTGCCGAGAGCCGCAACGGGCTGGGCCGCCCGGCCTATTTCTCGGTCAGGGTGCCCGATGGCAACTACCGCGTCACCCTCACCCTTGGCTCGCGGCGCAAGGCTGCCTTGACCGTGGTGCGCGCCGAGAGCCGCCGCCTCATGGCCGAGGCCACGCCCACGCGCCGCGGCGAGCTGCGCGAGCTGTGCTTTGTGGTGAACAAGCGGTCGCCCGCCATCGGCGACAACGGGCGCGTGAAGCTCAAGGAGCGCGAGCGCGACTACCTCGATTGGGACGACCGCCTCACGCTGGAGTTTAACGGCCCCGCCCCAGCCGTGAACCGGCTGCGCATCGAACGCGACACGACGGTCCGCACCGTCTTCCTCTGCGGCAACTCCACCGTGGTCGATCAAAACATGGAACCGTGGGCCAGCTGGGGGCAGATGATACCGCGATGGTTCGGTCCCGGCGTGGCCGTTTCCAACCACGCCGAGAGCGGGCTCACGGCCGGCACGTTCCTTGCAGCCAACCGTCTGGACAAGGTGCTGGACATGATGCGGCCCGGCGACTACGTGTGCTGCGAGTTCGGACACAACGATCAGAAAGAGCGCGCGGCCGGCTCGGGGGCGTGGTACAACTTCTCGTACAACCTGAAACGCTTCGTCGACCAGGTGCGCGGCCGGGGCGGGCACCTCGTCTTCCTCACGCCCACGCAACGGCGACGCTTCGAGGGCAGCCGCATCGTCGAGACCCACGGCGACTATCCCGACGCCATGCGGGCCGTGGCACGGCGCGAGGGCGTGCCCCTCATCGAGCTGCACGACATGACGCGCACGTTCTTCGAGACCCTGGGCGAGGAAGATTCCAAGCGCGCACTCGTGCACTATCCGCCCCATACCTTCCCCGGACAAGAGAAAGCACTGGCCGACAACACCCACTTCAATCCCTACGGCGCCTACGAGATTGCCAAGATGGTGGTCATGGGAATGAAGCAACTCGGGCTGCCCATGGCCTCGCAGCTGCGCCCTGACTGGCACGACTACGACCCCGCACGGCCCGACGACTGGCGGGCTTTCCGCTGGTACAACGCCCCCGTCTACCAAATCATCAAGCCCGACGGCAACTGACGCGGCAACGCCGGGCCCGAAAAGCTGCCGTTACGGGCAGTCCGGGCCACGGCAAAGCCCTTGTTTGGGCCGCATCATTCACCGTAAACAAACTCACTGAAACATG
The DNA here is from genome assembly GCF_000518545.1 of Hallella seregens ATCC 51272. Taxonomy (GTDB): domain Bacteria; phylum Bacteroidota; class Bacteroidia; order Bacteroidales; family Bacteroidaceae; genus Prevotella; species Prevotella seregens. The sequence continues at coordinate 26,764 of NZ_KI912453.1, forward strand.
CACATCAAACACCTGCTCCTGCTGCTCGTGCTGGCTGCGGCCGGCCTGGGCACCCGCGCCGCCGGGCGGCAGAAACTCAATTTCAACAGCGGATGGCTGCTCCGGCTGGGCCCCGCCGAGGGGGCCGAGGCCCCCGACTACGACGACCACACGTGGCAGCGCGTCACGCTGCCACGTGCCTGGAACGAGGCCGAGGCCTTCCGCCGACCCATCCACCAACTCAGCGACACCACCATGTGGTACCGCAAGCACTTCCGTCTGCGGGCCGTCGCGGGCCGAAAGTTCTTTGTCGAGTTCGAGGGCGTGCGCTTCGGGGCCGAGGTCTACGTCAACGGGCATCGGCTGGGACTCACCGAAAACGGCGTGATGGCCAGCGGATGGGACCTCACGCCCTACGTGCACGAGGGCGAAAACGTCATTGCCGTGTGGGTGGACAGCTCGTGGCGGTACCACGAACGCTCCTCGGGCAGCCCCTATCAGTGGAACGACCGCAACTTCAACGCCAACTACGGCGGCATCCCCAAGAACGTGTGGCTCCACGAAACCGACCGCCTTTACCAGACGCTGCCCCTCTACAGCAACCTCCGGACCACGGGTGTCTACATCTATGGAACCGACTACGACATCGCCGGACACGCCGTGACGCTGCACGCCGAGTCGCAGGTGCGCAACGACGACGACCGTCCACGCTCGTTCACCTACCGCTGCGAGGTGGCCGACAAGGACGGCCGCACCGTGGCCCGCTTCGGCGGCCGCCGCGTCACCATGCAGCCGGGCGAGACCTGCAACGTCGCCGCCGAGGGACGGCTGACCGGCGCCCACTTCTGGAGCTGGGGCTACGGCTACCTCTATACCGTCACCACACGCCTCATGGACGACGACGGAACGCCCGTGGACGACCACGTCGTGCGCACCGGATTCCGCAAGACACGCTTCGCCGAGGGCCGCATCTGGCTCAACGACCGCATCATCATGATGCACGGTTACGCCCAGCGCACGAGCAACGAATGGCCGGGCGTGGGCATGAGTGTGCCGGCCTGGCTCTCCGACTACAGCAACCGTTTGCAGGTGGAGTCGGGCGGCAACCTGGTGCGGTGGATGCACGTCACGCCCTGGAAACAGGACGTGGAGAGCTGCGACCGCGTGGGGCTCATCCAGGCCATGCCCGCCGGCGACGCCGAGAAAGACGTGACGGGACGCCGCTGGGAACAGCGCGTGGAGCTCATGCGCGACGCTATCATCTACAACCGCAACAACCCGTCCATCCTGTTCTACGAGGGCGGCAACGAGAGCATCTCGCCCGAACACATGGCCGAGCTGCGCCGGCTGCGCGACCGCTACGACCCACACGGCGGACGGGCCATCGGCAGCCGCGAGATGCTCGACGTGGACGAGGCCGAGTATGGCGGCGAAATGCTCTACGTCAACAAGAGTAAAGGCAAGCCCTATTGGCAGATGGAATACTACCGTGACGAGGGGCTTCGCAAGTATTGGGACGACTACAGCTACCCCTTCCACCGCGAGGGCGCAGGGCCGCTCTACCGTGGCGCGCCCGCGCCCGACTACAACCACAACCAGGACCGGCTGGCCTGCGGCATGGTGGAACGCTGGCACGACTACTTCGTGGACCGGCCGGGCACGGGCCGGCGCGTGAACAGCGGCGGGGCGAAGATTGTGTTTTCGGACACGAACACTCACTTCCGAGGCGAGGCCAACTACCGCACGTCGGGCGTTACAGACGCCATGCGCATTCCCAAGGACGCGTTCTTCGCCCACCAGGTGATGTGGAACGGATGGGTGACGCCCGAGCACGACGGCACCCACATCATTGGACACTGGAACTACGAACCGGGCACGGTGAAGCCGGTCTACGTGGTCTCGACCGGCGACGACGTGGAACTGCTCGTCAACGGCCGTAGCATAGGCCACGGCCGACGCAGCCATGAGTATCTCTTCACCGTGGACAGCGTGGCCTTCGAGCCGGGCCGTCTGGAGGCCGTGAGCCGCCGCGACGGTCGGGTGGTGGCGCGCCACACCATCGAGACGGCCGGCCCCGCCGACCATCTGCGGGCCACCGTCATCGGCAATCCCCTCGGATTCAAGGCCGACGGGGCCGACATGGCCCTCGTTCAGGTGGAAGTGGTCGATGCCGAGGGCCGCCGCTGCCCACTCGACAACCGCATGGTGAACTTCAGTCTCAGCGGCGAGGGCGAGTGGCTGGGCGGCATCGCGCGCCCCGTCGGCCCCTGCACCAACGACGATGCCGCGGTTCCCGCCCACACGGCTAGCGGCCCGACGACCCGGCCCAACGGCTCCGCCGCCACCGGTCAAGGCCGGCCGGGACTGCTCGACGGGCCTGCCACCACGTCGGCCTTCGGCAATTACATCCGCGAACTCAGCCTGCCCGTGGAGTGTGGAGTGAACCGAGTGCTCGTGCGCTCCACCCCAACGCCCGGCGTCATCACCCTCCACGCCCTGGCCGACGGACTGAAACCCGTCACGCTGGAGCTGCACACCACGGCCCTCGACACCCGTGAGGGCGTGAGTTCCTACAATCCCGGGCTGGCGTTGCCGCTCTGCCTCGACCGCGGCGAGACGCCCGCCACACCGTCATGCCGCGACGTTCGCCGCACGCTCGACGTGGCCTCGGTGCAGGTGGGCTCCAACGCCGCCGACGCTCTAAAGGCCATTGACGACAACGAGCTGTCGGAATGGAAGAGTGACGGCACGCCCGCCAACGCGTGGGCCACGTTCACTCTCGCCCATCCGGCCCGTGTGGACGAGGTGGTGCTCAAGCTCACGGGCTGGCGCAACAAGGTGTATCCGCTCGCCATCTACGCCGGCCGGCAGAAGGTGTGGGAGGGCTGGACCTACGCAACACTGGGTTATGTGCACATCGACATCCCGCGGGGCGTGAAGAGCCGCAGCCTCACCATCAGGATGCTGGGGCCCAGCCGGGACAGCACGAAGTTCGGAGAAATCAAGGAACTGGCCGGCGGGGCCACGGGAGAACTCGACCGCACCGCATCGGCCAAAGGCAGGACAGAACTGCGCATCGTCGAAATCGACCTGCTGCAAAAGACAGAATAACCTCCCGCCCGGCGGTGGACAAACCAACATGCTGCGGATATGGCTGCGCGGTGGGTTTAAAGACATAGTAACAGAATAACATATTGGCTACGCGATGAGGGATTAGACAGAACTACATATTAGACATAAGGCTGCGCGGTGGGTATGAGTTTTGACGTAGGGGTCGGCCTCTGTGTCGGCCCGCATGCCCGTCAGAACATTCATCGAGCAGCACATTCTCATTGCCACGACCCATATACTGCACGGCCAGTTCCTAATATTCCCATTGTCACGACCCCTGAACGTTTGTTCCAAACGTAGGGCCGGCACAAAGGCCGACCCCTACGTCAAAACTCATACCCACCGCGCAGCGAACATGTTATTCTGTTACTATGTCTTTAAACCCACCGCGCAGCCTTATGTTTAATATGTTGTTATGTCTAAAAATCACCCTCGGTCATCGCAGCGACTCGCGGATGAGCTTGATGAGTTTGTCCTCGCCGAGGCCCGAACGCTCGGCTGCCATGCCTACCGTGACACGCTGGAGCATGAGCTTGCCCAGCGGCGAGTCGAGCATCTTGAACTGCGGAACGGCAGCCACGAGGTTCTTTTTCAGGTTGGGGTAGCGGCCGAAGAGCGTCTTCAGCCGGGTGGAACCTGTAATCTCCATGTCGTTCCCGGCGGTGTCTTCGGGGCAGGTGCCCGCGTCTTCAGGGCCAGAGGCAGTGTCGGCGGGGCCCGAAGCAGCAGTGTCGGCGGCCGCCGGAGCAGGGTCTGGGGCAGTGCCGGCCTCCCCATTGCTCCACGTGAGCAGGGTCTGCGAGCCCTGCATCTCGCGGATGCGGGTGCAGTCCTGCATCATTTCGAGCACTCCGCGGAAGCGGCCCTCCTTGTCGCGCACGGCCACGTAGACGATGTAGATGAAAAGTCCGGGCTTGTTGATCCAGAACTCCGCCTTGTCCTGCTCGCCCGAGCGGAACTTCGCGACGATCTCTTTCACCACGTGCACGCTCTTGCGCGGGTGGCAGTTCTCGACCTTTCGGCCGATGACGTTCCTTGAGCGGGGGAAGATACGGTGGTCGGTGTCCGAGTAGAACTTCACCAATTCGTTCTCGTCGACGAACGAAATATCGACTGGCAGGTGCTGGTAGATGAGGTTCACCTGCTCCAGCGAGAGCTTGCCGGTGGCCACGTCGAGCAGCTGCGTGTCGCCGCCGGCGGCGTATCCGTACTTGCCCAGCAGGGCCTGCAGGTCGCGGGCAAGGCCGTCGGGTGCGGGGGCCGCACCGTCGGCCGGGGTCGTGGAGGGGGTGGCGGCAGGTGCGGGAGCCACGGTGATGAAGGCGAAGCCTATCTCCTGGTCGCCGCTCTTCATGTCGTCGAACTCGGCCGGAGTGATGAGCGCCAGGGCCGTGGGGTAGAGAATGGTCTCCTCTTTCTCCATGAGGTCGCGGCAATGGGCCACGAGTTCCTGCTGCAGGGCGATGAAATCCTCCTCGGGCGTGTCGCCCGCGAGCAGCTGTTGCGACCGCCGTATCTCGTCGCGCACGATGTCGTCGAAGTTCCACATCGTGGTAGTGGGGCGGTCGAATCCCTTGTGCTCGAGCAGCGGGTAGAGCTGATTCTGCTTGCGGGCGTAGTGTATGGGGTAGAGCTTGAGCCGGTCGTAGAGCTCGAGCCACTGGTTCTTAATCATCGGATACTGCACCAGATCCTCCACGGCAAGCAGTAGCCGGCGCATCTCTTCGTTCTCGCTGTAGTAGTGAGTGAGCGGGTGGTCGGCGGGCAACTCCGGGCGGCTGTTGTCCATAAAGCCGTCGAGCAGCTGCATGGTCTTGCGCATATCCACGCGGATGCACTCGTCGGCGTCGCCGCTTTTGAGGTTCTGCTCCATGTAGGCCAGGTGGTAGGGGCGCAGCCTGCCCACGCGCTCGGCGAGCTGTCGGCGGGCCTCTTCGAGCGTGAGGCGGCCCGATTCGTACTGTGCTTCTATCTGGTAGAGGGCTTCCATTTTTGCCATCTCAATCTGTGGGAGATGGTCTTTCATGCTGTTTGTCATGTCTGTAGAGTTTGGATTCTGCGTACAAAGGTAGGGGTTGCGGGCCTTGCGGACGGGTAACAATTGTGCCCCGACGTGGTTAATTAATGCTAAAACCTCAGGGCCCCGCATGCAATTACATGCGGGGCCCTGAGGTTTCTGCTTGGTTCGGACCGCCGTTTACTTGGCGTAGGCCACGGAGCGGGTCTCGCGGATGACGGTGATCTTCACCTGTCCGGGGTAGGTCATCTCGTTCTGTATCTTCTCGGCGATCTCGTTGCTCAACTTCGTGCTGTCCTCATCGTTCATCTTATCTGCGCCGACAATGACGCGGAGCTCGCGCCCTGCCTGTATGGCGTAGGTCTTGGTAACGCCTGGATAGCTCATGGCGATGGCCTCAAGGTCGTTGAGCCGCTTGATGTAGGCCTCGACAATCTCGCGTCGTGCACCGGGCCGTGCGCCCGAAATGGCGTCGCACACCTGTACGATGGGGGCCAGAAGCGTCTGCATCTCCACCTCGTCGTGGTGGGCTGCGATGGCGTTCACGATGTCGGGCTTCTCCTTGTACTTCTCGGCCATCTTGCCGCCGAGCAGTGCATGGGGCAGTTCGCTCTCCTCGTCGGGCACCTTTCCGATGTCGTGGAGCAGACCGGCGCGCTTGGCTTTCTTGGGGTTGAGCCCGAGCTCGGCTGCCATGACGGCGCAGAGGTTGGCCGTTTCGCGGGCGTGCTGCAGCAGGTTCTGCCCGTAGGACGAGCGGTATTTCATCTTGCCGACGATGCGGATAAGGTCGGGGTGCAGACCGTGGATGCCCAGGTCGATGGCCGTGCGCTTGCCGGTCTCGATGATTTCATTGTCGAGTTGCTTCTTCACTTTGGTCACCACCTCCTCGATGCGGGCGGGATGGATGCGGCCATCGGCCACCAGCTGGTGCAGGGCGAGGCGGCACACCTCGCGGCGCACGGGGTCGAAAGCCGAGATAACAATGGACTCCGGCGTGTCGTCGACCACGATTTCCACGCCGGCCGCGGCCTCCAGGGCGCGGATGTTGCGGCCCTCGCGACCTATGATGCGGCCTTTCACCTCGTCGTTGTCAATGTGGAACACGCTCACAGAGTTCTCTATTGCCGTCTCCGTGGCCACGCGCTGGATGGTCTGTATCACGATTTTGCGGGCCTGTTGGGTGGCGTCGAGCTTGGCCTGGTCCATCATTTCGTTGATGTAGCTGGCAGCGTCCATCTTGGCTTTGTCCTTCATACTCTCCACGAGTCGGTTCTTGGCCTCCTCCGCACTCAGGCCCGAGAGCTCCTCGAGCTTGGCCCGTTCCTGGTCCTGCATCTTCTCGAGCTCGGCCTGTCGCGAGGCGAGGAGCTTCTTTTCATTGTCTATTCGCACCTGCTCCTGCTCCACTTCCTGCTTGTGCCGGCCCAGTTCCTCCTGCCGCTGGTTGAGGGAGATCTCGCGTTGCTTGAGTCGGTTCTCGCTCTGCTGTATCTTCTGGTTGCGCTGCTGCACCTCCTTTTCGAGCTCGCTCTTCTTGTTCAGAAACTTCTCCTTCACCTCGAGCAGCTTCTTTTCCTTGACCACGTCGGCGTCTTTTTCGGCCGCCGCCATCATCTGCCTATATTTGCCGGTCATCACATACCGAAAGAGGCCATAGCCTCCAAGGCCTCCGACAACCAGGGCTGTCAGGGCCACAATCGCTGTTGCTATCATGAATGCTGTATTGTTAGTTGGTTATTCATATTCTCTTGTTCGCGCGTCACTTCTGTGTCAGCTCGGATTCGATTTCGGACGTCAGCTTCGAGAGAATATCATCATAGGGTTTGGTGTCGTTGCGCAGGAGCTGGCGTTCCAGCCTCAACGCAAGGTCTATCATCGCAAAATAGGTAATCTCCTTGTCGCCTTTCCTGCCTTTGAAGTTGGAAAAGTAGGCGTTGAGGAGTTCATTGATGAGTTTAGTTCCCCTGCGATACAGTGCTTCCTCGTCACGGGGCACCGTGACGCTGATCTCTGTATCGTAGATATGTAACCGTATTTTGATTGTATTCGGGTCTGCTTCTGCCATCGCGCTGTTATTTTTCACTCAGCAGGGTGATGCATTTATTAACGTCTCGAATGAGCTTGGCCACTCGTTTCTTGGCCGTTTCCAAGTCGCCGTCGGTCACTTCGAGCATCTTGGCCATCTTGAGCGACGCATAATCGTTACGGGTTTGAGCCAGCTGAGCCTCCAGTTGCCTGATGCGGCCGTCGCGCTCGTCCACCATAGCGTAGAGCTCTACATTCTCCTGCTTCACCTCGTGATACTGGAGAATCATCTGCCTTACACGGGTAGCGAACGTGCTGATGAGCTTCTCATTGGCGTCCATGACGATTCAATTTTCTGCAAATTTATGTTTTTTCGGCGAGATTTGCAAGCAAAAACGCTGAAATCTTTACCCCCGGCCTACATTTTGGTACCGCATGCCAAGGGTGCGGCGGCCTGTCCCGGAACCTATCTCTTCTGGCCTTTCCGGGCGGCTTCTTCCTGTTGCTGCGCGGGGGTGGGCTCTTTCTTGGCCAGCATCACCACCCGATAGGCGAAGTTGGTGACCCACTGCTGCGAGAAGCCCAGCCGCTGGTTGTACTGCCGTATGCCCATCACCGTCTTGACGGTGCCGGCATCCGAGAAGTTGTTCTTGGTGAAAATGTCGCTCACGGTCTTCTCGGTCATGGTGTAAATCACCTTTCCGAACATGGCGGGCACGCGGAGCTTGAACTTCATCAGGTTGCCGATGAGCATCATCAAGTCCTGTGAAAAGTTCTGGAACTGCACGAGATACACCTGCGCATCCTGCAGTTTCTTGCAGTTTTTGCGGACACTTTGGTCTATCTCCTTGAAGAAGCCGTCGTCCGTGTCGTAGATTTCGTGCATCATTTTCTTGCAGTGCGCCTTCTCGCCCACACCGAGTTTGTTGTTCTGCGTGGGCACGCGGAGGGTGGTTTTAAACATGCGCAGGTCGGGCAGCATGGCCAGATTGGTGATGCCCAGCTGGGCAGCCATCGAGGCTTGGAAGTAGACACGCACGAGCGTCATGTAGTCCTGCATGCCACCGGTCTTCTCTTCCAGCTGCTTGTTGCCGAAGATTTTGGATAGTATTCCCATGTTGATTGGTCTGTTATGAAAGGCCGCAGAGGGCCGAATTTACCTGCAAAATTATAGCTTTTTGCCGAGAAACGCAAGCGAAACCGCCGAAATCACGCCGCCGGCCCCGCAGTTTGCCCGTTCCGGGAGAAAAGTTTCGCACGCCGTGCAAGGTTTTGCCGGGCCACGCGTTTACCGGATATGAACATCGATGCAAGAATCATGAGAACGGCTATGCGCCATGCCGTGGCCCTCGCCGCCCTCTGCTTGCTGTGGAGCTGCGCCTGCCACCGCACGCGAACGGCCGCTGCAGCCGGCAGCGTGGCCTACAGCGAAGCCCGCCACTACTTCTTCAACAACGACGCGCAACTGCCTTCCAGCCCCGTGGTGACCACGCAGACCGAGTTCGACCGCCTCTATGGCGCGGCCGCCGTGATGGGTTCCGACGGGCAGCCCACGCCCGTCGACTTTGCGCGGCAGTTTGTCATCGGCATCGTGTTGCCCCTCACCAACGACTACACCGAGGTGGTGCCCGGACGGCTCACACGCGAGGGCGACACCCTGACGCTGCACTACACGCTGCGCGTGGGCGAGCGCAACATGTCGTGGACCATGCGTCCCATGGCCCTCGTCGTCGTGGATCGCAGCCAGCTTGCCGCCCGCTGCGTGCTGCAGCAAGACCGATAGACGAAGGCCGCAGGGCGGCCCTGCCGCCGCCGCTTCGGCCCCGTCGCCCCCGGGCCGCCGCCCCGCGGCGCAACCAAAAAAGCCAGAACTGTCTCCCGACGGTTCTGGCTCGTTGTTTTCTTACTAACTTATTATCAACTATTCATTGTTATATACAAAATATGCTGCAAAGATAAGGCTATTCGTTGCAAATCTTGTCGCACGGCGGCGAAAAAGCAACGTAAACGTTTGCGGGGCTCCGACAATTTGCGTAAATTTGCCGAAAACTGACGGTCAAACCCAATTTTTTCATTGGTCAACCCCACTTTTTCGCCCGTGAAACAGCATCGCACATCCCTCAAAGACCTGGCCGCGGAGCTCGGCGTCAGTATGGCCACGGTGTCGCGCGCGCTTCATGGCAGCCACGAAGTGAGCCAACAGATGCAGGAACGCGTCAAGGCGCTGGCCCAGGCACGCAACTATCGGCCCAACCCCTTCGCCCAAAGCCTGCGCAAGGAGGCCCCCCGCATCATCGGAGTCATCGTTCCCAACCTCGTGACCCACTACTACGCCTCGGTGCTCGACGGCATCGAGGACTACGCTTCACGCAACGGTTACTCCGTGTTTTCGGCCAACAGCCACGAGAGCCACGTGCTCGAGGAGCGTGCCGTCGACAATTTTTTCTCGCTCCATGTGGACGGCATCATCGCCTGTCTGGCGCAGGACACCATCGACTACGCCCACTACGAGATGCTCGCCGAGGCCGACATGCCGCTCGTGTTCTTCGCCCGCACCTGTCTGCCCGACCGTTTTTCGCAGGTGGTGGGCAACGGCGATGTGGCCGCCTACGACGCCACACGGCACCTCCTCGAGGGCGGCGCGAGGCGCATTGCATTCGTCGGAGGGCCCAACCATCTGGACATGGTGAAGCGGCGCAAGCACGGCTACCTGCAGGCCCTGCGCGAGGAGCGCATCCCCATCGACCGCGAGCTCGTGGTGTGCGACAGGATAGATTTCGACGTGGCCCGCCGCGCCACCGTCGCCCTGCTGCAGCTTCCCGACCGCCCGGATGCCATTCTTGCCTTCAACGACATCCTGACCTACGCCGCCTTCGACGCCATCAAGAGCCTGGGGCTGCGCATTCCCGAGGACGTGGCCATCATCGGATTCACCGACGGCGACAACGCCGCCTTTGTCACGCCGACCCTTTCGGCCATCATGGACCAGGCCCACGAGCAGGGCGTTGCCGCCTGCGAGCTGCTCATCCGGCGCATCCGCGGCGACCGGAAAATCTACAGGAAGATTGTGCCCATGATACTGAAATACCGGGAGAGCAGCGAGAAAAAGAGAAAGGAGAAGAAGTAGCATCGCGGCGGCCGGCCATTGCCGCCGTGCCCCGCAGACCGTCCGCCCGGGCCCGGCTATGGCCGTCACTGGGCGGACGGTTATTTTTTGCCGTCGCGCGGAGCGAACCTTACGCGCACCTGCGCGAAGCCCATGGCCCGCAACAACTGGCTCATCTGCGCGGAGGCCTGCCGTTCGGCGCTGGCGATGTTGGCCGGCGTGAGGCAGCGGTCGCGCATGGCCGCCTCGGCGCGGCGCGTCAGCCGGGCGCGGTCGGCCTCGGTCCAGCGGCCGTCTTCGTAGAAAGAACGCGTGCGGGCCTCGTCGAGAAAACGCTCGTCGAGCAGGCGCACGGGCGGCAACGTCACGCTCACCGTGTCGTGATCCATCCGTATCCAGCCCTCCTGCGCCTCGCCCAGGTCGATGCCCAGGCGCAGCGTGCCGTAGTAGATGCGGGCCAGACCGTCGTCGCCGAAGAAGCCGTGGCGCACGGTGTCCACCAGTTCCTCGTCGCTGATGGAGAGAAATTCCCACTCGCCGATGCTGCGTATGCGCTCTATCTGCACGGGCGTGATGTCGATGCGGCTCGTATGCGACAGCCCCACATGTGTGCCGCGCAGCCACCAGGCGGCCGCGCCCAGCACGATGGCGACGGTCGTAGCCGTGGCCACTACGGCGATGCGCGTGGTGCGTGTCGAGGCCCAGAGGGCCCGCAGGAGTTTTCCCGGCAGTGCGGCCATGGCTATTCGGTTTTGCGGATGAGGCCCGCGAGGTCGGCGGGCGTGAACTTCTTGCGGAACGTGACGGTCACATCCTCCGGCCGCCAACCCATTCCGGCCACGATGGGGATAAGCTGGCGGGCCGCGTTCTGACGCGCATTCTCCACGATGCCCAGCCGTGGCAGCGAGCGGATAATGTCCTCCCGGCCCTGCTGTTGGATGCGTGTCAGTTCCTCGTCGGAGAAGCGGCTGCGCAGCAGCGACACCCTCTGGCGCACGGCGTCGTGGTCTATCTGCGTGGCGGTGAGCTCTATCTGCGGGTCGGGCAGCACCAGTTCGATGCGGCGTCCGCGCCGCCGAATGTCGCGCTCCGTCAGCTGCCCCATGTCCACGTAAGCCTTGACCGTGGCCGTGAGGGGGATAGCCACGCGTCGCTGGCCCACGGGCAGGTTGATCTTGAAACGATGTTGCAGCAGCGAGCCGCTCAGGGCAAGCGTGTCGCCGAAGGTGACGATCTTGTGCAGTTGGTACTCCGAACTGTAGAGCCGCGAGCACTTCTGTATCTGCATCACCAGTATCGGCACGGTGTCTGTGGCCGCCGGCGCGCCCTCCCGGCCGGAGCCGTCGCCACACCGGCTGCAGGCGGTGAGCAGCAGCAGGGCCGGCAGAGCGAGGAGGAGGAGACGGTGGAACATGGGCGGATGGCGGTTTGCGGGTTTGCTTAAATGTGCTGCAAAGTTAGTAAAAAAACGCAGAATCTTCCGTCGTCGTCCCATTTTTTAACTCCGGCCGGGCCTTTTCGCGGCGCGTGCGGCCTGCCGGGGGAGGAGTGTGCCTTGCACTTTGATGTCCGTACTTTCAGCTTTCGCGGCGCGTGCAGCCTGAACCGTGCATGCCTTTTTGCCGTTTTCGCGGCCCGTTTTCAATCTTTTTGCTTAACTTTGCACACATCCCGCCTGGGAAACACAACGAAAACGCAATGAAAAGACTACTCGCAATAGGCCTCATGGGCCTCACCCTCGTCATGGTTTCCTCCTGTGCCAAGAAGAAGACCGACACCATCATCATCACCAAAAAGCCGGCCCCTGCGGCCCGCAAGCCCACTATCCACAAGATGGGCGACTACACGCAGACGCGCCCCGTGGCGTGGATGGGCAACAAATACACCGTGGAGTCGAGCCTCGCGGCCGACGACTCGCTGCCCCTGGCCAGCGACGGCGCAACGCGTTACTACGATAACCGCATCCGTCTGCGCATCGTCCGGGCCGACGGCTCCGAGTTTTTCAGCCGCTCGTTCACCAAGAGTTTCTTCCGCGACTACGTGGACGACGCCAGCTATCGCGACGGCGCCCTGCTGGGCATTGTCTTTGTTCGGGCCAGCGGCAACCGTCTGCTCTTCGCCGCGAGCGTGGGCAACCCCGACAAGTCGAGCGACGAATACGTGCCCTTGGTGCTGCGCATCGACAACTTCGGCAACGTCACCGTGTTCAAAGACACGCGGCTCGACACCGAGTCGGACACGCAGCAAGAAGAGGACGACGACGGGGTGTAGCATGGCGGCCTCCCGGCCCTCGCCCTGCGATTGCGCCGTGACGGCCTTGCGTTTGCGCCGTTTTCACGCTGCGATTACGGCGTCATGGCAACGCGTTTACGGCGTGATGATTTGGTGAAGAAGGGGTTATCGTGTGAAAGGCAGATAGCCGCCGCATGGTGTGTCTTCGCAAACAAGGTGGTCAAGGATGCATTCCCGGAGGTCGGGAATGTGCCTGACAAGGTTGTTTCTGGCCTCCAGCATGTCTATTTCCTCACGTCTTGCCCTGGACATCTGGCAGAACTCTTCCTCCTGCTCTATGCCCGCAAACCGTCGTCCGCAGAGATTGGCAGCGATGCCCGTGGTGGAACTGCCGCTGAAAGGGTCAAGTACCCAGTCGCCGGGCTGGGTGGATGCCAGGACGATGCGCGTGAGCAGGCTCAGCGGTTTCTGGGTAGGATGCTTGCCCTGCGACTTTTCCCACCGGCCGATGGCCGGGAGCCGCCACACATCTGTCATCTGTTTGTCGCCGTTAATATGCTTCATCAGTTCGTAGTTGAACCGATGCGGCTTCTTGGGCCACTTGCGTGCCCACACGATGAACTCCGTGGAATGGGTGAAAAAGCGGCATGAGATGTTGACTGGAGGATTGGTCTTTTGCCACGTTACCACATTCAGAATCTTGTAGCCAAGAGCGGTCAGACTGTTGGCCACGGAGAAGATATTGTGGTACGTCCCGCTAATCCAGATGGTGCCGTTGTCCGTGAGTTTGTCGCGGCAGAGCCGCAGCCACTCCATGTTGAAAGCCGTCATCTCTTCGGGGGTGCGGCCTTTGTCCCAGTCGCCCTTGTCCACGCACACCACTTTTCCGCTCTGCAACGAGATGCCCCCGTTGGAGAGAAAGTAGGGCGGGTCGGCAAAAATCATGTCGAATTTAAAGTTGAACGCCTTGAGCAATTCAAGGCTGTCGCCTTGGGCCAAGAGAAAATCGCTGGTCCGGGATTTGTAGAATGGGACTATCATAAACGTGTGCAGGCTGGTGTTGTGGCTGTGTGCCGCTATGGGTTGGACGTGGAGAGCTGGCGAATGAAGTCGGCCATGTTGGTCAGATTGTAGATGTGTGGAATGATGCCGTAGGCCTCCTGCAACTTGTTTCGGGCCGACTTCCAGCCCACACCGTCCGTAATCCAGACAAACTCGAAGCCCGGCACGGCATTGATCTTGGGTGCAATGTCAGAATAGGAACGGGCTACTTCGTTCAGTTTGGATCCGCCACTGCTGTAGAAGTTTACCTCGATGAGATAGGTCACAGCCTGGGTTTCGACCACGAAGTCGAATCGTTTCTCGTCGTCGCCCAGTGCTTTGGTGATGTCGGGCCACTCGCTGGAGTAGACCTCCTGGCGGAAGTTGATGTGGTTTTGTCCTAACAAATCGGCCACCCTCCGTTCCATCACGTGCCCGCTTCTGTTCTTGCGGGCGTTGGTGTCAAGGCCTGTTTCGATGCCGAACACATAGTCCACGAGGTCCTTAATCACCCCGTCCATGAAGATACGGGCCAGTCCGGTGCCTTCCAGAAATGCCATAACACCGTCCACGCTCTCAAAGAAACGTTCGACAACCACGCACTGTCCCCGTGCATCCAGCACAACTTTCCCGCCTCCGCTGCGCACGGCTATCAGGATGTCCATGACGGCAAAGGCCGACTTGTCGCGCTTCCAGATGGTCTCAACGCTCTTGCGAAGATCCTTGCTGCCGATGAGACTGTTCAGCATGCAGAGGCTCAATTTGATGTCGTCAACGTTGCGGGCAATCTTCTTGAAGTCGCAGAAGAAGTCCAGCGTCTGGTTAGTCTCTTGAAGCTGAGACATGAAAAGAGAAAAATCCTTGGCCATATTATGCAATGTGATTGGAGACATAGGGAGACGGCCGTCCGAAGGATTCTCCGTGGGCCATAGCTCTTGTCTGCCGGTAATTGTGGACCAGTATCTCCGTCAGTCTGCCCCTCTTGCTGGGATTGGCATTGACACTGCGCGCGGCCCATACCCTTTCAATCTGGTATCGGGCGTACAGGATGTCGAAGAAGCCGGTGGTTTCGTCCTGCCCTTTGCTGTCCGAATTGCTGAGCATGAAGTGGAATCCGGCAACGTCCACCTTGTCGCAGAATAGCTTGAGGCGTATCTGGGCGTCGTCGTTGAATGCTTCTTTGGTGTAGTCGTTGAAGCTGGACGTGTCGCTCAACGGCCGGTAAGGAGGGTCGAAATAGAACAGCGTGTGTCCTTGGGCAGCCTCGAAAGTTTGCTCAAAGTCGGTATTGCATATCTCCACACGTTGCAAAAGCTGGCTGTCTTCCCGGATGGTGCCGGCATCGCAGATGGTGGGATGCGCATAGCGGCCGAATGGAACGTTGAAGGCCCCCGACTTGTTCACGCGGTACAGACCGTTGAAGCAGGTATGGTTCAGGAAGATGAAGCATGCCGTGTTGGCTACGGGAGAGAGGCCTTTTTGGTTGTATCGTGCCCGGATGTCCAGGTAATAGGCCTTGCGTTCGGCCTCGTCTGGCAAGGCCAGATAGGCCGTTTCGATGGCTTGCAGGGCGGCAATCAGGGCTTCCGGCTCGTCGCGCACGGTGCAATAGCATGTGGAAAGATCGGGGTTGATGTCGTTCACGATGGCGCGCCCGATATTGGGATAGCGTTGTAGCATATAGAAAAGCATGGCCCCGCCCCCCACGAAGGGCTCGATGTACGTCACGTCGGCCCAGCGGTCAAAGCCCGCCGGAAGCAGCTTGTCCAGTTGCCCGATGAGCTGTCCCTTGCCGCCCACCCACTTGATAAAGGGTTTCGCTTTTGCCATAAATCTCTTTTGCTCGATGAATCTATATGTTAACAGCCCACAAAAATAGCATTTTTATTTGTGAACCACGCGTTTTCGGCCCAATCATTTATAGATTTTGTGGGATATTCTAAAAAGATATGGCAGTCTGTCGAGCGTCTCGGAATAAATTCATAATTTTGTTGCGGATGAAGTCCGGGGGCGTTCCCGAATCTGGATTCCAATCATTTTTCGCATGCAAGACATTAAACCGAACAAGATATATTTGGCTGCCACGCTGCTCGTGGTGCTGGCCCTCGCGAGCATGGGCGTGGTCTCGATGGTGGAACAGGGGCGGCGCAAGGCGGCGCAGGCACGGGCCGACTCCATCGCCCGCCGCGTGGCCCTGGCCGATTCGGCGGCACGCGCCCGCTTCGTGGCCGACTCGCTGCGCCGCGTGCGCACCCTGGCCGTGGACTCGATACGCGGCACGCTCACCGACTCCACCGGCACGCCGATGCCCGGCGTGGTGGTGAGCGACAGCTACGAATGCACACTCACCGACTCGATGGGCCGCTACGCTCTGCGCCGCAAGCCCAAGGCGCGCTTTGTTTACTACACCGTTCCGGCCGACTGCCGCGTGCCCACCCACTCGGACGCCGACCGCACGGCGTGCTGCTACCGGCCGATTGTGGAGGGCGACTCGGTGTACGACTTCACGCTCACCCGCCTGCCCGGCGGCAAGGAGACGGCCTATCGCATGATCGTCATCGGCGACCCGCAGGTGACCAACGCTTTCAGCCCCTACTATACAGGCCCCGACGACAACCCGGTGAAGAAGAGCGACGTGGCGCGGTTCACCGACGAGACGATGGCCGACATCCGCCAGACGCTCGCCGAACTGCCCCCGGGCACGCCCGTCTACGGCCTCTCGATGGGCGACGACGTGCAGTATTACGGCGGCTACAACGCCTCGCTGGAGCGCCAGATACGCACGGCGCTGGGGTCGGCAGACATGACCGTGTTCTCCGTCATCGGCAACCACGACCAGGACGGCAAGCGGGTGTACAAGCAAAAATGGGAGGAAAACTGGGGCCCCACGGACTACAGCTTCGACCGCGGCGAGGAGCACTACGTGTGCTTCAACGACTGCAACTTCTACCACGGCAGCCTCTACTACCAGCCCGGAGAGCTCTCAGACGCGCAGATGGAGTGGCTGCGGCAGGACCTGGAGCTGGCCGACAAGCGCAAAAAGGTGGTGCTCTGCTACCACATCCCCCTCACCTTGGGCAACCGGCCCGCCGAGGGGGCGCAGCCGCTGGGCATCGCGACGGAGCAGGGCCACTACTCCTCGTCGCGCCTCGGGGAGCTGTTGCAGCTGGTCGACGGCTTCGAGGGCGGCGCGGAACTCTTCTGCGGGCACACCCACTTCGCCCTCAACCACGAGATTGACTACGAGGGCCGCCACCTCATGGAGCACTGCCACGCGGCGGCCTGCGGCAACATCTGGCAGTCGAACATCAACATCTGCGGCACGCCCAACGGCTACTACGTCTACAGTTTCGAGGGCACGGCCCTGGCCAATGCCTATTACAAGGGCACGCGCTGGGAGCGCACGCGGCAGATGTCGCTCTTCCGCGCCGGCACAAACTTCAACGAAGAGAGCTACGCCGCCGACTGGAACCTGGCGCGTGGGGCGGGCGTGCTGGTGGCCAATGTGTTCAATGCCGACTCGCGCTGGCGGGTGGTGGCCATGGAAAACGGCGTGGAACACCCCATGACGCGCATCAGTTCGCTGGGCCAGGACGCCTTTGCCACGGGCTATCACCACCGTTACAGCCAGTCGGTGAGCTACTGGTTCGTGAGCAAGAAGAACGGCTACCTCATCATGAACCACCTTTATTATTATGTGCCGCGGCGTGCGTCGTCGGTGGTCTTCGTCAAGGCCGTCGACCCTTACGGCAATACTTATACGGCCAGCAGCACCGACACCGTGACCCAGCCTTTCTTCAACTACGCCCATTTCTATGGCCGCCAACCGTAGTTGGGACAGGGCAACAGAGAGATAGACATGGTAACATGCTTTGGATGTGGCTGCGCAGTGGGTTTTTAGACAGAACAACATATTGAACATAAGGCTGGCGCGGTGGGTTTAAAGACATAGTAACAGAATAACAAATAAGCTTCGCGGTGGAAGTTATTCCCTTTGCGAGTAGGGCAGTTGCGGAGCGCAGCCATGTGTTCAATATGTTGTTATGTCTAAAAACCCACCACGAAGCCTATTTGTTATTCTGTTACTATGTCTAAAAACCCTCTGCGAAGCCACATCCAAAGCATGTTGTTTTGTCTGAAACCACGCCCTTACCACCGCCGGAAGAGCTCGAAGCCGAACTTGCAACCGAAGACGCGGCTACCCTGTCCGCTGCCTACAAAGACACCGCAGGAGAAGAGGCGGGTGGTGAATCCGTAGCCCAGCTCGACGTAAGGATGCACCGACTTGACGTCGAGCACCGACACATACACGCGCTCCATCTCCATGTAATGGCCCAGCCAAGGCAGCCAACTGAGCAGCAGCAGCGGACTCTCGTAGGTGGCGTTGGCCCGCACGTAGTAGGCCGAAGTGTTGTAGATGTCGCTGCGCAGCAGCTCGAACTCGCCGCTCCAGTCGTCGTTCCAGCCGCCGGGGATGTTGTTCTCGCGGAAGTTTTCGTAGTCGAGGAAGTAGCCGCGCGCGTCCTTGCGCGTGTAGAAGCCCGTGCCCACGCGCATCTGCCACGACTGCAGGCGGTTGAGTCGGTGGATGTATTCACCGTTGAACTCCATGCGCTCGTAGTCCGTGTTGGAGCCCATGACGCCGCGAATACCTCGGTCGTAGTCGGCCGTGAACACGGCACCCCGCCAGCCCCAGGGCCGGTATTGCAGCTCCACGATGGGGGCGAACGAGTGGTAGACGCCCGCGCGGCCCAGACGACGGAAGGCTTCGCGGTGGACGGCCTCGCGCCGCTGGAACAGGGTGCCGAGCTGGAAGCCCAGGCGGTCGGACAGGTTGATGTTGACCATCAGCCGGGTGTCGGTCTGCCGGAACTCGTGGAGCAGCCCGAAATCGGGCAGCCCCAGGCCCGCCGTGTCGGGATACTGCCGCTCGATGTCGCGGCGCACGGAGAGCGATCGGATGTGGTTTCCGTTGCCCACCTCGAGCTTGAAGTAGCTGTTGCGTCGCTTATCGAAGTAATAGTAAAGGGGCAGCCGGAAGTAAAACTGCTTCTGCCTGAAAGCGTAGCCCGCCTTGAGCCGGGTGGAGAGTTCGCTGTTGGGGCCGAACTGATAGCTCATGCGCAGGTCGAATTTATAGGTGAATCCGCGGTGGTGGTCGTAGCCCATGTAGAGCGGATTGAGGATGGGGTTGAGACGGATGTAGCCCTGATTGTTGATGCCGAAGTTGCTTTTCACGCGGTTGAGCATGTTGTCGCCGATGATGTCCCACAGGATTTTGCGGGCCAGATTGGGTCGGCGGGCCTCGGGCGGACGGCGGGCGAGGGCCGAGTCGCGGGCCATGCGGCGGGCGGCCATGGTGCCGTAGAGCGCGAGGGCGTCGTAGTCGAGCGTGTCAGGGCGCACGCGGCACATCAGCTCCATGTCGTCCTCGTTGGCGATGGTGTCGGTCAACACGCGGGGCAGGCCGTAGAAAGCCGTGAAGCGGCCGCTCACCTTGCTGCGGATAAAGCGGAAGCGCGTGCGCAGGTCGCAGCGGGCGGGCAGTAGCGTGCGCCAACCCTCGGCGCCCATTTGTAGGGTGATCCAGAAGTTGACCATGTCGTATTCGCCCGTGAGCGAGCAACGGATGATGCGCCCCGTGTAGTAGTCCACGAGGGCCTGGCCGCCCACGAGCTGCGTGTTGCGGCGGCGGGGCGTGAAATTGACGCGGGCCGTGCCGTTGAGCAGAAAGGTGACCCGGTAGCGGTAGAACCGGCGGTTGGCGCGGTGGAAGGGCGAGAGCAGCGCGTTCTCGAAGAGCGTCTCGCCGTAGACGTGGGGGGTGAGGTAGCGCAGCATCGTGGTCATCGTGCGGTGGCGGCGGGGCACGGTGGTGACGTGCAGCAACTGCTGCGACTCGTAGCGGCCGAAGCTGGGCATGGTGATGCGGCTGTAGGTCTCGCCCACGTACTGCCGCTGGCCGCTGTGCGCGATGGCATAGACGGTGGGAACGAGCATCAGCGTGGGGTTCTTGCGGTCCACGCTGAGGCGGAAGCGCGTGTAGGCATACTCGGCCGTGTCGGCCGCACGGGTGGTGTCGACGGTGGCGGCATAGTCGAAGATGCGGTGCAGCAGGGCCGTGTCGGGGCGTTCGCGGCCCGCGGCGGCGAGCGTTAGGGCCAGGGCCAGGAGGAGTAGAGACGTGCGTGCCATGCCGTCGGGGTGATTAAGCCAGCTCGTCGAGCTCCAGCCAGCGCATGCCCTTCTCGTCGAGGGCTTCCTTGACCTGGGGCAGCCTGCGGCTCATGTCGGTGATCTGTTCCACGGTGAGCGTGCCACTGCAGAGCGCGTCCTCGATTTGCTTCTGCTCGGCCTCGAGGGCCTCGATGTCGCGCGAGAGCTGCTCGTACTCGCGCTTCTCCTTGAACGTCAGCTTGCGGCGCGCGTCTTGGCAGCGCTCTCTCCGCTCTTCGCCGGCCGGGGCCTTGGAGGGCTTGGGGGCCTTGGCGGCCTCGGCCGCGTCGGCTTGGCTCTGCAGCGCCTTCCACTCGCGGTACTGCGTGTAATTGCCCGGGAAGTCCTGCACCGCGCCTTCGCCTTGGAACACCAGCAGGTGGTCCACCACCTTGTCCATGAAATAACGGTCGTGGCTCACCACGATGACGCAGCCCGGAAAGTCTTGCAGATACTCCTCGAGCACCTGCAGCGTCTGGATGTCGAGGTCGTTGGTGGGTTCGTCGAGCACCAGAAAGTTGGGGTTGCGCATGAGCACGGTGCACAAGTAGAGCTTGCGCCGCTCGCCTCCGCTGAGTTTATAGATGTAGTTGTGCTGCTGTTCGGGCTCGAACATGAAGTGGTTGAGGAACTGCGAAGCCGTCATTTTGCGGCCGCCGCCCAGGTCGATGTAGTCGGCAATGTCGGTGACGGCGTCGATCACCCTGTCGTTTTCGTCGAACTTCATGCCCTCCTGCGAGAAGTATCCGAAGCGCACGGTCTCGCCAATGTCGAAGCGTCCGCCGTCGGGGGGCACGATGCCGAGCAGCATCTTCACGAAGGTGGACTTGCCCGTGCCGTTGTTTCCCACGATGCCCATCTTCTCGAACCGGGCAAAGTTGTAGTAAAAATTGTCCAGTATCACCTTGTCGTCGCCACCCGGGTTGTCGAATTTCTTGGACACATACTGGCACTCGAATATCTTCGACCCGATGTAGACGCCGCCCGCCTTGAGCCTCAGCTGCCGGTCTTCGATGCGCTGCGTGGCCTTGGCCTGCAGCTCGTAGAAGGCCTCCTCGCGGTAGCGCGCCTTGTGCCCGCGGGCCTGGGGCATGCGCCTCATCCACTCCAGCTCGGTGCGGTAGAGGTTGTTGGCGCGCTGAACCTCGGCCCGCCGGTTGTCAATGCGCTCCTGCCGCTTCTCCAGGTAGTAGCTGTAGTTGCCGCGGTAGGTGTAGATGGTGTGGTCGTCGAGCTCAAGGATGAGGTTGCACACACGGTCAAGGAAGTAGCGGTCGTGGGTCACCATGAGCAGCGTGAGCGTGGAGCGCGAGAGGTATCCCTCGAGCCAAACAATCATCTCCAGGTCGAGATGGTTGGTGGGTTCGTCCAAAATGAGGAAGTCGGGTTCGGTTATCAGGGCGTTGGCCAGGGCCACGCGCTTCTGCTGTCCGCCGCTCAATTCGCGCATGGGCTGGTCGAGTCGGGTGATGTGCAGCTGGGTGAGGATCTGGCGTGCGCGGAGCACCCGCTCGGGGTCGCCCCGGTGGTTGAAGCACGCGTCAATGACACTCTCGTCGGGATCGAAGCGTGGAGTCTGGTCGAGATAGCCCATCCGGATGTTGTTGCGGAAGATGATGGCACCCCCGTCATAGCCCTCGTGGCCGGCGATTATCTCGAGCAAGGTGGACTTTCCCGTGCCGTTTCGCGCCACGAGCCCCACCTTTTGGCCCTCGCCCACCGAGAAGTTGATACCCTCGAAAAGCACCTGCGCGCCAAAGGTTTTCGTCAGATTCTGTACGTCCAAATAGGGTGCCATCACATCGTCTTTGGGTTGCTCACGTCGCGGATGACGCCCTCGATGTAGTCGAGCACCTCGTCGCGGCCGGTCTTCTTCTCCGAACTGGTGATGAAATAAGGCGGCAGCTCCTCCCAGGTGCTGTGCAGCAACTTCATCCATGCCTCGGCATTGTCGCGCGCCTTGACGCGGCCCAGCTTGTCGGCCTTGGTGAAGATGATGGCAAAGGGCACGCCGCTGGCCCCCAGCCAGTCCACAAATTCGCGGTCCACGAGCTGCTGCTCGTGGCGCACGTCAACGAGCACAAAGACGCAAGTGAGCTGCTCGCGCTGCAGCATGTACGAGTGTATCATCCGGTCCAACTGCTGCTGCACGGTCTTGGAACGCTTGGCATAGCCGTAGCCGGGCAGGTCCACGAGGTACCACTCGCCGTTGATGATGAAGTGATTGATGAGCAGCGTCTTGCCCGGTGTAGCCGAAGTCTTGGCCAATCCCTTGTGATTGCACAGCATATTGATGAGGCTCGACTTGCCCACATTGCTGCGGCCGATGAATGCGAACTCGGGTTTCGTATCGCCGGGACACTTCGACACCGTCGGGGCGGAGACGACAAATTGTGCTTGCTTGATGTTCATGGGCTTGCGTTTACGGTGCAAAGGTAGTTAAAAATTTGTAGAATCTATATTTTTTGATTACCTTTGCGCAAAATTTTAATCAGGTAAAGAAAGACAAATTATGGCTAAGAAGTTTGCCGAACATCAGGGTCTTGACCTCACCCGGACAAACGAAGAAGTGTTGGCAGAATGGAGGAGGAACGACGTCTTCCTCAAAAGTATAAGCGAACGGGAGGGCTGCCCGCAGTTCATTTTCTTTGAAGGCCCGCCCTCTGCCAACGGACACCCGGGCATTCACCACGTTCTTGCCCGAGCCATCAAGGACACATTCAACCGATACAAGACGATGCAGGGCTTCCAGGTGAAGCGCAAAGCCGGCTGGGACACCCACGGACTGCCCGTGGAGCTGGGCGTGGAAAAGGAGCTTGGAATCACCAAGAAAGATATTGACAACCGCCAGTCGGACAAGTATATCTCCGTGGAGGAGTACAACCGACGCTGCCGCGAGAACGTGATGAAGTTCACCGCCGAGTGGCGCGAGCTCACGGAGAAGATGGGTTACTTCGTTGATCTGGACCATCCCTACATCACTTACGACAACAAATACATTGAGACGCTGTGGTGGCTGCTCAAGCAACTCTACACCAAGGGGCTGCTCTACAAGGGCTATACCATCCAGCCTTACTCGCCCGCAGCCGGCACCGGGCTGTCCAGCCACGAGCTGAACCAACCGGGTTGCTACCGTGATGTGAAAGACACGACGGTGACGGCGCAGTTCCTCGTCCGCAATCCCAGGGCTGCCTGGACGCGCCATGGCCGCCCCTGCTTCGTGGCCTGGACCACCACGCCCTGGACTTTGCCCTCGAACGTGGCCCTCTGCGTGGGCCCGAAAATCGACTACGTGGCCGTCGAGACCTACAACCTCTACGACGGTTCGCCCGTGACGCTCATCATGGCCGAGGGCCGCGTGAGCGCCTATCTCGACCCCGCACAGGAGTGTCGGGAGGGCCAGCTGCCGCCCTTCGACAAGGAGAAGAAGCTGTGCCCCTGGCGCATCGTCGACCGTATGAAGGGCGCCGAGCTCGAGGGCATGCACTACGAGCAGCTCATGCCCTGGGTGAAGGCCTGTGAAAAGACGGGCGACTTCGCCCCCGCTTTCGTCAATGCCTACGCCGAGGCCCACCCCGAGAAGGTGTTCCGGGGCGAAGACGGCCGCGACAGCTTCGTGGAAATGAACGACGAAGCCTTCCGCATCATCCTCGGAGACTACGTTACCACCGACGACGGTACCGGCATCGTGCACATCGCTCCGACCTTTGGCGCCGACGACGCCAAGGTGGCACGCGACGCCCATGTGCCCGCCCTCTACATGATTTCTCACCGCGGCGAGACCCGCCCCATGGTGGACTTGCAGGGCAAATACTATGCCGTCGACGAGCTCGACACCCATTTTGTGGAGCACTGCGTCGCCCTCGAGGCCTACGGACGACACGCCGGCGACTACGTGAAAAACGCCTACGACCCGCGGTTCAACCCCGACGGAGTGTGGGACTCCAAGGCCTCGGAGAAGGCCGAAGACCTGAATGTGGTGCTCTGTATGGAGATGAAACAGGAGGGCACGGCATTCAAAATCGAGAAGCATGTACACAGTTATCCCCACTGTTGGCGCACGGACAAGCCCGTGCTCTACTACCCGCTCGACAGCTGGTTCATCCGCGACACAGCCCGCAAGGAGCGTATGGTGGAGCTCAACAAGACCATCCGCTGGCAGCCGGAATCCACCGGAACGGGCCGCTTCGGCAACTGGCTGGAGAACCTGAACGACTGGAACCTCTCGCGGTCGCGCTTCTGGGGCACGCCGCTGCCCATCTGGCGCGACGAAGACCGCCACGAGAAGTGCATCGGTTCGGTGGAGGAACTCTATGCCGAAATAGAGAAAGCCGTGGGCGCCGGCGTGATGCAGTCCAACCCGCTCAAGGACAAAGGCTTCGTGCCCGGCGACTATTCGCAGGAGAATTACGACCGCATCGACCTGCACCGACCCTATATAGACTACATCGTTCTCGTGAGCGACGAGGGCAAACCCATGCGTCGCGAGAGCGATTTGATCGACGTTTGGTTCGACAGTGGCTCCATGCCCTACGCCCAACAACACTATCCTTTCGAGGGCGAAATCGAAGCCAAGGGGCTGGCTGCAACGGGTCGCACCGAGGCCGAGTACCGGGCGTCGCTGGTGCACGGCACCTACGAGGGCACGCCGGTGCCGCCCGCTTTCTTCCCCGCCGACTTCATCAACGAGGGCGTCGACCAGACGCGCGGCTGGTTCTTCACGCTCCATGCCATCGCCACGATGGTGTTCGACTCGGTGGCTTTCCGCAATGTCATCTCCACAGGACTGGTTCTTGATGCCAAGGGCAACAAGATGAGCAAGCACGTGGGCAACGTCACCGACCCGTTTGAAATGATTGGAAAGTACGGCGCCGACCCCGTAAGGTTCTACATGATGACCAACAGCGAGCCCTGGGACAACCTGAAATTCGACCCCAACGGCGTGGACGAGGTGCGCCGAAAGTTCTTCGGAACGCTCTACAACACCTACAGCTTCTTCGCCCTCTACGCCAACGTGGACGGCTACGACCCCGTTGCGGCACCCGCCGGCGAGGCCCTGACGGAGATCGATCGCTGGATTCTCTCGAGCCTGAATACGCTCGTTGCCGGCGTGACGCGCGAGTTGGAGAACTACGACCCCACGCGTGCCGGCCGTCTGATCGACGGTTTTGTGAACGACGATCTCAGCAACTGGTACGTGCGGCTCAACCGCAAACGCTTCTGGGGCAAGGACATGAGCCCCGACAAGCTCGCCGCCTACAACACGCTTTATACCTGTCTCACCACGGTGGCCAGGCTGTTGGCGCCGTTCGCCCCGTTCTTTGCCGACCAGCTTTACCACGACCTTGGCGGCCGGATGGCCTCGGTACATCTGGAGCGGTTCCCCGTGGCCGACGCCTCGCTGGTGGACAGCGGCCTGGAAGAGCGCATGGGCATGGCCCAGAAAATCACGTCGATGGTGCTGGCCCTGCGCCGCAAGGTGAACATCAAGGTGCGCCAGCCGCTGCAGCAAATCATGGTGCCCGCCGTCGATGCAGCCCAGCGCGCCCACATCGAGGCCGTGCAGGACCTCATCATGAACGAGGTGAACGTCAAGGAGCTACGCTTTGCCGAGGGCCAGGGCATCCTGGTGAAGAAAGTGAAATGCAACTTCCGCGTCATGGGAAAGAAGTTCGGCAAGCTCATGAAAGACGTGGCCTCCACCATGTCCGCCCTGTCGCAGGAAGACATTGCCACGCTCGAACAGACCGGCAGCTACAGCTTCGAGCTGGGCGGCCAGACGGTCTGCGTGGAAGCTGCCGACGTGGAAATCATCTCCGAAGACATTCCCGGATGGCTCGTGAGCAACGAGGGCAACCTCACCGTGGCCCTCGAAGTGGAGCTCACCGACGAGCTGCGGCAGGAGGGCATGGCCCGCGAACTCATCAACCGCATCCAGAATCTGCGCAAGGACACGGGGCTGGACATCACCGACCGCATCCGCGTGACGGTGGCTCCCAACGCCCAGACCGACGCCGCCGTGGCCTCCTTCGGCGACTATATCAAGGCGCAGGTGCTGGCCGACGAGCTTGCCATCGCCCCCAACGACGGCGAAGAGACCGACTTCGACGAGTTCAAGCTCAACATCAAAGTCGAGAAAAACTAACCCGCAAAAGGCCCGTCCCCGCTGCCCCATCCCCGGGACGCAGGGCCGGGCCTCTGCTTTCACATCCCCACCATGGAAACCAAGACACGCTATTCCGACGAGGAGCTCGAAGAGTTCCGCACGATTATCAACGAGAAACTCCGGCTCACGCGCGCCAGCTACAGCGACGCCATGCGCCGGCTGATGAATGCCGACAGCAACTCCGACGACGACACGGCCCCCACCTACAAGGTGCTCGAGGAAGGCACACAGGCCATGGAGCGCGAAAACCTCATCCAAATGGCCCAGCGCCAGCAGAAATTCATCCAAGGACTGGAGGCCGCACTCATCCGCATCGACAAGAAAACTTACGGCATCGATCGGCTCACGGGGGAGCTCATTCCCAAGGAGAGGCTGCGCGTGGTGCCCCACGCCACACTCAGCGTAGCGTCCAAAAACGCCAGAAAGAAATGACGATGAAGAAGAAAGCAAGGGAGTTTATGACCGACGGCCGCATGGCCTGGCTGCTCGTGGTGGCCATCATCGTCATAGACCAGATTATCAAAATCGAGGTGAAGACCACGATGACGCTGGGCGAATCCATCCGCATCACCGACTGGTTCTACATCAATTTCATCGAGAACATCGGCATGGCCTACGGCATGACCTTTGTCAACAAGCTCCTTTTGAGCGTGACACGGCTCGTGGCCATCGCGGTCATCGGTTGGTATATCCACCGCATGGTGAGGCGCGGGGCCCGCACGCGCTACGTGGTGTTCCTGTCCTTGATTGTGGCAGGAGCCGCCGGCAACGTCTTCGACTCCATGTTCTACGGGCTCGTTTTCAGTGCCTCCTCACCTTATTATATATCTTACGTGGTGCCTTTCGGCACCGGCTACTCCAGCTTCCTCATGGGCAAGGTGGTGGATATGTTCTATTTTCCCATCATCCAGACCCAGTGGCCGGCGTGGGTTCCCGTGCTGGGCGGCGACCCATTCATCTTTTTCTCGCCCGTGTTCAACTTTGCCGACGCCTGCATCACGGTGGGCGTGGTCTGCCTGTTCCTCTTTTGCCGCAAGGACATGGAGCTGACGGGGGGCTGGAGAAAGCGGAAGGACGACCCGGCCGCGGCCGGCAACGACGGAGGCAACCCATGAAAACGCTGCTCGTGGCCGCCGTCGCGGCATGGGTGTGTGTGCTGGCACTGGCCCTCGCGGGCTGCAAGCCCGGCGTGCCGTCCACGTTCATCCAGGAGGACGACATGGAGGATTTGCTCTACGACTACCACCTGGCCGACGCCATGGCACGCGACGCCAAAGGCGACTATAACGAGAACATCATGGCCTACCGCGCCGCCGTGTTGCGCAAGTACGGCGTGAGCCAGGCCGAGTTCGACACGTCGATGGTCTACTACATGCGCCACACCGACCGCCTGCACGCCATCTACGAGCACGTGGCCCAGCGCATGCAGGACGACGCCCGCGAGCTGGGCTCGTCGTCGGACGACCTTGCAGCCCTCGCGACAACCAGCGCAACGGGCGACACGGCCGACATCTGGAGGGGCGAACGGAGCATTGCCCTCATCCCCAACCAGCCCTACAACGTCTACAGCTTCGCCCACACGGCCGACTCCTCGTTCCGCCGCGGCGACGCGTTCATCCTCTCGCTGCAGAGCGACTTCATCTTCCAGGACGGCGCGCGCGACGGCGTAGCGGCCCTGGCCGTGGTCTACGCCAACGACAGCGTGGCCTCGCGCGTCGTGCATATCTCCGCGGCCGGTCCCTTGACACTCACGCTCGACAACCCCGACAGCCTGGCCGTGAAGGCCGTGCGGGGCTTCTTCCTGCTCAACAAGGACAACCAGGCCAACGCCTCCGCCACCACGCTCCACCTCATGGCACTAAGCCGCATCCGCCTCTTCCGCTGCCATCCCAAGCCCAAGGCCGCAGCCGCCATGCAGCCGGGAGCGGCCGCGGGGCAGCCCGCCGACACCATGCCCCGCCCCGACGGCTCCGTGCCCCTGCCGCCGCCCGGGCACACCGGCGCACCGCAACTCCGGCAACCCACGCGATAACACCCCCAAACCCATCAACACATATAGCATGAAAAAACAAATCACACTGGCCCTGCTGCTCCTCGCCGCCGTGGCGGCACCGGCCTGCACCAATTTCATCGTGGGCAAGAAAGCCTCGGCCGACGGCTCCGTCATCTGCTCCTACAACGCCGACGACTACGGCATGTTCACCGGTCTGTGCCACTATCCCGCCGCCCACCACGCCAAAGGCGCGATGCGCGACATTGTGAACTGGGACACACACCGGTTCATCGGCCGCATCCCCGAGGCGGCAGAGACCTACAACGTCATCGGCAACATCAACGAATACCAGGTCTCCATCGGCGAGACCACCTACGGCGGGCGCGAGGAAATGGTCGATCCCCAGGGCGGAATAGACTACGGTTCGCTCATCTACCTGGGTCTGCAACGCTCCAAGACGGCCCGCGAGGCCATCCGCGTGATGACCACACTGGCCGAGACCCACGGCTACTGCTCCGAGGGCGAGACCTTCACCATCTGCGATCCCAACGAGGCTTGGGTGATGGAAATGATGGGCAAGGGCCCCGGCTCCAAGGGCGTGGTGTGGGTGGCACAGCGCATTCCCGACAACGCCATCTGCGGACACGCCAACCAGAGCCGCATCGGCAAGTTCGACATGCGCGACAAAGAAAACGTGATCTACTCCCGCGACGTGGTGAAGTTCGCACGGCAGAAGGGCTGGTTCACGGGCAAGGACGCCGACTTCAGCTGGAAAGCCGTCTACGCCCGTCCCGACTTTTCGGGCCGGCGCATCTGCGACGCCCGCGTGTGGGCCTTCTTCAACCGCTTCGCCAAGGGCATGGACCGCTACCTGCCTTGGGTTCTGGGCAAGGACGCAACGGCCGAGGACATGCCCCTCTGGGTGGTGCCCGACCGCAAATTGAGCGTGCACGACGTGGAGACGGCCATGCGCGACCACTACGAGGGCACGCCCATGGCCATGGACAGTGCCGACATGGGGGGCGGCGTCTGGCAGATGCCCTACCGCCCCACACCGCTCTTTTTCAACGTGGACGGCAAGAAATACTTCAACGAGCGACCCACGAGCACGCAGCAGACGGCCTTTAGCTACGTGGCCCAGCTGCGCAGTTGGCTGCCCCGCCAGGTGGGCGGCGTGCTGTGGTTTGGCAACGACGACGGCAACATGGTGGCCTACACGCCCGTCTATTGCGGCAACACCGTGCAACCCGAGTGCTACAACACGCCCGGCGCCGACGCCCTGACGTTCTCGATGGACAACGCCTACTGGGTGTGCAACTGGGTGAGCAACATGGTCTACCCGCGCTACTCGCTGCTCTTCCCCAGCCTCGAAGCCGTGCGCGACTCGCTGGAGCAGAGCTACTTTGCCCAGCAGCCCGAGGTGGAGCAGCGCGCCGCCGCCCTCTGTGCCACCGACGAGGCCGCGGCCGTGAAGCTGCTCAACGCCTACAGCAACGAGAAAGCCCAGCAGATGCTGGCCCGCTGGAAGCAGCTGGGAACCTATCTCATCGTGAAGTTCAACGACATGGCCGTGAAGCCCGAAACGGGCGGAGCCTTCGAGCGCACGCCCGAGGGGCTCGGCGCGGCCGTGAAGCGGCCCGGCTATCCCGAGGCCTTCCGCAAGAAATTGGTGGAGCAGACGGGCGACCGCTACCGCTGCCCGGAGGGCTTTTAGCCCGCCGGGGCAAGGATGCGAAAGGAGGAAAAAAGGATGTGAAAGGAGGAAAAGGAAAGGATTGGGGACAGAACCCACACAAGCAAAAGGCTTGCCGCGATTGCGGCAAGCCTTTATTGGTTGAGGTCGAGCGAGGCCAGCGGGTTGCCGTCGAGCGTGTACATGGTGACCACGCCGCCGTCCATCACGCCCAGCGTGGGCGGGTTGCCGCCCTTGGGAAAGGTGATGGAGCCGGTGTTGCAACAGGCAGGGCTGTCGTCGCCCCGGCGCAACTCCCACAGATGGGTGTGGCCCGAAACCACCAGGTCGAAGCGGCCGGGCGGCAATTGGGCCGGGCCGTAAACGTGGCCGTGGGTGAGCAGCACGCGCCGCCCCTCGTCCACGAGCAGCGCATAGTCGGCCATCATGGGGAAGCGGAGCAGCATCTGATCCACCTCGGAGTCGCAGTTGCCGCGCACGGCCACGATGTCGGCGGCCATGTCGTTGAGCAGGGCCGCCACGCCCTGGCCGTCGATGCCCTCGGGAATGCGGTTGCGCGGGCCGTAATTGATGACATCGCCCAGCAGGAGCAGCATGTCGCACCGCTGCGCGCGGTAGAAGTCGAGGGCGTGCTGCAACCTTGGCAGCGACCCGTGGATGTCGGAAAGGAGCAGGTATTTCATGGGCGCGTCACTGCTTGAGGTAGTCGCGCAGCTCCGTGCTGCGCGTGAGCCGGCACACCCGGCGCACGGCCTTGTCGCGAATCTGGCGCACGCGCTCGCGCTTGAGCCCCATCTCCCGCCCTATCTCGGCCATGGTGAGGTGGGGCGTGCCGAGGCCGTAGAAGCGTTCCACCACCTGCCGTTCGCGCGGCTCGAGGCGGGCCACGAGCTGTTGCAGCTCGGCCAGCAGGGTGCCCTGCTCGAGCTGCCGGTCGGGGTCGGGCGCGTCGGCGTCGGCAATGATGCGGCCCAGGCTCAGCTCCTGGCTGCCTCCCACGGGTGCGTCGATGGAGAGGGGGTGGCTGCGTTTCTTCTCCAGCCGCGTGTCGGCCACGTTGCGCGGCACGCGGTAGAGGCCTCCCTGCTGCTCCACGGCCTGCTCCATGGCCTGGCGAATATAGGGTGCGGCAAAGGCGACGAAGCGTTTGCCCTGCCGCCCGTCGAACCTGGCGGCGGCGCGAAGCATGCCGATGTTGCCCTCGCTGATGAGGTCTTCGGCGGGCAGTCCGCGGTCTTGATACTGGCGGGCCATCGCCACCACGAAGGTGAGGTTGGCCGAAACGAGCCGGTCGGTGGCCCGTTGGTCGCCGGCCTGTATGCGGTCGGCGAGCTGCCGCTCCTCCTCGTCGGTGAGGAGCCGCTGCTGGCCTATCTCGTCGAGATAGGCGTGGAGTGCGTTCTTGTCCTTGTCCATGATGTGTGGTTTGCGGGGGCGGGCGTTCAGGCCAGGCCCGATTCGAGCAGCAGCTCGGCCACCTCCTCGGGGGTGTTGAAGTCCATGCCGGCCCTCAGGTCTTCGTTGGTCAGCTCGCCCATGAGCTGCCGGGCCTGCCGCTCGGTGAGGCGGGGCTGGCCGTCGGGGCCGGTGGTCTGGAGCAGAAGCCGGAGTATGCGGCTGCGGTATTCGGTGATGTCGTCCATGCGTCGTGGGTTGATGTTTGCGGGGTAAAGGTACGCATAAAAAACGAAAACGCCCTGCTTTTTAAGCATCATTCACGTGCGGGCCTCGGTTTTTTTACTTACTTTTGCCGGCAAAAACCCCTACCCATGATTAGCAAGGACAGCATTGAACAGACCTACGCCTTTCTGCACCAGAAGTGGCGCGTCTATGCGCACTCGCCAAGCGCGCGGCAAAAGGACGAAATCGAGTATGCCATCAGCTCGTATGTGGAGCAGATGAACCCCGCGCTCTACGCCCTTCTGGCCGCGGGCCGGCCCGACTACCTGCTGGCCCACGCCACCTTTGCCGCCGACATGGCCGAAGCCGTGGAGCGGTTGGAGCGGATGGCGTTGGGATAGGTACAGCCGGAGCGGCCCCTGCGGCCGGCCCCGTCGCCTCACTCGAGCAGCAGCACGCGGCTGGCCCAGGCCGTGCCCGTGTCGTGGGTGTAGGGCATTTCGAGGCCGTGCTCCATGAGATAGGTGCCGCTGTACTGCCTCCCCTCGCACGCCAGAGGCTTGCGGTCCACGCGGTTCAGCTCGCGCACGGTGTACGTGCGCGCCGGGTCGAGGCCGGCCATGGGGATGCGCGGCAGGTGC
The DNA here is from genome assembly GCF_000518545.1 of Hallella seregens ATCC 51272. Lineage (GTDB taxonomy): Bacteria > Bacteroidota > Bacteroidia > Bacteroidales > Bacteroidaceae > Prevotella > Prevotella seregens. The sequence goes on from NZ_KI912453.1 coordinate 58,607, forward strand.
TGGTTGACGAAGGTCTCCGTCTTCCACCAGTACCACACGGCCTTGTCCCTGGCCTCCGTGACATACATCAGCGAGGCCACGCCCTTGTTGTCGTAGGGGCTCTGCAGCCGATAGATATTGCCCAGCTGCACGATAGGCCGTATCTGCTTGTACTCGCCAATGGCCTTGCGGCAGAGGTCGCGCTCCGCATCGGTCATGTTGCGGGGCTGTATCTCCATGCCCAGGCGGCCACTCATGGCCACGTCGATGCGGTATTTGAGGGGGATGACGCGGGCCGTCTGGTGGTTGGGGGCGGCCGAGATGTGCGAAGCCATGGCCATGGCCGGGAAGAAATAGCTGGTGCCCCACTGCATGTAGACGCGCTGCAGGGCGTCGGTGTCGTCGCTTACCCAGAACTCGTCGAAGTAGGGCAGCACGCCCCAGTTGGCCCTGGCGCCGCCGCTGGCGCATGCCTGCATCACGAGGTCGGGGTATTTGGCGCGGATGCGCCGGAAGACGCGCTCCAGTCCGCGGTGGTAAGCGATGTTGAGGTGGCTCTGGTCGGCCATGGGCAGATACTGCGAACCGTGGTTCATCACCGGCATGTTGGCGTCCCACTTGATGTAGGCGATGTCGGGATGGGCCGTCATGAGCCGGTCGACGACGGAGAAGACGAAGTCCTGCACCTGCGGGTTGCCCAGGTCGAGTACCAGCTGCGTGCCGCCGCGTCCCGTCACGGCGTCGCGCCGCGGAGCCTTGACAACCCAGTCGGGATGCTTCTCGTAGAGCTCGCTGCGGGTGTTGGTCATCTCGGGTTCTATCCAGATACCGAACTTCACGCCGTGCCGGCGCGCGTCGCGCAACAGGCCGTCGATGCCCTCGGGCAGCTTCTCACGGTCCACCACCCAGTCGCCCAGCGCGGTGTCGTCGCGCTTGCGCGGATACTTTTGGCCGAACCATCCGTCGTCCATCACGAAGAGCTCGCCGCCCAGGTCGGCCAGGTCGGCCATCATCTGGTCCATGCCTTTCTGGTTCACGTCCATGTAGACGCCCTCCCACGAGTTGAGCAGCACCATGCGTTCGCGGTCGCCGTGCATGAGCCGGTACCGGCGCCCCCACCTGTGGAAGTTGCGGCTCGCGCCCGAAAGGCCCTCGCGCGAGAAGGTGAGGGCCAGGCAGGGCGTGGCGAAGGTCTCGCCGCGGCGCAGGTGGTACTCGGAGTTTTGCTCGTCGATGCCGGCCATGAGGTAGTGGTAGTCGCTGTCGTCGGTGATGGCGCGGAGGCGGTAGTTGCCGCTGTAGCACAGGGCGGCGCCGATGACGCGGCCGCTGTTCTCGCGGGCCTTGCCGTCGAGCGAGAACATCAGCTCGGCGTGGGCGGTGGCCGAGTTGCGCACGCCGTCGCGGTTGGCCACCACGATTTCGCCGGGCCGCAGCGGCTCCTCGGCCACGCGCCCCTCGTTGCCCCACGAGCCGTAGAGGTGGCTCATCCACACGTCGCCGCGGCGGATGGGGAGCGTGGCCGAGGCAAAGCCGGTGAGCGTCACCGTGGCTTTCTCGCCATTGGTGATTTCGGCCCAGGCCTCAATCATGTCCACGTCGGCCAGCGCACGGTATTTCAGATCCACGCGCAGGTCGTACACCGGGTCCCTGAGCCGCACGGTGGTGAGGTCGCCCTGCTGCGACGTGCCGGTTACGACGAGCTGCGTGCTCAGGTTGCCGTCGGCGTGGCGGCAGGCCAGCGCGGCCGGGGCCGGACAGTTGAGGCCGTAGGCCGGGTAGGCGTCCATGCGGCCGCCCCGCGGCACGGGCAGGGCCCGGCTCTCGGCGTCGCTGAGCCGCGAGCCGAAATAGACATACTCGGGTTGCCGTCCCTCGTCGGCACTGACCACCAGCGAGAGGTTGCGCGTGCAGATGTTCAGCCGGTCGGCATGGGCTGCCAGCGAACAAGTCACGGCGAGCGTAGTGAGAAGTTTGCAATACATATAGCGTTTAGGTTTAAAATGATTTGTCGTTGCGCGGCCCGCCGACGGGTGCTGCCGCTGCGGGCGCGGCCCGCGGGCGTTGCCTTCACGCCGCCATCGCCGCGCGTCTACGGTGCCATCGCACGCCCGTTACGGCGCAATCGCCAGGCCTTTGCGGTGCAATCGCGCGGCCTCAAGGCCGTCATCGCGCAGCCCCGGCGGCGGCAGGGCGTGCGTGCGGCTGGGGCAGGGGCAAGACTCTGCGGCCGCAAGGCCGACCCACAGCCGGGTCGTGACGGGGCCACCGAGGCGCGGGGCATGGTGCAAAGATAGCCTTTTTTTGTCGCACGGCCACCCCGCGCGGCTTGTTTTTATGGCCCGGAGACCCTTTGCAAAACTTTTGCCACAACAAAAAACAAAGCCGGCCATCCATCACGGATAGCCGGCTCGTAAAGTCAGTACTTATTAATGTAAGAAATCTAATAAAATAATATATAAACATGAAACAAAAGACGGCCCTCGCGGGTGGCCTGATTTTCGACTCACAAAGGTAAGTAAACTGCCCGGGAAACGAATGTGTGGGCACACAAATTTACACCTTTTTAACGCGCATTCTTGCGGTGGCGGCCCCTGCTGCGCGGGCATCCGGAGGATGAAAGGCCGGAAAACGCAGATTTAACACTCCGCAATGGTCTTTATCCCGCAAAATGTAGTACCTTTGTCCCGCTTTGCACACACGGTTGCGCAGTGCATCCAGTCAGTAAAAAAGATTGTAAGACCATCGACTGAAAACACATGAGAATATTTCATAAAATAGCCAATTGGTACTTCACCAAGAACGCATTGCCCTACTGGACGGTGCTCGCCATCGACTGCCTCATCTGTTACCTCTCCGGAATCCTCGTGTTCTGGCTCTACTACCGCGGGGCCGTCACGCTGGGCAACATCGTTCTTCTGTCCAAGACCATCCTGATCTACATGTGCTTCAACCTCATCGGGTTCCGCGTGTTCCACACCTACAGCGGCGTCGTGCGCTACTCCTCGTTCGTCGACCTGCAGCGCGTGGCCTATGCCATGGCCCTGAGCTGCGCCATCGCCGAGGTAGCCCACTACGGGGTGTACTACCTTGACCTGCACTTCGTGAGACTGGAAGGGCGGCAGATTTTTCTGATGTACTTCATCGCTACCATCCTCATGTGGGCCGTTCGCATCATTGTAAAGACGCTCTACGACGTGGCCTTCAGCTCGGATCGAGGCGTTCGCACCATGGTCTACGGCGCGCGCGAGGGCGGCGTGGCCATGGCCAAGATGATGCGAAACATGAAGCCCTCGCCCTACCAGCTCAAGGGATTCATCACCCACGAACCCACGCTCAGGGGGCGCATCATCCTGGGAGTCAAGGTCTACGAGGCCGACGACGGGCTGCCCTCGCTGCTCAAAGCCATGAACATCCAAGCCGTGCTCGTGTCGCCGTTGCAGACGGCAAAGTTCCGCGAAGACCAGTCGCTGCAAGATGCTCTCATTGATGCAGGCATCCACATTTACATGATGCCCGAGTCGCAAGTGTGGCGTCCCGGCGACAAGATGGAGGCGGAACAGCTCAAGGAAATCAACATCGAAGACCTGCTGCCACGCGACCAAATCCAAGTGGACATGGACGCCATCGGCGCCATGCTCCGCGACACCCGCGTGATGATTACCGGTGCCGCGGGCAGCATCGGCTCGGAAATGGTGCGCCAGGTGGCCGTCTACAAGCCCGCACGGCTCATCCTCATCGACCAGGCCGAGACGCCGCAGCACGACATCCGCCTGATGATGGCCCACGAGCATCCCGACATTCCCTGCGAGACCATCGTGGCCAGCATCACCCAGCAGGAGCGCATGGAAGAGATATTCGCCCGCTTCCGTCCTGACTTCCTCTTCCACGCGGCCGCCTACAAGCACGTGCCCATGATGGAAGACAACCCCGGAGAGGCTATATATAATAATGTGTACGGCACGAAAGTCATTGCCGATCTCAGCGTGAAATACGGCGTGAGGAAGTTCGTCATGATTTCCACCGACAAGGCTGTGAACCCTACCAACGTGATGGGCTGCTCCAAACGTATCTGCGAAATCTACTGCCAGAGTCTCAGCCGGGCCATTGCCGGCGGCACCGTCAACGACGGCGAGGGGCGCCAAGCCGCCACGCAGTTTGTCACCACACGCTTTGGCAACGTGCTGGGATCGAACGGTTCGGTCATCCCCCTCTTCGAGAAACAGATCAAAGCCGGCGGTCCCGTCACCGTCACCGACCCCAACATCATCCGCTTCTTCATGCTCATCCCCGAGGCCTGCAAGCTGGTGCTCGAGGCCGGCACTCACGGACAGGGCGGCCAAATCTTCGTGTTCGACATGGGACAGCCGGTAAAGATAGCCGACCTGGCCCGCCGCATGATACGCCTGAGCGGCGTGACGGGCGTGAAAATAGAATACACCGGGCTGCGCGCCGGCGAGAAACTCTACGAGGAAATGCTCGCCAACACGGAGGAGACGTTGCCCAGCTTCCACCCCAAAATACGCATCTCGAAAGTGCGCGAGTACGACTTGGCCGACGTGCAGCGGCAGATGGAGCGGCTCTTTGCCGTGGCCCACAACTTCGACGACATGGAGATTGTGCACACCATGAAACAGATAGTGCCCGAGTATCACCCCAACAACACGGTCTATTCCGTGCTCGACAAATCCTGAACACCCGCCCCGTGGAAGAGAAATACAAGCACTACCTGGCTTTCCTGCGGTTTGCCATCGACGAGGAGGCCCCCGTGCCGCCCTGCCTCGGGCAGATAGACTGGAACGATATGCTGAAGTTTTCACGCAAGCAGGGCATCGTGGGCGTGATGTATCACGGCTTGCGCCGCCTGCCCGCCGACCAGCCCGGCGGGCCCGACAAGTATGTGGCTGCCGCCTGGTTTGCAGCCGACGGGAAGAATGCCGCCAAGGCCCGACGGGCCGACCGCGACACGGCACTGCTCGTCAGCCGGCTCCACCACGAGGGCCACATCGAGGCATGCGTGCTCAAAGGGCAGGGCAACGCCCTGATGTATCCCGACCCACACATGCGGTCGCCGGGCGACGTGGACCTCTGGACCGACCAGGACACCCTCTCGCTGCTCTGCTTCGTCAAGACCAACGCCCCCCGCGCCGAGATAGGCTACCACCACGTGGACTTCTCGGGATTCACCCGAACGCCGGCCGAAATCCACTTCTTCCCCTCGTTCATGGGCAACCTGCTCCACGAATACCGGCTGCGATGCTACTTCAACCGCGTACGGGCCGAGCAGTTTGCCCGGCGCGTGAGGCTGCCCGGCGCGGCGGGAAGCGTCCCCGTGCCCACCGACGACTTCAACCGCATCTTCCAACTGTCGCACATCATGCACCACTTCTTCTTCGAGGGTATAGGTCTGCGGCAGCTCATAGACTATTATTACCTGCTGCGCCGCGGCTTCACGTCTGAGGAGCAGCGGGCCGACGCGCAGCTGCTGCGCCATACAGGCATGCTCAAGTTCAGCCGCGGCGTGATGTGGCTGCTGCACGAGGTGCTGGGGCTACCCGGCCGCTACATGCTCGTGGAGCCCAACGAGCGCGTGGGGCGGCTGTTGCTGCGCGAGGTGCTGCTGGCCGGAAACTTCGGCCATCACGACAAACGGTACAACTTCAAGGGCAAGTCGGTCTACACGCAGTACTTCATCGAGACCTGGCGCAACCTGCACTTCGCCCTCGAATTTCCCAGCGAAACCATCTGGGGGCGCCCCGTTTCGCGCTGGTGGCACATGGCCTACAAGGCTTATCTGAGGCGGCGCGTGGCCCGAAAAATCGCCAACGCCCGCACTCATCCCCACCGCCCGTCATGACCTCGCCCGATTCCCGCCACCGCCACACGCCCTCGCGCCTGCGCGACCGGCTCTTCTTCAGCCACCGCGAGGAGCTGTGGAACGCCTGGAGCCACGCCGGAGGCATCGTCATGGGCGTGGCCGCGGGGGCGGTGTTCCTCCTGTGGTGCTTCCGTGTGCGCAACGGCTGGGCCACGGCCGGCGTGGCGCTCTACCTCTTTGGCATGCTCGGCTCCTACGCGGCAAGCACCCTTTACCACGCCCTCAGCGCGCGCAGCGTATGGAAGGAGCGGCTGCGACGCTGGGACCATGCCGCCATCTACTGGCACATCGCCGGCTCGTACTCACCCATCACGCTCATCGCCCTGCGCCAGCAAGGCTGGTGGGGGTGGTCGCTCTTTGGCTTCGTGTGGCTGTGTGCAACCGTGGGAACGGTGCTCTCGTTCCGTCGGCTCAAGGGCCACAGCAACGTGGAGACGCTCTGCTACGTGGGCATGGGGCTCAGCGTGCTGGTGGCTTTCAAGCCGCTCATGGCCGCCGTGAGCGCGGGAACGGTGGCGTGGATCGTGGCCGAGGGCGTGGCCTACATCGCCGGGGCCCTGTTCTACACGCTCCACCGCCGCCGCTACATGCACACGGTGTTCCACTTCTTCGTGCTCCTCGGCTCCGTCTGCCACCTCGTTGCCGTGTGGGATATCCTCATGCAATACCTCTGATCCCTCCTCCTCCCCTCCCCCGAAAACAAACCTCGGATGGTCGGCCGAAAATAAATTCGGCCGAAAACATGGCACTTTCAAAAAATAATGGTATCTTTGCCGCCGATAGCGGATTATCCGGCAAGGCCCGCAACCCTGCGCCCCGCCCCCCGGCATCCGCCGCCGTCACCTGGCATCGACAGACGGGCATGGCCCGAAAACGCTGGGGGCTGACTGGATTTGACAGCAGGATGAGACGGTATGTAAGCACGCGGAGGCTCGTTGGCTACCTCCTTAAACTGAGTGAACAACAATTTAATTGGCGAAAACAATTACGCTCTCGCTGCCTGATCGAAGCATAGTAGATCACTGGCTTTATCGCGTCACCAGGTGATGCGACGAGACATCGCTCCAAGGATGTGGTTCCGAATCCAAGGATTCAGCGGTGCAGGAAAATCGGAAATAGCGCGGGCAAGCCTCGTTGCCCGTGTGAAATTCAGAGGATAAGGTGCCGGTTGGTGGTCCAGGTCTTGCCGTCACACGAAAACAAAAGGCTGGAATAAGCGTGTAGAAAGCGTATGGTTTCCCTGTTTGGACGTGGGTTCGAATCCCACCAGCTCCACACTCGAGGGCTTTGGACAAGAGCCTGGGGAAGAAGATTGAGAAACGTCATTGCCGCAACTCCTCGGAGTTGCGGCAATGATTTGTTCTGGGCCAACCCTACACGGGCTCACTTGCAGGGAGCGGCCATTCCTGACGGGAGCCCGTTTCGGCGGCGTATGGACTACCTGCGGCCGCGCGAAACGCACTTGCGGCCGTTCACAATATAGACTCCGGCCGGAAGCTGCTCCACGCTTTTCGCCGTGATGCGCTGGCCGCCCAGCGTGTAAATGTAGGGGGCAGGGGTGACGGGAACCGAGGCGGGCTTGCTGATGCCGGTGCTCACCTTCACTGATTTTTCCGTTCCCAGCGTCACATGGAAGACGAAAGTGGCCACCGCCTCCTTGTTGTGGTTATCGCGGTAACGGAGGGCCTGCCGGATGGTGTACTTGTCGCCCAGGCGGCATGTGCCCGGTTTCTGACCGATGCTGAATGTCAGAGCATTGGCATTGAACTCGGAAAACACCCTGGCATTGCCGTCGTAGAACCCACAACGAAACCCATGAATGTCATACCAATGGCCGTAGCCATTGGCCGTGGAGCCCGCATCGTTGAGCCTTCCGTTGGGATTGACCGCGTAGAACATGATTTTGCCGGTGGCCGGCCCGCCCTTGGCCCATGCGGTCATTCGACCGCCTATGTCGGCGGGGAGCAGCTGGAAGGCGGTGCCCAACGCCGCGGCGGCCTGACCTGAAAGCGTGACGGTGCAGCCGGAATAGTCGCCCGACGAGGCCGACGTGGCGGGGAAGGTCAGGTCGTAAGTGATGGTTGTGTTGCTGATTTCCCGGCCGTCGAGGGTCGGGTTGACGTAGACATTGGCCGCATCGCCGAGAGTTGTGCCGTCGATGGAGAAGCGATAGGGCCACTGATCGTCGTCGGCGGGCTCGTCGTTCCACTGATGCTGGTAGTAAACAGTGGGTGCCGGAACGACGACAAACCAGAGTTTGGCCGTGTTGTCGGGTACGGTCATGGTTGCTTCTTCGGTCGATTCCTTTTTGCCTGTGCATACGACGTTGTCCTGCTGGAAGTATTTCCGGGTGCCGTCTTTCAGCAAAGCCACGAAGCCGAGCCGGAATCCGCGGAACCGGGGGTTGACTTTATTGTTGTAATGGCGTTCTCCGGCCGGTAGCGTTGCATAGTCGTTGATGCCCTTCATGTACTGTCCGGGGTCGCTTTCGGCCAGCGGACTTCCGGCGGGCAACGCTGTGAAACGCACCGTAACGGGCGTGCCGGCCTCGGGAACTTCCAGGGGAATCACATTGAATCCGGTGGATTGCGGACAGCTGCGCATGGCCACCTGATAGCTTCCGTCGCCCGCAAGGGCGCAGTTGTACTGGAAATCGCCTATATATTTGTCGCGGTAGGGGCTGCAAGCATCGAAGTCCCAGGTGACGCAGCGCAGGGCATAGTCGAAGTATAGCTTGTACAAATCGGCCGACTTGAGCTTTTTCAGGGCCATGAGCGACTGGTTGAAGTCCACCGCCCCGTTCATAGGCTGGTTCCAAACATCGGCTACTGTTCTGATGTCGTTGTAGTGCTGGCAGAGATAAAAGAGGAACCAATAGCTCTGGTAGCGGTGTATCTCATGCGTGAAGGCCAGTGTGTGGGTGCTGCGGAAGGCGTTGATGCTCTCGTCGAACATGCTCGCCGGATAGCATTGGCAGGCCTGCCACTGTGCGGTTTGCTCCCATATCGTCGCGCCTTTTCCCACGGGCAGGTGGAAGCCTGTCCCTATCGTGGAGGAGGAAACGGGGTTGTTGCCGGAGGCGTCAGCGTAGCACATGTAGTGAAAAGCATGCCCAACCTCGTGCGCCACCGAGAAGCCCACAGGCTTGCAAGTGGCCGGATTGAGCCACAAAGCGTTCACTACAAAGTCGTATCCCGCGCCAAAGCATGTCCAATCCCTGGTATGACAGAGGCACACAATGGTCTTATACTTGTTCAAACTGGTGGTCGCAGGGTTCACAAAACCCAGCTTGTTGTAGTAGAGATTGTAGAATTGCTGGCACTTATTAAGCAGGTCTTCGAGGTCGACATAGAAGAAATCGTCTTTCCTCAAGTCGGACGGCTTGGTGTCTCCATAGCCTTTATCCCAGTAGATTATGATGTCGTCGTTCTCGATGGAACGCGACTTCGACCAAGTGTACTCGTTTCTTGGATCCTGTTCTGCATACAGTTTGTTGGCACCTTGGTTGCGCCATTCCAAGGGAATGTAGATGGATTTCTGGGCCTTGCCGGGGTTTGCCGCGGCGGAGGCAGAGCTTGTTGGGGAGGCGGCACGGGTTGTTGGGGCGGCCCAAACGCCGGCAGACGTGCCAAACAACAGAATGGACAAAAGGGCAATTAGTAGATTTCGCTTCATCATGGTTTATTTTAAGTGATGGGGCAAAGGTAACGAATTATTCCGTATGGCAGCCCATTCCCGCAGGTTTTTTCCCGCCATGACGTAAAAATACACCCAAAAGCCCCCGCCGCTTACCCGCGAATCATCGTAATCATCATCTTGAACCGGCGGCCGGCATGCACCGAATGGGGCGCGCCCGAGGGAATGACGAAGCACCGGCCGGCCGTCACCACATGCCTCACACCGCTCACGGTGAGCTCCATCTCGCCGTCGAGCACCTGCAACAAGGCATCGAACGGCGCCGCGTGCTCGCTCAACCCCTGACCGGCATCGAACGAAAACAGGGTGACCGAACCGGCATCGTTGTGCACAAGTTCCTTGCTTACCACGCCGTCCTCGGCATAATCCACCAACTCACCGGCCTGAAATGTCTGGCCTTTCTCGAATTTTTTCATGATTGCATCTCTTTGATTAAACATATTTTGCTACCGTTCGCCCTGCAAACACCGTGCCCGGGGCCAATCACAGACGCATCGGGCACAAATGTGACGGGCGTCTTGCCCATCTCGCAAATTCTTTTTACCTTTGCGCGGCAATGGCAAAGCCTTGACCTCTATTTACCCAACACATTCCATTTTCACCATCCCATGGACAACGCAACCCTCTCTCCGGCCAAGAAAACGATACTGGGCGTCCAGTTTCTGTTCATCGCTTTCGGCTCCACCGTGCTTGTACCGCTGCTCGTCGGCCTCGATCCGGCCACGTCGTTAATGACTGCCGGCATCGGCACTTTCATCTTCCACTTCGTCACCAAAGGGCGCGTACCCATCTTTTTGGGCAGCAGCTTCGCCTTCATCGCCCCCATCATTGCGGCCAGCAAGCAGTGGGGCATGCCCGGCACACTGGCCGGCATCATCGGCGTTTCGCTGGTCTATTTTGTCATGTCGGCCCTCATCCGGTGGCAGGGCAAGCGTCTGCTCGACCGCCTCTTCCCGCCGGTGGTCATCGGTCCGGTCATCATTCTCATCGGCTTGTCGCTCTCCACGGCGGCCGTCGACATGGCCAAGACCCACTGGCTGCTGGCTTTTGTGGCCCTCGCCACGGCCGTGCTGGTGCTCTCGCTGGCCCGCGGACTCCTCAAGTTGGTGCCCGTCATCTGCGGCATCATCGTGGGCTACGTGGCGGCTCTGGCCATGGGACTGGTCGACCTCACGGCCGTAGAGGCCGCCCCCTGGTTCGCCTTGCCGCCCTCGATTGTCCACTTCCACCTGCCCGAGTTCGCGTGGGAGCCGTTCCTCTACATGATTCCCGTGGCCATTGCCCCGGTGATTGAGCACATCGGCGACGTGTACGTGGTGAGCGCCGTGGCCCACAAGGACTTCGTGGCCAACCCCGGACTGCACCGCACCATGCTGGGCGACGGGCTCGCCTGCCTGGCAGCCAGCTTCCTCGGAGGGCCTCCTGTGACCACCTACTCCGAGGTAACGGGGGCCATGAGCATCACGAAGGTGACCAGTCCGCAGGTCATCCGCATCTCGGCGGCCACGGCCATTGTGTTCTCGGTCATCGGCAAACTGTCGGCGTTGCTCCAGAGCATTCCCTCCGCCGTGCTGGGCGGCATCATGCTGCTGCTCTTCGGAACCATCGCCACCGTGGGCATCCAGAACCTCATTCACCACCATGTGAAGATGGGCGAGACGCGCAATATGATTATCGTCTCCGTAACCTTGACGCTGGGCATCGGCGGCGCCGTGCTCAGCTGGGGCAGCTTTGCCATCAGCGGCATCGGCCTGAGCGCGCTGGCCGGCGTGGTGCTCAACCTCTGTCTGCCCCACGACAAAAAGGCGGACAAGGAGAAATCCTCGCCCGCCCAATAGGCGCCGGCTATGGCTGCGGCCGCCACGGACGCGCCGGCCGCAACCCGTTTCTTCAACCCGCTGCGGGCCGAGCTACTCTCCCGACCGCAGGATGCGCGTGGCATTTTCCACGCGTTCCGGCGTGGGCGAGCCGATGCTCCGGAGCGGATAGTCCATTCCCAGCTTCTCATATTTATATACACCGAGCGTGTGATAGGGCAGCACCTCGACGCGTTCCACGTTGTTGAGCGTGCCGATGAAGCGTGCCAGCTCGTGGAGCAGCGCGTCGTCGTCGGTGATGCCGGGCACGAGCACGTGGCGTATCCACACGGGCTTGCCCGTGTCCGACAGGTAGCGGGCGCAATCCAGAATGTTGCGGTTGGTGTGGCCGGTGAGCCGCCGGTGGCCGTCGTCGCGGATATGCTTGAGGTCGAGCAGCACGGTGTCGGTGTGTCGCATCAGTTCTTCAAACTTCGAGAACCACGGCTCGCGCCGCGTGAAGGGCTGCGCCGAGGTGTCGAGACAGGTGTTGATGCCGCGCTTGTGGGCCTTGGCGAAGAGCTCGATGAGGAAATCCATCTGCAGCAGGGCCTCTCCCCCGCTCACGGTGATGCCGCCCTCGCGGCCCCAGTAGGCACGGAAACGTTCGGCGCGGTCGAGCAGCTGGTCGGCCGTCATGCGCTGCGCGCCCTCCGTCGACCAGCTGTCGGGGTTGTGGCAGAACTGGCAACGCATGGGGCAGCCTTTGAGAAAGATGATGAAGCGCACGCCCGGCCCGTCGACGGAGCCGAAAGATTCGATGGAGTGGACAAGGCCCTCGCCGCCGCCGCCGGGGGCAGAAGTGGAGAGCGTGTCTTGGGTATTCATCATGTTTTTGTTCCTTTCATTGTATGGTTTGCACCTTGCAGGGTGCCGTTGGTTTCCTCCTTTTTCACATTTTCCTCCGTCCGCAGCGTTTCCTTTCTCCCTGCATCACAGACAAGGAAACAGGAGGATGGAGGGGAAAGAAAGGGGCCCCGCCTCGTGCCACAGCACAGGACGAGGCCCCTTTTGTGGATATTCGTGAGCGGCACACCCCGCGGGTGTCCGCCTTTCAGCGGTCTGCCCCCGCCATTTCAGCGCGCAGGCGGACACGCATGGGGCGTGTGCCTACACCAGCGAAAGGGGGATCCAGGGGGTTACAGCCGCTCGTGCGCCTGCCGAGCAATCACATCCTCCTGCTGTTCGCGCGTCAGGTCGATGAACTTCACGGCGTAGCCGCTCACGCGGATGGTGAAGTTCTGGTACTCTTCCTTCTCGGGATGCTCCATGGCGTCGCGCAGCTTGTCCACGCCGAAGACGTTGACGTTGAGGTGATGTGCGCCCTGACCGAAGTAGCCGTCCATGACATGCACCAGCGTCGAGGCGCGCTCCGCGTCGTCGTGGCCCAGTGCCGAGGGGCTGATGGTCTGTGTATTGGAGATGCCGTCGAGAGCATACTCGTAGGGCAGCTTGGCCACCGAGTTGAGCGAGGCCAGCAGTCCGGCCTTCTCTGCGCCGTAGCTGGGGTTGGCTCCCGGGGCGAGCGGCGTGCCGGCCTTGCGTCCGTCGGGCATGTTGGAGGTGTACTTGCCGTAGACCACGTTGGAAGTGATGGTCAGGATAGACGTGGTGGGCTCGGAGTTGCGGTAGGTGTGGTGCTTCTTAATCATGGTGATGAAGGTCTTGAGCAGCCACACGGCAATCTCGTCGGCCCGCTCGTCGTCGTTGCCGTAGCGGGGGAAGTCGCCCTCGGTCTTGAACTCCAGCGGGAAGCCCGTCTCGTCGCGGATGATGTTGACACGGGCATACTTGATGGCCGAGATCGAGTCGACCACATGCGAGAAGCCGGCGATGCCGGTGGCAAAGGTGCGTCGCACGTCGGTGTCGATGAGGGCCATCTCGGCCGACTCATAGAAATACTTGTCGTGCATGTAGTGTATCAGGTTGAGCGTCTTCACGTAGACGGCGGCCAGCCACTCCATCATGTCCATGAAACGGGGCATGAACTCGTCGTAGGTCACCACATCGCCCTCGATGGGGCGCAGGGCCGGGCCGCACTGCTCGCGGCTCTTCGAGTCGACGCCGCCCGAGATGGCGTAGGTGAGACACTTGGCCAAGTTGGCGCGTGCGCCGAAGAACTGCATCTCCTTGCCCGTCTGCGTGGCCGAGACGCAGCAGCAGATCGAATAGTCGTCACCCCACACAGGCCGCATCACCTCGTCGTTTTCGTATTGGATGGAACTGGTCTTCACCGAGATCCAGGCGGCGTAACGCTTGAACGCCTCCGGCAGACGCGGGCTGTAGAGCACCGTGAGGTTGGGTTCGGGCGACGGGCCCATGTTGATGAGGGTGTGGAGGAAACGGAAGTCGCTCTTGGTCACCATCGAGCGGCCGTCCATGCCCATGCCGGCCACTTCGAGCGTGGCCCACACGGGGTCGCCCGAGAAAAGCTGGTTGTACGACGGGATGCGGGCGAACTTCACCATGCGGAACTTCATCACCAGATGGTCGATAAGCTCCTGCACGTCCTGCTCGGTGAGGGTGCCTTCGGCCAGGTCGCGCTCGAAGTAGATGTCGAGGAAGGTCGACACGCGGCCCACCGACATGGCGGCTCCGTTCTGTGTCTTCACTGCGCCGAGGTAGCCGAAGTAGAGCCACTGCACCGCCTCGCGGCCGTTGCTGGCGGGCTGCGAGATGTCGAAACCGTAGGCGGCGGCCATCTCCTTGAGCTGTCCGAGGGCGCGAATCTGCATCGACACCTCCTCGCGCAGGCGTATCACGTCGTCCACCATCTCGCGGTCGCCGATGTTGTCAAGGTCGCGCTTCTTCTCTTCGATGAGGAAATCCACGCCGTAGAGGGCCACACGGCGGTAGTCGCCCACGATGCGACCGCGGCCGTAAGTGTCGGGCAGACCCGTGAGGATGTGGTTGTGGCGCACGCGTTTCATCTCGCTCGTGTAGGCGTCGAACACCCCGTCGTTGTGGGTCTTGCTATACTTGGTGAAGATTTCGTGGAGTTTCTCGGACGGCGTGTAGCCGTAAGTGGTGCAGGCCTGTTCGGCCATCTTGATGCCGCCGTAGGGCATGAAGGCCCGCTTGAGCGGCTTGTCGGTCTGCAGGCCCACCACTTTCTCCAGCTCGCGGGTGCCCTCACCGATGTAGCCGGGCTTGTAGGCCGTGAGCGACGACACCACCTCGGTCTCCATGTCGAGCACGCCACCCTTGGCGCGCTCCTGCCGCTGCAGCTCCCTGAGCATGCCCCAGAGCGTGTCGGTAGCCTGGGTAGGCCCTGCCAGGAAGGCCTCGTCGCCCTCGTAGCTGGTGTAGTTGTTCTGGATGAAATCGCGCAGATTGACCTCAGACTGCCACTTGTTTCCTTTGAAACCTCTCCATTCTGTTCTCATAATTGTCGTTGTTTAATGAATAATTGACGATGCCTTGAGGCACCTTTCATCCGGCGTTGCGATGAACGGGAGTGCAAAGTTACACATTTTCCAATTAATTCCACCATCCCCGCACCGCGTTCTTCGCGAAATACCCAACAATGATGATGCCACCTCCATGCGCGGGCACAAATGTGACCACCGGGTGATTTCAGACAGAGCAACGTGAGGGGTTAGACAGAATAAGGGGTGGTTTTAGACAGAACAACATATTAAACATATAGCTGCGCGGTGGAGGGGCTCACAGATTCCACAGATTTCACAGATGCTGCGCCGTGGCTTTGTGGACGGAACAACATTGCATGACATTCCAATAGTGCGGGCGACGGGCATATTTGGTATGCCGAATGGTCTGTCCCAAAGACAACCAACAACAACGATAAACAACAAACGGCCCCGTCTTCACGCCGCAAACACGCGGCGACGACCCCGTAAACGCACGGCCGTTACGGCGCAAACGCGCGGCGATTGCGCCGCAATGCAAAGCCCGTCTCCCCAAGCACCACCGCGCAGCATCTGTGAAATCTGTGGAATCTGTGAGCCCCTCCACCGCGCAGCTATATGTTTAATATGTTGTTCTGTCTAAAAACCAACGCCGTTCTGTCCTAAAGACAACGAACAACAACGATGAACAACAAGCCTTTCCTCCCAAGCAACACCGCGCAGCATCTGTGAAATCTGTGGAATCTGTGAGACCCTCCACCGCGCAGCTATATGTTTAATATGTTGTTCTGTCTGAAAACCAACGCCGTTCTGTCCTAAAGACAACACGAAACAACGGTCAACAACAAGCCTTTCCTCCCAAGCAACACCGCGCAGCATCTGTGAAATCTGTGCCATCTGTGAGAACTTTTCACCGTGCAGCTATATGTTTAATATGTTGTTCTGTCTAAAAACCAACGCGGTTCTGTCCAAAAAGCCACGTCGTTCTGCCCGGAAACGCACGCGATTCTGCGCAGAATGTTGTAATTTTGCAGTCGAAAAGAGCGGCAGGACAGCCTGTCGCCCTGTCACCACAAGCTATTCGGATGGTCATTCTTCTCACGGTTCTCGCCTATTTTGCCGCCCTGCTGGCCTACAGTCGGCTCGTCACCCGGCGCACGGACAACGATACCTTTTTTCGCGGCAACCGGCAGTCGCCCTGGTACCTGGTGGCTTTCGGCATGGTGGGCGCCAGCATCTCGGGCATCACTTTCGTGTCGGTGCCGGGCATGGTGACGCAGACCGACATGACCTATCTGCAGATGTGCCTCGGCTTTGTGGGCGGCTACGCCGTGGTGGCGTTCGGTCTTCTGCCCCTGTACTACCGGCTGCGGCTCACCACCATCTATGCCTGGCTCGACCGTCGGCTGGGCCCCAGGAGCTACCGCACGGGGGCCTCGTTCTTCCTGCTGTCGAAGATGACGGGTGCCGCCGTGCGTTTCTACGTGGTGTGTTTCATCCTGCACCGCTACGTGCTGCAGCCCCTCGGCGTGCCCTTTGCCGTGACGGCGGTAGGCATGGTGGCCCTCATCTGGCTCTACACACGCCGCGGCGGCATCAGGACGCTGGTGTGGACCGACACCCTCCAGACGCTCTGCATGCTCACGGCGCTGGCTCTCATCATCCTGCATGTCACCGCCGAGCTGCACCTTTCGCTGCCCCAGGCCGCGGCTGCCGTGGCCTCCGACAGCCACAGCCGCGTGTTCGAGTGGAGCAATTGGGTGAGCCGACAGAACTTCTGGAAGCAGCTGTTGAGCGGCGTATTCGTCACCATCGTGATGACCGGACTGGACCAAGACATGATGCAGAAGAACCTGACGTGCAAGACGCTGCGCGACGCGCAGAAAGACATGTGCTGCTACGGGCTGGCCTTCGTGCCGGTGAACCTGCTGTTTCTCTCGCTCGGCGTGCTGCTCATGATGCTGGCCCACCGGCAGGGCATCGCCCTGCCCGCCGCCGGCGACGAGCTGCTGCCCCTCTTTGCCGCCACCGGACGGCTGGGCACGGCGGTGACGGTGCTGTTCACCATCGGCGTGCTGGCCGCCGCCTTCTCCTCGGCCGACTCGGCCCTGACGGCCCTCACCACCAGCTTCTGCGTGGACCTGGCCCGCCGGCCCGACGACGAACGCCTGCGCCGCCGCGTGCACGCGACCATGGCCGTGGCGTTCGCCTTGCTGATATGCGGCTTCCGCGCCGTCAACTCCACGAGCGTGCTCGATGCCATCTACATCCTCTGCTCCTACACCTACGGGCCGCTGCTGGGCCTCTTTGCCTACGGCCTGCTCACCCGCCAGCCGGTGGCCGACCGCCGGGTGCCCTGGATATGCGTGGCCTCGCCCCTGCTCTGCCTGGCCCTCGACACCCTTACCGCGGCCACTACGGGCTACCGTTTCGGCTACGAACTGCTGATGCTCAACGGCGCCCTCACGGCCACCCTCCTCTATCTGTCGCGCCCCACAGCCGCCCCTGCCCGGGTCTTGTAATCCCCTATCACCTCTTATCCCCCTCCCTATCCCGCCCTATTCCCCCCTCCTTATCAAGTCCTATCCCCTCCTATAACTTCCTATCCCCCTCCTATAACCTCCTGTCAAGTCCTGTCATCTCCCACCATTCCTCCCCCCACCGCCGCCGCCCATGCCCCTCTCCACCCGTTCCGACCAGCAGTTTGCCCGCCTCTTCCGCGCGCAGTATGCCCGGCTCTACTACTACGCCGTGCAGCTGACCCACGACCGCGAGGCCGCGCGCGACATCGTGAGCGACACCTTCGCCCACGTGTGGAGCCTGTGGGACACGGTGGACGACACGCGCGCCGCCACGCTGCTCACGGTGGCCGTGAGGCGCAGGTGCATGGACTTGCTGCGCCACCGCCAGGTCGAGGCGCGCTATGCCGACTACTACGTGCACGCCGTGGACGAGGCCTGGAACGACGCCCCAGAGTCGCTGCGCCGCCAACGGCTGGCCGACCGCCTCATGGCGACCCTCTCCGAGCCTACCCGCACCATCATGCGCATGTGCTATCTGGAGCACCGCCGATACAACGAGGTGGCCGCCACGCTGGGCGTGCACCACGACACGGTGAAGCGGCACGTCATGCGCGCCCTGAAGTTGCTGCGCGCACGCTTCGGCGAAAAATCGCCCGACGAGGTTGCCACCGAAAGCGAAACCTGAACGTATCCATGATGCAACAACCCTTCAGACCCCATAACGCATGAAAGACAAAGACCTGCACCGCCTCACGGCAGCCCTCCAAGCCATGAAGGCCACCGAGCCGGGGGCCTCCCTCACCCCCGACGAGGAGGCCCTGCTGGCCCACGACGCCGAGACCCGCGTCCAGCTGCAGGCTCTGGCCCGGGCCCAGCGCGCCCTCACGGAGCAGGGCGTGCCCCTGCCCGACGTGGAGCGCGAGCTGCAGCGCGTCACCGCCAACAGCCGGCAATCCGCGCGCACGGCCCGCCTCGCGGCCCTGCGCCCCCATCTGCTGGGCGCCCTCGCGGGGGCGGCGGCCATGTGGATAGCCGTGATGGCCATCGGCCGATGGCTGCCCGGCACCAGAGGGGACACCGCAGCCCCGACTGCCCGCCATGCCGCCACGGCCGACACCACGCTGGCCCATGTGGCCACGGCCGAGGACGAAACGCTGACCCTCCACATGGCCGACGGCACCCAGGTGACGCTCAATGCCAACAGCCGACTCGACTATCCGCGCCGCATGCGTAGCGGCCGGCGCACAGTGTGGCTGCGCGGCGAGGCCCTATTCAGGGTGAGCAAAGACCGCCGCCGGCCCTTCCTGGTGCACACCACGGGGCTCACCACCCGTGTGCTCGGCACCACGTTCGACGTGCGCGCCTACCCCGGCCAGCGGCCCAGCGTGGCCCTGGTGGAGGGCCGTGTGCAGGTGACCGCCCGCGGCAGCCGCCACGCCCTCACCATGGTGCCCGGCCAGAAAGTGGAGGCAGGCCCCGCCGGCACCCTCGTGGCCACCACGGCCAACACCGACGAGGAGACGGCATGGAGCGACGGACAGTTCTACTTTGACAACCGGCGGCTTGAGGACATCATGGCCGAGCTGGGCCGGTGGTACGGCGTGGACGTGGTGTTCGGCACGCCCGCGCTACGCGACCTGCGCCTCAACTTCGCCACCTCGCGCCGCAGCACGGCCGCCGAGACCGTGGAACTGCTCAACAGCATGCACCATTTCCACGCGCGGCTGCAAAACCAACAGATTGTCATCGAGCAGCCCTGAAAAAGTGAAGAAACCGTGTTTTTCCCACTTTTCTGCTTTCAGCCTGCCACCACCTGCCGGCCCTCCACGTATCTAAGGCAAAGCAACAAATCATCAACTAAAAACCAACGTCGTATGAGAGACAGACTACATGGCATCCTGGGGCTGGCCGTCGCCCTGACCGTGGCCGCCGCCCTGCCACAGCCCCTGCCGGCACAGACGGCCGGTAAGCCCACCGTGACCCTCACGCTCCGGGGCGAACCCATGGCCAAGGCCCTGCGGCAGATTCAGAAACAGTCGGGATGGAAGATCCTTTTCGTCGTCGACGACGTGAAAGTCTACACCGTCACGGCCAGCCTCGCGGGCCTCACGCCCCAGCAGGCCGTGGCCCGCGTGCTCGAGGGCAAGCCCCTGGACTACACGGTGAACGGCCGCTACATCAGCATTGCACGCAAGGCCGCCACTGCCAAGGACGCGCCGACCGGCCCCCAGGGCAAGCCCGCCGCACCGAAAGACAAGGCCGACCTGAAGCGCATTGCCGGCACCGTCACCGACGAGCAGGGCGAGCCCCTCGTGGGTGCAGCCGTGAGCGTGCCGGGCTCGCCCTACGGCACGGTGACCGATGTGGACGGCCGATACGAACTGCTGATACCCGGCGACTGCACGGAAGTGCAGCTCAGCTACGTGGGCATGAAGACCAAGAAGATGCTGGTGGGCCGCCACGAGACCAACAACTACGTGCTCTCAGAAGACAAGACCATGCTCGACGAGGTGCTCGTCACCGGTTACCAGACCATCTCCAAGGAGCGCGCCACGGGCTCCTTTGCCAAGCTCACGGCCAAAGACCTGGAGACCAAGCGCATGAACTCCATCACCTCGCTGCTCGAGGGCCAGGTGGCGGGCTACACCGACGGCACCATACGCGGCCTGTCCACCATGTACGGCGAGAAAGTTCCGCTCTATGTCATCGACGGTTTCCCCGTAGAGAACCAGACCATGGACTGGCAGGGCTACGTATCGACCCAGCTGCCCGACCTCAATATGGACGACATCGAGGACATTACCATCCTCAAAGATGCCGCCGCGGCCAGCATCTACGGCGCGCGTGCGGCCAACGGCGTGATTGTGATCACCACCAAGCGCGGCTCGCGCAACGA
Organism: Hallella seregens ATCC 51272; assembly: GCF_000518545.1. Taxonomy (GTDB): domain Bacteria; phylum Bacteroidota; class Bacteroidia; order Bacteroidales; family Bacteroidaceae; genus Prevotella; species Prevotella seregens. The sequence continues at coordinate 78,802 of NZ_KI912453.1, forward strand.
GCAGCTGGAGGTGGGCTTCAACGCCTCGCTGGCCTGGAAGCCCTACGGGCTCTACACGGGCAACCTGGCCTCGAGCGCCGACATGGTGGCGCTGGAGCGCGAGTGGGCCGCGGCCAACACCTCGCTGCACGGCGCCGACGCCCAGGCCTACGCCCGGACGGCACTGGCCGAGAACCACTATCCCAACGCCGGCATACGCGCCATACTGAACCACTACGCCGGCAACACCACCGAAGCAGAGATGAATGCCACGCTCGACAGGCTGGCCACGCGCGGATACAACTACTACGACCAGGTGGCCCGCCACGCCAAACGCGACGAGCTGCAGCAGCAATACAACCTGAACCTGGCCAAGACCACGGCCGCCAACCGGTTTAAAGCCTCGGTGACTTACAAGCACAACGCCTACGAAGACCGCTACTCCAAGGACCAATCGGTGGGCATCAACCTGGCCAACACCACGCGCCTGACGCGCTGGATGGAGCTGGAGACGGGGGCTTACCTGCAGTTTGCCGACGCCGACGAGCAGACCTACAACCCGCTCTTGCCGGGCTACACGGTGCTGCCCTACGACGACCTGCTCAACGCCGACGGCTCACCCTGCACCCGGCCGGCCGCCCTGCTCTACGGCTCGACCCACCAGGCGGCCCTCAAGCAATACGGGCTCTACAGCGAAGACATCACGCCGATGGCCAATCTGGACAAGGGAGTGGGCAACACCAAGACGCTGAACCTGCGCACTTTTGCCCGACTCAACGTCGAGTTGACGCCCTGGCTCAGGTACGCGGCCTCGTTCCAGTATGAGCGCGGCTCGGCCAAATACCGGCAGATACAGCAGGCCGGGTCGTATGAAGTGAACCGGCTGGTGAACAGTTTTGCCACGCAAGAGGGCGGCGTCGTGGTCTACAACCTGCCCTACGGCGACGTGCTCAACACGCGCGACCAGTACCGCAAGTCGTACAACTTCCGCCAGCAGCTCTCGTTCGACCACACCGTGGCCGGGCGTCACAACGTCTCGGCCATCGTCGGCACCGAGACACGCGAGAACAAACTCGAGATGCACCGCAACGCTTACTACAACTACAACGACCGGGCGCTCACCTCGGGGGCCGTGAACGAGGCCATGCTCATCGAGGGACTGACCAATGTCTTCGGCGACTACAGCTCGGCCTCGAACCCCGCCGCCTTCTACGAGACGAAGAACCGGTACGTTTCGGTCTATGGCAATGCGTCGTACACCTACGACAGCCGCCTCTCGGCCACGTTCTCCATGCGCTGGGACCGCTCCAACCTCTGGGGCACAAGCAACCAGTATCAGAACAAGCCCATCTGGTCGGTGGGCGGTTCGTGGAACCTCTCGAACGAGCCGTTCATGAAACGCCACACGTGGGTGAACATGCTGAAACTGCGTGCCACCTACGGCATCACGGGCAACGTGAACCCCACCTACTCGCCCTACCTCGTGACTTACTCGGGCACCGACTACAACACGGGCCAGCCCTACCAGTACGTGGCCACGCGCCCCAACAGCGATCTGTCGTGGGAAAAGACCAAGGTGACCAACATCGGGCTGGACTTTGCCCTGCTCAAAAACCGGCTACGCGGCACCATCGACTACTACAACAAGTATGGCGAGCGGCTGCTGGCCACCACGCAAGGCGTGCCCACCGAGGGCTACGGCTACTCGTCGTATGCCATCAACAACGGCGAAATGCGCAACCGCGGCCTCGAAATCACGCTGCAGGGCGACGTGCTGCGCACCGAGGAACTCACATGGACGCTCAACGGCATGCTCGCGCTGAACCAGAACCGCGTGATGTATGTCAACGTGAAGGCTCCGGTCTACTTCCTTGCCCTCGACCACTCCACGGCCTATCCCACCATCGGCGACCAGTATGGGGCGCTCTACGGCTACGCCTGGGGCGGGCTCAACAGCGAGGGACTGCCGCAGGTCTACGACGAGCAGGGACGGCTCACGACCACCGCACCCACCTCGCTCGACGCCATCCGCTGCATCGGCAACGCCATGCCCACCTACAGCGGGTCGTTTGGAACCACGGTGTCGTGGCGCGGATTCGACCTGTCGCTGCTCTTCACCTATGAGGGCAACTACAAGCAGCGCAACGCCAACATGCCGTTCCTGAACTATGGCTACGCCAGCGGCATAGGCTATGTGTCGCGTCTGTCGAAGCTGGGCAGCGGCATTGCCGCCCGATGGCGACAGGCCGGCGACGAGCGCACCACCGAGGTGCCGCGGGCCGCCTTTGCCGAAGCCGGGCTGCCGCTGACAAGCCTCTACTCCACCTATTATTATTCGTCGGCCAACCTGCTCGACGCCTCGCACGTGAGGCTGAGCAACGTTGCGCTGGCCTACCGCCTGCCCCGGACCCTCGTGCGCAAGGCATGGCTCAGCAGCGCACGCGTGCAACTCAACATCGAGAACCCCTGCCTCTGGGCCAAGAGCAGCCAGGCCAAGTACCAGCTGGGCGGATACAACGCCACGACCTACGTGCTGGGCGTATTTCTGAACTTCTAATTCCGCAACCCCATGAACAAGCATATCCACACTTCCACCTGCCGCACGCTGGGCCTCGTGCTCGCGGGCGTGCTCGCACTGAGCGCGTGCAACGACTATCTGAACGAGAAACCCAAGGGCAAGAACATCCCGGAGACGCTGGCCGACTATGCCCAACTGCTCAACTATGAGAACGGCGCACACCGCTACGACGTGACCCAGGCCGAGAACCTGCTGGGCGACCGCTATGTGTCGGCCTACTACCTCACGGGCTCCAACCCGCTGTATCAGGCCAACTACAACTGGGACACGAGCATCGACCGCGCCGAATGGAACAAGTCGGACGAGACCACCTACTATCAAGGCTACGCCAACATCGCCGTGGCCAACCTGGTGATGGAGAACGCCATGACGGCTACTGACGCCACCGACGCCGAACGCCACACGGTGTATGCCGAGGCCCAGGCGCTGCGGGCCATGGCTTATTATCAGCTGGCCAACTTCTACGCCGACACCTACAACCCCGCCACGGCCCAAACCACACGCTGCGTGCCCATCATCACTAGCTCGGCCGTGAACGCGCCCTACGAGCAGGGTAGCGTGCAACAGGTGTACGACCTCATCATCGCCGACGTGGAGGCGGCCCTGCCCTACCTGCCCGACATGGGGCAAAACATCCTGCTGCCGGGCAAGGGGGCGTGCTACGCGTTCCTGGCCCGCGTGTATCTCACGATGATGAACTACGACCAAGCCTCGGCCTATGCCGACAGGGCGCTGGCCGTGAACCGCAAGCTCTACGACTGGACAGCCTTCTACGAGGCCAACAAGACGGCCATCGAGACACCCGACGTGTGGACGCGCGCCACCTCGCCCATGGGTTTTGACTATTGTGAGAACTACGACTTCAAGCATGGCGACATGAGCCGCGCCGAGGGAATCACGGGTGTGCCACAGTGGCGCAGCCAGACGGTGGAGGACGGCGACGCCAAGTTCTATGCCAACTGGAAGCTGCGCGACTATGGCGGCGGCACCGTCTACTACTACGGTATGACGACAGGCTACTTCAATATGGGCGGCTGCCGCACGGCCGAGCAGTATCTCATCAAGGCCGAGTGCGAGGCCCGCAAGGGCAACCTCACGGCCGCCATGGACTGGCTCAACCAGCTGCGCCGCACGCGTATCCTGCCCGACAAGTACCTGCCCGTCGTGGCCACGACGGCCAACGAGGCCATGGCCGCCATCTGCCGGACGAAGTTCAACGAGCTGATTGGCTCCATTGTTCCCTTCGCCGACATCCGAAGGCTCAACGCCGAGGGCAAATTCCCCTACACGCTCACCCGCACACACAACGGCAAGACCGAGTCGCTCGCCGGCGACTCCTACCTCTGGACCATGGTATTTCCCCTCGGAGCCATCAGCAATCCCGGCGGTGGCACCCTGCAATACAATGCCACGCGGTAGCCGTGGCCCGACATGTAGCCTGCATTTTCCATCAGCACTAACACCTTATTATATATGAAGAAGATAATATTCACCCTCGCTCTGCTGGCCGCCACCCTGCTGGCCGGCGCACAATCCACCGTATCGCTCACCATCGCCGGGCTTCCCGACGGCACGGTCATCGAGGCCGCGCTGGGCAGCACCCATGCCGACGAACCGCCGTTGGCCTCGGCCACCCTCACGGGCGGCAAGGCCACGCTGACCGTGCCCGTCGCCGAGCCCCGCATGATCGACTTTAGGGCCAAGGGCGTGCCCGGCACCCTGCTCCACCTCATGACCGGGCAGGGCGAGCGTGTCACGGCCTCGGTGGCTGCGGACAGCACCGAAAGCGACGGCGTCACCTACTATATGGGCAAAGGAGAGCAGGTCTACGACAGTCCGCTGCACGCCCAGTACATGATGAAGCTCGGGGCTTTCAAGAAGTTTCTGGAGATCTACAACGGCGCGTACCACGACGCATACCGCGACATCAACCGGCAGATCAGCGCAGCCTATGCCGCCAAAGACTCGGCCAAGATGGCCCGGCTGCGGGCCTCCGAGGCGTGGAAGGAGTTTATGGCATGCGATGCCCAGTTCTTCAATCTCATAGAGAAGCGGTACAACGAGCTCTTTGCCGAGAACGACAGTACGTGGTGGGGACCGTTCATGCGGCTTGACGTGTATTCCTATTTCACGCCCGAGAACAAGGCCGACTACGAGTGTCTCTCCGCCTCGGCCCAGTCGTCCTACTACGGCCGGCTGCTCAAGGAGCTCGTAGACCCCAAGGGACTCAAGGAGCAGGACTATCCCCGCTTCAGCGTGCTTGATGCCAACGGCAAGACCACACCGTCTGACAAGATTGCCAAAGGCAGGAAATACCTGCTCGTCGACTTTTGGGCTTCGTGGTGCAAGCCCTGCCGCAACGAGATTCCGAACCTCAAGGCATGCTACGACCAATACAAGAACAAGGGGCTGCAAATCGTCAGTATCTCCCTCGACCGCAGCGATGCGGCCTGGAAGAAAGCCCTCAAGGAGGAGCAGCTGCCCTGGCCCAACGGTGTGGACAGGTCGCGCATTGCCGATGCCTACAAGGTGCAGTCCATCCCTGCCATGTTCCTCGTGGACGTGAAGACCGGCAAAATCATCGCCGAGGGACTGCACGGCCAGCTGCTTCGAGACAAACTTGCCGAGCTCATGAAGTAGCCATCGGACAAGCACTATGTAATAAAAGTCTTCCAAATATTTGGTAATATGGAATAAATTACCTACATTTGCGGCATGGAGACAGAACAAAGGGAAATCTTTTATTCGCCGGAATACGAAGACTATTACGGTGGATTACCGAAGAAAGTGCAACAAAAGTACGACTACGTGGAGCAAATCATCCGAACACAGAGGGTGGTCAATCAGAAGTTTGTCAAGCACTTGGAGAACACTTTTCTATACGAAGCCCGTGTGTCAACTGGCGGAAACGAGTACAGAACCATTGTGTTTGCCATAGACTCCCGCAGCCTTGTCGAGAGCCGCAGCGTTCTTTTCCTGAATTCTTTCCTCAAGAAAGACACCAAGCAATACGGCAAAGAGATTGATACCGCCATCAGAATATTAAACAGATATACGGAGGACTGACCATGATAAAACTGAATGAAGAGAAACTCGAGACACTGCACACATCATCGCAGCACCTCGAACAAAAGTACGGGCCCAAGGGATCTGCTGCGCGCGAGGAGTTTGAGGCGCGGGCAAACACCTACTATTATGCCGAGTTGCTGAAAGAACAGCGCAAGCTGCAAAAGCTGACGCAACAACAACTGGCCGACCGCATCGGCAAGAAGCGGGAGTATATCTCCACCATCGAGCGGGGCAACTGCGACATGCAGCTCTCCACGTTCATGTTAATAGCCAATGCGCTGGGGCTCCGCTTCTCGCTCGTCGTGGGTTGAGCCCACGGCAACACCTCCTGCATGCAGCAAGGAGGAGCAACACCAATAACCAAGATTGATACGTAGGGACACACCCCGTGTGTGTCCATTTACGTCTCTCGGTTTTTGAACATACAGGGCGTATGTCCCTATGGCTTGGCTGTAATCCGAAGCTCTGCCCCACCCTCCTTTCATGTGCAAAAGTGAGAGAAACTTGCATACAGCCGTGTAAATTCCTGATTAAAAACACATCTATCTCGATTTTAATTGCTACCTTTGCACGGTAATGTAAAGGACAGTTCAACGATTCAACCCTCTTCTGCGCCTAAACCCTATGAAGAATGCCTGTACGTAGATGTTTGAAGTTGAAAGAATAACAAAACAAAAATAGCACATGAAAGGTATCGTATTGGCCGGCGGCTCCGGCACCAGACTCTATCCGATTACCAAAGGAATCAGCAAACAGCTCATTCCCATCTTCGACAAACCGATGATTTACTATCCGGTGTCGGTACTTATGCTTGCGGGCATCCGCGACATCCTGATTATCTCCACCCCTTTCGACCTGCCGGGGTTCCGTCGTCTGCTGGGCGACGGCCATGAGTTGGGCGTGCATTTCGAGTATGCCGAGCAGCCCAGCCCCGACGGACTGGCCCAGGCTTTCATCATCGGCGAGCAGTTCATCGGTGACGACAGCGTGTGCCTGGTTCTGGGCGACAACATCTTCTACGGCTCCGGCTTCTCCCGTCTGCTCCGCGAAAGTGTGCGCCAAGCCGAGGCCGAGGGCAACGCCACGGTGTTCGGCTATTACGTGAACGACCCCGAACGCTACGGTGTGGCCGAGTTCGACAACCACGGCAACTGCCTCAGCATCGAGGAAAAGCCCCGCCATCCCAAGAGCAATTACGCTGTGGTGGGCCTCTATTTCTACCCCAACAGCGTGGTGGAGATAGCCCGCAACATCAAGCCCAGCCCCCGCGGCGAGCTCGAAATCACCACCGTCAACCAGGAATACCTGGCCCAGCAGAAGCTGAAGGTGCAGACACTGCAGCGCGGCTTCGCCTGGCTCGACACCGGAACCCACGACAGCCTCTCGGAAGCCAGCACTTTCATCGAGGTGATTGAGAAGCGGCAGGGACTCAAAGTGGCCTGTCTTGAGGAGATCGCCTACAAGCGCGGCTGGATCAGCCGCGACCAACTCGCCGAACAGGCACGGCCCATGGCCAAGAACGACTACGGCAAATACCTGCTCCAACTGGCCGAGGCACAAGACTAACGCTCTCCCGCACGGCACCCGGAGCATTCATCAACACAGAACAATATCCCTTTATTCATAAACAATGGAAGAAAACAAAACACTGGACGTGGAGCAGACAACCGCGCCAATGGAGGAGGACAAGTCGTCCTTTGACTTTGCCGCGATCTACACCACGCTGATTCTTAACTGGAAGTGGTTCATACTTTCCTTGATTATCTGCTTGGGCACGGCGGCCATTTATCTCCGCTACAAGACCCCCATCTACCAGTCGTCGGCCAAGCTGCTGATTAAGGACAACGACCAATCCAGCAATCGCGCCAACAGCATGCTGAGCACAGCCACGCTCGGTATGATTTCAAACTCCAACGGTATAGACAACGAAATGGAGATCCTTACCTCGCATTCGCTGGCCGAACAGACCGTGCGCGACCTAAAACTCTACGTGGATTATTACCGCGTGGGCAAGGTAAAGGATCAGTTGGTGTACAAAACCCAGCCCATCAGCGTCGATATTGACGCTGCCCATCTGGAGAAACTCAACACCACCATCGAGCTGCTCATCAAGCGTGAGGGCAGCGCATACCGCGTCACCGGCACCTACTACGTGCCCGTCAACGAGAACGAGGCCGACGGTCCCTACGCCATTGACAAGACCATCAAACGGCTGCCCGTCACCATCGGCACGCGTGCCGGCATCCTCACCCTGACGGCAAACACACTCAATCCAATGGACGAGGGAGAGAAAATGCACATCTTTGTGCGCTCGCCCAAGTATGCCGCATATAAATATGTGAACGAGTTGAGCGTGTCGCAGACCAGCAAGACCACAACCATCGCCCAGCTGGTCATCAACGACGAAGACCCGCAACGCTCGGTCGATTACCTGAAACAGCTGGCCGTCTGCTACAACCGGCAGGCCAACGAGGATAAGAACGAGATAGCCTTACGCACCGAAGACTTCATCAACAGCCGTCTGGACAAGATCAACTCCGAGCTGGGCAACACCGAAGGACAGCTTGAAACCTACAAGAGGAACAACCGCATGGTGGAGCTCAAGCTCAATGCCGGCCAGGCTGTGCAGAACGCAGACGCCTACTCGCAGAAAGTGGTCGAGGCCGGAACACAGGTGGCTCTGCTCGACGAGATGCGCAGCTACATCGACAATCCCGCCAACCGCTACCAGCCGCTGCCCTCCAACGTGGGTCTGACCGACCAGTCGGCCACGTCGCTCATCAACAACTACAACACCCTTGTGCAGCGTCGCAACCTGCTGTTGCAGAGCGCCAGCGAGAGCTCTCCCTCCGTCATCCCCCTCACCAGCCAGCTCGACGACTTGCAGAACTCCATCCGCCGCGCCCTCGCACAGGCGCGCCGCAACCTGCAAATCCAGCGTCGCTCCATCTTCTCGCAGTACAACAAATACGAAGGCCAAGTGGGCGAGACACCCGAGCAGGAGCGCATGCTCACCCAGATTGGCCGCCAGCAGGAAGTGAAGTCGGGGCTCTACCTGATGCTTCTGCAGAAGCGTGAGGAGAACTCCATCTCGCTCGCAGCCACGGCCGACAAGGGCAAGCTCATCGACAATCCCGCTATCGGCGGGCAGATCAGTCCCAAGAAGCCGATGATTATGCTCATCGCCCTCATCATTGCACTGTCTATTCCCGCCTTGGTGCTGTTCCTCATCCAGTTCTTCCACTACAAGATCGAGGGCCATGCCGACGTGGTGCGCCTCACCAGTCTGCCCATCTTGGCCGACGTGGCCGTGGCCTCCGAGGTGGCCAAGACCAAGGCCGACATCGTGGTTCACGAGAACAAGAACAACATGATGGAGGAAATCTTCCGCTCCATGCGCACCAACCTGCAGTTCATGCTCGAGGAAAACGAGAAGGTCATCATGTTCACCTCCACCAATTCGGGCGAGGGAAAGACCTTCATCGCCGCCAACCTCTCGGTGTCGTTCGCTCTGCTGGGCATGCGTGTGCTGCTCGTAGGTCTCGACATCCGCAAGCCGCGCCTGGCCGAACTCTTCGAGCTCCCCGACAAACAGCACGGCATCACCAACCTGCTTGTCAAGGACAAGCCCGAGTGGGAAGCCATCCAGAGCCAGATCGTTCCGTCGGGCATCAACGCCAACCTCGACCTGCTCATGGCCGGTCCGGTGCCGCCCAACCCCGCCGAGCTCGTGTCGCGCCGCAGCCTTGAGGACATCTTCGCCCTGCTGCGCGAGCACTACGACTACATCCTTGTCGACACGGCGCCCGTGGGTCTGGTGACCGACACGCTGCAGATAGGCCGCGTCTGCGACACCTCCGTCTACATGTGCCGCGCCGACTACACCGCCAAGGAGAGCTTCGACCTCATCAACGGCCTCTCGACCACCAAGAAACTGCCCAAGATGAGCATCGTCATCAACGGTATAGACATGTCGAAGAAGAAGTACGGCTACTACTACGGCTACGGCAAATACGGCAAATACGGCAGGTATGCCCGCTACAGCATCTACAGCAAGTACAGCAGTTACGGGTCTTACGGCCGTTACGGCAGCTACGGCAACTACGGTGCTTACGGCAATTACAGCAACAGTCACTACAGCGACGGCAACGACAACTCCATCAAGCGATAAGCCCATGGCCACCATAGCAGTAGACTTTGACGGAACCATCGTGGAGCACCGCTACCCCGAAATCGGCGAGGAGCTCCCCTTTGCCACCGAAACCCTGCGCATGCTCATCAAGGATCAGCACCGCCTCATCCTCTGGAGCGTGCGCGAGGGCAAGCTCCTGCAGGATGCCGTGGACTGGTGCCATGAGCGCGGCGTCGACTTCTGGGCCGTCAACCGCGACTATCCTGAAGAGGAAGAAGACAAGAACAATCACTTCAGCCGCAAGCTCAAAGCCGACTGGTTCATCGACGATCGCGGCATCGGCGGGCTGCCCGACTGGGGCGAAATCTATAAAATCATCCACGACCACAAGTCGTATGCCGACGTGATTCGCGAAAGCATGGGGCACACCGCCGTGGAAGATATTCCCCGCAAAAAGCACTGGTGGCAGTTCTAATCCCGCCACCCCCCACCTCTCAACACCGGGGCAGACCTCTCCACGAGCGTCTGCCCCGCTGCATTCCGGGGGACATGCGCCGGCGCACAGTCACCGATGGCCCGCGCCACACACCGTCGCCCCCGCACCAACCATCAAGAAAGCAATCAAAAACAACTATGGAAAAGAAAGATCTCCGCATCGTATTCATGGGCACGCCCGAGTTTGCCGTAGGCACGCTGAGCCGCCTCGTGGACCAAGGCTACCGCGTGGTGGCCGTGGTCACCCAGCCCGACAAGCCCGTGGGGCGGCACCAGGACCAGCTGCAACCCTCCGAAGTGAAGAAGTATGCGCTGGCCCACGGCATCCCCGTGCTCCAGCCCGTCAAGATGAAAGACCCCGACTTCGTGGCCGAACTGGCCAGTTTCCAGGCCGACCTGCAGGTGGTGGTGGCCTTTCGCATGCTGCCCGAGGTGGTGTGGGCCATGCCCCGGTTCGGCACTTTCAACGTGCACGCCGCCCTGCTGCCGCAGTATCGCGGTGCGGCACCCATCAACTGGGCCATCATCAACGGCGAGACCAAGACGGGTGTGACCACCTTTTTCCTCGACCACAACATCGACACGGGCCGCATTATCCTGCAAAAACGCTTCGCCCTGCCCGACGAGGCCGACGCGGAATACGTCTACAACGGACTGATGCACCTCGGCGCCGACATCGCCGTGGAGACCATCGACCTGGTGCTGGCCGGCAACGGCCGCGTGGCCTCCACCGACCAGCAGGGACAGCTGCCGGCCGGCACCGTGCTGCACCCAGCCCCCAAAATCTTCAAAGACAGCTGCCGCATCGACTGGCGCCAGCCGGCCAAGCGCGTCTACGACTTTGTGCGCGGCCTCTCGCCCTACCCCGGCGCATGGACGACCGTCACCTGCGGCGGCCCGCTCTCCACGCTCAAGCTGTTCCGCACCCGCAAGACGGGCGAGGAGTGCGCAGGGCTGAGGCCGGGCTCGCTACGGCTGGAAAGGGGGCGGCTCCTCGTGGCTTGCGCTGACGAGTGGCTCGAAATCCTCTCGCTCCAGCTGGCAGGCAAGCGGCGCATGGAGGCCCGCGAGTTCCTCAACGGCCTGCATCAATCGGAGCTGCTGAGCATCGAAGAATAAGAGCATCCGCCTCCATGTTCGCGTGGAGCGCTTCGTTCTTTCACGCGGAGCACATCAGTTTTTCACGCAGAGGCGCGGAGAAAAAGAGGCTGCGCCCCGATTTTTTCCACGAAAAAAGATGTGGACTTTCTCCTGCCAACCATCATTCTTTCACGCTGTTCGCGCTGGTCTTTCACACAGAACCCGTTGA
>NZ_KI912453.1:90638-117696 GCF_000518545.1 Hallella seregens ATCC 51272
TGCGCCCCGATTTTTTCCACGAAAAAAGATGTGGGCTTTCTCCTGCCAACCATCATTCTTTCACGCGGCCCCTTTCATTCTTTCATACAAAGCGCATCATTCTTACCTCTTAAGTGCATCATTCTTTCACACAAAGTGCGTCATTCTTTCACGTGGAGTGCATCTTTCTTACAGTATAAGCATGTCATTCTTACACGCAGAGACGCAGAGACAAGGAGTTTTTAGCTATTGCATAGCCTCCTTGTCTCTGCGCCTCTGCGTGAAAAGAACTAAACACCGTCTTTTTTATCTCCGCATTTCTGCGTGAAAAGAACCAAGCACGGTCTCCTCGATCTCCGCATTTCTGCGTGAGAAGAACTGTACGAGGCCTCCTTATCTCTTTGTCCCCGCACAAAGTCTCCACCGCGCAGCCTCCTTTTCTCCGCGCCTCTGCGTGAAAAACCGATGCGCTTTGCGTGAAAGTTCACCGCGCGCAGCGTGAAAGAACGATGCACCCCCACGTGAAGTCTCCAGTGCGAAGCACTCAGAGGGGCCTCCAAAATCTCATATTAGAGCTCCCACCCCACGGCCGACGCACCGAGCACAGCAGCCGAGCTGCCGTCGAGGCCGCTGATGAGGAACTTGGCCTTGCCCTTGAAGATGTTGAGCACGTGCTCGTCGTAGCTCCGCTTGATGGGATCCATGAGCAGGTCGCCGGCCTTGGTCAGGCCGCCGAAGAAGACGAAAGCCTCGGGCGAAGAGAAGGCGGCAAAGTCGGCACAGGCCGCACCAAGCATGCTGCCCGTGAACTCGAAGATGTACTGGGCCAGCCTGTCGCCATTGCCGGCGGCGATGCTCACGTCGAGCGAAGTGATGTCCTCGGGCCGCATGTCGCGCAGCGTCGAGGGCTCGTCGGTGGTCTCGAGCAGCTCGCGGGCCGTGCGGGCCACGCCCGTTGCCGAGCAATAAGCCTCCAAGCAGCCCTTGCGGCCACAGCCGCAGGGCCGGCCGTTCTCCCGCACGGTGATGACGTGGCCCAGCTCGCCGGCGAAGCCGTCACTGCCGTACACCACCTTGCCGTCCACCACAATGCCCGAGCCCACGCCCGTGCCCAGCGTCATCATGATGAAGTTTTTCATGCCGCGGGCCACGCCATAGGTCATCTCGCCGATGGCCGCCGCATTGGCGTCGTTGGTCAGCGCCACGGGGATGCCCAGCTCGCGCGAGAACATGTCGGCCAGCGGCACGATGCCGTTGTGGCCCCACGCCAGGTTGGGGGCAAACTCGATGGTGCCCGTGTAGTAGTTGCCGTTGGGCGCACCGATGCCCATTCCCTTGATGGTGCCGATGCCGCCCACCTGGTCCACGATGATGTGCAGCGCGTCCACAGAGGCTTTCACATAGTCCTCCACCCGGTCATAACCCTGCGTCTTGATGGCCGTCGTGGCCTTGATTTCGCCACGGCTGTCCACGATGCCGAACACAGAGTTCGTGCCTCCAAGGTCCAGACCAATGACGTAAGGCTTCAAAAATTCCTGTTCGTTCATTGTATATATACCTTTTAAGTTAGTAATACGTCTCATGCGGGGGCCCCGACATGCGAAAAGGGCCGTATCACGCCATGATATTGGTGCAAAGATAATAAAACATTTGAATAATACACCCGAAACGCCTTTTTTTTTGCCGCAGGGCCGGCAACGGGCAGACGATGCGCAACGGTTAGCGCAAAACGGGCTTAAAAAAACGCCGTAAAGGCTTGTTTGCCCGCAAAAGAATTGCTATCTTTGCGAGATAATGACACAGGAAGAAGACATCAGGAACGCCGTGCGCGTGCTGCGCGAGGGCGGCGTGATACTCTATCCCACCGACACCGTGTGGGGCATCGGCTGCGACGCCACCAACGCCGAGGCCGTGGCCAAGGTCTACGACATCAAGCAGCGCGACGACTCGAAAGCCCTTATCTGCCTCGTCGACTCAGACGCACGCCTGCAACGCTACGTGCGCCAGGTGCCCGCCGTGGCCTGGGAACTGCTCGACGCCGCCGTGAAACCCACCACTGTCATCCTCGACGGGGCCGTGAACCTGGCCCCCAATCTCATTGCCGACGACGGCAGCATAGCCCTGCGCATCACCCGCGAGTCTTTCTCCCGCGAGCTGTGCTACCGTTTCCAGAAGGCTCTCGTGAGCACCAGTGCCAACATCAGCGGCCAGCCCGCCGCCCAGAACTACCGCGACATCCCCGAAGAGCTGCTCCGGCGCGTGGACTACGTGTGCTGGTCGCGCCGTCAGGAGCACAAGCCCCACACCCCCAGCTCCATCATCAGGCTGGGCCCCGCGGGTGAAGTGAGCGTCATCCGCCCGTAGCCCCGCACCGCCTCTTCCCACACCCCGCCTACCCATCCACCGTCAACCCCACCACCATTCCCACCGCACGTGACTGACAAGCTCATAGCCTGGCGCGAAGCCCACCTCACCGACAAGCAGGCCACATCCGTTCTGGCCTTTGCCATCGGCATCCTGGCCTCCGTGGCTGCCTACGTGCTCCACCTGCTCATCCGCCTCATCGAGCACCTGCTCACCGAGGATTTCATCCCCGAAGCCCCCAACTGGCTCTATCTGGTGTTCCCTGTTATCGGCATCTACCTCACCTCTTTGTTCATCAAGTACATCGTGCGCGACAACATTTCGCACGGCATCACGCGCGTGCTCTACGCCATCTCCACCAAGCAGTCGCGCATCAAAGCCCACAACTGCTGGTCGTCGGTGGTGGCCTCGGCCATCACCATCGGCTTCGGCGGCTCCGTGGGGGCCGAGGCTCCCATCGTGCTCACGGGCTCGGCCATCGGCTCGCGCCTGGGCCAACTCTTCGGCATGGACAGGCGAACGGTGATGCTTCTCGTGGGCTGCGGCTGCGCGGCGGCCATCTCCGGCATCTTCAAGGCTCCCATTGCCGGCCTCGTCTTCACGCTCGAAGTGCTCATGATCGACATGACCATGAACTCGCTCGTGCCCATTCTCGTGGCCAGCATCACGGCCGACATCTTCTCCTACCTCTTCACCGGCACGTCCACGCTCTTCGCTTTCCACCTCGACGGCGCCTGGGCCGTAGAGCGCGTGCCGCCCACCATCCTGCTCGGCGTGTTCTGTGGCATGGTCAGCCTCTACTTCATGCGCACCATGACTTTCTGCGAGGGCCAGTTCGCCCGCATGAAAAACCATCCCTACGGCAAGCTCCTCGTGGGCGGACTGCTGCTCAGCTCGCTCATCTTCCTCTTCCCCTCGCTCTACGGCGAGGGCTACAGTGCGCTGGACACGCTCATCGGCGGTAAGACCGAGGCCGACTGGAGCCAGGTGATGGACGGCTCGCTCTTCTACGGACACTCCGAGCTCCTCGTGGTCTACGTCTCCCTTGTGATGCTCACCAAGATCGTCGCCACCTCGTCGACCAACGGCGCCGGCGGCTGCGGCGGCACCTTCGCCCCCTCGCTCTTCGTGGGCGGCTTCGCGGGCTTCCTCTTCGCCCGGCTGTGGAACATGGAGCAGCTCGGCGTCTACCTGCCCGAGAAAAACTTCACCCTCCTGGGCATGGCCGGCGTCATGGCCGGCGTGATGCACGCCCCGCTCACCGGCATCTTCCTCATTGCCGAGATCACAGGAGGCTATGCACTCTTCGTGCCGCTCATTGTAGTGGCCGTCGTGAGCGTGATGTTCATCAGCATTTTCGAGCCCCACAGCATCTACGCCATGCGCTTGGCGCGCGAGGGCAAGCTCGTCACCCACCACACCGACAAGAGCGTTCTCACGATGATGAACATGGCATCGCTGGTCGAAAAAGAGGCCGTCAGCGTAGACCCCGACATGTCCATGGGCCGCCTGGTCAACGTGCTCACCAGCACAACCAACAGTTTTATCCCCGTCCTCGACGAAGATCGCCGCCTGCTGGGCGTCATCGACATTGGCAAGATACGCCACATCGTGTTCCGCACGGAGCTCTACCAGAAGTTCCGTGTCAGCCAAATCATGACGCCGCCGCCCGCCACCCTCTACGACAACGAGCCCATGCAGGAGGTGATGGCCAAGTTCGACGCAACCCATGCCGAGGTACTTCCCGTGGTCGACATCAACAACCGGCTGCGCGGCTACGTCAGCAAGGCGCGCATGTACAGCGTCTACCGCCAGATGGTGGCCGACTTCTCGGCCGAGTAGCCCCGCCCCCTCTTCTCCCCGCACCGCGTCCGTACCTCCCCACGCCCTGCCCGTTCCCACCCCCTCCCCAGCCTTCCCGTCCTCCCCTCACGGCATCCCCATCCCCCTTTCCGTGGCCAGACCGTCTCCCCTCACCGCTTCCCCCATCTTTCTTCCACCTCATCCCCATCTCCTCCTCACGACTTCTCTTTCCTCTCTCCACGGCTTCCCGCCTCCCCCTCCACGGTATCTCTTTCTCCCCTCACCGCCTCCCCCATCTTTCTTCCACCGTTTTTCACGGTTTCTTTACACCGTTTTTGCGCCTCCGTTACACCGTTTTCGCGCCCCCGTTACACCGTTTTCGCGTTGTCTTTGCGGCGTTTTCATCGTGCCATGACGGCCTATTGCATCCCGCAAATATCCCCTATGCCATCTTATCATGGCCTATTTCCTCCTATAATGTCCTATCCCTCCCTCTGATTTCAGCCCAAACCATCCACCGTGCGGGCCGGCTTTCGTGCCGGCCCACACGGAAATTCGCAAGCCGGCACCCCTGTACTCCCACCACCGACACACAAGAAAGAAAATACGAAAACCTTAAAAACCGTTAATCGCCACCAACCCATCAACCCGCTGTGCCACAGCCATTTCACCCCGAAATGGCGTACCCCAACCCCCGGCACGCCGAAAAATATTTGTGAAGCCTGGTTTCATGGACTACCTAATGAAGTTTAAAGAAACACCCGTTTTCTTGGAGACACGGGCCGGGAGCCCTAACTTTGCCGGCAACAAGATGAAAAAAGAAAGGACGAAGACGCGTAAAGACGCAATCCTTGAAAAACAAAAAAATAAACCCTCAAACCACAAATCATGAACAACGACAAGACAAAAATCTATCAGGCAACCGCTGCCCGCCCGCAAGAGGCGGACGCAGCAGACGACGAACTGCAACAGATGCGCCGGCGCATGGAGCGGCGGCAGGAGGCCATGGGCCGCATGACAGCCGACCTGCAGTGGCTCATCGGCCAGCCCAGCGGCAGCCTCACGTGGACGGGCACCCAGCGCGACCTGGTGGAAATGGTGCATCTGGTGTGGATGCGCAACGCCGTGACCGACCGCCAGGGACGGCCCTGCACGCAGAACGAACTGGCCCGACGCGCCTTCCGCGCCGTGGGACGGCCCGTGCCGCCCTCGCTGCCCCGCATTGTCAGCCGCGTGCAAAACCGTGTGACGGCAGGGCTCTCCATGGTGGAACGCTACGATCGGCTGGCCGGACAAGGCTGCACCATCGCACACTTTGTACAACACAACAACCCAACCCAACCTTAAAACACACAACCATGACGACACAAGAGAGAGAACACATCAGCGAACACTTCACCTGGTATGAACTGACACGCTCGGGCGCGGCCCTGGAGCACGCCCTCGACAACACGCCCAACGACCGCCAGCGACAGGCTCTCCGCGCCCTCGCCGAGAACGTGCTGGAGCCGCTGCGCCGCCGGTTCGGGCCCATTGTGGTGTCGAGCGGATTCCGCTCGCCGGCGGTGAACCGGCTGGTGGGCGGCGTGCCGGGCTCGCAACACCTGCGCGGCGAGGCGGCCGACATCGTCATCGGCGACGTGGACCGCGGCCTGCGCATCTGCCATCACATCCGCCGCCACCTCGACTTCGACCAGCTCATCTTCGAGCCCCTCGGCTTCCCCACGCCCCGCTGGCTCCACGTGAGCTACACCGCGACGCGGCGCAACCGCAGGGAGATGGTCTGAACGCCGTCGCCACCGCCCCTCCCTTTCTCACGGATTGCCCGGTCTTTTCTCACGGATGACATGGGGTTTTCTCACAGATTCCACAGAGTTTCTCACAGAATTTCATGGGGAAGTCTCACAGATTCCACAGATTTCACAGATGCTGCGCGGTGAAAAGCCATAGAAATTTTAGGTGCGCAGCATCTGTGAAATCTGTGGAATCTGTGAGAAAAAACCATGGAGTTGTAAGAAATGACAGGGTATTTGTGAGAAAAAACAGGGGAGCAGCCCCACGGAATATCCGTGGGAGGTGCGTCAGCGGGCCCCCAGCATCTTCCCCTGCGCCGTCACCCCAGCCGCAGAAACACGGAGGCGGGAGGGACGGCTGCCATTGTAAAGGGTGGCGCGGAACTCGCCGTTGGCGTCGAGGCGGGCGTTGGGATTCCAGTAAAGCGTGCGCCGATAGTCGGTGGGAGCGGCCGGACGGCTGCGGCTGTAGTCGGGGCTGTAGTGCTGTAATGGCCGTTCGATGCCGGGCAGCAGGTAGCGACGGTCTCGGTAAGTATGGCGCGTGCCGTCGCCGGGAATGAGTTCATAGACCACGGCAACGTCCGTTTGGTTGAGCTCTTCGGTGTGCGGGTCGGCAGGTCGGCGGGGTTCATAGTCGGTGTAGAAGCGGAAATTGCGGATGCGCTTGAGGTGCAAGTCGGCGAAAACGCTGGTCGGCGTCCGGTTCTTGACGCTCTCGACCACGGAGCTGAAGTTCTGGAAGAAAGTGTAATCGTCGAGTTTTCCCAGCACGTTGTAGTCGCGGCGGCGGTTCATGTTGCCGTAGACCGTGAGGCAGGCCACGGGCGGAAAGGTGCCCATGTTGGGCACGCCCCACGACAGGCCGCGATCCGTGGCCTCGTTATAGAGGTCGTAAGCATCGACCACATAGGCCGGGCTGTTGTAGTCCATGGCCCTGCGCGAGCGGCGGCGGGCCTCCACCCTGACGGTGGAGAGCGTGTGGTCGGCCGCCATGCCGGGGGCCGAGACCGTGTCGGAGGGCAGCAGCAGGTCGGGCAGGTGGGTCTGGTAGAAGCTGTAGGGACGAGCAAAGACAGGATAGAACAGGTCGCGCTTGACGTAGAACGCGGGGTAGGCCTCCTCGTCAAAGCGGTGCTTGTCGCGGCGTGAAGAGAGCGCACGGCGGGCCGAGTCCTTGGGCTCGTAGGCCGTGAGGAAGAGCACCGCCCGGTCGTAATAGGGCGGCAGCCGGAAGCTGAAGCGGCCGCCGTCGTGGGTCAGCTGCGTGAGCCCCGCCACTTGCCCGTCTTTCACCAGCTCGCCCTCGACCAGCACCTCGTGTTTCAAGCCGCCATGGTTCACGCCAAGATCCCCTTTTAGTTCAGCCGATTCGCCGGCGGCATCGGTGGTTGCACCGGTGCCGCCGTTGCCGTTTCCGCGGTCGGCTGTGCCGGCCGACACATCGCCGCCGGCCGTCAAAGCGTCGCTGCCCTCCGTCGCAGCACCGCCCGAGAGCACGGCGACGGGGCGGCCGTTGGCATCCACGCCGCCCGTGGTGACAGCCTCCTCGGCTTGCCGCAGCCCTTTCTCGGCCACGCCGGGCCTGTTGTTGAGCCCCTCCACATCGGTGAGCCGCAGCATTTCCACACTCAACTGCTTGTTGACGGATCCCTCCACGGTGAGCGCCGTCTCGGGTTCGTAGCGCAGCGGCGTGGGCACGAGGCGGCCCAGCCCGGCCGTGGAGGCGGTGCGCTCGAAGCGGCTGTACTTGCGCCAGCCCTGCACCAGCATGAGCAAGTCGAGGGCTTCGCGGTGTTCTTCGTCGTCGTCGGCGAAGTAATAGGCCGGCGAAGCGACGAAGCCCCGCAGGTCGCTGCAGAGGAGCATCGAGGCCAGCAGGTCGCCGTCGTCGTAGGTAGTGTCGTCGGTGCGACTGTCGCGCACGCTCACCGACACCGTGGCGCCCTGTGCCTCGGGCGGAGCCGAGAGGGTGAGGTCGACGGCTTCGTAGGGTGCGTAGTCGGCCTTGTCGGTGGCGGCGCGCAGCGGCAAGGCCCGGTCGTGATGGTTCACAAAGAAGAGACGCGAGGCCAGCACGCAGCCCCGGGCGTCGTAGACCTGCAGTTCGTTCACGCCCGAGGGCAGCCGACGCTCGTCGGGAACAATCTCGACGGGGGTCGCGGAGCCGGCCGTCGGGGCGGTGGCAGGCCCATCCGCAGCCGCGCCGGGCAGCCGACCGAACAGGCAGAGGCGCCCGCGGCAGAGCACGGCCCAGGCAGCCGGCCGCGCATCGGGCGTGGACTGCAACGAGAAGTGCAGCCCGCGGCCCCGACGCACCACGGCCCCGGAAGCCCCGGCGCGGGGCAGGGGAAAGGCGTAGGTCTTGCCCAGCCACACAAACGAGAGCTCGGCACGCCTCCCGGCGGCGGGCGTAAGGTCGAACGTGCCGCGGCCCATGTGGACCGTCTGCACCGTGATGGGCTCCCCCTGGCCGGAGAGACGGCCCGCCAGACTGACGGCCTGGCCGTCCTGATTGGTAAGCTCGAAGGCCACGCGGCTGCGCAATCCCTCCACGAGCAGCCCGCCCTCGGGATAGAACGCGCAGTGCAACTCGAGGCGGGCAGGGGCAGACATCTCCATCTTGGGCCGGCCGGCCATGTAGCGGCCCGTGTAGTTGCCGGGCTCGGCGGGCCGTTCATAGACCGGCAGCACACGGCTGTAGAGGTCGTCCCAGTCGCGGTAATAGTCGGCGGCCATGCGGTCGTTGTAGAATCGGTGACGGTCGTCGCGGGTGTAGCTGCGCGACGAAACATTGAAATTGAGCATCCAGCGGGTGTAGGCCCGCAGCTCGTAGTAGCCGCTGTAAAGGCTGTCGGGCAGGGCGAACTGGCCGCAGCTGTAGCCCTGGTCGGCCACCACGACGCGCTGTCGGGCCACGACAAGCCCGTCGGGCGAGAGCAGTTCCACGTAGAGCAGCCGGCTCATGTCGGTGGGACAAAGCGAGTCGGCCCGCAGCACGTAGGCCTTGTACCAGAGCGTGTCGCCGATGAAGTAGCAGGAGTTGTCGGTATGCACGTACACCTTCTCCTGAATTTGCGGGTGTTGCCGCAGCCGCTGCTCCAAGGAATCGAGGGGAGAGGCGGAGGCCGAGAGGCAGCAGAAGAAAAGCAAAAGGACAAGCGGCATGGCGGGAAGAAGAATAAGAAAAGGAATGAACCGACTTGCGCCGACGCACACACACGGGCTGCAGCCCTGCACGATACGCGTTCCGGCAACCCTTGGAAGCGGCTGCGGCCCTGCACGATGCGCGTTCCGGCAGCCGCGGCAAGCCGAATGCGGATGCCCGCCCTCCCCCCAACTCCCTCCCTTGCGGAGAGGATTGGGAAGAGGGCGGGCAGCTTTTTCCCCTACTCGAACGGCAGATACCAGTTGGCAGGGTTGGAGAGATCGACGGCGGGACTGCGGTACCGGAGCTTGCGGGCCAGCCACTTGCCGCCGAAGTCGGCGCCGAAAGTGGCAGCGGCGTTCTTGTGGCGGGCCAGCCGCATGAGGTCGTACCAGCGCGTTCCCTCGAACGCAAACTCCAGCTGGTACTCGTCGCAGAGCAGGTCTTCCATGGCATTGATCCGGGCGGCCAGCGTGTCTTGCGCCGTGGTGCCGACCGTGAGGTTGAAGTCGCGGCCGATGTCGCGCATCTTTTTGTCCACCACGGCATCGAACTGGTAGGGCGAGCGGCCGGGATAGTTGCCGTCGCTGGTCACGCCGGCACCGTGCTGGTGGATGCCCCAGTTGGTGGCCTCGAAGTTGGATGCGGTGTGGGCCGGGAAGAGAGCGCGATTGGCAGCCGAGAGCAGCGGGCAGCCGTTTTGCAGCAACGACTTGGACTCGGCCGAGACATAAGCCGCCGTCGAGTCGAGCAATTGCTCGGTGACGCCCTCCTTGAGGATGGCAAAGGCGACGTCGGGATGGCCCATGCGGTTGAGCGCCTCGGCCAGATGGAGGTAGACGGTGGTGTTGCGGAAGAGGATAATGTTGCCGTTTTGGTACTTGGTCACCCACTGCATGGTGGAGTCTGCGCCCTCGCCCTGACGGGTGGCGGCGGCCAGACGCTGGTCGCCCAGGGCCGCCCGGCCCACATACTGCTGGGCCAAGCCGCCGGCAACGTTCTGGAAATAGTAATAGGCGGTGCTGTCCGACAGCGTGCGCAGCGGCTGCGAGGGCACCAGCTGAATCCTTTCGGAATAGAGCTCGGCCGCGGAGTTCACGGTGGCGTAATAGTTGTAGCCGAAGGCTTGGGGCACTTGCGTGGTGGTGCCGCGCAGGCGGTTGACGGCCATGGGGATGTAGGAGATGATGTCCTGCGTGGCGTTGGGCCTGAAGATGGCGGCCCACTGCGTGCCGCCCTGCAGGCCGGCCATGTCGGCGGGGATGGCTTGCAGCTGGGCCATGGTGCGGGGGGCGAGCTGGCTCGCCATGCCCTGCGCGTAGCGTGTGCCCGAGGGTTTGCCCACGGCGGTGATGTAGGTGGCGTAGTGGCGGGCGGCGGCGGCATAGTCGCCGGCCTCGAGATAGAGCTCGCCGAGGATGACATCGACGGGAATGTAGCACAAGGCCGTGCGCACTGTCTTGGCCGAACCGAAGTTGGTGGAGCCTACACCGTGGTCGCCGCCGCCGTTAACGGGGACGCTGTAACCCGTAAACGGCTCGAGATCAACGGCTAAACGCGCCACGATTTCGGTGAGATCGAGACGCGGAAAAGCGTTATTCTCAATCTGGGAAATGCTCGTGAGCGGCTCGGTGAAGAAAGGCACGCTGCCATAGTTGCGGGCCAACTGCAGGTAAGCCCAGGCACGAAAGGCCTTGACGGCGGCATACTCGTTCTTCACCACATTGGTGGAACCGGTGAGAAGCGTGGTGTCGCGGTGGGCAATGTAGTAGTTGCAGTTGTTGATGACGCGGTAGTAGACGTAGGCCGAGTCGTAGCGATTGGCAGCCGTGGCCGAGAAACCGTAGAGCTGGCGCAGGTTGTTGTCGGTGTAAGCGGTGGTGGCCACGTTGTCGCCGCGCAGCTCGCCCTGGAAGACATACTGGTCGGCCGTGTGCTGCATGGCCTGCATAATGCCGAAGGCGAAGAAGAGCGAGTCGGTCTTGCGGTTGAGGTCGCCGCCGAAAATCTGGCGCGAGTTGTCGGCCTGGAGCATGTCGCCGCATCCGGCCAGCGTGCCGGCGAGGAGCGTCAGGCCCAGCAGGGCGCGGCCCATGGCGAGGAGACGGCGGTGTGCGCGCCGCTTCGTCTGATGGTATAAAGTCATGATGTTCATTTGCTTGTTCTGTTCTTGGAATGTAAACGGAGGGGCTGACGGGGCTACAGATTGATTTTGAGGCCGAACTGGAAGCTGCGGCCCTGGGCGAGGTTGCCCGCGTCGATGCCTTGATAGAGCACGCCGCCGGCCACGCTGAACTCGGGGTCGCTGCCCAGATACTTGGTGAGGGTGACGAGGTTGTTGGCCTGGGCCCAGACGGAGAGGCCCTGGAGCCACGTCCAGCTGCCGGGGACGGGCAGCTGATAGCTGAGTCGCAGGGTCTTGAGACGCAGGTAGGAGCCGTCTTCTATCCAGCGGTCGCTGAAGCGGTTGTTGCCCAAGGGGTCGCCATAGGCCACGCGCGGCAGCGTGGCGGCCTGGCCCTCGTAGCGCCAGCGGCCCACCTCGGCCACCTGCTGGTTGTAGAGCGTGGAGCCGCTGTTGAGGATGCTGCGCTGGTAATTGTAGACGTCGGCGCCGAGGCTGTAGTTGAAACCGAGGTCGAGCGTGAGGCCGCGCCAGCCCACGCGGGCGAAGATGTTGCCGTAAAGGTCGGGGTTGGGGTCGCCGATGACCGTCTTGTCGGCCTCGGAAATCTCGCCGTCGCCATTGCGGTCGACGAAGTGCACGTCGCCGGCGCGGAAGTAATTGCGCCGGCCGGTGGCGTCGGTCGTGTAGAGATAGCCGTCCTTGCCGGCGGCACGGGCGGCGGCGTCGGTGGCGAAGACGCCGGCCGTGCGGTAGCCGTAGAACAGGCCCACGGGGTTGCCCACGGCGGTGAGCAGGTTGTGGTCGCCGTAGACCGAGCTGGTGTAGCTGCCTCCGGGTAGCCGCGTCACCTTGTTCTTGTAGTGGCCCACGCTGACGCCGAGCTCGGCGTGCCAGTCGCGTCCCACCACGGGCTTGCCCGTGAGCGTGGCCTCGAAGCCGGTGTTGCGCAGCGCGCCGCCGTTGGTCCAGTAGTTGTTGATGCCGCCGATGGGGTTCCTGAAAGTCATGAGCGTGAGCAGATGGCTCACCCGGTTGACGTAGAAATTGAAGTCGAGGCCCACGCGGTTGCCGAGCAGGTAGGCCTGAAGGCCCACGTTGAGCTTCTTGTTGGTCTCCCACTGTATCTTGTCGTTGCCGATGTTGGTGAGCTGCAGGCCCGTCATGTCGTAGAGGAAGCGTACGGCAGAGAGCGACGTGCGGGCGGCATAGTTGGAGATGTCGTCGTTGCCGCTCACGTCGTAGCCGGCGTTGAGCCGCAGGTAGTTCACCACGCCATGCTTGGGAAACCAGTCCTCATGGGTCATGACCCAGCCCAGCTGCACGCTGGGAAAAAGGGCCCACACGGTGCCCAGGGCCTTGAGTCCGCCGGCATTCTCGCCGAAGCGGCTGTTGGCTTCGGCGGCTAATGAGAGGGTGAGGAAGTAGCGGTTCATGTAGTTGTAGTCGGCGTTGCCGTACCACTTGATGGTCTTCCACACGTCGTTGGCTCCGTGGATGCCCTGATAGCCGGTGGTGGAACTGAGGGCAGGGTTCTTGTCATTGGTCACGCCGGTGTACTGCGTGTTGAGGTTGTTGTCGTCGAACGAGAAGTAAGTGTACCTGAATCCGCCGAAGGCTGCGAGCGTGTGGCGGCCGTATTGGCGGTGCCAGTCCAGATGGGTGTCGCTCACCACGTTGATCTCCTTGGAGAAGAGCGAGGCGGCCATGGACGTCACCGTGCCCAGATCGGCTATCTCGAACGGGGGCACGCCGCCGTAGGGGCGGTGGTAACGCTGGGCGTTGCGGTCGAGGTTGTAGCTGAACATCGTGGTGAGTGACAGGCTGCGGCTGAAGGTCCACGTGGGCTCCACGCGCACATTGAAGTAGGTGTTCTCGGCCTTGTTCTTGTTGTCGCCGTCGGCATTGCTGAGAATGGCCACGGGATTGGCCAGTCCGTAGCCGCGTCCGAGCTGCGAATAGATGTCGTCGTAGTCGGAAAGCAGACTCGTGAAGCCGCCGATGACGGCATTGTACTGGTACGGACTCACGATGGGAGCCTTGATGAGCGAGAGGAAAGCCGGCGAGGTGACGGTGCCGGCGGTGAGGTCCGGGGCGATGCCGGCGTCGAAGACGCGGGCCGTGGTGCGGCTGATGGAGATGTCGAAGCGCGTCTTGAGGTTGTAGAGGATGTTGATGTCGGTGTTGAAGCGCACGTTCATCCGGTCGAAATTATTCTTTTCGACGGTGCTCTGGTCGTTCTGATAGCCCACCGAGAGGTTGTACATGCCGATGTCGTCACCGCCCTGCACGTTGATGCTGTAGTTCTGAGTCACGGCCGTGCGGTACACATAGTCGGTCCAATCGGTGTTGTTGTGATAGATATTATAGTAGTATCCGGCCGGGTTGTCGTCGAGGAAGTGGTAGGAAATGGGCTTGTCGAGCCGGGTGTTGGCCTCCATGGTGCCGAGCATTTCGGTGGCGTAGTTGCGGTATTGGCCGGCGTCCATCATCTTGGGAAGCCGTGGCACGAGCGCCACGCCCATGCCGATGTTGGCGTCGATGCGGGTAGCCATGGAGTGGCCGCGCTTGGTGGTGATGAGGATGACGCCGTTGCCGCCGCGCGCGCCGTAGAGGGCGGTGGCGTTTTTGAGCACGCGCACCTCGTCGATGTCGTCGGGCGAGAGGTTGGCCAGGATGTTGTTGAACTGCCCAAGATGGAGCGAGCCGCGGTTCTGCTGCATGTCCTGCTCGATGCCGTCTATGACAATCAGTGGCTGTGCATTGGCATTTAGCGAGTTGAAGCCGCGCACAAACATGGCCGCCCCCGCGTCGGGCGTGGCCGAACGCATGATGCTTCGCACGTCGGCCCCGAGGTTGTTCTCGATGTCATTGTCGATGGTCACGCTGTTGCTGGCGGCCCGAAAGCTACTCTGGGCAGTGATGACGGTGCCGTCCGGGTACATGCTGCGGTACCTGTCGGCCAGCATTCGCACGGCGATGGTCTGGGTGGAGTCGCCCGAGACCACGCCCACCTGCTGGGCCAGATAGCCCGGCGAGTGCACGTAGAGGCTTGTGGTGAAGACGGGCACGCTGATGCGGAAGCGGCCGTCGGCCCCTGTCATGGCTGCGAAGAGCGCGTTGCCGAGCGTGCGCAGCTGGATGCCGGCCAGGGGCTTGCCCGTGGCCTGGTCGGTAACGGTGCCGCGGAGCGTCATCATCGGGTACTTGTGGGCGGGGCGGAGCGGGCGCGCGGGCTGCTTGATGGCGGTCTCCACCTCCTCGGTCTGGGAGGCATTGTCCTGCGCCGAGACGGGAATGCCGACGGCGAAAGCAAGGGCACAGAGGGCCAGCCTCAGGCTGCGGCCCTGCATATAAGGTGTGGTGGTCTTCATTTTATTTGGTTGCTTCATATTCTTCAAGTTCGGCAGGTCTGAGAATAAGGCCTGCCAGACGGATGTCGCGGGTGTATTTGGCCATCATCGGCTTGTTGAACACGTTGAAGTCGGTGGTGATTTTCAGGTTGGGCCTCACCTCGGCGTTGGGCAGTCCGGCGTAGCACACGGGGAAAGTGAACGTTCCCACGGCCACGGTGTCCACGCGGGTGGGGTCGTTCTCCACCTTTTGGTTGAGCTTAGCAACGGCCAGCTTGCCGGCGGCATTGCAGTAGCTCAGGGAGAAATCGAGCTGGTTGGGCTTCAGCTCGGCGGCTGCACCCTCGTCCCAGGCGGGCACAAGCACGGCGTAGATATTGTATTTGACCGACATGACGCCGGGCAGCAGCACGTCCACCTGCGGCTTGGCGTAGGGGCTGGAGGCGACGGCCTGCAGATAATGGTAGGTGGCGACGCTGTCGTTCAGCCGGACATCCAGCCGAAAGTTCTTGCCCGTGCCGTTCCATGTGCGGCTTGTCGAGGTGGTGGGCATGAGGGCAAGCTCGCGCGCCCAGCCGTCCCAGGAGTGCACGGCCAGCGAGTCTGCAAGGCGGGCGAAGCCGTTGCTCATGCGCTGTTTCAGCGTGGTGCGGCCCAGATAAGCCGTGGGATTGGAGACGGCGATGCCGCCGGTGGTGAGGATGGTGTCGGTGCTCGTCTGGCCGGCGTCCTCCACCCACCGGTTGTAGGCGTTGCGATTGTTGAAGACGAGACTGCCCATGAGCAAGAGACGGGTAATCGAATCCGTCATGTAGGCAGGGTTGACGGTGGCCGTCAGCTCGGGCGCCTTCGTGGCCGAAGTGGCATTTTTGATGTCCTGCGACAAGGTGTTGCCAATGTAGCGGAAGCTGGACTTGATGCGATTGCACGCATCTGTCCAAGCCTTGTTGGAGGGCATCAGCATGGTGTACGAGGAATCCTCGCGGTCAATGTAGGCTCCGAGCTTGCGAAGCATGGTGTTTGTGGTGACCATCACCGAGTCGATGTAGGTCTGCTTGCCGTTGACCACCGGGCCTACCACCGACTTCGAGGGGTCGAGCCGAGTGAACTCGTAGCTCTTGAGATAGCTGCGCAGCGAATCAACGCCCGTTGCTTCGTCGAGAAACTCGTAGAGATTGGGGTAGAACGTGGCCATGCCGTCGAGCAAGTGCATCGTTCCATTGGAGCTGGGCAGGTTGGGTTGGGCCAGCTTCACGTCGCCGAAGGTGTAGGTTCCGGCCCCCGTGAGGTCGTAGGACTTCTCGTTGAGCGTGTGGATGCGCTCCTGCACGGTGCCCGAGAGGGCGTGGTTGTACTCGGCAATGTGGTTTTTCACAAACTGTCGAAGCAGTGTGGCGCTGTCTTTCTGCATGAGGGCGGCGGCATCGTAGGTGCCGTTCTTCGGGGCCCACACGGTGTAATAGTGGGCGGCCGAGAGCTCGTCGGCGAAGCCGGCACGCTTCACCAGGGCGGCAAAGTCGGACAATTCGCTGTTCTGCGAGATGTTTTCCCAGAGCGTTTGGTTGGCCGACGCGGTGGCATCAACCGGCACGGAGTTGTAATCGTCGAAGTCTGAGCACGACGTGGCGGCGAGCACGCCGGCCGCCAACGCCATGAGGGCTATATGATGTTTGGTTCTCATCTTCATTCTTCTTCCAATTAATTTTGAATTCTGAATTGTGAATTTTGAATTATGAATTAGTACCAGTCTTCGCTGTACTGGTCGTTGTCAACGATGTTGACCGGCACGAACTCCACGAAGTCGAGCTGCCACTTCAGGTCGGAGTCGTCGTTGATGACGCTTTTGAAGCGGAACCAGAACTCGTCGCTCTGCTTGACGTTGACGCGTCCGAGCACCCGGCGCAGCGTCACCACGCCGTCGCCGCGGCAGTTTTTGGTGGTGGACTGGTCGCCGTCGTCGCCGGGATGGCCGCAGAAGCTGAACGGGCCGCGCATGTAGCCGCGGTTGTGCATAGCCTCGTCGGTGGCTATGCCGCGGTCGTCCTCGTTGTAGAAAGGCGTCCAACCAATGCGCGGGTCGTCGGCTCCGATGCGTACATCGAGCGGGATGCTCAGGGCATTCATGGTCTGTACGTTCTTAGACTTGCCCCAATAGAACTGCATCATGCCGCCGTGGCCCATGGGAGAGTAGAACAAACGGAACTCGTAGAGGCCCGAAGGCATGGATGGAAGGCGCACGGCGAGGTCGTACTGGCCCCAGCCCTGGAACGTGTCGGCCTGATAGGCACGGTAGTCTCCGCGCACGTTGGTGCGCAGTTTGGTGGAGTTTCCGTTGTAGCAGATGACGTCGTTGAAGTAGTTCACGGGGTAAGCCACGCGTGCACCGGAGCCCCCTCCGTTGAGGGCGCTGATCTCATTGGCGTACATATTGCGGAAGCCATTGTTGATAAGCTCCTCGAGGAACGTCTCGGCGTCGAGGCGCACGCGCTCGTTGAGCGTGCCGTTGGGCACGTGCTCGTCGTAGACCAGCATGCCCTTGATGGGGTGTATGTAGCCGTTGTAGGCGGTGATGTCGGTTCGTTCGATGACGATGCCGGGGTGCCTCACGGGGTGCATAGCGGCAGAGCCGCGCGTTCCCACCTCGTCGGTGAGCGTGTTGTTGAGCACCCAGCGGTTGATGTAGAGCGTCTTGCCGGGCTGTGGCTCCCAGATTTTCATCAGCGTGTGGGGCAGCATGGTCTCATAGTAGTCGTAGGGCTCGCCGCCGTTCACGTAGTTCCACTTGTCGGTGCCGGCGGGCACGCCGGGCTTGTCCTCGAACACCATCTGGTCCTGGGCCATCGACACGTAGAGGATGTGGTAGGCCACGAACATGTTCAGGGCGTTGAAGCGGTTGGTATAGTCGGTGCCGGTGCTCACGGCGATGCCTTTCTCGCGAGGATAGTCGTACCAGGCCGCGGCCCCGCCATAGACCCGATTGGCATAGGCCACGAGGTCGTCGAACGAGTTGATGCCGTTGGCTTTCATCACGGCGTCGGTCTCGGCAAAGATGGTGTAGCCCACCTTGCACTCCGTGGGCGTGAGCAGATTGTCGCCGTTGGTGTCGGTATGGTCGTAGTCCTTGGTGTAGGTGACGCCCTTGGTGCTCTGCTCCACGGAGTCGACAAGGCCTGTGCGGTGCAGGGCCTCATAGAAAATGGAGTAGTCCTTGAGCCGCTGCAGGGTGGGACCGAGCATGCGCGAGGTGCGCGGCACCACGCGGTCGACCACCTGCACCAGGCCGTTGGTCACCTCGTTGTCCTCGCTCACGATGGTGGCCGTGCTGTTGAGCACGGTGCGTCCCAGCGAGTCGACCGACGAAGAGATGGGCCGCCCGAGCATGGTGGTGATGGTGGCGCCGGAGCCGCCCATGGCGATGATGCTGTAAAGACCGTTGGTAAGGTGGTACTTGGCGATGTCGGTGCAGAGCGAATCGGTCAGTCCCTCGAGCGTGTTGGCGGTCATGCCGTTGTGTTCCACCACGGCTTCCTTGTCGTTCCAGAGGCTGTCGATGTAGGCTTGCACGGCGGCATTGGTCGGGGCATAGCAGGTGTACTGGCCGTAGGTGGCCATGTTGCGGTCGAGCCCGGTGCGCTTCAGGATGTAGCTGAACGCCGTGAGGTTGCTGTCGGCGGCGACGAAGCTCCCCACCGTCTGGCCTGTAAAGGTGTAAAGGTTGGACTCGTCGGGCTCCCTGTTGCAGGCGCCCAAGGTCAGGGCCACGGCCACAAGTCCCAGTCCTATCTTGAAAATGTTGTTGGTCATATCTGGTTTTCCTCCTGATTAATAGTTCTTGGTGTAGTCCTTGCCCGAGCCGTAGGCGGGGTTCTGCCGCAGGTTGGGGTTCACTTCCATCTCGCTTTGGTAGACGGGCATGTAGAGTTGGGGCTCGGTGCGCATCTTGGACGCGGCGGCCTGGCCGCCCGAGGCATACTTGCGTACCACAAGGTTGAGCATGTCCTGGCTGTTTCTCACGCGGGCGCGGCCCTCGGCTTCCTGCCGGTACAGCGTGGTGGTGTAGTCCACGCCGGCTACATGACGGTAGTTGTAGCGCAGGAGGTCGTACCACCGCTTGCCCTCGAAGCTGAGTTCGCGCAGCCGCTCGTTGAGCACGAGCGACTCCATGCCAGACTTGGAATTGTAGTATGACCACTTGAGCGAGTCGGACGAAAGGCTGCCGGAGTAGAGGGAACGGCTGTTCACGTACTGCACGATGTTGAACGCCTGACGCAGCTGCACGTCGTTGTCGTCGGCGGCAAGCTGGGTCATGGCCTCGGCCTTCATCAGCATGACGTCGGACAGACGGTAGAAGATGTAGTTCTGGGCAAAATGCGTGTAGGCCCTCTCCTCGCGGGCATAGGCCCCCCGGCTGGAGGGGTCGCCGGTGCCGGGCACGGTGGTGGAAATCATCTTGCGCACGTCGAACGACTCTGCGCCGCTGCCCACGGCGTAGACATTCTGCCAGTAGCGGTAGTCGGAGTTCTTGGCGGCATTGTTGTTTACGTAGACGACGCCGTTCTGGCCGAAGAGCGTCGAGGCCTTGAGGTAGCCCGTGGTGGAGCTGTTGCTGGCATACTTGTACAGCATCTGGCACAGGGCGGTGTTGCTGTTGTTGGCGCCGTCGAGCTGCAACTCGAAGATGCTCTCCTCGGCATTCTGCGTGATGAACAGGTCGGCGAAGGCCTGGTTGCCGTCGGCCAGGGGATACTCCTTGGGCACGGTCTCGTTGCGTCCGGGCTGGTGGGCGGCCCGTTTGGAGGCTATCACCTTGTCGCAGTAGGCCACGCACTGCCCGTAGTCGGCGGCCGAGTGGGCCACGCTGGCCCGCC
The DNA here is from genome assembly GCF_000518545.1 of Hallella seregens ATCC 51272. GTDB lineage: Bacteria > Bacteroidota > Bacteroidia > Bacteroidales > Bacteroidaceae > Prevotella > Prevotella seregens. Next base: position 110,072 of record NZ_KI912453.1, read on the forward strand.
ACAGGTAGATGTCGGCCAGGAGGGCGTCGATGGCGTCGCGGTTGATGAGCCCCTTGCTGCGCCAGTCGGTGTATGCCGTGGGGTCGAGGGCGTTGCGCTCGGCCTCCTGCAAGTCGTTGATGCAGAGCTGCAGCACGCTGTCGGGCGCACTCTGGTAGAGGTTCATCGGCTCGGAGCTGTTCATGTAGGCATGGGCCGAATAGGGCACGTCACGGAAGTTGCGCACCAGGTAGAAGTAGCAGAGGGCACGCAGGGCGAGCATCTGCGAGCGGTCGACCTGGTAGTCGCCGTCGGTGTAGGAGGGGTCGATGGCCATCACACCACCGGCCCGACTGAGCACGATGTTACAGTTGTTGATGACGCTGTAGAGCGACGACCAGTTGGCGTAGGCGTTGGTAGTCTGCACGTTCACGGCGCTGAGCTCGGTGAGGGCGGTCTGCGTGGGTGAGCTCACGGGCACGAGTTCGTCCGACCGGAAGTCGCCCCACACGATGAGATTGTTGATGACCGACGTGGCGAGCATCGACCGATAGGCACCCGTCACCATCTCGCTGACGTCGGCTTTAGTCTTCCAGAAGTCTTCGTCCACGGTCTTATCGTCGGGCAAAAGCACCGTATCCACGCAGCCAATAAGGCTTAAAGGCAAGAGGAAAAACAGGCAGACGCGGCACGTTTTTCCCATTTTCTTGATGTGTTTAGCTATGTTGTTCATACGTTGTCTGCTGGTTTAGAATCCAATGTTGATGCTGGCGGTGAAGGATTTGGCCCGCGGAGTCTGCGAGCTGTCGGTGGCAATGCCCCATCCGCCGGTGGAAATTTCGGGGTCGGTGCCGCTGTATTTGGTCCAGAGCCAGAGGTTGTTCACGCTCAGATAGAGCTGCAGATTGTTCAGTCCCCACCGTTTGACGGTCTTCTTGTCGAAGTTGTAGGCCAGCTGCAGGTTGTTGAATCGCACGAACGAGCCGTCCTCCACGTAGCGGCTGGAGCCCTGATAGTTGTAGGCTGCAGAGGAGCCGTCCACGTAGAGGGCGCGCGGCATGGGGGTGACGTCGCCGTTCTTGCGCCAGCGATAGTTCACGGCCGCGGTCTGGTTGTACGTGGTGGACATGGCCTGCAGGGCCCAGCGCGCGCCGTTCACCACCTTGTTGCCGAAGCGATAGGCAAAGCGCGTCTTGAGGCTCCACTGCCCGTAGCGGAACGAGAAGTTGAAACCGCCCTGCAGTTTGGGCAGCGAGTTGCCCAGGTACACGATGTCGAGGGCGTTGACCTGGCCGTCGTGGTTGATGTCTTCGTAGATGGCATCGCCGCCCTGGAACGTGTAGGTGGACGAGCCGGAGTCGTAGTTGTAGACCAAATGCTGGGGCTCGCCGTTGCTGGTCATGATGACCTTGCCGTCGCTGCCCACGGCCACGGGGAACGTGTGGCCGGCCGCCAGCTGCTCGTTGATCCAGTTTTCGTAGGCGGCGGGCGTGAGATGGTTCTCCTTCTGGTGGTTCTGCAGGTACTCGTAGCTGTACTGGTAGACGCCCTTGTAGCGGAATCCGTAGATGGAGCCCAGGGCGTGGCCCACCTGCACGCGGTTCAGATAGACGGGCGTGGCCTTGTCGAGGTTGCCGCGCGAGGTGGCCGTCCACTTGGAGTTGACGGCATCGAGCACGCGCTTGTCCATCTCCTTGATCTCGTTGTAGTTCTGCGCGAAGTTGACACCCGCGCTCATCGAGAACTTGCCGGCCTTGATGATGTCGCGGCTGTTGACGTTCAGTTCCCAGCCATCGTTGGTCATGGCGCCCACGTTGGCATAGGCCACGGAGCCGTAGCCCGTGGTCGAGGGGATGGTAACGCTCTTTTGCAGCAGGTCTTTCGTGTCCTTGTGATACCAATCGAAGTCCACTTCTATCCTGTCGTTGAGGAAGCCGAGGTTGAAGCCCAGGTTCACCGACGTGGTCTTTTCCCAGCGCAGGTCGTCGAGCTTCAGGCCGTCGATGCTGGCCGCCGCCTGCGAGGAGCTGCCGCGGCCATAGTATCCGGCGCTGGTGTTGTAGGTGGAATAGAACAGGTAGTCGGCGTCGGGGGCCTTGCCCACCATGCCCCAAGTGGCGCGCAGGGCGGCCATGGAGAGCCACGAGCGCAGGCTCTTCATGAACCCTTCGTCGATGACATTGTAGCGCAGCGACACGCCGGGGAAGTAGGCCCACTTGTTTTTCGGGCCGAATTTGGAGTTGCCGTCGGCCCGCAGCGACACGGTGGTGATGTAGCGTCCCTTGTAGGCTCCGTGAAATTCGTATATCCAATTCTGCGAGTTGCTGCGGCCGTTGCTGCTGTTCATCTTGCGCAAGTCGCCGGGGGCGGTGGGCGAAGTGATGCCGTCGGGCAGGCGGTTCATCTCGATGGACTGGCCGTTGCTCTTGGAAGTGCTCATTTCATAGCGGGCCAGCATCATGGCCGAGAGGTCCTTGTTGCGGAAGTAGGGCGTGTAGACCAGCTCCACGCGGCCGCCCATCTTGAAGCGGTTGCTCTCGGTGTTGGCGCTCGCATTGTACGAAGCAGAGGTCCAGGCGTCGGTGCTGAGAGCCGCGGGGCAGTAGGTGGGCACGCTGCGGGCGTAGATGTCGAAGTCCACACGGCCGTTGAACGTGAGGCGGTGCTGATCGGACCCGGTGCCCAACAGCTCGTACTTGATGGCAAAGTCGGGCGTGATGCGGTAGGTCTGGTCTTTCTTCCAGGCCAGGTTGGCAATGGCAACGGGGTTGCCCAGCCCGCGAATGTTGCGCATTTCGTAGGACGAGTAGTTGCCCGTGTAGGGATTGAGCGTGCCTGTCGCGTTGCCCGATGGGTTCATGATGTAGTACTCGCCGGTGTCGGTGCCGTCGGCTTTCTGCCGGTAAATGCTCATGTTGGGCGAGAGCTTCTGGGCAATGCCCAGCAGTCCCGCATAGTTTTCATCGTTTCCGGTGTAGGTGAGTGCGAAGTTGGTGGAGAACTTGATACGCTCGGACACGCTGTAGTCCAGCACCAGCCGGGTGGAGAAACGGTCGAGCTTCTGCTTGATGATCGAGCCCGTCTGGTGGTCGTAGCCGGCCGAAATGCGGAACTGCGCACGCTGGCCGCCGCCCGTGAGGTTGAGGTTGTAGGAGTGCATCTGCCCGAACTGCTTCACGGCCTTCACCCAGTCGGTGTTGTTGTTCCAGTTTTCATACTCGGCCCAACTCTGGTCATAGTTCAGCTCTGCGATGTTAGTGGTGGCCGTTCCTTTCTGCGAAGGGTTGTAAAATTCCTCCTTGAGCATCATGGTATAGTCGTCGCCGTTGAGCAGTTTGTAGCCGTCGGGCTGCCATGTGCCGGTGAACTTGTAGGAGAAATTCACGCGCGTCTTGCCGCGTGAGCCGCGCTTCGTGGTGATTTGAATCACGCCATTGGCACCGTTGGCGCCCCAAATGGCCGTGGCTGCGGCGTCCTTGAGCACAGTGATGCTGGCAATGTCTTCCACGTTGACCGAGAGCAGCGAGGCGTATTGCTCCTCGTTGGCGTTGGCAAAGTCGAAAGTCTCGTCGGGATTGTCGAAGATTTTGTCGTCGACCACGATGAGGGGCTCGGCGTTTCCGTTGATGGTCGTCACGCCGCGCAGGCGCATGGTGGTGCCCGAACCCAGGTTGCCCGAGTTGGCCACGATGTCCAAACCGGCTATTTCGCCCTGCAGGGCTTCGTCGGCCGAGGTGAACGACATGCCCTCCACTGCGTCCATATTGAATGTTTGCTGCGAGACCGACACCTCGCGCTTGGGGATGAACAGGCCGCCCGACGAGGTGCGGGCGCCCTTGACAACCACTTCCGTGAGGGTGTGGTCGTCGGGCTCGAGCATCACTTCAAAGGTTTCGGCGTCGCCAATCTTCACCGTTTTGGTCTTGTCGCCCACGTAGGTGATAACGAGTTTGTTCTTGGGGCTCTTCACTTCCATCGAGAAGTTGCCGTTGATGTCGGTCTGGGCGGCCGAGACGATACGGTTGTTGGCGTCGCGTTCGGTCACGTTGGCCATCATCACCGGCCCCTGCGGGTCGCTCACGGTACCGCTGATGCGCCTGCTTTGGGCAAACAGTCCCGTGGACATGCCGGCCAGCACAACCGCTACGTATATTCTTTTCTTGGACATATTCTGTGTTCTAATCTATGTTAGCCTTTAGCGTTTGTTGTTCGTTTGTCTGCCCTTGGCGGCCATTCGCTTGGCTGCAGCGGCATTGGCGGCCACCACGTCGGCGTCCCAGGAGGGGTTGCCGGCGGCGTCCTTGTAGAGGAAGAGCGGCGTGGAGAGCTCGTGCACGGCACAGAACGACGAGGTGATGATGGCACTGGCCGACGTGCGTTCGCGGTCGAACCAGTAGTCGCGGGTCATCTGATTCACCATGCGGCCCTCGCCGCCGTCCACGCTGTGGCTCTGCCCCGCGCCGTCGACGATGCTGATTCGGCCGTTGCCGCCCGAGACGGCATACTGTTCGGCCATGCCCAGACTGTTGGTGCAGAGGCTCTCGTAGGTGTCGGCGGCCACCGTGTTGTCGGCATAGACCGAGCCGCTCTGGAAGTGGTAGCGGCAGAAACTGCGGATGGCCTTGATCTGTTGCTTGGCTGCGGCGGCCACGGCGGCCGGCACATCCTCGGCCGACTCATAGGGGGCCAGCGCGGCTTGAATGTCGCTCCAGCGCGGCAATCCGTGGGCATAGGCCACCTGCATGGCGGCATTGTCGGGGGCGTAGAGCGTGTAGTTGTAGGTGTTGAACATCTTTACGTTCTCGTCCAGACAGGCGTTCTTCACCTGATTGCTGCCTGTTCCGTAGGTCGAAGTGAAGACAAGATACTGGTCCTGCTCGGTGGTGCCGAAGCTGTTCTGGGCGTCGGAGATGCCGGCCTTGAGCAATACATCGGCGGCAGCGAAGCCGGCGCAGAGCTCGTAGAAGTCGGAGAACTGCGCATTGTCCTGCAAAATGCGACTCACGCTCTTCTGCGGGGCCTGAATCACACGGTCCATACGGTAAGCATGGCCGTTGGCTTCGGTGTAGTCCACCTCGATGCGGGCCGGGGTCAGCTTGGCGTCGGCATCCACCTGGGCGCCTGTTCCCACGGTGGCGCCCACGCCGTTGCCGCTCACGTAGACCTCACCGCCGTGCTTGGTCTGGTAGTAATGGTTCCGGCCGATGGTCTCGCCGTCGGGCAACAACAGGGTGTGATAGTTCAGAATGTCGACCAATTGGCTGGTGTACTTGGCCGTGGCGGCCGAGTTGTAGCGCACGGTCTCTATCACGTCAGCGCCCACTTCGCCCGTCGCCGGGTTGTAGCGGTGCACGTCGCAGCGCAGTTCGGCGGCCCCGCTCTTGGGATTGGTGACGAACTTGTAGAAGCGCAGGGCGCGGGGATTGGCGTTCTTGAGCGAGGTGGGGTCGATGTAATAATGGCCGAAAGCCTCGTCGTCGGGCAGGAAGAGACCGTAGGTGGCGCTCATGGCCAGCAGGTAATACTTGAAGTCCACCCGCAGCACCTTGCTGTCCTGAATGGCCCAGTTCATCACATACATGTCTGGATACGACGACGAGGGGGCCAGTACGGCCCGGTATTCGTCGGGGGCAATCATCTCGTTGGTCACATAAACGACACCGTTGTTGGCTATCTTGATGTCGTATTTGTCGCCCGTCCGGCGCAGCAGACGGGTTGACATGCCCATGTTCTCGGAGGCATCGTTGATGATGGTCGGGAATTTGCTGGGCACTGTCTCCACAAACGAGCTCTGTTGCAGGTTGCGGATGAAGGCCGTAATGATGGCAGGATTGGCCATTTGCATGGAATCGAGGTTCTCGAGCAGGTTGTCTTCCGTGTTGGATTGCTTGCCATAGATGTCGATGAGGTAGGCTCCGGGGCCTCCGGGCAGGAAGTATTTCCTCACGGCATCGTCGTCAGGGGCAAAGATTGCGCCCATATCTGTGATGCTGTAGTCGATGCCCGAGGTGTTGGCATGGGCGGGATAATACTGGTTCCAGCCCAGATCGTACTTCAGGTAGCGGCCGTTGCCCAGGGCATTGTTGCCGGGATCGACGGTGAGCGAGCCGCCCTGCGAACGCGAACTCACGTAGCGCAGCTCGAAGATGGAGTCGATCAGTGCGGCGTTGTTGGCCACGGCCCAGTCGTTGTAGTTGTTGGTGACGGTCTGGTTGAAGTAGGGCGCGGCATAATAGTCCACCATACGGCTGAAGATCGAGGTCTCGGGCGCGCGGCGCAACACGTCGGCCATGTTGCCCGGCGGCACGAGCACGTCCTGCAACTGGTGGATGTAGCCGTTCTGGCAAGTCACGTCTTGATTGATGATCTTGTCGTTGAAGATATAGGCCGAGGCGTTGTCGGCATCGTAGCGTTCGCCGGTAAGAATCTCGAAGTCGGAGCCGTCGCCGGCCGTGGTGATGTTGTTGTTCACCATTTGCTCCCGCGTAAAGTGCACCATCATGGGCCGGGTTCCGTCCTGCACAAGGTCAATGCCCTTATTATAATAAGGTGTCCACCAGCCGTTGTTCTTTGGCATCTGCGTGGCTCCATAGAGATGGGTCACGGTGTCGGCGACGCTCACCGAGGTCTGGTGCTTCAGCGCCAGCCCGTCCTCCACCGAGGCCGGCCCGCTCGACACGTTGGAGAGCATGCTTACCAGCAGTGCATTGTCGAGCATGGAGCTGTAGAGCAGCAGTTTCTTCTGCGCCACGGTGAGCTGTTCGTAGCTCGTCACGCCCCAGGCGTTGCTCTGGAAGAAACGCTGGAAAGCCTCGTCATTGGCCGGGAACACCGTCTTGCTGCCGGTGCGCGAGAGCGTAGAGCCGTAGCCCAGGTCGTCAACCAGCCGCAGGTACGTGGCAAACGTGCCCGTGAGGTACTTGGAGTCCGGGTTCTTCAACGCTTCATAGATGCTTCCTCCGAGCCACGCGGGCTTGTTGTCTTCATCCACTTCCTCGTTCTTGTCCACGCAGGAAGTCATCAGTCCCACGCAGATGAGAGAGAGACATACGAAGAGCTTTTTCATAAATCGTTCTTAGTTATTGTTGTTTTGTTTGTTTTAATCGATTGGATAGGCGGCGCATGCAGCGTCTTCAGGTCGTTCTAAGCTGCAAAATTAATAACATTAGTTTAAACAACCAAACGGCAATTATACGAAAATTAGCATTTTTGCGTGCCTTTTTGCCCAAAAATCATTTATCAAAGGTTAAAATCAAAAAAAGAAATACCGCGTCCGTCTGCCCGCTGCCAAACGTCGCAACCCGTGCGGCCAGCACGAAATGTTTGGACGGGAAACCCTTTTTTCTGCCGCGATCAGCGGCTAATCCAGAAAAAATACGTAAGTTTGCAAAAGTACAATCAAGCCGCAACAACATGAAATACCCCATCGGAATACAAGACTTCAAGAAAATAAGAGAAGACGGTTTCGTCTATGTGGACAAGACTGACCTCGTCTACGACATGGCGACACAGGGCACCATCTACTTCCTGAGCCGGCCGCGGCGCTTCGGAAAGTCGCTGCTCGTCTCCACGCTGAAGTATTATTTCCGCGGCGAGCACGGGCTGTTCAAGGGCCTGGCCATCGACAAGCTGGAAACCGAATGGAA
>NZ_JADU01000015.1 GCF_000518545.1 Hallella seregens ATCC 51272
CCTATTGGGGTTGCACGAGGTTCACCTCGCGCGCGTACGCGTAAGTGTTTTAGAGAGAGGTTACGCCAGTGGCTTGAGAGAGAGAGAGAGAGAGAGAGAGAGTAGCAAATTATTTGGAACTACCAAACAATTCGACGAAAAATTTGCAGGAAAAGTTGTCTTTCCCTGTGCTGCGCACATCCCTTTGCTCTCGTTGTGGAAATGCTGCGGACGCTGATGTCTCTCTATGATGTTCAATACCAAAAACTTGGATTTGGGCGCAAAGGTAGCGATAAAAACAGAAATACGCAAGAGAAATGGCAATTATTGCGCGCTATTCTGCCCTAAAGTGTCTATTTATATACCCTTAAAACGTCTATTCATGCCCCAAACCATCAAATCGTGCCCTGCCTCAATCTTTCAGTTTCTCGAAATGGACGTTGGGGATGGCGTCGGCCCGCTCGAAGCGGGGCCAATAGCCTTCAGGTATCACCCAAGCCTTGCCGGGCTCGCGCGAGCTCTTGAACTGATAGCGGGCATTGATATATCCGTCGGTGCCGTCCTTGGCCAGCACGTAGCAGTAGGCCCGGCGGCGGTAGGCAATAATCTTTCCCCGCTGCTTCACGGCCGTCTCCGTCCACGACCGCTGCGGAATGGCCACACTCACAATCTGGGCGCGGGCATAGCGTCGGGCAAAGTCCTTGCGGCAGATTTCGCGCAGCCCCTCGGTATCGTCACGGAAAAGATTGACCCTGTACACAGGCATGTAATTCACCCCGTCTATCTCCACCTCGTCGCTGTCGCCGCGATGATGCAACCCGAAAAAGTCGCCCACGTTCTTCCCGGCTTTCTTCACGCCCTTACGGGCCTGACCGTAAAGTTCGGTCACGCGCGACTTCACGCTCCTGTTGGTGTCCTTATAGACTTGAGCTTTCGCCGGGGCTGCCAATGCGAACAGCACCACGGCCATGAGACAATTCTTTTTCATCGGCATGTTGTTCTTGTCCGAAGGCAGGGCAACATCGTCCTGCCGGATATGGGGCAAAGGTAGCAATTCTATGCAGGGAGAGGTTTTCCCGTTAGCGTTTTTTATACAAAAGTATAATAAAAAACCGCTTCTCCCTCCCTGCCTCTGCCCGGGAATGCGTAATTTTGCGGCATAAGCATTTGAAGATTCAACCATACCGACGATGAGAAAAACGGCCTATATCCTCTTGGCTGCGGCTTTCTGCCCGGCCCTTGCAGCCCATGCCCAACACCTGCAACCGCTGGCCCCTGTCCCCACTTTTGCCCGGCCGGCCCTGCCCGACTCGGCCTACAGATACGGTTCGCTCCATCAGGGACTCAATGCCAGCCTTGACTTGAGCGTGTTTGCCCAGTTTGGCAAGCACGCACGTCACGGGGCCGGATTCTCCCAAAGGCTCTCGGCCACTTGGCTGCAACCCTTGGGCCGACGCGCCTGGTTGGCCGTGGGCGGATACGTGAACCATGTGAATTGGAGTGGTGACAGCTATACCACCGGCGGCCTTTACGGCGAACTAGGCTATCAGTTCAACGAACACTGGTCGGCCTATCTGTACGGACAGAAGTCGCTTGTCGACAATGGCGTGGGGAGCTACGGCTATCCCTACGGCCGCGGGCTGGACTATCTGGGTACACCTTATTTATATAATGACTTGGGCGACAGGCTGGGGGCCGCCGTGCGATGGACGCCCAACCCCAGCTTCTCGCTCCAACTCTCGGTGGAAAAGAACTGGTTTCCCTCCTACCACGTCGGCTATGCCGACCGATACAAGTACAACTACCCCACCCCACAACAGTAAGCGGAGCCACAACACGGCTCAATCCATCAGCTTGAGCCGCAAACTGTTGAGCACCACACTCACACTCGACAGGGCCATCAGGGCCGAGGCCCACATGGGTGTAATCTGGAAGTCGATGCCGAAGAGGTGCAACAACCCGGCCGCCAGTGGAATGCACACGATGTTGTAGACGAAAGCCCAAAACAGATTTTCCCATATCATGCGCACCGTCTTGTGGCTCAGCGTCACAGCTTCGGGAATGGCCCGCAGGTCATCCGTCATCAATGTCACTTGTGCCACGTCCATCGCGACGTCAGTGCCCTTGCCCATGGCGATGCTCACATCGGCCAGGGCCAAGGCCTGTGTGTCGTTGATGCCGTCGCCCACCATGGCCACCCGCTTGCCGTCGGCCTGCAACCGCCGCACCAGATTCTCCTTGTCCTGTGGCAGCACCTTGCTCCGATAGTGGGCAATGCCGGCTTGCCGGGCCCAGTAACGGGCCGCCTCTTCCTTGTCCCCGCTCATCATATAGACCTCGATGCCGCGTTTCTGCAAGGCCTGCATGGCCTCGCGGGCATGCGGTTTCAGCGTTTCGCGCTGCTCCATAGGCAGTGCATCGGCTTGTGTGAAGTCCACATTCTGATTGGGAATCGTGAGCGTACCCGTCTTGTCGGTCACCAGCACGTCCACCCGCCGCAGGTTCTCCAATGCCGTGGCATCCTTGATGAGCACTTGCTTTTGGGCGGCTTTGCCAATGCCCACCATGAGAGCCGTAGGCGTGGCCAGGCCCATGGCGCATGGACAAGCCACCACAAGCACGGCCACCGCACTGAGAATGGCCTGGGGCAGGGCCGCCGTGCCGCCAATGGCCCACCACGCAAGAAAGGTCAGCACCGCAATGCCCGCCACTACGGGCACGAACACCAAGGCGGCCCGATCCACGATTCGCTGCACGGGAGCCTTGCTGCCCTGCGCCTCCTGCACCATGCGGATGATGTGGGCCAAGGCCGTATGCTCGCCGACTTGGCTGGCGCGCATGCGGAATTTGCCCTGGCTGGGGATGGTGCCGGCCAGCACCCGCGCACCCGCTTTCTTCTCGGCGGGTGTAGGCTCGCCGGTAATCATGCTCTCGTCCACGTAGGCAGCATCGCCTTTCATGAACGAGGCGGCCCAGGTAACCTCGCCGTCCACGGGCACCTTTTCGCCCGGCCGCACCTCCAGCAGGTCGCCCACCTCTATAGCCGAAACCGGAACATCCTCGCCATCGACCACAGACTGCGGCTCCGCTTCGCCCTTTCCACTGGAGGGAACGGGGGAGGCCACAATTCTCGCCGTCTTGGGAGCCATGCCCATGAGCTGGCGAATGCTGCTGGCCGTGCCGTCCTTGGCCTTCTCTTCGAGCAGACGGCCGGTGAGAACGAAAGTAATAATCATCACGCTGGCATCGAAATAGGTGTGCCACACGATGCCCCGGCTCCCCCATACCACGTTTCCCCAAAACGTGTTGAACGCGCTGAATGCAAAGCTGATGCCCGTAGACAGGGCCACCAGCGTGTCCATATTGGCCGTGCCGTGGCGCAACTGCCGCCAGGCCGACACGTAGAACGTCCGACCGCAATACAGCATATTGGCCAGTGCAAGCAGCAGACTGACCTGGTTGGCCATGCTGCGGCTGCCCACAGAGAGCCAATCCATGGAGATGCACATCACCAAAAGAGCGGCCAACCACGACACGACGGTCTTGCGACGCAGCAGCACATACTCACGCTTCTGTATTTCTTCGGCCGAGCGGTCTTGTTCTATCACGAGATCGTAGCCGATGGCATTGATCTCTTTTTTCATGGTTTCGAGCGAGATGCGTGCCGGATCGAAATCCACAAGGGCAGTACGGCCGGGCAGGTTGACCGAGGCACTGGCTATGCCCTCCAGCTCGTTGAGCCTACGCTCCACGTTGGCCGAACAGGCCGAACAGGCCATGCCGATGACAGGAATGGTTTGTTTCATATCCAATCAAATTTTTTCCAGTCCCCTATCCCTTAGGAAAGGGAAGCCGGGCAACTACAAACTCAGTTCGTATCGGCCGCTGGCGGCCACGCTCTCTTTCATCCGGGCTGGGCTGACCTGCCCCTCGTCATAAGTCACGGTGACGCTCTTGTCTGCCAGACTGCCCTCCACAGCGCTCACTCCCGGCAGCGATTTGAGAGCGTTCTCCACCTTGGCCAGGCAATGTTCACACTTCATTCCACTTACTGCAAATGTCTTTGTTTCCATCATGATGTCTGTTTTTAACGATTTGAAAATGGCAAGGAACTGCCATATTACCATTCACCCTGCAAAGGTACGGCCTTTACAGGGTGAGTCTGTTACGGAATTCTGGATGTTCGTTACAAGTTTCCATCCTCCTTTCTTAAGGAGGACAAACGGCGGGGAGGCTATTTCAGCACTTTGCGCACGGTACCATCAGCCGAGCGGATGATGTTCAGGCCCTTGCCCGTGCTCGTCCGGCGCACGCCGTCGGCACGATAATAGCTGTCTGTACCCGTGCCGTTATTGTTGTGTACAGATATGCCCGTAGCATTTTCCCACTCGAAACTTATTGTCTCATTTTCCTCAGGGCCGGTTTGAACAGCACTGACAACTTCGCCCTTTGCATTTTTAGTATAGGCTAATTCAAAGTCATCCCTGGGATCCCAATCATAGGAATGGCTCACGTGTTCCGTGTATTTCACGCTGCGCATGGCATACTTCACCGGCTCTCCATAGCTGTCTTCCAGCAGTTGCCCATACGGCAGGATGGCCTCATAGTCCAGCACATGCAAGAAAGGATTGGTTATTGCAATGATGTAGGGGTTGGTCACGGAGGTGTCGTAGGTGAAGTTCATCTCACCAACAAGCACGCCCTCCCGATAGGTCTTAATATTGGACGGACACCCGTCGGCCCATGTCACCTCATGAATATTGATGTTTTTCCCAGACCCCGCAAGCGTTTCCACCTTCACCAACTGGTTGTCGGCATTGTAAGTAAAGTTGAGCGTATACGTGCTTTTGGGCAAACCGCTTTCGTCATCATTCATCACGACGGTCTCTTTCACGATTTTTCCATCCTTGAGTATACTGGTACGCGAGTCAGTATCCATGAGGCTTCCCTCACTATAACGCTGCACAATCTTGTTCATGCTATAGGCATAGGTGTTGGTGCGAAACTCCACTCCCTCTTCTGCGTCCTCTGAACTGTACACGTCTCTGACGACTCTGCCGAGCGCATCATATTCAAACTTGAGAGACTGTTGCTGGGCTGTAAACCTCAACAACCTGGGGCTGCGCTGTGCCAAGGCACTCCCAGCCAACAGCAGCATGGCTGCAAACACTAAAATTCTTCTTTTCATCTTGTGATTTTATGGTTTAATATTCATCGTTTTCCCTTGCGGGGCATGCTGGCTCACGGCCTATGGACACAGATTAAATGGTGTCGAGGCCTTTCCGGCCCTGCCGCCTCAGCGTCTTGAACTGCGACGGTGTCATGCCCGTGACGCTCTTGAACTGGCTCGACAGATAGGCCACACTGGAGTAGTTCATTTGTAGGGCTATCTCGGTGAGCGTCTTCTCGTCGTAGGTCAGCAACTCTTTCACCCGCTCGATACGCTGCTCTATATAGTAACGCTCGATGGTTTTCGAGGTGTATTCGGAGAACAGTTTGGAGAGTGTGGAGTAATCTTGATGGAGTTCCTGCTGCAAGAAGCCCGAGAGATTGAGCGACGTCTGGTTGTCGAGATAGTGCACCAGCTTGATGATGCCGGCCTTGATCTGCTCAATGGTCTGCAAGCGGCGGTTATCGAGCAGCTCAAATCCCAGAGCCTCCAACCCCTCACGCAGCTGAGCCAACTGGCTCTCGCCGGGCACTCCGGCCACACGAACCACGCCCAAATCCACCTCGACGGGTTCCAGCCCCACTTGGCGCAACGTCTTGTCCACTGCCATCTTGCAGCGGTCGCACACCATGTTCTTGACGTATAAAGTTGTTTCTGACATACCTTGATGCTTTAACAGGTTTTCAGGCCGCCCTCATCGGGGTGGCGCGCAACTCCCGGAAGAATCCCCACACGATGGGAACGGTGAGCAAGAGGGCCAGCACATCGCTCCACGCTTGGCACATTTCCACCCCCAGCAGACCGAAATAGCGGGGGAGCACTACCACCAGAGGTACGAAAAACAGTCCCTGGCGGGCGGCGGCCAGCAGGTTGGCACGCCACGGTTTGCGGCAAGTCTGCATGAGCATGTTGCTGCAAATGCCAAACGCATTGACGGGCCACGTGATGAGTTGCAGACGCAGAGCCTTCACGCCTATGGCTATCACGGCCGGGTCGTTGCGGAAGATGCCGATGGAACTCCCGCTGAACAGCATGAACGCCACGGACACAACCACCAGAAAAGCCGTGCCCAGCTTCACCGTGAACCAGAAGCCTTGGCGCAGACGCGGGTAGAGACCGGCCCCATAACAGAAGCCGCAGAAAGGCTGAAAGCCCTGGCCCAGGCCGATGACCACCGACATGACGAGCATGGAAATGCGGCCCACGATGCTCATGGCCGCAATGGCGGCATCGCCGTAACGGCCGGAGGCCACGTTGAGAGCCCACGTGGCCACGGCTCCCAGTCCCTGCCGACTGAGCGACGGGCTGCCGCCAAAGAAGATCTCCTTGAGCAAGGCGGGCGACGGACTGAAGCTGCGCAGACGGATGGGAATGTTCTCGCCACGATAAGTCATATAGAGCAAAATGGCGAAGCTCACCACCTGCCCCACCACCGTGGCCAGGGCCGCGCCGTCAACACCCATGTCCAGCCCAAAGATGAAGAGCGGGTCGAGCCCTACGTTGAGCACGGCACCAGTGACAATGCCCACCATGGCCAACGAGGCGTTGCCCTGAAAGCGCATCTGGTTGTTGAGCGTGAGCGAACTCGTGAGAAACGGCGCACCGAGGAGCACGATGCCCATGTAGCGTTCGGTATAGGGCAGGATGGTGGGCGTGGAGCCAAGCCACCGGCTGAGCGGCGTGAGCCACAACTCACCCAGCGCCAGGATGACCACCCCCGTCAGGAACGACCAACAGAAGCCCGTGGCCGCCATGCGTGCAGCCGTATCGTGCCGACGCGCCCCCAGTTCGCGCGAAATAAAATTGCCCGAACCGTGTCCAAAGAAGAAACCGAACGACTGGATGACAAACATCATGCTGAACACAATGCCCACGGCGGCCGTGGACTGCGTGTTGATATGGCCGACAAAGAAGGTGTCGGCCATGTTGTAAAGGTTCGTCACCAACATGGAGACGATAGTGGGGACGGCCATCGTGATGATGACACGGTGGATAGGCGCCGAGGTGAGAAAGGTGTAATTGTCAGTATGTCCGTGCATGGAGCAACGTCGGTTTAGCGATTGGCCTTGCGCGCATACTCGAAGAGCGCCTTGGGCAGATGGCAGTAACCGTTGGGGTTCTTGTCGAGATAATCCTGATGATAGGTCTCGGCGGCATAGAAATTCTTCAGCGGTTTCACCTCCACGACGATGGGACGGCCCACCTTTTGCTGCTGCCGCGCCATGACCCTACGGATAACAGGCAGGTCGCTTTCGTCGGTATAGTAGATGCCCGTGCGGTACTGTGTGCCGCGGTCGTGGCCCTGCTGGTTGAGGCTGGTTGGGTCGATGGCCAGGAAATAGAGGTCGAGCAGCTTCTCAAGCCCTATGCTGGCGGCATCATAGCGCAGGTGCACCGTCTCGGCAAACTGCGTCTTGTCAGTGCACACCTCCTCATAGGTGGGGTTGGGAGTGATGCCGTTGGCATAGCCTACCTCGGTCTCTGCCACGCCTTTCACTTGTTTGAAATAGTGCTCAGTGCCCCAGAAGCAGCCACCGGCAAGATAAATTTCTTTCATCGTTTTCTGTTTTTTGCCCAACAATTTCAGGTAGGCTCCATAGCCTTCGGCCTCCATCTGCGCCTCGGGCACGAAGCGCAGCGAAGCACTGTTAATGCAGTAGCGCGTACCTCCACGCTCGGCAGGGCCGTCGTCGAACACGTGGCCCAGATGGGCTCCACCCAACTTGCTGCGTACCTCGGTACGCACCATGCCGTGCGAACGGTCGGTGACGGTCTCGAGCAGACCGTCGTCTATGGGGCGGGAGAAAGCCGGCCAGCCGCATCCCGAGTCGTACTTGTCGGTCGAGACAAAGAGCGGTTGGCCCGTGGTGACGTCCACATAGATGCCCGGCCGGAACTCATGGTCGTAGGCATTGGCAAAGGGACGCTCGGTGGCTGCGTGCTGCGTCACCTCGTATTGCTCTGGGGTAAGCGTCCTGCGAAGCTGGGCTTCGCTGAGTTTGACATACTGATGGGTGTCGTTGATTTCCATACGCGGCGTTGTATTATGGCCGTTCTTCTTGGTCTGCCCGTTGACGTGGCAGGCCGAGAACAGTAGCGGCAAGGCTAAAAGTCCAAAAATACTCGTTCTCATGTTATCCTTCTTGGGTTAAAAATGATTCGTGGCTTAGGTCTGAACACCGCTTTCGGCCAAGATACGGACGATGCGCTCGGCACTGCGGCCGTCCCAGCGGTCGGGAATGCCAGCCGTCTTCCACTCGCCCCGCACCATGCGGCCCACGGCATCCGACAGCTGTGCGGCATTCTCGCCCACGAGCACATTGGTGCCCACCTTGACGGTTTCGATGTGCTCGGTGTAGCTGTTGAGCGTGATGCACGGCACTTGATTGAACGTGGCCTCCTCGGCCACGTTGCCCGAGTCGGTGACAATACCCATGGCATGGGTCGTGAGCCAGCAAAATTCGAGGTAGCCCAGCGAGTCGATAAGCTTGATATGGCTGCCACCCGTCTTGGGCAGACAGGCCTCGACAGCCTCGCGCGCCGGCCCGCGCAGCGGAGCCACGACGGGCACACCGTCGGCCCGGGCGTCGAGCGCGCGCACCATCTCGCGCAGGTTGTCGGCATCGTGGATGAGGGCCTTGCGGTTGAGGGTGAAGACGATGTAGCGGCCCTCCTTGAGTCCCAGCTCGTCGCAGACGGTGGGGCGAACGAGCCGTCCGTGATTGAAACGCAGGTTGTCGATGAGCACATTGCCCACCATGAACACGCGCGAGAGCTCCGCTCCCTCGCGGTTGGCAATGGAATTGTTGCTGATGCCGGCCGTGAAAAGCATGTCGGACAAGCCGTCGATGACTAGTCGGTTGATTTCCTTGGGCATCGAAATGTCGAAACTGCGGGTGCCGGCAGCGATATGTGCCAGGCGAATGCCCTGCTTCTTGGTCACGATGGACACGGCCATCGTGGAGGCCAGGTCGTCTACAACGACCACCACGTCGGCCGGCTGCTGCTGCAAATAACGCTCGAAGGCAGCCATGACCCGGCCCGTCAGCTCGTTGAGATTGGAGCAAGTGACACCCAGAAACACGTCGGGGCGGCGTATCCGGAGGTCGTCGAAGAGCGTGCCGTCGAGTGTCGCATCGTCGGCTGCGCCGGTATAGACCAGCTGATAACGGATTTGCCGGCCCCGGGACTCAGCCGTCTCCATCGCTCTGATGACCGGAGCCACCTTGATCAAGTTGGGGCGAGCCCCACAAACTATGCAAATATTCATGGATTTTCGACTTATAACTCTTGCAAAAGTAATAAAAAAAAGAATGACTGCCAATAGATTTACAGTCATTCTTTCCACAGAAATTGCTCTTCGGACGGGCGCAAAGACCCGCGGCCGCTACTTGAACAACTCCTTGATTCCGCCCAGACTGCCCATCAGGTTGCTGGCTTCGTAGGGCAGGAAGACGGTCTTGTTCTTGTCGCCCGTGGCCAATTCCTGCATCATGCGGATGTATTTCTGGGCAAGGAGGTAGTTGGCGGGATTGGTTGACTGCCCCACCGCCTCGGTAATCTTCCCTATGGCAACGGCTTCGGCCTCGGCTTTGCGGATACGTGCCTGGGCTTCGCCCTCGGCGCGAAGGATGGCTTGCTGCTTGTCGGCCTCGGCACGGTTGATGGTTGCGGTCTTGTCGCCCTCGGATTGCAGAATCTGCGACTGCTTGTGGCCCTCCGAAGTCAGAATCGTGGCCCGCTTGTCGCGCTCGGCCTGCATCTGTTTTTCCATGGCCTGGAGCACGCTTTTGGGAGGAATAATGTCCTGCAGCTCCACACGGTTCACCTTGATGCCCCACTTGTTGGTCGCATCGTCGAGCACGCCGCGCAGTTTATTGTTGATGGTATCGCGCGAGGTGAGCGTCTGATCCAGCTCCATCTCGCCAATGATATTGCGCAGCGTGGTCTGCGTGAGCTTCTCAATGGCGTTGGGCAAGTTGCTAATCTCATAGACAGCCTTGAACGGATCGACGATCTGGAAGTAGAGCAGGGCGTTGATTTGCATCTGGATATTGTCCTTGGTAATCACGTTTTGCTTGTCGAAATCGTACACCTGCTCCCGCAAATCAATGGAGTTGCTATAGGTGTAACGCCCTTGAACAAGGGTGATGATGGTCTTGGGCCGGTCGATAAACGGGATGATGATATTGATACCCGGCTTGAGGGTAGCATAGTACTTGCCGAGCCGCTCGATGATCTTGGTCTCGCTCTGGGGGATGATGACCAGCGACATCTTGGCAAAAAGAAGCACAAGGACGATGAGTCCTATCAAAACATAGGTTCCAATCATGATATTTAAAGTTAAGATAATGGTTTGTCAGTGGTTCAGAGCCGTTCCACGGAGAGGATGATGCTGTCGCGCGCCACGACCCTCACCCGGTCTCCGCTGACCGCAGCGCCGGTATAGGCGTCCATGCGCGCCTGCCACATGTCACCGTCTATCTTCACATAGCCGGTGGAACGCTCCGGAATGTCTTCCACCACAATGCCTTCGCGCCCGATGAGGGCGTCGGCATTGCTCGCCTGCTCCCTGTCGCTGCTGTGCAGATAACGCACGACAAAAGGACGCACGCCGAGCACACTGCCGGCCGAAAAGACGATGAAGGCCAGGACCTGAACCCAGAACGGCGCGGCAAACAATGACACCACGACGGCGCAAGCCGCGCCAATGGCGAAACACATAATATAGAATGTACCCGAGGAAACCTCCAGGATGAGGGCCAGAACACTAATCAGCGTCCACACCAGCCACAGGTTATGCGTAAGGTAGTCCATCGTGATTTTGATGTTTGATATGAGTCTTTTCGCTTACAAATATAGGCAAAAAAATAATGGCAGCAAGGATTTGCCGCCATTATTTTGCGAATATGCAGCCGAAAAGCCCCGATGACGCTTCCGGCAGATGCGTCTTGTCCGACGACCGGCTCCCCGCCGGCTTATCTTCTTTTCCGGGTGGCCTTGCGCGTCGGAGCCGGGCGTTTGGCAGTCGTCGTGACCGTCTTGGCCCCGCTGGCGGCGTAATATTTCTCGGCCTCGGGGAGCCAACCCCGAATGTTGGCAATGCGCTTGGCGTCGCTGGGATGGTCGCTCATGAAGTCGGAAGTCTTGCCACCCGAGCCCGCCGACATACGCTGCCAGAACGAGACGGCGTTCTGCGGGTCGTAGCCGGCCATAGCAGCAAAGATGAGTCCCATGTAGTCGGCCTCGGTCTCATTGTCGCGCGAATACTTGAGATTGCGGAACGAGAACACGCCGCTGGCCACTTGCGAGGCAATGTCGCCCACGCCGCTGCCCACTACACCGTTGAGCACGGCACCGCCAATGGAGGTCAGCGCGCCCTGATTCTGCTTCTTGGTGAGCTGTTCGGCACTGTGCTTGGCCACGGCATGGGCTATTTCGTGTCCCAGCACCACGGCCAGCGAGGCCTCGTTCTGCGTGTAAGGCAGCAGTCCCTCATAGACCACGATCTTGCCTCCGGGCATGCAGAAGGCGTTGGCCTGGTTGTCTTGCACGAGGTTGAACTCCCACTGGAAGTTCTTCAGCTCGCCCGCGTAGCCGTTGTTGCGCAGGTAAGTCTCCACGGCCGAGGCCAGTTTCCGGCCCACGCGCGTCACCATGGCCGTGTTGGCCGCATTGGAAGACCGCTTGGCCGAGGCCATAAACTTGGTGTATTCCGCGTTGCTGAGACTCAGAATCTGGGCATCGGAATAGCTGCCCGAGATGCGATGGGTGCGCCCCGTCAGGGGAACCTTGGAGGCTGTGCCGCAGCCAGCCAGCAGTGTGGCGGCCAGAAACACCGTCAGAAAAAGCTTCATACTTCTCATTCTCTTCTTGAATTTGATTTTTATAACTGTCTTTCCGAACTTCCGTACTGGGTTGCAAAGGTACGGATTAATCCGT
Source organism: Hallella seregens ATCC 51272 (assembly GCF_000518545.1). GTDB lineage: Bacteria > Bacteroidota > Bacteroidia > Bacteroidales > Bacteroidaceae > Prevotella > Prevotella seregens. The sequence goes on from NZ_JADU01000015.1 coordinate 12,092, forward strand.
AGAGCAGACCACCCGAGGCCGCATCTTTTGCTTTTTTTTAATCTGCACCAGGGGCAAACCGGGGTTACACCTATTATTATATATAGGAGGAGACAGTCGCCCTGCCGCCCCGACCGCCCTGCCGCAACGGGCGGAATACGGGCTGTTCAATCGATTGCACAAGGAAAAGGCCGTTTCGTGCCCTCTTTTGCGGCGGCCACACGGATTTTCTGCCTATCTTTGCAGCGGACTCAAAGCCAAGGGCAACAACCGCGGCCTGTGGGTTCCGGTCAGTAGAAAAAAAAGTGTAAGAGCAGAAGCCGACAGGCCCGCGAGGCCTCGAAGCATACCATTTACCAAATGGTTGTTAGATTTGATGATTGGTTTAACAAGAAAGAAAGTTAAGATTAGATTGTTTTAGGTTGAAAAGGCGGCAGACTGTCTTCGGACGGTCTGCCGCCCTTGTTTTGTCGGAGCGGCGGCGGTCATAGCCGCAAATGGGGGCAAGGCGACGCCGATGTAACACGAATGTAAAAAGGAGAAACATTTCTTGTTAAACCGAAGATTATTTCGTACTTTTGCTTTCAATATGTAAAACAAGAGCGAACAAGATGAAAATAACGCTGCTCCAAACCGATATAGCATGGGCCCAACCCACTGCCAACCACAAGACTATAGCCGCCTTGCTCGACGCCAACGCCGGGGCCGACCTCTACGTGCTGCCCGAAATGTTCTCCACGGGCTTTGCCACAGCCCCCCGGGGCATAGCCGAGGCCCACGGACAGAGCCTGGCATGGATGCAGGGCGAGGCCCGCAAGCGCGGCTGTGCACTGGCCGGCAGCGTGGCCACCGAGGAGCAGGGGCGGTATTACAACCGCTTCTACTTTGTGTTTCCCGACGGCAGCGAGCGTCACTACGACAAGCGGCACCTCTTCACCTACGGCGGCGAAGACCGGCAGTTCACGGCCGGGCGGGAGCGCGTGGTGGTGGAATATGCCGGATTCAGAATCCTGCTGCAAGTGTGCTACGACCTGCGTTTCCCCGTCTTCAGCCGCAACCGCAAGGACTACGACCTCGCGCTCTACGTGGCCAGCTGGCCCACTGCGCGCCTGTCGGCCTGGACCACGCTGCTCCACGCCCGCGCCATCGAAAACCAATGCTACGTGGCCGGCGTGGACCGCACGGGCAACGACCCCGCATGCAGCTACAGCGGTGGCACGGAACTGATAGACCCTTACGGCAACACCATCGCCGCATGCAGGCGCGGGCAGGTGGACGTGGTGACGGCAGATCTCGACATAGAGCCGCTGAAAGCCTTTCGCAGCAAGTTCCCCGTGCTGGACGACGCCGACCCGTTGCCCTGAAGCCGCTGCACCACAACGCCGTAATCGCCGCGCCGTCACGGCGTAATCGCAACGCCAAAACGCCGTAATCGCGAGGCCAAAACGGTGCAATCGCAAGGCCGTTACACCGTCATCGCGACGCCAGCAGGCCGCACACCACCCCATCCAACCCCAGAAAACCCATTTGAACACGAATAACATGACAGAAAAGAAACTGCTGCTCGGCGACGAAGCCATCGCTCTGGGTGCCATCCACGCCGGTCTCTCGGGTGTCTATGCCTATCCGGGCACACCCTCGACAGAGATTACAGAGTTTATCCAGAACGACCCGACGGCCGCGCAGCGCGGCATACGCAGCCGATGGTGCACCAATGAAAAGACGGCCATGGAGGCCGCACTGGGCATGTCGTATGCCGGCAAGCGCGCCCTGGTGTGCATGAAACACGTGGGCCTGAACGTCTGTGCCGATGCCTTTGTCAACTCAGCCATCACGGGAGTGAACGGCGGCATCGTGGTGCTCGTGGCCGACGACCCCTCGATGCACTCGTCGCAGAACGAGCAAGACAGCCGCTTCTATGGCAAGTTTGCCATGATTCCCATCTTCGAGCCGAGCAACCAGCAGGAGTGTTTCGACATTCCAAAGCTGGCGTTCCGCACGTCGGAGGCCCTGAAACTGCCCGTGCTGGTGCGCATTGTGACGCGTCTGGCCCACTCGCGCGCCTCGGTGACCATCGGCAGCGAACTGAAAGCGCCCAACGCGCTCCGCCCCGACGAGGGCAAGCACTGGGTGCTGCTGCCCGCCATCGCCCGCAGGAACTACGCCGGCCTCATTGCCAAACAGCCCGAATTGCTGCGCCTCTCGGAGGAGGGCGGCCGCAACCAGCTGGAGCTGCAAGAGGGCAAGGGCGTGGGCGTGATAGCCTGTGGCATTGCCTACAACTATGTGAAGGAGGCCGGGGCCACGGGCGTGTCGGCCATTCTGAAACTGAACCAGTACCCCCTGCCCGAGAAGCTGATTGCAGAACTGGCCGCCATGAGCGACCGAATGCTCGTGGTGGAAGACGGGCAGCCCTTTGTCGAAGAGAGCCTCAAAGCCCTGCTGGGCAAGGATTACAAGGTTTGCGGCCGCCTCACGGGCGACCTGCCGCGCACCGGCGAGCTCACCCCCGACAACGTGGGCAAGGCACTTGGCCAGACCATCGACATGCCGTTCGCCCCCATCGACGACGTGGTGGGGCGTCCGCCGGCCCTTTGCCAAGGCTGCGGCCACCGCGACGTGTACACCGCCCTGAACGAGGTGGCGGCCGAATACGAGGGTGCACGCATCTTCGGCGACATCGGTTGCTACACGCTGGGCGCGCTGCCCCCGTTCCAGTCCATCGCCAGCTGTGTGGACATGGGGGCCAGCATCACCATGGCCAAGGGCGCGGCCGACGCCGGACTGTTCCCCGCCATTGCCGTCATCGGCGACTCCACCTTCACCCACAGCGGCATGACGGGCCTGCTCGATGCCGTGAACGACAGGGCCAACATCACGGTCGTCATCTCCGACAACCTCACGACGGCCATGACCGGAGGGCAGGATTCGGCCGGAACCAACAAGTTCGAGGCCATCTGCCTGGGGCTGGGCGTGGAGCCGGAACATGTGCGCGTGGTGACGCCGCTGGCCAAGAACATGCCGGAAATCACGCAGACGCTGCGCGAAGAATTCGAGTATCAGGGCGTCAGTGTCATCATCCCACGCCGAGAATGCGTGCAGACACTGAGCCGCAAAGCACGTAAGAACAAAGCTGAAAAGAAGTCATGAGAAAGAACATTATCCTGTCGGGCGTGGGCGGACAAGGCATCCTCTCCATCGCTACAGTCATTGGCGAGGCCGCCACGGCGGCCAGCCTCCATCTGAAACAGGCCGAGGTACACGGCATGAGCCAGCGCGGCGGCGACGTGCAGAGCAACCTGCGGCTGAGCACCGAGGAGATATACAGCGACCTGATACCGCAGGGACAGGCCGACATCATCATCGCCATGGAGCCCATGGAGGCCCTGCGCTACGTGCCGTTCCTGAACAAGGACGGATGGGTGATTACCTCGTCGGAGCCCCTCGTCAACATTCCCAACTACCCGGACGCGCAGCGCGTGGCCGACGCTCTGCGGCGTTTGCCCCACGTCAAGGCCCTGCCCATCAACAGCATGGCCAGGGAACACCACATGCCCAAGAGCGCCAACATGCTCCTGCTGGGCATGGCAGCCGACACGATCGGCATACTTTCGCCCGAGCAACTACGGGCCGCCATCGGCCGTATCTTTGCCGCCAAGGGCGCGCGCGTGGTGGAAGACAACTACAAGGCCTTTGATTTGGGATTAAAAGAAGAGCGATGAAGATATTCAGTGAACAGTTGGTCGACGAGGCTTGCGCACAGTCGCACGTGGCCGACCTCTCGCATGCCACCATCGGCGAGACGCTTCTGGTGGCCCAGTATCTGGAACAAAAGACGGGCATTCCCTTTGTGCGCATGGACCAAGGGTCGCCGGGACTGCCCGCCAACCACTACGGCATAGAAGCCGAAAAGCGTGCACTCGACCGCGGGGTGGGCAGTCAATATCCGCCGGCCGCCGGGGTGAGAGAGCTGAAAGAGGCCGCCCATGAGTTTGTGAAAGCCTTTGTCAACGTGGACGTGAGCGCACGCAGCTGCGTGCCCACCACGGGCAGCGTGGCCGGGAGCTTCGGCGCTTTCATCGCCACCACCCAGCGCATTCCGGGCAAGGATAAGGTGCTGTTCATCGACCCGGGCTTCCCCATCCAGAAGTCGCAGCTCCGCGTGCTGGGCATCGAGTGGAAAGAGTTCGACATTTATCCCTACCGCGGCGAGAAGTTGAAAGCCAAGCTCGAAGACGAACTCAAAGACGGCGACGTGGCGGCCATCGTCTACTCCAATCCCAACAACCCGGCATGGATATGCCTGGAGGAGCCCGAGCTGCAAGTGATAGGCGAGCTGGCCACCAGATACGACGCTGTGGTGCTGGAGGATCTGGCCTACTTCTGCATGGATTACCGGCGCGACCTGGGCCATCCCTACCGGCCGCCCTACGTGCCCACCGTGGCCCGATACACGGAAAACTACGTGCTGATGCTCTCGTCGAGCAAGATATTCAGCTACGCCGGTCAGCGCATGGCGCTGGTTTGCATCAGCGACGCCCTGTTCGACAAGCACTATCCCGCCCTGCAGCAACGCTACCATGACGCGGGGGTGTTCGGCAGCACGTTCATCGCCGAGATACTCTACATGATGACCAGCGGCTGCACCGCCTCCACGCAGTACGGCTATGCCGAGATGCTGCGACTGAGTTGCGAGGGCAAAATCAACTTCGTGGAAGACACGCGCGAGTACGAACGGCGGGCCAACAAGATGAAGGAGATATTCTGTCGGCACGGCTTCCGCGTGGTCTATGACCGCGACGTGACACGCGAAGTGGGCGACGGCTTCTTCTTCACACTGGGCTATCCCGGACTCACGGGCGGTCAGCTGGCCAAGGAATTGATGTATTACGGCGTGAGTAGCATCTCTCTCGACACCACCGGCAGCCGTCAGGAGGGTGTGCGAGCCTGTACCAGCCGCATGCGCGACGAGCTCTATACTGTGCTCGACGACCGCATGCGCCAGTTCCACGACGACCATCAGCTGTAGCCTACTACCTTAATTACCTATTATGTTATGAACCATTCTCCCTACTTTAACCCCGAGCTGGAGACCATGCCGCGCCCGCAGATAGAGGCCTTGCAGCTGGAACGTCTGCAAAAGACGGTGGCCCGCTGCATGCACTCCCCGTTCTACAAGCAGCGGTTTGCCGAGGCCGACCTCTCGCCCGACGACATCCGGACGCTCGACGACCTGCGCCGCATTCCTTTCACCACCAAGCAGGATCTGCGCGATACCTACCCTTTCGGCATAGCTTCTGTGCCGCTGCGCGACTGCGTGCGCCTGCACTCGTCGAGCGGCACCACGGGCAACCCCACCGTGATACTCCACACCCAACGTGACCTGGACGAGTGGGCCAATGCCGTGGCCCGCTGCCTATGGATGGTGGGAGCGCGCCCCGACGACGTGTTCCAGAACACCTCGGGCTACGGCATGTTCACCGGCGGACTGGGATTCCAGTATGGAGCCGAGCGGCTGGGCATGCTCACCGTGCCCGCTGCAGCCGGCAATACCAAGCGGCAAATCAAGTTTATGACCGACTTTGGCACCACGGTGGTGCACGCCATACCCAGCTATGCCACCCGCATCTACGAGGTGATGCAGCAGGAAGGCGTCGATCCCAGACGCGACACACGGCTCAAAATTCTGGCCATCGGCGCAGAACCCCACAGCGACGAGCAGCGCAAACGTATCGAAGAGATGCTGGGCGTGAAGGCCTACAACTCGTTCGGCATGTCGGAGATGTGCGGGCCGGGCGTGGCTTTCGAGTGTCGGGAGCAGAACGGCATGCACATTTGGGAGGACTATTACTTGGTGGAAATCGTAGATCCGGAGACCCTGGAGCCTGTGCCCGACGGCGAAGTGGGCGAGCTGGTGCTCACTACACTGAACCGCGAGGCCATGCCGTTGCTGCGCTATCGCACGCGCGACCTCACGCGAATCATCCCCGGAACATGCCCCTGCGGCCGCTGCCATCGCCGCATCGACCGCATGAAAGGCCGGTCGGACGACATGATTGTGCTCAAGGGCGTGAACATTTTCCCCATCCAAATCGAGCAGGTTCTCATGCAATTCAGGGAGCTGGGCAGCAACTACCTCATTACGCTCGACACCGAAGAAAGCAACGATGCCATGACGGTGGAGGTGGAATTGGAGCAGGGTTTCACCGACGACTTTGCCGTGTTGCAGCAGCTTACACGCAACATTGCACATGCTTTGCATGACGAGATACTGCTCACGCCTCACGTCAAACTGCTTCCTGCCGGCACGTTGCCCACAAGCGACGGCAAGGCTGTGCGCGTGGTGGACCGCCGGGCATTCCTTGGCGACAGGCGGTAGACTCCGTTTTTCTTAACCCAACAACCCACAGACTCATGGTAAACCAGATTTCAATCTTCATACAAAACAAGGCCGGCACGCTTGAAAAGGTGTTGCGCCTTTTCAAGCAATCACGGATACAGCTCATCACCACCACCGTGGCCGACACGCAGGACTTCGGTATCTGCCGTGTCATCTGCACGGAGCCGCAGCGCGCCTGCCTGGTGCTCAAGGAGGCTGGCATCACTGCTACGCTCACGCAGGTACAAGCAATCAGCCTGGACAACACGCCGGGCATGGCCGCAGATGCACTGGAAATCTTTGCAGCCGACGAGATAGAGATAAACTATCTGTACTCTTTCCTGCTGAAAAACCGGGGCGTACTCATCTTTAAGACCGATAACAAAGAGCGGGCCGACCGGATTATCGCAGAACACCGGCTCACAGCACTCGACGACAAAGACTTGCTGAAACTGGCCGAATGATGGACACCTTGACTTATTTCCAGAGCGACCGTTTTATCAATCACATTGACGCCCGGTTGGTGGAAGCCCATGAGGGATATGCCAAAGCCGTGATGACCGTGGCCGAACACCATCTCAACGGCTATGGAGTGTGTCAGGGCGGTGCCCTGTTCACCCTGGCCGACCTGGCCTTTGCCGCCGCCGTGAACAGCCATGGCATCAGTACACTCACCACGAATGCCAGCATCACGTATGTGAAATCGGCCAGACTTGGCGATCGGCTCACGGCCGAAGGACACGAGGTGGTGAACCACCACAAGATGCCATTTGCCGAAGTTCGTGTGTACAATCAGCACCAGGAGTTGCTCGCTGTCTTCACGGCCAGCGGCTATCGAAAGGAGAAACACGGAGAAAGGAAAGGGTAGATTCCTGGGAATCTACCCTTTCTTTTGCTTCCACCACACTTTCAGCCGCTTCACGCCCTCGACTCCAAGGATGGTGAGACCGGCATACTGGAAGCATTTGGCCAAGCCAAAGAGGATGAACCAAAGCACGCCTTTGGCTACGGCAGAGGTGACAAAGGCCAGCTGGGCAAAGGAGAGGATATAAAAAGGAATGCAGAGCAACAGCGTCATGACACCAGTACGAAAGGACAGCTTGCCGAGATTGCGCCGCGCGGCAACAAGAATAGTCTTCATAAAAAAGAGAAACTCAAATCCATAACATACAAAAAACAATTGCCGCCCCAAGGCTCTGATAGCCGCCATTGTCGCGACGAAAGCATTACAACCGGGCTATCTCCTCTATGGAAAGCCCTGTTCCCTCGGCAATCTGTTCGGCTGGGAGCCCCATGGCCTTGAGCTTGCGAGCCGTTTCCGTCAAGGTTTTGGTTCGGCCTTCAGCCCGCCCTTCAGCGATTCCCTCGGCTCTACCCTCAGCGATTCCCTTGGCTCTACCCTCGGCGATTCCCTCGGCCCGGCCCTCTAATTTACCCTCTCCACGTGCCGTGGTGATATTGTCGCGCAGAATGACTACATTGTCCAAATGACGGTAATAAGCGCGGAGCTCCTCGCGTGTCATGTGATCCAGCTTGAGCTTCTGCCGGGCCTCGTCCAAGCCCGGAGCGTCGGCATCGTCGGGAATCTCGCCTGTATTGAGGAAATAAATCCACTGCTCCAGCGGCACGCGGCTCCAACGGCTGAAGTCGTTTACCTTGAGAATCCAGTACTCGGGATAGAGATCACTCACGGCATCGACGCTGAATTTCTGCTGTTGAAAGGGCGAGAGCCGCAACACTTCGTTGTCGTGAATGCCCCGAAACTCCGTCTTGCCGTGATAAACATAGTCGCTACCTTCGCCAAGTTTGAAGTAAACGATGTTGATGGCATATACTTTACGGATGTTTTCGTAGCCCTGTCCACGGTTAATATACTCGGTGACGAGCTTTGAAGTGCCGAAAAGCATACGCTGGAAATAGGCAAACTCGGTCTCGTTCTGTACCTCAATGAGGTAGAGTGCGCCGCTCTCATCCTCGGCAAGCACGTCCACACGGTTCTGCTTGTCGTCTTCATGCTCCTGGTTGCTCTCGCTCTCCAGCAGCTTTTGAATCTTGATACGCTTGCCCAACAACGTGGTGATGAGTCCTTCGAGCACCCCATAGTTGGCCTTGTCGCGAAGCATACGCTTCATGGCCCAGTCGAATCTGATATAGCTTGCCATAATCTTCGGTCTTTATTCCTCGTGGCAAAAATACGGAAAAATACCCAACGTACCAAGGATTGACTGCTTTTCGGCATACGGAGAGCACGCTAAATTTGGTTAAAAAGCAAGAGTACACCAACTTTTTCGCCCACTTTTCACTATCTTTGCACCCTAAACGTACTTTAGCGTGAAAATAAAAGAAGTGGTGAACGCCCTTGAACGATTCGCGCCTCTGCCCCTGCAGGAAGACTATGATAATGCCGGTCTGCAGCTCGGATTAACAGAAGCGGAAGTCTCAGGGGCTTTATTGTGTCTGGATGTAACCGAGCAAACGGTAGATGAGGCCGTGGCCTTGGGCTGCAATCTCATTGTGTCGCACCATCCTTTGATATTCCACAAACTGCGTCGCATCACGGGCGAGGACTACGTGCAGCGCACCGTGATGAAAGCCATAGAGCATCATGTGGCCATCGTATCCATGCACACCAACATGGACAGTGCCCGCGGCGGGGTGAATTACAGGATTGCACAGAAGCTGGGACTCGGCGATCTGCACTTCTTCGGACGGCAACAATCGGTGCCCATACCGGGTGCGGACGGACAGGAGTCTTCCGAAACGGTGGCTGGAGGAGAAGGCGTTATCGGCCGGTTGGCGGAGCCCATGGCAGCTGATGACTTTATCCTGATGCTGAAGCGGACATTTGATGTAGAATGTGTTTCGGCCAACCAGTTGCTGCGCCGCAGCATCGAACGGGTGGCCCTGTGCGGCGGAGCGGGTTCTTTCCTGCTGCCCCAGGCCATTGCTGCCGGGGCCGACGCCTTTGTTACAGGTGAGATGCACTATCACGAATACTTCGGACATGAGCAGGAAGTGCAGATTGCCGTCATTGGACACTACCAGAGCGAGCAGTTCACCAACGAGGTGTTCCGCGACGTTATTACCGCGGCCTGTCCGGGTGTAACGTGCCACCTGACGCGGACGAACACCAATCCGATTATCTATCTGTAACATTTTAAATCACATACCCACACATTATGACGAAGAAAGAACCCACAGAGCTGTCGGTCGAAGAGAAGCTGAACGCACTCTACCAGCTGCAAACCACGCTGTCGGCCATCGACGAGAAGCGTGCCCTGCGCGGCGAACTGCCCTTGGAAGTACAGGACTTGGAAGATGAAATTGCCGGCCTGAACACAAGACAGAGCAAAATTGAGAACGACATTGCCGACTTTCAGCAGGCCATTGCCCAGAAACGCAACGAGATTGAAACTGCCCAACAGAGCGTGGAGCGCTACAAATCGCAGCTCGACGAGGTGCGCAACAACCGCGAATACGACACGCTAAGCAAGGAGATTGAGTTTCAGAGTCTGGAGATTGAACTCTGCAACAAGAAGATCAAGGAGGCTACTGCCAAGGTGGCCGAACGGCAGGAGGACCTGGCTCAAACCCAAGCTACCATTGCCGATCGTCAGCAGGACTTGGACCACAAGCGCAACGAACTGGCCGAAATCATGCAGGAAACGCGCGAGGAAGAGGAGAAACTGAAAGAACGCGCCAAGGAACTGGAACTGAAAATCGAACCGCGTCTGCTCACGAGCTTCAAGCGCATACGCAAGGGTGCCCGCAACGGACTGGGCATTGTGTACGTGCAACGCGATGCCTGTGGCGGCTGTTTCAACAAGATTCCGCCCCAGCGTCAGCTCGATATCAAGATGCACAAGAAGATTATTGTGTGTGAATATTGTGGTCGTATCCTTATTGACCCGGAACTGGCCGGTGTCAAGACAGAGGCTGCCGTGGAGGAAAAGCCCAAGCGCAAGCGTACCACACGCCGCACCAAAAAGGCAGAAGACGAGGAAACCACCGAAGAGGCATAAGCCTCGCCAAGCAGTTTTACCACATCAATCATTGAAGCCCCATCACGGCCAACAGGCTGTGGCGGGGCTTCAACGTATAAGAAAAAGGAAAAAGAAAGGGCACCTGAAACTACATGCCACGGGCTTTCCACACCGTTTCCTTGGCAGCATTGATTTCCTGAAACTTCCGTTCGGCAGCCAGCCGCACGTCCTCGCCCAAGGAAGCCACCTTGTCGGGATGGTTCTGCAGGGCCAACCGCCGGTAGGCAGCCTTTACCTCAGCGTCCGTTGCCGTGGGAGCCACGCCCAAAACCTTATAGGCAGCGTCAAGATTGGAACCTCCATCATGCAGGTTGAGCATGGAGTCTACGTCGCTATCGGTCAGTCCCAAATACTGGGCACACTCGCGCAGGGCATTCACTTCCTCGCTGACCACCACGCCGTCAGCTTGGGCAATCATCACCAGAAAGTTGAGCAACTGCAGCCGCTGCTCGTAGGTCATGAGCTGGCGTAGCTGCTGGCAGCTGCTGAGCACAGCCGAACGATATTCGGCGTGGCCGAGCATCTTCTGCTGTTCAAAGAGTTTGCGCATCACCTGCTCCCCCTCGGCCACAGCTGTTTCGCCGAAATTGGTGCGCAGCCACTGGCGCACAAGATTCATCTCTGAATGCATCACGCGCCCATCTATACGAATGATATAGGAAGCCAGCACGAGGAGAGAGAAACGAAACGTGTTGCGCACGCCCTCAGTAGTATCGTATCTGCCGGTGCCGAATCCCTGCTGCGAGAAGCCGCTGCGGTGTCCACGCTGGGAGTCGCCGGTGTATTTGTCATCGGCTGTGTCGGTGTCCGAGTCGAAGAGGGCGCCCAGCGCGAAGCCGGCCAATGCGCCCAAGGGACTGCCCGTAGTGATAAAACCAAAGAAACCTCCTATCCATTTGCCTAATTTTGCCATATCTTTCAGTCTTGTTCTAAACGGCAGCAAAGGTAGCGTTTTTCTGTTAAAAAACTGGCTATAGGTCAGCGTTTTGGCAAAAATTCACTAACTTTGCAACACGAATACCAACAAAACAAGCAACCATTATGAATATAGCAATTGCTTTCATAGCTTTCCTCGTTGTAGCCGTGGCCCTTTGGGGTATAGGCGAGTTGAACTACAAGGGCTTCCACTATAAGGAGGACAAGCCTCATCACCCGGATCCTACAGCTCATCAGGACGGTGATTACAAGGAGCTGAACATCCGAGACATCATGCGTGACAACAGCACCAAGGGTTTCGATGCCGTAGGCTGACCCTCCCGTGTCCGTGCGCCCGCAGGACGTATTGCGGCTCTTTCCACCCACACAGCACAAATCCCGCATGCAACCATACATGGTTTCATGCGGGATTTGGCGTTTGGAGAGCGTTCAAAACGTCAGATTTCTTCATATCTCGGAATGTGATCCATAAATAAATATTTTTTATTTGGATAATCCATTCGGCAGCAATGGTGCTGCAAGCCATTGGAGATGATGAGATAGTCTACGTGGAGCAGCAGGTTGTAAGCAGAGACTTGGTCGAACACTTTCTGCGTGAGCTGGACGGTTGGAGCCTTGTATTCAATTATCATGCGCGGCTTCAGGCGGCGATCATAAAGCACACTGTCGGCCCGCAACTGCTTCTGCCCCACTTGCAGACTCACCTCATTGGCCAACAATGTGGCTGGATAACCCAAGTGTTCGATGAGGTAATGCACGAAGCTTTGACGCACCCACTCCTCTGGAGTCAAGGCTACATAGCGCCGACGCAACACGTCGAGAATGCGCGGATGCTCCCGCGAGCCCTGCAATTTTATGTCGAAGAGGGGTAGGTTTAATGGAATCATTTTATTATCTTTGCACGGAAATCTTCTTGGTGCAAAGGTAGCAAATTGCACCGAGAAACAGAAAATACCACTCAGAATTATGCCGGAAAAGAAAACCGCAACCACCTTTGACGCCATCATGCACACGCTCAAGGCTGGCAATTTCTCACCTATTTATATATTGATGGGCGACGAATCTTACTACATCGACCAGATTAGCGACTACATCCAGACCCATGCCTTGAGTCCCGACCAACAAGCCTTCGACCAGACCGTAGTCTTCGGAGCCGATGTCAACGCCGCCCAATTGGCCGACCTGGCCATGCAATACCCGATGATGGCACCGCGCAAAGTCATTATCGTGAAAGAGGCACAAGGCCTGCGTTCGTTCGACAGACTAGAAAAATATTTGGAGAAACCACAATCCAAAACGATTTTGGTGATTTGCTATAAGAACGGAACGCTGAATCGTCGAACCAAGTTTGTATCGATGGCCGAACGTTTGGGGGTGGTGTTTGAGAGCAAGAAACTGCGCGAATGGGAGCTTCCGGCCCACATCCGGGCCTACCTCACCAAGCACCAAGCCACCATTGACGACAAGAGTTCCAGCATGATTGCAGAGCACATCGGCGCCGACATGAACCGGCTGAAATCGGAACTCGACAAGCTGCTACTCTCCTTGCCCGACGGTGACCGGCGGGTAACGGCCGAGCTGGTAGAGCGCAATATCGGCGTAAGCAAGGATTTCAACGCCTTTGAACTACGTCATGCCATCGTAAATCACCATGTTTTCAAGGCCAATCAAATTATTAATTATTTTGACAAGAACCCCAAGGCCGGTTCCATTTATGCGTTTCTCCCGTTGCTCTTCAATTACTTTCAGAATCTCATGATTGCGTTCTACGCGCCCAACAAGGCCGACAAACAAAGCGTCGCCGACTATCTGGAGCTCCGCAGTATTTGGGGTGTCAACGACTATATGACCGGCATGCGGAATTACTCGGGCACGAAAACGTTGGAGATATTAGAGAAAATATGCGAGGTTGATGCCAAAAGCAAGGGGCTGGACAACCCAAATACGAGTGCCGGAGACCTGATGAAAGAGCTTATTTTCTTCATTTTACACTGATTCCTTGACATTTTAACGCATTATTTTCTCTGGAAGAAGCATCCTCAAAGGATGCTTTTTTTGCTTTAACTCCACTGTTTTTCCGTGAGTTAAACCCATTTTACCCCCTTTGAAATTCGCGTATTTCAAAGTTCGTGCATCGTCATTCGCTATAGGCTCAAAATCACAAATAACAGCCTTTTTCCAGAAGCGCGAATTCACCGTTAACGTTTGTTTTAATTCGACAAGCTGAAATTCAAAGTGTCAAATTGAAGATTTTGCAGCTCGTGGTTCAGGTTTTAAAACCAAAAGGCATAATCTTTATCTTCCGTTCAGTTTGTCAAATTCAAGGTTGCAAATCTTGGTTTGTAATTCAAAAACGCAAATCGAATCTTCATGCAATCTTATAATCAAAACACAAATGGCTAAGAATCAGATATTTGAAGTTCTCATTCGTATAAATTCAACAGTATATTGGGCCAAGGTCTGCCCGTTTATTGCATAATCGCATTGTAGTACAACATATAACATTGTATAGTAGCATACATGTCAATCCATTAGCTATTTATGTGTCAGAAACTCTTTGTCTTGATTTGAGCATGCGAATTTGGATTTGCGAATAACGGCTGTACGTCTTGCGATTTCCCGTTATTCCCTGCGCGAATACGGGTTTTTAAACTCGAATTTACACCGTAAAACTTTTGCGATTAACCGTTGGAGATTTCAAATTTTCACTTTACCTTTGCAAATAGAAGCAAAAAACGGCAAAACGGTCTCCCAAGGCTCGCACTGCCACAAAAAGGAGCTTATGAAAGATAGAATCAAGAAAATTATGGAGAGCCAACACATGTCGCAAAAAGTGTTCGCCCAGTTCACCGGAATTTCAGAGGGCTCTCTGAGTGGCGTGTTCAACGGAAGGACCCGCCCCACCATACAGATGGTGGAATCGATCCATTCGCATCTGCCCAACATTTCTGTGGAATGGATGCTGTTTGGAACGGGCCCCATGTACACAGACAGCCTTTCAGTGGCTTCAGGCGAACAGTCACCCGGAACAGATGTCCACCAAGAGGGCCAGCAAAGTCTCCTCTCCCCCTCCCTTTTTGAAGGTCAAAGTGGCGATGCTTATGGCGGTGTCGCCACGACACCCAACCATATTGATAAAACGATAACTAAATATATTGACAAACTGGAACGGCGCATCACCGAGATTCGCATCTTCTACGATGACCAGACTTGGGAGACTTTCACTCCCAAGAGCTAACGGAAAGAGCATGGCACACACCAGAGTCCAGACCTTGGTATTGGGCTCCGGCTTCCTGTTGTTTGGCACCTTATTATATTGGGCTGCGTTTCCGGCTGTCCGTTCTCTAATATCCTGTGGCTTTAGGAATGGTTTCTGGCTACCCGTTCTTCGAGTGCCGATTGTCTTAGCTTCGAGAGGCTGCCGTCTTCAAGCGGAGCGTACGGGCAACGGATGTCCGGCATTTATGATTTCTATGACGGGCACAGATGGGCTGTTGTAGGAGACTTTCGCGTGCAAACACAAACTTTCCACGCCCCCATGTCGCCCCTTCTCTAAAAAATCTCTAACTTTGCAGTGAGCTAACAATCCATCAAAGATAAACCCATGAAGAAATACTGTCTTGACCTGACCGTCAGTTCGACAGAGGCTTTGAGTGCCAAACACGCGCTCATCAGGCTTACCCACGAGGAGCCCCTGCCGGAAATGCAGCCAGGTCAATTTGTTGAAGTACGGGTCGACCACTCGCCCACCACTTTCCTTCGCCGGCCTATTTCCATCAACTGGGCAGACCCCTCGCGCAACGAACTCTGGCTGCTCGTGGCAGCCGTAGGCGAAGGCACACGCCGGCTGACCCGGCTCAAGGCTGGCGACAAGCTCAACTGCCTCCTGCCCCTGGGCCGTGGATTCAGCAGCGCCGACGAGTCGGGGGCACGGCGCGTGCTCCTTGTTGGCGGCGGTGTGGGCGTGGCCCCACTGCTGTATCAGGGCGAACAGATTCGTCAGGCAGGCGGCCGACCCATCTTCCTGCTCGGTGCACGCACGGCCGCCGACCTGCTGGAACTCGACTGGTTCAAGCAGGTGGGGCCTGTCCATATCACCACCGAGGACGGCTCAGCAGGAGAGAAAGGCTTCGTGACCAACCACTCCATCCTGCAGCGTGAGCACTTCGACCTCATCCAAACCTGCGGCCCCAAGCCCATGATGGTGGCGGTGGCACGCTACGCACGCGAGAAAGACATTGCATGCGAAGCCTCGCTGGAGAACCTGATGGCTTGCGGACTGGGGGCCTGTCTGTGCTGTGTGGAAAAGACTACAGAGGGTAATCTCTGCGTGTGCAAGGAGGGCCCGGTGTTTAATATCAAGAGGTTGTTATGGTAGACTTAAGTGTAAAGATAAATCAATTGCGGTTGGCCAATCCCGTGATGACGGCCAGCGGCACCTTCGGCTATGGGCTGGAGTTTCAGGATCTCGTGCCTTTGGAAGAAATAGGAGCCATCATCATGAAAGGCACCACGCTCGAGCCGCGCGAGGGCAACGACTATCCGCGCATGGCCGAAACGGCTTCGGGCATGCTCAACTGCGTGGGGCTGCAGAACAAGGGGGCCGACCACTTCTGCCAATACATCTATCCTCAGATTGCCCATCTGCCCACACCGATGATTGTCAACGTGAGCGGGCACTCGCCCGAGAGCTATGCAGCCTGTGCGGCCCGGATAGGCACACTGGAGCATATCCCGGCCATCGAGCTGAATATCTCGTGTCCTAACGTGAAGGATGGCGGCATGGCTTTCGGTGTTACCTGCGAAGGAGCGGCCAGCGTGGTGCGTGCCGTGCGGAAGGTTTACCACAAGACGCTCATCGTGAAGCTCTCCCCCAACGTGACAAGCATTGCCGACATTGCCCGTTCCTGCGAGGCAGAGGGAGCCGATGCCGTGTCGCTCATCAACACGCTCATGGGCATGGCCATCGACATTGAACGGCGGCAGCCCAAGCTCAGCATCCGCACGGGCGGCCTCAGCGGCCCTGCCGTGAAGCCCATAGCCGTGCGCATGGTGTGGGATGTGGCCCATGCGGTAAAGATTCCCGTCGTGGGACTGGGCGGCATTATGACCGCCGAGGATGCCATCGAGTTCATGATGGCGGGGGCAACAGCCATTGAAATAGGCACCGCCAACTTCATCGACCCGGCCGTTACCGTAAAAGTGAAGAACGGAATGGCCGACTGGCTCGAAAGCCACGGCTGCCGGAGCGTCACCGAAATCATAGGCACCGTGTAGTCTGCCTCCACCTTATTATATATAAGAACACTAAAAACTATCCATGAAAAAAGCAAATCTCCTCCTCTACTTGCTGCTGGCGGCACCGCTGGCAGCAGCTCCTGTCCTTGCCAAGACCAAGTCCTCCGCCCGTCCCATCGCCGGCGAGAAAGGCATGGGGGCCTATCTTATGGTGTATCACAAGGATGCCACGTCGAGCCTCTATATGGCAACCAGTCGTGACGGACACACGTTTACCGACGTGAACGACGGCCGCCCCATCCTCGACGGCGACACCATCGCCGCCCAGCACGGCGTGCGCGACCCACACATCTACCGCGGCCCCGACGGCTGCTACTACATGGTGGCCACCGATCTGCACGTAGACGGCAAGGCCAAGGGCTTCCGCACCACCCAGTGGGAGCGCGACGACAAGTATGGTTGGGGCAACAATCGCGGCATCGTGCTCATGAAGTCGCGCGACCTCATCCACTGGACCCACCGCGAAGTGTTCATCAACGAGCGGTTCCCCGAACGCTTCGGCGACATGGGTTGTGCCTGGGCTCCCCAGACCATTTACGACCCAACAACGGGCCGTATGATGATCTACCTCACCATTCGCGCCACTCCCGACGGCAAGACACGCTGTTACTACACCTACGCCAACAGCAGTTTCGACGACCTGGAGACCGAGCCACAGCTGCTCTTCGACTATCCCGACCCCAACATCCAAGTGCTCGATGCCGACATCACACCCATACCCGACGGCCGCTTCTTCATGACCTATGTGGCCCAGGAACAGCCCGGCGGCATACGCTACATGATTTCCGACCGCGTGAACAGCGGCTACCAGTACACCGAGGGACAGATAGACAACGAGAAACGGGGCTGCGAGGCCCCACAGATATACAAGCTCATCGGCCAGGACAAGTGGGTGATGATGTACGACGTCTACAGTCTCCGCCCACACAATTTCGGTTTCATGGAGACCTCAGACTTCAAAACCTTCACCCCATTGGGCTATTTTGGCAAAAACCAGGGCACCATGCGCCACACCAATTTCCAAGAGCAGAAGCACGGTGCCGTGTGCCAAATCTCCGAGAAAGAGGCACGGCGGCTGGAGCAATACTGGGCCGACCAACAGGCCCGACAGGGAAAAAAGATGGGGGCTTACCTGATGGTGTACCACAAAGATGCCGACCACGGCATCCACTTTGCCCTGAGCCGAGACGGCTACAGCTTCACCGCACTCAACGAAGATAGGCCTGTTGTCAAGGGCGACACCATAGCAAGGCAGCGCGGCGTACGCGATCCGCACATCTATCGAGACGCTGAAGGCAACTTCTACCTGGCCGCCACCGACCTGCATATCTATGCCCAACGCGAGGGTTTGCGCAGTACAGAGTGGGAGCGTCCCGGCGAAAAGTACGGCTGGGGCAACAACCGAGCCCTCGTGCTCATGAAGTCGCGCGACCTCATCCACTGGGCCCACACCTCTGTTTGCCTGGACTCCCTCGACGCCTCGCTGCGCGAAATAGGCTGCGCCTGGGCCCCCGAGACGGCTTATGACACCGAGACCCACCGCCTCATGGTCTACTTCACGATGCGCCAAGGCACGGGCCAGGCCAGCCTTTACTACGCCTACGTGAACCCCGACTTCAACCGCTTCACCTCGCTGCCCAAGCCCCTCTTCACCTATCCCAAGCCCGGCATCACCGCCATCGACGGCGACATCTGCTGGGGCAACGGGCAATATCATCTGTTCTATGTGGCTCACGACGGCACGCCCGGCATCAAACAGGCCACGAGCAGCAGCATCACCGGCCCCTGGACCTACGACGATCGGTTCTGCGATGAGGAGAGCGTCAGCTGCGAAGCACCCCATGTGTACAAGCTCATCGGGCAGAAAAAGTGGATGCTCATGACCGACGTCTATGGTCAAAAGAAGCACAACTTCGGCTTCTACGCCACCACAGACTTCAGCCATTTCACCAATCTCGGACACTTTGGCGATGCCGGAAGCCCCATGCGCCACACCAATTTTGAGGAACAGAAGCACGGCGCCGTTTGCTGGCTCACCCAAGAGGAGGCCCGTCGTCTGGAGCAATACTGGAAGAAGAATCGCCGCTAAGCACTGTGTACCACAGCTACGTTTGGGCCGGTCTGCCGTTTGGGCAGACCGGCCCAAACTGTTTCCAGTCCGCCACAACCGGCTGCTCGCAGTCCCGGCAAGCACTGCCGGCCTTTCCGCAAGCCGCCAACGGGACATGGAAATACAAAAAGTGGGAGCTGTGCAGAGACAGCCCCCAACCAACACAAAAACTAAACTAGACTTAACTAAACCGATTCAGGGTTTTCGCAAATCCCTCTTCGGTGACATTGCAAATATACGATATTATTCCGAAAACCCGTGTTTAAATACGTTAAATTATTGGGCTCATCCAAAAATATCACATTCGTGTAGTCTTGTTCAGCAGGTAATGGTCCAGAATGACCATGGCCGCCATGGCCTCCACCACCGGTACGGCACGCGGCAACACGCAGGGGTCATGGCGGCCACGCGCGTCGAGCATCGTGGGGCGGCCCTGCAAATCCACCGTGTGCTGCGGCTGCAGGATGGTGGCCACAGGCTTGAAAGCCACACGGAAATAAATGTCCTGCCCGTTGCTGATGCCGCCCTGGATGCCGCCACTGTGGTTGGTCCGAGTGGTGATGTGCCCGTCGCGGCTCTCGAACACATCGTTCTGCTCGCTTCCACGAGCCGTCACACCGGCAAATCCCTCACCGTATTCAAAACCCTTCACGGCATTCATGCTCAGCATAGCCGCCCCCAGCTGGGCGTGCAGCTTGCCAAATTCGGGCTCGCCCAAGCCCACCGGGCACCCCTGAATCACGCACCCAATGATGCCGCCAATGGTGTCGCCCGCCTCTTTCACCCGGAGGATGAGCTCTTCCATCTGCCGTGCTTTCTCCGCATCGGGACAGCGCACGATGTTGCCTTCTGCCTGTGTCAGGTCGTAGTGGCGGTAGCCGCGCTCCAGCGCAACGGGCCCCACCTGGGCCGTATAGGCCGTCACCGTGACGCCCAAACGGCGCAGGGCCAGGCGCGCCAACGCACCGCCCACACACCGGCTGATGGTGATGCGTGCCGACGAGCGGCCACCCCCGCGATGGTCGCGCAGGCCATACTTCTGGAAATAAGTATAGTCTGCATGTGAGGGCCGGAAGAGTTGGCGCATGTTGTCATAGTCTTTGGAATGCTGATTACGGTTGTGCACCACGAAGCCGATGGGAGCGCCGGTGGACCTCCCCTCGAACACACCACTGAGCAGTTCCACCCGGTCGGGCTCGTTGCGCGAGGTGGTCACCCGGCTCTGGCCGGGCCGCCGCCTGTCCAGTTCGTGCTGAATGTAGTCCAAATCTATCTCCACGCCGGCCGGCATGCCGTCGACCACGCCGCCCACGGCCGCCCCATGGCTCTCGCCAAAGGTGGTCAGCGTGAACACATTTCCAAACGTATTTCTCATGATTTGCCCCTTTGTCAGTCGTCGTGCCTGTGCTTTCCGCAGCATTCCCCCTCGCCGTGGTGACGGCAGTGATGGCCCTCGCCATGGCCTTCATGGTCATGATGGCCGCAGCAGCCCTCGTGATGGCCGCAGCCCTCGCCGTCGTGACCGCAGCCACCATGGCCTCCGCAGCAGCAGCCCTCGCCGTGGCCCGCGCTGCTGCTCACGAAAGCGGCCACCTCCTCATTGGTGGCCTCACAGCTCTCCAATATCTTGCCGCAGAAGTTCAAACGGCGGCCGGCCAGCGGATGGTTCAGGTCTATCGTCACCTTGTCGGCCGTGAGCTTCACCACCCTGCCGTTGAAACGGTTGCCAGCCTCGTTCTGCAGCGGCACGATGGCGTCGGGATAGATGTGCTCCTCGTCGAAATGGCCGTCCACAAAGAAGATTTCACGGTCGAGCTCAAGCACGCGCTCCTCCTCGTGCCGACCGTAGGCCTGCTCGGGCGCAAGGATGAAATCGAACGTCTCGCCGACCGCCAGGCCTGCCACCTGCTCCTCGAAGGCCTCCAGCAGGAAGCCCATTCCGCTGACGAAGCGGAAAGGGCGGTCGGCCGTGGTTTCCTCGATGAGCATGCGCCCGCCGTCGGTTACGTCGTAGAGTTGGTAATAAGCGTCGATGTACTTGTTGGGTTTCTTGTCCATATTCCTTTTTCTATTGTTATATACCTTATTATATAGCGCCCTACATGAGACGGTGATGCAAAGATAGTGCTTTTTTCCCACAATCGCGGCCACCGCCCCACAATTGTTGCTCTGCCGTCTCCAAACGCCGGCTGTACGGCTCGGTTTGACCTATATCAAAATTTACAGCTGTTTCCGCACACAGACTATCAGATTGCTTGCAACGTGCCGCGAAAAGCATTAACTTTGCAAAAGAAATCGTGAGGATTTCGTTAGGATAACATGTTTAACGGCTGGCACACCCCGCACGACGGAGCGGCCGGCCCTCAAAAGGTAAAAAGATGAAAAAGATTGTATTGACAATGGTAGCTATGCTAAGTATGACCATGGCCTTTGCAGGCAATAACGAGAAAGACGCCAACAAGTCGGTGAATGCAGCCCAGGCCGTTGCCGTGGCTGCTCCCAACTATGACATGACGGTGAACTACCGTGTTCTGGGCACAACCCTCGGGCTCGACGACTATCAGATGGAGGCCGTACAGATTGTCCACAACAACTTCGTGCGCGACATGGACAAGGCCGCCCAGGCCGATGCCGCCCAGCGCAAGGAGCTGGTCAAGGCCGCCGCAGCCCGCGAACTGCAGTACATGGGCTACGTGCTCAACGACAAGCAGTACAGCAAGTTCAACACCCTGCTCAACCTTACACTGAGCAACCGCGGCCTGTTGGACTAAGCCAACAGCGGCTTCCAACGCAGAATAGGATATGCAGATTCCCGCCGGGAGTCTGCATATTTGCGTTTGGGGCGCACGCCCCATGCAGCCCTGCACTCGCCGTCCGTGGGGAAACGCTGCGCGATTCCACCGCCAACGCCGTGCGATTACGCCGTCGTCGCTGCGCGATTACACCGTCATCGCCACGCGATTTCACCGCTAACACAACGCCGTTTCGCCGCCGCCGAACCATCAACTCCCCGTCATGGCCCCACGGCCCCGCAGCCCTCGGGCCGTCACCATTTGTAGGTATTTCGGCGAAACCCTTATTTTTAGGTATTGCACGATATGGAAAAACCGCTTATCTTTGCAACCGTAAACATCAAAAGACGAATAAAAAGCAAACAGAAATGAGTAAGACGATTGTAGTATATGGCTCTACAACCGGCACCTGCGAGAGCATCGCGCAGACCCTGGGCGACAAGCTGGGTGCCGAAGTCATCAATGTAACCGACCTGACCGCCGACAAACTGGAGGCCGCCGACCACATTCTGCTGGGCACTTCCACTTGGGGTGCCGGCGAATTGCAGGACGACTGGTACGACGGTGTGAACGTGGTGAAAGGTGCAAACCTCGCCGGAAAGCAGGTGGCTATCTTCGGATGCGGCGACTCTGCCTCCTATTCCGACACGTTCTGCGCCGGCATGAAAGAGCTCAGCGACGCTGCCGAGGCTGCCGGTGCAACCGTTGTGGGTGCCGTGTCGACCGACGGCTACACCTACGACGACTCCGACGCCGTGGTAGATGGCAAGTTTGTTGGCTTGGCCCTCGACGACGTGAACGAAGACGACAAGACCGCCGGGCGCATAGATGCCTGGGTGGCTGCACTCGGATTCTAAACCGCAAGGTATCGACAACAAGGAAACACCCCTATTCCTCACCCCTACCCTTATTTGCATTTAGACCGACAAATACACAGCCTTATGTCTGATGTGCCCATAGAGATGAAGGTTCTCATGAACCACATCTACGAATACCAGAAAGGTGTGCGCCAGATGGTGCTCTACACTTTCAACCGTCGCTATGCCGATTTTGCCATCAAGCGGCTGGAACATCAGAACATTGGCTACATCGTCCAACCCGCCGGGGCCGACACCATCAACCTCTTCTTTGGCCGCCAGGAGTGCCTGGATGCCATCCGGCTTGTAGTCAACAAGTCGCTCAGCGAGCTCTCGCCCGAAGAGGATTTCATGCTGGGTGCCCTGCTCGGATACGACATTCGCATGCAGTGCGAGCGCTATTGCCAGCGCAAGAGCCGCTCCTGCCACTGCTCCGGCTGCTGAGAAGCACCCATTCTAAGCACATATCACAATACCATAAATTACATCTTGTTCGCTATAAAATAGAAATTCATAATGTTTTTGTATAGTATGTATTAGGCTGGCTGTGAAGTCAGCCTTTTATCTTTTTGCCGTCTTTGCCGGCGCTCTGCCCTGCGGAGAGAGCCGCGAAAGGGGGCGGAGAGCTGCGGAACAGGCTGGGCACGGCTCGAAAAACATGCGTATAAATTTGCCCATGTCTCGGTTTATCCGTATTTTTGCAACCGTACAACTGTGGAAAAGGCATGTGCCGGTCGATTACGACACATGGGAAAGACACTTGTTTCCACAGGCAATCCATTCAGAAAAATCATGATGAAACAAAACCGTTCGTTTCTTGTCGGCCTTGTCTGCTGTGTGTGTCTGGGCCTGACGCCAAGTGAAACCAAGGCACAGCAACTGCTTCCCTTGCCCAACCAGCTCGTTTACGGCTCGGGAAAATTCCGTATTCACGAGCAAACAGGCGTTTATACCAACCTGGAGTCGTCCCAAGACCGCCGGCTGACCAAAACGGCAAGCGGGCTGTTGGGCATGAATCTGACAAGCAGTGAGGGGAAGAAGAAGAAAGGTCAGCTCCGCCTGTTGCTCACGAATCCGGCGGCCGACCCGGAGCAAGTGCCGTTCGACAGACGGCTTCAAGGCTATACGCTGGATGCGACGAAAGAGGGCGTCACCATCAAGTCGCGTTCCGAGGCGGGCCTTTATTATGGTCTCCAGACCTTGCGGGGGCTGCTCACGGGGGGCGAGGTGCCGTTCGTGCATGTTGAAGACACCCCTCGTTTCGCTTACAGAGGCTTTATGCTCGACTGTTCGCGCCATTTCTGGACGGTGGATTTCATCAAGAAGCAAATCGAAATGATGGCTCGCCTGAAGCTGAACCGCCTCCATCTGCACCTGACCGACGCCGCCGGATGGCGCATGGAGCTCAAGCATTACCCCGAGCTCACACAGAAAACAGCCTACCGCACCCACTCCCATTGGGACAAATGGTGGAGCAGCGGCGACCGGCGCTACTGCGAGGCGGACGCCGCCGGGGCGTATGGCGGCTATTATACGCAGGATGATCTGCGCGAGATCGTAAGCTATGCGGCCCTGCACCACATCACCGTGATACCCGAAATAGACATGCCCGGCCACAGCGAGGAAGTGACGTTTGCCCTGCCCCAGCTGTCCTGCGACGGCAAAGTGTACTCCGATCTGTGCATCGGCACCGAAGAAACGTTTCGGTTTGCAGAGAACGTGCTCCGCGAAGTGATGGACATATTCCCTTCCAAATATATTCATATCGGCGGAGACGAGGCGGCAGCAGAACATTGGAAGACGTGCAAGCGTTGCCTGCAGCGCATGCAAGACCATCATCTGAACGACGTGTCGCAGCTGCAAGCCTATATGATGAAGCGCATCAATGCCTTTCTTCAGGCGCACGGGCGCAGTCTCATCGGATGGGATGAAATGATAGACGGCGGGCTTCCGCAGGGTTCCACCGTCATGGCATGGCGTAGTATCGACAAGGGTGTAGAGGCCATCAAGGCCGGGCACCATGTTATTATGAGTCCGGCAGACTGGTGTTACCTCAATTTCTATCAAGACAACCCCTTTACCCAACCGGAAGCCATGGGCGGATACACCCCCTTGAAAGTCACCTATGCCTTAGAGCCCGTGCCTGAAGCATTGGCCGACAGTGCTGAAATCAGCCTGATCGACGGCGTTCAGGGCAATCTGTGGACAGAATATATAGAGCATGCCGACCGTGTGGAATACATGGCATACCCCCGGCTGATGGCCATTGCCGAGATAGGATGGAACGGCGGAGCGAAAGACTATGCCGCCTTCAGAGAGCGGGCACAGGCCCTGGCCGACCAAATGCGCACGGCCGGTTATCATCCTTTCGACTTGCACCACGAGAGTGGGCCGCGCAAGGAGAGCCTTACCGGCGTGTCTCATGCCGCCATAGGCAAGAAAGTAACCTATCTCTCGCCCTACTCAGAGAAATATGCTGCGGCCGGCGATGCCACCCTCACCAACGGGAAGCAGGGCGACTGGAGCCATAAAGACGGCCAGTGGCAAGGCTTCATTGCCGACAAAAAGATGGATGTGGTCGTCGACATGGGGCAGGAAACGGAGCTGATCGACATATCCGCCGATTTTATGCAGTTCGCTGAACTTTGGATATTCCAGCCTTGCGAGCTTACGATCTCCGTGTCTTCCGACGGCAAGAACTATACGCCCATCGATCATCGCCCGTCTATCAAAGACGAGGATAAGCTCAGCATCCGCACTTATCAGTGGCGAGGGCATGCCAAGGGACGCTACATACGCTACGAGGCCAGAACCGACAGGGACGGCGGATGGCTCTTCACCGATGAGATTGTAGTAAACAAACAGTAAGCGGCGACATTTGCAGGTATGCCGCAAGGCACGGTTGAGGCTGTAGTTGTGGCAGGAGAAAAGAGAAAGTAACCGAATGATTGGGGGACATTGCATATACCCCGTCATTCGGGTTTTTCGCTTAAATACTTTACAGTATTTGTAAATTCACTGATAATGTCCGTGATATAGGGATTGTCATTCCGCAGAATTATGGTTGCGAAATTGACGATTCCGTCCTCATCTACAATGGAGGTGGAAAGAAATGTAAACCATAGCTTCCTTTCGTAATGTGCAAACCAATACTCAAACAACCTGCTTCTCATGGATTGTTTGTCGTCTCCGGTTTCGCAAATATACAATAAAGTTTCATTGTTTCTAATGAAAAAGTCCTCGACAATGGCAATGATTGTGTCTTTGACTTTAAGGTCTCGGGGTGATTTCTTGTTATTGGCATTGATGATGACAAGCTGATAAGCCTTGAAGCTCATGGAAATATCATCGGCTTCAAAACCCACCATATAGCGCACTCCATAATCTGTGAAGAACGTAACAAATCCCTCACTCCGCGTCGGTTGAACGTTATACGGAGCCTTTGCGTTGATACTTGCTGTCGAAAGAGGTATTACAATACTGAAATATATCTGGCCTTTAGTCCTGTTTCTTTCTCGTATTGTTCTTTCAGTTCCTTTGACATTCTATCCACACATTCCTGTTTTTTGCGCTTGGCAGCCATAAAGCGAGCCATAGCCACCTCCTTTGTCATCTTTACTTCTTCCATACGTTTCCTTTCTTCTTGCCAATCATTTTCTGTGCAAATATAGCCCTTTGTTTCCATATCGGCAAGAGAAAAAACGGAAAAACACCAAAAGAGCATGCTCAAAATGGTGTTTTTCGTTGAAAGATGAAAAGGCAGTGGCAGCTCAATTCTCCTCCTTGCTCTTGCCGAAAGCCGGGTCTATCTTGAGAAAAGCCGTTACGAGCACCATCACAATGCAGCTTACGAGTGTGAAGATGAAGAAGTGGCGATAGCCCATCTGCTCCTGCAACGTGCCGGCCAGAACGCCCGGCAGCATCATCGAGAGGAACATCATGGCCGATGCCAATGCGTAATGACTGGTCTTGAACTCACCGCGACTATAATAAATAAGGTATAGCATATAGGCCGTGAGGCCGAAGCCATAGCCAAACTGTTCGACAAAAACACAGGCGTTGACCACGAGCAGGCTGGAAGGCAGTGTGTAGCTGAGGAATACATAGACCACTTCGGGCAGCATGAAAGCGAAGACCATGGGCCACAGCCAACGGCGCAAACCGTCACGGCTGGCCACCACTCCGCCCAGGATGCCACCCAAGGCAATACCGATAATACCCACTGTTCCCTGCACAAGTCCGTACTCCTGGGGCGAAAGTCCCAGCCCGCCGTTGTGCCCGGCATCTATCAGAAACAGCTCGGACACCTTGGAAAGCAACCCCTCGGGCATGCGGAAAAAGAGGATGAAAAGCACGGCATACACCACCTGCGGCTTGGTAAAGAACGAACGGAAAGTGTCCAGAAACCCACTCCAAATGGTACGGGCGTTGATGTAACTACGGCGCACGTCCTCGCGTGCATAAGGCAGGGCATGGCTGTGCCACAGCCATAGGGCCAGAAACAATCCGGTGACGCCATAGAACATCAGGCTCCATGAATAGGAGATGCTGTTGCGAAAGATGACCTGCAGGTTGCCGGCAATCATCACGAGAATGCCTTGTCCGAAGATGGTGGCCAAGCGGTCGAAAAGCGTGCGGATGCCCATGAATCCTGCTTGCTGGTGGCCATTGAGACCGAGCATGTAGAAACCGTCGGCCGCCACGCAGTGAGAGGCGCCGGCAAAGGCCATGAGCCAGAAGAAGAAGAGCGACCCTTGCAGCCACAACGAGGTGGGAATGGTAAAGGCAATGCCGCCAAAAGCTGCTCCGATAAGCACCTCCATGGCCAGAATCCACGTGCGCTTGGTCTTGACAAGATCGATAAACGGACTCCACACGGGCTTCAACACCCACGGCAAGTAGAGCCAGGAGGTATAGAAAGTAATGGCCGCATTGCTCAGTCCGAGCTGCTTGTAGAGAATGACGGAGATGGTCATCACGGCCACAGAGGGCAGACTGTCGCTAAAGGTGAGCGAGGGAACCCACAGCCACGGCGAGCGGCTGGGGCTGCCCGGAGTGTGGCGAGGTGGTTGAGGTGTTGGTTTCATAAAAGGGTTATACTGTCTAATTGTATATTCTGGTGATGTTGGCACCAGGATAATAGTGGGTTAGAATCTGGTCGTAGCCATAGCCTTTCTCTCCCATCATGGCCGCGCCAATCTGGCAAAGTCCCACGCCATGGCCCCACCCTGCCCCTGTAAGCTCGAAGCGGGCGGGCACTCCGGTGGCGGCATCTACCTCCAGCTTGTCTACGACAAAGGCCGAACTGTAGAGGTGGGTGTCGCTTAACGCACGCCGAATCTCCAGTTCCTTGCCTATGGTGAAAGTGCGGTCGGTACCCATTATCCTGAGTTGGGAGATGCGGCCACTGCGGCCACGCTCCACGGGAACGAGGTCGAGAATGGCGCCAAAGTCCATATTGAGGCGGCTACAAAGTAGCCGGGAAAGTTCTTTTTGTGTGTAGCCGACGTGCCAACGATAGAAATCGGTGGTCTCTTGGTCGTAGTCGTTGAGCACCTGTGAGAGCACATGGTGGTCGGATGTGTTGCAGAAGCTGCGGGGAGCAGACCGTATCCAGCGATCGGCATTGGCTTCAACGGTGAGGTCGGGCAGCCGGTCGGGACTGTCAGTGTCGGCCACAGCCTGTAGATAAGACTTGGGCACGTCTTCCCAGCAATACTGAAACTCCTCCGTGGCACCGCCGCAGCATTTGGAAAACCGTGCGTCGCATATCCCGCCCTCCGACGTGAGGATACGGCCACGTGTCTGTCGGACGGCCTCGGTCACGTGCGGACTGGTCCTCCGCGTGATGCCCTGGTATCGCTGGCAATGGTCGTCTGCACAGACGTCGAAGATGGCATGGTCTTCACGATCGTACCATCTGATGAGGGCATCCTCCGTTTTTACAAAAGAGAAAGGGCGGCTGTCGCTCTCCTGTTCCTGCCGGCGTTTCTCCATCTGGGCCAGCAGCCACGATCTCGAAATCACAGCGTGGGCCTTGAGCAACTCCAAGCTCGACGTGCCGCTCATCTCACTTGAGATGACGCTCTCCAGATAATGCTCCACGGTCAACTCGTTGATAGCACATACCTTGCCCTCATCCACGACAAAGCGCAAGGCCCCCAGAAACGTCTGGGTCTCCTTGCGCTCCCAATGAAAATCGATGCCAATGGTGACATTGCGAAGCGAGAACGATGCGCCGCTTCCTCCGGGCCGAAAAGCCAGCTCGCGGTAGAGGTTGCCATGCCAGCGGATTCCGCCCTCGGCAAACTCCACCTCCTGCTCGCCCGTTACAGTGTCGCCCTTGGCCTCGTAAGGGGCATTCAGTGCAAAACAAATCTTCTCACCACTGACGATGCCCACGGCCACCTGGGGCTCACGCCCCTGAAAAAAACGGGGCAGAGCAGGCTTTCCTGCCGGCTGCTGCTTCGTTCTGTTTTTCTTTTCTATCATGTTCCGTTCACAATGGGCGTGCCGTGGGCACGCCACCTTTATCATCTTTTGCAAAGATAACGATTTTAAGGCACAAAACACAGACTTTACTTAAAAAGTTTGTATCTTTGCATTATGAACAAGAAAACACTTCTCGGCATGACGCTGGCCGAGCTCAAAGGCGTAGCCAAGGAGCTCGGCATGCCCGCTTTTACAGGCGGACAGCTGGCTCAATGGATTTACACGCGGCACGTGCGTTCCATTGACGAGATGACCAACATCTCCAAAGCCAACCGCGAGCGACTGTCCGAGAAGTACGAAATAGGCTGTGCCAACCCCATCGATGCCCAGTATTCCAAGGACGGCACCATCAAATACCTCTTCCCCGTGCGCACTACATCGGCCGACTCCGGCGCGCTTTCCACCAAGTTTGTTGAGACGGTTTACATCCCTGAAGACGATCGCGCCACGCTCTGCGTGTCGTGCGAGGTGGGCTGCAAGATGAACTGCCTCTTCTGTCAGACAGGCAAACAGGGCTTCGAGGGCTACCTCTCGACCGCCGACATTCTCAACCAGGTGTACAGTCTGCCCGAGCGCGACAAGCTCACCAACATTGTCTTCATGGGGCAAGGAGAGCCCATGGACAACCTGGACAACGTGTTGCGCTCCACTGAGATACTCACGGCCGAATACGCATACGCCTGGAGTCCTAGGCGCATCACGGTGAGCAGTGTGGGCCTCAAAGACAAGCTCAAACGATTTCTTGAGGAGAGCGAGTGCCATGTGGCCGTCAGTCTGCACTCCCCCATCCCCGAGCAACGGGCCGAACTGATGCCCGCAGAGAGGAGTATGCCCGTGGAGCAGCTCGTGGAACTGCTGCGCAACTACGACTTTGCACACCAGCGACGACTCTCGTTCGAGTACATTGTCTTTGGCGGCGTGAACGATTCCATGACCCACGCCCGCCAAATCGTACAACTGCTCAAGGGGCTGCACTGTCGTGTCAACCTCATCCGCTTTCATCCAATTCCCCATGTAGACCTGCACGGGGCCAGTGAAAAGCAGATGGAAGTCATGCGTGATTATCTCACGGCCCACGGCATTTTTACCACCATCCGGGCCAGCCGAGGCCAGGACATCTATGCCGCCTGCGGTCTGCTGAGCACCTCGGCACAGGTGGACAAAGACCGCAAGGAGCAAGCCTGACACCGTCGCCCATGGTTCGCCAACGCTTCTTCCCCCACCCGGCCCACGGTCTGCTATGTGCCGTCATCCTCCTTATGCTGGTGGCTTGCACCGGGCACGAGGGACTTCTGCCCAAATCGGGCGGACGGGCCTACGAGGTGTTGGTGGTGGGCGACCGCCAGAAGGCCGTGACACGCGCACTGAGTACCGATGTGGACTGTCTACCACAGAGCGAGCCCGAGTTCGATGTATCCAACGTGGACAGTGCCCATTTCACAGCCGCCTTGGCTTTGGCGCGCAACATCGTGATGGTGCACATTGATCCGCAGCTCTATACCGTGACCCGCATCCGCTACGAACGGAATGTACATGCCACCCCGCAGCTTGTAGTGCATGTCGGTGCTCCCTCGGCCGCTGCCCTCCAGACCGGCATGCAAAGCCAAGGAACGGCCTTGCGCCGACTGCTGAATCGCACCGAGCTTCAAGCGGCTATCGCCCGACTGCAACACCATCGCAACGTACAGATGGAGAAGCAGCTGCAACGGCAATTCGGCGCAACCATGTGGATACCAGCCGACATGACCGCCAGCAAGAGGGGGCGCAGCTTCCTCTGGATGAGCAACAACACTGCCTCCGAACCGCTGAACATCGTGGTCTACCGGGCCCGTCGCTGCCACACCCTACAAGCCTACACAGCCCAACGGGACAGTATTATGGGTGCCAACATCAAGGGCGAGACCGACCGCATGGCCATGCAGACCGTGTCGGGAACTGTCCGCCGGTACACGGCAACCCACAAGGGGCGGTCAGTTGTGGTACACCGCGGCCTATGGGAGATGGCGGGCGACGACATGGGCGGCCCTTTCGTGAGTCACACCGTAGGCGACATCACGGTCGAAGCATTCGTCTATGCCCCGGGCACCAAGAAGCGAAACAAACTGCGGCAACTTGAAGCCGCACTATATACTTTAAAATATTAAGCAATGGACAACAACCGCAAGATACGCGTGGCCATCACCCACGGAGACACAAATGGCATAGGCTATGAGTTGATTTTCAAGACTTTTGCCGAGCCCGAAATGCTGGAGCTCTGTACTCCCATCGTCTACGGCTCGCCCAAGATAGCCGCCTATCACCGCAAGGCACTCAACATTGAGGGGAACTTCAGAATCATTGCCGATGCCCGCGAGGCGCAGGAAGACCGCGTGAACCTGCTGACCGTGTTCGACGAAGACATCAAAGTGGATTTGGGCACGCCTACGGATGAGTCGGGACACGCCGCCGTCAAGGCACTCGACAAGGCCATCACCGACTACAAGGACGGGCTCTTCGACGTGCTTGTCACTTGTCCCGTCGACCAGTCCCACCTCAGCCTTGAGGGCTACACACTGCCCAGCAGTGACAAATACATCGAGACGAGCATTGGCGAGGGCAAAAAAGGCCTTGACATACTGACCAATGAGAACCTGCGCGTGGCCCTGGTCACTGACAACATTGCCCTGAAAGACGTGCCCGCAGCCATCACTTTGGAGCGCGTCATCGAGAAAGTGGCCATATTTTTTGCTACGCTTCGCCGCGACATGCGCATCTCCAGCCCACGCATTGCCATCCTGGCCCTCAACCCTAACGACTGCGACGATCGTCCCGGCAAGGAAGAGAGCGAGGCCATTATCCCCGCCGTGCAGAAGCTATCCGATGCCGGAGTCAATGCCTTTGGCCCCTACCAGGCCGCAAGTTTCTTCGGTAACGGCGAGTTCACGGCCTTTGACGGCATTCTGGCCATGTACCACGACCAAGGTATCGCGCCGTTCAAAGCCATGGCTCCCGAGGGCAACATCCATTACTTGGGTGGGTTGCCGCTTGTGAGTACCGCCCCCGACATGGGACCATGCTACGACATTGCCGGGCAGGGCACGGCCGACCCCACGGCACTCCGCCGCGCTATCTATCAAGCCATCGACGGTTTCCGCAACCGCGCCTACTATGACGCACCCCTGGCCAATCCGCTGCCCAAGCTCTACCATGAACGCCGCGACGAGAGCGAGAAAGTGCGCTTCTCCATCCCCAAGAAGCACGAAAATGCCATCAAGGAGCGTCAGAAGTAGGTTCCGGCCACGATCCATCCTCCGACCATCACCATGAACAAGAAATATCAGAACGGGTTCTTTGTCTTCGGGCTGCTGGTGCTCGTCATCATGATTACCCAGCTCGACTTCACCCAAGTGTGGCAGGGGCTGCGGCATGCAGGCTATTGGTTTTTCGCCGTTGTCGCCTTATGGGCCTTTCTCTACTTGTTCAACACCGCCGCCTGGTACCTCATCATCAAGGGCGTATGCAGCCAGCCATCGGCCGACGCACCCGCCCCGAAGCGCATTCCCTTTGCCTGGCTTTACAAGGTAAGCGTATCGGGTTTTGCCCTCAACTATGCCACCCCGGGCGGACTGATGGGCGGCGAGCCCTACCGCATCATGGAACTGGCCCCCAAGATAGGCACCGAGCGAGCCTCTTCGTCGGTGATTCTCTATGCCATGACCCACATCTTCAGCCACTTCTGGTTCTGGCTTTTCTCCGTCTTGCTCTTTCTTTTCACCCAGCATGTGGGCCTATGGATGGGCTCGCTCATGGGTGCCATCCTTGCGTTCTGCCTGTTGGGCATCTGGTTTTTCACCGTGGGCTACCGCAAGGGACTGGCCAACCGCGTGATGAGTCTGCTGCGGCACCTCCCCCTTATCAAGAAATGGGCCCGTCCTTTCGTGGACAAACATCGCAGCCAGCTCGACACCATCGACCGCCAGATTGCCGCCCTCCACAGTCAGAATCCCTATAACTTTATAGGCGCCGTACTGCTGGAGTTCTCATGCCGTATCTGTTCTGCCCTTGAGATTTTCTTCATTTTGCTGGTGCTCATGCCCGACGTGAACTATGTAAACTGCATCCTCATCCTGGCTTTCACCTCACTTTTTGCCAACCTGCTGTTCTTCATCCCGCTTCAGCTGGGCGGTCGCGAGGGCGGCTTCCTCATGTCCACGGCCGGCCTGGGCATCAGTGCAAGCGCCGGCATTTTCGTGGCGCTCATCGTGCGCATCCGCGAACTGGTGTGGACAGGTATCGGTCTTCTCATGATTAAGATGGTGCGCAAAAACTCGTAAAGCAGCCCGTAAACGCCATCTTTTTCTGCCATTTTTGCAGGTATGTCGATTTAATTGCGTAATTTTGTCACGCATTGATTACAGGCAAATGAATACATCCGAACTGCAAAAGATAAAGCAACGCTACAACATCGTCGGCAACAGCGATGGGCTCAACCATGCGCTGGACGTGGCCCTGCAGGTGGCATCGACCGACTTGAGCGTCCTCATTGTGGGCGAGAGTGGCGTGGGCAAGGAGATTATTCCGCGCGTCATCCACGACAACTCGCCGCGCCGCCGCGAGCGTTACTTTGCCATCAACTGCGGTTCCATCCCCGAAGGCACCATCGACAGCGAGCTTTTCGGCCACGAGAAAGGAGCCTACACCGGCGCCATCGGCGAGAGCGATGGCTATTTTGGCGTGGCCAACAAGGGCACCATCTTCCTCGACGAGGTGGGTGAACTGCCCATTGCCACCCAGGCGCGCCTGTTGCGCGTGCTGGAGACGGGCGAGTACATCCGGGTAGGCGGGCAGGAAATCCGCAAGACCAACGTGCGCATCGTGGCCGCCACCAACGTGAACATGCGCAAAGCCATCTCCGAAGGCCGTTTCCGCGAGGACCTCTACTACCGGCTCAACACCATCCCCATCCAAATGCCGCCCCTGCGCGACCGCGGCAACGACATCGTGCTGCTCTTCCGCCTCTTCGCCATGCAGATGGCCGAGAAGTACCATTTGCCCAAGATTGCCCTCACCGAGGATGCCAAATCGCTGCTGCTCCGCTATAAATGGCCGGGCAACGTACGACAGCTCAAGAACATTACCGAGCAGATGTCGGTGCTCAGCGAGGCCCGTGAACTTGATGCCGCCCAACTCAGCAAGTACATTCCCGACAACCCCGACAGCACCCAGCTGGCCCCCATCAGCCAGGGCGGGCAGCACTCCTACGAGAGCGAGCGGGAGATTCTCTACAAGATTCTCTACGAGCTACGGGGCAATGTCTCCGACCTGCGCCGCGACATGACAAGCCTGCGCAAGCAACTCGACGAAGCCTATGCCCTGAACGAAGCCGCGACTTTCCAGCACAGCAAGTTCATCAACACCGCACAGGCACCGATGCCGGCCCTCCGCACCGACCACGCCACCCTTGAAAGCTATGCACCGGCATCGGCCGAAGAAGCCGAAGCCGAGGAAATCAAGGCCGAGCCCGAAAGCCTCAACCTAAGCGACCTGGGCCGCCAAATGGTGGAGAAAGCCTTGGAACGCAACGACGGCAACCGCAAAAAGGCCGCCCAGGAACTGGGCATTTCCGACCGCACCCTTTACAGAAGAATCAGACAATATGGGCTCGACAAGAAATAATCCATTGCCCAACGGCCGCCGCCTGCCCGCCATTTGCCGGGTCGACGGCGGGTTGCTGCTGCGGGCAGCGGGCGTTTGCCTGTGCGTCTTCACCCTGCTGACGGCATGCAAGGTGAACTATGGTTTCAACGGGGCCAGCATCGACTACACCAAGACCAAGACCATCCAGATTGCCGATTTTCCCATTCGCAGCAGCTACGTTTGGGGGCCAATGGGCCCGCTTTTCAACAACCAGCTGAAAGATACATACGCCAACCACACCCACTTGCAGCAGGTGAAGCGCAACGGCGACCTTGTGGTCGACGGCGAAATCACGCAGTATTCGCAGCGCAACAAGTCGGTTTCGAGCGAGGGCTACTCGGCACAGACCGAACTCTCGATGACGGTCAACGTGCGGTTCACCAACAATACCAACCACAGCGAAGACTTTGAACGCTCGTTCACAGCCACGCAAACCTACGAGACGACCAGAAGCCTGAACAGCGTTCAGGAAGAACTCGTCACCCAAATGTGCAAGGACCTGACCGACCAAATATTCAACGCCACCGTGGCCAACTGGTAACGACATGGACATAGCCAACCTCATCAAGCATCCCGAACAGCTGGACAGCGAGACGCTCTACGAGCTACGCAGCCTGCTGGCCCTGTACCCATACTACCAGACTGCCCGGCTACTGCTGCTCCAGAACCTCTATCTGCTCCACGATCCCACATTCGACGAGGAGCTGCGCCGTGCCGCCATCTACATCACCGACCGCAAAGTCATCTTCAACCTGGTGGAGGCCGCCCACTACCGGCTCAAGATAGACCGGCCCCAAGGCTCCACCCCACCGGCCACCGCCGCCAAGACGGCCGGCGCCGACCGCACCATCTCCCTCATAGACCACTTTCTGGACTCCATCCCCGAGGAGGAGAAGCAGGAACAGCAGAAGACCCACCGCAAGCCCACACCCGCCGATGCAGCAGTGGACTACGTTTCCTATCTGCTGGAGACCAGCGAGGAAAAGGAGCTGCAAGCGCCATCCGCCCCTCTGCTGAAAGGCCAGAGTTTGATAGATAATTTCATAAACAATGAGGGTGGAAAGATAAAACTCAAGGAAGAGCCCGAATACATGCCCGACCTTTTGCCGGCCGAACCCGAGGAAGAAAGGGAGGGAAACGAGGGCTATTTCACGGAAACACTGGCCCGCATTTACATCAAACAAGGACGATATGGCAAAGCACTCGAAATAATTCAACGCTTAAATTTGAATTATCCGAAAAAAAATGCTTACTTTGCAGACCAGATTCGCTTCTTGGAAAAGCTGATATTAAACAACAAAAACAATAAGTAAAGTATTATGTACACATTTTTTGTAGCTCTCATCGTCGTGGTGTCACTGTTGATGATCGGCATTGTACTCATCCAAGAGTCCAAGGGAGGCGGCCTTGCCAGCAACTTCTCCTCCTCCAACGCTATTATGGGCGTACGCAAGACCACGGACTTTGTAGAGAAAGCCACTTGGGGCTTGGCTGCCGCCATGGTGGTGTTCAGTATCATTTGCGCCCATACCGCTCCACAGGCTTCGGCCGACCAGAGCGTGCTCGAGCAGAGCGCCACCGAGTCGCAGGCCACCAATCCGACCAACACGCAGGGCTTCCAGGCCGGCCAGCAGACTGCTCCCGCACAGGGTTCAGGCAGTCAGGGTGCCGCCCAGGCTCCCGCCACAGACGCCCAGAAGGCCCCCGTGGCACCGGCTGCACCTGCCAAATAAAAGATTTATTGAAAAAAGAGAGGGATTTATTTGGCCGTACCAGATAAATCCCTTACCTTTGCACCCGCTTCCAGAAAGCAGCCAACACGGTGGATGTAGTTCAGTTGGTTAGAGCGTCAGATTGTGGTTCTGAATGTCGTGGGTTCGAGTCCCACCCTCCACCCCAAGCGGAAATCCTTGAAACAAGGGTTTCCGCTTTGTTTTTGCCCTATTCCCGGCACCCCCGGCTCCCGCTCATACAGACTCCGCGACCCGGCCCTCCTGCCCCGTCCATCCCCCCGACATAATGACTGCACGGCATAGAGGCCGGAGCATAAGGCCGCAGACGCAGGGCGAATACGCCATAAACGCCATGCGAATACGCCGCAAACGCGGGGCGAATACGGTGTAAACGCCACGCGGCAACACCGCAAACGCGGGGCAAATACGGTGCCGCATTCTCAACAAAGGTTAATTTTCGCACGTTTTTTTCGTTTATATAAGGAAAGGTTGTACTTTTGCAAGTGCATACATTTTCCTATGGGAATCAACAAACATAACACCAAACGCACGTTCGTTGCCTGGCTGCTGTTGCTGCTCTTTATGCTGCCAATCGTAGCCAAGGCGGTGCATGTTTGCCAGATTCACCCCAATACCGAGGCCGGCACCGGCAAAGCCGACGGCCACCACAGCGACAACTGCGCCATCTGCCACTTTGCCTTTCTCAGTTTCGACAAGGCAGAGTTCATCACCTTGGGCGTCATCGTTGCCACAGTGGTCTTTACGCTGACCGTCTTCTTCCAGACGAGCTACGTCTCGAAGAAGCTCGCCACGGCCAGTCTTAGGGCTCCTCCCTATTTGTTCTAACCCCTGCTTTTCAGCGGGTTACACCTTATGGCCACAACCATAGGGGGTAGCCATGTCCTCACGTGTCCGGCACCGGTGTGCGGCAATAGATTGCCGGCACCCTCCACATGCCGCACGCCGAGCGGCATGGCAACCACACAACACTACGCTTTCAGACAACAATCAGACAAGGAATTAGGCTATGAACAAGTTTCTATGGGCCTGGGTTCTGCTGTCACCTGCTGCTTTGTGGGCTCATGAGCCGGCAATGCCGGCGGGGCTGCCGGTCGGCACGCTCACGCCGGCCGACTCCGCCCGCACAGACTCCGCCACCACACTGCAAGAAATCATGGTGTATGGCAACCAGAAGAAAGAGTTCCAGATGCAGTCTTCGGTCAACCGCATACTGGTAGACCGCGGTTATCTGTCGACCCATTTCGCGGGCAGCCTGATGCAAACGCTCAGCGGAATCCCCGGCATCAAGGCCATGAGCATCGGCTCGGGCCAGTCCAAGCCCGCCATTCGCGGTCTGGGCTTCAACCGCATGGTGGTGGCCGAGGACGGCATCAAGCACGAAGGACAGCAATGGGGCGACGACCACGGGCTGGAAGTAGACCAGTTTGCCATCGACCGCATCGAGGTCATCAAGGGCCCCGGAGCCCTGCTTTATGGCTCGGATGCCATTGGCGGCGTGCTCAGCCTGTACGGCAACTACGTGCCCACAGCCCCGCTACAGGGCAGCGCCTCGCTCTTTACGCGCACCAACAACGCCTCGCTGGGCACGTCGGTGCGGCTGCAGGGGCGCAGCAACCGGCTGTACTGGCGCACCCACCTGACGGCCATCAGCTATGCCGACTACCAGGTTCCGACCGACAGCATCGAGTACTACTCCTACCGCATCGGGCTGCACCGCCGCCGTCTGCGCAACACGGCGGGGCGCGAACTCGACGGCAGCGTGACACTGGGCTACGTGGGCCGCCGCGTGAGCACGTCGCTCAAGATCTCCGACTCCTTTGCCAAGATCGGCTTCTTTGCCAATGCCCATGGGCTGGAGGTGCGTCTGTCCGACATCGACTACGACCGTTCCGCCCGCGACATAGACCTGCCCCGCCAGCAGGTGAACCACTTGAAGGTGGGCAGCCACACCGTATGGCAGCTCGAACGGACGACACTCGAGGCCAACCTGGCCTATCAGAACAACCGCCGCCGCGAATACAGCGAGCCCGTGTCGCACGGCTACATGCCCCGCCCGGAGGGCACGCTGGAACGGCAGTTCGACAAGCACACGCTCACGGCCAACCTGGGCATGTGCCTCCGGCAGTCGGAGCGCAACGAGCTGCACGCGGGTCTCTGTACCGAGTACCAGCACAACCGGCGCAGCGGCTGGGGTTTCATCATCCCCGACTTCGAGACGGCATCGGCCGGCGCCTACGTGCTCGACCGGCTCACGCTCTCGCCCCATCTGATTCTGAATGCCGGCTTGCGCTACGACCGTGCCCGCACGCGCATCCACAGTTACCGCGACTGGTACCTCACGCCCACCGGGCCCACGGACTCGGTGTACAAGGAGCGGTCGGCCGAGGTGAACCGCTCGTTCGGCAGCCTCACGTGGTCGGCGGGCGTGAACTATGCCCATGGCGGCTGGGTGCTCAAGGCCAATGCGGGCAAGAGTTTCCGCACACCCATCCCCAAGGAGCTGGGAGCCGACGGCGTGAACTACCACATCTTCCGCTACGAGCAGGGCAACACCGAGCTGCGACCCGAGGTGTCGTATCAGCTGGACGCCGGCATCAGCTGGAGCAACCAGGCGGTGAGCATGGAGCTGGATCCCTATCTGAATTATTTCCCCAACTACATCTACATGAACCCCACAGCCGGCTACTACGAGGGTCTGCAGATGTATCACTACACGCAGAGCCGCGTGCTGCGCTACGGTTTCGAGCTGCAGGCCACGTGGCACATTGTTCCGGCCCTCGAGGCCGAGGCCAAGGGCGAGTACCTCTACGCCCGGCAGCAGTCGGGAGAAAAGAAAGGATTCACCCTGCCTTTCTCCACCCCGTGGTCGGCCGACGCCACCGCTACCTACCGTTTCTGCCGCCGCGAGGGTCGCGAGGGCTATGCCTCGCTCAACCTGCACGTGGTGGGGGCCCAACACCAGATAGTGCCCCCCGAGAAGCCCACGCCGGGCTACTGCACGCTGAACCTCACGGCGGGCAAGACTTTTGCCTTGGGCGAGGACCGCTCGCTACGGCTCAGCCTCAACGCCGACAACCTGCTCAACCGTCGCTACTACGACCACACGAGCTACTATCGGCTCATCGACGTGCCCGAACCGGGGCGCAACATGGCTCTGATGGCCACACTAAACTTTTAACATAACATCAAATTTCAATTACGAACCAGAGGCCTCGGCCTCACTAAAAAAACAAAATCATGAAAAAAACGATGAAAAACAAATGGATGATTGGAGCTTTCGCACTCCTGAGTTTCTTCACCCTGTCGCTCACTTCCTGCGACGATGACGACAAGCCCACGGCCGTGGCCAACGTGACTTTCAGCGACGTGGAGGTGGGAAAAGAGAACTCGCGTGAGGCCATGGTGGGCAAGGACCTGCACGTGGAGTGCGGCATCAAGTCGGAAGCAAAGATTAAATCCATCGAGATGTCCCTCATCCAGAAGAACGGAACGGGTAGCGCCTACCGGATTTATACCGACGGCAAGTACGTGGGCGTGCTCAACACCAAGTTCCACGAGCACCTGGAGCTGTCGGCCGGACTGGCTGCCGGCACCTACCACTTCACGCTGACGGTGACCGATGCCAACAATGCCAAGAAAGCTTACGAGACCGACGTAACGCTGAAAGCCGTGGATGCTAACGCCCCCAAGGTGGAGATTCTGAGCCCCAGCGCGTCGGCCAACAGCGGCGTGGCCGGCGGAAAGTTCACCGTGAAGGCCAAGCTCACGGTCAAGAGTGCCGTGAAAGGCATCGAGATTGAGTTCCACGGCGACAAGGAATACCCCATCAAGGTGGACGACTTTAACGGCAAGACGGGCAGCATTGACTTCGAGAAGGAGATCACCATTCCGGCCGAATGTGCAGCCGGCAAGTACCATGTGCACTTCACTGTAGAGGATGCCGACGGCCGCTCGACCACGGAAGAGTTCAAGGGTTTCAACATCACCAAGTAACGCTCATCCGTCACACGCATGATTCGAGTTGCCAACAAAGCCGTGTTCTCTCTCCTCGCCTTGCTCTCGCTCGCTGCCTGCAGCGGCGAGAACGAAGAGGAGAAAGACATGGAAAAGCCCGTCATCACCGACGCAGGAATCACTGCCAATCCCATCGACTGCCAGGTCTACAGGCGCGGCGACGTGATTCCTTTCCAGTATGTATTCCAGGACAACAAGGCCCTGGGCAGTTACAACATCGAGATTCACAACAATTTCGACCACCATACCCACGGCACATCGGCCACCGACTGCCCGCTCGACGCCAAGAAAGCCCCCGTCAAGGCTTGGGTCTACAACCAGGACTTCAGCATCCCGGCCGGCACCAAGACTTTCACCGGCCGGCAGGACATCCGGATTCCGGCCGACATCGATGCCGGCGACTACCACTTCATGATTCGCCTGACCGATGCCACCGGATGGCAAGAACTCAAGGCCATGAGCATCAAGATTGTGGAATAGGGATACGCCGGAACCGGCCCCGCGGTTCAAAAAAAGGTGGTCTCGCCATGCAATAATCGGAGTTGCGGCGAGTTAAATAAGAACAGTTATCATTGACAAACAACAAAAAATGAAAAAAACAGTATTTGTAATCATCGCTTGCGCCGCTCTGACGGCTGCATGTAACAACGGCAAGAAAGCCTCCAACACTACCGACGCACAGGCAGACACCACAGCCACCGCCGACTCTATCGTCTACGAGGGTGTGCTGCCCGCCGCCGACTGCGCCGGCATCCGCTATCGTCTGGCCGTGGCCAACGACTCCACCCAGGGCTTCAGCCTCACAGAGAGCTACCTCAAGTCGGAAACCGAGGTGGAGAACACCTATGCCTATACCGGCAAACTGGAAGAGCAGAAAGCCACGGTAGGCGGCAAGGAGAACACCTACTACAAGCTGCCGATGGGTAAGAACGAGCCCACGACCAACTTCCTCGTGGTAAACGACTCTACCCTGCGCCTGGTGAACGACCAGCTGGAAGAGGCCGCCACCAAGGAATTGAACTACGACCTGAAGCTCGTCAAGTAATCCATACGTGTCCCTGCAAACGCTTTGTTTGCAGGGACACGCGTTTTTTAGCATCCCTCCCCCAGGTGCTGCATGATATAGTCCACCGTCTCCAGCCCGAGCCGACGCGGCGACCGCGGAGCCCCCGACAGTCCGTGGGCACGCAGTTGCACCAGTGTGAGTGCGGGTGAAGACAGTTCTTTGAGTAGCCCGTAGCGTACATAACGGCACTGTTCACGGCGGGCCAGCCAGTCGTCATAGTAGGCTTGGGAAATAAAATAGGCGCCGTCGTCCACCGTTTCCTCAAAGCGCATGTCCACTTGCTCCACCTCCATCATGAACGTGAGGCGGCTTTCGGGAGCCGTGGCATAAAGAAACAGCAGGTCGCCCAAGGCATAGCGGTGGCGCATGCCCCAGTCGATGAAGCCATGGTCACGGATGAAATCGGCCACGCGGTACTGCTTGTGATTGTAAGCTCTAATCCAGTAAGTCATCTCTTTTTGCGTATTCCGGCAGTGCGCCAAGCCCAAGCCGTTTGTCCAAATCCTCTTTTTACAGTCAGCCGGAGGGGGCGGTGTTACTTCTCGAAGTGCTGATAGTCTTTCACCGTACACCATGCCCCACCCCATTTGAAGCCGTGCTGCACGAAGAGCCGGTAGGCCAGGTCGTGGCGATCTATCTTGTAAGGAAAGGTGGCCGAGCGGTCGCAGTAGGCCCGGGCCGTGGCGGGCTGCACGATGATACGGTCTCCGCGCTGGCGCACACAAGGGTTGTAGAGCGTGTTCAGGTCTACGGCCATGCCGCGGGCGTGGGCCGAAAGCCGCTTCGCGCCCTTGACCACACGATAGCAGAAACAGCTGGAGTTGTTGGCTCGCATAGACCGTTCGTCGTCGGCCCCGAAGTCGTCGATAAGCCGCAGACTGTGAATGGGGTACCGTTGCCGGTAGAGTTCGTGGAAGATGGCCAGCAGGTCGTCGGCAATGGCCCGGTTGCACACCAGTTCTCCCATCCGCACCCGGCCGTCCACATCATAGTGGATCACCCGCAGATAGCGCAGCTCCGACCGCGCCACGGAGCAGTCTTCCGGGTACGAATAGCCCCTCATGCGTGCAAAAACACCGTCGGGCAAAGGCTCCTGCGAGAACCAATGGGACTCGCCGGCACGCTTCACCGCCTCGGCCGTGACCACTCTGCCCGCCTTCCATTCGGGGCTGGCGGTTTGTGCCCGACAGCCCGGAGCCATCACCGCAAGGGCCGCCAGGCACCCGCAAAAACGTTTGAACAGCTGTTGCATACCATTTTGAAAAAGGGTTTCCGCACGCAAAGGTAGTGCTTTTCTTCCAGCCATCGGCCACCGAACGCCATAAATCAGAGGAACCGTGAGCGGCAGCAGGGACAGGAATCGACATAAACAGGGACAGGAATCGACATAAACAGGGATGTGGATCTGCATAAAAAGGACCGGAAATCATCATAAACAAGGATAGCCAGAGTCCTGTCTTTCAACTACCTTTGCACCCGAACCATGCGTTCTTGCCCCAGGCACGGCACCGGCTCCAAAGCCCAATGGGCAGACCTCCGCGCGGTGCTGCCTACAAAAAACAAGATGAATTTCATCGGGAAATGCCATCAATGCGAACAAAAAAGTACCCGAAACCCTTTTCATGAAACGAGATACCATCGTGATAGGAGCCGGCATTACCGGCCTGACCTGCGCCTTCCAGCTGAGGCGCAAGGGCGTGGACGTAGCTGTGCTGGAGCGTCAGAATCGGGTGGGCGGCCAGATAAACACCCATCGTGTAGACGGTTTCACCTTTGAGAGCGGGCCCAACACGGGTGTGGTGAAACATGCCGAGGTGGCCGAACTCTTCGAGCAATTGGGGCAGAACTGCCGTATGGAGACGGCCCGCGAGTCGAGCAAACGGCGGCTTGTCTGGAAAGGAGACCGCTTCCACGAACTGCCCTCGTCGCTGGCCGGCGCACTGGCCACGCCGCTTTTCAGCTGGAGCGACAAGCTGCGCATCCTGGGAGAGCCCTGGCGACACAAGGGAACCGACCCGAACGAGTCGGTGGGAAGTCTGGCCGAAAGGCGGTTGGGCAAGTCGTATGTGGACTATGCCGTAGACCCGTTTCTCTCTGGTGTCTATGCGGGCGACCCTTACCGGCTGCCCACGCGCCTGGCCCTGCCCCGGCTTTACCGGCTGGAACAGTGCTACGGATCGTTCATTCGCGGTGCCCTGGCCAAGGCGCGACAGCCCAAAACCGAGCGCGACCGCAAGGCCACGAAGAAAGTTTTCTCGGCCCGAGGCGGCTTCGGCACACTCACTGAAGCCCTTGCCACAGCCATCGGCAGCGACCGCATCATCACGTCGGCCCGCCACATTGTCGTGAAACCGACGGCCGAAGGCTGGCGCGTGACCTATGAGCACAACGGCGAACACTGCGAACTCACGGCGCGGCGAGTGGTTACCACCTGCGGGGCCTACGCCCTGCCCCACCTGCTGCCCTTTGTAGACGGCGAGACAATGGGCCGTCTGAGCCATCTCTATTACGCCCCCGTGGTGCAGTTGGGAGTGGGGCTGCGCCAGACAGGCGGGGTCGATTGGCCCGCTTTCGGCGGACTGGTGCCCTCGTGCGAACGGCAGCAGGTGTTGGGAATACTCTTCCCTTCGGCCTGCTTCGACGGGCGGGCCCCTGAGGGCGGGGCGGTCATGTCCTGTTTTCTGGGCGGTGTACGCCACCCGGACATGCTGCGCATGACCGACGACGAACTGACACAGCTGACCAACCGCACGCTCCACGACATGCTGAAATACCCGGCCGGCACCGAGGCCAGCCGCGTGTGCGTCTTCCGTCACGAGCGTGCCATCCCGCAATACGAGCTGTCCACCGACGACCGGCTGGCCGCCGTGGCCCGGCTGCGCGAGCAGTTTCCCACGCTGACCATCGCCGGAAACCTACGCGACGGCATCGGCATCGGCGACCGAATCAAGCAGGGCTTCGACATTGCCAACGACGAACGGGCCTGACACTGACGCCCACACAGCACGGCTCCAACCGCTCATGCACGGGCCGACACCCACCTTCCATCACGCAAACAGGCCCGCCATCCATGGCGGGCCTATCTCTTAAACCGTTGGGATACCAGGACTCGAACCTGGAATGACAGGACCAGAATCTGTAGTGTTACCATTACACCATATCCCAATGTCTGTTGCAATCGCTTTCGTATTGCGGTTGCAAAGGTACGGCTTTTTTCTGAACCTCCAAAACTTTGGCCCATTTTTTTGCAAGAAAAATGGGTCA
Source organism: Hallella seregens ATCC 51272 (assembly GCF_000518545.1). GTDB lineage: Bacteria > Bacteroidota > Bacteroidia > Bacteroidales > Bacteroidaceae > Prevotella > Prevotella seregens. Next base: position 56,752 of record NZ_JADU01000015.1, read on the forward strand.
CGACCCCTTTTTCACCCGTTTGCCTGACCGCCGGGCACGGCAGGAGACACTTCCTAAAAATTCCAAATAATACGCCGAAAGGTGCTCCTTTTCCACAAAATCGGCGTACCTTTGCCACCGATTACCGGTTATACATTAATAAGGTACAGCAAACAAAGTAAACCATACCGGGCATATCGCCCGCGGTATGCCTCATTCACGATTATCCATGACAGAATCAACAAAGCTCGTAGAGACCATTACCCAAGGAATTCAAGAAAAGAAAGGACAGGACATTGTTGTCGTAGACTTGAGCCCGATAGACGGTGCTATCGCCCGTTATTTCGTTATTTGCCAAGGCAACTCGCCCTCGCAGGTCGAGGCTATAGCCGAGTCGGTGGGCGACTTTTGCCGCAAACAGATGGGTGAGAAGCCCGTTGGGGTGAACGGATTGGGCAACAATCAGTGGGTGGCCATCGACTTTGTGGACGTGCTGGTGCACATCTTTCAGCCCGAGGTGCGCGCTTTCTACAACCTCGAAGACCTGTGGGAAGATGCTAAATTAACTAAAATCCCGAACATCGACTGACCTTTGGCACATCGTTTGATAGCCAGCAAGATGATGTAACCATACAACATTCCAACGATGGACAACAACAAAAGACCATTCCCCAACAACAACGACAATCAGCCGAAGATGCCCCGATTCAACATGAACTGGATTTACATCATCATCGCGATTGCCCTGGCCGCCCTGCTTTTTACGGGTGGCGGAGAGTCACTTGCCAAGGGTTCGGGCGCAAGCCGGGAAGCCCAGTACACCGATTTCAAGCAATACGTGGAAAAAGGCTACGCGCAGCGCGTCGTCGTGAACAAGACCGACAACACGCTTCGCATGTATGTCAAGCCCAAATATATCCGCAATGTCTTCCACATGTCGGCCCAGCAGGTGGGCAGCAATCCCTATGTGAGCGTGCAGTTCGGCTCGGTGGACGAGCTGGAACGCTATCTCACCGAGGCGCAGCAAAAGGGCCGTCTGGCCAGTTTCAGCTACAACAATGAGAAGGGCAACGACTTCACGGCCCTGCTCATCAACCTTTCCCCGCTCATCATTCTCTTTGCCCTGCTCTGGTTTTGGGGCCGCCGCATGGGCGGTGCAGCCGGTGGTGGCGGCGTGTTCAGCGTGGGAAAGAGCAAGGCCAAGCTCTACGAAAAGGCCGGCGAACTGGGCGTCACGTTCAAGGATGTGGCCGGACAGGAGGGCGCCAAGCAGGAAGTACAGGAGATTGTGGAGTTTTTGAAGAGTCCGCAGAAGTACACCGACTTGGGCGGAAAGATACCCACCGGCGCCCTGCTCATCGGCCCCCCGGGTACGGGCAAGACGCTGCTGGCCAAGGCTGTGGCCGGCGAAGCCGGCGTGCCTTTCTTCTCGATGTCGGGTTCCGACTTCGTTGAAATGTTCGTCGGCGTGGGCGCGAGCCGCGTGCGCGACGTGTTCTCGCAGGCCAAGCAAAAGGCTCCCTGCATCATCTTCATCGACGAAATAGACGCCGTGGGCCGCGCCCGCTCCAAAAATCCGGCCATGGGAGGCAACGACGAGCGCGAGAACACGCTCAACGCCCTGCTCACCGAGATGGACGGATTCGGCACCAATTCGGGCGTCATCGTGCTGGCAGCCACCAACCGGGTCGACATGCTCGACCAAGCCCTGCTGCGTGCCGGCCGCTTCGACAGGCAGATTCACGTGGACCTGCCCGACCTGGCCGAGCGCAAAGCCATCTTCCAAGTGCACCTCAAACCGCTGAAGACCGACGAGAGCCTCGACATCGACTACCTGTCGCGACAGACTCCGGGCTTCTCGGGCGCCGACATAGCCAACGTGTGCAACGAAGCAGCCCTCATCGCCGCACGCCACGACAAGAAGTCCGTTTCCAAGCAGGACTTCCTCGATGCCGTGGACCGCATCATCGGCGGACTGGAGAAAAAGACCAAGGTCATGACCGCAGAGGAGAAGCGCAGCATCGCCATACACGAGGCCGGACACGCTACCATCAGCTGGTTCTGCCAGCACGCCAACCCGCTGGTCAAGGTCACCATCGTGCCCCGAGGCCAGGCTCTCGGCGCCGCCTGGTACCTGCCCGAGGAGCGCGTCATCACCACCAAGGACGAAATGCTCGACGAAATGTGCGCCATCCTGGGCGGCAGGGCCGCCGAAGACCTCTTCATCGGCCGCATTTCCACCGGCGCCATGAACGACCTGGAGCGCGCCACGAAGAGCGCTTACGGCATGGTTGCCTATGCGGGCATGAGCGACAAGCTGCCCAATATCTGCTACTACAACAACCAGGAATACCAGTTCCAACGCCCCTACAGCGAGACCACGGCCAAGGTGATGGACGACGAGGTGCTGCGAATCATCAACGAAGAGTACGCCCGCGCCAAGCAAATCCTCACCGAGCACCAGGAGGGACACCGACGGCTGGCCGAGCTGCTCTACACCAAAGAGGTGATCTACGCCGAGGATGTGGAGCAAATCTTCGGCAAACGCCCCTGGGTGAGCCGCACCGAAGAGCTGCTGCGCGAGAACAAAGCCCTGGAAGAGGCCAAGGATAAGGCCGAGGAGCCGCGGCTGGAAGACATGCCCGAATCCGTGCGCCAAGCCCAGGCCGAGCACGAGGCGTCCACACAACAGTAAAGCCAAGAGCCTCTCCCCGCCCCCTCGCCGAGGGGAGCCGGGAGAGGCCTTAAACGTATAACACAATGACAGCCAAGCAGAAAAATCTCGTCGTAAGAACCATTACCGGCATCTTGTTCGTCGCCATCATGGTGGCAGGTTTTCTCAATCCCCGGGCCATGACGGCACTCTTCGCCCTCATCACCGGCCTTACCCTGTGGGAATACACGGGGCTGGTGAACGACCGCGTGCCCGAAGTGCAGGTCAACCGCTTCATTTCCACCGTGGCCGGAGTCTATCTCTTCGTGGCCGTGGCGGGCTGGCGCACGGGCCTGGTGAGCAACTTCATCGTGATGGTGCCCTATGTGCTCACCGTCATCTACCTGTTTGTCAGCGAGCTCTATACGGGCAACAAGAACGCCGTGCACGACTGGGCCTACACCATGCTCGGGCAGATGTACATCGCCCTGCCTTTCTCGCTCATCAACATTCTGGCTTTCGAGGTGGCCCCCGACGGCAGCGGCGTGCACTTCGACACCCTGCTGCCGCTGAGCGTCTTCGTCTTTCTCTGGGCCAACGACACCGGCGCCTACTGCTCCGGCTCGCTACTGGGCCGCCACAAGCTCTTTCCCCGCATCTCCCCGGGCAAGTCGTGGGAGGGCAGCATCGGCGGCGGCATCCTCGTGCTCATCGTAGCCGGCGTGACGGGCTGGCTGGCAGGGCAGGGCCCCGAGCCCCACACGCTGGGCATCGTAGGCTGGATGGGGCTGGGCTTGGTGGTGGTGTTCTTCGGCACCTGGGGCGACTTGGTGGAGAGTTTATTCAAGCGCACGCTCGGCGTCAAGGACAGCGGCAGCATCCTGCCCGGCCACGGCGGCATGCTCGACCGCTTTGATTCCTCGCTCATGGCCATTCCCGCGGCCGTGGTCTACCTGTACACGCTCACGCAGTTTGCCTGAGCCAGACGGGCCGCCACCGTGCGGCGCGCCACACTTGGCGGCTTCATGGGCCCGCCATCACGGCGTAATCGCATCGCCGCCACGCCGTAATCGCCGCGCCTTTGCGGCGCAATCGCACCGCCGTTACGGCGTTATCGCCAGGCCATTACGGCGTTGTCAAAATGCAAGAAGGCGTTTCCCTATTTGCGGGAAACGCCTTCTTCGTTGATTGTCAGCCTGTTGCCTCTTCTCATCGGGCCCGTTGCCGCAGCAGTTCCACCATCTGCCGGGCCGCCTCGTCCGAGGCCACACGGTCTCCCAGCCGGCGTCGCACCTCCCCGTAGGCCCGGAGCATCGGCTCGCGGCCGGCCCCTCCGGGCAGGATGCGGGCCAGCTCCTCGCGGATGGACCGCACGCTGAAACGGTCGGCCAGCAGCTCGGGCACCACCTCGGCATCGGCGATGAGGTTCACGAGACTGATGTATTTCACCTTGATGACATGGTCGAAAGCGAAGCGGATGAGCCGCGGCACGGGGGTCTCGTAACACACCACCTGGGGCACGTCGAACAGTGCCGTCTCCAGCGTGGCCGTGCCGCTCGTCACGAGAGCAGCCGTGGCATGGCTGAGCAGCGCATAGGTTTCGTTGCTCACCAGGCGCACGGAGTGGCCGCCGACAAACGGCTCATAGTATGCGTTGTCGATGGACGGGGCCCCAGCCAGCACCATCTGGCAGCCGTCGGGACCGGTGCAACAGGCTGCGGCGGCCTCGATCATGGCGGGCAGATTGTCCTTGATTTCCTGCCGCCGACTACCGGCCAGCAGGGCTATGATGGGCCGTGCAGGGTCGAGGCCGTGGCGTTGGCAGAAGTCGGAAAGCGTTTCGCGATAGCCGTTGCGGAAGCCGCGCACCTCCTCGGCCGTGGGATTGCCCACGTAATGAATCTTGTAATGATGTTTCTCTTCAAAAAAAGGCAGTTCGAAAGGCAGGATGGAGAAGAGCTCGGCCACGTCGCGACGGATGGCCTTGATGCGCCATTCCTTCCACGCCCAAATCTTGGGCGAGATGTAATAGTAGGCCGGAATGTGGGTGTGGGCCCGCAGAAACTTGGCGATGTCGAGGTTGAAGCCCGGATAGTCCACCAGTATCACTACGTCGGGCTGCCAGTCCACGATGTCGCGTTTGCACAGGGCCATGTTGCGAAAGATGGTGCGCAGGTGGAGCAGCACCGGCACAAAGCCCATGTAGGCCAGCTCGCGGTAGTGCTTCACACGGGTGCCTCCCACGGCCGCCATGAGGTCGCCGCCGAAGAAGCGGAACTCGGCCGCCTCGTCGTGCACGCGCAGACGGCACATCAGGTGGCTGGCGTGCAGGTCGCCCGAGGCCTCGCCGACTATCAGGTAATAACGCATTTGCTTGACTTTTAACCGTTTGTCCTTGCGCCCCGGCCCTTATCCGAGGGCGGCGCGCAGCTCGTCCATGCAGGCGTAGGCCGTGACGTCGATCTGCGTGGGCGTAATGGCCACGTAGCCTTGGCGCAGGGCTTCCTGGTCGGTGCCCTCCACGCCGGGCTCGTCGTTCACGTAGGAACCCACCACCCAATAGTAGTCGTAGCCGCGCGGGTGGCGCTCTTTCACGATTTCTTTCATCCAGCGCCCCATCGTCATGCGGCACACTTGGATGCCGCGAAACGTCTCGGCGGCGGGGAAGTTCACGTTCAGGCAGACGCCCTTGGGCAGTCCGTCGGCCAGCACCTTGCGCACGATGCGCTCCACGTAGGGGCGCAGCGGCTCCAGGTTGGCGTTCTCGTCGTAGTAGCAGCTCGAGAAAGCGACGGAAGGAATATACTTCATGCAGCCCTCCTTGGCCGCGCCCATCGTGCCGCTGTAATGATTATTCGTAGTGGAATTGTCGCCGTGGTTGATGCCGCTGAGTATCAGGTCGGGCTGCCGGTCGCGGCAAAACTGGTCGAGAGCTATCTTCACACAGTCCACCGGCGTGCCGCTGCACGACCACACCTCGGTGTCGCCCATGTTGTGGCGCGGCTTGAGACGCAGATAGTCGGTGGCCGAGAAAGCGCACGAGTAGCCCGAACGGGCACTCTCGGGAGCCACGACAAGCACGTCGGCCAGTGGCTTCACGATGTCCACCAGCTTCTTGATGCCGTTGGCATGATAGCCGTCATCGTTGGAGATAAGGATGAGAGAACGTTTGTTTTCTTTGTTCATGATGTTGATTTTGCGGTGCAAAAATACGAAAAAACCTTTAATTATCTTCTTTCTCGCAATAAATATGTATCTTTGCATTCAATACTTATTCGTGCCCGGCAAGCGCGTAAACAGCGGGAAAGGACAGCCTTTCCAGGCCGGGCCAACCAGAAAATCTGAATAAAAAATGGCGAAAATCATTGCTTTAGCGAATCAGAAAGGCGGCGTGGGCAAAACCACGACCACCATCAACCTGGCCGCCTCGCTGGCCACTCTGGAGAAGACTGTGCTCGTGGTCGACGCCGACCCGCAGGCCAATGCCTCCAGCGGACTGGGCGTAGACATCAGTGAAGTGGACTGCTCGCTCTACGAATGTATCATCGACCATGCCGACGTGCGCGATGCAATCTACACTACCGACATCGAGGGGCTGGACATTATTCCCAGCCATATCGACCTGGTGGGGGCCGAAATAGAGATGCTTAACCTGGAGTCCAGGGAGAAAGTGATCAAGAATATCCTCGAGCCGCTCAAGAGTGAATACGACTATATCCTCATCGACTGCTCGCCCTCGCTGGGCCTCATCACCGTGAACTCGCTCACGGCAGCCGACTCTGTCGTCATCCCCGTGCAGTGCGAGTACTTCGCCCTCGAGGGCATCAGCAAACTGCTGAACACGATTAAGATCATCAAGAGCAAGCTGAACCCGAAGCTCGAGATAGAGGGATTCCTGCTGACTATGTATGATTCGCGCCTGAGACTGGCCAATCAGATCTACGACGAGGTGAAACGGCACTTCCAGGAACTGGTGTTCAAGACTGTTATCCAGCGCAACGTGAAGCTCTCCGAGAGTCCCAGCCACGGCCTGCCCGTGATTCTCTACGACGCAGATTCCACTGGAGCCAAGAACCATCTGGCGTTGGCCAAGGAGATTATCGGCAAGAACGTATAAAGGTAAAAGAGAAAAACCATCATGGCAGTACACAAGAAATACAACGCGCTGGGCCGCGGGCTCGACGCTCTTATCTCGACCGAGGCCGTGCGCACCCAGGGGTCGTCGACCATCAACGAGATTCCCGTGGACCAGATAGAGCCCAATGCCGACCAGCCGCGCAGTCTTTTCAACGAGGACGCCCTGCAGGAACTGGCCAACAGCATCCGTGAAATAGGCATCATCCAGCCCATCACGCTGCGGCAGACGGCCGAAAACCGCTTCCAAATCATCGCCGGCGAGCGGCGGTGGCGCGCCTCGCAGATAGCCGGACTGAAGACCGTGCCCGCCTATATACGCACCATCAAGGACGAAAACGTGATGGAAATGGCCCTCGTGGAGAACATTCAGCGCGAGGATCTGAACTCCATCGAAATCGCCCTGGCTTACGAACACCTGCTCGAACAGTCGGGTATGACCCAGGAGAAAGTGTCGGAGCGCGTGGGCAAGAGCCGCACGGCCATCACCAACTACCTGCGCCTGCTCAAGTTGCCGGCCCAGGTGCAGATGTCCCTGCAGAAGAAAGAGATCGATATGGGCCATGCACGGGCCCTGTTGGCCATAGACAGCCCGTCGATGCAACTGAAGCTCTTCCGCGAAATCCTGAAGAATGGGTGGTCGGTGCGCAAGGTGGAGGCGATGGCCCAGCAGCTGAAAAACGGCGAGGACATCGAGAGCGGCAAGAAGAAAATCATGGCCCGCAACCCGCTGCCCGAGGAGTTTAATCTGCTGAAAAACCGCCTGTCCACCTTCCTCAACACCAAGGTGACGCTCTCATGCTCGAGCAAGGGCAAGGGGAAAATCAGCATTCCGTTCAACAACGAACAAGACCTCGAACGCATCATGAACGTGTTCGACAAACTCAAGGAGCAACAATAGGTGAACATCCTGAAGACCGTCCTTTCGTCACTCCTGCTGGCCGGCCCGCTGTGGCCGGCCCCGCTCACCGCCGCTGCCCGGCAGGAGGATGGCGGTGTGCACCGTCTCCCGCCCGCCGGGACGGAGGGAGACACGCTCCGGGCCGACAGCACACGCAGCATGGCGGCCGCCCTGACGCGCCTCGATGCGGCTGCCGCGGCTCCCGCAGACAGCAGCCGCAAGCGGGCCAAACGCGACTGGACCACGTGGCGGCCCACGCCCAAGCGGGCCCTGTGGCTGGGTCTGGTGCTGCCCGGAGCCGGACAGATATACAACCGCAAGTACTGGAAGCTGCCCATCATCTACGGTGGATTTGTGGGCTGCGCCTATGCCATGCGCTGGAATAACATGATGTACCGCGACTACAGCCAGGCTTATCTCGACATCATGGACAGCGACCCGATGACGCAAAGCTACAATCAGTTCCTGCATTTGGGCAATCAGATCACGCCCGAAAACATGGGGCGCTGGCAGGAAATCTTCCGCAAACGCAAGGACCGCTACCGTCGGTGGCGCGACCTGAGCTTCTTCGTGATGCTGGGTGTCTACGCCTTGTCGGTGATCGATGCCTATGTGGACGCCTCGCTTTCAGAGTTTGACGTCTCGCCCGACTTGAGTCTGCACGTGGCCCCCGCCCTCATCGGCGGCGGACCGGAACGCGGCGCCATGCGTGCCGCGGGCATCGGACTACAGTGCAGTCTGACCTTTTAACAAGAACGACAACAAGATTTATGAATTACAAACATATACTGACAGCCGGACTTTTGCTCCTCGGAGGCATGTGCTCCGCACAGGCCCAGACCAACGAGAAGACCATCACTGTGACCGGCGCCAATGGAGAACAGGAAGAGATAGACCTGCCCGAGTCGATGAATCAGGAACTCGACAGCCTGATGAACCTCTACAATGCTAAGACTTTCCTGCGTCCCGACTCGAACTGCAACATGCCCGACGTGAACCCGGTGTACGAGCCCGGCGTGTTCAAAGCACGCTTGGGGCAGCTCCCTACCGTCATTGAAATGCCCTATAACGACATCGTACAGAAGTTCATCGACCGCTACAGCGGCGAGCTGCGCCGCTCGGTGGCCTACATGCTGGGGGCTCAAAACCTCTATATTCCCGTCTTCGAGGAGGCGCTGGAAGCCTACGGGCTGCCGCTGGAACTGAAATATCTGCCCGTCATCGAGTCGGCTCTCAACCCCCAGGCCGTGTCGCACGCGGGGGCTACAGGCCTGTGGCAGTTCATGATTACCACCGGCAAACGCTACGGGCTGGAGGTGAACTCGCTGGTCGACGAGCGCAAAGACCTGGTGAAGGCCTCGTATGCCGCCGCCCACTACCTGAGCGACCTCTATAAAATCTTCGGTGACTGGAATCTCGTCATAGCCGCATACAACTGCGGGCCCGACAAAATCAACCATGCCATCCACCGTGCCAAGGGCGAGAAAGACTATTGGAAGATCTATCCGCGACTGCCGCGCGAGACGCGTGGATACGTCCCTGCTTTCATCGCCGCCAACTACATCATGAACTTCTACTGCGAACACAACATCTGTCCGCTCTACACCACGCTGCCCGCCAAGACCGATACGGTGATGCTTACACGGGATGCACACTTTGAACAGATAGCCCATGTGACGGGCATCAACGTTGAGGAGCTGGAAGATTTGAACCCGCAGTACCGCCGGAACCTCGTCAACGGCAGCACCAAGCCCTCGCCGCTGCGGCTGCCGGCTATGCTCATCAACGACTTTATCGACCGCGAAGACTCGGTCTACGCCTACAACTCCGACCTGTATCTCACCAAGCGCAAGGAGGTGCGAGTGGTCGACGATGCCAGCTATGTGGTGAATCGGAACCAGGTGACACGCATTGCCCGAGGCGGAAACGAGGCCGACGAGGATCTGGACAGTGCCGATGGGGCCAGCGTGAAGAAGTCGGGCGGGCGGCGTTCGTCGTCCCAAGCCCGCAAGAGCCGCAGCTCGAAGCGGCAGCGGCGTGAGCGTTCGAGAAGCGTTACCGTGCGCAACGGCGACACGTTGAGCGAGATAGCCCAGCGCAACCACACCACCGTGAAGAAGCTGCGCAAGCTCAACGGCATCAGCGGGAACACCATTCGGACCGGCAAGAAAATCAAGGTGAAGTAACAATCCCTCCTTACACATATCTATACGACTATGGACGAACAAGAGCTGAAGAGCCGCGAACGTGAGGTTGCCGATAACAAACTCATCACCGATGCCTACAACCGTCTGCTGGAGACCTACCTCAACTCAAACCATCGCAAGAAAGTTGACATCATCGCCAAGGCCTTCAACTTTGCCCGCCAGGCCCACAAGGGGGTGCGACGACTGTCGGGCGAGCCCTACATCATGCACCCCATCGCCGTGGCTCAGATAGCTTGCGAGGAGATGGGGCTGGGCTCGACGAGCATCTGTGCCGCCCTGCTTCACGACGTAGTAGAGGATACTGACTACACCACCGAGGACATCCAGAACATCTTCGGCGAGAAAATCGCACAGATTGTAGACGGTCTTACCAAGATCAGCGGCGGCATCTTCGGCGACCATGCCTCGGCCCAGGCCGAGAATTTCAAGAAACTTCTGCTCACCATGAGCGACGACATCCGCGTGATTCTCATCAAAATCTGCGACCGTCTGCACAACATGCGCACCCTCGACTCCCAGCCGGCCAACAAGCAATACAAGATTGCCGGCGAGACGCTCTATATCTATGCACCGCTGGCCAACCGCTTGGGGCTGAACAAAATCAAGACCGAACTCGAAGATTTGAGCTTCCGCTACGAGCATCCACAGGAGTATGCCGACATCGTGGCCAAGCTCTCGTTCAGCGAGAACCAGCGCAACAAGCTCTTTTCCGACTTTACTGTGCCCATCCGCGCGTCGCTCGACGCCATGGGTTTCCAGTATGTCATCAAAGCTCGGATAAAGAGTCCTTACTCCATCTGGTGCAAAATGCAGAACAAGCACGTCACCTTCGACGAGATTTACGACATTCTGGCCGTGCGCATCATCTTCACCCCGCAGGACCGCAAGAACGAAATCAACGACTGTTTCCGCATCTATGTGGCTCTGAATCAGATTTACAAGAGCCACCCCGACCGTCTGCGCGACTGGGTAAACCACCCCAAAGCCAATGGGTATCAGGCCCTGCACGCCACGATGATGTCGCGTCAAGGACAGTGGATTGAGGTGCAGATACGCTCCGACCGCATGGACGAACTGGCCGAACAAGGCTTTGCAGCACACTGGAAATACAAGGAGGGCGAGGAGACTCGAGACGACGATGAGGAGCTGAACAACTGGTTGAGCACCATCAAGGAGATACTCGACGACCCGCAGCCCGACGCCATGGACTTCCTCGACTCCATCAAACTGAACCTCTTCGCCTCGGAAATCTTCGTCTTCACACCCAAGGGCGAGGTGAAGACCATGCCCGCGGGGTGCACCGTGCTCGACTTTGCTTTCCAGATACACACCTTTCTCGGCAGCCACTGCATCGGGGCCAAGGTGAACCACAAGCTTGTGCCCCTGAGCCATAAACTGAAGAGCGGCGACCAGGTGGAGGTGCTCACCTCCAACTCGCAGCACGTGCAGCCGGCGTGGGCAGGCTTTGTTTCCACCGCCAAGGCCAAGGGAAAGATACAGGCTATCCTGCGTCGCGACAACCGCGAACAGCAGAAAAAGGGCGAGAAAATCCTCGACGAATGGCTCAAGAAAAACGGTCTCGACCTCACCAACACCCTGCTCGACCGCCTGTGCGAACTGCACGACGTGCGCAATCACGAGGCTTTTTTCCTGGCCTTGGGCGAGCACACCATCCTGCTCAGCGACAAGGACATCGAAGAACTCCACGGCAACGGCAGGAAAGAGGGCGGCAGCACGGGCTGGCGCAGATACGTGCCTTTCCTTGGAAAGAACAAGAAAGACAAGGACGACGACGGGCAGACTCCCCCACAGCGCGACCTGCTCATCGTGGGAAAAGACTTCAACAAGAAGAAGCCCTGCGTCATTAGCGAAGACACCATCGGCATGTACATCTTCCCGCAATGCTGTCATCCCATCCCCGGCGACGACATCTTGGGCTTCATCGACGGCAAGAACAGGGTGGAGATACACAAGCGCTCGTGCCCCGTGGCCAGCAAGCTCAAGACGAGTTTCGGGCCTCGCATTCTCGATGCCAAGTGGAACATGCACAAGGAACTCTTCTTCGACGCCACGATAGAAGTGCATGGCATCGACCGAAAAGCCATGTTGCACGACGTGGCCGAGGTCATATCCAACAAGATGAACGTGAACATTCACAAGGTGAGCTTCACTGCAAATCAAGGCATTTTCGGAGGCACCATCGAGATTCGCGTGCACGACCGCGACGAGGTAAAAGTCATCATGGCCCGCCTCAAGAAGATTCCCGACCTGAAAGAAGTGCAACAAATCATCTGAACCATGGCCAAAACGTTCCTGCTTCTGCTGGCCCTCGCAGCCCTGCTGCCCGTTGGCGCAGCCAACAAATACGACAATCCCGACACGCTGTTTGTGGCCCGCGACGGAACGGCTGAGTTCCGAACTATCGGCGAAGCCCTTGAAGTGTGCCGCGCTTTCATGGAATACCACAAGGTCATCTTCGTGAAACGGGGCACCTACAAGGAGAAGCTCGTGGTGCCCTCGTGGCTCACCCACATTGAGATTTGCGGCGAAGACCGCGACCACACCATCATCACCTACGACGACCACGCCAATATCCGCCGGCCGGAGACGGGGTTGCCCATGGGCACTTTCCGCACCTACACGCTCAAGATAGAGGGCAGTGACATCACGCTCAGGAACCTCACAATCGAGAACAATGCCGCCCTGCTGGGCCAAGCCGTAGCCCTGCACACCGAGGGCGACCGTCTGGTCTTCGTCAACTGCCGCTTCCTGGGCAATCAAGACACCGTCTACACCGGGGCCGCCGGCACGCGCCTCTACTTCAAGGACTGCTACATCGAGGGCACCACCGACTTTATTTTCGGGCCCAGCACGGCATGGTTCGAGCACTGCACGGTACACAGCAAGGCCAACAGCTACGTCACTGCCGCCTCGACGCCCGCCTCGCAGCCCTACGGCTACGTCTTCAGCCACTGCCGTCTGACCGCCGCCCCCGAAGCCACGCAGGTGTACCTCGGCCGGCCATGGCGGCCTTATGCCTACACCTTATTTATATATAGCGACCTCGGGCGGCACATCCGCCCCGAGGGATGGCACAACTGGAACAATGCCGACAACGAGCGCACGGCCCGCTATGCCGAGTTCGGCAACACGGGCGCAGGGGCTTCCACCGCCGGCCGCGCCCCCTGGACCCGGCAGCTCAGCCGCAAGGAGGCGGCAGCCGTCACCCCGGCCCGCGTCTTCGACAGCCACACGACGTGGCTGCCCGCCGAGTGATCGGGCGGCGCACGGCCCGCCCGTCGTCCGCCCCGCACCCGTCTGTCCCCGACCGAAACTTTTTCCACAACTACTTAAATAAACCTTTCAACACATGCAATTCAAGACTCTCCTGGTCCTGGCAGCGTCAGGACTGTGCTGCCCCACATGGGCGCAGGCGCCGGCATTTCCCGGTGCCGAAGGCAACGGCCGCTACACCACGGGCGGCCGCGGCGGCAAAATCGTGCACGTCACCAACCTGAACGACAAGGGCACAGGCTCCTTGCGCGCCGCCGTGAGCGGCAACGGCAAGAAGATGGTGGTGTTCGACGTGGGTGGTGTCATCGCCCTGGCGTCCGACCTCAAGATAGGCGCCAACACCACTATCCTGGGCCAAACGGCTCCCTACCCCGGCATCACGCTGCGCTACTACACCGTGGAGCCCGGCTCAAACAACATCATTCGCTTCATCCGCGTGCGCCGCGGGCAGGAGAAAAACGTGAACGACGGGGCCGACGCCATCTGGAACCGGCACCTCACGGGCGTGATGCTCGACCACTGTTCGTTCTCCTGGAGCATCGACGAGGTGGCCTCGTTCTACGACAACAACAACTTCACCATGCAGTGGTGCACCGTGGGCGAGAGCCTGAACAACGCCGGACACGGCAAGGGCGCCCACGGCTACGGCGGCATCTGGGGCGGCAAACTGGCCAGTTTCCACCACAACATGATTGCCCATGTGAACAACCGCGCACCCCGGTTCAACGGCGCCCGCTACAACTGGACGGGCTACACGGCCAACGCCGAGTACGCCAAACATGGCTGGCAGAACGCCGTACAGGCAGAGAATGTGGACTTCCGCAACTGCCTTGTCTTCGACTGGGGCGGCGGCGGATGCTACGGAGGGCCCGGCGGCGGCTACATCAACATGGTGAACAACTACTACAAGGCCACGCCCGAAACCAGTGCCAAGGACCGCGTGACACAGGTTTCGGTGGCCAATTCCACCACCTCTTCCGACGACAAGACCTATCTCGACATGACCAGCCGCTACTTCATCAGCGGCAACTACGTGCATGGCTACGGCGCCGACTACGACTGGCGGGGCGTGAAATACGACAGCGGCGTGCAGACCATCGGCGGCCAGCCCTACACGCGCGACTCGCTCTACGCCTACGGCCGCGACGTGGCCCACGTGCGAAATGCCGCCGGCGTGCCCTGTGTCAGCATCAAGCTCGACACGCCCCACGCCCCTGCCGGCGAGGTGACCACCCACAGCGCCGAACAGGCCTACGCCAAGATTCTGGCCTTCGGCGGCGCGTCGCTCTTCCGCGACGACGTGGACCATCGCTACATGACCGAGGCCCGGAGCGGCACCTCCACCTACACCGGCTCGAAGACACGCGTCAAAGGCCGCGTGGACGTGGTGGCCGACGTGGACGGCTACACCGAGAAGAACTTCCCCAAAGGCTCCCGTCCCGCAGGTTTCGACACCGATGGCGACGGCATGCCCGACGCTTGGGAGACGGCCAACCGCCTGAATCCCAACGACCCGGCCGACGCATCGGCCTCCACGCTCGATGCCAAGGGCTACTATACCAACCTTGAAGTCTATGCCAACGCCCTCGTCGAAGACATCGTGCGAGGCGGCAACGCCGACGCGCAGACCGCCGTGGACGAATACTTCCCCGGCTGCCAGAAGGCCAGCGGCATGGACTACTACACCGGGCGGCTGGTGGAACGCGTGACCGAACAGGACACCACGAAGACCGACACAACCGACAACGTGCACGAAATGGCCATCTACTCCACCACCTTCACCGACTGGACCGACGCCAAGGCCACGGCCACGGAGTCGACCGTGGCGAAGACCACGCGCTACAGCCACGAGCCGCTCAGCTTCACGCTCTACGACACACAGGTGAGTTCCACCAACCAAAACCCCGCCAAGTTTCCCAATTGGGCGGGCGGATACCTCATGTGCAGCAAGAGCAAAGACCCTTACGTGGCAACCTCTCCGCTGGCCAGCATCACCAAGGTGCACTTCATCCACGGGGCCACGGGCAGCAACCGCGGCTGGAAGCTGGAGGCCAAGGGCGACGGCGACGCCGACTGGGTGACGCTGAGCGAGGCCGTTGCCGCCAAGCCCGCGGGCACGGAGGTGACCGTCGAGGTGAACCGCACCAACTGCCGGCTGCGCTTTACCAATCTGAACGGCACGCAAAACGCCTACCTCTTCCAGCTCGACATCTACGGAAAAGTGCACATGGGCGACACGCCCATGCCCCAATACACACTCACTTACTACGACACCGACGGCACCACCGTGCTGGGCACGCAGCGCGTGGAGCAGGATGCCGCCATCGGTAGTTTCGCCTACGGCAGTGCCGACGCCACGGTGGCCGAGGGCTGTGTGTTCCGCGGCTGGTTCAAGGCTGCCCGGGGGTCGGGCAACCGCAAGTACACCGTGGCCGACGCCGTGACGGCCGACATGGCCCTCTACGCCGTGGCCACCGAGCGCGAAGGGCAGAGCACCACGCGCCGATATGTCTTCGACCTGACCGACCGCTACTTCTACGACGAAGACCACGAGGCCTTCCAGCTCGTGGGCGCGGGCCGCTTCCACGACAGCAACCACGGCTGGCAGATGGCCAAGGGCGACTCGCTCCACCTGCTTGTGGGCGGCAACGCCTACATCATGGTCCGGCTGTGCCAGTATGGCAGCGCGGCCAACGTGCGCCTGCTCGACGGTCAGGACCGGCTGCTCACCACCATCAGCACCCCGGCCGCCAAGGACGGAGCCGTGGCCTCCTACTACTACCAAGGCCCGGCCGGCCGCCTCACGCTGGTGTTCGACGGGGCTCCTTACGTGCATGCCATCACCATGGCCAACGTGCAGGAGGCCGCCGTGGCCAAGAATGCAGCCGGATACTACGTGGTGAAGGCCGGCGACGCCGACAACCTGCTCACCACGCTCGACGTGGCCAATGCCACTGCCGGCGAGGCCCGCACCTACATTTTCCTGCCCCGCGGACGCTACGACCTGGGCGAGAAGACGCTCACACCCATCGCGGGCGACAACATTTCCATCATCGGTGAAGACCGCGACGGCACCGTCGTGGTGAACGCACCCAAGGTCGAGAACGAGGGCATCGGCCGCACGGCCACCTTTCTCATCACCGGCCGCAACGCCTATTTGCAGGACCTCACCCTGCAAAACGCACTCGACTACTACGCCAGCGGCAACGCCGGGCGCGCCGTCGTGATACAGGACAAAGGCCACCGAACCATCTGCAAGAACGTGCGCCTGCTGTCCTATCAAGACACTTACTACAGCAATGCCGACGGCCAGTACTATTTCGAGGACGGCGAGATACACGGCACCGTGGACTTCATCTGCGGCAGCGGCGACGTGTTCTTCCGCCGCGTCACGCTGGTGAGCGAGTCGCGCTCGGCCGGCAGCAAGACGGGCAGCAACGTCATTGCCGCCCCCTATCCCGGCGGCAGCGTGGCCCATGGCTACGTGTTCGACAGCTGCACCGTGGTGAACCGGGCCAAGGAGCTGAGCCTGGGCCGCTCGTGGGGCGGGCAGTCGCGCCTGGCGTGGCTCAACACCACGCTCATGCAGCCCGCCGAAATCGTGGCCACGCGCTTCACCGCCCGGGGCATGAACACCCCCGCCTACAGCTTTAAAGAGTATGCTTCGGTAGACAGCAAAGGCACCGTAGTGACCCCCGCCAGCAACGTGGTGACCTTCACAAAAGGCGACGACAGCCGCACCTACGACACCACCCTCGCCACCGACGAGACCGGGCAGTATGCGCTGGCAGCCGTCTTCCCCGACTGGAACCCACAGGCCCTGGCCGCACAGGCCGCCACCACAGGCCTCGTGCGCTCGGCCAACCGCCTCACGTGGAATGCCGCCGAGGGTGCGCCCGGCTATGCCGTCTTTGCCGACGGCGTGTTCCAAGGCATCACGACCACGCCCTCCTTCGAGGCCCCGAGCGGCGCAACACGCTGCACCGTGCGCACGGCCAACGCCATGGGCGGCTTCGGCCCGGCCCAGAGCGTGGGCGGCGCCACGGCCGTGCAGTCGGCTGCAGCCGGGGCCATCGCCCGCTACTACTCGCCCTCGGGCGTGCAGCTGGCACAGCCCCGGCGCGGTCTCAACCTACGCGTCAGCACGTTGCCCGACGGCCGGCAGCTCACGGAGAAAGTGATGGTGAGATAGACCGGCACCACCAAACAAAACCAATCGCGGCATGAAACCTTGGGTTTCATGCCGCGATTCATTGTGGGAAGATCTGCCCCGAACGGGCCCACGTTTTCCCCGCAAACAGCCATCGCCTTTTCTCCACGCCGCAAACACCTGGCCATCAGGCCGTAAACGCGATGCGAACACGCCGCAAACGCGCGGCGAAAAAGCCGTCATCGCCGCGCCTTAAACCCGCCGACGCAGAGTCCGCGCACGGCAGACAGCGAGGCACACCCCGTTGGGCGGTCCGGCGCGGCGGCGCGCGGCGGCCGTCAGACAATGCCGTCGAGATGCCGTTTCAGCTCTTTCAGCTGGTCGCGCACGCCGGTGAGCGTCTCCAATATCTCGGAACTGCGCTCGGCGCTCGCCCGGTTTTCGTGCATGTACTTGCGGGCGGCGGCAATCTTGAAGCCGCGCACCTTGATGAGATTGTAGATGACCTTTATCTCGTCGATGTCTTTCTCGGTGTACTGCCGCACCTTGGTCAAGGCCACCGTCTTGGGCCGCAGGTTGGGAAATTCGGTCTCCCAGTAGCGCAGCGTGCTCTCGTTCACGCCTATCATCTGCGCCACTTCCTTGATGGAATAGTAGAGTCTGGTGGGGGGTGTTGTCTTCAATGCCATAGCGGATTTGCTTTTATCTTGTGCAAACTTACGAAAAAACGGCGTAACAGCCACCGTTTTTGCCAAGAATCTGCGGCCGCCGTCCCGTGCCCGTTTACAAATAATCGCGGGAGCCGCCCGTCGGTCTGCAATCTTTTTAGTAACTTTGCAACGGAATTTTCAGAACATAAAAACAACAAAAGCATAATAGCAAGATGATGACAGCAAACGAAATCCGCGACTCGTACAAGAAGTTCTTCGAGTCGAAAGGACACGTCATCGTTCCGTCTGCCCCGATGGTAATCAAGGACGACCCGACGTTGATGTTTACAAATGCAGGTATGAACCAGTGGAAAGACGTCATTCTTGGCACCAAGGATCCCGCGCCACGCCGCCGCACCGACTCGCAGAAGTGTCTGCGCGTGAGCGGCAAACACAACGATTTGGAAGAGGTGGGGCACGACACCTACCACCACACCATGTTCGAGATGCTGGGCAACTGGAGTTTCGGCGACTACTTCAAGGAGGGCGCCATCGACTATGCCTGGGAGTATCTGGTGGATGTGCTCCACCTGAATCCGGCCGATCTCTACGTCACTGTCTTCGAGGGCGCACCTGAAGAAGGCATTGCACGCGACGAGGAGGCCGCCCGCTACTGGGCCAAGCACGTGCCTGCCGACCACATCATCAACGGCAACAAGCACGACAACTTCTGGGAAATGGGCGACACAGGGCCCTGCGGACCCTGCACCGAGATACACGTAGACTCCCGCCCCGACGAGGAGAAGGCCCTCGTGCCCGGCCGTGAACTCGTGAACAAGGACAACCCGCAGGTCATCGAAATATGGAACGTGGTGTTCATGCAGTTCAACCGAAAGGCCGACGGCACGCTGGAACCGCTGCCCATGCACGTCATCGACACCGGCATGGGATTCGAGCGACTGGTGCGCATGCTACAGGGCAAGCACTCCAACTACGACACCGACATCTTCCAGCCCATCATCAAAGAAATCGAGGCCCTCTCGGGCAAGACATACGGCTTCACCACGCCCACGGGTCCACAGGGCGGCGAAGCCAGTGCGCAGGAGAAGACAGACGTGGCCATGCGCGTGGTGGCCGACCATCTGCGGGCCGTGGCTTTCAGCATTGCCGACGGCCAGCTGCCCGGCAATGCCAAGGCTGGCTACGTCATTCGCCGCATCCTGCGCCGTGCCGTGCGCTACGCCTACACCTTCCTCGACCAGAAAGAAGCCTTCATCTACAAGCTGGTCAACGTGCTCGTGCAGGAGATGGGCGAGGCCTATCCCGAGCTGCCGGCACAGCGAGAGCTCATCAGCCGCGTGATGAAAGAGGAGGAAGACAGCTTCCTGCGCACGCTCGAGAAAGGCATCCAGCTGCTCAACGCCGACATGGACACCCTGCGCAGCCAGGGCCGCAACCAGCTCGATGGCGTGAGTGCTTTCCGTTTGTTCGACACCTATGGCTTCCCCCTCGACCTCACAGAACTGATTTGTCGGGAGAACGGATTCACCGTAGACGCAGCCGGTTTCGACGCTGAAATGGCCAAGCAGAAAGCCCGCGCCCGCAACGCCGCCGCCGTGGAGAACGGCGATTGGGTGATGCTGCGCGAGGGCGATCAGGAGTTTGTGGGCTACGACTACACCGAGCACGAGTGCCACATCCTGCGCTATCGCAAGGTGACGCAGAAGAAAACCACCTTCTTCGAGCTGGTGCTCGACCACACGCCGTTCTATGGAGAGATGGGCGGACAGGTGGGCGACCAGGGCGTGCTCGTGTCCGAGACGGAGACCATAGACGTCATCGACACCAAGCGCGAGAACAATCAGAGCATTCATATCGTCAGGCAGTTGCCCCAGGAACCCACCGCAGACTTCATGGCCTGCGTGGACACGGACAAGCGCAACGCCAGCGCCGCCAACCACACAGCCACCCATCTGCTCGACTATGCCCTGAAACAAGTGCTCGGCGACCACGTGGAGCAGAAAGGTTCGTTCGTGAGCCCCGACACGCTGCGCTTCGACTTTGCCCACTTCCAAAAGGTGACCGACGAGGAGTTGCGCCAGGTGGAGCGGCTCGTCAACCGGATGATTCGCGAGGACTATCCCCTCGACGAGCATCGCGACACGCCCCTCGAGGAAGCCAAGGAGATGGGGGCCGTGGCGCTCTTCGGCGAGAAATACGGCGATAAAGTGCGCGTAGTGCGCTTCGGCCCGAGCTGCGAGTTCTGCGGTGGCATCCATGCCCGCAGCACGGGACGTATCGGATTCTTCAAGATTGTGGGCGAGAGCAGCGTGGCAGCAGGCGTTCGCCGCATCGAGGCCATGACGGGACAGACCTGTGAGGAGGCCCTCTACGCCCTCGAAGACACGCTGAAATACGTGCGCAGCATGTTCAACAACGCCAAGGATCTGCAGTCCACCGTGTGCAAATACATCGAGGACAACACCGCGATGAAGAAAGAGATAGAGGGCTTCCGCGCCCAAGCCGTGGACCGCACGGCCAAGGCTCTCGTCGAGCGCGTGCAGACAAAGGGCGGCGTGAACGTAGTGAAGGCCGTGATTCCAGTCGATCCGGCATCGGCCAAGGACATCGTGTTCAAGGTGCGTGAGCGGCTTCCCGAGAAACTCGTTTGCGTGTTGGGCTCCGTCCATGACGACAAGCCCATGCTCTCGGTCATGCTTTCCGACGACATGGTGAGCGAGGGCAACCTCAACGCCGGCAAGATGGTGCGTGAGGCCGCACGGCTCATTCAGGGCGGCGGCGGCGGTCAGCCCCACTATGCCCAGGCCGGCGGAAAGAACGCCGACGGCCTTTCGGCCGCCGTCGACAAGGTGATCGAGCTGGCCCAATTGTAGGGTCGGCTGCCTCCTTATACCGCGAAGCCATGTTTGAAGAAGACATCCATCGTTACGACCTGCTGGCCAAGGAATACGTCCGGCAGGTGGTGGAGCCCATGGGAAAAGCCGGATTCCAGAAGTATTCGGAGATTATGCTCTCGTGCCACAGCTGTGGCATCGAGGGCTCTTCGTTCTCTGTAGACGACACCCGGGCCCTCTTCGAGGAGGGGCCTGGGCTACCGGCCCGTGGGCAAATCGCTGCTGGAATGTCTGGAAATGGCCGACCATTTTGCCGCCTACGAGTGGATGCACAGCCAGCTTGACCACGCTTTCGACGTGGAGCTGGTGCCCTTTTTCTTCAAGGCTGCCATGGAACAGATGCACGACGAACTGGAACAGAAACTGCAAAGAGGCCGCGACCTGTTCTTCTTTTAAAACATATTCAACAACATGTGGAGACTTGTTTTTCTTGTGCTGCCGCTGGCCGGTATCACCTATAGCTTCTGGCGCACATGGCATATCCTGCCGCTGCCGCAGACCTACAAGTGGATTGTGCTGGCGGTGCTGGGCTTTTGCGTGTTCCTGCTCTTTGCCAACTTCGGCTTTTTCCATATTGACCGATGGCCCATGCCGCTGGCTACGGCCTCCTACGAGGTGGGCAACTCCAGCCTTTTTGTGATGCTCTATGCCGTGCTACTCTATCTGGCGCTCGACCTGGGGCGGCTCGTCTACCTCGTGCCGCGCAGCTTTCTCCATGACAGCTGGCGGGGCACGCTCACGGTGGCGGGCGTGCTCGTCGTCGTGTTTGCCTATGGCTACGTCCATTATATGAACAAGGTGCGCGTGCCGCTAGAGCTACACACGGCCAAAGCCACGCCCGAAGCCCGGACCATCGTCATGTTGTCCGACCTGCACATCGGCTACCACAACCAGCGACCTGAGCTGGCCCGGTGGGTCGATCTCGTCAATGCGGAGCGCCCCGACCTGGTACTCATCGGCGGAGACATCATGGACGGCCACATGAGACCGCTCTGGGAGCAGGGCATGGCACAGGAATTCAGGCGCATCCAAGCCCCCGTAGTGGCCTGCTTGGGCAATCATGAATACTTCGGCGGCGAGCGCGAGGCCGAGGCTTTCTACCGTGAGGCCGGCATCACACTGCTGCGC
This sequence comes from Hallella seregens ATCC 51272, assembly GCF_000518545.1. Classification (GTDB taxonomy): domain Bacteria; phylum Bacteroidota; class Bacteroidia; order Bacteroidales; family Bacteroidaceae; genus Prevotella; species Prevotella seregens. Next base: position 78,763 of record NZ_JADU01000015.1, read on the forward strand.
GACTGGGCCGTCACCGTGAAAGGCATCAACATCATAGGCCGCGACGACCGCACCAATGCCCACCGCAAGCCCCTGGTCCAGCTCATGCTGGGAGTCGACCGGAGCCGCTACACCATCCTGCTCGACCACCAACCCTATCATCTTGAAGAGGCACAACAGGCCGGTGTGGACTTCCAACTGAGCGGCCACACCCACTACGGGCAGCTGTGGCCCGTCAGTTGGATAGTGGATTTAATCTATGAAAAAGCCTACGGCGGGCTGCAAAAGGGCCGCACCCAATACTATGTGACCAGTGGTATAGGCATCTGGGGCGGCAAGTTCCGCGTGGGCACACAGTCGGAATACGTCGTGGCCCGACTGCAAAAAGGAGCCCAAGATGCAGATTGACATGGGCTGGCTGCGGGAGAATTTCGCCCGCTTCAACACCCGCTACTTCTCCGACACGCTGCCTGTGCCCCGCTTTCATGTGGGGCACTCGCGCACAAGGCTCGGCTCCATGTCGTTCAAACGCAAGGTTCAACCCTTTGGACGCACCCGGCACTACGACTTTTCCATCTCGCTGAGCAACTTCTATGACCAGACGGAATACCAGTTCCAGAGCGTGCTGCTCCACGAAATGATTCACCTGAGCATTGCTTACAGCGGCATCAAGGACACGTCGCCGCACGGCGTTGTCTTCCGCGGCATGATGCAACGACTCAACCGAGAGGGTTGGAACATCCGGGTAATGACCTCCACTAAAGGCTACAAGAAAGCCCATGCAGGCTCTGCCACCGTCATCAGCCAGTACTTGGTGCTGGCCATCGAGACGCGCGACGGGTATCATTTCCTCTCTTCTGTCAATCCCAAATTTGCCCGCGAGCTTCACGCCAAACTGCATTCGGCCCGCGAAATTACCCACTTTGCTTGGTTCACCACCTCAGACCACTGGTTCGAGGACATGCCCAAGGTGCGCAGTCTGCGTGGCCGCCGCGTCACCCCGGAGGTCTACACCGACAAGACTGCGGCCATGACACCCGTCAGTTTCTAAGTGGCACGCGGTGTTCGCCCTCGTCCACCTGCGTCATCGGCCAGTTCACCAGAAAGAGTTTGGACGTGGCACGGGTGAAGGCGGTGTAGAGCCAATGGATGTAGTCGGGGGTGAGCATGTCGTCGGTCATGTATCCTTGGTCCAGATACACGTGCTGCCACTGCCCGCCCTGCGCCTTGTGGCAGGTCACGGCATAGGCAAATTTCACTTGCAGGGCATTGAAATAGATGTCCTTGCGCAAGGCTTTCAGGCGGTCGGCCTTGGTGGGCAGGTCGGCATAGTCGGCCATCACCTGGTCATAGAGCTGCCCGATCTGCTCGCGTGTGAGGGCCGGCGCATCGGTGGAGAGCGAGTCCATGATGACCGTGAGCTGCATCTCGAAGTCGTCGTAATCGGGAAAAAGCAGCGTCACGTCGGCGAAGCGGAACCCGTAGAAGTCGCGCACGTTGCGGATGCGCTGCACCCGAGCCCGGTCGCCGTTGGCCAGAAAGGCGGGCCCCGACAGAGCCGAGGGTTCGCCGCCCTGCCCCACAGGTTGCCGGGGCTGCAGCCCGTCGGCGGCCGTCGCGGCGGCCAACCGCTCTGTCCAGAAGTAATTGTTGCGCACCACCATGAGCATGTCGCCCGAGCAGAGCTCGTCGTCGCGGTCGATGACACGGTTGCGAATGCCCTGGTTGTACACGTTGGCCCACTTGTTGGAGCGCGTCACCACGATGGTTTCGTCAATGCCCACCTCAGCGTAGCTGGACGCAAGGCTCTCGATGAGCTCGTTGCCGGGCAGCCGCACCACGTCGGCAAACCCGTCGAACACGATGCGGGGCAGCTCGGTGGCCTCGTCGTGGGTGATGAGATGACGGATGAAAGTGGCGTTGTAGAGGATGCCCGACTCGCGGCTCTGACGCAACACGGCGTTCAGGTCGCACTCGTACACGCGCAGTCCGTAGCCGCCAAGCACACCGGCGCTGAGGGCAGGGGCCTCGGCCTCGCCCACGGGAGGCAGCTGCGCGCTGTCGCCAATGAGCATGAGCCGGCAGTTCTCCCCGCTGTAGACATACTGCACCAGGTCGTCGAGCAGACTGCCCGAGCCGAATGCACTCCCGTCCGTGGGAATGCTGCTCACCATCGAAGCCTCGTCGACCACGAAGAGCATGTCGCGATAACGGTTGTCGTTCAGGCAGAACTGCCCGTCGATTCCTTGATAGGCTTTCTCGCGATAGATGCGCCGGTGCACGGTGTAGGCCGGCAGACCGCTGCCCAGCGACAGCACCTTGGCCGCCCGGCCCGTGGGCGCCATGAGCGTGAGTTTCTGCCCAAGCCGGTGCAAAGTGCGCATCATGGCCCCGGCCAACGACGTCTTTCCCGTGCCGGCCGAGCCCCTGAGAACCATTGCCACGCGCTCCCCGCGGTCGGCCAGGAAGCGGCCAAAAGTGCGTAGGGCCAGCAGCTGGTCGGGGGTGGGCTCGAAGCCGAACTCCTCCTTGATGCGGTCAATAAATTCTGCTATCGTCAACGAATTTCGTCTTTAGTGGGCTGATTTCAAATTGTTATTGCTAACTTTGCAAGGCCATTACGGCTTTTTCACAGACAAAGGTAACGATAAAAAACGAGAAATGAAGTCCGGTCTGAAGAATAACTTCAAAAACATCCACCTGCTCACGGTCTGCACGCTGGTGCTCTGCGCCATTTGTTTTCTGAGCGTCTACAGCCCCATCCGCTTTGAACGCGAGCGGACGCAGCGCGAGCAGACCGTGAAGCAGCGGCTCGTGCGCATCCGCACGGCCGCGGAAGCCTACAAGGCCCGGCACGGTGTCTATGCCGACCGACTGGACAAACTCGTGCACGCCGGGCTGTTGCCCGACTCGCTGCAGCGCATTCCCTATGCCGGCGGCAAGCGGTTTGCCCTCTTCACCACCACCATCACGGGCAAGAGCGGACGGCACATCCCTCTCATGGAGTGCAGTGCCGGCTATGCCGACTACCTGCAGGGGCTCGACCCCGACGCCGTGGCCGCCCTCACCCGCGAGGCCAGCCAGGCCGGGCGCTTCGCCGGACTGAAGATAGGCGACCTCGCCGCCCCCAACAACAATGCCGGCAACTGGGAGTAGACTCCCGACTGCCGGCCCATCCATCACAACCTCTCAGAACTCCCCAAGACCCATGGACAACAACAAGCCACCCCGCATGACCATCCGCGTGAGCAAGGGCTCGCTGGCCTTTGCCATTGCCGACAAGGCGGCGAAAGAGCAAATAGTGTACCGTCCCTACACGGCCAAGAGCGGCGTGTCGATGGCCGCCAACCTGCGTGAAGCCTTCAAAACGTCCGACCTGCTGCAGCGCGACACCTACCGCGCCCAGCTGCTCGTGGACTCTCCCTCGCTGCTCATTCCCATCGAGGAGTACGAGGAGGGCCATGGCGACACGCTCTACCAACACAGTTTTCCCGACACCGAGGGCTGCTACGTGGAGAGCCGCATCCTGCCCGACCTGAATGCCGTGGCTCTTTTTGCCGTTAACAAAGACCTGCGCCTCGTGGTCGACGACCACTATAAAGACGTGAAAGTGCTGCCGATCATGCAGCCCGTGTGGAGCTATCTGCACCACCGCAGCTTCATTGGAACCCGTCGCAAGCTCTATGCCCACTTCCACGACCACCGGCTCGAGGTGTTCAGCTTCGAGCGAAACCGGTTTGTCTTCTGCAACAGCTTCCCGGCCAAGCACACGCAGGACGCGGTCTACTTCATCCTCTTCGTGTGGAAACAGCTGGCCCTCGACCAGCTCAAGGACGAGCTCTACCTCTCGGGCGCCATCGTAGACCACGGCCAACTCACGGCCGCCCTGCAGCAACACGTGAAGAAAGTGAGCACCATCAACCCCGGAGCCGACTTCAACCGCGCGCCCATGACGGCCATCCGCGGCATCCCCTTCGACCTGCTGGCCCTCTATCTGGGCTGACAACGGCATGCCGACGCGGCACAGGGCGCATCCCGTCAGCCGGCCCCCGGCACCCCTCCAGCCACCCTACAACACCTGTAATCATGCGCATCATCACCGGAATCTACAAGGGCCGCCACTTCGACATCCCCCGCACGTTCAAGGCCCGCCCCACCACCGACTTTGCCAAGGAGAACATTTTCAACGTGCTCAACGGCTACGTCGACTTCGACGGAGCCACCGCCCTCGACCTCTTTGCCGGCACGGGCAGCATCTCGCTGGAGCTGCTCTCGCGCGGCTGCACCGGCGTGGTGAGCGTGGAGGCCGACCGCGACCATGCCCGCTTCATCGGGCAGTGCATGCAGAAACTCGGCATCCACGGGCACGTGCTCGTCAGGGGCAACGTGTTCCGCTTCCTGAAATCGTGCCGCCAGCAGTTCGACCTCATCTTTGCCGACCCTCCCTATGCCCTCGAACAGCTGTCCTCCCTGCCCGACCTCGTCTTCGAGCACCAGTTGCTGCGCGAAGACGGTATCTTCGTTCTGGAGCATGGCAAGGCCCACGACTTTGTCCGGCACCCCCATTTTGTGGAGCACCGCAGCTACGGCAGCGTGAATTTCAGCCTGTTCAAATAGGCCGTCCGCCGACTGCCACTCCCTCCCCGCTTTTTCATCACGCCGCAAACGCATCGCCATCACGCCGTAAACGCATCACCGTTACGGCGTAATCGCGGGGCGATTACGGCCTCAACGCACAGCCATTGCCATGCCGTCGCGCAGCCGCGACAGCACCCTCACAGCCCCACCCCGCCTCGACGGCACGGGCAGGGCCCTACAACAACGGACTGAGAAGACGGAGCAGACTCTCCCAAAGGCGGCGGAAGAAGGTGCGGCCCACCACGCGCCGCACCTCGTCGATGAGCACGCTCGACTGCTGGTCGGCCAGAAAGATGTGCTTGAAACGCAGGGCCATGCCCTCGTCGTAGAAGAAAATGTTGGATTCAAAGTCATGCTCGAAGCTGCGGAAGTCCACGTTGGTGCTGCCGCAGGTGGAGATACAGTCGTCGCTGACGAGCAGTTTGGAATGGTTGAAGCCCCCCTGATACAGGTAAACCTTGACTCCAGCCTCGAGCGTCTCCATGACATAGGAGATGCTGGCCCACTCCACAATCCTCGAATCGCCCCGCATGGGAATCATGAGGCGCACGTCCACGCCCGTCAGCGCCGCCGTGCGCATGGCAAAGAGGATGGGTTCGGTGGGCATGAAATAGGGGCTCTGCATGTAGACGTAACGCTTGGCCTCGAGCAGCACGCGCACATAACCCTGCATGATGTCGGGCCAAGGCGAGATGGGGCTGCTCGTCACCACCTGGGCCAGACAGTTGTTTTCGATGAACCGTGCGGGCTCGGGGTAGTAACGGCGGTTGGTCACGAGCGTGCGGTCCACGAAATACCAGTCGACGAGGAACGCCCGCTGGATGCCGTACACCGCGCCGCCGCGCACGAGCAGATGGGTGTCGCGCCACGGTTGCCGGCCGGTGCCCTTGACGTAGCGCGTGGCAAAGTTCATGCCGCCGATGAATCCCACCTGGCCGTCGATGATGATGAGCTTGCGGTGGTTGCGGTAGTTCACCTTGGAAGTAAAGGCCGGAAACTTCACCGGCATGAAGGCATGCACGTCGATGCCCGCCTCGCGCATGCGCTCGAAGAAGCGGTTTCGCACGTGCCAGCAGCCCACATCGTCGTAGATGAGCCGCACCTCCACGCCCGCGCGCGCCTTGTCCATGAGGGCGTCGGCCAGGAGCCGGCCCAGCTCGTCGTCGTTGAAGATGAAGATGTCGATGTGGATGTGGTGCCGCGCCTGGCCTATCTCGCGCAGCAACGCCGGGAAGAAGCCATAGCCGTCGGTGAAGATTTCCACCTCGTTGTCCTTGAAGGGCAGGGCCATGTTCTGGTTCTTGAAGAGCTGCATGAGGGGTTGGTGCGACTTAGGCAGACGCAGGTCGCGCTGCTCGGCAAAGCTCGTCATGGCGCGTTTGGTGAGCTGGTCGAGCGAGCTCTGGCTGATGAACTTCTCCTTGCGCGTGTTCTGGCCGAAAAAGAAATACAGCAAAATGCCCAGCAGGGGCAGGAACCAGAGCACCAATATCCAGGCCATCGTCTTGGAAGGCTGCCGATTGTCCATCAGCACCTTCAGCATGACGATGACCACCACCAGCCCGTAGGCCATTACCCAAAGCCAATGCAAGTATATCATGACGTGTCGCTGTGTGTGCCCTGCCCCCCTACTTGGCCCTCATCTTCTGTATCCAGGCCAGCTCTTTCAGGGCGAAAGTGCTGTTGGCCGGGTCGCCAATCAGCTGTTTGAGCAGTTTCTCGGCCTCGTCGTAGCTGCCCTGCCGCACGAGCAGGTAGGCCTTGCGCCGTTGCAGGAATGCGCGGAACGAGGCCACGGCAGGAGCTTCGGGGCGGGCGGCGGGCTCGTCGTCGGCCTCGGGCCGGGCGGGCTGCAGGTCGTCGAGAAAGCTGTTGATGTAGTCCATGGCCCGGAAGTCGCCGCTGTTGACCAGGCAGTTGATGTACTCTTCGGTATAGGCAATGTTGTGGATGGGGAGGGTGATCTGGAGATAATAGCAGGCCCGGGCATACTGGTGCAGGTGGGCATGGCACGCACCCACCAGGTAGCACACCTCGTAGAAAGCGGCAAGCCGTTGGGGCGAGAGCTTGTGCACGTGGGCCTGAATGGCCCAGTAGACATTCTCCAGCAGCAGGGATGCCTCATAGAACCGCTGCTGTCCGTAGAGCGTACGCCCACGGAAGAGCAGGTAGCCATGGCGGGGAGTCTGCATGCCGCAGAGCAGTTGCTCCTCGCGCGACATGTCGCCGGTGTTACCTGAACGCTGTTTGGCCATGGCCTCTTTCCAAAGATAGCGGAACTCCAGCATGCGGTCGGCGGCCGGGGTGAGGTCGAATCCCAGGAGCACACTGGCCGTCTGGCGGCTGGTTTCGGAGCTGTCGGGACTCACAGCCTCGCCCGCCGACAGCGGCACGAGGGCAAGCGTGATGCGGTAATAAAGGGTGTCGGGGATCTGGGTCTCCTGGCAGAAGTCCAGTGAGAGATGGCGCAGCCGCACGGGATTGCGCGGGTCGTAGAAGTCGAGACGGGCCATGGCCGCCGCGGCCACGAAAGCACCGTCGGCAATGAGCGGCGTGGAGATGTCGAAATCGAGGATGGCATCCACGTCGTCGAGCGTCGATACCTGCGTGCCTACGGTGAGCGTGAGGCGGGCAGGAACCACGTCTGCCAGGGCCATGGCCGAGGCCAGTAGCTGCCGCAGACGGATGGGAGCCGCCTGCGAGGCGTGCCAGTCGGGGCCCTCGTCCTGGTGTATCATCTCCTGCTCGCGGATGAGGAACTGCGCCCGGTACCACGTGGCTTCGTCTTTCTCCTCGTCGCGCGAGCTGCTGCGCTCGTTCTCGGCGCACAAAGCCTTGTACTTGTCGGCAAAGCTGTACTGCCAGCGGAAGCACTCTTTCATGGCTCGCTCGAGCACGTCGGCCGCCGTGGCGGCGTCGATCAGCAGGATGCTCACGATGTGAACATCGACCATACCCGTCTCCTTGTTGAGCGAATAGACCAGCCGGCAGGTCTCGGTGTTGAGGTTGCACAGGTTGCAGACGTTGCGGACGTGCTCCAGATAGTCGGCCTCGGCCTCGAAAAAGAAGAGATAGGCCAGCCGCACATAGGGCGAAGCAGACTCCAGCCGGATGCGGAAATGCCCGCTCTGGTAGTCGTAGCGCACGATGAGGTCACTGCCCTCCTTGTCCCACCGGCCCTTGCAATTGAGCCTTTTCAGGGCCGTTCTGATGCAGACACGGTTGTCGTCCATCGAGCGGTCGCCGAGGCTTCGCCCCGTCTTGTGGCGGCGGTGCCACAGGAGGAGGTACACGAAAGCCCCGATGGAGGCCATGGCCCAAAGAAGGAGAATAATCGCGACGTATGCCATATTGCTTGACTGACAACCAGCCGTTTAGATGCGCAAATATAGCAATAATAGGCGGAACGTGCGTGAAAAATTAGGATTATTTAATGCCGTCGCGCCGCAATGGCGCGACGGCGCAGGGACGGGCAGGGACTACACGATGATGTTGTTGCCCAGCTGCCGGGCCAGTTTGTTGCGGATGCCCTGCATGTCGCGGTATTCTTCCATGAGGTGGCGCAGCCGCTCCATGTCGCCGGCAACGCGTGCCATCTGCGCCTGCAGGTCCTTGAGGTGCTGCTCCACATAGTCCATGCGGAAGTCGAGCAGCAGGTGGACGGTCTGGTTGCGCAGGTCGCTCGTCTCGTTTTCCTCGCGTTGGCGCAGGTCTTCCTCGTTGAGGGGGTTGGAGGTGTCACGGCGGGTCAGGTGGTAGCTGTCGGTCGTAAGGGGTGCGCTCACCTGGCTCACGGCGATGTCGTCGTGGTTCAGGAAGTGGGTTTCGGCCTTGAAACCCGGCTGCGTGCTGCGGTCGGCGGCCTCGGCCAGCATACGATTGTACACGGGATTGTGGAACTGCAGATGGTCGGCCCCCAGGCTGTAGTGCACATATTGCGCCACGGTGAGGTTGTAGACGCGGCCTTCCTCATCCTCCACATTCTCGAAAATGATGCGCTCGCCATGGCGCACAATGAGCTGCATGAGCATGTGTTCCACCTTGGAAGCCTGCTGCATGGGCGTGGAGGGCTGGGCAGCGGAATCCGAAGGAACCGCCGACGGCTGGGCCGCGGGTGCGGCGGACTGCACGGACGACGAGCTGCCGGCACGGCGGCTGCGGATGAAATTGTTCATCTGATTGATGAGCGTGGTCTCGCTGATGCCGATGCGCTGGGCGCAGTCGTGGATATAAGTGTCGCGCAATATCTGGTTCTGGATGACCGAGATGGACTCCACGATGGAGCTGATGCCGTCGGCCCGCTTCTTGGGATCGGTCACGCCCCGGAGCAACAACGAGGTCTTGAACTGGATGAAGTCGGCCTGATGGTCTTCGATGAACTGGCGGAAGTCAGCCGCCGTGTGGTTGCGGGCAAACTCGTCGGGGTCTTGTCCGTCGGGCAGCAGCAGCACCTTGAGGTTCATGCCCTCGGCCAGCAGCATGTCGGTGCCGCGCAGGGCGGCATGGATGCCGGCGGCGTCGCCGTCGTAGATGAGGGTGATGTTGGACGTAAAGCGGTGGAGCATGTGAATCTGGTGCTGGCTCAGGGCCGTGCCCGAGTTGGCCACCGTGTTCTGCAAACCGCACTGGTACATGGCAATCACGTCGGCCTGGCCCTCCACCATATAGACGCGGTCTTCCTTGGCAATGGCCTTTTTGGCCTGCCAGATGCCGTAGAGCTCATGGTCTTTGTGGTAAATGTCGCTGTCGGGCGAGTTCACATACTTCTGGTTCACGCCCTTGGTGCGGCTGTCGAGTACGCGGGCCGTGAAGCCCACCACCTTACCACTCACGCCAATCCACGGGAAAATCACCCGGCCGGAATAGCGGTCCAAGAGTTCGCCGCGGTCAGTTTTGTAGCACAAGCCGGTCTTCACGACAAACTCTTCCTGGTAGCCTTTCTGCCGGGCGGCACGTCCCAGGGCCAGCCGGTCGGGCAGATCGTAACCCAGACGGAACGCCCGAATCACGTCGTCGCGGAAGCCGCGGCTGCGGAAATACTGCATGCCGATGGCCACACCGTCGGCATGATTGTGGAGCAAACCCTCAAAATAGCTGCTGGCCCACTCGTTCACGATGAACATGGACTCGCGCTGGCTCTGCTCCTCTTTCTCGCGGTCGGTCAGCTCGCGCTCGCGTATCTCGATGTGATACTTGTTGGCCAGCCAGCGCAGGGCCTCGGGATAGGTCATCTGCTCGTGCTCCATAATGAAGTTTATGGCGTTTCCTCCCTTGCCACAGCCAAAGCAATGGCAAGTGCCACGCGCCGGCGACACGATGAACGAAGGCGTTTTCTCGTTGTGGAACGGGCAGAGACCCTTGTAGTTGGCCCCGGCCCGTTTCAGCGTGACAAACTCGGACACCACGTCCACAATATTGGCAGCATCCTTGATTTTCTCTACGGTCTGGCGGTCTATCATAGGTCTTTGTGTGATCCTTGGTGCTTAAAACTATCGATTTACTTGACAAGTTGCCTAAACTTGCCCGACGGCAAGGCGGCCAACGCCTTGGCAATGATGCGGGCATTGGTGAGCGCGCCCTTGAGCGAGGTGTGGGTGTGGTCTTGCTTGAAGTACTCGGCGGCTTGCTCCTTGTTCTTGTAATGCTTGTCCAGATAGTCGGCAATGAGGTTGTGTGCATCCACGAAATCCACGCCCGTAGCCTCTACCACCTCACGGTACCACTGGCCATAGCTGTCATTGCGACGCTCCACCTTACCATTGGGCCACTCGTTGCGCGTGGTGAGCGACACGAGAACGGGCGTGGCTCCTTTCTCGCGGGCATCGTCGATCATCTTCCGAAGATACCAGCCAAAGCTGTAGACCAGTTCGTAGCGGCCGTCTTTCTCCATTTTATAGACGTGGCAGGTATCGCCCGTGCCAGGAATGACACCGCGCTCCTTGGCATCGGTGATGGGGCAGATGTCGTTGTGGCCGAACTGGATGAGCACGATGTCGCCGGGGCGAAGCGCATTGTACACTTTCTCCCAACGGCCTTCACGGATGTAGCTACGCGTGGAGCGGCCCGCCTGGGCAGCGTTGTAGGGGGTGCACTTGCGGGTATCGAAAACCGTCTCGGCCAAGGCACCCCACCCCCACATGCCGTCGCTGTCCTTGTCTTTGTTCTTCACCGTGGAGTCGCCCGTTATCCAGACCACAGGCTTTCCCGCCTCGCGCCTGACGGGCCAAACGGGCAGCGACGTGCCCACCATCATGGCCTGCAGGGGCCGAAGGTCGGGATTGCGGCTGGCCATGAGCCCCTCGGCCGCCGAACGTGCATTCATTTCGGCCCCCCAGTAGCTGGTATGGATGTGGTCGCCATAGAAGTGGTACTTCTCCTTCCACGGGCTGTAGGAGTCGAGTTTCCTGCCGCTTATCTCGTTGAGATCCACGAAAGGCACCCCCTCTTCGGCGGCCACCAGGGCAGCCCAACCCGTCTGCGGCTTGCGGATGATGCGGTGCTGCTCGTCGTAGGCATCGCGGGGGGTGAGGCTCATCAGGACGGGATGGGCTCCGGCAGCACGGCAATTGGCAATATAGCGGCGCAGATAACCGCCGTAAGTATAGACCGTTTCGGTTTCGCCCGTCTCCTTAATGGTCACGCGGATGCTGTCTTCTGCCGTGCCGGGGAGCACGGCGCGGGCCCGGCCGGAATCGTAGGGGCCGTTGTCGTTGTGCCCGATGGAGATGATGACCCAGTCGCCCGGACGCAGGGCCTGACGCACGTCGGGCCACAGTTTGCGGTAGAACGTGCGGGTGGACATGCCGCCTAAGGCCTGGTTTTCTACGCTGATCTTGCTGCCATTGAAGTATTGGCTGGCATAGTATCCCCAGCCCCACTGGCCGTTGCTGCCGTCGCCACGAGTGCCATTGCGCATGGTGGAGTTGCCCACTAGAAAGAGTACGGGGTTGCTGCCCTGCCGCGTGCTGCCGGGAGCAGGACGCGACATCAAGGCTTTGGCTATGGAGTCGGGCGTGTTGTCCACCACCTTGTTGACGTCCTCTACAGGCGTGGGCAGATTGTCAAAGTTCTGGGCCACGGCCATCGACAGGGCTGCAGCCATCATTATCATAGTAGATAGTATTCTCTTCATACGGAGTTATAGTTGGTCGTTGACAGTGCAAAGGTAGTCATTTTTGGCAAACGAAACGTGCACATTTCGGTGGATTTTGTGCCATTTGTTTGGCAGGGAAGTAAAATCTTCGTATTTTTGCCTCCGACTTAGACGACTTCACATTATATAATATAGGATATGAAATTAAGAATTGTTGTACTTGCCAAGCAAGTGCCCGACACAAGAAACGTGGGCAAGGATGCCATGACCGCGGAAGGAACCGTGAATCGTGCCGCCCTGCCCGCCATCTTCAATCCGGAAGACTTGAATGCCTTGGAACAGGCTCTCCGCCTGAAAGACCAGAACCCCGGCTCCACCGTGGGCGTTCTCACGATGGGCCCTCCACGCGCAGGCGAAATCATCCGCCAGGGACTCTACCGCGGGGCCGACACGGGCTGGTTGCTCACCGACCGCAAGTTTGCCGGAGCCGACACGTTGGCCACCTCGTATGCGCTGGCCACCGCCATCAAAAAGATTGGAAACGTGGACATCATCGTGGGGGGCCGCCAAGCCATTGATGGCGACACGGCACAGGTGGGGCCGCAGGTAGCCCAGAAACTGGGACTGAACCAGGTGACCTACGCCGAGGAGATTGTGAAGATCGAGGACGGGCAGGCCACCATCCGCCGCCACATCGACGGCGGCGTAGAGACCGTGGTGGCTCCGTTGCCCGTGCTCGTGACGGTGAACGGCACGGCGGCACCGGCACGGCCCTGCAACGCCAAACTGGTGATGAAGTACAAATATGCCACCTGCCCCATGGAGCGCAAGGGCGACGAGCCTTGGGCCAACCTATACGAGGAGAGGCCTTACCTGACCCTGAACCAATGGAGCGTGGCCGACGTGGACGGCGACGAGGTGCAGTGCGGCCTCTCGGGTTCGCCTACGAAAGTGAAGTCGGTACAGAACATCGTGTTCCAAGCCAAGGAGAGCAAGACGCTTTCTGGCAGCGATGCCGACGTGGAGAGCCTGATGAAAGAGCTCCTGGCAGAAAAGATTATCGGCTAACGAAAGAATCGGAAGACCCAAAACGATTCTTCACCATTTAACGACAAAGACATGAACAACGTATTTGTATATTGCGAAATAGAGGGAACCGCCGTGCAGGAGGTGTCCCAGGAACTGCTGACCAAAGGCCGCAAGCTGGCCAACGAGCTGGGCGTGGAGCTGGAGGCTGTCGTGGCCGGAGCCGGCATCAAAGGCAAGGTAGAAGACCAAATCCTGCCCTACGGCGTAGACCGCCTGTTTGTCTTCGATGCCGAGGGCCTTTTTCCATACACTTCTGCACCCCACACTGACATTCTCGTGAATCTGTTTAAAGAGGAGAAACCGCAGATTTGCCTCATGGGCGCCACGGTGATCGGGCGCGACTTGGGCCCGCGCGTGTCGTCCTCGCTCACGTCGGGTCTTACGGCCGACTGCACCCAACTGGAGATTGGCGACTACGACGACAGGAAGAACGGCAAGCACTATGAGAACCTTCTGTTCCAGATTCGTCCGGCATTCGGCGGCAATATCGTGGCCACCATCGTCAATCCCGACCACCGTCCACAGATGGCCACCGTGCGCTCGGGTGTCATGCAGAAAGCCCTTTACGAGGGTCAGGCCCGTGCCGAAGTGGTCTACCCCGAAGTAGCCAAGTATGTGCCCGAGGTGGACTATGTGGTGAAGGTCATCGACCGCCACGTGGAAGCAGCCCAAAACAACCTTAAGGGCTCGCCCATCGTCGTGGCCGGAGGCTATGGCGTGGGTTCCAAGGAGGGTTTCAACCTGCTGTTTGACTTGGCCAAGGAGCTTCATGGCGAGGTCGGAGCCTCACGTGCCGCCGTCGATGCCGGATGGGTTGACCACGACAGGCAGGTTGGACAGACGGGAGTTACCGTGCACCCGAAAGTATATATCGCCTGTGGTATCTCCGGCCAAATCCAGCACATCGCCGGCATGCAGGATGCCGGCATCATCATCTCGGTGAACAGTGATCCCGACGCTCCCATCAATCAGATTGCCGACTACGTAATCAATGGAACGGTGGAAGAGGTGCTGCCCAAGATGATTAAGTATTACAAGCAGAACAGCAAATAATCAAGATAAACAGTCATGGCCAATTATTATACCGACCACCCGGAGATTGCTTTCTATTTGGACAATCCCCTGATGAAGCGCATCGTTGAGCTGAAAGAACGCAACTATGCCGACAAAGAAAACTATGCCGATGCCCCCGTCAACTACGAGGATGCCATCGAAAACTACAAGCGAATCCTTGAAATTACGGGCGACGTGGCAGCCAACGTGCTGGAGCCCAACTCGGAGAGCGTGGACCAGGAAGGTCCGCATCTGGAAAACGGGCGCATGATCTATGCCAGCAAGACCAAGGAGAACATTGACGTGACACGCCAGGCCGGCTTGTGGGGAGTGTCGATGCCACGCCGTTTCGGCGGACTGAACCTGCCCATCACCGTCTTCTCCATGCTCTCCGAGCTGGTGGCGGCGGCCGACTCCGGCTTCCAGAACATCTGGTCTTTGCAGTCGTGTATCGACACGCTCTACGAGTTTGGCTCCGAAGAGCAGCAGCAAAAATACATTCCACGCATCGCCGCCGGCGAGACCATGTCAATGGATCTCACCGAGCCCGACGCCGGTTCAGACCTGCAACGCGTGATGCTGAAAGCCACGCAGGACGAGGACGGCACGTGGAGACTGAACGGTGTAAAGCGTTTCATCACCAACGGCGACTCCGACATTCACCTCGTGCTGGCCCGCTCTGAAGCCGGTACCAAGGACGGGCGCGGCCTCTCCATGTTCATCTACGACAAGCGAGACGGCGGTGTCGACGTGCGCCACATAGAAAACAAGCTCGGCATCCACGGCTCGCCCACCTGCGAGCTGGTCTACAAGAATGCCAAGGCCGAGCTCTGTGGCGACCGGAAACTGGGCCTCATCAAGTACGTCATGAGCCTGATGAACGGTGCCCGGCTGGGCATTGGAGCCCAAAGCGTAGGCTTGGAGCAGGAGGCTTACAACGAGGCCTTGGCCTACGCCAAGGAGCGTGCGCAGTTCGGCAAGAAGATTATCAGCTTCCCGGCAGTCTACGATATGCTGTCGCGCATGAAAGCAAAAATCGATGCCAGCCGCGCCATTCTGTACCAGACGGCCCGCTACGTGGACATCTACAAGACGCTGGACGACATCTCCCGCGAGCGCAAGCTCACACCCGAAGAGCGTCAGGAGATGAAGAAATACAACCGTCTGGCCGATGCTTTCACACCGCTGACCAAGGGAATGGCCTCCGAATATGCCAACCAGAATGCCTACGACAGTATCTCCGTGCACGGCGGTTCTGGCTTCATCATGGAGTACAAGTGCCAGCGTCTCTACCGCGATGCCCGCATCTTCTCCATTTACGAAGGCACGACGCAGCTGCAAGTGGTGGCCGCCATCCGCTACATCACCAACGGAACCTACCTCGGCATCATGAAAGAACTGCTGGACGGCGAGGTGTCTGAGGACATGAAGCCGCTGCAGGAACGCATGGCCAAATGCGTGGAACTCTACGAACAGGCCCTCGACAAGGTGAAAGCAGACGACAATCAGGATGAGCACGACTTCCTGGGCCGTCGCCTTTACAACATGACCGGCGACATCGTCATGTCGTTGCTGCTGCTCGACAATGCCTCGAAAGCTCCCGAACTCTTTGCCAAGAGTACCAACGTGTACGTGCGCATGGCCGAAGAAGAGGTTGTCGGGCACGCTGCCTACATCCAGGCTTTCAAGGCTGAAGACCTGCAACATTTCGTGCAGACCGAGGCCGAAGCATAATTATCCCATCGCCAAGGTGCGGCCGTGCTCCCCAAGGAGTGCGGGCCGCACCTTGCCCTTTTCACGTCATGAAATCACTAAAAGAACTATACCGCATCGGCAAAGGCCCTTCGTCCAGCCACACCATGGGCCCGCAGAAAGCGGCCCAGCTCTATCTTTCCAAGCATCCGGATGCCCGGAACTTCCGTGTGACGCTCTATGGCAGTCTGGCAGCTACGGGCAAAGGACACATGACCGACACTGCCATTCAGGACGTGCTCCAAGCCACGGCCCCGGTAGAGATTGTCTGGTGTCCCGACACTTTCTTGAATTTCCATCCCAACGGCATGAAGTTCGAGACCGAGAAAGGCGAGACCTGGACGGTCTACAGCATCGGTGGCGGTGCACTTTCGGAGGGCGACCAACCCACAGGACTGCTCCCGGAATCGCCCGACATCTACCCGTTGACCCATCTCGCGGACATTCAGCACTGGTGTGACAGCCATGGGCGCACCTACTGGGAGTATGTGCAGTCGAGCGAAGCCCCGGCCGTATGGGATCATCTGCAAACTGTTTGGGAGGCCATGCAAGCTGCGGTGGAACGTGGCATCGACCGCGAAGGCGTGCTTCCCGGCCCACTGAATCTGCAGCGCAAGGCCTCCACCTATTATATTAAGGCCAAAGGCTACAAGCAGAGTCTGCAAACCCGCGCGCTGGTCTATGCCTATGCCCTGGCCGTGAGCGAGGAGAATGCCTCGGGCGGCACCATCGTCACGGCCCCCACCTGCGGGGCATGTGGCGTTATTCCGGCCGTGCTTTATCACCTATCGCGCGGACACAACTTCTCCGACCGCAAGATTCTCCACGCCTTGGCCACCGCCGGACTCATCGGCAACATTGTCAAGGAGAACGCTTCCATCTCCGGTGCCGACGTGGGTTGCCAAGGCGAGGTGGGCGTAGCCTGTGCCATGGCCTCGGCTGCGGCCTGCCAGCTTTTCGGCGGAAGTCCGTCGCAAATTGAGTATGCTGCCGAAATGGGACTGGAACATCATCTGGGCATGACCTGCGACCCCGTGTGCGGGCTGGTGCAAATTCCCTGCATCGAACGCAATGCCTTTGCCGCCACACGTGCCCTCGACTCCAATCTCTATGCCTCGTTCAGCGATGGCAAGCACCGTGTGAATTTCGACCGCGTGGTCGAAGTGATGAATCAGACCGGACACGACCTGCCTTCGCTCTATAAGGAAACATCAGAAGGAGGGCTGGCCAAGAGCATGGGTGTCACGCTCTAAACCCAAGCCTTACCACAACCCTACGTTTTTCTTGTCATGAAAAAGATACTGCTCTCCATCCTAACCGGCCTGGTTGCTACGGCCGCACTCACCACCTCCTGCCGCATGGCCCCGTCGCAACAACTGGGCGACACTGTCGAAGCCCACGTCTTTGAACCCATGGACACCACCCTGGCCCGCAGGACACAGATGCAGGACACAGCGACAGTCCCCGTCAAAGACAGCCTTGACATCTTCTACATCGGTTCGGAATCCAACAAAACAACGGTACAGCTGGTGAGTTATCCCAGCCGTCGCGACACGGCCGTCTACGGCAAAGGCCGCCATATCAAGGTGAGCGGCAATGCAGACTTCGACCATATCGTGCGCGCCCGCTTCTGGGTGTCACCTGGAGGCGACTCCCTCGTTACCCGACTGGAAGAGGTTGTTCCCACATCGGACCAGCCCTAACTCTTGCGCTTGCGGGGCGCACGCCGCCGCACACTTCCCGGTGCCACCACATCCAGTGCGTCGAGCATGGCTTCCTGCTTGGCGAGCATGTAGGCAGACACAGTAAAAGGCTCCTCCTCCATCCGCCGAAGCAGCTTGTCCTTGGCCAGATAGGCCAGCCACAACTCCTTGTAGCGTTCTTCCATCTGCTCCATGCCGCGTTGATTCTGGCTCTTGGCCTGCCGCGTAAGCGTGATGACATCGCCCAGTTCCTCTTCCAAGGTCTGCAGGAAATAGCCGGCACTGCGCTTTACCCGCTGCAAAAAATCATCGGTGTGAAGCTCATCCGACGGCGTGCTCCGAATCACCGCCAGCCACTTATACGCCACATCCACCACCCGGGCCTTGAACGCCAATATGCGATTGCCATGCAAAGTAGAGAGTTTGGGCTGGCTGCGAAAGTATTCCAACAGCGTGCGGTACACCATCTGCTCGGCGGCAAACAGGGTCGAAAAGTCGAAAAGGTCGAGCAGTTGGAATCTGAAATATTCCTCTTTCAGCCCCGGCAAGTTGCGGATACTGGCCTCGGCGGCCTCTTGTTGATGGGCGATATACTCGGCCACACGCCGGTCGTTGATGACATTCCCGGCACTGATGGGCGATGCCAGCACCAGTCCCTCCAGACTCTTGCAGCGGCTCAACGCCACATAGACCTGACCCGAGGCAAACGACAGGCCGGCATCGATGATGGCACGGTCGAACGTAAGTCCCTGACTCTTGTGGATGGTAATGGCCCAAGCCAGCCGCAACGGATATTGCCGGAACACGCCCTGCACCTGCGGCTCGATGGTTTTGGTGCGCTCATTAATGGCGTATTTCGTGTTTTCCCACTCCTGCGGCTCCACCTTGATGGGCTCCTCGTCGCCTGGACACTTCACCTCGATGCCTTTCTCGTCGAGAGCCGTCACGTGCCCGATGCGGCCATTATAATAAAGGTGGCGGCCCGAGCCGTCGTTCTTGATGAACATCACCTGCGCCCCCACCTTGAGTTCCAAGTTCACGTCGGCCGGGTAACTATACTCCGGAAACGTGTCTTTGATTTCTGCCCGATAGGTGTACCGGCGGCCTTTGAGCTTTTGCAGCTCGGTTTCGTTGAAGTTGTCGGCCAGCCGGTTGTGGGTGGTGAGACGAATGTAGCCCTCCTCGGCCTTGGGGAAGAAAGCCGGACGGCAACGTGCGTTCAGCCGTTCCATGTCTCCGGCCGTGGGCCGGCCGTCTCTAATATGGTTCAGAATGTCGATGAAAGCCTGGTCCTGCTGGCGGTAGACGTGGGTGAGCTGTATAGTGACATAACTGATTTGCAGCAGGGCCTTCGACCCGAAAAAATAAGGCGTGTCATAGTATGGGCGAAGCATCTCCTCGTCTTGCGGGGTTACCACAGGGGTGAGCTGTTGCAAATCGCCAATCATGAGCAACTGCACACCGCCAAACGGCTGCGTGCGGTCGCGGTAGCGGCGCAACACGGAGTCGACGGCATCGAGCAGGTCACTGCGCACCATCGAGATTTCGTCGATGACCACCATGTCGAGCGTACGGATGATACGACGCTTCTCCTTGCCAAAATCGAAACGGTCCTTGATGGCCATTCCGGGAATAAAGGGCGTGAAAGGAAGCTGGAAAAACGAGTGAATGGTCACGCCGCCGGCATTGATGGCCGCCACGCCCGTGGGGGCTACCACAATCATGCGCTTGGCCGACCGCTCTTTGATGGCTTTCAGAAACGTGGTCTTTCCAGTTCCGGCCTTGCCCGTCAGAAATATGCTCGTGCCTGTATGCTCCACAAAATCCCAGGCCTGCCTCAGTTCCTTGTTCTGTTCCATAGTCACTACAAAGATACGGTGATTTTTCCAAAACAGTCTGACAATTGGGCCAAGAATGTGGGAAAAGTCCTATATTTGCAGCATGGAACGAGGCAAGACACTCGACACCCGCCCCCTGCTGCGCATTGCGCTGTCCCTTATCGCCGGCATTCTTGTCGGTGACGGGCTATGGCTTCATGTGCCGTTGTGGCTGTGGCTGGCCTTGGCGGCGATCTGCTTAGGCATGGCCCTCACACTTTTTCGGGTTCACCGCACGGCCCAGGGTGCGCTGATTCTGTGCACCACGCTGCTGGTAGGGGCCACGCTGGCCGACTGGCAGAATCGTCAGCTACACGTCGTCTGCCCTCCCCACCCCGTCAGCTACGAGGCTGTCGTCGTGGGTGAGCCGCAGGTCAGGGGCAAAATCCTGCGGTGCGAGCTCATGATTACCCAACTACCCATCGGGCGGATGCTCGACCATCCCCTGCACATCCAGGCTTCCCTGCTGCGCGACACCTTCACCAACCGCTGGCGCAGTCTGCACGTAGGCAGCGGCATCCGGGCCGCTTCTCAATTGGAACCACTCCGCCCTTACTCCGCCACCCAGAACCGACGCCCCCACTTCGACGTGGTGCGCTGGCTACACGTGCACGGCATCGTGGCCCAAACTTTCGTTCTCCCAAGCAACTGGCATGCGTCACCGCCCAACCTCCGGCCGCTCCCCTGGCTGCAACGCATCCGTCTTCACCTACTCCTGTTGCGCCAACGCCTCCTCCAGCGTTACCGCATGCTCGGACTCAACCACCAGTCGTATGCAGTCGTGGCTGCCATGACATTAGGTGACAAAAGCCAACTCAACCGCGACACGCAGTCGGCCTATGCCGTCGCCGGAGCCTCGCACGTGCTGGCTCTATCGGGACTCCACTTAGGCATCATCTATACCTTGCTCACGTTGTTGCTGGGCCGCTTCCGTCATCGGGCAGTTGCCCAAGGCGCGGTACTGACGGCCATCTGGACCTATGCCGCCCTCGTGGGACTTCCCCCAAGCGTAGTCCGCTCAGCCTCCATGCTCACCATCTACGCCCTCTGCCTGCTGCTGGGCCGACAGCGGGCCTCGGTCAACACGCTGGCCTTTGCCGCTATCATCCTGTTGATAACCAACCCGCTGTGTCTCTGGGACGTGGGCTTCCAGCTGTCATTCCTCGCCGTGCTGTCCATTCTGATCTATTACAGGCCGCTCTACCGGCTGCTCCACCTGCAAAACCCGCTTGCTCAATGGATTTGGGGGCTCACCTGCATCTCCATAGCCGCCCAGCTGGGCACGGCTCCACTGGTCATGTACTACTTTGGCCGGTTCTCCTGCTACTTCCTGCCAGCCAACTTTCTGGTTGTCCCGGCGGCCACAGCCATTCTCTATGGGGCCGTATTCATGTTGCTTGCCACACCGATCCCGCCACTTCAACAGTATATCGCTACGGCCTTAGGCCACGTGGCCGACTGGCTCAACGCCTCGCTCACAGCCCTCTCCACCCTGCCCGGATCCAGCATCGAGGGTATCGTCATCGGCCGCCTCCAACTCTTCATCATCTATATGATTCTCTGTTCATTCACCGTCATTGTCCGCTACGCTTGGAAAGTGCGCCACCAGTCACGTCTCGAAGCATTCTATAAATGAGGGAATATGGGTGTTTTCACCAACCAGTCACCAATTAATCATTCGATAATTTGCGAATAACTACTAAATAATTTATATTTGCACCCAGTTACGAAAAGCCCATGATTGTTACATTCAATGAGGAATATCTGCGAGATCTCTACACCAAAGGAAAGACCGACGACAAGAAGCACAGGTTTCAACCTCAGATTATTCAGAAATATGCGAGGATGATCAATCTGATGAAGCACTCTAAAAATGTGCTGGCTCTGAATGCAATCGGCTCCTTGCACTATGAGAAACTGATAGGCGAGAAAAAAGGAATATCCTCGGTTAGAGTCAACCATCGATACCGCATTGAGTTCGAGGAGCGCAAGGAAGGAGACGAGGAAATCGCAACCATTTGCAATATTACGGATTTATCCAATCATTATCAATAAAACAGGAGGAACGAAAATGATAGAACAGAAAGGTGTTAGCACAGATATGATAGCCAACAATCTGGAGGCATTTGTCCCCACCCACCCGGGCGAAACCATCAAGGAGGAAATTGCTGAACGGGGCATTTCACAACGGCAGTTGGCCAAGCAAATGGGCGTTTCGTACAGTGTACTCAACGAAATTTTAAACGCAAAGCGTCCTGTCAGCGTGGAATATGCGTTGATGCTGGAGGCCGCACTGGGCATCGATGCCGACCTTTGGATTGGCATGCAGGCAGAATACAACAAACAAGTGGCCAAGAGAGACCTGAAATTACAAAAACGACTCGAGCATATCCGCCAATTGGCCGCCATGCTGTAGATTCGTCTGCCCATAAACATAGCCGTACAAAACCACCATGCAGCCCGTTGATTCTGTCGTGGTGGATGCTGACCGACACGGTCGACCAAGGATAAAACATCACACGAACACCGAAAACAACATGGCACCAAACACGGTGAGGATGCCGCTCACTACGATGGAGAGGCCACTCATGGCACCCTCAACAGAGCCCATTTCCATGGCCTTGGCCGTGCCGATGGCATGCGACGCACTGCCGATGGCAATGCCACGGGCTACGGGTTCGCGGATGCTGAGCAACGCCAGAAACTTTTCGGCGAAGATATTGCCCAGCACACCCGTGATGATAATCACCACCACCGTCACCGACACATAGCCGCCCAGCTCCTTGGCCACGCCCATGCCAATGGCCGTGGTGATGGACTTGGGCAGAAAAGTGACGTAAGCCGCATGGTCGAAATGGAACAGCAGGGCCAACACCAGCACCGTAACCATGGACGAGAGTACGCCCGAAAGGATGCCGGCCAATACAGCCTTGTAGTTTTTCTTGAGCTGTTCCACCTGCTGATACAGGGGAACGGCCAGGCAGATGGTCGATGGCGTGAGCAGATAGCTGATGATGGTGGTGCCCTCGCTGTAGCGTTCGTAGCTTACGCCGCTCAACAACAGGAACACAATGACCAGCGCAATGGCCACGAGCAGAGGGTTCATGATGCTCCAGCCCGTCTTGCGCTTGAGCACCATGCCCAATCCATAGCTGCCCAGCGTGAGCATCACACCCAGAAAAACCGAGTTCTGAAACAAACCGTTCATTGCGCTTCCTCCTTCCGTCGCCGCCCGGCGCGAATCACGGCCTGTGTCACACGACCGGCCACACCCATTACTACAAACGTGCTCACCACCGTGATGACGGCATACTCGACGATGGAACTGCTTATCACACTCCAAGAATCGATGAGTCCGGCTGCCGCCGGCACAAACACCACGGGCATGACAGCAATGAGAAATACCGTCACCTCGCGGATGTCCTTCACCTTAATCCACTTCAGTTCGAGCGCTGTAAACAGCAGGATGATGCCGTAGATGCTGGACGGGATGGGGAAAGGAATGGCATGGTGCAACACTTCGCCCATGAAAGCGAAGATGACAATGACGAGAAACTGAATCAAAAACTTCATATCCAGAAATCCATTTTTACCGTAAACCTACTCGAACGTGTGCCGCTTCACCTGCACATGGTCGATATAATCCTCGATGAGCAGGGCCGCCTGGTCGGCCGTGAGCCGGCAACTATCCAGACAGAGGTCGTAGTCGTCGGCATTGCCCCAGGTGAGGCCCGTGTGGAAACGGTGATAGGTGAGCCGCCGGTCGTCCTGCTCCTGCACAAATTCCTTGGCCTCGCGATAGGGCATGCTGCGCTCCGCCTCGATGTTTCGGATGCGCTTGTGGATGTTGCCCTTGAGGAAAACCGACACCAAATCGGGGCGGTGGCGAAAGATATAATTGCCGCAGCGGCCCACGATGATGCAGCTCTCACGGCCCAGCATGTCGGCCAGCATGCGCTGCGGCCGGTCGTTCACGTGGCCGGTAGCAGCCCGATAGTCGTCGGAGATGGCAAACAGGAGGTCGTCGACGGGCCGCTCCTCGAAGAAATCGTCCATCTCGTTCAGAATGCCTCGCCCGCGGGCCATGTCGAGCAGGTTCATGCGGGTGTAGATGGGCAGGTGGTAATGCCGGGCCAGGGCTTCGCCCACATGCAGGGCCCCACAGCCGCACTGGCGGGCAATGGTGATAATCATACGCGTTGTGAATTTAAGAAGTTCGGAGTTACTGTTCAGGGTATTGCTGGTAAACCTTGAGCCCATACTCGGGTGCCAGGGCATAGACATACTCCATAATGGCGGCCAGCTGGTGTTCATAGGTCTTCCACTCCTTGTCCTTGAGAAAGAAATAAAATTCCAGCGGCAGCCCGCTCTGCGTGGCTTCCAGCTGGCGCACCATGAGCAACATGTCATGATTCACCCACGCGCACTCCGCCAGATACTGCTCCACGGCCCGACGATACCGCGCCATGTTGGTTTCGCGGCGGTCGTCGTCCACGAAGCGGATGCTGTGGAAGTCGTAGTAGACCATGCGCTTCACACGGCGGCCGGCACTGGCCTGCATGCCTTTCCAGTTCTGGAACGAGCCACCCACCAGCGTAGTTGGCGACACGGTGACGATGGTATTGTCGAAATTGCGCACTTTCACCGTGGTGAGGCTCATTTCGGTGACAATGCCGTTGGCTCCGGCTACGGGCACCGTGATCCAGTCGCCCACGTGCATCATGTCGGCTGAGGTGAGGCGGATGCCGGCCACAAGGCCCTCTATGGTGTCCTTGAACACGAGCATGAGCACGGCCGACGTGGCCCCCAGACCGGCCAGTAGCGTCATCGGGTTGCGCCCCAGGGCGATGGCCACCACCACGATGACAGCCACAAAGATGACCACTACACGCAACAGACTGCAGAACGAGAGGATGTATTGCTGCATGCTCGTGCGACGGCCGTTGTCGAGCCGGTGCAGACTGCTGATGAACACCAAGCACAGATGTACCGAGGCCAGCGTGATATAGATGGCCGTAACGCGGGCCAGCACCTCACGCACCGTGGGAAACTGATAGAACACCATGGGTAGCAGCCACCACACCACGATGGCCGGCACGATACCGCAGGCGGCCGTGAGCACAGGCCGTCCCAGCACCACGTCGTCCCATTGGGCGGTTGTGCGGCGCGTTATCCGGGTCACCACGGGGATGAGTATGCGGCGGCACAACACGTCAGCCAGCAGCGCCAGCAGGGCGGCCACGGCAATGAGCAGCGCATGGCGAACCACAGGCACCATGCAGCCCGAAATACCCCACTGCTGCACCAGCGTCTCTACGAATATTCTGATTTCTTCCATTCCTATAATTTTATGGTCAAACACCTACTGCGGACGGCATAGCACAGAGCACACCCAGTCCTGAAATCGGCGGCCGTTGCTCCCGTGCATCACACCCTGATTGATGATGCAGAAGCAGAGCCTGTGGCCGTTGGCCGCCGTGAGATAGCCACAGAGCGAGCTGATGCCCGTCAGGGTGCCGGTCTTGGCCCGCACGTTGCCACGGGTGAACTCCGTCTGCATGCGTTTCTTCAACGTGCCGTCGAGCCCGGCAACGGGCAGGGCGGGCAACAGATGGTTGTAGATGTTCTCGTTGCGGAAGGCATGGCGCAGCAGGCGTACCTCCAGCTCGGCGCTCACATAATTGTAGAGCGACAGGCCCGAGCCGTCGGCAAACTTGTAGCGCGAGGCATCGAGCCCCAGCTTGTTCACCAGCTGTTTGATAAGCACGCGCGCACTCTTGGCCGTGGCCGGGTGGTTGCCCGTGGCGGCGGCAATCTGGTAGAACATGGCCTCGGCATAGAGGTTGTCGCTCTCCTTGAGCATGCGCATCAGGATTTGGTCTATGGTGTGGAAGCGGCTCACGATGCAGTTAGCCTCCTGCGGCTTGCGACGCTCGCCGAGAGTGCCCGTGAGATAGATGCCCACCTTGCACAGTTCGTCGTAGAACCGCTCCACAAACCGATCCTTGCGCGAGATAAGCAGCGGCGAGAGCACGGGGTTGTCGTCGTCCCAGCACCAGCCCTCACCCAGACGGTCGGGGTCTTTCATCGACTTGTCGGCATAGATGTTGCCGCGAATGGTGTCGACACCCATCTTGTGCAGGGCCTCGACAAAAGCCCGCAGGTCGTCGCCGTTGAAACGCGGGTCGAACCCGCCCACACAATAAACATCGCCCGTGAGCGTGCAGCTGTCCACGCGGCCGGTATAGCACAGCTCGGTCTTGAACGGGTAGCCGCCGCCCAGACGGTCGAGGGCCGCGATGGCCGTGACCACTTTCATCGTGGAGGCCGGCCGCATGAGCTGCCGCTCGTTGCGGCGGTAGATGGCCGAGTCGGCATCCAAATCCCACACCATGATGCCCACCTGCGAGGTGGAAAACATGTCGTGGCGCAGCAGCTCGTCGAGCTGGGCCTGCACGTTCTGCGGCCAGGGCAGCGTGTCATTGCGCAGGACGAGCGAGTCGGCCCACACAGAATCGGCCACCGTGGTGTCGTTGTCCTCGGTGAGTTCGTCCTCATCGGTCTGCGCCTGGAGGGGCACGACGGCGAGCAAAGCCAGCAGGGCCGTCAGCCTGATTCTTATTTTCAGATCAAAAGACATATACCTCTACATCTATTCTTCCACCCTCCGAAGCCCCACGAGCCTTTGCAGACAGCGCACAAATTCGGCCTCATTCTCCGGCTGCACAGCCAGCATGCGCTGTGCGCCGTAGCCGATGAGCAGATAGTGCACCAGTCCGAAAGTGGTGGTCATGGGGCGGCACGAGACGATGCTGTCCAGCGGGATACGCCGCTCGCGGGCAAAACGGCCACGGCGCACCAGCAGGCTGTCGTCGGTGAAGACGTAGGCCGAGTGGAGTGTGCGCTCGACGAGTGCCACCTCGAACGCCACCAGCACCAAGGCCGCTGCCACGGCCTTGGTCCACAGCAGCCAGAATATCAGGCATGCCAAGAGCAGGATGCCGCAGAGGGCACCCAGCGTGAACCGGTGGTGAAAAGTTCGGTTTGTCATTCGGAGTTCTTGACTCGGGCCAGCAGTCCGGGCCTTGGGTAAAACAACATATTGGCTGCAAAATTACAAAGATTCCGCCAATTGGCGTGTCCGTTTAGCTTTTATTTCAACTTTTTACACCATCGCGAGGAGCAGGGGGCGGAATTCATGGTATTGCCGTAAAGACCGGCCTCCGTGCCGACCCCTACGCCCAAACCCAATGTCGCACCCTCCGCGCAGCATCTGTGAAATCCGTACAATCTGTGAGAAATTACCTCGCATGGAATCTGTGGGAAAACGCCACGCATGGAATCCGCGTGCCCCTTTCCACCGCGCAGCTATATGTTCAAATATGTTGTTCTGTCTAAAACCACACCGCGCAGCTATATGT
>NZ_JADU01000016.1 GCF_000518545.1 Hallella seregens ATCC 51272
TTCATCGAAGATGTTGTATTTACTTTTTGCTTATCCATAGCGACATTTTTTTTATGCGTCCAAAGATCGGAGTATGCTGATTCCTTTTTGTAGCAAAATCAAGGTAGCGGGGTGGGCTTGCACAAGGTTTTGGCGGAAAATACAACCCGTAGGTGTGGAGATTTTCCAGACAAACCAAGCGGCACAGACCTTTTGAAAGCCACAAGCCCCGTACTACCTTTGCGGATAAAAAGGGAACAGCATCCGTCTCCTTGTCATCGCATATCGTGGAGCATTGGAAAAGAAGCGAAAGTGCAACAGCCGTAGTGGAAAATAGAAAAGGTGGCTATCTCAAAATGCGAGATAACCACCTGATGAAATAAAATGAAAGTTTTTACAGAACTATGCTTCTCAAAGCACGCATAGCAGGATGGCACAGAGAATTGCCAACCAGAAGAGAATGCTCAGCAGCGTAATTGTCACTTTTAGAATTACCCTGACTATAAAGCGTAGTATCAGAAAACCTGCAATGACAGAGACGGCAGTTACGACTTGCGGCGTTACCATCTTCGAGATAAGCCAAATGGCACCGATAATGATGGAAAGCAGGATAGCGAGTTCGATGAAGCGTGTCCAAGAGAAGCGGCGGACTTGCTTGAGAGAAGTC
Source organism: Hallella seregens ATCC 51272 (assembly GCF_000518545.1). Taxonomy (GTDB): domain Bacteria; phylum Bacteroidota; class Bacteroidia; order Bacteroidales; family Bacteroidaceae; genus Prevotella; species Prevotella seregens. The sequence goes on from NZ_JADU01000016.1 coordinate 647, forward strand.
GGCTGCTGCTTGATATTATCGGTTTTGTTTGATGCGTCTGCCTTGATGAAGACAGGTGTGTGGACATCTTGATTCATGATAAATGTATTCATATCGGAGCTTTTAATAGTTTCAAGAGCAATAACAAGATGCGCAGGCTACACAAAGACAAGTGTTAGTACAAACTCTTGGCGTGTGGAGCGGAGCGTTTATCTTGGCTCTTGACACTACAAAAGCTCCCGATGGTGTTACATCAAAGTCATGTTCTCACTATTGACGGTTGGCAGACCATTAACCTCGATGAGCAGAACGACTGTCCCTGTCAGTTCGGTGTAGAGTTTCTCATACTCCGGAGTTGCGCCAAAGTCGTCTGTCAGTTCATACTTGTTGAAAACGCTTTGCACAGCCTTATTCTTCAGAAGCATTGGTGCTAATCTTTCAGGAAGAGGAGAAGGGAGTTCTTTCTCAAATTCATTCTCTAAGACGGATACAAGGGTGTCGTACTTGGAAAAGTGCAGCCCTCGATACAGGACTTCGCTTGCCATTGTCTCTGCCTCGGGATGAGAAAAGCCTTGCGCTACTGCATCACAGTAGGCAGTAAGAGCTTCATCGGCTCTTGCCGTTACAAATGGTTTGTCACTCAGCATTTCGGGGAAATGCTCTCCAAGATAAGTCTCTAACTTCAATCGGAAGTAAGACATTTCTTTCTTTGTTTCCATAATCGTCTATTATTTTAGGGTTATACATTAATATATTATATGCCCATGGCTGTATTGAACTTACTGAGTTTTCCAGCCAGTTCTTCCATATCATGCTCTATCTTTTTGTTGGTGATGCGAGCATAGATTTGGGTGGTTTTTAGGTTGGTGTGCCCCAGCATCTTTGACACACTTTCCATTGGAACGCCTTTGCTCAGTGACATTGTAGCAAATGTATGGCGAGCCATGTGGAAAGTAAGATTTTTGCCAATACCGCAAATGTCAGCTATTTCCTTTAGATAAGCATTCATTTTTTGATTACTTAATACAGGAAACAGTTTACTATCACGATAAGTCTTATTGCTATATTTAGCTATAATCTGCTTTGGAATATCAAGAAGCAGAATATTAGATTCTACATTTGTTTTCTGTCTCTTCGTCATAATCCACTGTTTGTCATCCATATTAACTAAATGTTCCGGTGTGAGATTGGCAACATCTATGTATGACAAGCCTGTGAAACATGAGAATATGAATATATCACGGACAAGGGATAAACGAGGTATCGTAAGTTTTTTATTCACAATTTTGAGAATTTCTTCATCAGTGAGAAATCCTCTGTCGACAAGCTCCAAGTGAAAATGGTAATTAGCAAACGGATCATGGTGCAGCACACCCAATTTCCGACCTAAAATGGTTATTGTCTTAAAAATCTTCATTGTCTTTGTTGCTGTGTTACGACATTGCCCGGCAGCTGTTTGCAGATAAAGGTCAAAATCATAGATGACAGTATAAGTTAATTCACACAACTTTATATCTGTCCGACTATATTTCTGCTTCAAGAACTCTGCAAAGTGGCGCTTGCATAATTCATACTTTCGCAAAGTAGTAGCAGATACAGAAACTCCTACTTGCTTTCGGAAGTCTTCATTATGCTTCTCGAAAAGAGCCATAAATGTATCTATGTCTCCTTTCTTTCCTAAAAACTCTTCTTTGATTCGTTCCAAACACAAATCATCTGAAAACTCCAAACGGCGGAAGATATTAAGCAACCCATTACTGATATTATCGAGTTGCAAATTCGTCCTCAGGACTTCAGTTGTTCGACCTTTGAGACGTTCTTTGTCAATATCCCAAAGAGACTTCAAAACAGAGATTCCCGTTGAGCCGATCGAGAGACGCTCATTGTTGAGATAGATTCTCAACATCACAGGATTCTTCCCTTCTTTGTTCACGTAATTACTTCTAAGATAGAAGGTTGACTTAAAAATTGACTTCATAAATACTTGTTTTTAATTGTAGCCATAGTATGGATTTTGTGTAGCCAAAACCAAAAAACAGTGTAGCCATTTGTATCCACTGCTATGCTGCAAAGTTCAACATAATTTCCAAATGATGAGCAATTCTTACGTACTCTTGATGTACTCTGTAGCCACTCTTGGCTACAATTTTTGAAATTCAAAAAATTCTGTAGCTGAATTGTAGCCGTTGTGGAGTATTTTGGGATATTTTTGTGTATCTACACATACTCCGAAAAGAAGAAGTGATACAAAACAAAAGTATCATAACTCCTTGAAGTTATGATACTTACGATTTTCTTTAGAAATCTCTGATGCTATTTTCAGAGTATTTAAAGCGGTGCGTACGAGACTCGAACCCGTGACCTCCTGCGTGACAGGCAGGCATTCTAACCAGCTGAACTAACGCACCCTGCATACAAAAATGAGGTGAGAGGCGGTGCGTACGGGACTCGAACCCGTGACCTCCTGCGTGACAGGCAGGCATTCTAACCAGCTGAACTAACGCACCTTTTGGGCTTTCCGGCACCTCATTTCTGATTTGCGGTTGCAAAGGTAGCAATTAATCTCTGTACCGCCAAACAATTCACGGCTTTTTTCATAAAAAAGTTTGCATCACGACAGCATCGTGATACACGTCTCCATCGTAGAGCCAATCGCGGAGTTCTACACCTTTTTGGAACCCCAGATGCTCGAAGAGCTTGATGCAAGAGGCGTTGTCCACGCTGATGAGCGCGTAGAGTTGGTGGATGTGGAGCACGCTGTGGGCATAGTCTATGAGCTTGTGCATGGCCGCCCGACCGTAGCCTTGGTCGCGGTAGAGCTTCTGGATGACGATGCCCACCTCGGCGCGCTGGTGCTGGGGATTGAAATTCACCAGGTCGATGATGCCGATGGTCTCGCCCCGACTGCCGGTTATCATGAGCCGTACCTGCCGGTCGGTATAGATGTCGCCCGAGGCATTGGCAATGTATTCGTGCAGGGCATAGCGCGAATAAGGCACGTTGGTGGAGCCCACATTCCAGAGCTCGAAGTCGTTTTCAATGCTGTAAAGGGTGTCCAAATCCTCCGGCTCCATGGCTCTGAGGGCGACGTAGGGCAATTGATCGGCTGTGTTATTGCAGGATTTCGGCATCGGTGATGATGGTGTTGTTGGCAGGATTGAAGATGGCAATGCGGACGTTGTCCTGCTGACGGGCAGCCATGAACTCCAGAATCTCGTGGAACGTAAACAGTGAACTGTCGTAGACCAGATAGGTCAAGTCGTTTCCGGCGGCATCCGCTTCCTTTGGGGGCGTGGTGTCGTGGCTGTCGAACAGGCTGCGCAGGGCGTGCTTGCGCACCAGCTGGCGGCATTGTCCTTCGTGTTCGGGGGCGACATGGAAGTGATAGAGCGGGTCTGCCTGTCTGCGGACGCTGACAAATCCCAGGCTCCGCCGTGCCTTGACCATCAGCGTGGAGCAGAGAGCGATGGAGGCTTTGACATAAATGCCCACCTGAATGGGCAGGGTGAGCAGTAGGTGCAGGTTGCCATAGTGTTTGCGGAAGAAGATGAGCATGGCTTCGTAGAACACGTGCACGTAGCGGAAACTGGACTTCTGCGTGCTCTCTCCCTTGTAGTGCAGGATGCGCAGGGGCAGGTACCAGTTTTGCCATCCGGCTTTGAGCAGCCGGTAGCTCAGGTCGATGTCTTCGCCATACATGAAGAAGTCTTCGTCGAGCAGTCCTATCTCCTGAAGCGCCGTGCGCCGGAGGAAGCAGAAAGCGCCGCTGACAATCTCGATCTGGGCCGGCTCGTCCCAGGAGAGGTGCCCCATGTAGTATTTGGCAAAACGGCGGTGATGCGGGAAGTGCTTGGTGAGTCCCACCATCTTGTAGAAAGAGGTCATGGGGGTGGGAACCCCCCGTCGCGACTCCAAGGCGTCGGAACCCTCAATCTTCTGCATGCGCACCCCCACCCCGCCAGCCTGTGGATGAGTGTCCATGAAGTCGACACAAGCCTGCAACACCTCCTCACCCACGATCGTATCGGGGTTGAGCAGCAGCACGTACTCGCCCTGGCTTTGCCGGATGGCCTTGTTGTTGGCCTTGGCAAAACCCAGATTATGATTGTTGCTCATGAAGACAACGGATGGGAAACGCTCCGACAAATATTCGATGGAACCGTCTCGGGAGTGGTTGTCGATGACGATAACCTCGGCCTCCATCCCTTGCAAGGCCCGCATTACAGACTGCAGACACTGCTCCAGATAGAACTTGACGTTATAGCTTACGATGATGACCGAGAGCTTCAATGGGCGGAAACTTCCTGATTGCATCTGGCATGGGACGGATAAATGAAGCACAGACTCAACAGGCCAATGATGGCCATGTAGCCAAATGCCACGTTCATGAACTGGTAATAAAGCCAGGTATTGGCCACCATCGGGAGTCCAATCATCATGAGTCGGCAGCTGCCCCACCGGGTCAGACTGCGTGCAGGGCTGCCCGTGAGCCTGCGGCGAATGCTGCCGAACCGGAACAGGCGCAGGGCCAAGGGTATCAGGCAGATGGTGACCAGCTCCATACAGAGGGCGGCATAATAGTCCAGGGTCGTGTCGGCAGTCCAGGAACCACTCAACAGAATGTCGTTTTCATAGAGCGCCACGAGGATGAGACAGGTGATAATAAGGGTCAGAAACTCTGCCAACAGAATGTTGCGGGTGTGATTCATGATGGAGGAATTAGGACAATGGGATGCGGTTCAGAATGGAACGGCCCAGTGTCACTTCGTCGGTATATTCAAGTTCGTTGCCCACCGAAATGCCGCGGGCAATGACAGTCAGCTTGACGGGATAGGGCTTGAGCTGGCGGGAGATGTAGAAATTGGTGGTGTCGCCCTCCATGGTAGAGCTGAGAGCCAACACCACCTCCTTGATTTCTCCCTGCGCCACCCGCTTGACGAGGGAGTCGATTTGCAGGTCGCCGGGACCAATACCGTCCATAGGCGAGATGACTCCACCCAGCACATGGTAAAGTCCGTCGTACTGTTGTGTGTTCTCCACGGCCATGACATCCTGCACGTTCTCCACCACACACACGGTGGTGGCGTCGCGTCGGGCATCCGAGCAGATGGGGCACACATCAGTATCACTGATGTTATGGCACACCCGACAATACTTAATGTCTTTCCGCACCCGCTGCACGGCATCGGCAAAGGCCTCGGCACGCTCCACGGGCTGGCGCAACAGATGGAGCACAAGGCGCAAGGAGGTCTTGCGTCCTATGCCCGGAAAGCGGCTGAACTCTTCGACAGCCTTTTCGAGTAAAGCGGAGGGATATTGTTCCATCGCCGGTGCCTGTCTTGCAGTTAGAGGTAGATACCGAAACCGAGTTTCAGTCCGATGGTGGAGTAGTCGGAGTGTTTCTTGAAACTTTGCTGGTAATAGATGGAGGGCTCAATGGTTACCGTGTGGCTGATGAAGAAAGCATAGCCCACTTCTACGCCCGGCATGAGGTCGTTGTAGTTGTGGCTGGCATGGACAAACTTGCAGTTGGCCCCCAGAAAGATGCCGTTTTGGGTGATGTAATAGCGTCCGCCCACACCGGCTTGAAAAGCATTGGCAGCTCCCTTGCCGTCGTGCTGGAAGCCGGCTTCGCCCAGAACCATCAGGTTGTCGGCAGCCATATAGCCGGCCTTGGCCTGAATGCCCAGGCTCAATTCCTTGGAACCGTTGTAACTCAAGTCGAATCCCGAAAGGGATGCTCCGGCATACATCTTGCCCTCTTCAAATTGCGCGTGGGCACAGACGGCCATCGTCATGGCCACAAGGGCCGTAAAAAATCTCTTCATGTTCTTTTTATTGGTGTTGTTGGAATCTGTATTATTGCTGCTGCTTGCGGTGCCACACGGCAAACCATGCACAGGCAATGACGAGTGCGACGGCCGAACCCACATAGCCTATCGTGGTGTTGAGTCCCAGTGCCATGGGCGAAATGAGCAGGAAAGTGAAGCAGACCACCGTCATGAAGACGGCAGGGACAAAGGTAATGAAATAAGGCTTGTGCTGCCGAACCAGATAAACGGTGAGGGTCCAAAGGGTGAAGACGGCCAATGTTTGGTTGGACCAGCCGAACCACTGCCAGATGGTGTTGAACCCATTGGGGTTCTCCATCTGCCATACAAGCAGGGCTATGGCCAGCAGAAACATAGGGACGGCAATGTAGAAGCGCTTGGCGATGCTCCGCTGTTCCAGATGAAGGGCTTCGGCAATAATTAAGCGGGCACTGCGGAAAGCTGTGTCGCCACTGGTGATGGGGGCTGCCACTACACCGAAGACGGCCAGAATGCCGCCGAAGAAGCCCAGCCAACCGGTGCAGACTTTCTCGACCACGTTGGGGGCCGTGAAGAACTGTATCAGTGTCTTGCCCTCACCGTTTTGATATTGGCCCAGAAATTCATTGACGGCCTGTGCGTCTACACACTCGCGCCAGCCTCCGTAATAGAAGAAATACATGGAAACCGTAGCCCAAATCAAGGCTACCACGCCCTCGGTAATCATGGCTCCATAGAAAATGGGACGGCCATGCCGCTCGCTGTTGATGCACCGGGCCATCAACGGGCTCTGTGTGGCATGGAAACCACTAATGGCCCCACAGGCAATGGTAAGGAAAAGGCAGGGGAAAAGAGGATTCTCGGCCATGTAGGCAGTGGTGCCCAGAAGAGCGGCCGGGACATTGCGATTGCTCTCGCCAAGATTGCTCCAGAGCTCGGGAAGGTCGGGCACTTTAATGAACAGGCATACCATAAGGGCCACGGCCATGAAGAGCAAGGCAAAGGCAAAAATGGGATAGAACTTGCCAATAATCTTATCAATGGGCAGCATGGTGGCCAGAATGTAATAGACAAAAATAGCACTCACCCAGCCCATGGTGGTTCCACCCAGGTCCTTGAGCAGGAGGGCCGGACTGTAAACGAAGACTACTCCCACCATCATCAGCAGAAAAACGGAGAAAACCAGCATGCCGCGCTTAGCCGTTTTGCCAAGGTAATCACCTACGAGCTGCGGCAGTCCGGCTCCGTCGTGGCGCACGCTCAACATGCCTGAAAGATAGTCGTGCACGGCCCCGGCAAAGATGCAGCCCAGCACAATCCACAAGTAGGCTTTGGGACCATACCATGCTCCCATAATGGCGCCAAAGATGGGACCGGTACCTGCAATGTTGAGGAACTGAATCATGAAGACTTTCCAATTAGGCATTGCCATGTAATCCACACCGTCTGCATGCGCTATGGCAGGCGTGGGCCGGTTGTCGGGGCCGAAGACATGTTCTACAAACTTTCCGTAGAGCAAGTACCCTACAATCAGGGCCAGGAGGGAAATAGTAAAAGAAATCATCTCTTTCGTTCGGTTTATAACTCTTGCAAAAGTAATGGTAATTTTTGAAATAACGAAAAATAATCACTACCTTTGTGCCAAATAATATCGAAATGCAAACACGATTTTTTGCCACTATATCTATTCTTCTCCTGTTTTTTGTTTCCGACGCACGCGCATACGAAAGCTCTCCCAAATACGAGATGCGAGCCGTATGGGTGACCACGATTGGCGGTCTGGACTGGCCGCACAGCTATGCGCAGAGTTCACGAAGCATTGAGAAACAGCAGAAAGAGTTGCGTCGTCTCCTGGACGATTATCAGAAAGTAGGCATCAATACCGTATTGCTGCAAACGCGCATACGGGGAACCGTGATTTATCCGTCGGCCATGGAGCCTTGGGATGGCTGCCTGAGCGGCTTCCCCGGGAAATCGCCGGGTTATGATGCCCTGAAGTTTGCCGTGGACGAGTGTCATCGGCGGGGCATGGAACTCCATGCCTGGGTGGTGACCATTCCTGTGGGCAGATGGGAGAAGCTGGGGTGCCAGTCGCTCCGCAAACGGCACCCGGGCCTCATCAGGCGAATCGGAACGGACGGATACATGAACCCAGAAAACGCCAAGACGGCAACTTATCTGGCAGATGTATGTGAGGAAATAGTGCGCAACTATGACGTGGATGGTGTTCATCTGGACTATATTCGTTACCCGGAGACCTGGAAGCTGCGCGTTTCGGGAGATCAGGGACGACACAACATCACAACTATAGTCCGGGCGATTCACGACAGGGTGAAAGCATTGAAGCCTTGGGTAAAGATGAGCTGTTCGCCTATTGGCAAGTTTGATGATTTGAGTCGATATTGGAGTCATGGCTGGAATGCGTACAGCAAGGTGTGTCAGGACGCACAGGGTTGGTTGCGCGAGGGGCTGATGGATGCTCTCTTTCCGATGATGTATTTCCGGGAAAACCAATTTTTCCCTTTTGCCATTGACTGGGCAGAGCAGAGCGAAGGCAGGATGGTGGCACCGGGGCTGGGCATTTACTTTTTGGATCCCAAGGAGGGAAACTGGAAACTGGATGACGTGAAGCGGCAGATGGAGGTGCTGCGGATGTACGGGATGGGGCATGCCTACTTTCGTGGCCGCTTTTTGACGGACAATGTGCAAGGCATTTACGACTATGCCGGGCACTTTGACTCGTATCTGGCTTTGGTTCCGCCCATGACGTGGCAAAGCCGGGAACTTCCTGCTACACCAACCATGCTGACCGTGGGACAGAATGGACTGAGGTGGCAAGGAACCACACCTTATTATAATATATATAGTAGCCGGACGTGGCCGGTGGATACGGAAGATGCTGCAAACCTGATTGCCATGAGGCAACAAGGTGACAGGCTGACGGTTCCTACGGAGAACAGGTATTTTGCAGTGACAGGAATGAATCGCTATGGCTGTGAGAGCAAGGCTTTGCAAAGTGTCAAAGAAGAAGCTGCCGTGCCTTCCTCTCGCTTGTTGCTGCCCTGCGATGGTCGCCAACTTCGGCTCCCTGCCAAGGGCAGCATGCTTGATGCAGACTTGCTGCTGATAGAGTTGCTGCAAGGTTGCATGGTCTGTACACGACCCTATCAAGGGCGATTCTTGGATGTTTCTCTGGTTCCCGAGGGATGCTATGTGTTGAAATCATTGGGAGCCAAAGGAGTAGCCCATCGGCTGGGCTTCTTCATGATTAGGCGGAAGTAGGGCTGACTGGCCCCATGAGGGCATTTAGTGCATGTTGGCATCTACGAAAGAGAGCGGCAGCAAGTCCTTGATGCTTTGAATACGATAGACACCTGACTCGCCATAGAGCAGAATCTCGACGGGCTGCTGATAGCGGTCTTCTATCTCCAAAATGACTTGACGGCAGGCTCCACAGGGGCTTACAGGCTCTTGGCGCAGCCCACGGTCGTCGCTGGCAGCTATGGCCAGCATTCTGACAGGCAGGTCAGGATAGTTGGCTTGGGCTGCAAAAATGGCTGTACGCTCTGCACACAAGCCCGAGGGGAAAGCTGCATTCTCCTGATTGGCACCAATGACGATTTGTCCATTGGCCAGTAGAAGCGCAGCCCCCACATAGAAATGGCTGTATTTGGCATAGGAATTTTGTGTGGCTTCGGCAGCACGCAGCACCAACGTCTTTTCTTCTTCGGAGAGCTCATCCAGCGTGCAGAACTCCATATGAATATTCAGATTGACTTTCTTCATATTGGTTTAAGTTTTATTCGGTCTATATTCGTAAGCACCTATGTCCGGACGTGTATCACGTTCGTCCCCGTCGTGGTCGATTGGCAACGTTGTGGCTGGATTGGCCTTGTCGATAGCCGATGACACGCTATCAAGATGAAAGTCGTAACGCAGGAGCTTGGTATCTATCCGTTTGAAATGTTTGACACCGCAGGTTGTGGTGTCCTTGATGTCCTCGTAGACCACGCGGGTGAAGTGAAGGCTGTCTTTCGTCACTATGCGTGGGGTGCGGATGATGCAGTCGGAGAAAGCGTAGTTGGCCACTCGGGTAGTATCTTGCAGATGGGCCATCAGTACATCGTCAGCATAACCTGTAATGAGACTGTTCTGTATGGATAAGTTGACCAGCGGGTGTTGCGACGTGAAACGAAAGGCGGCTCCCCGATTAGAGTCAAAAGGATAGAACTGCGCCAAGGTGCATTGGGTCATCATGACACTGCCACCATCAATCCGCATGCAGTCGTTAAGTGTATTGCTGATTTGGGTGTTCTCTATTGTCAACTGACTGTTGATGGCGCGAAGACCGTAGCCTTGACAATTATGGATGGTGGAATTGGCAAGAGAGAGCTTCGGCTTGTCGACAGCCGAGGAATCGATGAGGATACCGTCGTAGGTTCCGTGAATGTCAGTATAGGCAAGAGAGTTGTTGTAGGATGAGGGGTAGAAGTGGATGCCTTTCCATTGTCCTGGAACAAAGTCGTAAGGCAGATAGTCAAACATTCGGTCAAGTCGGTCGCCTTTGAGTGTCACGGGCTGGCTGGCTGTTCCCTCGCTCTTCAGACAACCACGCACGTCCAGCCCAGCATCGCCATGAAAATAGAGCGTGGTCCCGGCAGCAAGAGTGAGCGTAGCTGCACTGTCTATCTGAATTCCGCCATAGATAACGACAGGACGAGTGGAACTGTTCAGAGTCGAGTCCTTGGTGATGTGCACGTTGCGCAAAAGCGTAGCATCCCAAGACCAAGCGTTGAGTTGAACCTTTTGCTCTACCCCACTCTCTAATGTGAAAACGAGATTGTCCAAGCTCTGCTGGGGAGAGACAGCGTGATTGGAGGGCGACGTGAGTTCAACAAAGACGCGGATGCTGTCTTTGTTTCTCACCTCAATATCAGAAATGGAATAATCTGTTGCGGCTCCTAAATACTCGCCGTCGACATTGACGCGATAGCCCGAACGGCTCCCGTTTTCCAATCGGACACGGATGGCACGGAGCCCGTCGCCGGATTTGTTGTAGACCCAAAAGGATTTGGCAGCCGAAGGAACATTGGAAAAAACGGTGTCCATCATGACCGTGTCTGTGGAGAAAGTGAGAATATGTGACGACGAAGTGGAGAACGTGTCATCGTCTGCACAGGAACTCGCCAAGGAGATGGCGGCAAACACCATAGGAATCGCCAATATTGATTTCATGGTAAACTAACGAAAACTACCGGCTTTTATTTTGCATATACCAAGGATGGATGGCAAAATTGTAGAGAAGGAATGCGATACCCAAGACCGCAAGTGCCGCTAACAGAACCCAATCGGAGTTGCCCAAGAGATAGCCCAGTGCCAACCCAAGTGCCAGCCCCGTCTCCCATCCCAGGAAGAAGGTGCTCTGCGAGGTGCCCCGTTCACAATGGCAAGCCAGTTTGATGAAGAAAAGCAGAAAGCGTGACCCAATAATACCGATGCCGAAGCCAGAAAACATGGCAGCCAGCGCTTGAGAGGCATTCTCATAGCGCAGGAGCAACAGCAGGATGGCAAACCCTATGAGAAGACTTCCTACTGTAGTTTCGCTCTTGAGTTCAGCATTGGCAAAGACGTATTTCTCGGCCAGAATGGCAACGAGGAATCCTGCAATCATCACCATAAAGAAATAGTTGGAGAGTTGTGTGGAGATAATGAGCCCCATGGTGAGCGTGATAAGAATCAAGTTTAAATAGAGTGGCGTACCGTGAACCAGAAAGAAACGGTCGAGGCCGAACCAATGTCTAAAATCCTCAGGTGCCTTAAAAGGGAACTTGATGCTCATGACCAGTAGTACCGAGAGCAAAGAGCAGACGGAGGATGCGAGAATCATTTCCTTGAAGCCAAGGTGAGCATAAATCCAAAAGCCAAGAAAAGGACCGACGGAAAGGGCCAGCCGCCCGAACCAGGAAGAGGCATGATTGGCCTCTGTTCGCAGGAAAGACTCGCAGGTGTCAATGACCAATGTGCTTGTCATGGTCATTTGGGCAAGCCCGTAGCAGCAGCCCACCCCCATGCCTGCCAAAAGAGTGAGCAGATGATAATGGCTGCCCATGAGGTAATAATACCCCAGAATGGCCGTCTGGGCCAGGATGGCCACGATACAAACATGGCTGCGCCAGTGGCGTTGGATAAGTCCAGATAGGAAGCCGCCAGGCAAATAGATTCCGACGGCATAGGCTATAAAGCACAATGTCACGAAGATTTTGGGATAGCCATGATGCAGCAGATGGACAGGCAGAACGAGCAGAAGCATGTACATTGACATTGTGAGCAAAAGGTTTGCCAAAGCAATGTGCAGGAAGTTCTTATGCCACAGGCGGAAGTGTATGGGTGTATTTTGAGTATCCATTACTTCGTGTTGTCGTGCCAGACGTTGATTTGGGACAGGGAAAGGTGAGTGAAATCGGCAACGACAGCATCTGCCAACGGGACAATGAGTTCGTGGGGATTGGTGGTGGACAGCCCGACGGTCAACATCCGGGCGGCACGAACGGCACGCAACCCATTCAAACTGTCTTCAAAGCCGGCGCACTCCTTGGGATCTACTTCAAAAACAGATGCAGCCTTAAGGTAGCAACATGGATCTGGCTTGCTACGCTCAAAGTCTTCGCTGGTAAGGATAGCTTCAAAGTAGTGTTTGAATTCAGGATGCTTGCGATAGACATTTTCCATCTTCTCACGGTTGCTGCTCGTCACCACGGCACGCTTGACACCGGCCTCGCCCAAGGACTGAATAAAGGATTCAAACCCGGGAATATAGTTGTAGCTCATCTTTTGCTCAAAGTCATTAAGACGCTGCGTGATAAGTTTTTGCTCTTCTTTCTGGTCGGGGAAGTATTGCTCGTAAAGCTGAACCAGAGTCATGCCCTTGATTTTTTGCTCCAATCCATCCTGGTTGGGAAAATAAAGACGGAACTGGGAGCCCCAGAACTGGGTGTATTGTGTTTCGGTATCGAATACCACTCCGTCAAGGTCGAATAAAGCTGCTTTAATCATTATTTCAAGAATTTGGTGACAAAGTTACGAAATTAAGTCGTAACTTTGCAGAGTATCCCAAAGAATTCCTTATAGGAAAGAAAGGGATTGGTCTCCATGATACACAACATGAATAAAGATATTGTCAAAGACATACTCCGGTATTTCCCCAATCTGACGGAAGTACAGATAGAGCAGTTTGCAGCTTTGGACGCACTCTATCGCGACTGGAACAGCAAGATTAACGTCATTTCACGGAAAGATATTGATAATTTGTATATCCACCACGTGCTTCATTCGCTTTCAATAGCTAAAGTAATCCGTTTCAAGGCGGGTTCCCAGATTCTGGATTTTGGCACGGGGGGCGGGTTCCCTGGAATCCCCTTAGCCATCCTGTTTCCAGAATGCAAGTTTCGGTTGATTGACGGAACGGGGAAGAAAGTCCGGGTGGCGGTAGAAGTAGCGGGGGCAATCGACCTGCACAACGTGGAGCCGGTACATCGACGAGGCGAAGAGGAGAAGGGCAGATTTGATTTTGTAGTGTCCCGTGCCGTGATGCCATTGATGGAGTTATCCAAGATAGTGAGGAAGAATATGGCCCGAGAACAGCGCAATGCACTACCCAATGGACTCTTGGTGCTCAAAGGAGGAGACCTGCAAGAAGAGTTGAAACCCTTTACCAAGGTAGCAGAAGTGACCCCTATCTCTGATTATTTTGATGATGAATGGTTCAAAGGGAAAAGCGTGATTTATCTTCCTATTAGGTAGTTTAATCCTAAGTGAACGAATAATTTATTAAAGAAAGATGTTGGAAATCAAGTGCTTTGCATGCAACATGATTCAAGAGAATTGTTACGTGGTTAGTGATGAAACTCATGAAGGAATCATCATTGACTGCGGGGCATTCTATGAAAGTGAGCGAAAGGCTATAAAAAAATACATTTCAGAGAAAGGCATCGTCCTGCGGCATTTGGTCGCTACACATGGGCACATTGACCATAATTTGGGCAATCGGTTTGTTTGGGAAAGCTGGGGGCTGAAGCCCGAGGTGCACCGGTCGGATGAAGAGCTGATGAAAAGTCTGCCAGAGCAGGCCTCGTCATTATGTGGAATCATGATGTCCGATGATGATTTTTCACCTGTAGGCAAATTCCTGGCCGCGGATGATGTGATTTGTTTTGGTTCCCATCGGTTTACACTTCTGGAGACTCCGGGCCATACTCCGGGGAGTGTGTTTGTCTATTGTGCGGAGGAGAATGTCGCTTTTTCTGGTGACACCTTGTTTCATTATAGCATTGGACGTACTGATTTCCCCGGAGGCTCCATGTTCATGCTGATACAAAGTCTGCGCATGATTTGCCAGCTGCCGGATGAGACGCGGATATACCCAGGCCATGGAGAAGAAACAACGATTGGGACAGAGCTGGCCGGGAATCCTTATCTTGACCGTTAGTCTGCACCTGACAATTGCAATCGTATGTCCATATCTAACGGCCTCACCCACGATTCGTATATCCTTGGCATCGATCCTGGTACCAACGTTATGGGATATGGGGTGATCCATGTGCACGGCAACAAGGCAGACATGGTGGCAATGGGGGTTATTGACCTTCGGAGAATCGGAGATCCCTATCTGAAATTGGGGCGTATATTTGAACGGGTTACGGGCATTATTGATGAATATTTGCCAGACGAAGTGGCAATTGAAGCTCCTTTTTTTGGAAAAAACGTTCAGTCCATGCTCAAGCTGGGACGTGCACAGGGGGTCGCCATAGCGGCAGCCATCCATCGTGACATCCCCATTCACGAATATGCCCCTTTAAAAATCAAGATGGCAATCACGGGCCAAGGACAGGCTTCCAAGGAGCAGGTGGCCGGCATGCTACAGCGACTGCTGCACATTCAAGAGGGCGACATGCCCAAGTTCATGGATGCAACCGACGCACTTGGGGCAGCCTATTGCCATTTTCTGCAGTTGTCCACGCCTGATACGGGGGCTCGCCATTATGGAAGTTGGAAAGACTTTGTAGGCAAGAACCCAAGTAGGGTGAAAGGGTGAGCCTATTCTTAAGATTCCAAAATCATGATATGATGATGAACGAATGTTATTCTGATTCTTCGCAAAAGGTGAATTCGGGACAATCCTTGGTTAAGATTACCAAGGGTATCTGTACGATGCCGGCATGGAGAATGGCTTCCCCCGTTGATTTTGAAAGTTGTGAAGGGGAACAAATTGCCATTGTCGGGCCCAATGGAGGCGGAAAATCCATGTTGGTAGACATTATTACCGGGCGTCATCCACTTCTCGGAACCGGACCCATGTATGATTTCTCTCCGAGTCTGCAGCCTTTGGTGTCGGACAATATCAAGTATATCGAGTTTCGCGATGCCTATGGCGGTGACAACGACCGCACTTTCTTTCTCCAGCAACGATGGAATCAAATGGAAATAGACGAATCGACACCAACGGTGAGTTCAAGACTGGAGGAATCCTATTTGCGGGCAGGCGATGACACAACTGCCCGTCGTGCGTTGCAGCGTCGCCTGTATGAGCTGTTTCAAATGAATGCCTTGCTGGATAAATACATAATCCTGTTGTCGAGTGGCGAACTTCGGAAACTAAAACTCATAGAAGCCTTGCTCTCCCTCCCACGGGTACTCATTATAGACAATCCGTTTATTGGACTGGACACCGAAACCCGCGAACAGCTTCGCATGCTGTTGGCCACCATTGTCAAGGAACAGTCTCTGCAGATGATGCTGGTTCTTCCCAAAAGCGACGACATTCCCTTTTTCATCACCCACGTTGTGGAAGTAAAAGGCAAGGTGGTCGGCCCAAAGATGACACTTGAAGAATACTTGAACACACAACCGGAAGTTCCTGAGCATGTGCTTGGCCAAGAAGAGGAGAAGAAGATTCTAAATCTTCCCTATAAGGCCGGGGAATATCACTGTGAAGAAGTGGTAAATATGCACAATGTCTCTATTCGCTATGGCAACCGTACCATTTTGAATGCCCTTTCGTGGACCGTCCGTAATGGAGAGCACTGGGCTTTAAGCGGACCGAACGGTGCAGGAAAATCCACGCTTCTAAGCCTCGTTTGTGCAGACAATCCACAGAGCTATGCCTGTGACATCACCTTGTTTGGTCAAAAAAGGGGGTCGGGAGAAAGCATCTGGGACATCAAACGGCATATAGGCTATGTGTCGCCGGAGATGCACCGGGCCTATCGACGGGATTTGCCCGCCATTCGTATAATAGCCAGTGGGCTCAAAGACAGTATAGGACTTTATGTCAAGCCGGATGAAAAAGAATATGCGGCGTGTCGATTTTGGATGGAGGTCTTTGGGCTAAGTGGCTTGGAAAATCAGACGTTCCTTAAATTGTCGAGTGGCGAGCAGCGGCTGGTACTCCTGGCGCGGGCATTTGTAAAGGACCCGGAGCTTCTGATACTTGACGAACCCCTGCACGGCCTTGACAACAGAAATCGCCGACTGGTCAAGGACATTATAGAGACATTCTGCCATCGGCACAACAAGACTCTGGTCATGGTCTCCCACGACGAAAGTGATTTGCCGGCGTGCATAGATCATCATATCCAACTCGCAAGACATTAATTTCTGCCTTTTCACGTCTATTTCAGGCTTTTTTTATACTTTTGCAGCTCAACAACATGAGAGAATCATGAAGAAAACGCTATATAGCAAGTTTGACAAGAAAGAGATTACCGCATTGCCACAAGTCTCTTTTCCCGGACGCATCATCTCCATCATCTCTCCCGGAGAGACGGAAAAGGCTGTGAACTATCTGCTTTCGAGCGATATTCTTGGTGTAGATACGGAAACAAAACCTGCCTTTCATCGTGGAGAACAACATCAAGTGGGCTTGTTGCAGGTGTCTAATCGTACCACCTGTTTCCTCTTCAGACTCAATCTTACGGGTATCACCCCCGCCATCAAACGCTTGCTGGAAGACACCAGTGTCAAGAAAGTGGGCCTGTCATGGCATGATGACCTAAGAGGGCTTCAGGCAAAAGAGCCTTTTGCACCAGGCTTGTTCATAGACCTTCAAGACATGGTGCCACAGATGGGAATCGAAGATCTGAGCTTGCAGAAACTCTATGCCAACTTCTTTGGGCGGAAAATATCCAAGCGGCAACGATTGTCCAACTGGGAGGCTCCCATACTCGATGAAAGGCAGAAGCAGTATGCAGCCATTGACGCCTGGGCATGTATCCATCTGTATGAGGAGATCGTCAGGCTTGAGAAAACACATGATTACGAACTCGTTGTCGTACCAGAGCCGGAGTCTGCTACGCCCAAGGCAAGGGCAAGAGCAACAGGCAAGGATAAGGCGGAGGTTCATCAATCCAAGAAAACAGCGCGAAAGCCAAGGGTAAAAAGTCGGAAGAAAGTCAATTCGGCTGCAAAAACAAACAAAAAGACTGCAAGGAAGAAAGCAGAATTATCAAACCAAGAAAACAAGGATACTCATGTATAAAATCATTTATCTAAAACGAGGAAAGGAAGAATCTTTATTGCGTTTTCACCCTTGGGTGTTCTCCGGAGCCATTTTGCGAGCAGACGAGGGCATCGAAGAAGGTGAAATTGTAAGAGTATCCACT
Source organism: Hallella seregens ATCC 51272 (assembly GCF_000518545.1). Classification (GTDB taxonomy): domain Bacteria; phylum Bacteroidota; class Bacteroidia; order Bacteroidales; family Bacteroidaceae; genus Prevotella; species Prevotella seregens. The sequence goes on from NZ_JADU01000016.1 coordinate 18,093, forward strand.
GCCGACGGCGATTTCATCGCCGTCGGCCATTACCAAATTGGCAGTATTACGGTTCGGGTGCTCTCTTTCCGCGATGTCGTGATTGATGAGGATTTTTGGACAAGCCGCCTGTCTTCCGCCTTGCTTATGCGTCAGCGCATAGGTATTGCAGACAATCCGCAGAACAACACTTATCGGTTGGTACATGGCGAGGGCGACCTGCTTCCGGGGCTGGTAATCGACTGTTACGGCACTACGGCCGTGATGCAGGCCCACAGTGTGGGCATGCACCTGTGCCGCAAGCAGATTTGCGAAGCCCTGCTCAAGGTGATGGGCCCTCGTATTCAGCATGTCTATTACAAGAGTGAGACAACGCTTCCCTATAAAGCCCAGCTCAATCAAGAAGACGGTTTTATCTTCGGTTCCACCGAGGACAACACGGCAGTGGAGAATGGTCTCAGATTCCATGTGGACTGGTTGCGGGGGCAGAAGACCGGCTTCTTTATCGACCAAAGGGAAAACCGGGCGCTGCTGGAATCGTATTCCCGAGACAAACGGGTGCTCAACATGTTCTGTTACACGGGTGGCTTTTCGGTTTACGCCATGCGTGGAGGGGCACAACTGGTGAATTCCGTGGACAGCAGTGCCAAGGCCATCGAGCTCACCAATCGTAATGTTGGCTTGAATTTCCCCGGAGACGGACGTCATGAGGCATTCTGTGACGATGCGTTCAAGTATCTTGATGCCAATAACGACAAGTATGACTTGATTGTTCTCGACCCGCCGGCATTTGCCAAGCACCGTGGTGCCCTGCATAATGCTTTGAAAGGATATACGCGTTTGAATGTTAAGGGAATGGAACGGATTAAGCGCGGAGGCATTCTCTTTACTTTCAGTTGTTCGCAAGTGGTGACGAAAGACAATTTCCGCAATGCTGTCTTCACCGCGGCTGCCCAGGCAGGAAGAAAGGTCCGCATCCTGCACCAGCTTCACCAACCTGCCGACCATCCCATCAACATCTACCATCCAGAGGGAGAATATCTCAAAGGATTGGTGTTGTATGTGGAATAAAAATCGTTTCACGATGATTTTCTCCGATTCCATCGAAAGCTATATTCGCCGTCATGACTTGCTGCGTCATGACGGTTTTTACGTCGTTGCACTCTCCGGCGGGGCGGACAGCGTTGCGTTGCTGCGAGTTCTCCTGGCATTGGGGTATCGGGTGGAAGCCGCTCATTGCAATTTTCATCTTCGTGGAACGGAGAGCAATCGAGACGAAGCTTTCTGCGTGGCATTGTGTGAAAGTCTGCATGTAGGTTTGCACCGGGTTCATTTCGAGACAGAAGTCTATGCCCAGGCACACGGAGTATCCGTTGAGATGGCTGCCCGCAACTTGAGGTATCGCTATTTTGAACAGTTGCGGCAGGACATTCAAGCCAATGCCGTGTGCGTGGCCCACCATAGCGACGACCAAGTGGAGACCATTCTCTTGCATCTTTTACGAGGCACCGGGCTTGCCGGGTTACAGGGAATGAAGCCGCGTAACGGAACCGTCGTCCGGCCATTGCTGTCGGTGTCGCGCCAGCAAATCCTCGACTATCTTACAGGGCTCTCCCAATCGTATGTGACAGACAGCACAAATCTGGAAGACAACGTGAAGCGCAACAAGTTACGTCTTCGTGTTCTTCCCTTGCTCGAAGAGATAAACTCATCGGCCAGAGAGCATATCCTGCACATGTCCGAGCACCTGCAAGAGGCGGCGGCCATCGTAGATCATGCCGTATCGGATGTTCTCAAGGCGATTCGATTGGACGGTGACGGCTATGATTTAAGGCGTTTGGCCTCCTACCCCGCCCCACACTATGTGCTGTGGCATTTGCTGCACGGCCGTGGGTTTAACCCAACCCAGATCGATGAAATCGCTCGTCACGGACTTGAGCATGGCACGTGGAAGTCGGCAACAACGGTTGTTTTGATCCATCAAGGACAACTTTATATACTGGACAGGGAATCGTGGGAGACCCTGCCCCCCATGCTTGTCATTCCCGAAACAGGCGTTTATGTTTATCCCGGCGGCACTAAGGGAGAGAGTGAAACCAGATTCCGGCTTTGCGTGGAAGACGTAACACCAGATTTCATCATCCGTAAATCGCCGGACGTTGCAGCCGTAGACGCGGCGCGAATACGGTTTCCTTTAACGTTGCGCACGGTGCAAACGGGCGACCGTTTCAGCCCTTTCGGCATGCGAGGAACCAAGTTGGTCTGTGATTTCCTCAAGGACAGGAAGATTCCTTTCCCGGCACGGCGTCATCAATTGGTGCTGACAGACGCACAGGGAAACATCATCTGGGTTGTAGGTCTGCGCATAGACAATCGCTTCGCCATTGTGCCAGGGCGGTCTCAACGTGCCCTGATGATCTCCCGTTGAGGCCCGTATCTGAAAGATTCTGCTGTTTTTCGCATAATTTAAGCCACAGTATGGCACCGTTTGCGAAATATTCTTTATTTTTGTTGAGTCAATCATCAATTCATCTATTTAATCTCAACATCTATGTTTACAGACGCAGACAGAAAACAGATTGAGGGGCGTGGAATGACCATGGCCCAGGTTGAGCATCAGTTGGAGCAGTTTGCCACTGGATTTCCTTTCCTTCGGATAGAGGCCCCTGCCTCTGTGGGTAAAGGCGTTGTAGCCCCTGACGAGCAAGCCTGTCAGCATGCCGTCAAAGCATGGGAGGCTTACAAGGCCGAAGGGCACAAGGTGGTCAAGTTTGTACCAGCCTCCGGAGCTGCCAGCCGAATGTTCAAGGACATGTTTGCTTTCCTTGGCTCCGATTATGATACACCGACAACCGACTTTGAGAAAAAGTTTTTCCAAGACATTCATCAGTTTGCTTTTTACGAGGCCCTGGATGCCCAATGCGTGGCCAACAATGGCAAGACGATAGACCAGCTCATCGCTTCCGGCCAATTTAAGACGGTTGTCGCCAACATGTTGAACCCCGAGGGACTCAATTATGGACAGTTGCCTAAAGGTATGCTTCTGTTCCATCAATATGAAGATGGGGCGCGTACACCGATGGAGGAGCATCTGGTGGAGGCAGCCCTCTATGCAGAATCCCAAGGCGAGGCCTGTGTTCACTTCACGGTTTCTCACGACCATCTGCCCCTCTTTAAGCAACAGGTCGCAGAGAAGCAAGGCGCATACGAAAAGAAGTTTGGCATTCATTATCAAATCTCTTTCTCAGAGCAGAAGCCGAGTACAGATACCATTGCCGCCAATCCAGACAACACACCATTCCGCAATGAAAACGGAACGTTGCTGTTCCGCCCGGGAGGCCACGGCGCGTTGATAGAGAATCTTAACGACATAGACGCTGACATCATCTTCGTGAAGAACATCGACAACGTGGTGCCCGACAGAATCAAAGGCGACACCGTGAGGTGGAAGCAAATCATTGCAGGGGTGTTGGTGCAGCTGCAACAACAGGTGTTTGAGTATTTGCACGTGCTTGACAGTGGGGCCTACAACCATGCCAAGCTCGAAGAAATCATTCGTTTTGTCCAGCGCGAGCTGTGTTGCCGGCATGTGGAGCTCAAGGACCTGGAAGATGCAGAACTCGTAGTCTACCTGCGTAAAAAGTTAAATCGCCCCATGCGCGTATGTGGCGTGGTGAAGAATGTGGGCGAACCAGGCGGCGGTCCTTTCATGGCATACAATCCGGATGGCAGTGTGAGTCCACAGATTCTGGAGAGCAGCCAGATAGACAAGACTAATCATGAATACATGGAAATGTTTGCACATGGCACTCATTTCAATCCTGTAGACTTGGTATGTGCTGTAAGGAACTATCAGGGAGAGCATTTCCATTTGCCCGACTATGTGGATGAGCTTACCGGCTTTATCAGTTCAAAGAGCAAGAACGGCCGCGAACTGAAAGCATTGGAGCTGCCAGGCTTGTGGAACGGGGCCATGAGCGATTGGAATACCATCTTTGTGGAGGTACCTCTTACCACGTTCAATCCTGTCAAGACCGTCAACGATTTGCTGCGTGATACGCATCAGTAACCACCAGCTTTTACAATCCATTTGTGCATGTCCCCGTCGCTTCATCCGAGGTGGCGGGGACATGTGCTTACAGTTGATGGGCAAGGCAAATCCCATCACATGCCAATTTTCAATAAACTATGCCTGATTTTGTTTTGCGATTCGACGAAAATCCATTAATTTTGCAAGGAGAATCAGTAGTTTAAAATTGAGAATGGCAAGAAAGAAAAGCGGGCGTAGGACAAAGAATTTTGGCGAAGCCATCGGCATACGGAATATATGGGGCAACGAGACCACAGACTTCTTTTTAGGACTTCTTCTAATGGCATTTGCCATTTACATGGTTATTGCCATGGTGTCCTATCTCTCAACGGGGCAGGCTGACCAAAGCATGCTCGAGGGAATGCGCCCGGGCGAATGGACTAATACGAATCATGAGTTTACCAATTATTGCGGTTCACTTGGTGCCTTGCTGTCTTATTTTCTGATTACTGCCAATTTTGGTCTGCCCTCGTTTCTCATTCCGGCTTTCTTGCTGCTGGTCTCGCTTCAGCTGATGCGGGCATATCGGGTGAATCTGCTGAAGTGGTTCTTCGGCATGGCTTTGGTTATGGTATGGACATCTGTAACTTTTGCCAAATTCGTAACCCCTTTCATGAGCAACCAAGTTTACAATCCAGGTGGCAATCACGGGCTTTTTTGCGTTCAGAAGCTGGAGAATCTGATAGGACCTCCGGGCCTCACAGCGGTATTGCTTATCGTGGCACTTGCATTCCTGACCTATTTGAGTGCGGAGACAATAGAAGTGATTCGCAAGGCCATAAACCCCGTAAGGTATATTACGGATAAGGTGAAACTGACTGTCACCAACCACGAGCATACCGAGGAGCATCAGTCTGCAGACGATATATTTGAGGTGCAAGATGACGGCGAACAGGAGGGAGACGCTCAGTCTGACGCCGAAGTATCTCCCACAGTGGTCGATCTCACCGACATGGCCCAAGCCCACAAGGAACCGGCTGCCAATGTCGCTTCACTTGATCCGGCTGCTGCCAATGCAGGGCATTCCTCCTCCGAGCCAGAGAATCAACTTGTGGTCGATGCTGTTCACTCTGAAGATTTGGCGGCAGGCAAGGTTCTTGCGGGCGATGACCGTCTGGATACCCCTATCAATCCTTGGGAACCTTTCACCAAATATAAGTTTCCTACCTGCGAGTTGTTGAAGAAATACAACAACAAACCAGTCATTGACATGGATGAAATCAAGGCCAATAACGCACGCATTGTAGAGGTACTCAACAGCTTTGGAGTCAAGATTAGCAAAATCAATGCTACGGTTGGCCCCACCATCACCCTTTACGAGATAACGCCGGCCGAGGGTGTCCGCATCAGCAAGATTCGCGGACTTGAGGCAGATATAGCCTTAAGCCTTTCGGCCTTGGGCATTCGTATTATAGCGCCGATTCCGGGAAAGGGAACCATTGGCATTGAAGTGCCGAACAAGAATCCGCAGATTGTGTCAATGGAGAGTGTGCTCAACACCAAAAAGTTCCAGACCACCAAGATGTCCCTTCCCATGGCTTTGGGCAAGACCATTACCAATGAGGTGTTCATGGTCGACCTGGCAAAGATTCCACACCTGCTTGTAGCCGGTGCCACGGGCCAGGGCAAGTCTGTAGCTCTCAATGCCATCATCTCTTCCTTGCTTTACAAAAAGCATCCCAACGAGCTCAAGTTTGTATTGGTCGACCCCAAGAAAGTGGAGTTCAGCATCTATAATAAGATCACGCCTCACTATATGGCGGCCTTGCCCGAGAACGAGGAAGAGCCCATCATCACAGATGTGCAAAAGGTGGTGCGCACGCTGAATTCTCTTTGTAAACTGATGGATCATCGTTATGACTTGCTGAAAAAGGCTCAGGTTAAGAAAATAGACGAATACAACGACAAATACATTCATCATCACCTCCGACTGACAGACGGGCACGACTATATGCCTTATATCGTGGTGATTATTGATGAGTTTGGCGACCTCATCATGACAGCCGGCAAGGAGATTGAACTTCCCATTCAGCGCATTGCCCAGCTGGCCCGTGCCGTGGGCATCCACATGATTATTGCCACCCAGCGTCCCACCACCAAGATTATCACGGGCAACATCAAGGCCAATTTCCCTGGTCGCATGGCTTTCCGCGTTACTTCGCAGATAGACTCTCGTACCATTCTCGATTGTACGGGGGCCGACCAGTTGGTGGGTCGTGGCGACATGTTGTTCCTGGCGGGTGGAGAGCCGGTGCGCGTCCAGTGTGCTTTTATCGACACACCGGAGATTGAGGCTGTGAACGACTACATAGCCGGGCAGCCGGGCCCTGTCGATTCTATGGAGTTGCCCGAACCCGACGACAATAATGGCGGGATGGGAGGAGCCGCCGGAGGTACCGATTCCAAGAGCCTCGACCCGTTCTTCGATGAAGCTGCCCACGCCATCGTTATCTCTCAGCAGGGCTCTACCAGCATGATCCAGCGGCGTTTTTCCATTGGCTACAATCGTGCCGGCCGCCTCATGGACCAGTTGGCGAGCGCCGGTATCGTGGGAGCCGCCCAAGGCTCCAAGCCACGCGAAGTGCTTATTACTGATGAGAACAGCCTGAATGTGCTGCTGAATCAGATTCATGGTAACTAAATACGCTTGAGAACTGTTTCACAATCTATAATACATTCTTTTAAAAAGATGATGATATGAAGAAAACATATTTATTGATTTTGTTGTCTTTCATAACACTGAGCACGTTTGCCCAGCGGGCAGAAGAGGCGCGAAAGGTGTTGGACAAAACGGCATCCTTTGTGGGCAACCGCGGCGGTGCCACGGCCAATTTCAGCATTTCGGGTACCAAAATAAGTTCTGCCTCTGGTACCATTTCCATCAAGGGCAATAAGTTTTACGCCCATACCGGTGACGCTACGGTCTGGTATAATGGAAAGACACAGTGGACCTATCTCAAGTCTACCAATGAGGTAAATGTCACCACGCCAACCGAGGCCCAGCGCATGCGCATGAATCCCTACACGTTCATCACGATGTATAAGAATGGCTATGCACTCAGCATGACCCAAAAGGGTACAAACTATCAGGTTCACATGGTGGCTCAAAACAAACAACGCTCGGTGCAGGAAGTTTTTCTGACTATCGACAGTCGTAGCTATAAGCCAAGCACCATCAAGATGCGCGAGGGGCAGAAATGGATGACTATATCCATCTCCAACTTCCGCACCGGCAAACTGTCCAATGAACTGTTTGTATTCAAGGCCAAGGACTTCCCCTCGGCCGAAGTCATCGACCTGAGATAAGCCTCCGTCCAGTTTCCCACATCAACCCGTCACCATGTCCCATTTATCTTTCTATCAGCTCTTCTGCATACTGCGTCACCATCGTCGGATCTCCGAGCGTCGTGATGCTATCTTCGAGTCAAACAAGACTGCCAAATGGTTGTTAGGCTTTATGATGACATTCATGGTGCTCTACCTGCTGATGTTTGCCGTCATGCTGTCTCTTGGGGCCAACGCATCCAGCAGATATACAGCTGTCGAGTTTATCATGGGAGCCTCCCCCATTATCATCATGCTTGACTTTTGGGGGCGCTTCGTAGTTCAGCATACACCGGTTCAGCTCATCCGCCCCTACATCCTGTTGCCCATTCCACGCTTCGTCTGCATAGACACGTTTCTGATTAATTCCCTCTTGAGTTGGGGCAATCTGCTTTGGTTTGTCCTGTTGGTTCCTTTCTGTCTCATGTCTGTAATCTTTGGCTATGGGCCGTTTCCGGCTTTGTCTCTGTTGCTTCTTTATTATCTGCTGTTTCTGGCAGACAGCCAATGGTATTCCATTGCACGCACGTTGATTATCTCTCATCCGTTATGGTGGTTGCTGCCTATGGGTGTCACCGCCCTTGTCGCCCTCCCTCTTCTTCTGGGCAACTGGGCCTCCTTTTTTAGATTCTATGCCCATACCGGAACAGGATTGGAGCACGGAAATATCATTCCCCACGTCGTTGTTTTGGCCTTGCTGACCACCCTGTTCATGATAAACCGTCGATTGCAGTATCAGCAGGTCTGGAAAGAATTGGGGCGTCAGCAGACTTCTACACTCAAGCACGTCAGTCGCTTTTCTTTTTTGGAGCATTTTGATGTATTGGGAGAATATATTAAGATTGAAATCAAGTCTTTGCTGCGCAACAGAAATCCGAGAAAGAGTTTTCTGATAGCGACTGCCGTGGTTATTTTCATCAGCTTCATTATTGTCCTGACAGATGTCTACGACACTGCTACCATGACTAATTTCTGGTGTTTCTACAATTTTGCAATTTTCGGAGTAGTCCTGTTGATTAAGATTATGGGCTACGAAGGCAACTATATGGACTTGCTCATGATACATCATGAAGAGCTTCTCAAATTGCTGACAGCCAAGTATTACTTTTTCTGCTCATTGCTTCTGTTGCCCTTTGTGCTTATGCTCCCCATGGTATTTGTAGGCAAATGGAGCATTCTGATGCTGCTGTCCTACGCAGCTTTCACTGCAGGCTTCCAATATTGCTTGCTCATGCAGGCTGCTGTCTACAACAACAAGAGCATTCCCATGAACGAAAACTTTGTGGGCAAGGGCGGCATCGAGACCAATTACATTCAGATTGTTGGCGAAATTCTCGCTTTCTTGGTGCCCATGGTCATCATCAGCGTGTTGGAGTTAGTGGTGAGTCCAGTCTACGCCTGGTTAGTCATGATGGCTATTGGCCTGGGCTTTATTTCTACCCATCGGTGGTGGCTTCGCAGCATCTATCGGCGAATGATGTTGCGTCGATATGCCAATTTGGAGTCCTTTCGCAAGTAGAAAGGCCCACACTCAGACTTCGAATCAGGTCAACGCAAAGTATATCCAGACCAGTATAGCAATGATGATGGCCGTGCACACCAATCTGAACAGACAGCTCGTCACCTTTTTAATAATAACGATGCCTATGATGATGGCAATGAGTGCAGAGAGATAATAGCTGAAGTTAGAGTCCATATTCTTTTAGGAAGCGTCTTTTACTTGTTCGTGTGTAGGAAGAGTTGCTGGAAGTTTTGGGGGATTCGGGTCTGAAACTCCATGGATTCGTGTGTCACGGGATGATAGAAGCACAACGTATAGGCATGCAGACAGAGCCGGCCAATCGGATCGTCGCCATTGCCGTATTTCATATCGCCACATACTGGATGTCCCATCTCAGCAGCATGTACGCGGATTTGGTTCTTCCTTCCTGTCTCCAGTCTGAATTCCACAAGCGAATATTCTTTCGATTCGTCCAGCACATAGAAATGGGTTACAGCATATTTACCGCCATTCTCCACCTGACTACTATAAGTGAAGTAGGCCTTGTTGTCCTTGAGCCAGCTGGCAATAGTTCCTTCACGGTCTTCCATCCTGCCCGAGAGCACGGCCACGTAACGTCGGTCGTAGACGGTGCGATGCCAGTCAGCTTCGAGTGAAAGCTCTGTCTTCTTATCCTTGGCATAAATCATGAGTCCGCTCGTTTCCCGGTCCAGCCGATGTACTACATGAGCCTGACAGGGCTGATTGGTCTGATGGAAGTAGCCATCAAGCACAGTTTTGACATTCAGACTGCTGTGCCCTGCTGCCATCGAGAGAATGCCTACAGCTTTCTCCACTACAACCAGATAGTTGTCTTCGTAGACAATCTTCACATATCGGCTTTTCAGCGTCTCGTTGCGTTTCGTCTTGCTTACGGCAATCTTCATGCCGGGCTTCAGCGGATAGTCGTGGCGTGTGATGAATTTCCCATTCACTCGGATGCCGTGTCCTTGGAGGGTCGCTTTCACTTTGGAATGGCTGAGACCCACATGGGCCAGAAGCCATTCCAGCAGAGGCGATTCTTCATCCACGACATAGTAGCTGTATTGCCCCTGTTCGCTGTTGTTTGCTTTCATCATGTTTTTTCTTTCTGTCTTGTCTGGATGTAATCCTAATCTTTCCGTTTCCAAATACGGGCAATCTTACGACGAACGACAAAGATATTGCAGATGCTCACCAGCGCAAAAAGGATGATACCAAGTGCCAGTGCCGGGGTCATGCCGCTGCCGTCAATCTCTGGGAAAAGAGTCTCGATGATGTTCATATAATAGTCTCTCACTGCATAGAGTGCCAGCCAGGCCATGAGCAGCACTCCCCCATTCAGGCCAATAGTGAGCAGTTGGTAGGGTCGGGCTACCTCGCCAGGGCTGTAGCCAATAAGTAGCAGGTTTTCCAGTTTGGAAGAGTTTTTCTGAACCAACAGATAGATGCTCAGCATGAGAATATAGAAGCTCAGCAACGAAATCACCAGTCCCACCACCATGATCATCGACACCATCATCTTCAGAAAGTAAGTGGCTTTCTCGGCTTCCAGCTTGTCATCTTCCACTTCATAGCCTTTTTTGTCGATATATTTGGCTACAGTTTCGTCGGCAGAATTGGCCATCTGCATCACAAGTCGGCTTGGTTCTGAGTGGCTGTCGGGGGCAAAATAGCCGTTGCTCCAGTCCATGAAAGCCTGCGGCACAAGGATAGTGTTCAGTCTGCTGGAGAAGCCAATGACCTTGCCATTGAACCTTCCCTTGTGTCCGTTCCCCTGCACAAAGATGTCGAAGTCTATCATGCCCACCAGCCCGTCACTGATTTTGGGCAGCGAACGGCTTTGGGCGAACCCGAAGTTATACATGGCTATATAGGTGCGGGGCAGGATAATGGGCACCTCCGTGGCCCCCGGCTTATAGTGCCAGATACGTGGCGAGGCCTTTACAAATTCGTCTGGGATGCTCTCAAAGAAGAGTTCGGAATTGAGCACATCGGTTCCATTCACCCCCATGTGGGCATCCACCTTGTATTCTGTGGAGGTGAACTTGCCCACTTTATCGACAAACTGTTGTTGCTCCAGCTCGTCAACTTCCGAAACGGAAAAGGTGTTGGTTCGCCCTGAGATGGTATTTCCCGTACCAATCTTCTTGCTCAGTATTACATAGTCGGTCTTCATGAACGAGTCTTCTGCCGTGAACACTGGCATCACGTCCTTGTAAAATTGATACCCGAGCAACACGATGAGCATGCCAAACAGGTTGGCCAAGAAGAATCCGGCCAACTGCGGTATGCTGATATGCTGCCTCAATAACTTCCAAACCAGTTTCATAACTTCAATGTCTTCTCGTAGTCCAGGTTCATGTGCTTGCCAATACTCGTCACAATGACCCCCGCTCCTTGCGCTTTGGCCTCTGCCATCATGATTTCTCCCATGATGCGTGAGTTGTTGTCGTCCAGATGCGAGATGGGCTCATCCGCCAGAATGAAATCGAAAGGTTGCACCAAAGCCCTAATCAGGGCCACGCGTTGCTGCTGTCCAAACGACATTCGTCCTATCTTGGCATCCACTTTGTCACCTATCCCCAACCTATCGAACCAATCCATGATTTGAGCTTCTGTTTTGAATCCAGTGAGCTTATTCTTGATTTGCACATTCTCCATCGCCGTGAGTTCGGGAAACAATCTCAGTTCCTGAAAGAGGTAGCTGATGTGGGTGCGACGCATTCTCACCCAGTCATGTACGCGGAAGTCAGAGGTGTTGCGCTCATCAAACAGCACCGTTCCGCTGTAATCGCGCCGGTAACCCAGGATATAGCTGCAAAAGGTACTCTTGCCTTTTCCCGATTCAGCCTCGACCAAATAGAGTTTTCCTTTGTCAAAAGTCACGTTATGGTTCCACACCTCCGACACCAAATCTTCACGCTGCGAGAATACTTGTGGGATAACCTTCTGTAAATGAATCCTGTCCATCTCTCTATTTCAGTGTATATACAATGGTGTTGAGCTGCCCGAACATAGGTTTCAACAAGGAGGTCACAGCTTGTGCCTTGCTTCCTTGCATAGCCGTGAGATTGATGACCATCACCAACTTCTGCCCTTTTATCTTATTCTGCAGCGTCTGGGCCATCGGGACAGCTGCCGTCCTGATGCTCTGCAAGGCAGCTTCCTTGCTTCCTCCGCTCATATATTGCCTGTCGTCGGTCACACCAAAATAGTAGTTGGTCTTGTCACCATGATAATAATAACAGTCACGTCCCCAGTCGCCAATGAAGCCACCTTGGGGGACGCTCTGCTTCCAGTAATCCACATCTGCCAGCCAATCTGCATGTTTCAGCTGGGCCGCCATCATGAGTTGGAAGCTGTCGCTCCCCAATGAGGGGGTGATAATGGTCATGTCACCGTCAATACTTTTGATGATATTGTCCATGTCGATAGCCGAATTGATGCCTGAGAGCATGGTCTTCAGTCCTCGGTTCCGACGCATCAACTCAATAAATTGTCTGCCGTCTACGTTCAGAAACATACCCACGGCATCTTTGTCGGACATCGTGCCGATGTATTTCCCCTCTATGGGGCGATAAGTCTTTGTGGCCTTTTGCAGGGCCTCGTTAATGCGTTTGTTGAAAGAAAAGGTCTCTCCGCTCATCCAGAGACAGCCGTCTTTCACCTCCAGCGTTGCGGCAATCAAAACCTGCGAGGGGTCTGCATCCTTTGGGGCTCCCAGCGTAAAGGGAGCTACAAACTGTTCGGGCAGTGCGCGGGCTTCGCATACCATGGCCATAGGCGCATTAATAGAGTCCACCTTATTATATATAGGTGTGTGACGGATGCCATTCTCCTCGTCGGCCTTCAGATACTTGGCCATCTGTCCCATCATCTCTTCCCGTGCTTCCGCCAGCACCGGTCCCATGAGCAGGGCAGCCTTGTCCGTATAACCTATTATCCATTGATTGGGCAGGGCTGCGAACTGACAGTCTCTTTTTATCACTATGTCCAGCCCGGCTTTCTTCAAGAGTCCTCCCAGTTTGTCGGGATCCTCCATTTTGGCACAGAGACCAAGATTTCCCTGTGCATCTTCAAAAAAGAAAAGGTTGGCCGAAAGATCTATCCCTGTATGGTCAAGATTCGAGATGTGGAGCAACGTTTTCAGCAACGTCTGGCTGCCGGCACCGCTTAGTTTTGCTGTATTCATCGAAATGAGGAGAGTACTTTCGCTGGGAATGGCATCCAGATAGTCGCTGTCCGAACACGAAGAAAACATCGCAGCCAATATGGTTACGACAAGATAAGCTATTTTTTTCATGATTTACGTTTTGCAATCTGGCTCATGGCCACAGCCATCATTCCCGCGGTCTCGGTGCGGAGTCTGCTGTTGCCCAAGCTCACGGGTTCGTAGCCATGTTCCATGGCCAGCCTCACCTCCTCCGTCGAGAAGTCTCCTTCAGGCCCCACGAGTATGGTTACGGCCTCGTTAGGGGCCGTTTGTTGCAGTTGGTCAAAGAGGTCTTCTCGTTCGATTTCCTGATAACAATGGGCAATCCATTTTTTCCCCTGCCGTGGCTGACGGATGAAATCGGAAAAACTCATCAATCCATTCAACTGGGGCATCCAAGGCTTGCGGCTCTGTTTCACAGCCGACACCACGATGCGCTCCAGTCGAGGCAGTTTGAGTTCCTTGCGCTCAGAGAATTTGCAATTCAGAAAACTGGCTTCGTCAAACCCTATCTCTGTTATCTTCTCCATCATCCATTCCATGCGTTCCATCATTTTTGTGGGCGCGATGGCCAAATGGATGTGTCCGTTCCATGTCTTGCTTTGGGGAAGCGCCTCCACTATTTTATACATGCAGTGCTTGCCCGAAGCCAGCGTCACTTCGGCGCGATAGATGGTTCCCGCCCCATCCATCAGAAAGAACTCGTCGCCACGCTGCAGTCTCAGCACGCGGACGGCGTGATGTGTCTCGTCGGCGGGAAGCTCGGACGACTGGTCTGCATGAGGCACATAGAAATATCTGGCTTCTTTCATGCTTGTTGTTTGTCTTCTGTGGCCCCGTCGTTTTTTCGACTTGCCTGTTGCTGCTTTCGGCGATTCAGTTCATCGCGCAAGTGTGAGGCCATCTCGTAGTTCTCGTTTTTCACGGCTTTTTCGAGTGCACGCTGCAACATTTCATCGTTGATCGTGTTGACAGGCAGGGGAACTCCCGTTGACTCACGGTCGTAGACCGTGCTCTGACGGGCAAACAATCCCTCGTCCATGAGCACGGGTATGTCTCCCCGACTCAGATACAGCAACAGGACGGCATCCGTGGCATAGAGCGGCAATTCTTCCAAAGTGTCGGTATTGCTCAGCACGGCTTGGTATCGCCCGTCGTGCAGGGAGTCGATGTGAATTTCCAGAGAAAGGTCTGTTTGCCACTTGATGAGGTTCTGCAACACTTCGGGCAACATCTTGTCGGTGTTCCCCCGATGTCCCAGGCGCATGCCGAACTCCTCCAGTATGCGTTTGTCGCATGGCACAGCCACCTGACGCTGTTCGGCACTGTCAGTCAGCACCAGCAGCCCCAGCTCTTTTGACCCGACAATCTCGGAGACGCTTTTGAATATGAGTCTAACCCTTGCCATCAGTCGACTGCCACCTCCTCTTTCTTGGGTCGGAATACCAGAGCAAAGGAAAAGCCTACCCCCAAGGCGTATGCTGCAAAGGTGTACCAGCAGGGTTGCCATGCCGTGATGTTGTTCACGGTGTTCACATCCACCACGGCTTGGGCGGCAAACGACCCGATGGTGGCACCCAGACCGTTGGTCATCAGCATGAACAGGCCTTGGGCCGACGAGCGCAATTTGGGATCGGCTGCCTTATCTACAAATAACGACCCCGATATGTTGAAGAAGTCGAAAGCCACACCATAGATAATCATGGAGGCAATGAACATCCATACACCCGATCCCGGGTTGCCGGCACCCAGCAGTGCAAAGCGCAACACCCATGCAAACATGGCTATCAGCATCACATTCTTGATGCCATAGCGTTTCATAAAGAAAGGTATCATCAGGATGCACAGCGTCTCGCTAACCTGCGAAATGGAATAGAGTATCACCGAATGGTTCACGCCGAAAGTGTCGGCATACTCTGGCATGCTGGCAAAGCTCTCAATAAACGGAGTGGCAAAGCCGTTGGTTATCTGTAGACTCACGCCCAGTAGCATGGAAAAGACAAAGAAAATGGCCATCTTCTTCTGGCGGAACAGCGTGAAAGCACGCAGTCCCAATGCATCGACCAGGCTCTTCTTCCCGCCGTCGTGCGAAATGGGACAGGCGGGCAAGGTGAACGTGTAGAGAAAAAGCACTATGCTTAACACGCCACTCACCACGAATTGCATCTCCGTCGACTTGTACCCCATCAGGTCTACAAACCACATGGAACAGATGAAACCGACGGTGCCAAACACGCGAATGGGAGGAAAGTCTTTCACGGTGTCCATATTCTGTTGCACCAGCGCATTGTAAGCCACCGAGTTCGACAGGGCCAGCGTGGGCATATAGAAAGCTACACTCAGAGAATAAAGGGTAAACAGAATGCCAAACGCAGCGTTGGTTCCCGTGCTGTGTCCATACCATGCGGCTGCAAACATAAACAGACCTGCCGCTAAGTGGCAGAAGCCCAGCAACCGCTGTGCCGGAATCCACCGATCGGCAACGATGCCCATCAGGGCCGGCATGAAGATAGAGACAATGCCCTGCATGGCAAAGAAAGGGCCGATATGGGAGGCCATGCCGATGCTGCCCAAGTAGATTCCCATACAAGTCAGGTAGGCGCCCCACACTGCAAACTGCAGGAAATTCATCAGGGCCAAACGCACTTTCAGATTCATTCAGTATTCTTTTTAGAATTCATGCTGCAAACTTACACAAAATAATCGAATTTCATGCCGGTTGCAGGAAAAAGTTGAGGTCGGGGCAATGGTAAAATAAGGAAAGGGGAAATTGCGTTGCCGTGCAATTTCCCCTTTCGTCAAGAGCATGTTTTTAAAATACGAATGTAGTGTTCACATTTGAACTACAGTTGGGGCTTGGCCCCCCTGCCTGACTTTTACCGCCATGCACCTTCGCTGAATCCACAGCGGCAGGTGACAGGGGTGGGTCAATCGTCCCAGGCAGAGAAGCGCGGATTGGCCGTATAGCCGTTTCCGTCTTCCATATCGAAGAACGAATTCCTCTTGGCACCGACCTCGTCATTGTTCGGATCGAACTCATCATTGGAGACGCCAGGGCTTGCCGTAATCATTACTTGTTCTGCCTCGAGGTGGATTTTCTCGGCCATCGGAGTCATATATGTCTTTCTTATCATAATGGTTTCTGCTTGTTATTTGACAATAATCTTTTTGCCCTGATGGATATATACACCACGTGTGGGCTTTTCGATGCGCTGGCCATAGAGATTGTAACAGGCCGCATCTTCATCTTGTTTGGTGTCCAGACCGTCTGCCACCTCGATGCCGGTCGGCGTCAGCTCCTCGTCGCCGGTGATAAATTGAATCTTGGCACCTGCCGGCACGCCCGGAATCTTGGCGTAGGCCTTGTGAACGGGGAAGTTGGGCAGCGGTGAAGTTCTCCTCTTGAAGATACCGCTGTTCTTCGACATCACGTAGATGGGGTCGGTCATAGAGGCAGCCACTGTCTGACTGTTCACGGTGATGCCGTGCATGATGTCGTTGGTCACGTTATAGGTTACGTCGTCATGCTCGCCGATGGCATAGTAGAAGTCGGCTGGTGTGGCTTCCAAGTCGAGCACTTTCAGCAGCACGCCGGTGAAGGCCGGCACGTAACCGTAGCTCCCGGTATAGCCGCCATTCATGTCCACACTCGTCATTTTCACCATGTAGGTCGCGTTTCCGTAGTCGCCGGGGCCCTCTTTCACTTCGCCGACCTTGGCCACGAATGCGCCCATGTCGCCGTTTCCTTTCTCGGTTTTGTACACACTGAGGTCAGTATCAAACTCACGGGCAAAGCTGCCATACTTGTGAGTAATCTCGATGCCCGGAATCCGATAGGAAAGCTGGCCGGTAAAGTTGAACTGACTCTCTTGGTATCCATGCGTGCCTAAATCGTACACCTGCTTGTGCCACTGCGTCTGGTAAGTGGGCAGGGCCGACTTCTTGACGTAGATTTTCGTTGTCGGAGCAAACTCGTTGTAGTTTTCATTGGTCTCGTCCAGCTCAAAGCGGGTGGTGCTCAGCATCTGTTTGGTAGGATTGGAAGCCAGGAAAAACACATTCTTTATCGTAGATGTGTTGGCATTGATATCGGTCTTGAAAGCCTTGGCACCGATGTATTCCACATTCTTTTTCACCACAACCTCTTGCACGGCATTGGTCGTATTTTGGAAAGCATAGTCGCCAATCAGGTTGACGCTGTAGGTTTTCCCGGCGTGTGTCACGGTCTCGGGCACAATGAAAGTATTGTCTGTGCTGCGCACGTCCAGTAGATCCACGCTGTTGTCCGATACCGGCATGTATTCCAAATGGTTCTCTGTGAAAGAGGTGTTGCGGCTCTTGAACTGCTGATAGAACGTCGAAGCGTTGTAATTGCCCAGCAGGTTCTTGCGCACATAGATGTCGATGTTGGCAGGCATGTTCGTTGTTCCGGACGAACCGTTGTCGAAACTGCGCTTATTGTCCTCCTGATTGATGTTGGCCGGGTCGATCATCAGGTCGCAAAGAAACGTAATTGTGTTCAGATTCTTGCAGAGACTGAAGGCCCGCTCGCCGATGGAGGCCACCTTGTTGGGTATTACCACATTCTTCAGGCCCGTACACTCGTAGAAAGCATAGTCGCCAATCATGGTGATGGAAGGAGGCAGCAGCGTGAAGTGGCCGTTGGCCTTTCCGTGCGGGAAGAGGATGAGCGTCAGCTTGTCCTTGGACAGCAGGTAGCCGTCGATGCTTGAATACTTGGTGTTCTCCTTGTGGACGTTGATGTCGGTCAGGTTTTCACAATACTTGAAAGTTTCAGAACTGATGCTCTCCACATTCTTGGAAAGATTCACTTCGGTCAGTGCAGCACAGCCGCGAAACGCCTCTTTCTCCAGCGTCTTCACACTGTTGGGGATGCTGATGGCGGTCAGACCACAGTCGGCCAAGGCTCCGGCCTTGATGGTTGTAATGACGGCATCGTCGTCGAAAGTGGCCGTCTTCATTCTTTCGCAACGTTGGAAAGCATTGGTACCAATGGTTTTGACACCTTTGGGGAACGCAAAACTCTCCAAAAATTTCAGGTCTTGGAATGCGCCGTCTTCTATAGTCTCAAGGTCGCATGCGCCCAAGAAGTTGAAGTGTTTCAGATTGCTCACGGTCTGGAGAACGCCTTTCTTGATGGTTTTCAACTTGGAATTAGCGGCTATATTGATGGTTTCCAAAGCCTTACAATCCGTAAAGATAAGGTTCAACTCCGTCAATGTCGATGGCAGGGTCACTTCCTGGAGCTTGGGATTCCAGCCAAAGGCACCGCTTCCTATTGTAGAAGTGCTGGAAGGCTCCTCAAAAGTAACCGTAAGCAGTTCGCTGAACCCGCCGAAAGCCTGCTTTTTGATGATTTCCACATTGCCGGGAATGGTTAAATGCTTGATATAGCGGTTGGAAGAAAAGGCAAAGTCTCCTACCGTTTTTACGAAAGAGGGGATGGCGTAATTTCCGTCGGCGATAGGCTTTGCCGGTGGAAAGAAGTAGAGAAGTTCCTTGTTGGGCTTGCTGTAGACCACCCCGTCTTCTGCAATAAAGTTGACACAACCGGGAGCGGTTTTGTATTCCTTGATTTGCACACAGCTGGAAATGGCACCCACCGTACCGGGTATTTGAAGATCCTTGGGCAGAGTTACGGTCTTCAGAATCGGGCAGGCATTGATGGAGTTCTCGCCTAATTTGGTGACCTGGTTCATCACGATGCTCTCCATTTTCTGGGCCATATCAATGGCACGCCCGGTAATTTCGGTGATGCCATTGGGAACGACGTAGTCCTTGGTGGGCTTGTTGCGCGGATACTGAACCAGCGCTTGGTTCAAGAACAGCACACCCGCGTCGACCGTGTAAGGGGTCAACCCGCCCGGAGCAATCCCATAGGCCTCCAGAGAGTTGGTCTGCGAGAAGCTTGGATATGTGGTTCTTGCATGTTGCAGGTTGGGTGGCAGCACCATTTTCTTCATTCCATTGGTATTGATGAAGACCGCAGAATGAATGGTTTTTACCGCCGTGTTTACCGTGTAGGTTCCGTCCGGGCTAAGATTGTCAGGATTGGACGGTACGGCAAACAGCTCGGTCTTGTCATTCGTGTAGAGTGCTCCGTGCCCATCATCAGAGAAGCTGGTGTTGCCCGGGTCTACGGTAATCCATGGCATTTTGTTCACCCTGTAAAACACATTGTCGGCAATTTTGGTCACCGAAGCCGGAATGTTCAATGCCGTCAGATAGGCCGACCTGAAAGAAGAGTATGCAATTTCCGTGATCCCTTCGGGCAGTGTCACCGCAGTAATATTACGGCAATAGAAAGTTTCATTGCCTCCTACTTTGGTTACGGTAAAAGTAACGCCCTTGCCGTCGCTCCAAGTTGCAGGAATGGTAACGGGCCCACTAACGTTGTCTTCTACGCCTACGAAAGACAATTTGTTGGCACCCACATCTATCACCTGATAGATAATTCCATCGTTCCTTACGATTTCATTCAATGTGTAAGCCAGGAGTTGTGCGGGAAATGCCACAAACAACAGGCTTAACAACAGCTGTTTTGCTTGTTTCATTTTAATAATAAGTTGTATTTATATCTATAATATCTCTTCGTCTACACCAATCTTTGGAACCGATTATGTTTTTCAACCATTGATTGGAGGCATATTTCTGAATGGCGGGACAAAGGTAACCGATTTCCATGACAGGGTTGTTATCCAAAAGGGATTGATAATTTCCCATAACGGCAAGGAAGTTTCCCTTTTTAATTAGAACTGAATTGAGCTCCGTCTTCCAGCAAAAACGATGTTAATAACATGTTAAACATGTTAATAATATATAACAACGGGGGGGGTGAATGGAAAATTTGTAAATTAGCACAAAGATAAACCGACATGGACAAGGAGAACTTAGACCTAAAAACCACAGTAACGACCTATCAAGAAATAAGAGATTCTATTGCCAATGGGGAACACGGATTTGCAGACAAGTATTTCGCGAATGACAACTATTCCGTGTTACTAGGTGGCAATGCGCTTTTCAAGTCGATGCTGGCCCCCCATGTATCCACGCGTGTAGACTGTGTGCGCGTGGGCATCGTTCGTCGCGGCTCCTGCGCGCCGGTCGTCAACAACCGGCGTTATCCCTGCGGAGAGGGCGACCTGCTGTTCATGAACTGGGGCACAATTATTACTGAAGACCATTTCTCTGTGGAAGCCCAGTTCGACGGCATTGCCATGAACGAGACATACATGAAGCACATCTTTGGGGACGAGCTTCCCCGGGCATTCCTGCTGCCAGCCCAGTGTTTCAAGGTCCATCTCAAGCCGGCAGAGCTGCACATCTTCTGCAACTACCTGGAAACGCTGTTCCATCTGGTCACGTTGATGGACCAGGGCATCGACGTCCGCAACGCCGTACGAACGCTGTTTGCCTCTGCACTACATTTCATCGAGACACTTTATCAGAAAAAGGTGGTGCCGCCCGAGGGCTTCTCTCCCCGTCGCCGACAACTGAACAACAGCTTCATGAAGCTCGTTGTGGCCCATGCACGGCAGCAGCACGAGCTTGAATTCTATGCGCAGCAGCTGTGCATCACCCCTCACTATCTGGGAATGCTCGTGCGTCAGGAGACTGGCGAGACGGCCAAGGCATGGATAGACAGGGCGCTTCTCATAGCCATACAGGTGGAACTGAAGCAGACACACAAGTCGCTGAAAGTGCTGGCGGGCGAATTCTTTTTCCCCTCGGTGAGCTCTTTCTGCAAGTTTTTCAAGCGCATGACGGGTAGCACGGCCACCGCCTACCGCACGGGCGGCGCCATCTGATACCGGCAACAACCGGCGAATCCACAGGATTCGCCCTCCCTTTTCCTTGTGAATGCCAAATGTTTACGGCGTTGTCGCTTTGCGACAACGCCGTAAACACGGCTCGATTTCACCGTAAACGCAACGCGATTTCGCCGTAAAAGAAAAGCGTTTCTGCCGTCAATGCAGGACCGCTTCATCGGAATGCCCGCCCGTCCCATGTAAAGGTGCGGGGCGGCAGGGCGGCCTTCAGACGCGGTTTGTCGGCTGCAAGGGCCACCGGGGCCGTGCCCTGCAGGGTGATTGTGGCCGTCTGCGGTGCGAGTGTGGCGGCCACAAGCACCAGGTCTGTGGCGGTGCGCAGCGCGTCAAAATCGGCCACGGCCATGGTGTCGGGCCGTGTCCAAAGTGCGGTGCGCCAATCGGCCCAAGGGCGGTCGCCCACGAGCTGTGGCTGCTCCAGGGGCTGCCAGTCCTGCGTGTAGAGCGTCAGCTCGCTCTCGGGTTCGGGAGCCAGCCACGTCTTGACCACACAGAGCAGGGAGTCGCCCGTGACAGAGGGCAGCCGCTTGAGCTGCATCACCATCGACTCGTTGAGCGTGAGGCGGATGTAGTCGGCCGTGATGGTGTCCATCTTGCTCTTGCCCTGCAGGCCGTTGTCCACGTCGCCGCTGAGTCCCATGCCGATAAACTCGGTCATCTCCAGCCTGTGGTTGCGGTCGATGTAAGGAATCACGGAGTCAGGCATGGCGTTCCACAGCTCCACCATGGACTTGGCCTGGAGCTGAAGTGCGGCTGCGAGCGACAACAAAAGGAGTATCTTCTTTTTCATGTTTCTGAGGAATGGTCGGGATGAAGTGTGTGGGCGCGGCTACAGATGCCACTTGTATCGGCGGCGGGCGCGCTCGGGTTGGGTCATGAAATCGTGGCTGCCGCCCCCTGCACGGGCCGAGCCGCGGTACTGTCCCCAGCGGGCCCGAATCTTCGACACATAGTCGGCCGTCTCCGCTCCGCGCATGTAACCGTGGCGCACCACGGGGTCGTTGTAGCCGGCCGGCGTGCCGAGCTTGAGCACAAACTCCTCCACTTCGGCCCAGCTATGGGGGTTGCGCCCGTTTTTCCGGGCCAGGGCCATGGCGTCGCGGATGTGGAAATGGCCGCCGTTGTAGCTGGCCAGCACAAAGTAGATGCGGTCTGTAGCGGGCACGTCGGCAAAGAGACCGCCCAGCTCGCGTATGTATTTGGCGGCGGCAGCAATGTTGTGTTCGGGGTCGAAGAGGCTGCCCTGGTCGAGCCCCAGGTGGCTGGCCGTGGCGGGCATAATCTGCATAAGGCCGCATGCCCCCGCCCAGGAGCGGGCCTGCGGGTCGAAAGTGGACTCCTGATAGCACTGGGCAGCCAGCAGCCTCCAGTCCCAACGGGCCAGCGCGGCATACTGCTGAAACAGATGGTCGTAGCGCGAAATGACACCCCCGGCACGGTTGAGCATGGGCGAGTAGACGTGTCGGCGGATACTCTTGGTGGAGAGCAGAAAGCGCTCTTCGCGCTGCATGGCGGCCATCATGACGGGCCGGAACCAGCGGTTGAGCGTGTCGGCCAGTTCGCGGTTGCCCGTCTGGACGGCCCAGGCCGTGCGGGCCGAATCGACGCGGGCTCCGGCAAAGGCCACGCCCCGGAGTGTGCGGGGCAGCTGCACGGCCACGATGTCGCCCTCGCCGCGCCTGAGACGACGCACCAGTTCGGTGGTGTCACGGCACACCTCTACCCGCAACGACACCCCCAGCGACTGGGCAAACCGCTCGCAGAGCATGTACTCCACGCCCAGACTGCGCCCGTGGTAATCGTAGTAAGTGTCGGCACCCGAGAGGGTGAGCACGATGAGTTCGCCGTTGTTCACAATGTCGTTCAGGCCGAAAGCAGCCGTTTGGGGAAGCGAGTCTTCGCCCACTGTGGTGCCCCAGGGAGTGGTCTCCCGGTGTGATTGCTCCGTGCAGGAGACCATCACCACGCAGAGGAACAGCAGGGAAAATACAGGGAATAAAACTCGCATACACAAATCATTTGGGCACAAAAGTACTATTTTTATTGCACAATAACACGAAAAAGCGTACATTTGCACGTATTTTTAAGATAATTATTAAAAAGCAATCCAAGTTCAAGGCCCTATGTTAAGAATAGCCGTTCAGTCCAAAGGCCGTCTCTATGACGACACAATGAACCTGCTCGCCGAGGCAGACATCAAGGTGAATCCCAGCAAGCGCACCCTGCTGGTACAGAGTTCCAACTTTCCGCTGGAGGTGCTTTTCCTGCGCGACGACGACATTCCGCAGAGCGTGGCCAGCGGAGTGGCCGACATTGGCGTGGTGGGAGAAAACGAGTTTGAGGAGCACCAGGAGGACGCGCACATCATATCGCGGCTGGGGTTCTCGAAGTGCCGCATGTCGCTGGCCATCCCCAAGGGCGTGAACTACTCGGGGCTGTCGTGGTTCGACGGCCGCAAAATAGCCACCTCCTACCCCGGCATTCTGCAGCGGTTCATGAACAAGAACGACATTCGGGCCGACATTCACGTGATTACGGGCTCGGTGGAGATCAGCCCCGGCATCGGGTTGGCCGATGCTATCTTCGACATTGTGAGCTCGGGCTCCACGCTGGTGCACAACAATCTGAAAGAAGTGGAGGTGGTGATGCAGAGCGAAGCCCTGCTCATTGGCAACTGGAAGATGGACGAGGAGAAACACAGCATCCTGAACGAAATGCTGTTCCGCTTCGAGGCCGTGCGCTCGGCGCAGGACAAGAAATATGTGATGATGAATGCGCCCAAGGACAAAATCCGGGAAATCACCGAGGTGCTGCCGGGCATGAAGAGCCCCACCATCATCCCCCTTTCCGACCCCGACTGGTGTGCCATCCACACCGTGCTCGACGAGAAACGCTTCTGGGAAATCATAGGCAAGCTGAAAGACCTGGGGGCGCAGGGCATTCTGGTGTCGCCCATTGAGAAGATGATACTTTGACGAGAAACATGAACACGATAAGATTCCCGCAAAAGAGCGAATGGGCAGCCATTGTGGAGCGGCCCCGCCTGGACGTGTCGCAGCTGGAGGCCACGGTGTGCAGCGTGCTGGACGACGTCAGACAGCACGGAGACGCGGCCGTGAAGCGATACGAGGAGATGTTCGACCACGTGTCGCTCGACGCGCTGGCCGTGACCGAGGCCGAGATAGACGAGGCCATGACACTCGTGGACGACGAGCTGAAAGCCGCCCTCGAACTGGCCCATCGCAACATAGCACGGTTTCATGAGGCCCAGGCTTTTGCCGGAAAGAAGATAGAAACGGTGGCGGGCGTGGACTGCTGGCAGAAGAGCATCGCCATAGAGAAAGTAGGGCTCTATGTTCCCGGCGGCACGGCCCCCCTGTTTTCCACGGTGCTGATGCTGGCCACGCCGGCGAGGATTGCGGGATGCCGCGAGATCGTGCTCTGCACCCCACCCGACCGACAGGGCAAGGTGAACCCAGCCATACTGGCCGCAGCCAGGGTGGCCGGGGTGAGCCGCATCTTCAAGGCGGGCGGCGTGCAAGCCATAGGAGCCATGGCCTACGGCACGGAGAGCGTGCCAAAGGTGTACAAAATATTCGGACCGGGCAACCAATACGTGATGGCAGCCAAGCAGCAGGTGAGCTTGCACGACGTGGCTATCGACATGCCGGCCGGCCCGAGCGAGGTGTGCATTGTGGCCGATGCCCACTGCAACGCTGCATTCGTGGCGGCCGACCTGCTCTCGCAAGCCGAACACGGCATCGACTCGCAGGTGTTGCTCATCACCACGGCGGAGGAAACGATCGAACGGGTGAAGGCCGAATTGGATCGACAGCTGGGCCGGCTGCCCCGCAAGGAAATGGCCGAGCGGGCGCTCGCCAACTCCAAACTGGTGTTGGTACACGACGAAGACGAGGCCATGGCCCTGAGCAACGCCTATGCCCCGGAGCATCTCATCCTGGCTACAGACAACTATGAGGAGCTGGCGGCCAAGGTGGTGAATGCGGGAAGCGTGTTCATGGGCAAGTGGGCCTGCGAAAGCGCGGGCGACTATGCCAGCGGCACCAACCATACGCTGCCCACGCACGGGCATGCGCTGGCCTACAATGGGGTGAACCTGGACAGCTACAACCGCAAGGTAACGTTCCAGTATCTGTCGGAACAGGGCGTGAGAAGCATCGGGCGGGCCGTGGTGTGCATGGCCGAGAACGAGCAGCTCGAGGCACATGCCAACGCCATGCGGCTGCGATTGCAACGCGTGGAGCAACAGCCGGAAGCCTGACCCCAAAGACCCGCCACACCATCAAAAAGCAAAGGAGAACGAAAAGATGAAAAGTTTGGAATCACTGGTCAGACCCAACATCTGGCGGCTGGCCCCCTACAGTTCGGCACGCAACGAATATTCCGGCCACGAGGCGCATGTGTTTCTCGATGCCAACGAGAATCCCTACAACCGGCCTTTCAACCGCTATCCCGACCCGTTGCAGCGGGAACTGAAGGCTCAACTGTCCAAAATCAAGAAAGTGCCGGCCGAGAATATCTTCCTGGGCAACGGGTCGGACGAGCCCATCGACTTGGTGTACCGCGTGTTTTGCCGCCCCGGAATCGACAACGTGGTGGCCATTGAACCCACCTACGGCATGTATGCCGTGTGTGCCGACATCAACGATGTGGAGTACAGGCCCGTGCCTTTGGACGAACACTATCAGATGGATGCCCGGGCATTGCTGGATGCCTGCGACGAAAACACAAAGGTAATCTGGATTTGCTCGCCCAACAATCCGACGGGAAACAGCATGCAGCAGAAGGCCATCGAGACGGTGATGCGCGAGTTTGAGGGCATGGTGGTGGTGGACGAGGCTTACAGCGACTTCTCGTCGGCCGAGCTGTTCCGCACGAAAATTGCACAATATCCCAACCTGATTGTATTCAACACCATGAGCAAGGCGTGGGGCTGCGCCGCCATCCGTCTGGGCATGGCCTTTGCCAGCAGGGAGTGTGTGGAACTGTTTAATAAGGTGAAGTACCCTTACAACGTGAACCTGCTCACCCAGCAACAGGCGCTTGAAGCCCTGAACGGCCGCGAGGATGTGGAGAAATGGGTGACGTTGCTGCTGCAGGAACGCGGCCGCCTGACGGCCGCCTTCAGGGAATTGCCCATCTGCCGGGCGGTATATCCCACGGATGCCAACTTCTTTCTGGCCAAAATGACGGATGCCCAAGCCATCTATGACTATCTGGTGGCCAAGGGCATCATTGTGCGCAACCGCACCCGGGTGACGCTTTGCGAGAACTGTCTGCGCGTGACGGTCGGCACCAAGAGCGAGAATGCCGAGCTACTGAGCGCGCTGCGGCAGTATCCTCAGGAATCGCGACGGGCAAGATAGTCGTAATAGAACCAATAAGTTTTGCCGTAGCTGTCGCGTAAGGCGGCATAGCGTTCGGGCGAATGGGCATACCGGGCTTCGAGCTCGGTATAGTCGTCATAGTCGGCATCCATCACGGCCTCGTGGTAGACGATGTAAGGATGGGCGTGCAGATGGGTGTAGAGCGTGAGGGCCTCGCGATAGTGTTTGGGCAAGGAACCGTTCACTTTGTAGTATCGCGGCAGAAGCCTGACGAAGTCGTCGAGCCGCCTGTCCAGCAGACAGGCGCAGAGCAGCCAGTCGTGAGCGGCAGGGGTGGCCCACCGCTTTTCGTGCAGTTTGGCCAAATAGGCGGCAGGCCGCAGCTTCTGCCGGAAGACCACGCCCAGGTGGCGATAGAGCCGAGACTCGGGCACCATCATGAGTTTGACCGAACTGCCGTTGGGCAGCATGGCGTCCGACCGGCCCGTCAGGGGATACTCGAACAGACGCTCGCCCAAGGCATGCTGCTCGGAGAGGGCCCAGATGCGGAGCATGGTGAGGCTGCTGTCGGTAGCTGCCTCCTTGACGCCTACGCCCGTGGCGGCGGCAAAACGCCCGGCCAATAGGTGGCTCTCCATGCGCATGCGCATGTGAAACACCTTGTCGGAACAGCCGACGGCACTCGTCGCAGAGGTCATGACAAGCATCAAGAGCATGTTGAGCCACAGCGTTTGCAAAGGCGAGCAACGGCTGTTGGGCACCTGTTCGAGGAAGT
The DNA here is from genome assembly GCF_000518545.1 of Hallella seregens ATCC 51272. Lineage (GTDB taxonomy): Bacteria > Bacteroidota > Bacteroidia > Bacteroidales > Bacteroidaceae > Prevotella > Prevotella seregens. The sequence continues at coordinate 45,194 of NZ_JADU01000016.1, forward strand.
CGAACTGATGACACACCCACACCGCAACGACAAATATCACGATGAGCAAGGGAAGCAGCCACAGCCAACGGCCCAGATAGCCCTCAATGTCCACATGGGGAGAAACATCGGTGAGCATGGCCAGCAACAAGAGCGAGGGAAAATAGGTGAGTGCATGGAACTGCCCATGGAGCCGGGTGCCGGCGCAGACGCCCACCTGAACAAGCTGCAGCACCAGCGTGATGAGCACGGTGCCGACGATGCTGTTGTAGTGGGTGGCTCCGTGAGAGAGCACGTGCTGGGTGACGGCCAGAATGCTGTCCTGATAGTTCTGGAGGTAGAGAACTGAAAAAAGAATGAAAAAAATGGCGCAGATGAGTCGCTGGACCACTGCGCCATTTTTGCTGTTCCACAACATTGCGTGTCTGATTGGTTGGTCTATACAAGAAAGAGGGAGCCCTGAACGCGGGCACCCCCGGAAAAGTTTAGTTGCGTCTGAGAACCACGGCCGAGCGTGCAGGGATGTAGAGTTTGAGCCACTCTTTGTGATCCTTCGCGTAGAGCTCGTCGTAGTTGGTGAGATGCGTCACGCTGTCATCGGCCAGTCCGTTTCCGCCAAAGGCCTTGGCATCGGTGTTGAGCACCACGCTGTAGGAGCCTGTGGGCACAAGGAAGCCATAGTCGACAAACGAACGGGTGGGCGAAAAGTTGAAAACGAACACGAGATCGCCGCGCATGAAAGCCAGCACCTGGTCGCCGTCGTTGTGCCAAATCTCCTGAACGGGGGTGGTATTGAAGTTCTTCTCGCTCTTGATGACAGACAGCATTTCGCGGTCGAAGTCGCCCAAATAGTGATAGTCAAGCTCTTGATTGTCGACGAGGTTCCACTGGCGGCGGGCATACTTATAGCTCCAGCCGTTGCCCTCGCGCGGAAAATCAATCCACTCGGGATGGCCGAACTCGTTGCCCATAAAGTTGAGGTAACCGCCGTTGATGGCCGATGCCGTGACGAGGCGTATCATCTTGTGCAGGGCTATGCCGCGGTGTACCACATCGTTCTCGTCGCCTTTCTTGAAATGCCAGTACATGTCGGCATCGATGAGACGGAAGATGATGGTCTTGTCGCCCACGAGTGCCTGGTCGTGGCTCTCGCAATAGGAGATGGTCTTCTCGTCGGAGCGTCGGTTTTTGACCTCCCAGAAGATGCTACTGGGCTTCCAGTCTTCGTCGCGCAACTCCTTGATGGTCTTGATCCAATAGTCGGGAATGTTCATGGCCAGCCGATAGTCGAAGCCGTAACCGCCGTCGGCAAACTTGGCGGCAAGTCCCGGCATGCCGCTCACTTCCTCGGCGATGGTGATGGCCGAAGGGTTGATTTCGTGGATGAGACAGTTGGCCAGTGTGAGGTAGCAGATGGCATTGTCGTCTTCGTGACCGTTGAAATAGTCACCATAGTTGGTGAATGCCTCGCCCAGCCCGTGACTATAGTAGAGCATGGAGGTGACACCATCGAAGCGGAAACCGTCGAAGTGGTATTCTGAAAGCCAGTATTTGCAGTTGGAGAGCAGGAAATGAATGACGTCGTCCTTGCCATAGTCAAAGCAAAGACTGTCCCAAGCCGGATGCTCGTGGCGGTCGCCGGGATAGAAATACTGATTGGGGTCGCCGGCCAGATTGCCCAGCCCCTCGACCTCGTTCTTTACGGCATGGGAGTGGACAATGTCCATGATGACGGCAATGCCCATCCCATGAGCAGCGTCAATAAGGGCCTTGAGCTCTTCGGGCGTGCCGAAACGACTGGAGGGAGCAAAGAAAGAGCTGACGTGATAGCCGAAACTGCCGTAGTAAGGATGCTCCTGAATGGCCATGACCTGAATGCAATTGTAGCCGTCCCGGGCTATGCGGGGCAGAATATTGTCTTTGAATTCGGTGTAGGTGCCCACCTTTTCGGCATCCTGCGACATGCCAATGTGGCATTCGTAGATGAGCAAAGGATTCTTCTGGGCACGGAACTTGGGCTTTTTCCAGACGTAGACTTCCTGTGGGGCCCATACCTGAGCCGAGAATATCTTGGTTTGCTCGTCCTGCACCACGCGCTGGGCCCAGGCCGGAATGCGCTCGCCTTCTCCCCCATTCCACTTGACATGAATCTTGTAAAGATCGCCGTGTTTCATGGCTTTGGCGGGTAGTTTCAATTCCCAATTGCCGGAGTCGGTGATGCGTTTGCAGCGGTATTTTTCGTCTTCCGCCCATCCGTTGAAGTCGCCCACAAGATAGATGTCGGTGGCATTGGGCGCCCACTCGCGAAAAACCCAGCCGCCGCGACTGCTACGGTGCAGTCCGAAATATTCGTAGCCGTTGGCAAATTCGGAAAGCGGCAACTTGCCGTTCTGCGTCAATTGATTGATTTTCCACTGTGCATGGTCGTGACGGCCACGGATGGCCGACTCATAAGGTTCGAGATAGGAATCATGAGCAACGATGCCGATGTGGCGAGGAGACCTGCGATTGGTGGTCTTGGCTGCTGCCGGCTTAGAGGCAGACGTGGATGGTTTGGGGTTCTTTGTTGCCATAGGGTATCATGATAAAAGTTAGTCGATAGGGCTGTTACGGATGGGCATACGGCTATGCCTTGACCTTGAAGATGGCCTTGAGAAGCTGTGGCTGGTCGGTGATGCAAGGGGCATGTCCGTCCTGCGGGAAGAAGATGGCAAACTGCCCGGGGTGGACAGTGACATAGGTTTGACAGGGTGACCCCGGGTATTTGGCAATGTCTTTCTCCTCATTGAAGCTGGCAGGAGGAAGTGCAGCCACGGGCGTATAGCCGTAGGTCTCGCTGCCGCTGAGAGGAATCTGGATGTCGATCATGCGGCGATGACATTCCAAAACGGCCGCTTCGCGGGTCTTGCCTTGGGCCGTCTGTACATTGACAAAAAGGTCCTGCTCCAAGATGGCATGCTTGCCCTCGGGCAAATGTTCCAATGAATGCTGTTTCAGAAACTTGACAACTTCGGGGAAAAGCGGGTTCAGGGCTGCATACTTCTCCAAATAGTCTAACGTGTCGATAATCATAGCGGTAATATCTTGATGGGATGAATGGGATGCGGACAATGGGGAAAGTGACTTAGTTGTCGTTGAATCGGCGGCCGCTTTCGTAGTGGCCGGTGCAGACGACGCGGCCGTTGCCGTCTTTCTCTACAAACCGGCCGTCTCGAATGTCATTGATGTAAGTGCCCTCGAAGCGCTTGCCGTCCTTGCCCTCTTCAATGGCCTTGCCGTTGCGCATGCCGTTTTGGTAAGTGCCTTTGAAGCGAGTGCCGTTGGCATAATGAATGATGACCTCGCCCTCGATCTTGCCTTTGACAAAGTCGCCCTCGAAGATGTCGCCGTTCTTTTTGGTGAGTTTGCCATGCCCGTTCTGCAGGTCGTTCTTCCAGGAACCCTCGTATTTGTCGCCGCTGTTCCAGACAAAAGTACCAGTCCCGTTGCGGCTGCCCTCGACAAAGTGACCGGTGTAGCGGTCGCCATTGGCATATTTGAAGATGCCCTCTCCGGTGCGCTCGCCCTGGTCGTAGTCGCCCTCATACTGGTCGCCGTTCTGGAAATGATAGATGCCGCGGCCTTGCTGTATATCGTCTCGCCACTGCCCTTTGTAGACATCACCGTCGGCATACTTGTTGATGCCATAGCCCGAGCGTTGGTTGTTGGCCCATTCGCCTTCATAAGTGGTGCCGTCCCCCCAGTCGAAGAAGCCTTTGCCCTCTTTCTTGTCGGCTTTCCACTGGCCTTCGTAATAGGCTCCGCTGGCATAGGTGTAACGGCCCTTACCCTGGCGTATGTCACGATACCAGTCGCCATTGTACTTGTCACCGTTAAAATAATACATAATGCCGTGACCCTGCTGATAGTCACGGAACCAGAGCCCGTCGTACTTGTTGTTGTTGTTGAAGTAATAGATGCCGCGGCCATGCTGCTGGTTCAGCAACCACTCGCCCTCGTATTTCTCGCCGTCTGAAAAGGTATAGATGCCAAAGCCCTGACGTTTGCCTTTGACAAAATCGCCCTCGTAGACGTTGCCGTTCTCAAAGAGCACACTCCCCTTGCCGTGAGGCTTGCCCGACGACATCTCGCCCTTGTAGGTACCGTGAATGCCCATTTCTTCTATCGTGCATGAGCCAAGCGTAATTTTTTGCGCCATGCCGGAAACAGGAAGTAGCAATAGTAACAAATTGAATATCTTATTTCTCACCATTCAAGCGTTTAATTTGGTCAAAGATAGCAATAATAATTGGAACGGGAAAGGGCAGTTGAGGTTTTTATGACAACGGGGAGGCTATTTAACATTATTAAATAGACACCATTCTTCTTTATTTTGTAACTTTGCTTCACACTTTAAAATCGTAAGAGCATGAAGATAACAGCTGTTGTTCCAGCCCGGTACGCTTCGTCGCGTTTCCCGGGCAAACCCTTGGCCCTGCTGGGTGGCAAGCCAGTGATAGAGCATGTGTATGAACAGGTGAGCCGGGTTGTTCCGGAGACGTGGGTTGCGACCGATGACGAGCGAATCAAGGATGCCGTGGAGACTTTCGGCGGCAAGGTCGTCATGACGCGCCGAGACCATCAGAGCGGGACGGACAGAATTGAGGAAGCTGTAGAGAAGATAGGCAGCGATGCGGACATCATCATCAACATTCAGGGCGACGAGCCGTTTGTGCAGGCTTCGCAAATCCGGACGGTATGCCAGCTGTTTGAGGATGCCGAAACCCAGATTGCCACCTTGGGCAAGCCTTTCGACACGATGGAAGCTGTGGACAATCCCAATTCGCCGAAGATTGTAACGGACGTGAGGGGCTTTGCTCTTTACTTCTCGCGGTCGGTCATTCCTTTCGTGCGGGGCAAGGTGCACGACGAATGGCTGAAACATTTTCCTTATTTGAAACACTTGGGCATCTACGCCTATCGGCGCGAGGTGTTGCGTGAAATCACGCGGTTGCCCCAGTCGCCACTGGAACTGGCCGAAAGCCTCGAGCAGCTGAGGTGGCTGCAACAGGGTTATCGCATCAAGGTGGGGCTGACCCATGTAGAGACGATAGGCATAGACACTCCGGCCGATTTGGAACGGGCGGAGGCTTTCTGGCGCAAGCAGAAAAAAGCGTAAGGGAGTTAACCCTTACGCATTTCCTGAAGAAGCTCTTTCTGATGTGCGGTGAGATTGGTCGGGAGCTTGACATGATAGGTGATGATGAGGTCGCCATAGGTGCCGTCGCCCCTGTCGTAGCCCTTGCCGCGCAGACGAACCTTGGTGTCGTTTTGCGTTTCGGGCTTGATTTTCAGCTTGATTTTACTGTTATTACGAAGCTGAAGAATCACCTCACCACCCAACAATGCGGTATAGAGATCGATGTTGACCTTGAGGTTCATCTCGCCGTTGTTCATACGACTGCCAGTCTGCCGGGATGCGCGTCGGCCACCCATGTTGCCAAACAGATCCTGAAAGAAGCTGGAGAACATGCCGTCTCCGCCACCTGCATTCGAGAAATCGAAGCCCTCAAAGGGCGAACCGGCGCCTGCTCCCTGATAGGAGCCCCCGCCCTGCCCCGCCTGGCGGAAAGCATCCGCCTCCCGCCAGTTCTGCCCAAACTGGTCGTATTTCTTTCGTTTCTCCGGGTCGCCAATGACATCGTATGCCTCGTTGAGTGCCTGAAACTTGGCTTTCGCCTTGGGGTCGTCAGGGTGCAGGTCGGGATGGAACTGCTTGGCACGCTTGCGGTACGCCTCGCGCACATCTTTCTGTGGGATGTTTGCATCCACTCCCAGTATCTTGTAATAGTCTATAAATGCCATAATCTGTCCTCCTTATAATGGTGATAAGTCTACCCTGTTCTTAGCAAAATACATGCCAAGGTCTTGCATCGGAACATAAAAAAGCTGGACTCCATGAGGAATCCAGCTTGATGAATCTTCTTGTAAAAGTGCACCTTATGCTTCAGCAGGAGCTTCAGTCTGTGCTTCGGCAGGAGCTTCAGTCTGTGCTTCGGCAGGAGCCTCGGCCTGTGCTTCAACGGGAACCTCGGTCTGTGCTTCAACAGGAGCCTCGGCCTGTGCTTCAGTCTCTGTTGCATTTTCAGCAGCCTTTACAGCTTCGGCCTCTGCCTTTGCAGCTGCCTCGGCGGCCTTCTTGTCGGCCACTTTCTTGGCAATGGCCTCGTTGATTTTCTTCTCGGCCTCGAGTTCCTTGGCCACAGACTCCTGACGGCTCTTGGCTACAGCATTGCGTGTAGCGGCGGCCTTCTGGTCTTTCTCGGCTTTCCAAGCATCGAACTTCTTCTGACAGGTTGCCTCGTCGAAAGCACCTTTCTTGACACCGCCTTTGAGATGCTTCATCATGTAAACACCCTCGGACTTGAGGATATTGCGCACGGTGTCGGTGGGCTGTGCACCGCACTCTACCCAGTGCATGGCGCGCTCAAAGTTCAAATCTACGGTTGCAGGATTGGTATTGGGATTGTAAGTACCAATCTTCTCTGTAAATTTACCATCACGTGGAGCTCTTACGTCAGCGATAACGATTTTGTAGAATGCGTAATTCTTGTGACCGCCACGCTGTAATCTGATTTTTGTTGCCATTTGTTTAAATAACTTTATTTGGTTTGAACTAATGCCACCAACTCGTGGTAGCGGCTGCAAAGGTACGCTTTTTTATTCTGACCGCATGACCGGGGAGCCGTAAACCGTTGGTGATTACATTTTTTTAAGAAATGCCCGGGAGCCTTGCGGGGCTCCCGCAAGGCTCAAAAGGATCGCCGCGAGCCTTGCGGGAATACCCGAAGGCCTCAAAAGGATCGCCGCGAGCCTTGCGGGAGCCCCGCAAGCTTCAAAGGGAACGCTGGGAGCCTTGCGGGAACTCCCGAAGGCCTCAAAAGGATCGCTGGGAGCCTTGCGGGAGCCCCGAAAGCTTCAAAGGAAACGCTGGGAGCCTTGCGGGAACTCCCGAAGGCCTCAAAAGGATCGCTGGGAGCCTTGCGGGAACACCCGAAGGCCTCAAAAGGATGGCTGGGAGCCTTGCGGGAACACCCGAAAGCTTCAAAAGGATGGCCGGGAGCCTTGCGGAAACTCCCGAAAGGCTCCCGGGAATGGCCACGAGAAAAACCCCAGCAGTGTTTTCATAGTCCCGAACACTGCTGGGGTTTGCACTTCTCGTTGGAAAGAGCGGGGGATGCGCGAGGACAAAACCCGGCCGCCCCCGCTTACATCAGTCCCCGTTCGCGCAGTTTCAGCTGCCAGTCCCATGCGGAGCGCAGCACGTCTTCCAAGGGCGTGTCTGCCCTCCAACCAAGCACTCGGTTGGCTTTGGAGCAGTCGCCCCAAATCTTTTCGATGTCGCCCTCACGACGGGGACCGTATTTCCAGTTGAGCTTTACGCCGGTGGCTTTCTCGAAAGTCTCGACAATTTCCAAGGTGGAATTGCCGTTTCCCGTACCAATATTGAAGTATTCGATGGGCTCGGTGTCCTGGTCCAGCGTGCGGGCCATGGCTGCCACGTGCGCCTTGGCCAGGTCGACGACATAGATGTAGTCGCGGATGCAGGTGCCGTCGGGCGTATCGTAATCGTGCCCAAAGATAGTCAGCTCCTTGCGAATGCCCATGGCCGTCTGCGTGACGAACGGAATCAGATTGGCCGGCACGCCGTTGGGCAGCTCGCCAATCAAGGCCGTCGGGTGGGCCCCGATAGGATTGAAATATCTCAATACGATGCTCTTGATGTCTGCACCGCTGTGGATATAGTCAAAGATAATCTGCTCGTTGATCTCCTTGGTGTTGCCATAGGGAGAGGTTGCCTTCTGATGAGGGGCGTCTTCGGTGACGGGAAGGTTCTCGGGCTTGGGCTGGCCGTAGACCGTGCAGCTGGATGAAAAGATGATGCCTTTGACGTGATATTTGGGCATAAGCTCCAGCAAGTTGACCAGAGAAACGATGTTGTTGCGGTAGTAAAGCAGGGGCTTCTGCACGCTCTCGCCCACGGCCTTGCTGGCTGCAAAGTGGATAATGCCTTCAATGTCGGGGTACTTCTGGAACACAGCCTCCGTAGCGGCCTTGTCGCGAAGGTCTACCTGCTCGAAAGCCGGCCTGACGCCGGTAATCTGTTCAATGCCATCCAAGACCTGAATGTTGGAATTGGAGAGGTCGTCGACGATGACAACCTTGTAACCTGCCTGTTGCAACTCTACCGTGGTATGGGAACCGATGAAGCCGGTTCCGCCGGTAACGAGAATGGTTTGTTTCATTGTATATGTGGAATAATTGATGAATCTGCCACAAAGTTAAGAAAAAAACTCAATACGGGCAAAGTGCCGTCGCATTTAAATCTAATCCAGACCAAACAATACTTTCAGGCCGCCGTCGACGCCGGAGAAGCCCATGAAAGCCAGCGACAGCAGACCTGCCGTGACCAGAACAATGGCCATGCCCTGCATGCCCTTGGGGATTCTGACCAGTTCCAACTGCTCGCGAATGCCGGCAAAGACCGTCAGGGCAAGGGCAAAACCCAGGGCCGTTGAGAAAGCATAGGCCACACTCTGAAGCAGGTCATAGTCTTTCTGGATGACAAGGATGGCTACACCCAAGACGGCACAGTTGGTGGTGATGAGGGGCAGGAAGATGCCCAAGGCCTGATAAAGAGCCGGACTTGCTTTTTTGAGGATGATCTCGACCATCTGTACCAAGGCCGCGATGATGAGGATAAAAGTCAGCGTCTGCAAATATTGGAGTCCCAAGGGGTTGAGTATATAGATTTGCACCAGCCAGGTGACGACAGTGGATAGTGTCAGCACAAAGGCCACGGCAGCCCCCATGCCCATGGCGGTCTCGATTTTGCGGGAGACGCCAAGGAACGGACAGATGCCCAGGAACTGGCTGAGAATGATATTGTTGACAAATATCGCGCTGATGAATATTAAGAGATATTCCATTTGGTCATTGATTGAGGGGTACTACGTTAGTTGGCTCTCACCTTATTAAATATAGCTACCAGAAAGCCCAGTGAAAGAAATGCACCTGGAGGCAGCACGAAGAGGAGTATGTTGGTGGTCTCGGGCAGCAGCTGGAAGCCAAAGAGGCTGCCCGCTCCGAGAATCTCACGCATGGCTCCCAGCAACGTCAGTGCCAACGTGAAGCCAAGGCCAATCCCCAAACCGTCGCAAAAGCTCTCCAAGGGTGTGTGCTTGCAGGCAAAGCTCTCGGCACGTCCGAGGATGATGCAGTTGACCACGATCAGCGGGATGTAGATGCCCAATGCCTTGTTAATGCTGTCGGGAGCATAAGCCGACATGAACATTTGCAGGATGGTGACAAAGGCTGCTATCACCACGATGAAGACAGGAATGCGCACTTTGTCGGGGGTGACGCTTTTGATGCACGAAATGACGGTGTTGGTGCAGACCAGCACCAGCATGGTTGCCAGTCCCATGGACAGACCGTTGACGGTGCTTGTCGTCGTGGCCAGCGTGGGGCACATGCCCAGCAAAAGGACGAAGGTGGGGTTCTCCTTGACCAGGCCGTTGGTTATGATTTGAAGATGATTCATGATTTTATCCCTTTCTTTTACTTGTTGGCATTGACCGTCCGATGTTCATGCTTCACCGACTGGCTATAAGCTGCATAGGCCTGATTCACAGCCTTGAGAAAAGCACGGCTTGTAATGGTAGAGGCTGTAATGGCATCCACCTGTCCGCCATCCTTGCTCACGGAGAGGAGCGCCTCGTTGGGACGCATGCCAATGATGTCGCCCTTGCCTCCTTTCTGGAACCAAGTTTGAGCCTTGGCTCCCAAGCCGGGTGTCTCCGATGTCTGCAAAATGGTATAGCCCAGTATGGCACCTTGCGGATTGAATCCCACCAGCACCCTGAGGTCTCCGCCGAAGCCCAGTGTCGTGCTTTCCACAGCGGCGCCGAGAGGGCGTCCGTTTCGGTCGGCAGTTTGGTGAACAACGAAAGTAGCCTCCTTTCCATCCATGGATAGTTTCAGCGTATCGTTGGCCGTCACGGTGAGTCCTGTCGTCCCCATGACTTCCTGAATGCCGTCGGCCAGCGTTTTTTCAGCCTTTTCGGCAATCGGGCCTTCGGTGATATGATTCACCCACGCCAGCAGCACACCCGTGATTAGCGCACAGCCCACGAGCACAAGTATGAGGTTTTGCAGTGAAGAACTGATTTTTTTCATGACATTTCTCCTACTTGTTATTGGCCGGCACTTCACCAAAGCGCTTGGGTTTCACATAAAAATTGATAAGCGGGGTGCAGGCGTTCATCATCAAGATGGCAAACGACATGCCTTCCGGATAGCTGCCCCAGTTGCGGATGACCACTGTCAGGAAGCCAATGGCGACTCCATAAATCAGCTGTCCCCTGTGGGTCATGGGCGACGATACGTAGTCGGTGGCCATAAAGATGGCTCCCAGCATGAGTCCGCCGCTCAGAATCACTTGTATGGGATTGGCATAAATGGGGTTGGCCGCATGCAGAAGCCCACTGAATATGAAGACGGTGAGGATGATGCTTACAGGGATGTGCCATGTGATAATGCGTTTCCAGAGCATGTAGCCCAGTCCCAGCAACAGGGTCAGCGCACATATTTCTCCCAACGTGCCTGCACCGAGCCCATTTCCTGCATTGCCCAGCAACATATCCATCGCACTGGGCACCTTGTCGAGCAGACTGGAATCGCCGCTTTTGATGGCCTCTTTCATGAGGCTCAACGGGGTGGCGCCCGTCGTGGCATCGGTATAGGCAGCTTGCTGTCCGCCTATGGGCCAGCTGGTCATGGCCGCCGGAAAACTGACCAGCAAAAAACAACGGCCCACCAATGCCGGATTGAAAATGTTGCAGCCCAGCCCGCCAAAACTCATTTTGCCCACGCCTATGGCCACAAGTGCCCCAACCAGAATCATCCAGATGGGGAAGTTGCTGGGGAGGTTCATACCCAGCAGCAAGCCGGTAAGCATGGCCGAGCAGTCGGTGAGCGTGGTGGGACGGCGGAGCAGGTATTTGGTGATCGACCACTCAAAAAACATGCAGGCGGCCACACTTGTCAGGCAGACGACCACGGAACCGAGCCCGAAATAGTAAAAGGAAACCAAAAGCGTTGGGAGAAGGGCAAGAATGACTCCCCGCATATTCGCCTCGATGCTGTCCGTGCCATGGACATGCGGCGATAGTGAAACGACTAATTTACTCATGTTTAAATCCGATTGTATGCAATCGTTGATGTTTCTTTTATTTCTTGTTTCTCGCTTTGATAATGTTCATGACAGCAGCTTTGCCCTGCAGGATATTGTCCAGCAAAGGACGATGGGCCGGGCAAGTGAACTGGCAGGAGCCGCAGGAAATGCAGCTTGTCACCGCCTCGGCTTCGAGCCGCTCATACTTCTGCAAGGCCGACAGTGTTGCAATGAGGTAAGGCTCCAGCCCCATGGGGCACACTGCAACGCACTTGCTGCAGCGTATACAGGGCTGCACAGGTTTGCGATGCGCCTCCTGCCCGGTGAGTACGGTAATCGAATTGGTGCCTTTGCACACGGGCACGTCCAGACTGCTGACAGCCTTGCCCATCATGGGGCCACCCGCCAACACCTTGTTGTCGCCTTCGGGCATGCCTCCACACGCTTCGATGAGCTGGCCAAAGGGGGTGCCCATACGCACTAAGAAGTTGCCCGGCCGGGCGATTCCCTTGCCTGTCACCGTGGTGTAACGCTCGAAAAGAGGCTTGTTCTTCATCACGGCTTGATAGACGGCAAAGGCCGTTCCCACGTTATGCACCACTGCACCTACACTGACTGGAATGGCCGGCGGGGCCGGAACCTGTCGGCGTATCACGGCATCCACCAGTTGTTTTTCTCCTCCTTGTGGATATTTTTGCGCCAAAGGCACCACCTGGATGCGAGCATCTTCGCGTGCTCGTTCCGTGAGCAGCCGAATGGCTTGCGGTTTGTTCTCTTCAATGCCGATATAGCCTTGGTCCACGCCAACGGCTTTCATCAGCAGCTGTATGCCTACCATGATCTCGCCGGCGTGCTCCATCATCAGCCGATAGTCCGAGGTGATGTAGGGTTCGCACTCCACCCCATTGATGATGACACAACTGGCCTTGCTGCCGGGCGGCGGTGTCAGCTTGATAAAGGTAGGGAATCCGGCGCCGCCCATACCCGTAACGCCGGCCTCCTTGATACGGGCCACGATCTCTTCTGGGGTAAGCTCCGGATGGGCGGCCAGCGTCTCCAGCCGCTCCGAACGGTCGATTCGTTCCTCCCACTCGTCCCCCTCCACGTTGACATAGATGGCCGGTTGGCGATACCCCGTGGCATCTATGGCCATGTCCACTTTGGCCACAGTGCCCGACACCGAGGAGTAGATGGGAGCAGAGACAAAGCCTCCGGCTTCGGCAATCAGTGTGCCCACCTTGACTTTGTCCCCGCGACGGACAACCGGTTTGGCCGGTGCTCCGATGTGCTGCCCCAAGGGGAAGATGGCTGTCTTGGGCAGTTCGGCTGCCACGGTTACGGCATCGGTCGACAATTTGTTCTCTTCGGGATGGATGCCTCCAATACGGAATGTGTGCAATTTCATACGGCTGCCTCCTTGATTTCAATCTTCTTTTTCACGGGAAAGTTCACTTTGACGATGGCCCCTGTCGGACATTCGTCGACACACTTGGTGCACAGACGGCACTTGTTGAAATCGATATAGGACAGGTTGTTCTCAATCGTAATGGCATCAAATGAGCACGCTTTCTCGCACTTGCCACAAGCGATGCAAGCCACCTGGCACGCTTTGCGTGCCGCGGCTCCCTTGTCTTGGTTCACACACTGCACGTAGACGCGGCGGTTCTTGGGTCCTTTCTTGCGCAATTCGATGATATGACGCGGACAGGCTTTGACGCATGCACCACACGAAGTGCATTTGTCATCGTCCACTTCGGGCAGCCTGGTTTCCGGGTTCATGCGGATGGCATCGAACTGACAGGCCTGCACGCAGTCGCCACAGCCCAGACAACCATAGCCGCATGCCGTCTCGCCGGCACCTGTGGCGTGCATGGCGGCACAGGTCATCAGTCCATCATATTGAGCAATGCGCGGCCGATGCTCGCACGTGCCATTGCAGCGCACCACGGCAACCTGCGGTTCCGCATTGGCCACGGCCATGCCCAACAAGTCGGCTACCTGTCCCATCACTTCCTGCCCACCGACAGGACACATCAGTCCGTCGATGGAACCTTGGTCGGCCCCTTTGACAAGAGCGTCGGCCATGCCCAAACAACCGGCAAAACCACACCCGCCGCAGTTAGCGCCGGGCAGTGCCTCCTGCACCTGTCCGATGCGCGGATCTTCATCTACAGCAAACTTCTTGGAGACCAGGTAGAGCACCACGGCTGCAACCAGTGCAATGGATCCAAGAACAATGACTGCATTCAAAATAAAATCCATAACTTTTTTGTATTCGTTTTTCTTGATATAAGTAGGTTTGTTGTTTTGTATTCTTGTATCTATTCGATGTAGAATGAAAGTTGGCTGCGTATCTTGTGGCGTAGCAGATAGAGCAATATATAATAAGGTATAAGCGCACCGATGCTGGCCAAGGCGGCCCATGCCTCTCGGCCGGTCAGCAGCATGACGATGACGAGAGTGCCTGTCATCAACGCAAGCGGGAAGCCGAAACCCCATGTCACGGCCCGAAACCCAGACCGAACATCCGTGGAGACCGTTACCTGCTCCCCCATCCTGCGCCCGTCGGTGTCTGCCGTATAGACGTCTATCAGTTTCTCGGCCGATTCCGATGTCGTGCAATGGCCGTTCGCCTTGCAGGTGGCGCAGGCTGCCGTTTGCACGATGCGCACCGTCAATCGCTGCTGCCCGATGTCCGTGATAACTCCCGAGTGTGTTATCTTATTGCTCATTCGCTATTTTGTAAGGTCGACTTGACAAATGCAAAAGTAACAACAATTCTCCAAACGAACAATAAAAAAGCCAGTTTTTTCAGTCTCTTCACCAAAAACCCAAGGCATCAAGAAAGCCTTGCACTCGGACTGTCCGGGTGCAAGGCTTTCTTGATGCTTGTCGGTTTGTCGCCGTTATTTGACGACAATCTTTCTTCCATTCTGTATATACAGGCCATGAGGCAGATGCTGCGTGCCATTATCCGACACCTTTTGGCCGGAGACCGTATAGACCGCCGATGATGTACCACGCTGGTCGGCCGTCGTCATGCTGATGCCTGTAGCATAGGCTTCGGGAAGCAACAGGCGGTAGACCTCTGGCGAACCAGCCTTTACTTTCAGATAAAAACTGTTGCGAGGGATATACTTGCCGGTAGATTTCTTCAGCACCAGCACGCCGTCTTCCACAGCCAACACCCGCATGGTGGCCGGATCGTTCCTGACATAATTCTCGTGGTTGAGAATTTGGTCGTAGCTGGCCACCAAATCCTTGGACGAACAGAAGTACACACCGGTCAGCTTGTTGTCGGTCAATGGCGATGACACTGTCCTCTGCAAGAGGATTCGGTTGTCCGAAGCGTTGCCCGATGCAGTCTTGACGATAATGGGTGTGGCTCCCGGAATGACTTCTGTTGCCACCTCCCTAAGCTCAGCGATGGCTTTTTCATCGCTGAATTTGTCCACGTAGTAGGCTTTCATGCCCGACGAATAAAACGAGAATGGGAAATCTGCATAGAAACTTTGATAGTAGTCGGAACCTACTTGAAGGTCGGGTGAGAATCCGAAATAATTGCTGTCGTCATCGGCACTTACTGGCTTGACAAACCAATACTTGTAGGCTTCGCCACTCGTCAGCATGTAGCCCATGGAATCATAGGGCTCCGTATATCCTTTTCTCTCGTTGTCGAACACCTCGTCGCTCAGGAACACACTGACTCCCGAGTAGGTGCCGTAGGCCATGTAGGTCTTGCCCACAGGCTTGAGCTGCAGGTAATATTCGCCCAGCATCTTGGTGGTGTTTGCCCCTTGGGCAGCCAGCTCGTATCCCTTTCCCTTGATGTTTTTGAAGTAAATGATGGATGCAGGATCAGAGACGATGCGATTGTAATCGTGGAATGAGCGGATGGCTTTCAGATCGGCATCGGTAGCCACCTTGTCCAATTTGGCCTTGTTGTCGTACAGGGCCATGTAGCGCTTGGTCTTTGTGTTCTGCACACGATAATAGCCGTCAGCAATCTGGGCTTTGGCCATGAGGGCCATACCCAGCAGCAGGGCAAACAAAGAGACTTTTTTTCTCATTTCATATCTATATAAAAGGGCCCTGCCCAAGACTTTCTTTCATGTTGAAAGTCGGGCAGGGTCCCTTGGATTCTATTTATAAAAAGGACTATTCTGCAATACAGATGGACACACGGTTCTTGTCATTCTCCTGGAAAGGCTGAACATAGGCACCTTTAGAGTCTGCCGTGATACGGGCCTGCGCAATGCCATATTTGGTACGGAGCAAGGTCACTACCGACTGAGCACGCTGTGCTGCCAGGCGGTCATTGATCTTGTTGTTACCCGTACCGGCATCAGCATAACCGGTCACAGAAACCTTGGCATCGGGATGGCTATTCAGGAAGTCGGCCATTTCTTTCACTTTAGTCTCTTCGGCTGCGGTCACATTGTACTTGCCAATCGTGAAGAACACGTCCTTGCGCAGTTGCTCCACCACCTTTTCAGGTGCAGGAGCTGGCTTCTCGACGATGCGCTCCACAATGCGCTCCACAGGCTGCGGAGGCATGGGAGCCTCTACGCGACGTGCGGTATAGGTCTTGCCCAAGTTCACCTTGATGCCAGCCAGTGCATTGAAGTACCAGTCGGGGTTGCCTGCCTGCTTGGAATTGTAGCGATCGCTCAGCGCTGTAGCGTTCACCTCAATGCCCACAGAAACAGCCTTGCTCACGCGGAAATCGAAGTCCATGCCTGCACGGCCGAAGAAACGTGTCTTGGTGCCGTCCCACAGGTAGTCAAGATTCTGGTGGCTGAAGGGGAACACTGTACCCAGTTTGGCAGCCACGTCCTTGGCCTCATCGTTGTCGAAACCGATGTTGGCACCTGCACCCACGAAAGCTGACACGTTGAACACGCGGTTGGGGTTGAAACCTGCAAAGACATTGCTCAAGTTGAACATCAGGTCAAGTCCCGGTGCCACGTACTTGTACTTCCACTTGTAGGTGTTGTTGCCAATCTCCCAGCCGCCCCGGCTCTGCCAGGCATTTGCTGCCAGGCGGAGACCGAACTCCGGCGTGAAGTTGTAACCCACGGCCAGCTGTGCGTTGGGCGAAACCAAATCCTTGAATTTCACCTCACCCAATGTGTACTGACCACCAACCTGTCCCTGGATATACCAGTGAGGATTAAAATCGTATACCGTCTTTGCCTCGGGCTCCTGTGCAGATGCAGTCATGGCAGCCATCAGCATCAAGCCGGACATAAATACTTTATTGAGTTTCATATCGTTGAGTCTATTATGTATTTACCTATGTTTATTACTTACCTCTTACGTAGTACTTGCGGGCTGCCACCTTACCGGAGTAGTCTACGGCACTGTAAGAAATCTCGTAAACCTTGCCGCTCTGGAGAGTGCCGAGCTTGGCATGACGGATGGTACCGAATACCACCTTGTTCATGTTCTCACCACCATTGGCAGCCCGGAGGGCAGCCTGGAGGGCGGCACTACCGTTCTGGGCACTGGTAACGCTCTGGTTGAGGACCACATCCTTAACGGCATCGTTGGAGTTTTCCCAAACATTGGTCACTGCAATCCATTTCTTATAGGCGGGAGCCAAATACTCGAAAGAATGAGTGGTCAGCAGCAGACTGGAACCCGTAGCCAAGGCATCAGCACCGTAAGGCGTACCGCTCACCTGATAAAGCTGGGCATCACCCTTGCCGCAGAGCAGAGAGGGCTGCAGGTAATCGTTGATATGGGCAATGAAATGGTTGAAGCGATTGGCAAACTTGTTGTACTTGCTAATCAAGCTGTTGGCCTTGTTCACATAATTGTTGCCCTTGTTGTTCAGCTTGTTCTCGGCATTGTCGATCTGCTCGTTCACGTCCTTCTCCAGATCACCAAGGCGCTTGTTCAGGTCGTCTACGAGTTTGTCCACACCCTCTGCGGTGTACTTGGTCTTGTCACCGCTGGCATTCTCCACAACAATGTTGTAGTCACTGCCGGTGAGTTTCTCCACAGTTATGTTCTTAATATTGAGGTTCAACTGCTGCAGGGCGCTGATGGTGGGGATGCGATAAGAGATGTTTCTCAGAGAGCTGAACGAAAGAGGCTTCACTGCAGTGGCGGCAACGACATACTGCGAGAGTACGCTCTGGTTGCCGGTGCCGTCGTTCCAAGTGGTCTTCAGGGCCAGTGCGGGAAGCACGTTGGTCATGTTGTTGTAAACGAGGCTAGATATCTTGGTCAGGCTCAAGGGCTTGTTGTGGCGTAATTCCTTGAGCAGGGTGGTGGCAGCTTCTTTCAGTTCGCCAAGGTTCACGGCGGGCTTGATGCTCTGCACATCGGCAGCTTTCACGGTAGCCTGGGACTCATAGAAGCCGTTGGTGTTGGCACGGGTATAGCCGAAGTTGAGCACAGCATCAGAAGACTTCACTGCTGAGAGTGTCACGGGCGAGGCTTCGCCCTGGCTGTTCACCAGTGCAAACGTCTTGCCGTCAAGCGGAGTGCCCACGGGGTTCAGGGTCATGTAGACTGTTCCTGCATTACCCACGGCACCGTCTTCGGTCACAATAGTACCGCCGCCCAGAGTCTCTGAGGTTACGCCGGTAATGTCGAGGTCGACAGCAGAGAGTTTAGAGGTGGCGTCAGCATAGTAACCGGCATTGGCCGTCGGGAACTGGAACTGTGCGGGGGTGCCATAGTAGGCAGCAACAATCGTAGAACGCACGTCGCCCGTAGGAACGGCATAGTAGCCGAAGAGCGGATTGATGGCACCATTCACCATGATGCTGGTCACCTGCTTCTTGTAGGCGTTCTCCAAAGCCTCCACACGACTGCTCAAAGCGTCTATCTGATTCTTCAGCACTTTGTCGGCATCCTTGTAAGCCTGTTCCAAGTTGGCGATGGTTACATTCTGTGCATTGATCTTGTCAAGATTCTCATTGGCCAGCTTGGCGGCACTGTCGGCCAAGGTATAGGCCTGGGCAGCCAGCGTGGAGTCGGCCAGTGCTTTCCGGAAGAGCTCAGCCACTTGGGTCTCCAGACCTGTCACCGTGCCTTGAAGCGTGCTAATGAGTGTCTTGTTGTCATTTGCTTTGGTCAGAGCTTCGCCGGCAGTGGCCTCTACATTGGTCAGCCGCACGAGGGCGCTTGTCAGTGTAGCATCGAGCGTGTTCACCTTGTTCAGCACGTTGAGAACGGTCAAGTTCACCTCGTTGATGGCGTTCACCACGGAGTCCGTGCGCGTGTTCAGCGTTGTACTCAGCGTGTTGATTTTCTGATCCAACACCTGATCGGCACTTTCCAGAGCCTGCACGCGGGCAGTCAGACTAATGATGTCGGCACTGTTCTGGGCAATGGTCCGGCCATTGGCAGCCACAGTCTGGTTGAGCAGGTCGATAGCATCTTTGTGCTGGGCGATGGCTTGCTCAGCGGTCTGGATGGAAGCCTTGTTGGCAGCAATGTCGGTAGAGTTCTGATTGATGAGTGCTGTCAAGGCATCAACGCTGGTCTTAATGTCCGTGGCATTCTTGTTGATGGCAGCTTCGTTAACCTTGGTAACGGCGGCCAAAGAGTCCTGCGTGGCCCTGCACTGTGCCTTGCAGTTTGCCTGGGCTGTTTTCAAACTGTTCACCTGCTGGGTCAGCGCTTCGATCAGGCTTGTGTTCTGGGCCGTGCGCTCGTTCCAAGCAGAATCTCCGTCATAGTCCTTGCAGGAAACGAATACTCCTGCCGTTGCCGACAACATAGCGGCAACAAGAAGGCAATTAGTAATTCTCTTTTTCATTGAAACTTAATTTATGTAACTACAAATTATCCGTATGTTTATCGTTTATATACATTTTTTATATCACTTCGATTTATGGTTGCCAAGCCGGAAAAGTATTTTTGGCATTTCTGTGCGCAAAATTAGGTATTTTTTCTAACCTGCCAAAGCATTTTGACCAATTTTTCATAAGAGCACATTAAAATATTGATAAACAATAATTTTTCAAGTAGCTTTCGTTGGAAATCATTGATTTTTTAATGTCAATAGCTCGTATTGTCTTCACCTTATTATATATATTGTATTGCCGTCTGCACAAGCAAGGCGTGTTGCCTTCATCTGCTTGCACTCTGAGTTTTGGCCATAAGGCCAAGCTTTAAGAATACTTAAAACAATTTCAAAAACGGATTCTCTTCAAAATATTCGTGTAACTTTGCAACATGTTTTTCATGGTATTAGATTATTTAGGTTAATTTTGAGGCCGGCAGACTCGTGAGAGTCTGCCGGCCTGTTTGTTGAAAGCAGGCCCGTTTGGCTGTGACAGGGATGTCTGCTGCCGGAACCGTTGGCTGCTCGGGGTGAAAACGGCCTTACCGTTACGCCGTAAAGGCAGACCCGTTTGACCGTAGACGCACCGCCATTACAACGCAAACGCAACGCCATTACGGCATAAAGGCAGCACCGTTCCATCGTAATAATTCGGGCAAACTGCCGGAACGAGGGCTGTTCACCAACGAAATCACCCCGCCTTGAGGGCGAGGTGAACTATGGATGATTGCTTGAAGAAATCTTTATGAAAGGCTGATAATCAAACAAAAAACTGTCTAATTAACTGTTCATCCCAAGTACTGCCGCAGCGTGGAGGCGTAGTTGCTGTAACGAATCTTGCGCAGGGCTTTCTCGCGCACCTGGCGAATACGCTCGCGTGTCATGCCCATTTCGTCGGCAATCTCCTCCAGACTCTTCTCCATCACTCCGATACCGAACGACTCCTTGATGATTTTCTGCTCGCGTTGATTGAGCACCTCCTTAAGCAAGTCGCTGACAAACTGGTTCATCGACTGGCGGTCGAGCTGGCTGTCGGACTTGGAACCGATGTCGTCGGACGAGAGGATGTCAGCCATCGAAGTATCGTCTTCGTTGCCCAGCGGGGCGTCAATGCTGGTGGTATGCGAGGCGGCATCCATCGCTGCCTCTATTTGTGCTTCCTCGATTCCGGTGAGTTGGGCCAGCTCATGAGTGGATGGAATGCGGCCGTGTTGCTGGAGAAACTGCTCCGTGGCCCGGTTCACCTTGCCGGCAATGCCCACTTGATTAAGGGGCACGCGCACAATGCGGCTCTTCACCGCCAGTGCTTCCATGATGCTTTGACGAATCCACCACACGGCGTAGGATATGAATTTGAAGCCTCGCGTCTCGTCGAATTTCTCGGCTGCCTTCACCAAACCCATGTTGCCTTCATTGATTAAATCGGTGAGAGTAATGCCTTGATGCTGATACTGTTTGGCCACAGAGACAACAAAACGCAGGTTGCCGCTTACCAGTCTGTCGCGCGCTTTCTCTCCCTCCTTGCCGCCTTTGTGGATGGTCTGGGCCAGGGCCGCTTCCTCGTCGGGCGTGAGCATGGGCTCGCGCGCTATCTCCGTGAGATAGCGATCGAGGGCCTCGCTGTTGCGGCTGGTAATGTTTTTGGTGATTTTGAGCTGTCTCATTGTGAATAGGTTTATAGGGGAAGTTTCTAAAGTTTCTTGGACAAAAGTACGAATAAATCTTTTAACGCCCAAGCATATCCCGGAAAAAAGACGACGACAGCCCCCATTTTCTGTGTCGGCTGGGGGCTGTCGGGGATTTGACGGATTGGTTACAGGAGGATTTTCTTGCCGCCCTGGATATACACGCCCCTCGTGAGGTGCGCCACTTTCATGCCTTGCAGATTGTAGGTGGCAGGGGTGCCGGCTGCATGGGGCAGCCGAATGCCGGTGGCTGCATCGATATCAGCCACAAAGTCGATGTCGTGGATATAGGACGTGCCGGTGGTCGAGGTCAGGCCGAAAATGGTCTGGCCCAGGCAGATGTCGGTGTTGCCGGTGGTCGAGATATTGTCGGCGATGCCGCTTCTGGCCATGTCCCAGGCAATGACCTGGTAGGCTTCCCCGTTGAGCGTGACGTCCCGGGCAATGGTGGGAGGCACCTGTGTGCCCCGGTTCTTGCCGTTGAGCCACCACAGGTAGGAGGCGCCGGCGCGCGTACTGAGGTTCCGGCCCAGCACCATGAGGTATTTCTGCCGGGGCGAGATGCTGTAGTTCAGGTTGTTGTAGTCGAGCATCAGGCACACGTTGTTGTCGCCTCCCTGGTTCACGGTGATGATATTCCGGCCCGCATCATAGCTGATGTTGGCGGGCTGCAGCCGGCCCTTGTCGCCCGACTTCCAGTCGCCGGCCGTGAAACGATAGGTATAGTCCGTGTGGTTGCGCATGAGACGGAGGTAGTAGAGTCCCGGGCACAGGGTGCCGGACGATGCCGACAGGCGCACCACAAACTTGTCTTTGGCCTTGCCCTTGACGGTGGCGAGACTGGCGGGGATGGCAAACTCCACGTTGTAGAAGTCGTTGACGGCCCCCTTTACAGAGGACGGAATCACGATGTCGGCCAGCTTTTCGCCATCGACGGTGAGCGTGGCCCTGCGGCCCGCATCGGCCGTGGTGAAACGGCAGAGCACGGCCAGACTGTCGGTCACGCCGCCGGGATTGAAGAGCGAGTACTGAATGTAGCCTCCGGCCTTAGCATCACGGTAGGTCTCATCATTGTAGCTGCCCGTCGAGGAGTCGTCGCTGTAGCTGTACTCATGGCCGGCCTCGCTCTGCTGTTCACCCGTGGCCACAAAGTCGATGGTGCGTTCCTGCAACTTCTTGTTGGCCTGTTCGCTGGCCGCCATGTCGCTGGCGGCATAGTTTTCGGCGGTCTGCTGATACCAGTAGCACATGTAGCGGCTGTGGTGAATCTCGTAGAAAGGCTTGAGGGTCAGCCTGTTCCACTTGTAGTCCGGGGCGTCGCTTCGGCTGGCGTCAATGCTGAACTGCAGCCGTGAGGGCTGTGTGGGGGCGATGCGTTCCAGCACATGGGCACGCTCGCCAATGAGCAAGGGTGCAGCCGTGAGGCTCCGACTGGAGGCCATGGCACTTGGGGCATGGTCCATGCGGCCCTCGCCGGCAAACTCGTTGGGCAGTCGTTCGGCAGTGAGGCCGGTGGTGTCGGCATCGGTTGCGTCCACGGCCGTGGTTTGTGCGGCGAGCAAAAGCGGGCCGTACTCAAAGGCCACGTAGTCGGTGTAGTTGGGGCACTCGACAGTGCGGAGCTGCATGGGCAGCGCGACGGTGACCACGTCGCCCCTCTTCCACTTGCGCGTGAGGCGGGCATAGCCGGCCTTGCCCGGCGTGACGGCCACCTGCTGCTTCTCGCCGTTCACGAGGATGGCATAGCCCTCGGTGGTCCACCAGGGATGGCGCACGGCGAGGGTGTAGCTGCCGCCCTTGTCGATGGTGATGCGGGTTTGGGGCTCATAGGGATAGGCGGTCTGCTGCGTGAGGGCAAACTTGGCGTTAGCCAGCTTGCTGGCTGTGAAGAGATTGACGTAGATGACGGAGTCGCCGTCGTGCGTATAGACAAAGTGCCCGTACTTGCTGTGGTTTTCCATGCCGGTGCCCACGCAGCACCACATGCCCTGGTTCACCTGCGAGTAGATGCGATAACCCTGCGGGCGCAGGGTGGTGAAGTAGACGTAGCCGCCCGTCTTGGGGTCTTGGGTGGAGAGAATGTGGTTCCAAGTGGTGTATTCGTAGAAGTCGGCGTAGCGTGCGTCGTGGGTATTGTCGCTGAGCATCTCCGAGAGTTTGAGCATGTTGTTGGAGTTGCAGCTCTCCGGGCCGTCCAGATGGTCGATGTATCGGTGGCTGTTGGCCGCCGAGAGAAAGTGCTCGGCCACACTGTTGCCGCCGATGCACACCGTGCGGTTGAGGGCCACGTCGTTCCAGAAGTTCCCGGCCGCCAGCTCGTATTTCTTCTGCAGTTCGCTCCCACCCTGCTCTCCTATCCGTTCAAAACCGATATACTTGGGCACCTGTGTGTTGGCATGCCGATTGTCGAGAAAGGTGGCATTCTGCATCTGCATGCCGTTGAGCATGGTCTGGTGGGAGTATTTTTGAGCGGCATCCATATATTTTTGGTCACCAAAGAGGGTGTAGGCATCAGCCAGGCTCTCGTTCATGCCGCCGTGTTCGGTGTCGAGCACCGACTGCATGGCTGCGTTATCGAGCCGGGCCACCACGTTGACACTCCAGTCGACCAGCTTGCGGAACATCTCCCGAGCCTCCTTGTTGCCGGCATAAACATAGGCGTCACGGAGGCCGGCCAACACCTTGTGCTGGCAATAGAACGGCACCCAGCCACGCACGCTGCGGAAGCCCGACACGTCGCCGGCATAGAGTTTCTTCCAGGCTTCGTTGATAGGCTGTCCGCCGATGAACCCGCGGAGGCCCTCTGTGTTGCCGTCGTAGGCATCCTGACAGTCTTTGAGAACCTTCAGCATATACTCGAGCCGCTGTTTCAGCCGGGCTTTCATGCCTGCATCCCGACAGGCTGCATAGGCCAGGGCCAGGGCCGACAGGTAGTGTCCGCCCACGTGGCCCGACAGGTCAAAACCGTTTCCGCCCCAGTTGGCAAAGTTGGGATGCAGGGTCTGCCAGCCGGCATAATCGCCCATATTGAGCCCTGCCTGACGCACAAAGGGGGCCAGCAAACGGTCGGCATCATAGTCCAACAGCACCTTGAAGTTCAGTTCCATGGCGGTCTTGAACGGGCTGTCGAACAAGGTGACCTCGCTCAAATCGAAGTGATGGGGATAAAGCATGCTTTGGGCATGGACGGGGGCGGCGGCGCTCATGGCCAGCACGGCAGACAGCAATAGTCCTTGAGGTTGTTTCATTTTAGGATTGGATTGAATGGAGGACTGGTGTCCCGATGGTTGAATAACAAGTTGATTGGGTGCAAAGATACACTATTTCTTTGAAGTTCTTCCATGTTTTTGCCGTAAAATACGGTGCAATTGTTGCAGAAACGCGATAAATTCAGTAACTTTGCCCCAAGCGTTCACGCTGTTATGACACGTTCATCATGAGTAAAGACATCAAGAAAATAGTACTTACCGGCGGTCCCTGTGCCGGCAAGACCACGGCCTTGGTCAAGGTGATAGACCATTTTTCCAGCATGGGCTTCAAGGTTTTCACCATCCCCGAGGTGCCCACGCTGTTCTTGCAAGCGGGCATGGATTATCTGACCAAGAACCGCAACTTCTTCTATGAGGGCGAGAAAGCCACGCTGGAGATACAGCTGGCTCTCGAAGACAAGTTCATGAAGATGGCCGAACAGGTGGACGAACCGTCTGTCATCGTGTGCGATCGGGGTGCCATGGACATTTCGGCCTATATGGATGCCACCATGTGGGAGGACATTACAGGGCTGGTGGGCACTTCCACACAGCAGCTCATCGGGCGCTACGATGCCGTGCTCCACCTGGTGTCGGCCGCCGACGGCGCCGAGGAATTCTACACCACGAGCAGCAACGCCCAGCGGCTGGAACAGAAAAACGAGGAAGGACTGCGCGTGGCCCGGGAGCTGGACAAGCGCGTGGTCAATGCCTGGAGCGGGCATCCGCACCTGCGTGTCATCAACAATCACCAGGACTTCGACACCAAGCTCAACCGGGTACTCATGGAAATATCGGCTGTTCTCGGGCTGCCGCAGCCCATCACCGAGGAGCGCAAGTATATCGTGGAGGTGACAGGAAGCATGCCGGCCACCATCGACAGCGACATCACGCAGACCTATCTCGTGGCCGACCCCGACAGTGAGGTGAGGCTTCGTCGGCGCAACTGGTCGAACGGCAAGCGCGTCAACGTGCACACGATGAAGAAAACGGTCGAGGGCAACAAGCAGGTGGAGACCGAGCGGCAGGTGAGCAATGCGCTCTACGACTCGCTGCTTTCCCAAGCCGACCCCTACCGCCACACCATCACCAAGAAGCGTCGCAGCTTCATCTGGAAAGGCCAGTACTTTGAACTCGACACCTATCTAAATCAATTGCAGGGACTCGTCATTTTGGAGACCAAAGGGATTACCAGCACCGAGGATGTGAACTTCCCACCATTCATCAAGGTGGTGAGCGACATCACGGGCGACCGCAACTATTATAATTACAATCTGGCCCTGAGAAAGTAGGGCCGGAACTACTCACAGCACATGCACATTGTTATTGCAGGAAACATCGGAAGCGGGAAAACCACACTCACCCACAAGCTCGTGCAGCATTATGGATGGGAACCACGGCTGGAGAGTGTGCAGTTCAACCCCTACCTCGGTGACTATTATAAAGACATGAAACGCTGGTCACTCAATCTGGAAGTGTTCTTCTTGAAAGAGCGTTTCCGCGATCTTCTGGAGATAGTCCGCTCCCCAAACACCATCGTTCAGGACAGGTCGATATTCGAGGGAGTCTATATCTTCACGGCCAACAACCACGATATGGGCAACATGAGCGACCGCGACTATGAAACTTACATGGGGCTCTTCGAGTCGATGATGATGGTGGCGCGCGAGCCAGACCTCATGGTCTACCTGCGTGCCTCGGTTCCGCATCTTGTGGAGCACATTCACCAGCGTGGCCGCGACTACGAACAGAACATGCAGTTGGACTACCTGAAGAACCTAAACGACCGCTACGAAGACTTCATTCAGAACAAATACAAAGGGCGCGTGCTCACCATAGACGTGGACGATCTCGACATACTTTATTCGCGGGAAGACTTTGCTTCGGTCATCAGCAGGATAGACCGACAGCTAGCCGAAATAGAGCACAAGGAGAATTTGTTGTTTGCAACATAGCCCGCCGCCCCTCTCACATTCATTATCCACCCTTTAATTCTCATTAGACACTTCTACAATGCACATTGCTATCGCAGGAAATATAGGCAGCGGCAAGACCACACTGACCCGCATGCTCGCCAAACGCTATGGATGGACACCCCGTTTTGAGCCCGTGGACAACAATCCTTATCTGGACGATTTCTATCACGACATGAACCGATGGTCGTTCAATCTCCAAATCTATTTCTTGAACAAACGCTTCAAGGAAGTAGTGGAAATAGCTCAAAGCAAGGAGACCATCATTCAGGACCGCACCATTTTTGAGGATGCCCGCATCTTTGCACCCAACCTGCACGCCCAGGGATACATGAGCGATCGCGACTTCGAAAACTACTCGAACTTGTTCGATCTGATGATGTCGCTGGTAAAATTGCCGCAGCTCATGATATATATCCGCTCGTCTATTCCCACACTTGTGAACCACATTGAGAAGCGAGGGCGGTCGTTCGAGAAGAGTATTCGCATAGATTATCTCACGGGATTGCAACAGCGTTACGAGAACTGGATAGCCGGTTACAAGGGTGATCTGATTATTGTTGACGGCGATAAAATCAGCTTTGAGGATACGCCCGAGGATTTTCGCAAGGTCACCGATATGATCGATGCCAAGCTCTATGGCCTCTTTCCCATGGACGAGTCCGGGACTGCCAACGCCAAAGGTTGAACCGCAACAGAAAAAGATAATGCCATGACAGAAACAAACGAAATCAAGACAGCAGGAATCAATGCCCTCGTGACAGGCAAGGAGGAGGGCCGCGAGGTGCTGCTCGTAGGTCTGAAAGCGGCCTATCAGGACAAGCCGCAGTACCAGAAGGCTTTGAAACGAGAGTTCGATCAGTGCCATGAGACGGAACATCCGCACATCCTGCGATATTTGGAACTCAAGAAAGTGGCAGGATTCGGCCATTGCATTGTGATGGAATGGGAGCCGGCACGTCCGCTGTCCGACTATATGCAAGAGGCCCATACCGAGGAGGAAAAGAAGAAAATTGTACGCCAGGTGGCCGAGGTCGTGGGCTTCATGCACCGGATGGGCAAGGTGCACGGCGCACTGACACCCGCCGTGGTGTTTGTAACCACAAAGGGAGACGAGGTCAAAGTGCTGAACTTCAGGTTGCGCTACGCCGACAATCTCTATGAGCCGGCTGCAACTCTCAAGTTTCGGGCTCCCGAGGCCAAGGATGGAACGGTGGCCATCGACGCCCGTGCCGACATCTTTTCACTGGGTGTCATGGTTCGGGAAATGGGGCTGGGCGACGACTATCAGCAGGTGGTGGCCGGCTGTTGCAGCTATGGGCGCAGTGAGCGTTATGCCGACGTGGATGCCTTTCTCGATGCACTTGAGCATCGTCACTATAGCCGAAGCACAGCCCGCAGCTCCTCTTCGGGAAACAAGAAACTGGCCATCCTTATGTCCGCTGTCGTGGCAGTACTGGCAGTGGCCGTACTGCTTTGGTTCAATAAAAACAATGAAACCGCTGGAATGGCCCAGCCCACCAGTGAGCTGGCCGACTCTGTGCAAGCGGCTCCAGGCGTGGAAGCGGCTGCGGCAAATACTCCGGCCGAAACGGCCCAGCCTACAGACGATGCTCCGGCAACGTCCGAACAGGCCACATCCGCTGGTCAGACAGGCGGAAAGTACACCGGCGACATGGAATTTCTGAACCGCCTCGTACCGCAGATGCACATTGATTTGGACAAGATTTATGCGCGTGGCGGTGATGCCGCTGCCGTGCACAGGCGGGTCGCAGCTTACTATAAGGGACTGCGCCGCACGCTCGGCAACTTGAGCCAAGAGCAGTTTGCTGCTTTCGACGAGGCTTTTGCCAGCTACGTGACGGCCAAAAAGGCAGGGCAAGAACCCTAATTCCGAGGTTCATGAAGCGTCATGATGCCACAGGATATGGAGTTTTGGCAATAGCTTCTATCCTGTGTTCAGGTTCACTTGGGGCCCAGACTGTGCAAGAACCCGCCGGTCACCGATTGCCCAACATAGGAGTCGGGCTGAACCACCACCATGATTCCCTGCTTTGTAGTCGGCTCAATGTGGGTCTGCGCACCGAAGTGGACAGTCTGCATGGACTTCAATTCGGACTGTTCTATGGCGGTATCCGTAGGGATGCCCAAGGCTTGATAGTGGCAGGAATAGCCAATGCCGCCCATGCCATGAGCGGCATCCAACTGGCCGGTTTCAGCAATATTGTCTTCACGCCAATGCGTGGGCTGCAGCTCAGCATGCTCACAAACATCGCCATGGGTGTGCGCAAGGGAACCCAGATCTCCACTACAGCCAATGTCAGTTCCGGGCAGATGCACGGTCTTCAACTGGGTGCTTACAACTATGCAGACACGCTGACCGGTTCCCAAATCGGCATCATCAACGTAGCACTGAGCCATCCGCGTGGGGTGCAGGTGGGCTTCTTCAATTACACACGCGACACCATTGCCCGCAAGATAGGGCTGGTCAATGTCAATCCCAAGACGCGCATTGACCTGCTCGCCAGCTTGGGCACCGCCTCAAAACTGAACGCTGCCCTGCGTTTCCGCAATCGCAGCACCTACAGCATCGTGGGCGTGGGGTCGCATTACATGGGATTCGACGAAGGCTTCTCCGGAGCCATCTATTACCGTATCGGGCAGTACTTTACGCTTTCTCCACGTTGGACCATCAGCGGCGACTTGGGATTCTACCATGTCGAGAGCTTCAAGAAGAATTCAGAAGATGCCCCAGAGCGGCTTTACTCCCTGCAAGGACATGTCAATCTGGACTATCAAGTGACTCTGACACTGGGTGCATTTGTTTCTGCCGGCTACGGAACGACACGCCTCTATGGCTCCAACCACAACTATCGGACGCGTCCGATCCTCCAGGCAGGCCTGAGTTTCCGCTACCATCACAATGCGACACAGGAAGAAAAATGGCTATCAGAGCGGCTGCGTGACCAACAATACCAGCTGGGACAACTGCGCGACACACCCGCCGACCGCCTGTATCGAATGACCGATCCTGCCTACACCCGGCACCGCTGGTGGCGTGCCGCAGCCGAAACAGCAGGCATCAACGTGTTTGTGCATAGCTTCGACCGCTTCGTTCTCAACGAAGAGTTTGCACGAGTCAACTTCAAAAGCATTGCCCACAACTGGCGACACGCTTTCGTTTGGGACAATGACCAGTTCTCTACCAACCTTTTTGCCCATCCTTATCACGGAAATTTGTATTTCAACTCGGCGCGCAGCAACGGACTTGGCTTCTGGCAGAGCACACCATACGCACTGGGAGGGAGTGCAATGTGGGAACTTTGCGGTGAGGTGGAACCACCCGCCATCAACGATCTCATAGCTACAACCTTTGGCGGAATCTGCTTGGGCGAGATTACCCACCGCATTTCGGCCCTCATTCTCAACGACCGCAGCCGGGGCTTCTCCCGTTTCCTGCGCGAAGCGGCGGCCATGGTGGTCAATCCCATGCAGGGACTCACCCGCATCATGGACGGTGACGCCTGGCACATTCGCCGCGACAAGTATCTCTATCACGACTTCAGTCGCATCCCGGTGGAGTTTACAATGACCTTGGGGGGCCGTTATCTGGCCGACAATGGTGGGCTCTTTCGGGGAGAACGGTTGCCCTATCTCTCATTTAATTTAGAGTATGGCGATCCTTTCGAGGAGGCCGACACCCAGCCTTACAGCTATTTTTGTGCCAATGTCAGTATGGGGTTCTCGGGCAGTCAGCCGCTGTTCAGCGGCCTGCACCTCATGGGACGTCTGTGGAGCAGCATTGTTTACAGTGGCAAGGAAGGACAAACGCTCGTCGGATTGTTCCAGCATTTCAACTACTACGATTCCAAACCGGTGAAAGATGGCACCACGCTCACGCCTTACCGCATATCCGAAGCAGCTGCTTTCGGCCCCGGCATCATCTGGCAGTTTCCACGCGTGGGTAATCTCTCACGACTCGAACAACGGCTGTTTGCCGACCTTATTCTGTTGGGTGGCACCAAGAGCGACTATTACAACATCATCGACCGCGACTATAACATGGGGTCAGGCTTCAGCCTCAAGACCAACACACTGATGGAATTTCCCCGTCTGGGACGCTTCGTTCTCCACGTAGACTACTACCGTATCTTCACTTGGAAAGGCTATGAAGGCAAGGATCTGACCACCGTCAACCCACTCTATCTGAACGCTCAAGGCGACCGGGGCAATGCAGAACTATTGGTCATCAACCCCATGTTCCTGTTCCATTTGAAGCACAACCTGGGCATAGAACTGGCAGGAGCCTATTATGCACGCAACACCCATTACAAATATCACGACGAAGTGCGGGCCCGCACCTTTGAGGTTCGGGCCGGACTGGTTTATCGTTTCTGATATTGATTTTCTATTGGACGTATCCAAGGACAGCCTGACCGACAACATGAAAGGGAGCCTTACCCCTCTACCGTCAGTCACTACCGCCTGAAGTCAACGCACATTCAGTGTCGTCAGTCGGCGATGATGCTCCAAACCAGGAAAGAAATCACCGCTATGGCTATCAAAGAAAGCAGTACTGTGAGTACGTTTTCTGCAAAAGCCTCATGGCGTTGCTCCCGGATTTTTGCTTGTTTGTCTTTTTCTGCTTGGTCAGTATGACGGGTCTGTTCCTGTGTCATGTTTATAAATTTTCTTACTTGTTGTCGTGAAGTAAGCCCTTGCTTCTATTACAAGAGTTTGTTTGTAGGGGGACTGCAAAATTAATACTATTTCTTTTACCCCGCAACGATATTGCCAAATAATTGCAAAAATAGTGTGCAACGACACTGAAAAAGACTTTTTTAACGGCAGAAAGCACACTCTTTGCCCAGAGAACACGTAACTTTGCACTATATATAATAAGGTATGAATACTTCCCACACCCTTACAGCCCTGCTCCTTGTTTTAGGAGTCACCCTACCTATACAGGCCCAGGACAATCGCAATCCCCTGCGCGACAGCCTGGCCAAGGCCACCGACGCACTGGCTTATCACCCCGACTCCATCGACTTGAGACTGAAAAAGGCAGCTTGGAATGTGGAATTGGGGCAATGGCAATACGCCAAAGACGAGTACGACATCGTGTTACAGCACCAGCCCAACAGCATTGCTGCGCTCTACTATCGGGCTTACGTCAACGGCAAACTCCATCGCTACAACTTTGCCCGCCTCGATTACGAGCGTCTGTTGGAGATGGTGCCGGGCAATTTCGAGGCCCAGCTGGGACTGGCTCTGCTCAATCAAAAAGACCGTCATTATACCGAAGCGATGGACGGCATCAACCGACTGGTGGCGGCTTTTCCAGATTCAGCTTCCGCCTGGGCGGCGCGCGCGGGCATCGAACAGCAGCAGGACATGCTCGAACCGGCAGACTATGACTTTACCGAAGCCCTGAAGCGCGACCCGCAGAATGCCGACTACCTGCTCTCGCGGGCCGACGTCCGCATCCGGCTCCGGCGGTTCGGCCAGGCGCGCCGCGACCTTGACGCCATTGTCAAGCTGGGCACACCGCGCCTGGCCCTGCGCGAATGGTACGACCGTTGCAAGTAATCGGCCCGTCAACATGAGCGCACTGTCGGCACCCGTCTTCGCTGACCGGGCATTACTTGCCCTGTATCTTGGTCATGTAATGCTCCCGCACGTCTTTCCAATGATAGTAAGGCGCACAATCCGTTGACAGCGGAAGCGTTGCCTCGTCTTCGTTCAGCAACACCTTGACCAGTATGTCGGCCCCGTCGAGCCTGCCTTTTGTCGGCTTGTAGAAAATGAACTGGACGTTGCATCCCATGGGATAAATGTCGAAATTGTTCCATCCCCTGTCATCCAGCTCCTCCAAATCGTCTATGGTTTCGCCGTAGCGGTTCAGGTTAAGGAGGCACACCAGCGGCATCACGTCCGACTCATGGGCATAGCGCAATGTCGCTCCGGGGTGCGGCAGCCTGATGCAGCTGTCGGCCGTGGCCAGGATGTTGCGCAGCAGGTTCACCTGCGTATAGATGCCGGCCTGCCCTGCCTGCTTGCTCGGCCCATAGTAGGTGTACCAGAAAGCATTGGTCCGTTGCCAGAAGTCGTAGACCTCCTCCTCGGTAAAAATGTCCCAAAGCGAGAGCTTGTGGCGCAGTTCCGTGCTCTGCACGTTGGCGGCCAGGCGCAACAGATGGTTGGCCAGGCTGCTGCCGTTGATGCTGCGAACAAAAGCCGTATCGTTGAAGAGCACGGTCATCAGATGGGCATGGCTGTCGTGGTTGCGGTTGAATGCCTGCACGGCCTCCCGGGCTTCTGGAGTATCGCGCAGCTTGTTGTAGCGGCTGTTCTCGTCATTCATGTAGTACATGTCGTGGTAGCTGGCATCGTGGCGGATGCGCAATTTCGGATTGATGCTGGCCAATTCCTGCAGCGCATTCTCCATGGAGAGGATGCAACGAATCACAATTGTCGACTTCGCGTCGATGTTTGTCTCGCCGGCAAACACCTGCGGAAAGCGTCCGATCATGCGGCGTGCAATCTGCCGGTGCTGCTCGGCACCGAGCTGCGTCAGCTCGCCGTCCCGCCCCATGGCCTCGTTGCGAATCATCCTCACTTTGTCCAGCACCTCACGCCCCCGGGGCGTCAGCTTGCCCAGTGAGTCGGCTTGTTGCAGCGTTTCATAGGTCTTGTCATAGTCGCCACGGCCAATGAGGTAGCGCGATCCGTGTCGACCGTAGTGGCTGATGTAGAAAGGCTCGTAGCCTTTCGGCGTGGGCGTGAGGGCTTTCTTCGGTCCGGGATAAGCCAGATAGTTGCTGGCGGCCAGGTTGATGTTGGCTTGGATTCGCTGCCGGGCCTGCTGGGCGTTTGCCCCCCAGGCCGTCACAACAGACAATGCAACGATCAGAACAGTTCTTTTCATCATTCTATGTTTTGTTTTATAGGTAAGTCGGGCATTCGTCGGGCTGCCTGAACCCTTGTGCAGCACAAATTTACCGATTCTGTCCGACATTCTTCCCGAGGCCTGTTTTTGCGCTTTTCCTTTTAACTTTTTTTATTGCACGCGTCCCAAAACAGGACTCAATTACCCGTAAAAAAGCGGGGTAAAAAGTTGTTTAACCCATTTTTTGGCCGTAACTTTGCACAAGATAAGAAAAGGACTTATTGTTATTCATTAATTATAAAAGGTAAAACGATGAAAATTGAAAAAGTGCACGCTCGTGAGATTCTCGACTCACGCGGCAATCCTACAGTGGAAGTTGAAGTAACGTTGGAGAATGGAGTCATGGGCCGTGCCAGTGTTCCGTCCGGCGCTTCTACCGGTGAGAACGAGGCTCTGGAGCTCCGCGACGGCGACAAGAACCGTTTCGGCGGCAAGGGAGTCCTGAAAGCCGTGGACAATGTAAACAACATCATCGCTCCCGCCTTGAAAGGTTTCTGCGTGCTCGAGCAGCGCAAGATCGACTACAAGATGCTTGAACTCGACGGCACCGCCACCAAGAGCAAGCTCGGCGCCAACGCCATCCTCGGTGTTTCCCTGGCTGTTGCCCAGACCGCTGCCAAGGCACTCAACATTCCTCTCTACCGTTACATCGGCGGCTGCAACACTTATACCCTCCCCGTTCCCATGATGAACATCATCAACGGCGGCGCCCATTCCGATGCTCCCATCGCTTTCCAGGAGTTCATGATTCGTCCGGTTGGCGCTGCCAGCGAGAAAGAGGCCATCCGTATGGGTGCT
Source organism: Hallella seregens ATCC 51272 (assembly GCF_000518545.1). Taxonomy (GTDB): domain Bacteria; phylum Bacteroidota; class Bacteroidia; order Bacteroidales; family Bacteroidaceae; genus Prevotella; species Prevotella seregens. The sequence goes on from NZ_JADU01000016.1 coordinate 78,845, forward strand.
GAGGTGTTCCACGCTCTGGCCAAGAACCTGAAGAAGCGCGGCCTCTCCACGGCTGTAGGCGACGAGGGTGGCTTCGCCCCCAACTTCGACGGCATCGAGGATGCACTCGACACCATCATCGCTTCCATCAAGGATGCTGGCTACGAGCCCGGCAAGGACGTGAAGATTGCCATGGACTGCGCAGCCTCTGAGTTTGCCGTACAGGAGAACGGCGAGTGGTTCTACGACTACCGCCAGCTCAAGAACGGCATGCCGAAAGACGTGAAGAACGGCAAGAAGCTCACTGCCGAGCAGCAGATTGCCTACCTCGAGGAGCTCATTACCAAGTATCCCATCGACTCCATCGAGGACGGTCTCGACGAGAACGACTGGGAGAACTGGGTGAAACTCACCGCTAAAATCGGCGACCGCTGCCAGCTCGTGGGCGACGACCTCTTCGTGACCAACGTGAAGTTCCTGGAGAAGGGCATCAAGATGGGTGCTGCCAACTCCATCCTGATTAAGGTGAACCAGATTGGTTCGCTCACCGAGACCCTCGAGGCCATCGAGATGGCACACCGTCACGGCTACACCACCGTCACCTCTCACCGCTCTGGCGAGACCGAGGACACCACGATTGCCGACATCGCCGTGGCCACCAACTCGGGCCAAATCAAGACAGGTTCGATGAGCCGCACCGACCGCATGGCCAAGTACAACCAGCTTATCCGCATCGAGGAAGAGCTTTGCTGCTCTGCCAAGTACGGCTACACCAAGCTGAAGTAAGCACTTTCCAACCACACATCCGGAGGGTATGCCGACAGGCATACCCTCTTTTTGTTGCCATTTACCGCGGTTCGTACACTTTTCATACGCCGTTCCTTGCTCACGTCCCCCTATTTTCGTACCTTTGCCCCACGCTAAAACGTCTTTCCATTTATGGTCAAGAATATTGTATTCGACTTTGGAGGCGTGCTCGTGCAGTACGACTTCACGGTTTTCTTTACGTCCATCCTGGGCAGCCGCGAACGGGCCCGATGGTTCATGCAACATGTTTTCACAGGCGAAATCAATGCCGAGATGGATCGCGGCGAGCACGAACCGGCCTACTTTTTTGAGCAGCAGAAACGCCTTTGGCCCGACTATGCCGATGCCTTGCAGCAGTTCGACGAGCACTATACCGACATCTTCACCGCCGAAATGGAGGGCATGCGCACGCTCATGACCGAGCTCCGCGCCCAAGGTTACCGCCTGTTGGGCCTCTCCAACTGGTCGTCGCGGGTCTACGAAGTGATGCAAAAGTTCAGCATTTTCGACCTGCTCGACGGCTACCTGCTCTCCAAGGACGTGCACCAACTGAAGCCCGAGCCCGCCATTTATCACAGTTTTTTCGAGAAATTCGGCGTGGAGCCAGCCGAGTGTGTCTTCATCGACGACAAGCCCGAAAACATAGACGGGGCCAGAGCCGTGGGCATGCCGGGGTTGGTATTCCGCGACACTCCCCAGCTGCGCCGCGACCTGACGCCCCTGCTCCAGACCTCCATCTGATACGCAGCAACCGCCACGGCACGGCCAAGGTGCGCCGCATCGAGAAACGTATCATCACAGTATAACACATAAACATCCCACAACTATGAAACAGATTACCGACAAGGTATATTACGTTGGCGTCAACGACACCAACAAGGCCTACTTTGAAGGCCTGTGGCCCCTGCCCGCCGGCGTTACCTACAACGCTTATCTCGTCGTCGACGAGAAAGTATGCCTCATGGATACCGTCGAGGTGGACTTCTTTCCACAGTTCCTTGCCAACATCCGCGAGGTCATAGGCGACCGCCCCATCGACTATCTCGTCGTGCATCACATGGAGCCCGACCACAGCGGCTCCCTCTCGTTGCTCCGCCAGTTCTATCCCGACGTGCGCGTTGTGGGCAATAAAAAGACTTTCGACATGATGGAAGGCTTCTACGGTATCAAGGACGGCGGCATCGAAGTAAAGCAGGGCGACACCCTCTCGCTGGGTTCCCGCACGCTCTCTTTCACGCTCATTCCGATGGTGCACTGGCCCGAAACGATGGTCTCCATCGATGTTGACGCCCACGTAGCCTTTACCGGCGACGCCTTCGGCTGCTTCGGAACGCTCAACGGCGGCGTGCTCGACGACGACATCCACACCGAAGATTACTGGCTTGAGATGGTGCGATACTACTCCAATATCGTGGGCCGCTATGGCACTCCGGTGCAGAATGCGCTGAAGAAACTGGCCGGCGTGCAGCTCGATTACCTCTGCCCCACCCATGGTCCGGTGTGGCATAAGCATGTCCAAAAGGTGGTGGAGATGTACGACAAGATGAGCAAATACGAGACCGAACGCGGACTCGTCATTGCCTATGGCACCATGTACGGCAACACCGCACAGATGGCAGAGGGCATCGCCCGCGCCGCCTCGCAGGCCGGACTCACCAACATCAGCCTGGTCAACCTCTGCAAGACGCACTATTCCTACGTGCTGCGCGACATCTTCCGCTACCGCGGCCTCATTGTCGGCGCCCCCACCTACAACAACAGCCTCTTCCCCAAGATGGAGCTTCTGCTCTCTGCCATCGCCAACCGCGACATCAAGAACCACCTCCTCGGCTGGTTTGGCAGCTACTGCTGGGCCGGCAAGGCCGTGGCCACCATCGGCGAGTGGAACGAGAACAAGCTCCACTTCGAGCCTGTAGGCACGCCGGTAGAGATGAAGCAGTCGCTCTCGCCGGAGACCACGGCCCAGTGCGAGGCACTCGGACGAGCCATGGCCGAGCGCCTCTTGGCCGAGTAGAGTGGCAACCATTCCGCAGCAAGGGCTTTGCCTTCACGGCGCAACGGCCCCGCGAAAACGCCGCAAACGCGTTGCGATTACGGGCTGATCGCGACGCGTTTACGGTGTCGTCGCACGCCGTCTGCACGTTTGTCGCCCACACGGTAGCGTATCAACGCAACAGCCCGCCTGGCTCTTCGAAAGCCAGGCGGGCTGTTGTCATATAAAAAGGGGCTTAGTCTTCAACGGGGCTGAAGTCCTCCTTGCCCACTCCGCACTCGGGGCACACCCAATCTTCGGGCAGGTCTTCAAAGGCCGTTCCGGGTTCAACACCATTGTCGGGGTCGCCCACTGCGGGGTCGTACACCCAGCCACACACGTCGCATACGTACTTCTTCATAATCTTTTTGTGTAATTTTTAAAAATAATATGTTCTTGTTCGCTTGTCGTTGTTGGGATGGTCGCTTGTCCGGCTGGCGTTCCAGCAGACACGACAACCCTTCAACGCTGCAAAGATAAGCGATTTTTTTCAGATTCAAAACGATTTGGAGACTTTTTGTTTTGTAAATGTTACAAAATAAAAAACCACCCCATCTTTTCGCCGAATCTCTTGCTTCGTCGTCTCTTTTTCATTATTTTTGCACCCCACTTCGAGTGGTACACTTTTCAATAATCAGCCTCGCGAGAGGCGCAAAAACAAGCAAGATGATGAATTTAGACAAAGATTTCATGTGCAATCCCGACTTGGGACTGCTGGTTCTCCGGCTGGGCATAGGCGTGCTCATGCTTTTTCATGGCATGCACAAGGCACTTTACGGGTGAGCTGGCCCTCTGCTTCACGGGTGCGGGCAGGTATGCCCTGACCCGCGGCACGGTGCTCGACTGAGTTCAGGGCTTGGCCGTGAGGCCATAATCTCTACACAGCGCGTGCACCTCGCGCGCACTCAACAACCGATACGCGCTCCAGCCATACGAAAGGCTGTGGTCCGAGCGCGTGCCGATAAAGTCGACAGCACTTAAATACGCGTTGTCCCCCTTTGCCGGAGGAGCAATCTGCCATTGCCTATAGCCATTGATGTAGACGCCATTGTCGGCTGCACGATAGCTGTAGGCATATTTTTTGGTACGCCGCCCCAAGTTGATGTTGGCGTGTGCGTCGTCGTAGTAGAACATGGTCACCGAGTCGGCGTCGAAATAATAGTGTGTGGGGCCCATGCCGATCATGTTCTCCCAGATGTTCATTGCGAAGGCTACGCCCTTGTCGTTTATCTCGTATGTCGCCTCGCAATACCAGCAACGCCCCACGATGTGTTGTCGAAACTCCTCTTCCGAATAGGATTCCAGATGGGGGATGCTCGCCACACCCGCCGTATCCAGCACGACATAGGGCTCGATAGGGTCGATGATGAGTTGTGGTTTGTCGTTTTCATCGGTGAGGCAGGCGCCGAAAAGAGCGATGGTGGCCAAGGCCACCATGCTCCCCATCATTGATTTTGAGAATACCTTCATGGTTCGTACTTTTTAGGTTACGCTATATAAATAAGGAGAAACAGGCCGAAACCTTGCACGAAAAAACGAAGGAAGCTCGGGGTTTAACTTTCCTTAATCACTTCGCTCCATAGGTGCTGTGCTTGCCTTTGCCGTCTACTAAATGCCAGAAAGGCAAAACGTTTATAGCAAACGGCATCGACAACGATATACGACAGGGAAGACGAAATCCTCAAAAAAAACGTCCATGCGCAACACGGGGCCTTGTAATTGCGCTTGAACGTATCGGGGTTACAATGCTGTGAAAGCAGCAACGAAGCCGAATATGATGCCAGGAGTGTTGGCTATGGCAAGGGGAAGGTCGCGCTTCTCCTTAAAGAGTCCATAAGCAACCCACAGTGTACAGTTGACGCCTGCCATAAATGGCTGAATGAAAGTACCTTTGTGCCCGGCTAAGTTGTTTTCTATTTGTGGAAAATAAAAGATGTACATTAATACCGATGTCGCCATACCGATCCATCCCATAGTTCCAAAAAACTTTTCTTTCGTCATGTTATCTTTCTTTTGTCAGTGGATAAATTAAAACAAGGCAAAGGCTGTCTTTCCTTTAAAACCTCGATTATGCTGTTATCACTATATGAATTTGTTGTTGCAAAGGTAGATAAAATAGAGGGCAACTACAAAGCCTTGTGTTTTATTTAACCAATCTTTAACTCCCTGTTTAGGCTATGGGGCCTATCAATTGCGGCAGGATGTCGGCCAAACATATAGCCAGAATTTTAATGTACTCCCCTGCCCCGTATGTACAAGCATGCCCCAGTGAGACATTCCCCAAGCCCCTTGCACTGACAAACGCTTGTTCCAACCGTATGGATCGGCACATAGGCCGACCCATACGGTTTCATGTTGATGTTTGTTGTTTCCGTTGTCGTCAAATTCAACACCATGCCCTCGGGGGTTCGGGACACGCGCTCCCACTCCCATCGGCATGCGGCACGCGGCAGCCTCAACCCACAATCCGGCCGTCGAACAGGCGGATGATGCGATGGGCCCGCTGGGCGTCGTGCTCGTTGTGAGTCACCATGACGATGGTGGTGCCCTCGGTATTGAGCTCGGTGAGCAGCTGCATCACCTCCGCTCCGTTCTTCGAGTCGAGATTGCCGGTAGGCTCGTCGGCCAGAATGAGCTTGGGGCCGAAGACCACCGCCCGCGCAATGGCCACGCGCTGCTGCTGTCCGCCCGAGAGCTGGTGGGGGAAATGCTTGGCGCGATGGCTGATGTCCATGCGCTTCATCATGGCCCGGACGCGCTCCCGCCGCTCGTTGCGGGGCACGCCAAGATAAGTGAGCGGCAGTCCGATGTTCTCCTCGACGTTGAGCTCGTCAATGAGATTGAAACTCTGGAACACAAAGCCAATCTTGCCCTTGCGCACGTCGGTGCGCTCCTTTTCTTTCAGTCCGCCCACCTCGGTGCCGTCGAGCCGGTAGGCCCCGCTCGTGGGATTGTCGAGCAGTCCGAGGATGTTGAGCAGTGTGGATTTGCCGCAACCGGAAGGCCCCATCACGGCTACAAACTCTCCGTCGTCCACGCGGAACGACACCTGGTTGAGTGCAATCGTCTCCACTTCTTCCGTGCGAAACGACTTGCTGAGATTCTCTACTTCTATCATTTTGGTTGTTGTTAGTGTTGTCTTGTTGTTGTTTGCCGCTTCAATGGCAGCCTGTTCAGCCCGACTGCCGGCGTGGAGAGGCACGGCTATTCCTGCTGGAGGAACACCGCAGGGTTGCCCCAGGCCACCCGGCGGCAGTTCAGGGCCACCACGATGGCCACAATGACCAGCACCGACAGGGCGGCGCCGACGAACAGCCCCGGCGAGAGCGTGATGCGGTTGTCGAAGAGCTGAATCCACTGGGCAGCCACATAGGCGGCCCCCGTCGCGCCCACCACCACGGCAGGCACGGCCGTGAGCATGATGCCGCGCTCGAAGAGCCGCAGGATGTCGCGGCCTTGGGCACCGTTCACTTTGCGCAGGGCTATCTCCTTGTGGCGGTGGTTCACCTCGTCGGTCACGTATCCCACCAGGCCGACCAAGGCGATGAGCAGGGTGACAAACCCTGCCGTCATGACTCCGTTGCGGAAATGGAGCTGGGGCGCATAGGCATTGTTGCGCAGGTTTTCCACGTTCTCCACCAGAATGGTCTTGCCGGGAAAGAAGCGTTGCAGCCGGTCGTGCAGGGCTGTCAGCGTCTCCGTGTCCGCATGGTCGAGCCGCAGGAGCAGTGTCTGCGTCATGACATGGTCGGCGCGTCCATAGAACATGGCCGAGGGACGGTTGACTGCATTGCTGGTGGCATTGCCCACATGCACGTCGCGGTACACGCCGATGATGGTGAGCGGACGGCCGTTTTCGCTGTGCTCGCTGATGACTACCTGGCGCCCCACCACGCTCTTCCACTTGCAGAGTTTCCGCATTTGGCGTGCAAACGACTCGCTCACCATCACCTCGCGCAGGCTGTCGCCCCCTTGGGTGAACGTGCGGCCCGCAACGACAGGTATCTCCATGAGCTCGAAGTAGTGGTCGCCCACGGTATAGAAATCAGCTATATTGAACAGTTGGTCGTCCTGGCCGGGCAGCGACACGTTGTTGCCCGAATGGCTGTAGAGGGGCAAATCGTGGCATACCGACACTTGCCGGATGCCCGGCACCCGGGCCGCCTCGGCGGCGGCCGTCCGTTTCTCGGCTGCCGAGAAGGCACTGATGTTCACCATACTCACGTCGTTGCAGCGATAACCCAAGTCGTAACCCGTGAGCAACTGGTACTGGCGGCCGGTAACCAAGAGCAGGGACAGCAGGAATCCCACACCCGCAAACTCCACGCCGAGCAGGAGCACCTTCCAGCGATGGCGTGCCGTGGCATAGCCGCGAAAGGCAGCAGTCACGGGCATGTGGTTGTAGAGCCAACCCGGTACCCAGCCGCCAACGACGAGCACCAGCAGGGCAAGGGCGGCCAATATCCATGCCCCACGGTTGAAGATGAGTACGGAAAGCGGGGCCGAGAGCAGTTGCTCGATGGTGCCGTGACAGGCCCACAGCAGTGCGGCAGCCAGCAGCACGGCCAGTAACAAGTGAAGGGCCGCCTCATGGAAAGTGAGGCTGTAGACAATGCCGCGGCCGGCACCGAAGCACTTGCGCACGGCCATTTCGCGAGTACGGGTAATGAGATTGCCCACCACGATGAGCACATAGTTGAGCACGGAGGTGACCAGCAGCACGCCGGCCAGCAGCGAAAGAATCCAGAACATCTGGTGCACGTTGGGCTGACTGGTGTAATAGGTGCTGATGGGCGTGAGCAGATACGTCATCCAGCAACCGGCTTTCTTGAGGTCTTCCATGGGATAATGTGTTTTCATCATGGCCTGGATGGACTTGGCGAGACTGCCGGGCGAGGTGCCTTTGGACAGCCGCACGAAGCTCTGGTAACGATCGTTGCCCACAAGATTGTCCTGCCCGTCGTAAACGAAATTGCGCTGGGTGCTCATGGCTCCTATGACATCGAAATCATGGAACGTGGAGTTGTGAGGATAATCCTCGTACACGGCCACGATGGTAAACCGCAGTCGGGGGAATTGTCCGGGAGAGATGCTGCGGCCCACCACGCGGCCTCCCAGCCGCTCGGCTGTGGAACGGCTCACGGCACAACAGCCTGGAGCCGTGAGAGCCTTTACGGCATCGCCCTCCAATATCCGGGTGGGGAACATGCGGAAGAAGCAACTGTCGGCCGTATAGATGCTGGCTTTGATGCGGTCCATGCTGTCAAGGACGAGCTCTTCGTTTCCCACGATGACATTGGTACGCGTCGCCAACTCTACCTGCGGAATGGTTTTCTGCATGAGTGGGCCCACGCCTCCTGAGGTGTTGGCGCTTTCCATAAGCTCGCCTTGGTTCAGACGAAACCTCTCCTGCACGCGGCAGATGCACTGATAATCGGGATAACACTGGTCGAAAGTCTGCTCGTAATAGACTTCGGCAATGATAACGGCACTCATAGCCAAGCCCAAAGCCAGGCAGACTATCTTGGCCACATTGTGCTGGCCACGGCGGGGCAGGTTGAGTATGGCCGAGCGTAATTCGTTGTATGTGTTCATGATTGCAGTAGGATTTACTGGTTTTCCTTGATGACGTTCACCGGATTCTCATTACTGGCCGCCCAACTTTGAATCGCCACGGCACAGAAACTGACGGCCAAGACGATGAGCCCGGCCACGGGAAGCCAGGGCCACCAGGTGATGCGGTAGGGATAACGGCTCAGCCAGTCGGCCATGAAATACCAAACGACAGGCACAGCAATCACGAAAGCCATGCCCACATAGGCGAGGAAAGAGGTGACGAGCCGCATGCGAACCTGACGACCCGACGAACCAAACACCTTGCGGACAGCCAGTTCGCGACGGTGTTGCTGAATGTGATAGGTGGACATGGCCACCAAGCCCAACAGGGAAATGACAACCGCGATGAGGGCAAACAGGCGCACAATGGTGGCAATGCGCGTCTCCGATTTGTATTCGGCGGCGATTTTCTGGTCGAGGTAAGGCTCGTCAAGATCAAGTTCTTCATGAAAAATACGCTTGAAAAGTTGCTGCACCTGCTGGTAGGCCTCTACGGGGTCGCCCTGTATCTGGATGACTGTGGCCCATGGTTGGAAGCTGCCCCGCCGGGCAATTTTGACTACCATGGGGTGCTGGCGCGATCCGAGTCCGCGGATGTTGAAATCTCGAAATATACCGCTCAGGGTCTCACGCTCGCCCACTCCGTGCTTGTCGGCCCACTGATAGAAAAACTTGCTCGTCAGCGGCAGACCCTCGTCAGCCAGCATACGCCGGTTCACATAGTATTCGCCATTCCTGCCGCGTAGGCCGGTGCTCGACTTCAGCGTCAGTCCGAAAATCTTCATATACTGTTCGTCGCCGACAAGCCACTGGGTGGAGAGCGTCTTTCCGTTGAAGTTGAACGTGATGTTGTTGCCGCCACTATGAGGCGTTCCGCAACAAGTGGTCAGGTTCTGCACACAGGACAACTGCTTCAGACCGTCGTACCAAGCTGCCATCTTGGTGGAATCGTCCATGACGTAGACCTCCATCAGCCCCTGTGTGTTGTAGCCGCGGGGAATGGCGATGAGGTGTCTGATCTCGCCCGACATGATGAAAGCTGTGGCTATGAGCACTATCGTCACCGTGCTCTGTACCACAATGAATGCCTTGCCCAGCCATTGGTGGCTGCGGAATCGGAAAGTTCCCCGCACCACATCGATGGGCTTGCTGGCCGACAGCATGGTGGCGGGGATGAGTCCGGCCAGCAGTCCCAGCAGCAACACAAAGGCCACAAGCAGCAACAGCGTAACGGGATGGAACAGGACGGAAAGCAGAAGCGTGGTGTCGAGCAGCCGGGCCACATAAGGTGTAGCGGCCCAAGCCAGCAGCAGGGCTACAGCCATCGAGAGCGTGCAGAGTATGATGCTCTCCAGAATGAGGCGCACCACGATGTCGATGCGCTGCGAGCCAAGCAGCCTCAGCATAGCCATCTCGCGGGCCCGATAGGACGACTGGGCATTGGTGAGGTTGATATAATTGAACACGGAGAACAGCAGGATGACAAGCCCAACCAGGAAGAGCGTGTGCACGAGCTTGCTGTCACCCTGCCTCAGCGTGTTCTCCATTTCACCCTGAATCCCCGAGAAATAGTAACGGTTGAGAGGAACGAACTTAGTATAGACAGGCATGTCGTCTGATTGGAATATCCAAAAGAACTTCTTCTGGTACTCGTCCATGTCGTTCTCTTTCTGCGTGAAGTTGGAACCAGGGCGCACAAGGAAGAAAAGCTGTGCTCCGGTGGCATTGCTCAACCGCTCGTTGAACATGGAAGAATTGATAGATTCGATGTTTTCAAAACGGATGAAGGCATCGGCCGGCTTCAGGCACGTGTTCTCTTTTCCCCGCACCACGCCAGTCACGCGGAAGACCTTGTCGTCGCGAAACAACACCTTGCGGTTGATCGCAGCCTCCGGAGATCCGAAGAGACGCGTGGCCATGTCGGTGGTGAGCACGACAGAGGCACGGTCGGCAAGGGCCCGGCGACGGTCGCCCAAAACGAATGTCACGTCGAACATGTCGAAGAAAGTGCTGTCTGTAAATGACGTCAGGCAGTTGGTGGGCATGTCGCCCTGACGCGTAACCACGCCCTGATAGTAATTGGCCAAGGCACACGAACTCTCAATCTCGGGATAACGGCTGCGAAAATACTTCTGCAACCGCCAGTTGCCACCAGTGTACAGCTCTGACACGCCCTGGGCGTGCATCTCCAAGCCATAGATATAAATGCGGTCGGCCTTGGTGAACTGGCGGTCCACCCGGCTCTCCTGCCAGGTGTACACGCCGATGAGCAACACGAAAAGCAAGGACAAGCTCAGGCCAAAAACGTTGATGGCCGTGTAGGCCTTGTTGCGCGAAAGAAAAATGAGATAGGAGGAAAGTCCTCTATGTATGGTCTCAAAAGTCTTCATGGGAAATGGGTTGTTTGGAAAATACAGAGAAATTATTTCTTTCCTATCATCACGCCGGTGTCTTCATCACGGTTGCTGATGCGCTTCTGCTTCCCTTCATGCTTCTTGCCGAAGTCGAGATTGAGCGATGCATTGACAAAAAAGAGGTGGCAGAAGTCCTTGGAACGTGTCACCTTGCGTGCCGGAGCAAGACGGGAGAGGTCGACATTGGTCAGCGAATAGTGGTTGGAGAAAGGATTGTAAACTTCCAGACTGATGCTCCACCGACCGGGGTTGTAGCCCAAGGCAAGGTTGTGCCCATTTTCTGTGTCGGTGATGGTCTCGCCCCAGAGCGATTTGTAGCGGGTGCGGAAAGACATTTCTGCCACCCAATGCCTGTATATGGCGGTGATGTATCCACGCAGTCCCCAGTTGCTGTAGGTGTGGGTGTAGGCATGTCCAAGGCTGACGTATCGGTTGAAGAACGGCGTGAGCCGGATGGAAAGCCCGTCTTTCCAAGGTTTGTAGGTGAGGGAAAGCTGCGTTTGCAAACGGTGGAAACCGAGCTGGTTTTCCGTAGTGCGGACAAAAGTGCCACCCTCATCGTACGTCGATGCCATCATGGGCCGATGGTCATAGCTGTAACGCCCACCCGCCATAAGACGGAAATGCGGCGTGTTCCAGCTAATCATGAGGTCGTTGGAGACGAACGTAACAGTCTTCAGGTGGGGGTTGCCACGCTGAATCTGGTAGGCATCAATGGGTTGGGAAACGTCGTTCAAATCGGAAAGCGAGGGCGAATAGGACGAGACATAGCCGTGGTATTTCAGGTATACGTGCTTGCCGATGCCATAAGCAAGCATCCAGTTGGGACGCGGCACATAGGTGGTGCGCTTGTTTCCCTCCTGATTGTAGGCAGAACGGGTGAGGCCCAATCCCACATTCCACGTAAGTGAGCCGAGCTGCCGCTGGTACTCGCCGTAGCCGTAGGTGTCGTCTGTGTGCATGCGCACATTGGCCTCCACGCTTCCAGCATAGCTGTTGCGCACATGTTGCCAGGTGTGTTTCAGTCCGAACGAGAGTTTGCTGTTGCCCCAGAACTTCTCGTAGATGGCCTCGCCGATGAGCGAATATTTGTCTCCACGCGTGTGGCTGGTGATGGCAGACGAGATGTCGTTGGCACTGGTGCCCATCGTGTAGTCACGATCGCTGCGGCTGTCGATGTAGGTGCCCACGAGGTCGAAATAAAGATGCTGGTTGCGGGGCAGGTCGGTCTGCCAGTACAGGTCGAGCGAGGGGCTGTTGGACCAGGTGGAGAGATGGTCGTTCACATGGTAGGTCTTGCCGCCCTGATGCAGCGTACTGACGCGGCTTGACATCTCGTCGGGGTTGTTGTCGAGTTGGTCGCGGAGGGTGATACTCACCATGTTTTTCTCGCCGGTGTGGATATATGCAGCGGACAAATCGACATTGTCGTAGCCCACAGGGGTGGGTTCTCCGAGTTCCTGATTATATAAGGTGTCCGTGGGATAGACAAAGGTTTCGTAGTTCTCGCGCGTCCATTTCAGCCATCGCCGACTCCAGTTGCCGGAAGCCTTTACTTCCGACCGGCCGTTGTGCCAGCTGCCATTGGTCTGGTAATCTCCGGCTTCGGGCAAAGAAACACCCTGTCTGCCACTGGCAGAGAAGCTGCCGCCCGCCGTCTTGTGTTTCACGATGTAGTCGAGCACGGCAGCTGCATTGCCATAACGCAGACCCGGCATGTCGTGATATTCGATACGGAGCACGTCGCAAGGCTGCAATGCCTGCACCTCCTTGATGGTGGCCTGTACGCCATTGATGCGCAGCTGAACGGCTTCGCCGAGCGTGGTGGTGATGCTACCTTTGAGGGCATCCACCTGAATACGATCGAGCTGCATACGCTGAAGCAGCGACACGCCGTTGTTTGAACTCGCAATCTGTGCTTTCGAGGGAATAAGCAATTGGCGGTCTATCTTGTTGACCTGCCGCGAGGCGGTGACCTCGACATCGTTCAGCATCTTGCCCTCCATGGAGAGAGCCACTTGCCCGATGTTCACATCGCTCTCCACATTGTGCAGGGACAGTGTCACCGTTTCGTAGCCAAGGCACGATATGGACAACAGATAGTTGCCTTTGTCCAAGTCGCGCAGACTGAATGTACCGTCGGCATTGGCCGCAATGCCTGTGACCAAAGTTGAGTCCGGACGTATGAGCCGCACCAAGGCTCCCGCGAGCGGCTCGCGTCCATCGGTCACCGTGCCTCTTATTCTGTGTGCCGGTGCAAGGGGCGTGGGGGTGTCTACGGCCCACGACGTGGTTGCAGCAAGCAGGGCCATCATGGCCGTCAGTAAGTGGATGATACGCTTTTTCATCTTCCGTATGTCGTTCTATTGTTTTATGCTATCTTCTATTTTAGAGGAGTTGCCTCACTCCAGTACCAACACTTCGTTGTCCTTATAGCCCTCGTACCCACTCACGATAACACGTTCGCCAGGCTCCAGACCTTCGATGACTTCATAATATTGTGGATTTTGCCGGCCGATGACAATCTTGCGGCGGTAGGCCTTGCGCCCACTCTTGTCGAGAACGAATATCCATTGGCCTCCGGTGACGCTGTAGAAAGTGCCCTTAGGGATGAGAACGGCAGGCTTGGCCTCGCCCAGTTGCAAGTCAATGTAATAGGTCTGGCCGGTGCGAATGTTGGCTGGGCGGGAGCCATGAAACACAAAATCGATGCGAAAACGACCGTCGCGCACCTCGGGATAAACCTTTCGGACGGCAAGCTGATACTTGCGACCGTTCTGCTCGAAGACAGCAGTGAGGCCACTGCGCACACGGTCGATATAGTGCTCGTCGACCTGAGCCTCCACCTTGTAGTCGCTCAAATCGTTGATGACTCCTATTTTCTGCCCTGGCATGATGCTCTGTCCCAGTTCCACATCGAGCAGCCCCACCTCGCCATCGATGGTGGAACGTACGTCGAGACGCGCCTTGCGGGCACGCACGAGCTGCACATTGCGCTGCATGGAGTTGAGGTTGTCGGCCATCTGATCCATCTGTGTCCGGCGTAACTGTTGACTCTTTTGAAGTCGCTGCTGGATGAGACGGTTCTTCTTCACAGCCAGATCGTAATCCTCCTGGGCACGGAGATAGTCTTCACGCGAGTTGAGCTGCTCCTGCTGCAGGGCTTCTTGATGGCTGTAGGCACGATGCTTGGCTTGCAGATCCATGGCCAGCTGCGCCGCCTCGTTGCGGTTGTTAAGCTGGTCTTGTTCCATCGAAATCTGAGTGTTGCGCAGCATGTCCTGTTTCTCGGCCAGTTCGCTCTCGGCATTGAGAATCTCAAGGTCAAGATTGCTGTTGCTCAGTCGAACGATGATGTCTCCCTTGTGGACGCGTGCTCCCTCATCGATCACTTTCTCGGTAACGATGCCCCCCTCCTCTGGACTGATTTGTACCACTTGGATAGGCACCACGTTGCCATCGACAGACACATAGTCATCGAACTGTCCTCGCTGTACATTGCCGAGCGTGAGTCCGCGCCGGTCTACGCGCAGAGTGGATGCAAAGTTGGAAAAAGCCAGCCAAAGCAGGATGGCGGCCAGCAGGCTTCCTCCCGCTATCCAAGCCCAATACTTACGGGGAATGAGAAATTTCTTTTGTTTTATTTGGATGTCCATAGCGGTTCTCCTTGATAATAATTGACAAGTTTCTGTTTCAAGACAAGCATCAGTTGCATCTGCAGCAGCCGAATGCGACTTTCCTGCAGGGTTTGGGCTGCCGTGTGGAGGTCGAAAGTGGAGAGCATGCCCTCCTCATACTTGCGACAGCAGAGGTAATGGGCCAGACTGTCGGCCACCACCTTGCGCTCCATCTGTCTCATTTCACGGCAATAACCATCGCGATCCATCACGGCCTTGGCTATGTCGTCGTGCAGTTGCCGTTGCACCTCGACAAGGTTGAGCCGTGCTTTCATCCAGTCGGTCTTGGCCCGCCGGGCCGAACGCCACCGACCGGGGGCGAAGATAGGAATGGAAAGCGACAGGTAGACATATTCGCCCAAGTTGTTGTGAAACTGCCGGCCGAATGGGTTCGCACTGCCACTTTCCTGAGAGAGATTACGGTAATAATTGGTCGACAAGCCAGCTCCCACTTTCAGCAAGGGTAGCTGCTGCGCACGACAGATGAGCCTGTCGTATCGGGATTGTTCTACAGAGAGCTGGGCAGCCCTCACGGCGGGAGACTGGCTTTCAAAAGAGCTATAGAGCCTTTCAGCCCCAGCAATTGTCGATGACAGGGAAGCGGAAGACAAGGCTGTGGCAACCGTGGTGTCGAGACACAGGGAATCGGCCGTGGGGTAATTCATTTCCGCTTTCAAGGCCAGCAGAGCCTGACGGGCCACATTCTGCTGATGGAGCAACTGGTAGTCGTCATCGGCTACATGGCTCTCCATCTGCACCACATCGGGTCGGCTCTTCTCGCCCAACTCAAAAAGGCGGCGCGTCTTGGCCAACAAGGCATGGCTGTCGGCCAGCTTGCGGCTGGCCAAAGCCACACAACAACGGCTGTACACGGCCTCCACGAATCGAGCCATTACGTTAATAGCCTTGTCGGCGGCCAGTTTTTGCAGAGTGGTTTCGGCTTGGGCACGGGCAAGGCGGGCACGACGCAGGGCCTTGATGGCCTGTCCGCCATCAAAAAGATTGAGCACAGCCCCTACATTATAATAGTTATTGAATGTGGTAATGGTGTTGTAGGTGTTGGTTTCCGGATCAATGTTGCGGCCCCAACTGTATTGCCCTGTCGTCTCGGCGGCTATCGTGGGCAACAGCTCCAGCCGTGCCATGCGGACATCGTAATGACTCTGTTCAGTCTCCACCCGTTGCCGGTGCAGGTCGATGCCATGCTCCACCGCATAGCCGACGCAACGCTCCATGGTCCAGACAGAACTCTGGGCAACAACCGGCATGTGGACGGTGGACAATAGGAAAAGTTGAAATATTCTGTTCATACACGATTTACAGGGCCAATGCCATGCCAAAAAACTATATCGCTGTAACATAGACGGTTATTAAAAAAGGATGGTTGCAGGGGATGTCCAAGAATTAGACACTCCCGTCCAAGTATTGGACAATGCAGATGATTCGGACAATACGGGATAGCGCGCCGGCGGCCGGACGTGTATGCAAAAAAGCATACCCTTTGTTTGTCTGTTCAACAAATAATGGCTATTTTTGTTGCAAAGTAGAAATCATGAACCAAGGAACCCTTCTGATTGTAGACGACAACCGTAACGTACTTGCATCGGTAAAAATGCTTGTGGCCGGTGTCTTTGCCCACGTGGTGGCAATAGCCAGTCCCAACCATATTCCAGCCCGACTGCGCGAAGACCAGCCCGACGTGGTATTGCTCGACATGAACTTTCGCAGCGGCATCAATAATGGCAACGAAGGGCTGTTCTGGCTTCGCGAGATCAAGCGGCTGCGCCCTGCAACAGAGGTGGTGCTCTTCACGGCTTATGCTGACATCGAGCTCGCCGTATCAGGGATTAAGGAGGGGGCGGCCGACTTCATCGTCAAGCCCTTTGAAAACGACAAGCTCATCGAAACGCTTGTCAATGCCTATCGCAAGACACAGAAAGGTCGGAAACAGAATGCCACGGACAGGAAACAGACGGACAACGGCATGTTCTGGGGCGAATCGCCGGCCATGCACGAACTGCGCACGATGGTCGAGAAAGTGGCAGCCACCGATGCCAATATCCTCATCACAGGCGAGAACGGGACGGGCAAGGAAGTGCTGGCCCGAGAAATTCATCGACTGTCATACCGCCACGAAGCCCAGCTCATGCCCATCGACATGGGTGCCATCACGGAAACCTTGTTCGAGAGCGAACTTTTCGGGCATGTCAAAGGGGCTTTCACCGATGCCAAGACCGACCGCCCCGGCAAGTTTGAACTGGCCGAAGGCGGGACACTCTTCCTTGACGAGATAGGCAACCTGAGTTATGGGCTGCAAGCCAAATTGCTCACAGCCCTGCAACGGAGGAGCATTGTGCGTGTAGGCGGATCGAAACCCATTGCCATTGACGTGCGGCTGGTCTGTGCCACCAATCGCGATCTGTCCAAGATGGTATCCGAAGGAAGTTTTCGCGAAGATCTGCTCTATCGCATCAACACCATTCACTTGCACCTGCCTCCCTTGCGCGAACGGCAGCCCGATCTCATTCCATTGGCCCGACTCTTTCTGAACCAGTATGCCGATCGGTATGACAAACAAGGCAAGACGTTCTCGTCTGCAGCCGAACAAAAAATAGCCATGCTGCCCTGGTATGGCAACATCCGCGAATTGCAGCATGCCATCGAGCGGGCCGTGATTCTAAGCAGCGGGCAGATGGTGGATGCCGGCGACATCAGCGGTGACACGGCCCGACAAGAACGAGACCCGAGGGAGGAGGCACAGACACTCGACGAAATGGAGCGACTGCTCATTGAGAAGGCCATACGCACTTGCGAGAGCAATCTTTCGCAAGTGGCCATACAGCTGGGCATCTCGCGCCAGACCCTCTATAACAAAATCAAGAGATACGGTTTGTAATTCAAAATTTAGAATTCTAAATTCAAAATTTGGATAGAGGTAAAGATGATGGAGATGGAGGGATGGCTGATTGTGGTACTCGTCGTGATGCTGGTCGGATATGTGCGGTTGCTGAGACGGTACCGGCGAAATATCCGCAAGGTGGCTTTCATGTTCGACGCACTGGACAACGGCGACTATACTTTTCGGTTCCCCGAAGACAAGAGACAGGCCGACGAACAACTGCTCAACACCTCGCTCAACCGCATCAAAACCATCTTGCAGCATGCGCGCGAGCAGCAGATTGAACATGAGAAATATTTTGAACTGATTCTCAACAGCGTGGATACTGGCATCCTCGTCATGGACGATGAGCGTGGCATCGTACTGCGCAGCAACAGGGCCGCGCTAACATTGCTGCAGAGAGAGACTGTCTCTCATATTCAGCAGATTCGGGAGCAGCTGGCAGGATTTTCCATTCGCCAGTCGCACACGATGCTCCGAGGCCGTCGGGTCACCATCATTGGGTTCAGCGACATTCACGGAGAACTGGCCAACCAGGAGATAGACAGCTGGGTGAAGCTCACACGTGTGCTCACCCATGAAATAATGAATACCGTGACCCCCATCATCTCACTGAGTGACACCCTGCTGCGCAAGTCGACGGGAGAGCAGCACGAGGGGCTGCACGTCATCAACCAAACCAGCAAAGAGCTGATGGCTTTCGTGGAGAACTATCGCAAGTTTACCCACGTGCCTACGCCCACCCCTACATTGTTCTATGTAGAGCCATTCCTGGAACGCATGGCCCGGCTGACGCAACCGCTGCTCAAGCACGATGCCCGGATACACATTCAGGTGGAACCCAAGGAGCTGCTGGTCTATGCCGACGAGGGGCTTATCACACGCGTGGTCACCAACATCATGAAAAACGCCGCCCAGGCCTTGGGCCCGGGCGGCAACATTTGGCTGCATGCCTACAGCAATGCACAGGAATCGGTGGTCATAGACATCAGCAATGACGGTCCGCAGATTCCGGAAGAAGTGGCGTCACATATCTTTATACCTTTCTTTACTACGAAAAACGAGGGAAGCGGCATCGGGCTCTCCATTTCGCGGCAAATCATGCGCGTGAGCAATGGTTCTGTAGTGCTCATCAGCATCCCCGACCGTTGCCTTACCACTTTCCGGCTGACGTTCAACTAAAAGCCGGTTCCCCACCGTCTTCATGATTTAATCAGCGTTGCAGCGTAAGGGCCATGAGCCCCAATACCACATCGTTGGCCACGGCGGTGACGGTGAGGCTGCGGAGTTTCTTGCGGGCATTGAGCGGAAGACTGAGAAGCTGGGCAGCCCCGCCGGGAATGTCGAGCACGGGCTTCTTGCCACTGGGCAGGTCGGCAGAAGAATGCCTGATGCCCGTCGTATCACCAGGCTGCGCCGATTCCTTGATTTGCGAGATGGCCAATGTGCGGCTCACCCGGCCTGTCTGGAGCGAGAGACGCAGCGGCCGAGGCTTGGGCAGACGGAAAGCCAAACCGTCGTCATCAAAATCCTGTTCTATGGGGCACCAGTTGTCCGGGCTACGCAACACCAGCGTGTCTGCGGTTCCGTCGGTATAGCCGACACGCACGATGCCCTGCACCATGGCATACTGCATGGGGTTGGTGGAGCCGACCATCAGCAGCAGAACTTGGTTGGCGTGCCCATGTAACGGTACGGTTACACTGTCGGGATAATTGTCCCACAAACTGGCAAATATGATGTTGCGCCCCTGGGCCGGCGTGGCAAATGGCACTCCGGCCAGCATGACCCGCCCCTGTGGGCCGGCCAGTGTGCGCAGACCAGAGTCGTCGATGTCGGCCATGCGCAGGGTGGAGCACCAGTCGCCGATGCCCTGCGTGGGCAGGGCGAGCGTCGTATAGGGCGATCGTGGCGAGAGATAACTGTTGCGGAAAATGTCGGTCACATTGGCATTGAAGTAGCGGGTGAGGCGCACTGGGGCGAATTGGGCTGCACTGTCCACGCAAAAAGCCGTGCCGCTGGCTTCCGGCAGGGGCTGCGGCCACGTGTCTGAGGGCTCGTGCAGGGAATCGGCGGGCACCGATGTCAGGGTGATGGTCTGCACGCTGTCGGTCGTACCCGCCACATCGCGGCAACGACCGCCGCCCAGATTCTGCCGGATCACCATTTGAAGCGGCCGGGCAAAACGTTGACTCATGGTATAGATGTCGTGCCCATCCCGCCGCTCAAATCGGTAGTCCAGGTAGGGCGTATGGATGGCAGCGCTGTCCCATTCGGCCGGGAAACCGGGCCGAATGACACATTGCCCGTCGAGAGCCTGGGGCGTAATGCCAAAGAGACCGCCCACGACGGCCCTGCTGCAGATGCCCGTCACGTCGGCAAAGTCACGGTAGCCCTCACCCGTATTGCGGTCGAGGGCCGAGAGCTGCCCCAGGTTGCCCGGCGACTTTCCGGCATACATGAAGTCGACGATATTGCTCCGCAGCAGTCGTGTGGCCGTCTCGGGCCGTCCCGCCTCATAATAGGCCAAGGCGGTGTGCATCACTTCGGCCATGGCCACATTGTTCAGGCTCCACTCGTAGGGGCCCCAGTCGCTGGTGCTCAGCGTGGCATACGGCTGGCCTTGATAAGTAAAAGGAATGTGAGGG
The DNA here is from genome assembly GCF_000518545.1 of Hallella seregens ATCC 51272. Taxonomy (GTDB): domain Bacteria; phylum Bacteroidota; class Bacteroidia; order Bacteroidales; family Bacteroidaceae; genus Prevotella; species Prevotella seregens. Next base: position 98,917 of record NZ_JADU01000016.1, read on the forward strand.
ATGTGACGATCCACATACTGCATGGCACGCCAAGCCTGACCGGGCGTGCAGGCCCGGCTGTCCACGGCGGTGTAGATGGTCCACAGGGCGGCGTCCGGGTGCACCAGCCTGTGCCCCATCATGTCCTGAAACTCGGCCCAGTGTCCCTGTGGCTCCATCCACAAGCGGGAGTTCATGGCCTGCAGAATGGCCTGTGCCTCATGCCGATAAGGCTCCGGGTCTTCGCCGACAAGTTCGGCGATGCGTGCAGCCAGCCGGTTGGCCCGGTAGTTGTAGGCCGAGGCATGGGTCACTGCTCCGCTGTTGTATTGCAGGGCATCGCTGGCCCAGATGCAGCAATAGGCATCATAAAGATGGTCGCCGTCGGGGTCCCATGTGCGTTTCTCCCAATCCAGATGCCGCCGGATGACGGGCCAGAACCGGCGCATCATCGCCGTGTCGGCATCGAACTGAAAGTGCCACAGCAGTTCGTCGATGTAGACAAGATTCATGTCGTAGTGGTGAAACTGGTGGTTGTTTTCCGGTGTGCGGCAGATATAGCCGTCCGAGTACATCGGCGTGCCCCATCGGTATGCCCCGCGGGCCAGCCGGTTGGCCGTGTCCGGCAGATGGGGCAGCACGGCGGGCACGCCCGTGACCTGACTGCGGGCATAGGCCTCAAAATGACTTTGCTGCCGTTCGGACCAGCCCAGGAAGTCGCCCGCATAAGCCCCACGCCATCCGGGCAACTGCGACCGCCAGCCCACGGCTCCGTGAAGCCACGTCTGTCCGTCCCAGGCCCCGTCGGCCGCCGTCGTGAGGATTCCGCCCACGGGATTGAGCCAAACATCGGGCGTGGAAACGACGACGCGGCTCGCAAGTGCCTGTCTGTGACGCTCGGCCCGGTCGTAACGCCGGGCCAATGCCGGCTGGTCGGTCACGGTGAGGGCCGTGGTGTCGAGGGCCACATAGGCCGGCTGGTCTGCAGATGGTGCCAGACTGACGGTTTGCAAAACGGGCGGTGCGGCCTCGAAAGCGTCGTCCCGATCAAACCCGCCGATGTCTCCGGCCCGACGGAACTTCTGCACCCGGGTGGCCGACAGCCGAGCCTCCACCGTCACCGGCGCGGCAAACCCCGTGGCCCATAGCTGCCACACGGCTCCTTCGCGGTCGGCATCGGCCAGAGCCGTGACGTGCAGCTCTCCCCCGCCCCATTGTGGGTCACGCAGCCGATAAGTGCGCCGGCCACCCTGATAGCGGGCCTCGCACCATGCCGTGGAGTCGAGTGGCAGTTTCGCCGTTCCCACACGAAGTGCAAAATCGATGTGCCGATGACCTCCCTTATTATAATAGGTGGCGAAAACCGGCCTGTCGCTCGTCTCCAGTCGGAAGACGGTGGGGCCGCCATAGAGGGCCCGCGTGTAGCGCTGCCGGCCGTTGATGCACACAATGTCGAGCCCTGAGGGAAGATAAGACGTAGGGCGCGCCACAGCAGCCGTGCCCTGCGCCCTTGCCGGGACTCCCGATATGAACATGCAGACGAGGTGTGCAAGGAAGAGTAGATTGTTTCGTTTCATTTCTGTTTGTTGAATAAGTGATTTGCGCTGTAAAGTTAATCAAAAGATGTCATTTTCGTGATTATTTCAACTTTCTTTTGCCCGTTCCGCAAACTTTCACTACCTTTGCACCGCATTTGTCGCAAAACATGTACACCATTAAGAGATACAACAGAGCTGAAGAGGCGCAGGGAATCGCAAAATTTCCTGCAAATTTTTCGTCGAATTGTTTGGTAGTTCCAAATAATTTGCTACTCTCTCTCTCTCTCTCTCTCTCTCTCAAGCCACTGGCGTAACCTCTCTCTAAAACATACACGCGTACGCGCGCGAGGCGAACCTCGCGCAACCCCAATAGGCAAAGGACTCCCCGGAGTTTCCTTTGCCCCACTTTTCGTGCCCTTTTCGCAGCAGAGCGAAAACGGAAATAAGCAGCTTTTAAGCACTCAAAAAGCAAGTTAAATCCAAACTAAAATGAAGCGTATAAACATGAAAACAAAAAAAGAGCAAGACAAGCACAGGCAACCCTATGTCTGCCCCAACTGCGAAATCATCGCCGTGGAGAACGAAAACACCATCCTTGCCGGTAGCCCGGCGGTTCAGCCTGGTGGAGGAGGCCCCGTAGGCAACAAAGGCAGCGTCAGCATCGAAGACCTTGTAGAGGATGATGACGACACGGAAATCTCCGGAGCCAAACGGATCAACAGATGGGACGCGTGGGAAGAGTGATAAAAGTAAAAGAGTAAAAGGTGCTGTCGCGATCCCTCCTTTCCTCTGCGCCTCTGCGTGAGCCATACTCGTGTAGCTCCCACACAGAGACGCGGAGAAAAGGAGAAGCAGGAACGGAGCCACTCTTAAGACAAGCAGACCATTAAGAAAACAAGCAAGTGAGTCAGCAAGCAAGCTGACAAGTAGACAACGATTAAACAACAAGCAACAACCATGATAAGATTCAAGGAATATCTGGAGCGCAGGGCCCGCAGGGCGGCGTTCATGAGTGTGTGCCTCGCGGGGCTCACAGGTTTCGGCGGGTTCTTCCTCGGCTCGTGCGCCAACGAGGACTTGGGCAAGAACCTGGGCGAGGAGGGCGACAGGAACGCCGCCGTGGCCTTCAACGTGAGCGAAGCGCAGGACGACGCGCAGACCGCCGCCAAAGCCATGCCGGGCGTGCCCGTGACGCGCGCGGCGTTCAGCGAGCAACTGGGCATGATGAACCTCACGCCCGCAGACCTTACCACGCAGAAGCTCGCCGTGCAGGGAGCCGCCGGGGCCGACCTCTGCCTCATCGAGACCACCACACCCGGCATCTTCAACCCCACGGGCACCGCTAATGCCGCAGAGGGCACAGAGGCCCCGGACAACGGCAGCACGGACGGCCCGGCCACCCGCGCCAACGTCACCACACTGGCCACGCTGGGCAACTTCACCACCATCGGCTACCGCGGCACTTCGGCCACCGACATCGGCCAGCTGCCATGGTTCCACGACAAGGACACGCGGCCCGACGGCACCCTCGTGAGTCCCATCTACTGGTGGATCATCCGGCCCTACGCCAAGTTTTTCGCCATTGCCCCGCGCGAGGCCGCAAGCTACGCCAAGCTCAAGATCTCGCCCGACACCTACGCCGGCACGCCTTACGTGGACTTCGAGGTGGAGCCGAACGTGAAGAACCAGAAAGACCTCATGACAGCCTGCTCGGGCCTCGTGCATTACGACACGCCCGACGTGGCCCCGCGGACCGACCTCAAGTTCCGCCACGCCCTCACCGCCGTGCGCTTCAAGGTGGGACAGAACCTCTCGTACAACAAGCGGATCAGCAAGATAGAGATCATCGGCGCCAGGAACAAGGGCCGCTACGTCCTGCCCACCGACGGCAACAGCACCGGCACCTGGAGCAGCCTCGACGCCTCCACGGCCACCTTTACCCTCGGTGGAGACGGCACGGTGAACGTGAGCACCTCGCAGTCTCCCAACCAACTCATCACAGGCATCAACAACGACAACTACACGTTCTACATGATTCCGCAGGAGCTCACGGGCGTGAAGGTGAAAGTTTACTTCTCAGACAACTCCACACCCATCGAGGCCGACCTCTCGGGCAGGTGGAAGCCCGGCACCACGAAGACCTACGCCCTCTCGCAGAAGAACTCCTCGTGGGAATACCAGCTCACCATCACCCCCATCCCCAATGCCGCAGAGTACACCGACACCCAGACCGGCAACTACGGCATACAGAGCTACCGCGAGACCTCGGGCACACGCCAGCCCGTGAAGTGGAAAGTCGTGGGCTATCAGGAGAGTGCCGACGGCGGCGCAACATTCGGCCCCGAAACCACCGCCAAGCCCGCATGGCTCACCGCCCTGACCGCGGAGGAGGGCGACGGCTCTGCATGGAGCCCAGAAACCGGCAAGGCCACGATCCAGGCTGCACCGATAATCGACAAAATGGAGTCCTACAACAAGGTGTTGCGCGAGGCCACGGCCAAAACCGGCCCCGACGGCTACTACGACCTGTCCATGCACGACTTCAAGGGCAATCCCACGGCGAAGCGCAACACGGCCAACTCCTACCTCATCTCGGCCCCGGGCCACTACAAGATTCCACTGGTCTACGGCAACGCCATCACGGACGGGAAGGACAACAAGCATGCCTATATCAGGCAAGCACCAGGCACGTTATACGAACATCTCTTCCTGCGCAACTTCAAGGATCACAACAATGCAGACATCCATTCGCCTTACATCAACGTGCAGAATGCTGCGGACCCTGCCACACAGGCCGCTATCGTATGGACCGACCAAGCCGGAATCGTGGACGGCTTGTCCGTAACCAACAATGGCCAGGACTCTTACCTCAACTTCCATGTGCCGGCCAACAAAATCCGTAACGGCAACGCTGTTGTCGCCGTCAAGAACGCAAGCGGAACCATCATGTGGTCGTGGCACCTGTGGTTCGACCACGACGATGTTTTGGAAACCGTGAAATGTACCAATTTCCAAGGATTCGATTACTACTTCACCAAGCAGACGCTCGGTTTTACTTACCGCAAGTGGGATGCGACAACCTACGACAAGCCACGTGTGGCCCGTGTCAAGGTGGAGCAGACCGTAGCCAACAATGGCACAAAGCGGTTTGCCTATATCGACATCACTCAGAATCCCAATAACGTCAAGAGGATTTCCGCCACTTATTACCAGTTCGGGCGCAAGGATGCCATGCCCGATGCTGGGACTGTGAGCGATGGCTCCTACACCGGGAACGGCGGCAATAACATGTCCATCCAGAACGGCATCCAGCATCCCGGGACATTCTACACGAATGGCAACCGTTGGTCAGGTGTTCCTCCCACGGGCTACACTTATCTCAATCTTTGGTCGATGGACCTAACCCAAATGGGGCACAACGACAACACCGTCGTCAAGACCATCTACGACCCTTGTCCTGCCGGCTTCAAGATGCCCGCATCCAACGCCTTCACCTTCTGCCTCACCGATGAAAATATACCAACTTCAGTGAATACCAACGGCGCATGGGATTATGGCTGGAATTTCAACAACAAGATTACCAGTCCTGATGCCACCGTATATTTCCCCGCTTTCGGTATGCTCGATTACCTCAACGGTTCGGTGTACACTGGCCCCGGAATGTATTGGACGGCCGTTTCGTACAGAACGAACACCGGTTGCTGCATGAGCTTCAGCCTTATGAACGCGGTTCCGAAGTTCTACTTTTTTCGGGCGTACGGGTACTCTGCCCGCCCTGTGGCAGAATAATCCGATGATTTGATTCATTCGGTTTACTCCGGGCGGCTACAAGGCCGCCCGCTGGAATACCAGCACTCTTTGACATACTGACACACACGACGGAAACGAAAATCCAACGGTGGAGATTTGGAACTAACAGGGAAAAGTGGCATATTTGCAGAAAATTGGCGGCCCCCGGCAGACACGCGCAGTCGCCGAATTGAAGGCTGCGAAAGATAAAGGCATGAAAATGCAAAAGGCTGACGATTTCATCAGAGAATTTGAGGAAAGCGTATGACGGTAGTGCAAGGGTGATAGCCTACCATGTGTTTGCGACACACGACCACCTCGAAATCACCCTGCTCACTATTTACGACAAGGGCGAACTCGCCAATGTCTCAGATTCCTATCTCAAGAGCCTGTTGGCAGGTCTGCTCTGACCGCAATTCCCTTTTCCAAGAAAAAAATCCGTCCCACGCTCCACTTCGATTGGAGCGTGGGACGGTCGTTTTCAACCGCTACCGAGATTTTTCGTTTTCCGTCGTGTTGTATGTACTGAATCAACCGTTCCCTGCCCATC
>NZ_JADU01000017.1 GCF_000518545.1 Hallella seregens ATCC 51272
GATGTCCCACAAATCAGGATGGATATCGCATTTGCAACTGAACTGGGCAATGGTGCCGTCAATGGTGATACGACACATCACGGGAACGGAACCGTTCTTCTTGGGAGCGTTCTTTTTGAGGTAGAACAGAACCTTAAACGTACTACGCATAACTCTGACTTTTTACGGTTTACAAAACTATTCATTGTCAGGTTATTTGTTGCTATGCAAAACATTGTCGTTCAATGGTAAAGAAACAATCCGCAATTTATTTGCCTGTTTCTTTTCATCGACGTACCTTTGCAGGAGGTAATCCCCGAAGTTCAGGTCGGATTTTGCACTGTTCGTTACCGCTTTTCCCAATCCTCATTTGCAAAGGAGGTGGTAATGTTTTGGTAACGCTGCTCTGTCCGAAGTTGGTATAACCCCGTCTTTTCGAGGTTTTGCGTCGAAAGGGTCAAAAAACAGAACTGACTGACTCACAAATCATTCACGCTATTTCGCCTTTTCTTGAACCTTGGGGATAGATTTTTACAAAAAGGAGTGCAGCCCCAAAGAAATGCTGAACTTTTCTGCGCCAAAACGGTTTTTTCACAAATATTATTCGTAATATTGCAGTTATTGTTTAACCCTCTATGTCATGATATGAACAAACAAAAACAACTGTTCCAGATACCGGCCCGATGGCTTCCGCTTGCCATGAAGGCAGGTTTGTGCCTCTCGTTGGCGCTTCTGCCCCACCTCGTCAAGGCTCAGGAACCCAACATCGTGGTCATCGACCCAACCGATTCGCCGGCAGAAATCATCAGGAAGGCGGTTCGGGTGAGACCCTCCGAGCGGCAGTTCCGCTGGCAGCAGCAAGAGCTGACGGCCTTTATCCACTTTGGTATCAACACCTTTACCGACCGCGAATGGGGAGACGGAACCGAGCAACCCTCCGTATTTGCACCCACGGCCTTGGATGCCGACCAGTGGATCAAGGTTCTGAAAGACGCCGGTTTCAAGTGCGCCATCCTCACCTGCAAGCATCACGACGGCTTCTGTCTCTGGCCATCTGCCTACACGGAGCACAGCGTGAAGCGCTCGCCTTGGCAAAACGGGCGGGGCGATGTGGTGCGCGAGGTAAGCGACGCATGCAAGAAACATGGCATTTCATTTGGTGTTTATCTGTCGCCCTGGGATCGCAACTCCCCGCTTTATGGAACGGAGGACTACAATGACTACTTCGTTCATCAGCTCACCGAGCTGCTGACCCGGTACGGCAAGGTGGGCGAGGTGTGGTTCGACGGTGCCTGCGGCGAAGGCCCAAACGGGAAAAGGCAGTCCTACGACTTTGTCAGATGGTACCAAGTAATCCGCCAACTCCAGCCGGAAGCGGTCATCGCAGTGATGGGGCCCGACGTGCGCTGGGTGGGAACAGAGACCGGACGGGGCCGGGAGACGGAGTGGAGCGTTGTTCCCAACGACAACCTCGACCAAAAAGCAATAGCCCAAAACTCGCAGACCGAAATGCTCGCACAACCGGCAGGAGACATGACCGGGCAGGATTTGGGCAGCCGGAAAGTGATAGAGAAAGCCAAGACGCTCGTGTGGTATCCCGCAGAAATAGACGTGTCCATACGCCCGGGATGGTTCCATCACGACCATGAAGACGCCAAAGTCAAGACTCCACAGGAGTTGATGGACATTTATTTCAGCTCCGTCGGGAGAAACGGTGTCCTGCTGCTAAACGTTCCGCCCAATCGGGAAGGCCGCTTCTCAGAGGCAGACGTACGAAGCCTGAAGGACATGAAAACACTGCACGACAGCATATTCGCCCGAAACCTGCTGTCCAAGGCGCATGTCAAATGCCCATCGGGAAAAGGAAACTTAAGGGCCATAACCGACGGAAATTACGACACATCCTATCAGCTGGCCGGCAAACGAGGCGTGGCGACCATCACCTTTACCCTCGGTCAAGAAGAAAAATTCAACGTGCTCGCCCTTCAAGAGGACATTCGCCAAGGGCAACGCGTGGAGAAATTCACGGCCGAAGTGAGGAATCAGGACGGCGAATGGGAAAAAATCGCAGAGGGAACAACCGTGGGCTTCAAACGATTGCTAAGGTTCCCGGCGGCCCAAGGAAAGCAAATACGCGTGAACATTCTACAGGCAAGGGATGTGCCTTGCATCGCAGAAATCGGCCTTTACCATTCGGAAGCCCTGTATTGATGATATAAGATGACAGGCATGCAGCGGGGGCACACCTTGGGTGTGCCCCCGCTGCATGCTTGGTTTTCGGGACATACAGGGCGTATGTCCCTATGAATCGGCAACAAACCAAGGGGTTGACCAGCCCTCGTTGGGGAGTTACTCGCTCACCCAGTCCGTGCCACGCTTGGCGTGGAAGTTGGGAACGGGGGTGCCTGCACGGAAGTAAGCCACGAGGTTGATGTCGAACGTCAGCACCGAGTAGGCAGGGATGGCCGCATTGCCCTTGGTTCCTGCACCCAAGGGCCACGCCATGTAGACCTCCCACTCGTCGCCGATGTGCATGCGCTGCAAGGCGGTGGCGAAGCCGTCGTAGAGGCCGGCCACGGCAAACTGGGCCGGTGCGGCCGTCGCCGTGGACGTGGCCTTGTTCCACGAAGAGTCAAACTCGCGGCCGTTGGGATAGGATGCGGAGGGCAGCAGACGGCCCTTGTAGTGCACCCGCACGGAGTCGGTGTAGAGCGGACTGCCCGAACCCGTACCCTCCTTGAGCACGTGCACTATAATAGAATAGGTGTTGTCCGTGCGCAGGGTGTCGGGGATGCTCCAGCTCTTGTATATCTTCCACGTGGTGTCGCCGGCGGCAATACGCTGCTGGGCCTGGGTGTAGAGGTTATTCCAATAAGCGGTGTTGGTGTTCCGCCAGTCGGGGTACTCCTCGGTCTCGTCGGTGGCTTCCGAGCACGAGGCCAGCCCCAGCGCCAAAGCCATGAGGGCCAGGGGCAGCAAGGCCAAGGCACGGCGCAGGGCGCGGCGGGCATTGGCCGCCGCGCCTTGCAGGATGATATTGTCGTGATGCTTCATACGGTGTTTACTTGTCGAGTCCGGCAATCTGCTGCCCGAGCTTCTTCAGCACGGAGATAATGCTCACCCGGTCTTCGATGATGGCACGCAGCTGGTCAATGTCCACACGCTCCTGCAGCATGGTGTCGCGGTGGCGCAGCGTCACCTTGTGGTCGTTGGGGGTGTCGTGGTCCACGGTGACACAGTAGGGAGTGCCCACGGCATCCTGACGGCGGTAGCGTTTGCCGATGGAGTCCTTGGGGTCGCCGTAGTGGGTGTTGAAGTGGAATTTCAGCTCGTCCACTATCTGATGAGCAATCTCAGGCAGCCCGTCTTTCTTGTCGAGCGGGAACACAGCGCACTTCACCGGGGCCAGCGCCTCGGGCAGTTTCAGCACCACACGGCTCTCGCCGTTCTCCATTTGCTCCTCCGTGTAGGCGTGGCACATCACGCTGAGGAACATGCGATCCACGCCGATGGAGGTCTCCACGTCGTACGGCGTGTAGCTCTCGTTGGTGTCGGGGTCGAAGTATTTGATGCTGCGGCCCGAGTATTTCTCGTGCTGCGACAGGTCGAAGTCGGTACGGCTGTGGATGCCCTCCACTTCCTTGAAGCCGAACGGCATCTTGAATTCAATGTCGGTGGCGGCGTTGGCATAGTGGGCCAGCTTCTCGTGGTCGTGGTAGCGGTAGTTGTCGTTGCCCATACCCAGAGCCTCGTGCCAGGCCAGGCGCACCCGTTTCCAGTATTCAAACCACTTCATCTCGGTGCCGGGCTGGCAGAAGAACTGCATCTCCATCTGCTCGAACTCGCGCATGCGGAACACAAACTGGCGGGCCACAATCTCGTTGCGGAACGCTTTGCCTATCTGGGCGATACCGAAAGGCAGCTTCATGCGGCCCGTCTTCTGCACGTTCAGATAGTTTACAAAGATGCCCTGTGCCGTCTCGGGGCGCAGGTAAATCTTGTTGGCGGCATCCGACACGGAGCCCATTTCGGTGGAGAACATCAGGTTGAACTGGCGCACGTCGGTCCAGTTTTTGGTGCCCGAAATGGGGTCTGCGATGCCCTCGTCAAGGATGATTTGCTTCAGTGCTTCGAGGTCGGGGCCCTGCATGGCCTCGGTATAGCGGGCATGAAGCGCGTCGCGCTTCTGCAGGTTTTCCAGCACGCGGGGGTTGGTCTGGCGGAACTTGGCCTCGTCGAACACGTCGCCAAATTTCTTCTGCGCCTTTTTAACCTCCTTGTCTATCTTCTCCTCGTACTTGGCAATCTGGTCTTCTATCAGGTTGTCGGCACGGTAGCGCTTCTTGGAGTCGCGGTTGTCGATGAGGGGATCATTGAAAGCATCGACATGCCCGCTGGCTTTCCACGTGGTGGGGTGCATGAAGATACTGGCATCGATGCCCACGATATTCTCGTGCAGCAACACCATAGACTGCCACCAATATTGCTTGATATTATTCTTGAGCTCCACGCCATTCTGACCGTAGTCGTACACGGCGGCGAGCCCGTCATAGATTTCCGAACTGGGGAAAACGAAGCCATACTCCTTGCAATGGCTTACAATCTTCTTGAAAACATCTTCCTGTGCCATGTTTATTACTTGCTTGTTTTGATATAATTTGGTGCAAAGGTAAGGCTTTTTCAGCGATTACGGCCGGGACGAAGCGTTAAAATAGGGTAAAATAGAAACTTCCCGCCGACAGACAAAAAAGGCATTGCCCGATGCAAGAAATATGCAGAAAGTGCATTAAAAAAGAGAAAAACGAGTAGGGGAAAAACGTTCCTTTGCCGTTATATTTCAAAAAACAAGACTGCAAACAGAAAAAAGAACGTTAGCAAGCAACCATGCAACAGACAACCGAAAACACCGCAACATCGACAGACGGACCGTTGGCCGCGCCCATGCTGGCCCGGCTGCGCCAAACCATGCAGCAGCATGCCGACCGCCCCGCACTGTGCATCGACGACCAATATTACACTTACCGCCAGCTGGCCCACGCCGTGGGCACCCTGCGCCACGCCCTGCATCCCCTGCCCGACCGCCACGTGGGTCTCGTGGCCAACGACGACCTGCACACCTATGCCGCCATCCTGGCCCTGTGGATGGAGGGCAAAAGCTATGTGCCCCTGCACCCGTTGCAGCCCCTGGCCCGCAGCCTTGACATCATCGGGCAGGTGGACATACAGACCGTGATAGACACCTCGGACAATACGCGCTACACCGAGCAACGCGTTATCCGCCCTGACCGTCTGGAGCCACAGCCGACAGGCTGGGCCGCAGACGGCCCCACGACCGACGACCAGACGGCCTACATCCTCTTCACCTCGGGCAGTACGGGGCGGCCCAAGGGCGTGACCATCACCCTGGGCAACGTGGCAGCCTTTGCCGACTCGCTCTTTGCACTGGGCATCGAGCTGGGGCCCGACGACCGTTGCCTGCAAATGTTCGACCTGACGTTCGACATGTCGGTGGGCAGCTACCTGGCCCCATTGCTCTGCGGAGCCTGTGTCTACACCGTGCATCCTGGCCGCATCAAGTGGCAGGAGGTGTACCGGCTGATGGAGCAATACGCCATCACCGAGGCCCAGCTGGTGCCTTCGGTCATTCATTACATGCGCCCCTACTTCGATGAGATAGAGGCTCTGTCCATGCGCTACGTGCTCTTCGCGGGCGAGGGACTGCCCGCCGACGACGTGGCGGCGTGGCAACACTGTGTGCCCCGGGCCGAAGTGTGGAACGTGTATGGCCCCACGGAGAACACCGTCTACAGCACAGGCTACCTCATCCCCCGCAACAACATGGCCGCCTACAACGGCATCGTGGGCATAGGGCGCGCCATGCGCCACGTGCAACTGCGCGTGGCTGACGGGCAAGGCCGCCCCCTGCCCGCCGGACAGCCGGGCGAACTGTGCCTGGCCGGCCGTCAGCTCACCCCCGGCTACTGGGCCAACACCGAGAAAAACCGAGAGGCTTTCTTCGAGGCCGACGGCCAGCGTTGGTACCGCACGGGCGACATCTGCGAGCTGCAGGCCGACGGCACCCTGCTCTATCAGGGCCGGCGCGACTCCCAGGTGCAGATACAGGGCTACCGCGTGGAGCTGAGCGAGATAGAGCATGTGGCCCGCACGTTCTACCATAAGGAGACGGGCGTGGCTGTAGTGCCGATGAACAACGGCAGCGGCGACATAGCCCTCTGCCTGGCTGTAGAGGGCACAGACGGGCAGACCGACAGGCCCTTGATGGCCCATCTGCGGCAATATCTGCCCCAGTACATGCTGCCCACGCAGATACTCCACCTGCCGCAATTCCCACAAAATACCAGCAACAAGATAGACCGCAAGGAGATTCAGCGGTTGGCCATTGACCATTATCATCACAACATCCCATCATGGAAAGAGAAGAAGTATTGACTCAACTCAACGAGATTTTTGCAGAAGTATTCAAACGTCCCGGCATGCAGCTGGACTATGCACAGTCGGCCGATGACATAGACGAGTGGGACTCGCTCACCAATATGACGCTCATCAGCGAAGTGGAGCACCGGTGGGGCTTCAAGTTCAAGCTGCACGACATCATCAAGATGCGCAACGTGGGCGACATGGTAGACTGTATCGTGAAGCGCGCCAAATAGTCCTCAGACACCTTTTTTATGGAATTTCTCACCTTTGCGTTCGTGGCGCTCTTCGGCATCACGTTTCTGCTCTATTATGCCCGCCCGTCGCGGGCTTGGCAGCACGGCGTGCTGCTGGCTGCAAGCAGCATCTTCATTGCCTATTACCACTGGCAGTATCTGGCGGTGGCAGCGGGCGTAACCCTGTTCACTTTCTACATGGGCCGTTGGCTCCACCGCAGTCTCGACACGCGGCAGGCACCCGTCCTCTTTTGGAGTAGTGTGGCGGGATTGGTCGGTTTCTGGCTGCTGGCCCGCTACTGGTCGGGCATGTTCCCGCTGGGCATCTCGTTCTACACCTTCCAAGCCCTGGCCTATCTCATTGAGATTTACTGGGAGGAGGAGCCCGAGGACAGCCTGCCCGACTTTACTCTTTACATGCTGCTCTTTGTAAAGTTTCTCTCAGGCCCCATCGAACGGGCCGACAACCTGCTGCCACAGCTGAAGACCGGCCGCCGGTTCGACTATGTGGAAGTGACACGCGGACTGAAACTCCTGGGCTGGGGCTGCTTCCTCAAACTCGTCATTGCCGACCGCATCGGGCCGTCGCTCGACGGTATTCTCGACCAGGTGCGGCAGGCCTCGGGCATGCAGATTCTGGTGGCCACCCTGCTCTACCCCATCCAACTCTACGCCGATTTTGCCGGCTACACCTGCATGGCTCTCGGACTGGGACGCATGCTGGGCTTCAACCTGCAACCCAACTTCGACCGGCCGTTCCTCTCGCAGTCCACGGGCGAACTGTGGCGGAGATGGCACATGTCGCTCTCGTTCTGGGTGCGCGACTACGTGTTTACCCCACTCAACGCCTCGCTGCGCGGCATGGGACGCACGGGACTCTGCCTGTCGCTGCTCGTCACGTTTGTGACCATCGGTGTGTGGCACGGTGCCGGATGGACGTTTGCCGCATACGGACTGTTCCAAGGCCTCATCATCATCTACGAAACACTTTTCAAGACCCAGCGGCAACGGGCCGAGCAGTGCGTGGGGCACCGGCTGTGGGCCGTGGTGATGCGGTTGCGCACCTATCTGCTCTTCGCCCTGTCGCTGCTCTTCTTCCGACTGCCCACCATCGGCGACGTGGGCTATGCCTACGCCCATCTGGCCGACGGGTTCAACACTGACGTCAAGGAGTTGCGCTTGGGGCTGCCCGACCATCTGTGGATTGTCTTTGGCATCGCCGTGGTGCTCATGTTTATCATCGAAGCCCTGAACAGCCGCCGTGACCTCATACAGTGGAGCGAGCAACAAAGTGCACCCCTGCGCTGGACGCTTTATGTGGTGGCCGTGTTCATCATCTTCCTCTACGGCTCGTTCGGAGTCGAGAACTTCATCTATGTGCAATTCTAAACAGACATCACCGTCCCATCCCAAGCCGAGCATGAAAAAACATCCTCTTGCCATCCTCTGCCTCAAGGCCTTGGCCCTGAGCCTGCCTTTCCTGCTGCTGGTGGCCTATTATATCCAGCGCGATCCGTTCATGGTGATTCGCCATTATGCGGACTACGACCATAGTCCCATCTGCCAGAATGAGGGCTATGTGTCGTGGCAGAAATACAAACGCTACCGCGACACGCAACGCTATGATGCCTTTATCATGGGCAACTCGTGCACCATGGCCTTTGCCTGCGCCGACTGGAACCGGCACATTCACGGCCGCCCTTTCCGCCTGTTCTGCAACAACCTGGGGCTGGCCGACCTGCTGGAACAGCTCCAGGCCCTCGACCGGCAACCCCGGCAGCCGTTGCGCCACCTGCTCGTGGTGCTCGACCGACAGTCGTTTGTGAACTATCATCCCAGCACGGGAGCCATGCACATCATGCCGCCCGAGGTGAGCCACAAGCGGTGGCTTAAGGTGCAGACCGTCTTCCTACAGGCCTTTCTCGACCCCAAGGTACTGCTGCCCTATCTGCAATATGAGCTGACGGGCCAGCTACGCTCCTCGATGAGGGGCATCGTCAACGCCCATGTACCCGTGCGAACCACCTATACCAACGATGCCATCCTGGCGCAGGAAGACTCTATCCGCAAACAAGGCGAGGCTTATTGGAGCGGAGACTCATGGAAACACGCCCGAGAGACACGCCCATCGACAAGCCCCCGGCTGCTCTTTGCACCCCATGTGAGGCTGCTGCGCGAGATTCGCACCATCTGCCGACGAAACAACACCGACCTGCGCCTCGTCATCGGGCCCAACACCGACCGCATAGCCATGAATCCGCACGACGTGGCCACCCTGCGAGCCGTGCTCGGCCATGGCCGTGTCTACGACTACAGCAACGAAGACCGACTGAACGACTGCCACAACTTCTACGACGCATGCCACTACCGCCGACCGGTGGGCCGGCAAATCATGGATGCCATCTACCGGCAGCCTACAAGGCCAAGCCCAAGCCAACACCAAGGCGCGGGCCTCACTAAAAAATGACCACAAAAGGGCGGGAAGCCTCGGTTTTTGTCGATTTTTTGCTATCTTTGCAAGGAAATCCCAATGACAACCCATTCTTATGGACGACGATAGAACGAAAGACAAAGACCAAGACATGCCGGAAGACACCAGCAGCCACGCCGAAGAAACCAGCACAGACAGAGACGACGAGCTCACCGTGGACCTGCATTCCGACTACAAACCGGCCGGGCGTTTCGACGCCTCGGCCGTGCACCATCTCTCGGGCATGTACAAGAACTGGTTTCTGGACTATGCCAGCTACGTGATTCTGGAGCGGGCCGTGCCCAACATCGAAGACGGGCTGAAGCCTGTGCAGCGGCGCATCCTGCACTCCATGAAACGCATGGACGATGGCCGGTACAACAAAGTGGCTAACATTGTGGGGCATACCATGCAGTTCCACCCCCACGGTGACGCCTCCATCGGCGATGCCTTGGTGCAGTTGGGACAGAAAGACCTGCTCGTCGACACGCAGGGCAACTGGGGCAATATCCTGACAGGCGACCGTGCCGCCGCCCCCAGATATATCGAAGCCCGGCTCTCGAAATTCGCCCTGGAAACCGTCTTCAATCCCAAAACCACAGAGTGGCAACTGAGCTACGATGGACGCAACAAGGAGCCCATCAGTCTGCCCGTCAAGTTCCCCCTGCTGCTGGCACAAGGCGCAGAGGGCATCGCTGTGGGCCTGTCGAGCAAGGTGCTGCCCCACAACTTCAACGAGCTGTGCGATGCCGCCGTGAGCTATCTGCGTGGTGAGGACTTCCAACTCTACCCCGACTTTCCAACAGGCGGCGCCATCGACGTGTCCAAATACAATGACGGACAGCGTGGCGGCATGGTACGCGTGCGGGCCAAGATAGAGAAACTGGACACCAAGACTCTCGTCATCCGCGAGGTGCCCTATTCCAAGACAGCCGCCTCGCTGCAGGACTCCATCACCAAAGCCATCGAAAAAGGAAAAATCAAGGCCCGACGCGTCATTGACATGACGGCACGTCAAGTGGAGATACAGGTGCAATTGGCCCCGGGAGTCTCGTCGGACAAGACCATTGATGCCCTCTATGCCTTTACCGACTGTGAAATCAACATTTCGCCCAACTGCTGCGTCATCGATGAAAACCGTCCGGAATTTCTCACCGTAGGCGAGGTGTTGCGCCACAATGTGGACCGCACCATGGGACTGCTGCGCCAAGAACTCCTCATCCGAAAGGGCGAGTTGGAAGAGCAGTTCTTCTTTGCCTCGCTGGAGCGCATCTTTATTGAGGAGCGCATGTACAAGGAAAAGCGTTTTGAACAGGCTCCCAACCAAGAAGCGGTCATCGGATTTCTCCACGAGAAATTCTCCCCTTTCAAGGAAAAGCTCATCCGCGAGATTCGGCAGGAAGACTACCTGAGGCTGCTCGAAATCAAGATGCAGCGCATCCTGAAATACAACAAGGAGAAAGCCGAACAGCTTCTGGCCAGAATCAAGGCGGAGATTAAGGGCATCAACCACGACCTGGCCCACATGACAGATGTGACCATTGCCTGGTACGAACACCTGAAAGAGACCTACGGCAAGGACTATCCCCGACTCACCGAAATACGCAGTTTCGACACCATTGAGGCGGCCACGGTGGTGGAAGCCAACGAGAAGCTCTACATCAACCGGCAGGACGGCTTCATCGGCACCGGGCTGAAAAAAGACGAACTGGTGTGCAGCTGCTCCGATCTGGACGACATCATCATCTTCTATCGAGACGGAAAGTACAAGATTATCAAGGTGGCCGACAAGATATTTGTGGGCAAGAACATTATATGGCTGCAGGTGTTCAAGAAGAACGACAGCCGCACGATATACAATGTGGTGTACCGCGACGGCAAGCGAGGCAGCTGTTTCATCAAGCGGTTCAACGTGACGAGCATGACGCGCGACCGAGAATACGACCTCACGCAGGGTACGCCCGGGTCGAGGGTGATGTATTTCACGGCCAACCCGAACGGCGAGGCGGAGGTCGTCAAGGTGACGCTCGACCCCGAACCGAAAAAGAAAAAACAAAACATCTTCCTGGAGAAAGACTTCTCCGAGATAGCCATCAAGGGACGCACAGCCAAAGGCAACCTGCTCACCAAGAAGAGCGTACACCGCGTGACACTGAAAAGCCACGGCCGCTCCACGCTGGGCGGGCGAAAGGTGTGGTTCGACCCCGATGTGAACCGAATCAACTACGAGGAGCACGGACGGCTGCTCGGAGAGTTCAACGACGGCGAAAGCATCCTCGTGGTGCTCAACGGGGGCGACTTCTATATCACGGATTTCGATGTGAACAACCACTTTGAGAAAGGCATCAGGATTATTGAAAAGTGGAATCCCGAGAAAGTGTGGACGGCAGTGCTCTTCGATGCCGACAACGAGGGCTATCCCTACGTGAAGCGTTTTCTCATGGACGCCACAAAGCGGCGGCAGAACTACATCGGCGAAAATCCCAACAGCCAGCTCGTACTGCTCACCGACACCGTCTATCCACGCATACAAGTGACCTTCGGTGGCAACGATGCCGTGCGTCCTCCGATGGAGATAGATGTGGAGAGTTTCATTGCCGTGAAGGGATTCAAGGCCAAGGGAAAACGCATAGCCACTTGGCAGATAGACAAAATAGAGGAGCTGGAGCCACTGCGGATGCCCGATCCTGTCACCATGGAAGACGACGACGAGGACGAGACCGACACACATGCCGAAGAAACTGACCCTGATGCCGGCAAAAGTCAGCAGCAGATTATCGACGAGATGACAGGGCAACTCAGCCTCTTCCCGGATACCGACAACCTGGGCTGACATCCCGCCCCCTAAGACAAGACGAGCAATGAAAAAAGTGACGACCATGACCAGACCGCTGAAAATGCTTTTTCTGGGTGGGGTGCTGGCGACAAGCCAGACCGCCCTTGGGCAGACCGACTCTACAGGCCGACGGCTGCCGGCCGTCACCACACACCTGAACGTACTCGGCATGGGACACACCGATTTGCTCGACACCTATCTCTCACAGGAAAGGTTCACAGGGACGGAATTGGGCTATCTGTCGCAATCGGTGAGGCGGCGGCTTGACAGTAGAATCTCCAGTACATTCGTTCACCACATCATGCTGTCATCGGCCGGCACACGGGGCAACAGCAACTCTCTACTGACGGCAATGTACCATTTCATGCTGGGTTGGCACTACAACTGGAACTGGCCAGTGCCCCGCATCAGCGTGGCTCTTGGCGGAATGGTGGACGGCACACTCGGCGGCACCTACAATACACGCAATTCCAACAATCCGGCTCAAGCCCGAGCCGCCCTGAGTCTGGATCCGGCTGTGAGGATGGCATGGCAGTTTTCCATTGGCCATTGTCCGCTGGCCCTGCACTACGAGGCGGCCCTGCCGCTCATCGGTGCCGCGTTCTCGCCCAACTACGGACAGTCGTACTACGAAATCTTCTCGCGCGGCAACTACGACCACAACATTGTGATGACCTCGCCATTCAGCGGTCCACAGCTCCATCAGATGCTGCTGCTCGACTTTCGTCTCTGGCGCGTCACTTTCACCATCGGCTATGGGGCTGACCTAAGACAAATGCGAGCCAACCAACTGAAATACCATCAATATACCCATGCGCTGCTCCTTGGGTGGCGGTACTAATCTTTTGTCTCTCATCCCACAAACCATCTCATAGCCAGAAGACCCATACATCCAAAATATCACCCATGCTCCGTCATCTTGCACCTTTGCTCCTGCTGCCCCTGCTGCTCGTCTCCTGTGTCACGGAGATTGAGTTTGCCAACGACCCACAAGGCAACTTCGAGGCCTTGTGGAAAATCATGGACGAGCACTACTGCTTTTTCACAGAAAAAGGCGTAGACTGGGACGATGTGCACAGCCGCTACCAAGCCCAGCCCAATGCTGGAATGACCGACAGCCAACTATTTGAAGTGCTCAGTAACATGCTGGCTGAGCTAAAAGACGGACACGTGAATCTCTATACCTCGTTCGACACCGGCCGCTACTGGAGCTTCCATGAGAATTATCCAAGCAACTACAGCGACACCCTTGTCAACCGTTATCTTGGCACCGACTATCGATTGACCAACGGACTGCGCTACCGCATACTCGACGACAACACGGGCTATATCCGCTGCACCACTTTCGAGCGGGCTCTGGGAGGCGGCAACCTCGACAACATTCTGCTTTTTCTGGCTCCTTGTCGTGGCCTCATCATCGACTTGAGACAAAACGGCGGAGGAATGCTCACGGCAGCTGAAGAACTGGCGGCTCGATTCACCAATGAGAAACGTCTCGTGGGTTACATGCGTCACAAAACAGGACGCGGACACACCGACTTTTCGGCCATGGAGGAGCAGTGGCTGAAGCCCAGCAGAGGAATGCGCTGGCAGAAGCCGGTGGTGGTGCTCACCAACCGCTCTGTGTTCTCTGCCGCCAACGAGTTTGTGAAATATATGAAATGTTGCCCGAAAGCCATCATCTTGGGCGACCAGACCGGCGGCGGGGCGGGACTGCCTTTCTCCAGCGAACTGCCCAATGGCTGGAGCGTGCGCTTCTCGGCCTGTCCCATGTATGACCGCGAAGGCCGCAGCACTGAAGACGGCATCGCACCCGACGAAGCCGTGACACAGACCATGTTCGACTTTCTCAGAGGGCGCGACACGCTTATTGAACAGGCACGCCGACTTATTTCCAATCACTAAAGAAACTCTCACTCTATATGAACCCATTCACCCCATACATTGCCGAGAAGCTCCATATTCGTGAGCCACAAGTAGATGCCACCATCGACTTGCTCGAAGCGGGCTGTACCATTCCTTTCATCAGCCGCTATCGTAAAGAGGCCACCGGGAACCTTGACGAGGTTCAAGTGGCAGCCATCAGCGACTTGAACGACAAGCTCAAGGAACTGCAGAAAAGAAAGAAAACTATTCTGAAGACTATTGACGAGCAGGGAATGCTCACCGACGAGCTGAGACAACGCATAACCGGCACATGGAACACCACAGAGCTCGAAGACATCTATATGCCCTACAAGCCACGGCGGCGCACACGGGCACAAGTTGCCCGCGAGTTGGGCCTCGATCCGCTGGCCACGCTCATCATGATGCAGCGCGAGCGTAATCCCGAGGCTGCTGCACTGAGGTTTGTCAAGGAGGGTGTAGCCAACGCTTCGGCTGCCCTAAAAGGCGCACAGGACATCATTGCTGAGAACGTAAGCGAGGACGAGAGAGCACGCCAGAGCGTGCGTAGCGTGTTCCGCCGCGGAGCCACTATCTCATCGCGGGTCGTTCCGAAAATGAAAGACAAGGATCGAGCTCAAAAATATTCCGATTACTTCATCTTCAGCGAGGAGCTGCGCCGTTGCTCCTCGCACCGTCTGCTCGCCATGCGCCGAGGAGAGGCCGAGGGCATCCTACGCGTCAGTATTACAGCCGATGATGATGAGTGCACCGACCGACTGCGCCGCCACTACGTACATGGCTACGGCCCTTGCCAGACTCTCATGGCCGAGGCCGTGGACGATGCCTACAAACGACTCCTCCGCCCGTCAATAGAGAACGAATTTGCCGCACAGAGCAAGGAACGGGCTGACGATGAAGCCATCAAGGTGTTCAAGGAGAACCTGCGCCAGTTGCTCCTTGCCGCCCCGCTCGGTCAGAAGCGCGTCATGGGTGTGGATCCGGGCATTCGTACAGGCTGCAAGGTGGTGGTACTCGATGCACAGGGGAACCTGCTCTACCACGATGTGGTGTTTGCTGTGGGCCATCCATCCGGCAGCCCCAAAGCCGACACACCACTGCAGCGGTTTACCGACACTGCCATACGCTTCCAAGCAGAAGCTATTGCCGTGGGCAACGGTACAGGTTCACGCGAAACCGCCGACATCCTACGACAGATTCCCAATATCCCCACCTATGTGGTCAGTGAGGACGGGGCAAGTATCTACTCGGCTTCAGAGGTGGCCCGCGAGGAATTCCCCGATCAGGATGTTACCGTGCGAGGTGCGGTGAGCATTGGACGTCGGCTCATGGATCCGCTGGCCGAACTCGTGAAAATCGATCCTAAGAGCATCGGTGTGGGGCAATACCAGCATGATGTGGATCCCAATAAACTCAAGCACGGGCTTGACCAAACCGTGGAGCTTTGTGTCAACTCTGTTGGCGTAAACCTCAACACGGCCAGCAAGAACCTGCTTGCCTATGTTAGTGGCCTCGGACCGGCCTTGGCCCAGAACATCGTGGACTATCGACGCGAGCACGGAGCTTTTAGTTCACGTGCTGAACTGAAGAAAGTGCCTCGCCTCGGACCGGCCGCATTCCAACAATGTGCCGGTTTCCTGCGTATCCCCGGTGCCCGGAACCCTCTTGACAGCAGTGCCGTCCATCCAGAACGCTATGCGATTGTAGAGCGAATAGCGGCCGACTGCGGCTGCAAAGTGCCCGATCTAATGAATGCCCCCGAGCTGCGCAAGAAAATCAACATCCACCAGTATGTATCGCCCGAGGTAGGCTTGCCCACCCTGAATGACATCATGCAGGAATTGGAAAAGCCTGGGCTTGACCCACGCGACAAGATAGAGACGTTCGAGTTCGACCCGCGCGTCAAGACCCCGGAAGACCTTGTAACAGGCATGGAACTACCGGGAATCATAACCAACATTACCAACTTTGGTGCCTTTGTCGACATCGGTGTCCATCAAGATGGCCTCGTCCACATCTCCCAACTGGCCAATCGATTTGTCAAAGATCCCAACGAAGTGGCAAGGCTCCATCAGCACGTGCGTGTCAAGGTGCTGGAGGTCGACCGGCGTCGTCACCGTATCTCGCTCACCATGAAATTCTGACTCCATTGTATCATAGCGTTCTGATGCTGCATCATACGATTGCGCTGCCTCTCATTTACCATATAGCATATGGTTGAATTCCGTCACATGGTCGCTTCTGCAACTTTTCGGCCGTTCCAGGCCTTGATTTAGAAATATATGCTTACCTTTGCAGCACAAATGCGCCTGTGGCGAAATTGGTAGACGCGCTGGACTTAGGATCCAGTTGTTCACGCAGTGCAGGTTCGAGTCCTGTCAGGCGCACAACACCAAGCATGACGCTTTCCTCCCTTGCAGGACATAGAAAAGCAGATGGCATCGGTTTGATATGCCGATGCCATCTGCTTCTGCTCTATAAGGTTTGTTTACCAGAAAGACCTATTATGATTAAAACGTTCTGGCCAGAGGTGTGTGGCATACGTATAGCCATACCTGTCATAGAGCTTGGCCAAACGTGTGACACGAAGGGTGAAATCCTCAAAATTCTTCTTCTCATCATCCATCCACTGACTTTCGCACAGAGCGGCCATACGCGGCAACACGCCATACTCAGCACGGCTGGGCCAAGCTATGTATTCTGTCCACAGGTTTCCTTGGGCACCTATCACATGTTTGCGCACGGATTCAGGCATGTCGGCCGGGGCTGGATTCATGCTGTACACCTTGGAGACTGGCAGATACTGATGCTGTCCTTCGGGCTCGGTGTCCTCGTCCTTGTTCTGGCAATAGTCAAAGTAGCAATAGTCCACAGGGGTCATAATGACATCGTGACCCATTTCTGCCCCTTTCTGTCCCGGACCTACACCACGCCAACTCATGATGGTCGCACTCTTGTTGATGTCGCCTTCAAGAATCTCATCCCATCCGATAATGTTACGCCCTTTGCCATTGAGATATTTTTCCAGACGATTGGTAAAGTAGGCCTGCATCTTATTCAGTTCCAAATGATGGTCGGCCGCCAGTTTCTGACATCTGGGACATGTTGCCCAGCGGTCTGTCGGGGTCTCGTCGCCGCCTATATGGAAGTATTTGGCCGGGAAAATGTCCACCAGTTCGTCGATGATGTCCTGCACGAATCCGTACATTCTCTCATTGCCCAAGCAGAACACGTCACGATAGACACCCCAATGGTGACCCACCTCATAGGGGCCACTGGTGCAACCCAGCTCAGGATAGGCGGCCAGTGCAGCCTTTGTATGACCAGGCATATCCACCTCGGGAATGACAGTAATGTGACGCTGACGAGCATACTCCACTATTTCGCGGGCCTGTTCTTGGGTGTAATAACCACCGTGGGGCTGCTTATCGTCCACATCGGAATTGTGCCCCATGATGGTACCAGAGCGCATCGAACCGATTTCCACCAGTCTGGGATACTTCTTGATTTCAATGCGCCATCCTTGGTCATCAGTGAGGTGCCAATGAAAAACATTCATGTTGTGTAGGGCAATGAGGTCAATATACTGCTTTACGAAATCGATTGGAAAAAAGTGACGGGCACAGTCGAGCATCATTCCACGGTAGGGGAAGCGTGGCGCATCTGTCACCACGGTGGCTGGCAGGGCTACTGTGCCACCTGACACTTCAGTGGGAAGCGACTTGCGCAACGTCTGCATGGCGTAGAATACTCCCGCACTTGTGCCTCCAGCAAGAGTAACTTGGTTGTCGGTCACGGTGAGTCGATAGGCCTCTGGCCCCTCGATCTTCTTGTCAATAGCCAGCACTATGGCCGGTGTTTTCTTCGGCTTTTGGTTCATTACAGAGGCTTTGATGCCAGTGGCCTGTTCGATATAATCGGCCAGGAACTGTGCTTGTCGCTTCATGTCGGCATCCTCGCCCTCGTAGACAATGGGCGTGGCGGCTGAGAATACGAACACCGGATGGCGGGTAGGCGTGATGCTCTGCGGAAGAGGCACCACGCGGTAGTCAGCTTGCTGAGCATATCCCCCCAGTGCAAGCAGTGCGAGCAAAGCTGCGAACAGTTGTCTTTTCATCATCGTGTTGTTTGGTTTAAGTTGATGTTTTGTTTTCGTATGCTTGGGGGCAGGGAAATCCCCACCCAAAATTCACGTTCTTGAGATCAGGATAAAATTGGTTTCATCATGTCGGCCGGCATGGCTGCGTATCGTCGTAGTGGTATTGGTTGCCCGTAATCTCGTCCAACGAGAGGCGCTGGAACACAATATCGTAGCCGTCGTTATGAGAATTCTTTTCATATAGCAGCCCTATGTATCCGTCATCCATTAGCACCATCGTGGAATAGCATGCCGTAGCATCAGTGATTTTCAACCCTTTAACCCATCCGGCAGCAAGCCGACTGGGCGTGGCATAATCCGTGCGATTGGTCACAACCTTATAATAGAACCCCATGGTACGACGCTCGGGGCTCTGCGGAACAGACTGAAGCAGCAGACATATCGGCCGGCCGGTTGACGTTTGTCGGGCAGACACTACCATGATGCCTCCGTTTACTGCATTGATGCTGTCGCGTGTCATGTTGCTTGGCATCACCTCCTCACCCCATGTGCCGGCGGCTGTCTTCGGGTCGGTATAGGTATATACATTAAACCGGCGGCCCCCGTCTTTATCACGACAACTTAACAACACACTGCCATCCGGCAATTCCTCCACTTTTGATTCATCCTGCGCTATGGAAGCCGGCGCAGCCGTTCCGCCCAACACCCGCCAAGTCTTGCCGAAGTCGTCCGAATAAATAACAAAAGTGCCCATACGTTTGTCGAAGCTATCGAGTCTCACTGGGTGGGCAATGTAGAGCCTATAGTGCGAACCGGCCTTGACATATCGGCTCTGCATAATCTTTCCCGAAGTAAGAAACAGTCCATGCGCCGACTGCCCCCCAGGCAGGGTTCCCTCATAGAGGTTCCAAATGTCGTCGGTACGTAGTTCTCCCGGCCCCCAAGTATGGCCCCCGTCATTACTGCGAAAGAACACACAGTCCTGACGCCGACCACGTGTCGACCGGTTCTCTCCCCAATATCCTATCTTCCCCGCCACGCATCCCATAAGGATCTGGTCGCTTTCCCGGTCGGCCACGATGCAGGGATCGCCAAAAGCGGCATGCCAGTCATCTGCCAACTCGTTGCCTTCAGCTACAGTCTTGACAGCTCCCCACGTCCTGCCATTATCCGTACTCATACGCATCACCTCATTGATTTGCCACAATCCGTTGCGATTGTTAATACCGATATCCGACTTACTGATGCGATAATCGCACACTGCTATCAGCCGGCCGTCGCGGGTGTAGGCCAAAGCTGGAATACGGTAGGGAACCTCACTGTGCGCATTGTCGAAAACGACAACTTCCTTATCGGTCGTCTGCGCTGTTGTACCAATAGGAAAACCTACAAGCAATACGAAAGCAAGCTGCACGGGCGTAACTCTTAAGCCTTTGATTCTTCTGCAAAAATTATTTCTCATCAACATCTGGGATAAGGGAATACTATTCTTCATGTTTTTTAAAAATATCGTTGCAAAGCATATAACCTTTAATCAACATGCGTGGAATATGGAACGGCCCCTTAAAAAGATTGCCCTTGGCCGTCTGTGCCACCGTCCCGTCCCGGTGCAGGTATCCATACCATTCACCATATTCCGGGTCGGGGAAATGGGCATAAGCCCAGTCGCTCACCTGTTTGTGACGCAGGAGATGACGCTCGTCGTCAGTAGCAAGATAGGCATACAGACAGGCGATGACCGTCTCCGTCTGTGGCCACCAGAATTTCATGTCCTGCGAATAATCCTGTGGTGGGAAGTTTCGACAGTCGCGGAAATTGATAATTCCGCCATACTCCTTATCCCATCCCCATTCCCACGACCAATCAAGAATGGTCAGTGCAAGGTCGGTGAGCTTCTCGTCCCAAGCCCGATGGCGTGCTTCCTCAAGGATAAACCATGAAGTCTCAATACAGTGCCCGGGATTGATGACACGCCCGTTGCAGGTATCGATAAACTCACCTCGGGGACCAACCGTTTCGAGTACAGCCTTGAATTCGGGATGTACGAAGTAACGCTGCAGTGCCTGTATCGACTTTTCTATTTGTTGATCGAGCATTGAATCCTGCAGGGCAGCACGAAGCCGTGAGGCCGTGTTGATAAGAATCATCGTAAGCGAATGCCCTTGGCACTCCATGTCAGGAAGATACTTGGGTTGTAGAAGACCCGGAGTGTCTTTATAGTGCAGGATCAGCCGAAACATATCCAATGCGCGCTGTGCATACGACTCGTCGCCCGAGGCGATGGCATACTCTGACATAGCAATAGCTGCAAAACACTCGGAGAACAGATACCGGCGCATACGCAGCGGCTTGCCGTCAGCAGTCACCTCAAAATACATGCGGCCATGCTCGTCGCAGCAATGCTGAATGATAAAGTCTATACAACTTCTTGATGCCTCCAGCCACTCCTGCCGCCTCTCAATATTGTTATAGGCGAAAGCGGCAATAAAACCAAAACGTCCTTGGAACCATACAGACTTAGTGCCATCCATCAGTCTTCCCTCACGGTCGAGACAGGTATAGACACCCCCGTTCTCGCGGTCAAGACCATGATTGAGCCAAAAGGGCATGATATTGTCGGTCAAGTCTTTGCGATAGACCTCTGCCCAATTTCTTAAATATTTCTTAACATCCATAGTTCAGAACCGATTGCAACGTTCAAAGAAACCTATCTTCTCCAGTTCACGACACATGGCTACTTCCTCATCATCAGTCATGTTGCGGAACGGTACGCGGTTGGGGCCAAGGTCGAAGCCCATGAGTTTCATGATGCGTTTCCCCCCTACGATGTTTCCACGATAACGGCAGATTACATTAATGACCTCCTGGGAGAAGTTCTGCTTCTCTCGGGCCGTCTCCACATCTCCACGTTTCCATGCTTCGATTATGCCCACAAGCTCACGCCCGTTATAGTTCGTCGTGCCGCCAATACCGCCCTTTGCACCTCCCTGTGCCAGGCTCGGCAGGATGGTCTCGTCTTGACCGTGAAGCATATCGAACTTACCATTTTTGTACAGACAGCACTGATTGTACTCGTACAGACTCTCATAGGTGTACTTGATGCCGGCAAAATTAGGTATGCGACCGTCAACGGCTTCCAGCAGGGAGATCATAGGGAGGTACGCTCCGTTGAAAGCGGGGATATGGTAATAGTAGAACGGGAGTTCAGGAGCAGCAGCAGCGATGACCTCGCAGTATCTCACGAGTTCCTCTACCCTTCCGATTTTTGGGAAAGGAGGAGCCATGGCTCCGATGCCCCATGCACCAATTTGCTGTGCATGCCGGGCTAATTTCTCGCTCTCGCGCAGACAGCAACTGCCCACATGCACAATAACCTTGAAACCTGCAGAAGCCGCCACGGCCCATTTCTCTGCCAACAGCATGCGCTCTTCGGTGGTAAGCATATAACCTTCTCCGGAAGAACCATTGATGAACACCCCTTTCAGTCCGTTCTTCACCAGCACGGACGCATAAGCCTCAATAGGTTGCAGATTAACGTCACCATTCGGATGGAATGGAGTAAAGGGGGCATCAATCAGCCCAATGATTTTCTCCATAGTTGTTTGCGTTTATATTTTTTTGTTTATGATTCCTTGAACTTGCCGCCGGACGAGCTTCTGCTGCCGGCTACAAATCATTCCATATCGTCCGTCTTCGGTCGAAGGCAGGAGAGTTGCAAGACGAGAGCCAGCACCACCACGCCGCCCAGAATGGCGAAACCCAGTCCGAGATTACCGCCGTCTGTCCATTTGCCCAATACCTGTGTCACTGCAGCACCGGCGAACACACCGGTCATGTTCATGATACCGTAGGCAGTGCTGCGGTATTTCGACGAGATTAACTGGCACAAGATGGGCATATTGTTGGCATCGAAGATGCCATAGCCCACCCCGAAGCAGAGACCCGCCCCCACGACAGCCACGAGGCTATGGCCGAAACCGAGCAGTATCAAGGCGGGTACCGTGAGTCCCAGGCCTATGGCACTGGTATAGATGCGGCCACGCAGGTTGCGTTGCACCCAGCGATCGGACACTACACCACCCAAGAGTACGCCCACGAACGATGAAACGGCAATGGTGATAGTAGAGATGGGACCTGCACTCGACATAGGAATTCCCAAGCTATCGGCAAAAAGTGTCGGCAGCCAGTTTTTTGTGGCCCAGCCTGGAAGACTCGGCACGGCGAAATAGAACAAGATAATCCAAAACGCCCACGTGGACAGTACCACGGAAAGCCCTCGGAACGGGTTGCCCCGCTTCGTCACCATTGCCCCGGGTTGGGCTTGGGAGTGGTTGTGCTTGGGGTTCTCCTTGAGAAGTACCATGAGCACCAGCGAGTAGACGATGCCGACGATGCCGAACCCATGAAAAGCGGAGTGCCACGAGAAGAGGGCCGCCACTGTGGCTCCAAAGCCGCCGATGGCCTGGCCCACGTAGAGGCCAGTCATGTGCACACCGATGGCCAGCGAGCGGGACTTGCCTTCGTGCCAGTCGGCGATAAGCGAAAGGGCCGAGGGGATATAGAGAGCCTCACTGACCCCCATGAACGCGCGCAGCCAATAGAGTTGTTGGAAATTCTGGGCATAGCCCATGAGATACGTCACCGTCGACCACACAAAGATACTGCCCACCACGAGCCATTTACGACTCACTCTATCGGCCACAATGCCGGCAAAGGGGCTCACAATGCCGTAGACCCAAAGAAATACGGCCATCAGCGCGCCGAACGCCTCGGCACGGTTCAGCTCGGCAATGTCTGCTTTCATAGCCTCTTGCATGGTCGAGAGCATCTGCCGATCCATATAGTTCAGCAGGGCCACAAACCATAGCAGCCCCACTAATATCCAAGGATAAGATTTATTTTCAAGTTTAAACATAGTGAGGTGAAATTAGAACTTAGAACCCAATGCTTGCTGATTCCTGAGCCGATATATCTTGCTTGTTCTCACTCTCGGCTTCAACTCGCCGCCTATCACGTATATGCCGTGTGACGTTTGTGCCAAAGCCACTCCGGAACGGGCCGTTGACTGACTTTTGGCAACAGTCTTCCAATGCCCTCCATTATATAATAAGGTATAGGGATTGAAGCGGTACCATGCTACAGGATGAGACAGATAGTCGGACTGTGGATGATTCAAGGCATCGAGGAAAACTTCTTTGTTCACGCCTCCCATCACCAGCAAGCTGTCTTCCCCTACGTTGGCGGCAATGCCACCCCCCACGAAAAGGGGCTCGTTCCAATTGTCTGCAGGTCCATCCACTACCGTCCACTCGCCGCTACCCTCGTCGTAGACACATCCGTCCATCGCCAGTTCGGCCGGGCGCCCATCCGCTGCAGGGGCAAATCCTCCGAAGAGGCACAGTCGGCCCTTGCCCATACTGCCCGCCACGGGCTGCACCCGTGCGATGCCAGGAAAAGGAGTAACTTCTTCCCATCCTCTCACCACGTTATCCATATCAAGACGGAACACCCGGCAGGATGCCTTGCCGTTTGTAAAACCTCCTGCTACATACAGTTTGCGGCCCACCAAGGCTCCGGCCATGTTGTCCATTGCGCAAGGTAGTGACGGCAGTTTTCTCACGTGCACCTTTCCCTCCATGAGTTCAATGCGACAGACATCTTTCAAGCTGCCTTTCGCATTGATACCACCGGCTACGACCAACCCACCGTCGCACGCCACAGCCACGCCATAGGCCATTTCCTGGGGCAGCACCCCCGCTTTCGTCCAGTCCAGCCGGTCGGTGCCACTGGCTTTGGCCACGTAGATGCCTTTATAAAACCGTTTCTTGCTGTCGGGATCCAGCGTGTTCTCGGGGAAATTACAGCCACCGGCCATCACCACCCATCCATCCACACCTCCGGCGTAACATGCCGAGACACCTAGTTCTATCCCTGCTTCCCCGTTAGGGAAGCCAATCACCGGTTGTAGATGGCAGGTTTGTCCAGACAGTCCACTCAATCCTATAAGAGTCATCGCCATTGTCAGTATATTCCGCATTTGTTCAGATAGGAATTAGATCGAAGCGCAAAGGTCCTGTTGCTTTTCCATAGATGTCATTCCGTTTAGGTTATACAACATATTGAACACACGTAACATGAAAAAAGTACGTACTGCCCCCCTTTCTTCCTAATTATCCCCATGGATCGTAGAGGTCGGTAACAGTGTCCACCTTGGCGAAGTCGTTAAGAAATTAGGCGTAGCTGGAGGCCACAGCCTCGGCAAACCTACGGCCTTTCTCTGCGGTGGCGAGTGAGGGGTCGCCAATGCCTGTATCGCACGAAACCATATTCCAGTGCCGCGGCAGCCACACCTTTCCCGTGCGCAGAGCTTCAGACGCAAAACCCCGGTTAGTACCCTTTCCAGCTTCGTCAAGCCTCACCAATTCGGGATGATAGTACATCATCACCGAAGTCTCCAGTTCATCAGCATGGTCCTCGGGCGCATCGAAATAATCTGTGGCCCGTGCCTGACGAAACCACTCGCTCGTAGCCAACAGCATATCGGGATAGTCCGCGGTGAGGTCACGTATCATGTTCTTGAAGTTGTTGCCGCCATGTCCGTTTACAATCAGTATGCGACGGAAGCCCTGTCGGTTCAGCGAGTCCACGATGTCAGCAAGGATAGCGCGCTGTGTGTCGTATCGTGCGTGCACACAGAAAGGCAGTTCACGCTGCCCAGGATTCTGCGCACCCATTGTCACAGGGGGCATCACCATCGACAGTACACCATACTGTTCTCGGGCCAGCCGTGCAGCATCCACTGCAATGTCGTGTGCCAAGATGCAGTCGGTCATGTAGGGCAAGTGCAGATTGTGAGGCTCCGTGGCACCCCAAGGCAGCAACACCACCTCATAATTGCGTTTTTTCGTCATGCCATACGGAGCGATGGACAAATCAAGCTCACGGATATTCTTTTTGTCGGTCATCAGTCAATTATAAATATCAATTAAAAGAAAAATCCTTAGAAACAGTAACAACTCCAATCTTTTCGGGTCTTTT
The DNA here is from genome assembly GCF_000518545.1 of Hallella seregens ATCC 51272. Lineage (GTDB taxonomy): Bacteria > Bacteroidota > Bacteroidia > Bacteroidales > Bacteroidaceae > Prevotella > Prevotella seregens. Next base: position 24,999 of record NZ_JADU01000017.1, read on the forward strand.
TAGGGCAAGCCACAAGCTAAGGAGTCAACCAGCAAGTGCAATATTACGAATAATATTTGTAAAACTTTCGCTTAGGGATATAGGTTATTTAATTTTAGCTGCCTCAGATGTGTTCATTCCATACAGGATAGGAATACGTCCGACAAGGTAGACATGAGCCCTGCGCTATATTAGGAGACTACTTTATCAGACTTGGCGTCAGACGCAGGGTATAGGTGTAAGAGCCGGATGTGGGGCATACATACTCCGGAAGGCAGATATCTCCACCGCACGAGTTGTTACCCAGTCCGCGCTGCATGTAGTCGAAGTGTGCGTATATCTGCGGCTGGCGCACCATATCCGTCCAATGTAGCTTTGTGCTCCACATGCGGTCACCATTGTAGCACCATCGTGTCTCGTCATAGTGGGACAGCGAGAAAGATACTTGACCGCCAGAAACAATCCTCAGAGCCACGCCGTCAGTGCTGTTGGTGAGCGTGAGGTCACGCATGTCCTGACGGTCGCCATAGGTCTGCGGATGGGTCAGTTCCTCCACCATATCATCGACAGTAGTGACATAACGTCCCAAGAATGATCCCGTCTTACGGTCAGTGTAATTGCTCCACGGGCCGCGGGCATAGTATTCCACATTCTCAAATCCTTTTGCAAACTGTACGCCGAGACCAATCCTGCGGTTGCCGCCAGTGGGCGTAAAAGTCACTTTCATGTCCACGGTGGCATCGCCGTAGAAAGTATAGGCAATGGTATAGTTGCAGTTGGGGGAACGGCCTTCTACGACCATCGTGGCCGTACTGCCGTTTTTGGTCGGTGGTGAGGTGACTATGACAGTGGAGCTGTTGGCATACGGCAAGCCGGTAACTTGCCCGTTGCGGTCGTTCTCAATGTCACGGTAGTTGTTAAAATCAAAGCCCTGCTGCATAATCTGTTTGCCGGCATAAGTCCACGAGTTAATTTTTCCTCCCGCAAAGACTATGCTGAAAGTCTGACCATCTGCCGTCATACCTGTCACCGTCTGACCGGAGACACTGATTGTACCCCGGCTGCTGTATGCCTTGAGTTCCGGCCTTTCGGTAATCTTGAACTGTTCGTATGCCACAGCATATCCAGCCATGCCCCACGACTGGGCGGTTTTGAGTGTCAGTGAGAGCACGATGAGATACTCAGCACCGTCGGTTGTTTCAGTGGTATATGGTACCTGTACCGTGCCTGTGCCCTCAGGAGCCACACCGGGCATAGGCACCGCCCCACGTTCCACCACACTGCCGTCGCGCAGCACTTCATAGGCGAGATTGTAATCGGAGAGGTTAACGAAGCTGTTCTTATTGCGTATCGTGGCTGTTTTGTTCTCAAACTTCTCAAATACGGCATTCTGGTACACTTTGCGTACCTCAGTAAGTTTGCCCGTCCATGCACGGTCGGGGGTTATAATGCCGTTGTCCATAAAGTTACCCTGAAAGCCGATATCGGCATTTACAGTATTATAATCATAGCCCGCTGTCCAGTAATGGAAACCCCTTGAATCTGTTTTCTCACCTTGCTTCAGCCGCACGGGATCATAGATGGCCTGATCCACCCAATCCCATATACACGCGCCGATGATACCCGTGGAGTTCTCTATAACATCCCAATATTCCTTGAAGTTGCCAAGCGCCTGCCCCATGGCGTGGGCATACTCGCAGATGAAGTACGGTTTGCCGGCATAACCTCCCTTTCGGGCTGTCACATCACTGACCGTGGGATACATGCTGGAAGAAATATCGGCGATGACATTGTTACCTTCATAGTGTATCATGCGGTCATCAAGTTTTCTCACCTCCGCTATGGCAGCTATGAGATTCGATGCGCCGCCACTCTCATTGCCCATTGACCAGAAGATAATACTCGGGTGATTGCGGTCGCGCAGCACCATGCGCACTTCGCGGTCGGTAATGGCAGCACTCCACGAGGCATTGGAAGCCAGACTCTGGTTGTAATGGCACTCCATATCGGCCTCGTCCATGCAATATAGTCCGTAGTAGTCGAACATGGCATACATCTTCGGTTGGCGCGGATAGTGGCTGGTGCGCACGGTGTTGACATTAGCCTGCTTCATCAGCGTCACATCCTTGAGCATCGTAGCTACATCAATGGCACGACCGTACTCAGGATGTGTGTCCTGTGTATTGACACCCTTGAAAAATACGCGCTTACCGTTGATGTAGACGAGGTTACCGCTCTTGGTAATCTTACGGAACCCGTATTTGGTGGAGAATACCATCTCCTCGCTGCCGCCTTCGGTTTGGCTGACAGTGACGGTGTAGAGATTCGGAGTTTCGGCCGTCCACGGCTTGAGTTGGGCGAGGGAAGAAAGCATCACGCTGAGTTTCTGCGTGTCCGTACCGCTGTAATAGGTCGTGCCACTGGCTACGGTAGCACCATCGGGGTCGAGCAACTTCACTGTAAAAGTTTTCGCTGCGGAAATGCTGTCGCGGTTGTCGACGGTTAACTCCACGGTCATGGAGCCGGAAGTGGCATCAGCGGTGAGGTCGGCGGTGATGCGATGGTCGCGAACGAACACCTTCGGCGTGGCCACGAGGTACACATCACGGTGTATACCGGAGAGATGCCACATATCCTGTCCTTCGAGATAAGAGCCATCGCTCCAGCGATAGACACGCACGGATAGCTGGTTGTCACCCCGCCGTACAAGTTCTGTAATATCAAACTCTGCATCATTATTGGAACCTTGTGAGTAACCGGCATACTGTCCATTGACCCATACCACGGCGGCACTGTACACACCATCGAAATGGATGAACACACGCTTGTCGGTCCACCCATCGGGCAACCGGAACATTCGGCGATAGAAGCCAATGGCATTGTCATCAACGACACCGTTACCACTGATGCCGGTCATGGCACACGGCGGTGTATTGTAAAACGGGTATCCGACATTAGTATATACCGGCTTACCGTAGCCCGCCATCTCCCACGACAATGGTACACGGATGGTATCCCACGACTCATCATCGTACTTGTCTGCGAAGAAGTCGCTTTCGCCCGGACCGCTGGAAGTTCCGGCAATATACTTGAACTTCCACACACCATTGAGGTCGATGGTCTGTGCTTTCTCCGGTGTAAGCCATGGACGGTCATAGTGGGCATCGGCCTTCATTTCTGCCTCTGTAGTATAAGGGATAAACGTGGCATGCCCTACCTCTTTTTTATGTTGGAAAAACGTCTGATCACTGATAAAACCCACGGAAAAGTCGGCGGGATTCGGCTTAGATTGCGGAGCCGTATAGGGTATGAGACTCACATCCTTGTAAGTAGCCCACGAACGTGTATTGCCCTCTGTGCTACCTATCTCTATGTGATTCATGGAACTAATCAGCTGGCAGACAGTTGCACCAGCATAGCTCTCGCCATTGACAATGAGACCATCCCTGTTGAACTCCACGGTGAGATCGGTGGAGGGCAGAATAATGTCTGTGCGCACGACATTGCCCTGCCCAGCTATGAGCACGTCTATCTGGAGCGACTGCGAGGAACGAGTATAGTAAAGGTGTACATGTGTGCCGTTCCACTGCGATATGTTGCTGCCAAAAGACAATATGTCCTCCAACTGCCTGTCCATACGACACGTACTCAAATCGATGACGGCTCGGAGGGCATGCTGGGAAAAGTCTATATCGGTAGTGGTGGAGAATGGCTGGCCATCGGGAACGTAGTTCTTCCACAGACTCTTAATGTTGTCTGCACCAAAAACGACGTTTGGAATAAAAAGCCCCAACAATATGATAAGGGGCAAAAGGGTTTTACGGGTGTTGGCTATCATTGTGGGAAGCAAATGTTTTTATTTTCTTAGATAACACAATTCGGCACTTAAAGAGGATCAATATTTAGCAGTCTTTTTACCATCAACAATATATATACCCGAGGGGAGATTGGCAAGCCCCCCCACTTTCTCAGAGCATTTGATACCGGAAACGGTATACACACCTTCTTGAGAATGAAAAGCAGGCATTATCGGCTGTGTCGTCACGCCGCCCATATCCGTCGTTACCTCTGTGACAAGTCTCCACTGCGCCGGCGCATAGTCGCCGGGCTTAACGGGCGAGAGCATTAAAGAGAGAGAATCTGTGACGTCGTCTTTGGAAAAAGCGAGAAAGTGGAAGCTGGCTGATTCCCTCTGACGGTTTGCCAGCAGATAGACACCCTCCTTTCCCTCAACAGGCTCAAGCAGCCAGTCTTGATACTGTCCGCTACCATCGGTAGAAATCGGCATATGAATAGAGCCACCGACAGTGCCGGAGGTTGAGGAGACCGTATAAAAACCGTCTGCGGAGACTTTGAAAGTAAAAGGAGAGGAAACTGTGGACAGCACCAAGCTACCTTTTGTGACAGAGAGGTACATACCATTGGCTACATTGCATATATAATATGTCTTGGCTATTGCAAAAGACGAAGCAGCAGTCTCGGCATGGGCTGCCACAAGACAGCACGCCAGTATAAATGTCAATATCACAGGGTTCTTCATAGATTGTCAGTAGAATTCGGTGTCACACCAATCGCAAGAAGATAATATACTGTAAAATATCCGATGATGCTTATTCCGTACATCCCGCGACAGCATGTGGAGAAAAAGCAACTAAAAGATTGTCTCTGAGCGAGGTAGTACCTTTCTCAGAGACAATCTTGCATGTATGGTGTAAGCGATTACTTCGTCATGAACTTCTGGGTCTGAGTACCAAGGGCACCAGTAGTCTTGATGATGTACAGGCCTCTAGGCATAGACTGTGTAGACACGTTGCCGGGATTGGCAATTGTCTTGACGATACGGCCTGTGGTATCGTAAATATCTACCTTGTTTACGCCCTCAAATACGAGGTTTCCGTTGATCATCTCCACAGACTGACGGTCACTATTGACTGTATTGATGCCAGTGGGGAAATTTCCAGCGGTGGTGTCCCACCACAGGCGTGTAGCCATCTGATCTGCTCCACCGAGGTTGGGAATACCCGTGTTGTTGATATCATCAATCGTCGACGGATCTGTCGAATTCCATGGGATACGACGAATCTGATCTCCCTCGTGTAAACTTCCGTCTCCATCGGCAGTGTTAATAACCGGGAATACCTTAGGATAACCTGTGCGGCGCATATCCAGCCACGGTTCGGTGGGATTGGGATATGCAGCGATATACTTCTGCGTGATAATCATTTCGAGTTTGGTCTCAACGGGGAGGTTGTCATCCCACGCCACGCCGATTTTTGTCACACTTGGCATGTCTGGGGTATTGCCCGTGGGATCAACATATGTATAATCTTTTGCAGCTGACTGGCTCATGTATTCGTCAACATAATTCTTATACTCATCTTCATCCACATACGCTGGGTCAGAGATGGCTGCATTCCGCACTCCCTTCTCATAGAAGTCTTTTGCCGTACCACGGACATCCCATCCACGTAGTGCGGCCTCAGCAAGGTTGAAGTATTGCTCTGACAGCTTCATGAAGAACATCGGAGGATTCTGTTGTCCGAAAAATTCAGCTTTTACCTTACTCATAGCTACATAAGAGTTGCTGGCTACAGCCTGGCCTATGCCGCCACTTGTGCCATTGCGCATACCGATAAGACGATCTTCAGGACCTGTAGATTGAGGAGCTGACCCTTGGGTACCTACCTTAAGGATGGGATCGCTGTTTTTGTCGAACATATACTTTGCAAACGGGTGGTCGAGACTCTCAAGGATGCTGACAAAAGACGCGCCAAGAACGTTGTCGTGCCATGATGTCTGTATCTCGACAACTGGGTGTGTGGCTCCGTTAAGCCCTACCAGCACCTGCTCCTGAGGCTTGTCGGCCATCAGCCCCCCGTTGGCAGGGTCAGCAGCCTCTTCTGCCCACTTCTGTGCACTGACTGGATCAACCTTGGAGATATGTATGGCATAGCGTAGCTTTAAGGCATTGGCAAAATGTATCCACTGGTTGAGGTTATTGTGGTAGTCGCCATTCGGAATGAGGTCACAGCTACTTTTGATGACATTGTGGAGCACCGTTTTGTATGCAGGAGTGCGATTGCCCTCATAATACCGCAGACAGGCAATAATTTTGTCAATGTTGGCAACTGCAGTATAATAAATATCACTCTGCTTATTGTAGGTGAAAGGATTCGAAGACTTGTTCTTTTTAAAATCCTTGTAAGGTAACGGGCCGAACATATCTGAGTTTTCCACAGCTCCATAGTCATAGAAGAGAAGACAAATGGCCTTGAACTCAGGAAGGTTGTTAAAACGACTGTCAACCATCAGTGGTACAACGGTTGTACGGTAATCGGTAAAAAGGCCACCACCTCCGCCCATAGCCTTATTGACAGAATAGGTCGATGGTATTTCAAGACCCGGACTGTAAGGATAGTCCCTATGGGTGACGCAGGAATACTGAGCATAGTTCTCGAGGCTCAGCGAGTATTTGACTTGATAGGAGTGGGTGGCAATCTGCCGAGCATCCTTGGATCCGCGAAGATACCAGAAACCGGCTCTGGCCGTAGCAAGTTGTTGGCTAAGGTCGCCCATGGCCTGTCGTGCCTCGGCATCAGTTATCGTGCGTTGGTAGTTAAGCTCGTCGGCCTCAGTGTCATTGAGCAAGGTGGTCTGGGCAGAGAGTCCCAAGGAGAACAAGGCTGCACCAGCCACTAATAAGGCTCGGGGTGATGTAAAAATGTTCATAGCTTTTTTAATGAGGTTATCAGAATGTTGTTGATTATAATAATTGGTACAAATTTAAGAAATTATTTTTATAAGGCAATGATGAATTGCTTAAAAAAACAAAAACTTTTCTCTTGGTATATATGTCACTTGTTTTAAATATCCTACTAAAAGTGGCAGGAAAGAAAATTTATTTCTATTCCTCCTGCCACTTTTAGTGAGATATAGAGCATACTTACAGTAATATTAACTGTAGGGTATCAAACGATAGATTCCATAAGCAAGTGCAAAGTCACGCACGTATTTTCCTTTATGTCTTTCACTTTGCTACCTGCTTGTTATAAATTCTACTCAATGACAATCTTCTGGCTACGGAAGAGACTTCCAGACTGCATCTTCACTAAATACACACCCTGTGGCAAACTGGCAGCAACCATCGTTGGATTTACATGGTAACTTACCATGGCACCTGAAAGCGTATAGATCCATGCCTTGTCGACATTCTGGAAGTTGATCTTGCCATCCTCCACAGAGACACTCGACACTTGACCAGTTGTGGCTGTGTGGATGCCTGTTGGTGTACCGTTGAGATCCTCGGGCTCGTCGGCTATGCCCTTGTCGTGGTTGTCAACAGACTCGCGACCCGGGTTGGTTCCCTTAATGGTCACCCCGAAATCGATGGAGAAGCCCTTGGCAGTATAGCCCGTGGGCAAGAAAGTACCAGCAAACCAAGCATCAGTGAACACGATGCGCAGACGGCTGGGGCCAGGTTTGGCATCCTCAGGAACAACGAAAGTGGTGGTGATTCCTTGTGTTTCAAACTCTGGTGTGCCCTTACGCAGTGTGCCCACTGTGAAGAGACGCTCACCGTTTTTCGGATCAGAGACAACATCTGTAGGTTCAAACATCTTATTGCCGTTGAGGTCAAGCCATCCACCACCAAAGCAGTAGCGCAGACCGTCGGGAGAAGCAAGAGCCGTGCCATCAGGAGCTACGAGGTCAGATGTATCGTAACACTTGATGAAGAGCTTGACTGTCTGGCCCTGATTGATGGTAAGCATGTGGTCTGTGGCATCAACATACTGCGTGCCGTCAGCCGGTGCTGTTGTAGCAGAATAGTCGATATTCTGATCTGCACCTGTAGTGGTAACCTTTGTCACGAAACGTATCTTGCGTGCAATGTCGACACCCTCGGCATTGGGATTGATTTCACTCACACCGTAGGAGAGATCCTTCTTGGCGGGCAGCTTGTCCTGTTCGGCACGTGCAAGTTCCACCCATACGGGTGCAGAATAAGTCTTGAGGTCTGTGGAGACACTGCGTACACCGATGAACGGACGGTCAGCCTCGCTCTCAAACTCAATGTTGGGTACAAGTGTGCCCCACGTAGTGGTGCGGCCCACCTCGGAAACCTTGCCATCCTCACCGTTCTTGTAGAGAATCTCGAAGTGGTCAATGTTGCCCTCCTTGTTATAGGCGAGATCCCAATCAGCACGCTTGGTAGCCGTAGCAGTGGTATTCCACCAAAGTTTGGCCGTGAGAGAGGTCTTGGTCTCTTGCTTGATCTCCACATTAAGGTCGGTGACGGCTGCCGGTGTGGCTTTCACATCGTCGTTAATCTCGAGCTTGCCGACCAAGAGTTTATAGTTGTCGTCGCTGCCTTTCACACGGAGGCCGATAGCCTTGACAACATCGCCCTGGGCGAGGCCGCCGATGACAATTTTCTTCTCCTGCCATGTATTGCCTTCTACATTGCCATAAGCAGTCTCCACCCATGAGCCATCGCCTTTCTGCACGATGACATAGAGGTTGGAAGGATTGGTAGCGTTCTTACCGTTCTTCACGGCCACCTTGGCATAAGGGTTGGCAGCACTCACGTTGAGATCTGTCTTATAGAGCACGATATCGGTACCGTCTGCGGTTGCCTTGCCAGTAAGTTGCAGTGCCGTGCCGCCGGTGTACTGATCTTCGGTGGTGAACTCCGGCTGGATGTCCTGACTTGCAGTCTTGGTGCCGGGCTTCACGACAAGCCAGCGATAGGTAGGCACGATGTCTTGTGATGCCATATTGTACCACGAGCCGGTGGTACGTTTGCCTTTATAGCTGTAGCGGTCACCGTTGCCAAGGTTGAAGCCTGTAGCAAAAGGCAGGTTACCCGTTATCGTGGTGCGCTCGGGTATCCACGTAGCCAGTCCGGCAAAGGTAGACAGCGGGTTTTCACCCTCCCAATTGTTACCACTATTACTTATCTCCGGTCGAATGAGCGGGTTGCGGTTGCCACCAGAGAAAGCACGTTCAAGAAGTCGCTGGTAGTTATTCATCTTGGTGTAGGCATCGGCACCACTGTTGTAGCTCCAGAAACGGCTCTCATTATGCTCACCCCAGAGACAGATTCCTACTTTTTTAGCATCGTCGTCAGAGTTGAGGGAATTCCATCTGCGATCCATGGACACGATCCACACGCCAGCATAGAGGCCATCGGTGGTGCCCATGGCAGCCTGAGCGGCCTTTGATGTACGGCCAAGCGAATAAGCAAAGTCACCGTTGGAATAGTTGAGCATCAAGTCGTGCGTGCGACCCTCACTATTACCGAAAAGAGCATTGGTATTTTCAGGAGATGCGGCATTGAGCTGGGACACCGATGTGTAGATACCACAATGGAAATTGTCAAAGCCCTTTCTGGCAGCGATCTTATAGAGCTGCTTATGGAAAGCCACAATATCGTCGTTGCCATATCCTGAATCCTCCCAGTTGTAGTTGATACCGTCAAAGCCAAAGTACATCAGTAAGTTGATCATAGGCTCGGCATATACGAAGTTACCGTCGGCATCTTTTTCAGTGATGAACTTCATCCAGCCGCTGGCGTAACCGGTACCTCCTCCCGTTGTATCGAAGAACTTCATGCCAGACATGATGTCTGTTCCGTTCTTATGGGCAGCATCAGTCCATGCAGCAGGAGCCGTAAAGAGTCCACGATTCCATGAACCAAAGATGTTGGTGTAGTTCCACATTGAGAAGTTGTCACTGGCAAAACTTCCATTGGGCATTCCAGAAGAAAAGTCCTTGCCCACGTCCATGGGAATATTCATCCAAAGATTGCGATTCTCATAAGTGTTGCTCAACAGCCTTTCGGAGCGCGACTGTATGCCGGGGTTGGGCACATGGGAACGCACGAAAGCGATGTCACTCTTCTGTATGCCGGCCTGCTCAAACGCTGCATCTGTTGGGAATGTGCGTCCATTGTCGAAAGCCTCCTTGAAAAGTTTGAGAAGCTTCTCGTCTGACCATCCACTGCCGTCATACACCTGATCGGTGGCCGTGGGTGAGTATGGCCCAGGATCCGGCGTAGGTGGTGTGGGCGTGTCCCCGACGGGTTGGATACATATCTTCTCATAGGTGGCGTAGGAACGAGTGTTTCCCTCCTGTGAGCCGATCTCAATGGTAGGCATGCCCCAAAGTGCTGCGCAAGCTGTAGTCACATCCACCGTATTTCCGGAATGGATGTTGTAAGCTTTGCCATTGACAGTGAGCCCCAGTGCCTTACTGATTTCAATTTCAACAGTGCCAGAGATGCCATTGACATCAGTTCGGATGACATTGCCGTTTGAGGCTGAGAGATAGTTAACCTGCAAGGTCGACGATGATTTTGTGTAATAGAGGTGCCAGTGCTCTCCGTTCCATGCACTGATAGCGGAACCAACTGAGAGGATGCCCTCATTCGTTTGTGTACATGAAGATAGGTCGGCCTTGACATAGACTTTCTGCGCATTCCAGTCGATGGCAACCTGATCTACCCATTTCTCGCCATTGGGCGAATAATTGCTCCTTAGCACGGTCTCCGTACCTTGGGCATAGGCACCCATAGTGAAGACGAGTGATGTCGTCACCATGAAAGCCTTAGATAGTCGTGTAAAGTTCATACTATAAAATTTAGTTTTTTAATTAGGGTATATGTAAAAGTAAAAACAAGAAGTTTCTTTGATATACATTCTATTCTGAAATTTTCAGTACATATTCTCAATATCTCGCCAAAACAAGCAAGAAGATAGAAATATTCCGTGGTACGGTGTTCCCATCACTCGTCTTTGGCAGATATTGAGAATAAAGTATGTATTCAAAATTAAACGTATTTATAATTGCCTGATAAACTTTTCCAAAGATTACCGCTGCTGTATTCGCTGTGGGATAGCTGTCTTAGCTTTGCTTGACGAGTCTGGAGAAGCAGGCTTTAACTGCCCCATCTCAAACTCATCTCCCGGCTCGTCATACTGGAGGCAAGACTGCATCGACAGTGTGGCGATGCTCATGACCGCAATTAGAAAGATTTTTTTCATACTGTCTGGTTTTTAGAAATTCATATTGAGCGAGAAGCCGAAAGAGCGTGCCGACGGCATGTTGAACATCTCGAAAGCTCCAAGTCCGTTTCCCGTTGCCAGCGACACGTCAGGATCGACGGGGGCATCCTTATAGATAAAGAACAGGTTACGGGCTATGAACGAGAGCGAGAGGTTGCGGTTGGTTCCGAAGAGATTGCGGAATGTGTAACCAAGCGTGAGCTCGCGCAGACGGAAATTAGTACCGCTGTAGATATAGCGTTGCAGGTCTTGGGGGTTGTTGCCTCCGACTGACTGATAGTAGGCTTCGATGGGCACGATGCGTCCCGAACCGTCATCAAGTTGTACACCGAGCTGTTTACCGTCGCCGTAGCCTGTGGCATAGATCTTGTTCTGCTCGGCATACATACGTGCATCGGCGGTACGCTGCGAAAGGCCGTAGGAATCAAGGAATGCTTCGGTAAACGACAGCACTTTGCCACCAATACGTCCGTTGATGAGGAAAGTAAGCGTAAGTTCTTTCCATGTAAACTGATTGCTCCATCCAAGCGTCCATGGCGCATTCATGTTTCCCACATACTTCTTCAATGCCTTGTCAGACTTGGTTTCAGTCTGCAGACCACCCTGTGAGTCAAGCTGATACCACCCGGCCTTCACAGGATTACCCTTGTCGTCTACACCATCTGCTTCGTAGCGACGAATATCAGAGATATACATATCGCCCACAGAACCACCCTCAGCGTAGAGTACTCGCACTTGTCCCACATTGGTAGCAATGATATTTTCTTTCTCCTTGCCCGTTGTCTCGTCAACACTGTAGGCTGTGCGGAGAATTTTGTTCTTGTTGTAGGCGAAGTTGACCGTTGTTTTCCACGTCATATTCCTCATAATCTTCCAGTTGTAACCTACTGAGGCCTCAAAGCCTTGGTTGCGTATCTTGGCCGAGTTCATCGGAATACTGCGTCCGGAAGCATTGGTTCCAACCATGTAGAGATTAGACGTTGTGGAGTTATAGTATGTGAAATCGACGCTGAGCCTGTCGTTAAGGAACATGGACTCGAAACCCGTCTCGAAAGACTGTGTCTTTTCAGGCCTGGGATCCTTGAAGTCGGCCCACAGGTTGGTGGTATAGGTCTTCTCTCTCCAGTTGATGGACACAGCGCCGAACACCTGGTTGGGTATGGAGTTACCCACCTCAGAATATGAAACACGGTATTTGAGATAGTTCCACCATTCGGGCATCTTGACGAGTGAGCTGACGATGGCGTTAGCTCCAAAGCCGAAGTATCCGTACGATGCCGGTGTACCGCGATCCTTAAACTGCTTGAACGAGCGATACCAGTCGCGACGGTATGATCCGTCAACATATACCTTTTCTTTCCATCCGAGCTGTGCGGTGAATACAGCACCCTTGTTCCAGTCTGACGAACGGCTTTGTGTATTCTTGCCTGCACCGCCTGCCGAAACGGAGAACCAATTGATAAGGTCGGAAAGATAGATATTCTGTGGATCAACATAGGTGGCATCACCGGTATCTACGCTCTTGTTCTGCCCCTTAATGGTGTGTCCCACGAAACCGGCCGTTGCCGATACCTCCCATGTATCGTTGAAAGTTTTGTTATAATTGAGCATGTAATCGGTATAATACTCCGTGGTCTTGTTGTAGCTCCACCAGTAGCGTCCGTAGGGCTCTATTCCACTGGGTATGTATGTCGTTGCGTAGCGTTTGGCCTCATTCTCATACTTGTCGAAATCTATACCGAGACGCGCTTGAAATGACAACCCGTCCCAAATATCAAGGGTGCCGGTGATGTTGCCGAAGAACCTGTCTTCGCGCTGAACGCCCTCGTTCTGATACATCAGCCAATAAGGGTTGTTATGGTTGTTAGAGTATGTATACCAGCTCATCATCGGTCCGGTGAGCGCAACCTTGTCCGCATTATTTAGGCGATAGGACCCGTTGCTACGTTCTACAAAATGACTCCGATTATTAGCGTTCCACCTGCCGTTTTCTATACGATAATTGTTACGGTAGTAGGCCATGTCGATATTCCGAGGCATGGTGTACACATCGAAGATAGGATTCATGTTCGTACCACCACCGGGTCGGTTCTTTGTCTTGGTGGAGATGTAGTTCATTGAAACGTTGATTGTTGCCCTGTTGAAGAACTTGAACATCTGCCTAAACGATAATGTATTTCGGTTGTAGGAGTTGCTGCGCATCATGCCATTGGAATGCGCGTTACCGTAGGAAAAGTACGAACTCATGTTCTCCGTCCCCCCCGAGAGTGCCAATGAGTTGTTGGCGGTAACTCCTGTGCGGAAGAAGTCGCCAATGTCGTCGGCGGCATAGTTGCGCAGATGCACGTCGTTGTACTGACGGATGGTTTGCGGTTTCCCATTCTCACCAATAACAGTATACTTGAACGTATCTCCATCCATGGGTGTGCGTTGCGTGAGCTTGTCTGATGAGCGGTCAGCGAGACGAGGTCCCCACGAGTAATCAGAAACCTGCCCGGCAATGTCGTTTTCGAGAACGTTGGCTCCGTAAATATTCTGTATTTTCGGCTTGGTGAGTGGATTGTCGAAAGTAATGTTCGACGAGAAGTCGATGCGCATTTTACCCTCACGACCTTTTTTAGTGGTGATCATCAGCACGCCGTTGGCTGCCACCGAGCCGTATAGGGCAGCGGCATTGGCACCCTTAAGCACGTTGATGGACTCAATGTCCTCAGGATTGATCATCGACAACGCGTCAGCACCCTCTGTTCTGCCTTCTGCCATGAACGAACCATCGGAAAGCTGTCCATGCTGTGAGTTGGTCATGGGCACACCGTCAACGACAATGAGCGGTGTAGAGGAGCCCAGAATCGACTTGTTACCACGAAGAATGATCTTTGACGCACCACCGGCACCACCGGCTGATGGCGTGATGGTAATGCCGGCTACCTTGCCCTCGAGCGAGTTGGCGAGGTTGGGATCCTGAACACGATTGAGTTCGGAAGCTCTGACCTGTTGTGTGGCATAGGTCAGCGACTCTTCCTTACGGCGTATACCCATGGCCGTTACAACCACCTCGCTGATGGTGCTACTCTCCGGTTCGAGCTTAATGTTGATACTTTGTCCACTCCATGTCACCGTCTGTGATGCATAGCCGATGTACGTTATCTGGAGCTTCGCCCCACGGCTGACACCGCGCAGTTCGAATCGACCGTCAAGATCGGTTACGGTGCCCGTGCCTTTCTGGCCTTCTATCGTCACCGTGACCCCTATGAGCGGTTCACCATTCTCGTCGATCACGGTGCCATGTGCTACATTCTGCTGTGGTTGCTGCATCATTGGAACTACCGCCGGGGCAGCCGAAAAATTGGCGTAGGCGTAGAACATGGGCAACCCGGCAAAAAGGAGAACCATGGCAGTTCGGTTTCGCCTTTGCTTTCTGTCAGTTGAATAGTTGTTCATTTAGATTTGATTATAATAGGATATTAATAGTATAGTTCCCGTTTTCTCTGTCACCTTGGAGGATTAGAGAATATGTAACGAAAGATTCAGAATATCTGTTTACTATTTTCTTGTTTGTCAATAGTTACAGCTAAACAGGAATACTTTGCAAAAGTCGTAATGCTTCTAAATTTATTTTCAGATAGTTACAACTGATTTTTTGCAAAGTTTTCCTGTTTGACTATAAAAAGACAATTACTTCTTCACGACCTTAACGGTCTTGTGGACCTTTCCATCTTTAACTACCTGCACGAGATAGAGACCTTCTGGTGCAGTTACGGTGACGCTGATCACCTTTCCTGCCTGTGCATTGAACGAATTGGTCTGCATCACTGTCCCAGCTGCGTTAATGATGCTGACCGTGTAATGTCCTGCCTCAGCAAAACGGAAATTAACAGATTCCACAAACGGGTTGGGATAGATCGCTAAGTCAGACTCCTGAGACATAGCATTGATGGATGTGGGCACACTGACAATCACTGCATCTTCAAGTGTCCGCTCATCAGATGCCCAGTCATTGGTTACGTTGAGTGTAGCACTGTAAGTGCCTGCAGCATTGTACTTAACCACAGCAGCCTTGTCATCCTCACTGGAGATTGTTGTCATAGGAGAAGAGAATGTTCTGGTAGCCTTTATCTCCATGGTTCCCTCTATACCTGGGTATCCCTGTGTGCTGTTATCGGCTTCTTGCGTGACATATGCTGCATTGCCAGTAGCCTCACCGCCGGAACCCTGTGTCCGCACCATACGTGCCTTGTACTGCTCGCCACCATGTCCGTAGTTAGCAAAAGTGGAATCTGCAGTGTTATAGGTCTCAAAGGTGTAGTAAGCCTGAAGCCCCTCGGGCACTTCTTCAGCTTTGTAGCCCTGCATAGCTTGGAGTACCTCGGCTTCCGTGAGTGCCTTATTCCATACCTGCACCTCATCGACCCATCCGTTGAAGCCGGCTTTGTAAACACCGCCACCACCGATGAAAATGTTGGCAGTTGCTGACTTGTCAATACGAGCGTCAGAAGAGTTCTCGCGACGCGAATTGTTGCTGGATGCCTCTGCATAAGCCACTCGCTTGCCGTTGAAGAAAATAGCCTGCTGATTGCCTTTCTGCGTCACAGCGATGTGGTTCCATACACCAGGGTTAAGACTGTAGCCGGTCGACATCATCTCCTCCCATGGGGAGTCGTGGTGAAGCCATCCGAAAGTATTGAACGACACCTCGTTCTCTGTATGCTGCGAGCCATTATTGTCGCCACCGTACCAACCAGATCCAGCATCGGCAGTGCATGCCGGACGAACCTGTACCCAAAGGTCACCCCAGTTGTTGTGCGGCCATCGGTCGGCGATAGTGTTCTTGCTGATGAGATTGGTGCCCTGCGAGTCATGAGCATACTTATTGGCTTTCACCCAGAGGGCATAGGTATAGGTTTTGCCCACTTGCATCTCGCCGGGTATCATGAGCATGTCCGGGTCGTTAATGGTAAGTGCACGCGACACTTTTCCCTCTCCTTTATCAATGGTATAGTTGTAGGTAACGTCCTTGCCGGTTTCTACTTCATGTTTATCAACGGCGAAGTCGATTATCTCAGGCACCTTACCCGTAGCCTTGGGCGAGATGACAACTTTTCCGCGAGTGATGATATTTGCACCACTTGATGGAGTGAGGATAAGATCATAAGTTCCTACCTCGTCGATCTTTGTTGTGATCTTTGTTGTGTTCTCTGCTGTGTATACCACTGTGCCTGTCTGCGAGTTGACGAGCTGCCACTTTTGTGCAGGCTGAGCCATCTCGTCCTCAAGACTCATGGTGAAAGATTGTCCTGGTTTGATGACTGGCATATCTATGACGACCTCCGTTGATGGTGTGTCGTAGGGCACCTGCTTATAGGCCGTCCATGTCGTGTCTGACTTCTGCAGACCATCCGGCGATACTGCCACAACACCGAAGCGTGCGTTACGTCCCTCAAAACCACTCTTAAGTGGTGCGTCAACGACATAAGCTGCCCACGATGTTGTAGCCGTGAGAAGTTGCACTGGCCGATTCTCTTGCTGCATGAAGATTTCATAGTACCATGTGTCGACCTCGTCATTATAATACTTGGAGCCGTCACTCTCATCCTTAGCAGAATAACGCATCTTGAAGTCAACACTGCTGCCCTTGCCGCGGATGATCTCCACCTCGTTGATCTCAGGAGCCACAGGGGCAAAGCTCTTCTGCGGATCACGGACGGCAATCTCTCCGACATACATCTTATAGTCTGCCGGTGCATCGGCTACAGTGATGCCAATCATAGAAATGACATCGTCTGCAGAGAGCCCGAGCTCGCCGAGAGTTGTGGTGAAAGTCTGCCATTGACCGTAGGTCTTAGCCTCAGGTATATCTATCTCCTTGTAATCGGTGAGCTTATCCTTTAGAGCTACAAAAAGCTTTGCATGCGTCTTGGTGTCGGAAGGCACCTTGTAGGTAACGGATATATTATATGTGGGCTGTGTAGTGAGCGCAGTCTTGAAGAGTTTTACGCGGGAAAGAGCCGTCTGTCCGCTGAGTTGCAGACATGAGCCGCCGAACCAAGAGTCGTTCCATGTGAGGTCGGCATTGACAAGGCCTCCATTCTTAGCACTCTCACTGCCGTCAACGATCCACCAACGCCATGTGGGCATGATGTCCTGAGTGGCGATGTTGTGCCATTTATGGTTGAATGCCACTTGTCCGTCATTACGGAACACCAAGCCGTTACCAAGATTGAAGCGTGAAACGAAAGGCACAGCTTGTATAGTCGACTTAGCAGAGAGGAAGCGCGACAGACCATGAAAGTTTTGTAGGCTGGCATTGCTCAGGTCACACATCATATTGATGCTCGGCGTATTGGCAGGATTGCGGTTTCCACCTGAGAAAATAAGTTCCTGCTTGTCAAGGTAGGTCTTCTGTATGGCCACGTCCGAGGTACCGTTGTCAGTGGCACTCTGGTGTATGAGACTCTGTTTGTGGGCACCCCAGAATCCGATGGAAATCTTCGATGCGAGCAAATCGTTCCACCTGAGGTTGCGCAGTGCGCGCCCTTGAATATCGAAACCAGCATAATAGTCGTAGCTTGAGCGGCCAAGTTCCTCTGCTTTCTGTTCAGACCGCGTCAGTACACTTTTGTTCCAATTGTAATTGGCAAACATCATGTCAGTTACAACCTTTTTGCTACTTCCGAACATCAACGCATTGTTACTGTTGAGACCTTGGTCGAATTGAATTGAACCATAGTCGTTGGTACCGTCATACCAGTGCAGCTGGAAGTTCCAGCCAATCTCCTTGGCTTTGGTATGGCATTCTGCGAAGAAATTTCGGATATTTTCCATCGAGTTGGCATCGGAACTAAATTCGGAGTTGACCCCCACACCGTCGATGCCGTAGTATTTGAGGAACTTGACAAACTTCTCTGTATTCTTGAAATTTCCGTCGTTGTCTTTCTCGCAAAGCATAGAGAAAACAGCACTATAGGTGTTTGCCCCCGAACCCACTTCTACAAACTGGGCCCATGGTACGGACATCACGCATCCCACTTTCACTCCATTTTTGTGCGCCACATCGGCGAGACCGGCGGTCACGCGGAGCCATGGCGCTGTCCAGTTGCCGTGAATGGTGACATACGACCAGTTGCTGAAATTATCACCCTCAAAACAGTAACGTGGGAGTGCTTTCCAAGTAACAGTAGGGTCGTCAAGGGGAACCCACAAACACAGGTTGCGATTCTCGTCGCCCTCGCCGTCAGCCTTGTAGTCAAGGGAGCCGGCTATGCGCTCAAGCGGGCGCTGACGAGAGATAAAGAACTGCTCGTCAATTTTTGATACACCACCAAAAGTTTTCCCTGTTTTCCATGCATTAAAGTTACTCACAAGTTGGTCAAAATCCGAAGTTTGGATGTCAAGAGGATGTAGAGGAGTCCTCTGTGCCCATCCTACGGCACAAGCAAGCAGTGCCGATCCCAATAGATAAAATTTTCTCATTTTTTAGGTTTAAATTAACAATGTTTTGAAAAGATTGCTGCTAACTCTTGCAAAGATAGGCAAAAATTTTTGTAATAAACACGAATATTTAAAATTTTTCGGCTGTAGAGATCAAAATTCTGGCCTTTTTTCAATGTTTGCGCGAACAACTAAAGAAAGGGATGAAGCCGGTTCAATAAATTGCAGTTTCTTCCAGGTGATCCGCAGCACATTTGCTGGGCAGCATACCGATTTTTTCTTGAACAGGTGTGAAAAATACTTCGGTGAGTTGAATTCCATATGTCCAGCCAGTACGCTGATGGCAATGCCGGGCTGGAAATCAAGGTTCTTCTTTACCTCGTTGAGGCGTATGCCGTTGATAAACCCCACGACGGCGTTTCCCCGCCACACACCTTTCATCTGCCGCCCACGGCTCAACGCGCCATCTTTTTACCCGTCTTCATCCAATGAATAACCCTTTGACGTATGGCGTGAACAGGTTATTCGCCTGGCGTTTAGACGTTTGCCATCGGGCGAAAAGGCGCGAAAGTCCGAACCACTACCCGAAAGGCAGACGTACACCAGTTATTTCAGCATCGACAATACACCAGTTCCGAATACAGGGGGAACACGTCATCAAGACAGTCGTGGCCCCAAGGCCTCCAATTATAAATAGGTACGCGCGAGCCACTGCCATCCAACAGACGGTTCATGCGTCCCGGCCGGCAAGGAGAAAAGCCGTGTCGCCAATGCAAATATTTTCCTAAAAAGGCATGCCGTTCAGAATAAAACACTACCTTTGCATAACAATATCACCATCGTTCCTTGTTTAATACGCAACGGAATAGAACCGAAAAACCGACGCCACCTCCCTACCTACCACAAAACAGGACTGGCAATGCCGACAGTGCCCTACCCTTTCGGCCAGACAGAAATTACTCATTGTAGATATGGAAACTATAACCGAAGACCATTTCAGACAAATATTCCGGAATCAGTATTCCGCCCTGCTCAACTATGCCCTGACCCTTTTTGCCGACGAGGAGGTGAAAGACATTGTGCAGGAGGCGTTCGTTGAACTATGGAAACGGCGGGACACCCTGAACGACGACGACCATATCAAAGCTTTCCTGTACAAGACCGTTTACACGCGCACGCTCAATATGGTGAGGCACCGGCATATCGTGCAGGGATATTCAGAGCAGAAAAAACAGATTGAGAACCGAAGAATGAAATACTACCAGCCCGATCAGAGCGACGTGATGCGCCACATTGAGAGCCGGGAATTAGGACGGCAGATAGACACTGCCATTGACGAACTGCCCGAAAAATGTCGCATGGCTTTCACGCTGAGCTATCTGCATGGCATGAAGAACAAGGAAATCAGTGGTGTAATGAAAATATCTGTTCGCACGGTAGATACGCACATTTTCAAGGCTTTGCGCTACCTGCGGGGGCGCCTGGGATTTCTTGCACGTGAATAATATATAAGAAAGGAGTACGTTGTTTTTCATTTCCGTTTGTTATTAGTATGATTTTTGTAAGAATCATCACGATTTCGACAGAAATTGCAACAAGGTAAACAATGTCAATAGCCAATTTTAAGATCATAAAAGATTATATTTTGGGTAAAAGCTCACCTAAGAATACATCACTCCTTCTCGATTGGCTGAACCAGTCGGAAGCCAACGAAGAGATGTTGTTCCAGGCAGAGCGAATGTATCATGAGGGGAGGGGTGATTATCGTCCCTCTGCCATGGAGATGGCACAGGCGGAGGCCGACGTCATGGACAGAATCATGCAACATGAAGACCGGTACCGGGTAAGGATACGCCGGCTGGTCTTCTTGCGCCATACGGCCGTAGGACTGGTGATAGTGGCGAGTGGTTCCATCGCCCTTTGGGCGGGGCTGCACATGGGCGCGGACGACATGGTCTGCATCACGGCCCAAAACAAGAAAGAACTGACGCTGCCCGACGGAAGCCGGGTATGGCTCAACAAGAATGCCACCATCAGCTATCCGAAAGACTTCGAGGGCGACACGCGCGAGGTAAAACTAGCAGGCGAGGCCTTGTTCCGAGTGGTGAGAAATCCGGCCAAGCCATTCATCGTGTCGAGTGGAAACGTCTCTGCCAAGGTGCTGGGCACTGTGTTCGACTTCAAGACCCAGTGCAAGGGGAACACCGAAGAGGTGACCTTGCTGGAGGGGCGGCTGGAAGTAGCCGAGAAAGCCGGCAGAAACAAGGTGACCATTCGCCCCAATCAGAAAATCATCGTCGACAAGAACACCCACACCATGGAGGTGAGAGAGGTGCATGCACCGACAGGAGCCATGTGGCATGACAAGAAACATACCATCGGACGGGCAACAAAATCGTGCTGACCCGGAAAGCTGCGGCAAGCACCGCCACCTCCCCGGTGCCCCCTCCACAGGGAGGACGACCGGCAGAAACCGCCTTGGAGGGCTGCGGTATGGAGCGGAACCTGCGGGATTGCAAGATATGCCCACCCTTTTGCATCCCCAAGGCCGTTATCCGTATGACCGGCCTTGAAGTCAGGCTACACCACTTTCATCTTTAACATAAAAACCAATATGCGACTAATTATTAGAAAAGACTATGAAGACCTCTCGAAATGGGCGGCAGACTATGTTGTAAAAAGCATCAATGACTTTCAGCCCACAGCTGAACGGCATTTCGTTCTGGGCCTCCCAACGGGCTCGTCGCCCAAAGGCATGTATGCTCATATCGTGAAAGCCGTGAAAGAAAAACGCGTGTCGTTCAGATTTGTGGAGACTTTCAATATGGACGAGTACGTAGGGCTGCCCGAAAACCATCCCCAGAGTTATCATACGTTTATGCGCGAAAACCTCTTCGCACACATAGACTGTCCCGAGAAAAACATCCACATTTTGAACGGCAATGCCGAGGACATAGAGGAAGAATGCCGGCATTACGAGGAAATGATTCGTGCAGCCGGAGGCATCCGCCTCTTTGTAGGAGGCATCGGGCCCGACGGGCACATCGCTTTCAACGAGCCTTTCTCCTCGCTCACCTCGCTCACCCGCATCAAGTCGCTCACCGAGGATACCCGCATTGCCAACTCCCGCTTCTTCGACAACGACCCGACTCAGGTGCCCGAACGGGCGCTCACCGTGGGCGTGGGCACCGTGATGGCGGCCGATGAGGTGCTCGTTCTGGTCAACGGTCATGGCAAGGCGCGTGCGTTGCAGGCCGCCGTCGAGGGGCCCGTCACCCAAGCGTGGACCATCAGCGCGCTGCAGATGCACCCCCACAGCATCATCGTGAGCGACGAAGCAGCCACCGACGAACTGAAAGTGGCAACCTACAGATACTTCAAGGACATCGAGCGAAATGCTTGATTTCACATTTTAACACCCCAATAATCATCTAAAAACTATGGTAAATTTAAATCTGACCTCACAGATCGCGTTAAACAAAGTACCCCAGAAACTCTACCAGCCCGCTACGGCAGTAGACCGTTCGGAACTGACCCGGATGGAGAAAATACCAACAAACATCTTCGCCTCCACCGAGGAGGGTGCCGCCCATATCGCCGACGCCATCGAGTCAGGCATGGCAGCCAAACGACAAAAGGGCGAGTTCTATGTCATGGCCCTTGGCACTGGTACCTCGCTGACGCCTGTGTATCAGGAGCTCATACGCCGTCATGAGGCGAACGGGCTGAGCTTCAAAAACCTCGTCGTGTTCAACGGCTATGAGTATTTTCCGCTGACGCCGAAGAGCACTTGCCAGAGTTTGCTGCAACTCAAAAAACTCTTCCTCGATCATATTGACATCGAACCACAGAATGTGTTCTCGCCCAACGGCACGGTCAACCAAGACGACATCCAGGAATATTGCCGTCTTTACGAACAACGCATACAGACTTTCGGCGGTCTTGACGCAGCCCTCTTCGGCATTGGCCGTACAGGCAACATCGCCGTGAACGAGCCGGGCTCGAGCATGGCGTCGAACTCGCGCCTCATTCTGATTGACGCTTTGTCGCGCGAGGAGATGTCAAACAGCTTCGCCACGAGCGAGGCCGTGCCACCGTGCAGCATCACCATGGGCATGGCTACCATCCTGAAAGCCAAGAAGATATTCATCACGGCATGGGGAGAAGAGAAGGCAGGCATCATCAAGGAAACGGTGGAAGGCCAAATCACCAACGCCGTGCCCGCCACATTCATGCAGACTCATCCCGACACCCATGTGGTGATCGACCTCTCGGCAGCCGCCGAACTGACACGCATCAAGCGGCCTTGGCTCGTCACCTCATGCGAATGGACCGACAAGCTGACACGCTCTGCCTTGGTGTGGCTCTGCGGCATCACGCAGAAGCCCATTCTGAAGTTGACCAACAAAGACTACAACGAGCATGGTCTGAGCGAACTGCTCGCCCTCTACGGGTCGGCCTACAATGCGAACATCAAGATATTCAACGACTTGCAACACACCATCACAGGCTGGCCCGGCGGCAAGCCCGATGCCGACGACACCCACCGGCCCGAGCGAGCCACCCCTTATCCGAAGCGCGCGCTGGTATTCTCGCCCCACCCCGACGACGATGTCATCTCCATGGGCGGCACCATCCAGCGGCTGGTGAGCCAAGGGCACGAGGTGCACGTGGCCTACGAGACCAGCGGCAACATTGCCGTGAACGACGAGGAGGTAACCCGATTCATGCACTTCATCAACGGTTTCAACCAGCTGTTCAACCAGTCAAAAGACACGACCATTTCTGATAAGTATCAGGAAATCAAGGCTTTTTTTAAGGCCAAGAAAGCGGGCGACCTCGACAGCCGCGACGTGCTGACCCTCAAAGGACTTATCCGCAGGGGCGAGGCTCGGACGGCCTGCACGTTCAACAAGATACCCTTGGAGCATGTGTACTTCCTCGACCTTCCTTTCTATGAGAGTGGGGCCATCGAGAAGTTGCCGATGACGGAGCAGGATGTGCAGATTGTAAGAGAACTGCTACAGAAGACCCAGCCCCACCAGATCTATGTGGCCGCCGACTTGGCCGACCCGCACGGCACGCACCGCAAGTGCACGGACGCCGTGCTCGCCGCCATCGACCTGGAACGACAGGCCGGCGCCAAGTGGCTGGACGACTGCCGCGTGTGGATGTATCGGGGGGCATGGGCCGAATGGGACATTGAGAACATCGAGATGTGCGTGCCCATGAGCCCTGAAGAACTGCGCACCAAACGGAATGCCATTCTCAAGCACCAGTCACAGATGGAAAGCGCACCGTTCCTCGGCAACGACGAGCGCCTGTTCTGGCAACGCGCCGAAGACCGCAACCGCGGCACGGCCGACCTCTACGACAAGCTGGGACTGGCATCCTACGAAGCCATGGAGGCTTTCGTGGAATACAAATCCTAAAGACCCTGACAAACGGCCTAATATGAAAAGACCAAGATTGCTATTACTTGTCATCGCTACCCTCTGCCTGGCGGCCCTGCCCGCCAGTGCGGGGGAGCAGACAGACGGACCGGCACGATATGTGAACCCATGGATTGGCACGGGGGGACACGGACACGTGTTCCTCGGTGCCAACGTGCCTTTCGGATTCGTTCAACTCGGCCCCACACAGACCCACAGCGGGTGGGACTGGTGCTCGGGCTATCACTACAGCGGGCGCATGCTGCGGGGCTTCTCGCACTTGCACCTCAGCGGCACGGGCATCGGCGACCTGGGAGACGTGACGTTTTTGCCCGTGGCCGACGAGGAACAGGACTCCACGGCGTTCAGCCACGACGACGAAACGGTGCGTCCCGGCTATTACGCCATACGGTTGCAGAAGCCCGAAGTGAAAGTAGAACTCACGGCCACGGCACGCGCTGGCTTCCATCGCTACACCTATGCTCCGGGGGCGAAACGCCTGATGAAGATTGACCTGCGTCATGGAATAGGATGGGATGCACTGTCGTCAAGCTCCTTACGGCAGGTTGACGGCAGGACCATTGAGGGCTGCCGCCTGTCCACCGGGTGGGCCAAGAACCAGCAGGTGTACTTCACGGCGGTCTTTTCCTCAGCTGTGAAACTGCTGTCATGCAACGACAACATCTATACCATCCAGGTGGAGGATGACGGGAAGCCGCTCTTGGTCAAGCTGGGACTCTCAGCCGTAGGAACTGCCAATGCCAAGAAGAACCTTGAGCACGAGATTCCCGAGTGGAACTTTGGGGCCGTGGCCCGCGAGGCAACACGCCTTTGGAACCAAGAGCTGGGCAAAATCAGCATCAAGACCCGCAACGATGCCCTGCGCCGCACTTTCTACACGGCCCTCTACCACACGATGGTCGCCCCCTCCGTATTCAGCGACGTCAACGGTGACTACCGCGGTGCAGACGGAAAGGTACACCAAGGAAACTTCACCAACTACACCACGTTCTCGCTATGGGACACCTATCGTGCCGCCATGCCCCTGATGACGCTCATCCACCCCGGCATGATGAACGACATGGGGGAGACATTCCTGCACATCTACCGCGAGCAGGGCAAGCTGCCCGTGTGGCATCTTGTGGGCAACGAGACCGACTGCATGATTGGCAATCCGGGTATCATTGTCCTGGCCGACTTGGTGCTGAAAGGATTCGTCAGTGACAAGGAGGTTGCCTTTCAGGCCATGAAAGTCTCTGCCCTGAAAGACGAGCGCGGACTGGGTGCCCTGAAACAATATGGCTACGTGCCGTTCGACAAGGACGAAGAGCGCGAGACCGTGGCCAAGACGCTGGAATACGCCATTGCCGATGCCGGCATCGCCAAGGTGGCACGGCTGTTGGGACACGAGGAGGACTACAAGTATTTTCTGGATCGCTCGCAGTCGTACAAGAAACTGTTCGACCCGCGTGACGGATTCATGAAAGGACGCGACTCTGAGGGACGGTTCCGCACACCGTTCAATCCTTTCCATGCGGTACACCGCCAAGACGACTACACCGAGGGCAACGCCTGGCAATACACGTGGCTGGTGCCACACGACGTGCACGGACTGGTGGGGCTGTTCAAGAACGAGAAGGCTTTCACGCAGAAGCTCGACTCGCTGTTTCTGGCACAGGGAACCCTTGGCGAGGACGCTTCTCCCGACATTTCCGGGCTGATAGGACAATATGCCCACGGCAATGAGCCCAGCCACCACATCATCTACATGTACAACTACGTGGGACAGCCTTGGAAAGCGGCAAGGCTGCTGAGACAGACGCTGGCCACCATGTACCATGACGATGCCGACGGATTGAGTGGCAATGAGGACGTGGGGCAGATGTCGGCCTGGTATATTCTCTCCGCCTTGGGCCTCTATCAAGTAGACCCTGCCGACGGCGTTTTCGTGTTCGGTTCGCCTCTCGTCGATGAGGCGGAGCTGCAAGTAGGCAGAGGCAAGACTTTCCGCATCATCTCACACAACAACAATGAACGGAACATGTACATCCAACAAGTAAGACTGAACGGGAAGCCATACCCCAAGTCGTACATCGACTACAAGGATATTTGCCATGGTGGGACCTTAGAGTTCACCATGGGCGGCAAGCCCTCCAAGTTTGGAACCTCTGTCAAAAACCGTCCTTGAACAAATGAAAAAAAGACTGAACAACGGTATCGCCATCAGTCCTGCCGCATGGGTACCGACACTCTACTTTGCGATGGGCATGCCCTTTGTGGTGCTCAACATGGTGTGCACGCTGATGTACAAGGGGCTGGGCGTGAGCGATACGCAAATCGCTTTCTGGACATCACTCATCATGCTGCCTTGGACTTTGAAGCCTCTGTGGAGTCCTTTCCTGGAACTGTACAAGACCAAGAAGTTCTTTGTTGTGCTCACCCAAATGCTCAGTGGCGTGCTGTTTGCCCTTGTTGGCCTTGCCCTACACCTACCGCAGTACTTTGCCATCACCATCGCCATGCTGGCGGTGATTGCCCTCAGTGGCGCCACGCACGACATTGCCGCCGACGGAACCTACATGAGCGTACTGTCCAACGAGGAGCAGGCACGATGGATAGGCTGGCAGGGAGCATTCTACAATATTGCCAAAATCGTGGCAACGGGTGGATTGGTCTATCTGGCCGGCATGTTCATCGACCTGTTCGGCGTGACCCAAGCATGGACGGCCGTCATGCTCATCATAGCCGGCATCATGTGCGCCATCGGCATCTACCACTTCTTTGTGCTTCCCTCCAAGGACGAGCGGACAGAGAAGACCCTGCCGCTGGGCGACAGCCTTCGGGAGCTATGGGCTGTGTTCCGTGACTTCTTCGGCAAGCGGCACATTGTCTATTATGTCTGCTTCATCATCCTCTACCGCTTTTGCGAGGGATTTGTGATGAAGATAGTGCCCTTGTTCCTCAAGGCTCCACGAGACGGACAGGGACTTGGGCTGACCGAACAACAGATTGGCCTGTGCTATGGCACGTTTGGTGCAGCCGCTTTCGTCGTGGGGAGCATTCTGGCCGGTTACTACATCGCCCACCGGGGACTGCAGCGTAGCCTGTTCTCGCTGGCCCTGATCTTCAACCTGCCCTTTGTCGCCTATACCCTGCTGGCCCTTTATCAGCCCACTAGTCTGTGGCTCATTGGCGGTGCCATCACAATGGAGTATTTCGGCTACGGATTCGGCTTCGTTGGGCTCACGCTTTTCATGATGCAACAGATAGCCCCCGGCAAGCACCAAATGTCGCACTATGCCTTTGCCTCCGGCATTATGAACTTGGGAGTGATGCTGCCAGGCATGCTCAGCGGTGCGGTGAGCGACTGGCTCGGCTACCGGCAGTTCTTCCTGTTCGTGCTGCTGTGCACCATCCCCGCCCTACTCATCACTTATTTCGTACCTTTCACTTATCCTGATACAAACAGAAACCGACAACAGACATGAACACATTGAAAATCCAAGGTCCAGCGCTACCCGGCATGCCGTGGGAAGACCGAGCAGAAAACGACAAGCACGTGATGTGGCGCAGCCATCGCAACCCCATCATTCCCCGCGACCTGCTGCCTACAAGCAACAGTATCTTCAATAGTGCCGTGGTGCCTTTCGGCGACGGCTATGCAGGCGTATTCCGCTGTGACGACACCAACCGTCGCATGGCTTTGCACGCGGGCTTCTCCACAAATGGCATAGACTGGCACATCAACGAGACCCCGCTACGCTTTCTGTGTGACGACGACGAGGTGGGGCAATGGGTGTATGGCTATGACCCGCGTGTCTGCCGAATTGACGACCGCTACTATGTCACTTGGTGCAACGGCTACCACGGCCCGACCATCGGCGTGGCTTGGACACAGGACTTCGTAACGTTCCATCAATTAGAAAACGCCTTTCTACCATACAACCGCAACGGCGTGCTGTTCCCCCGCCGGATAAACGGCCGCTTTGCCATGCTCTCCCGCCCGTCTGACACGGGGCACACAGCCTTTGGCGACATCTTCTACAGCGAGTCGCCCGACCTAGAGTTCTGGGGGCGGCACCGCCATGTCATGGCTCCAGCAGCATTTGAGAAGAGCGCATGGCAGTGCATGAAGATTGGGGCAGGCCCCGTACCCATCGAGACGAGCGAGGGCTGGTTGCTGTTCTACCATGGCGTATTGCACTCGTGCAACGGCTATGTCTACAGCTTCGGGTCTGCCCTGCTCGATCTGGAAAGGCCATGGAAAGTCATCTATCGCTCGGGCCCCTATCTCATCTCGCCGCAGGAGACGTATGAGCTCACGGGAGACGTGCCCAACGTGTGCTTCCCCTGCGCCGAGTTGCACGACCCCGCCACAGGTCGCGTGGCTGTCTATTACGGCTGTGCCGACACCGTGACGGGCATGGCTTTCGGCTACATTCCCGAGATTGTGGAATGGACTAGAGCAAACAGCATCGTCTAAAAACGAAGAGCGTATGCACAAGAGACTATTACTGTTTGTCCTCTGCCTGTTAGGCGGACTGTCGGCCGCAGCCGATTCCAAGAGCCCCGTGGATTACGTCGACCCGTTCATCGGCACCACCAACTTCAGCGTGTGCCATCCCGGTGCGGTGCGGCCCCATGCCATGATGTCGGTTGTGCCGTTCAACGTAATGGGGTCTGACTTGAACCGCTACGACAAGGACGGACGGTGGTGGTCGGCGCCTTATGAGTTTACCAACCGATATTTCACCGGCTTTGCCCACGTCACCTTGAGTGGCGTGGGCTGTCCGGAAATGGGTACACTGCTGGTGATGCCCACGAGCGGGCCGCTCAGCGTGGATCACCGCAACTATGGTTCTGCATATCAGGACGAACTGGCCACCCCCGGGTATTATGCCAACTACCTGACCAAACACAACATCCGCTGCGAGGTGACCGCCACCGACCGCACCAGCATAGAGCGGTTCACATTCAAGAAAGGCGAGGCCCATCTGCTGATGAATATTGGCGACGGACTGACCAACGAGACAGGAGGATACATCAGACGAGCATCGCCCACCGAAATCGAGGGGTCTCGCCTGTGCGGCACATTCTGTTACAATGCCCAAGCCGTCTTTCCCCTCTACTTCGTCATGCGTGTAAGCAAAGTGCCGCGTGAGGCTGGCTTCTGGAAGAAACAGCCCTTGATGACGGGCGTGGAAGGACAATGGGACGCCGACAACGGCAAGTACAAGCTATACAAGAACTATGGCCGCGAACTGGCGGGCAATGAGGTGGGCTACTATTTCACCTACAACGTGGACGAGGCGGAGCAAATAGAAGTACAAGTGGCCGTGAGCTTCGTGTCGGTGGACAATGCACGGAGGAATCTGGCACACGAACAACAGGGGTGTGACTTCGAGAAAGTGAGGCAGGAAGCACGCCGCGCATGGGAGAAGACGCTGGGCGTAGTGAGTGTCGAGGGAGGCACAGAGGCGCAGCGAAAGATATTCTATACGGCCCTGTACCACACGCAGATACATCCGGGTATCTTGCAGGACGTCAATGGAGAATACCCCAAGATGCAATCAGCCGACAACGGAACGACCCAAGGCAACCGCTACACGGTGTTCTCCCTATGGGACACTTACCGCAACCTGCACCAGCTGGAAACACTGCTTTATCCCGAGCGGCAGACCGACATGGTACGCTCCATGATCGACATGTACAAAGAGTGGGGCTGGATGCCCAAATGGGAACTCTTCGGGCGAGAGACATGGACGATGGAGGGTGACCCTGCCATTCCCGTCATTGCTGACACTTACCTAAAAGGGTTGCGCGACTTTGACATAGAAACGGCCTACGCGGCTTTTCATAAGAGTGCCACAATACCAGGCGACAGCAACCTGATGCGGCCCGACATTGACGAATACATTCAAAAAGGATATGTGCCCATGGGCACGTATGTACAGGACAACTCGGGCGACAACAGCGTGTCCCACGCCCTGGAATACTACGTGGCCGACCATGCCTTGGCCAATTTGGCCGAAGCCTTGGGCAAGAAACAGGATGCCAAACTGTTTCGCCAGCGTAGCCTCGGCTACAAGCACTATTACTCCAAAGACTACGGCACACTCCGCCCCCGCCATACCGACGGCAGCTGGCTCTCGCCTTTCAACCCCGAAGACGGGGCCGACTTTAGCAATGCCCCAGGCTTCCATGAGGGATCAGCCTGGAACTATACGTTCTGCGTTCCACACGACATCATGGGGTTGGCCCGCCTTATGGGCGGTAAGCGTGCGTTTGTCGACAAGCTGCAGATAGTCTTTGACAAAGGACTGTACGACCCTGCCAATGAACCCGACATCGCCTACCCCTATCTGTTCAACTATTTTAAGGGAGAGGAATGGCGCACGCAGGAACAGGTCTACCGATTGCTACATAAATATTACAAGGCAACCCCCTACGGTATTCCTGGGAACGACGACTGTGGTACCATGTCGGCCTGGGCACTATTCTCCATGATGGGCATCTATCCTGACTGCCCCGGAAGTCCTTGGTATTCCGTCACGGCCCCGACATTCGACAAGGTGACGTTGCACCTCGACAAGCGTTATTACCCCGATGGAGACATCGTAATCACGGCTCAGCGGCCGACACCCGATGCGCACCTCATTGCCCAAATGTCCTTAGGAGGCAAGCCTCTGTCACGGTACCGGATTAGCCATCAAGAACTGACAAAGAGCAAGACCTTGCATTTCTTGTTGAAATAAAATCCCGGCAGCAATATCCGGGTCAAGACATTGTCGAAAAGAAAGAAGCGTTATGCTTACATCGGTTAGGCCTAAAGCCTGAGAAAATCCAAATCGCGGACAAAGAGTTGCATGGCAATTCTCACGCATGTGGGTGAGCTACGCACAACCGTCCACTCGGATTTTCTCAAGAGCACAGGACCGAAAGGGTAGACATAGTCAGTTTCACTCTTCTTAATGATAAACTATAAAGGCCAAGAAGGCTTACCCCGTTACCGTGGGCTTCATCGACTTCATCCAACTGCCGCGCCAAATGCGTATCAAGAAGATGCAACCGCGGAAGATGAGCTCGGTAGCCATGGCAAACCACACACCGCGCAAGCCATAGTGCTGAGCCAGCCACCAAGCCAGCGTGAGCCGCACACACCACATGGACACAAGGTTCATGATGGCGGGCTTCAATGTGTCGCCGGCTCCCACACACACACTGTAGCTTACGATGCTGGCCGCAAAGAACGGTTCAGCAAAAGCCTCGATACGCAACACACTGACTCCCAGTTCGCGAATCTCGGCTACAGGTGAAAGAAAACCTATCATCTCAGGAGCAAATACATACATCACCACACCCATCAGTGCCATGACGGCCATGCCCAGCCCAATGGTCTCATGGGCAAAACTGCGGCACAAGTCCATACGTCCAGCGCCATGAGTCTGCCCGACCAGTGTCGAGGCTGCGTCGCCAATGCCGTAGCCGGGCATGTAGCAAAGGCTCTCTGCCGTGATGGCAAACGAGTTGGCTGCGATGGCAAAATTGCCCAGTGGAGCCACAATGAGCGTACTCACCACCTGCGCCCCACTCATCAAAACCGACTGCACAGCAATAGGAAGACTTATTTTAAGTGCATTGCGCACATAATCCCACACCCACCGGAAAGGATCAGAGTCGAGATGCAGGGCCAAAATCTTATTGCGCCACAAAGCCACATAGGCCATCGGCATCACCGTCACTACATAGGCACACAATGTACCCAGGGCAGCACCCATCACCCCCAGATGGATAATATAAATAAAAAGGTAATTGAACGCCACGTCGAGGCCGCACATCATAATGCTCAACACACTGAGCACACGCATGTCGCCCGAACTCTTGAGCATGGCTGCCATGAGATGATAAAGCAGTACCACAGGCAGTGTGAACGAAAAGATGAGAAAATAAGTCGAGGCATCGGCAGCTATGTCGTCACCGCCACCCAGCCAATAGGGCAACGGACGGTGAACCCCCACACCCATCAGACCAATAAACAGTGCAAACACCAAACCACATACTAGCGCATGACGGAACACTTGGCGTGCCTTGGAAAAGTCATTGGCACCAATAAAATGGGCCACCTGCACCGAGAAACCGATGGAGGCGGCACTCATTACAGACCCCATGAGCCACGTGGTGGTCTCGACAAGTCCGATGCTGGCCGAAGCCGCGGCACCTAGATGGCCCACCATTGAGGCATCAATGAAGAACATCATCACCGAAGTAATTTGAGCCAGCATCGAGGGAATACTCAACTCCACAATGAGATTCAGTTTCTCACGACCCACAAGAGGCTGGTTCTCGCGTATCTTGGCCAGCAAGGCCTCACTTTTCTTGTTGCTTAACATCTTCTTTCGTTCGAGTGTGTAAAGATACGCACATTTCACCGACTGACAAAATCGAACTCACAATAAAGGCGGCCGTCTGTCGACGGCCGCCTACTTATCTCTACCACTTGATATACTTCTTTGCTTCTCTCCTTTCATCGGGGGAGGCTTGGTCAGCTTTTCAGCATTCCCGTGCCATCGCCCGTCATACATGTGGCAACCAGTGCTGCACACAAGATACACATTGTTGTCAAACTCATCTTTTTCTTTCCTTTGTTTGTGTTTCCTGAATGTTATCCTTTTAGACGTAGTCTCACGACTGGTCGAGTCATACTCTTTTTTACCTTGTCTAATACCTTTCCTGACAATCTTTTACCGTCTATCAAAGACCCTATTGAGAATACCTACACACTTTGTAATAACTTTCTTCCCTATATTTCTCTCCAATCTTTCTTTTATCTTCGTTAAAGCTTGAGCTCCAAGGAGCATCGCCCTGTCTGATTTCGCGGTGCAAAGGTAGGTCGAAATCTGGAAACAGACAATGCTTCGGCTTCAAAATTCAGCTAAAAGGCCATGATTTTTGATTCAAATCAATTATTGTGCACGTGCACGTCTTGTTGTTTCTTCCGTTTTCTTAGCTCCCCAACTTCGGCTTCAATTCGTCGGGGCTATCCTTGGTAAACATGTTTACTGGCGGAGCTTCACGCTCATACAAGTGGGTGATGACCTCGGGGGCAAGCGTAATGGTCGGATGAAAGTCGGGCGATCGCATGTAGTCGAGGATGGCACGACGCATCTGTCGTGCCACCACACGATGGTCAAGGCCAGTAGAAATATCCATCGTGGTCATGAGCAATCGGCCGTTCAGTACATTGGCCTCGACCAGCATACCCAACTTACGACTCACGTGCCACGTATCAATAGGCTGAATACAAGGCTGATAGTCGGGCGGGAACTCAGCCAAGTTCATCACCTGAGCCCGATTAAGCAGTTCCCACCAATTCAGATTGGGCCAGTCGTCCGTGGGGAACTCGCGGAAGATGGGATGTCTCGTGTCAATGACAGCTCCCGTAGTGTGGGGCGAGCGCATCTTGAACCAGCTCGTGTTCCAAAACACAGGCAAGTAAGTCTGCTTCACATCATTGCCATACCGCACCTTTCCTGCCGCCGTAAGCAGCACCGTACCTCCACTTTGCAGCACGTGGAGGGCCTGTGCCGATAGAGTGTCGGAAATGAAAGGTTCTACGCCCAACGCTACCTCTTTCTGGAATACACCTTGGTTCCCTGGTAGAAAAGCCGCCTTTTTTGCGCAGCAAACATTGGAAGAATTCCTAGCATCACATGCGTCAGGAGCGGATGGATAGATCCAAAAGTCCCAGCTGTTACGGGTATTGATGGGAGGATCAGCCGGCGTAGGGTCGTGAAGCGGCCGCTCGTCCACGGTCACCGTCAGCGTGAGCTTCATAGGACGGGCAAAGCCGGTGAGAGGAAACGTAATGTTTCCCAAGTCGGGTGTCTTGCCAAGAGGCATGTCACCCTGTGCTATCAGGCCGTGGGTGTATTCCTTGTGTCGGCTGTCATGCACGTAGTAGGCACAGCGAGCGTTGCGCAGCACATGTCCCGCAGCATTATACAGGGACACAGACACCTGCAGCGTGTCGGCATCGGTATAGACAAAGCGGGGGAAACGGGCCAGCGGCACCACAGGTGAACAGAACTGCCTCCACATTGTACTGTCCACGTAGCCTTTCTCGCGCCAGAAGACATTGAGCGGCCCTACAAGCGCCGTACCCTGTCCACTATAGTCGTTCAGGCCTAACAGCAAAAACCCTGCATAGTCGGCTGTGCGCAAGTTACGCTCCATCTCGTACTTGTAGGCCAGTGTCTGCAGCTTTCCACTGGCCATCAGGAATCGGCGGGCCTGTGCACCCATACCGTTGTGACGCAGCAAATCCTCAAAGATGTCAAAGTTTCCTGCACGATACACACCCGTGTACTGCGCACGTTCTTCAAGGTCAGGAAACGCACACCACTGACCTTGCTCATGGCTCACGTAGGGCTCAGTATTCTCAGGATGCGCAGCCGTGGGCTTGAAATTGCGCGGAATCCGAATGTCTTCTGCATAATCGTCTATGGACTGCGGGGCACGACGATCCCAATCAAGTCCGCGGGCACCGCCCTTGACGTGATACTGGCTCCTGTCATCCCAGGCCCAGCCACCCCCTACTGAGGCTCCGCAGTACACGCGGCGTGCGTCGGTCTGCCTCCAGTAGTCCACCCATTGGTTGCACCACTTCACCCAGTCGCCGGCCGGTTCGTTGCCCGCCGCCATCATCACGAACGAGGGATGGTTGCCATAGGCCTCCACCATGCGGCGCGTCTCATCCATGAGATAAGTGTCGATGGCCATACCGCGACCCAGCTTCACGCCATGATTGGGCCAACTGGGCCCCTCGGGTTGCAGATAGAAGCCCACCCGATCGGCCGCCTCGAAAGCTGCCTCGGGCGGACAGTAGCTGTGGAAGCGCATGGTATTGAGCCCATAAGCCTTACACTTGCGGAAGATATGCTCCCACGAGACCGCATCGGTAGGAGGATAACCCGTAAGTGGAAAGTTACAGTTCTCCACTGTGCCACGAATCCAAAAGGGCACGTCGTTCATATAGAACTGGCGGCCGCGGATGCTCACCTCGCGCATACCAAAAGTAGTTTCCCGGCGGTCATCACGCGAGGTTACGGTGAGCCGGTAGAGCTGGGGCGAGAATTCCGACCACAGGCGTGCGCCGGGCATGGGTAGTATATAGGTGGAATCGTTTTGGCGCATGGCCTTCACGGCCTTTCCGTCAAGAAAGAACCCAAGCTGTCTTGCCACTGTACGTACCACCACCACAGCCTTCTGCGCATGAATGTCGGGATACACACGCACTGCCCCAATGGGTTCGCGGCCGTGGGCCTGCAGCTCCAGCCGGCCGGCCAGTCCGTTCCAGTTGCCCTGAGTCTGGTCGGTCACGCTGTGAGAATCCTGTCCCACACA
This sequence comes from Hallella seregens ATCC 51272, assembly GCF_000518545.1. GTDB lineage: Bacteria > Bacteroidota > Bacteroidia > Bacteroidales > Bacteroidaceae > Prevotella > Prevotella seregens. Next base: position 60,304 of record NZ_JADU01000017.1, read on the forward strand.
TACGTTCTCAATACCATTGTACACATGCACTGCAATTTCATTGTCATGCCCAGGACGGACAAACGCTGTCACATCGTACACATGCGGTACGCTCAGGCTCGTCTGATGTCCCACTTTCCGACCGTTTACAGTGAGCGTAGTCTCGATATGAGGCCGTTCCAGCATAAGTGTGACCCGCTGGCCTTTCCAGTTCCGGGGCACAGCCACACGACGTGTATAGGTCACATTGCCCACAAAGTGGCGGTTGGGCGTGAGAAAGAAAGGAAACTTCATCTGCCCCTGCAAACGGTAGCGGGCCATATAGGGATTATAATAATAAGAGGAGTCATAGAGGCTGCCCGTCCAGCGGGTGTCCATACTTGGGCGGTCGCCCTTGTCGTTGGTGAGCAGTGAGCCGGGCAGCGTCACGTCGCCCAGCGACGATTGCCAGCGCCCACTCAAGTCTATACGACTTTGAGCAAAAACTCCTGCAAGCGGCCATGTGAATACACAGAGGGTGAAAAAGAGCAGACGGCAAGCGATTGATCCTTTCGTCATGGTTTCGTTAGATTCTGATTTGTTTTCTCCACAAAAGTAAGCAAAATAGGCGAGAGCATGCCCGTATGGGCCAAATATTTTCATGAGAACTGAAAAAACACGAAGATGCTGCCAAAGGTATGGGCCAGCCGAGGACCGTTCCATTTACAAAGAAACTTCGGGCATCACGAAGAGGTAGACTTCGACGCAATGCCAGAAAAACATTCAGGCCCGTATGCAAACCATGTTGCAGCGGGCCTAAAATTATATTAACGGAAGACAAAAAACTACCTCACATTGCCCACCCGAACAAGATACTCGCCTATCTGGATGGCATTGAGGGCAGCACCCTTGCGTATCTGGTCGCCCGTGAGCCACAGAGTATTGCCGTTGTCGTCGGCCAAATCTTTGCGCACGCGGCCCACGTACACATCGTCCTTGCCGGCACTCTCCAGCGGCATGGGATAGACATAGTTTTGCGGATCGTCCACCAACGTGACACCAGGAGCGGCTACGAGGGCTTCACGAATCTGTGCCACGCTTACCGGCTGCTCCGTCTCGAACCACACACTCTCAGAATGGGAACGCAACGAACTCACACGCACGCAGGTTGCCGACGTGCGCACGTCAGAGTGCATAATCTTGCGCGTCTCGTAAAACATCTTCATCTCCTCCTTGGTATAGTCGTTCTCTGTCATCTTGTCTATCTGGGGAATCACATTATAAGCCAGCTGGTGGGGGAACTTGCTGATGGTTCTGACCTCACCTTGCTCCACTATTTCCTTGTATTGCTGCTGCAGCTCAGCCATGGCCACGGCTCCGGCACCACTGGCACTCTGGTAGCTGGAGACGTGTATTTTTCTGATATGGGAGAGCTTCTCAATGGGATTGAGCACAACCACCATCATGATAGTAGTGCAGTTGGGGTTGGCTATGACACCGCGCGGACGCACAAGGGCATCCTCAGGATTAATCTCCGGCACCACCAAGGGCACGTCTTCATCCATGCGGAAAGCACTGGAGTTGTCTATCATCACAGCTCCATACTTGGTGATGGTCTCCAAATACTCCTTACTGGTACCTGCGCCGGCCGAAGCAAAAACCATATCGATGTTCTTGAAGTCATCGTTATGCTGTAAAAGTTTTACCTCATACTCCTTGCCCTTGAAACTATACTTTCGGCCCGCGCTGCGCTCGGAACCAAACAAAAACAAATCATCCAAAGGGAAGTTGCGCTCAGCGAGAATGCGAAGGAGCTCCTGTCCCACGGCACCGCTTGCACCAACGATTGCTACTCTCATAATCTTTTTACTTTCTAATGATATATTCTTCTTTGGCTGCAAAATTACAATTTTTCAACCAACTCTGCACACGATCTGTAAGTTTTTCTCATCTCGGCAATGCAAAATGTTCGGATTGCAGACCTCGTGAGCGGGATAAATCCCTGCTATCCGTGCTGTCTGTGAGAAAAAATGGCTAACTTTGCAGGAAATCATAAGTCCAATGCCCAACGTAGCGTCCTATTTTCCCATCACCGACCCCACGCTCATCTTCTTCGTGGTGCTGCTGATTATCCTGCTGGCCCCCATCATCATGGGCAAGCTGCGCATTCCCCATATCATCGGTATGGTGATTGCCGGCGTAGCAGTGGGCCGCTACGGCTTCGACATTCTCGACCGCGACGCCTCATTCGAGCTCTTTGGACGCGTGGGCCTGTACTATATCATGTTCCTCGCTTCATTGGAAATGGACATGGACGGGCTGAAGCGCAACAAGTACCACACACTGATTTTCGGTGTCCTGACTTTTGCCGTTCCTTTCATCATGACCTATGCCATGGGGGTGACGTTGCTGCAATACTCCACGGCCACGGCCCTCCTGCTGGGCAGTCTAATGTCCTCAAACACACTGGTTTCATATCCCATCGTGAGTCGATATGGCCTGCAACGAAAGCCAAGCGTCACCCTCAGCGTGGGCTCCACGATGCTCAGCCTACTGGCGGCCCTCATTGTGCTGGCAGCCATCGTAGGTGCCCACCGAGGCGGGGCAGGACTGTGGTTCTGGCTGTGGTTTACCCTGAAGTTCTGTTGCTACTGTGGCGGGCTGCTCTGGGGCATGCCTCGCATCACGCGTTGGTTCCTGCGCCGATACAGCGATGCCGTGATGCAGTTCATCTTTGTCATGTCGGAACTGTTCATAAGTGCAGCCTTGGCCGAGTTGGTAGGACTGGAAGGCATCTTCGGAGCTTTCTTCGCTGGGCTCATCCTTAACCGCTACATTCCTCACGTATCGCCGTTGATGAACCGTATTGAGTTTATCGGCAATGCACTCTTCATCCCCTACTTCCTCATCGGTGTAGGCATGCTCATCAACGTCAGGCTGCTGTTCCAAGGCGGCGGCATCATCTGGGTGGTGGCTTGTATCGTGGTGTTTGGTACCCTAAGCAAGGCCATCGCAGCTTATGCCTCGTGTCTGCTTTTCCGCATGCCTACGTCTTCTGGACACATGATGTTCGGTCTCACGTCGGCCCATGCAGCCGGTGCCATTGCCATGGTAATGGTGGGCATGTCGCTGAAACTGCCTAACGGCCGCCCCGTGGTGGACGAACGGATGCTCAACGGCGTAGTCATCATGATTCTCTTCACGTGTATCATCTCGTCGATGGTAACGGAATGGGCAGCACAAAAGATAACGCTGCGCGACAAAGACTTTGCTCCTGAGGTCAGCCCCGAAGATGACGAGAAGATTCTCATCCCCGTGAAATATCCGGAATATGCCAACCGATTGGTCAACATGGGCATCATGATGCGCAACCCGAAACTGAACCGCAGCCTGGTGGCGCTCAACGTTGTCTACGACGACGAATACATGCGACAGCATCAGGAACAGGGCCGCCGTCTGCTGGAACAGGTCACACAGTATGCCTCGGGCTCGGACGTGAAGATGCAGACACAGGTGCGCGTGGCAGCCAACATTGCCAATGGCATCAAACATGCCTTTAAGGAATTCCGCGCTTCAGAGATTCTTATTGGCATGCACACCCATTCCAACGTGTCGCCCAAGTTCTGGGGACAGTTCCACCAAAGCCTTTTCAACGGGCTGAATAGGCAGATCATCATGACCCGACTCAACCATCCGCTGGCCACGCTACGCCGCATTCAGGTGGCCGTGCCCTCAAGGGCTCAGTATGAGTCGGGGTTCTATCGGTGGTTGGAACGGCTGGCTCGACTGGCGGGCAACCTGGAATGCCGCATCCTGTTCCACGGGCGCACAGACACCCTGCAGATGATCCGCGAATATATCCAGAACCGACACGCAGCCTTGCGGGCATCGTATGTCTCCATGGATCATTGGAACGAGATGCCCAAACTGGCCGCCTCGATAGCCGATGACCATCTCTTCGTGGTGGTGACGGCCCGCAAGGGCACCGTGTCGTACAAGGCGGCACAAGACCGGCTGCCCGAAGAACTCACCAAATATTTCTCGGGCAAGAACCTCATGATTATCTTCCCCGACCAGTATGGCGACGACATGTCTGCCATGACCTTTGCCCAGCCACAGCACACTGAGGAGCAATCAGCCTATGAGCTGCTACGCAACTGGCTGCACCAGAAAAGGAATCTCTGAGCCATACTGCACTTCTGAACTGACAAGCATCACAAAAATGATAGACATTCAAGGCATAACCAAGTCGTTTGGCAAGTTACAGGTGCTCAAAGGCATCGACTTGCACATCAATGCGGGCGAGGTAGTGGCCATTGTTGGCCCTTCAGGCGCCGGCAAAACCACCCTGCTGCAAATCATCGGTACCCTCGATAAGCCCGACGGCGGGCAAGTGACGGTGGATGGTGTAAACGTGGGGCGGCTGTCGACCGACAAGCTGTCTGACTTCCGCAACCGGCATCTGGGTTTCGTATTCCAGTTCCACCAGCTGCTGCCCGAGTTCACGGCCCAGGAAAACATCATGCTGCCGGCCCTCATCGCAGGCAAGAGCCGCAAGGAGTCACGCAAGCGGGCCGACGAGCTGCTGGAGTTCATGGGACTAGCCGACCGGGCCCGACACAAACCCAACGAGCTGTCGGGCGGCGAGAAACAGCGCGTAGCCGTGGCTCGGGCCTTGGTGAACAATCCGGCCGTAGTACTGGCCGACGAACCTTCAGGCAGCCTCGACACACGCAACAAGGCCGAGCTGCACCAGCTTTTCTTTGACTTGCGCGACAAGTTCGGGCAGACGTTTGTCATCGTCACCCACGACGAAAGCCTGGCCTCCATCACCGACCGCACCATTCACATGCGCGACGGCCAGCTGGAAAACGACAGCCATCCCGACAGTTCCTACGACATGTCCACAGCCACAGATAGCATGCCGGACCCACAACCACGAACCCCTCATAATGATTAAACCATGATAAAGTTAGGTGACTACAACACGCTGAAGATGGTCAAAGTGGCCGAACGCCCCAATCCACATGCTTTCGGCGGAAAAGAAGTGTTTGGTATTTTCCTCGATGGAGGGAGCGATGGCGACATTCTTATGCCGCAGAAATACGTACCACAAGATGCAAAGGTGGGCGACGACATCACTTGCTTCGTGTATCTCGACCAGGACGAGCGCCCCATCGCCACAACGGAGACACCGCTGGCACGGGTGGGCGACTTTGCATATCTCTGCGTGAACTGGGTGAACGAGTACGGAGCCTTTTTGGACTGGGGTGTCATGAAAGACGTGTTCTGCCCTTTCCGCGAGCAGAAGAAACGAATGGAGATAGGAGAAAGCTACATCGTTCATCTGCATATCGACGAAGAAAGCTATCGCATCATGGCCAGCGCCAAAGTGGAACATTACCTCGCAGCCGACCATGCAGACCTGCGGCCCGGCCAGGAGGTGGAAGCTCTAGTGTGGCAAAAGACCGACCTGGGCTTCAAGGTCATCGTGGAGAACCAGTATGCCGGACTGGTCTACAAAGATCAGATTTTCCAGTACATTCACACTGGCGACCGCATCAAGGCTTATGTGCAGCAGGTGAGGCCCGACGGAAAAATCGACATCGCCCTGCAGCCCACTGGGCGCAAACAGACGGCCGACTTCGCACAGACCCTACTGCAATGGCTCAAGGACAACGGGGGTGCCTGCCCGTTGGGCGACAAGAGCGATGCCGAGGACATCAAACAAATGTTCCAAGTGAGCAAGAAGACTTACAAACGGGCCGTCGGCGACCTATACAAACGTCGGCTCATCACCATCGACGACGACGGAATCCGTCTGGTATAACACCGACAGCCCCCCTCTGCAACCGTCTGCCCCACGGGAGCATGACGCATGCAGCCTGCGCCAAACCAAAGGGCCTCCCCACGCAAAGCATGGGGAGGCTCTTATACAATAAGGTGTAAGCCCGCTTAGAACTCGGCGTTTTTGGGCGTGCGGGCAAAGGGAATGACATCGCGGATATTCTGCATGCCGGTGACAAACAGAATGAGCCGCTCGAAGCCCAGCCCGAAGCCGGCATGCGGACAGGAACCGTACTTACGCGTGTCGAGATACCAACCGTAGGTACTTTCTTCCATGCCGCGGGCCTCAATCTCACCCACCAGCTTCTCATAGCTCTCTTCACGTACCGAACCGCCGATGATTTCGCCGATGCGGGGGAAGAGCACGTCCGTGCCCTGCATAGTCTTGCCGTCGGCATTCTTCTTCATGTAGAATGCCTTGATGGAAGCTGGATAATCGGTCATGATAACCGGACGCTTGAAGTATTCCTCCACCAGGAACCGTTCATGCTCGCTGCTCAAGTCCATGCCCCAACCCGTGATGGGGAACTCGAACTTGCGTCCCTGCTTCACGGTCTCCTCCAGAATGCGGATGCCCTCGGTGTAAGTCAGCCTCACGAAGTCCTCTTTCACTACCGACTCCAACGTCTGGATGAGCGTCTTGTCGATCATCTGATTCAGAAATTCCAAATCATCGTGGCAGTTGTCGAGTGCCCAGCGCACGCAATACTTGATGAAGTCTTCCTCCAGATCCATCAGTTCTTTCTGATCCATGAAAGCCACCTCCGGCTCTATCATCCAGAATTCGGCCAGATGGCGCGGCGTGTTGCTGTTCTCGGCACGAAACGTGGGACCGAAAGTATAGATGGCGCCCAAGGCCGTGGCACCCAGCTCGCCCTCGAGCTGACCGCTCACGGTAAGACTGGTCTTCTTGCCGAAGAAGTCTTTCTCGTAGTCCACCTCCCCGCTCTTAGCCACACGGTCAAGGTCGAGCGTGGTCACCTGAAACATCTCGCCCGCCCCCTCGGCATCGCTGGCCGTGATGAGTGGCGTGTGGAAATAATAGAAGCCATGGTCGTGGAAATACTTGTGCACAGCAATGGCCATGTTGTGGCGGATGCGGAACACAGCCCCGAACGTGTTGGTGCGCAGCCGCATGTGGGCGAACTGACGCATGTATTCAAAGCTCTGCCCCTTCTTTTGCATAGGGTAGTCGCCCGGACAAAGACCGTAGATCTCTATCTCGCGGCTCTGCACCTCACAGGCCTGACCCTTGCCCTGGCTCTCCACGAGCATGCCGGTGACACGGATGCAGGCACCGGTGGTGATGCTCTTCAGCTGTTCGGCATCCATCGTCGAGGGGTCGACGACCACTTGAATGTTCTTGATGGTGGAGCCGTCGTTCAAGGCAATGAAGTCCACGGCCTTACTGTTGCGGTGAGAGCGCACCCAGCCCTTCACCGTAATCTCTTTTCCAAAGTCGGTGCTGCGAAGCGCATCGACGACTTTTGTTCTGCTACTCATTAGATTCTATTCTGGTTGAGGAGTGTCAAAAAGTCAGGGAGTCAAAAAGTCAAGACCGATGGCTCATGGGCACGTTGCCGGCCCACCGCTGCGCCTCATATCTCAACTCCTTAACTCCAGACTCCTTAACTCCCAAGGTATAACTATTCAAACATACCGCTGCGAAGCATCTCCACCTCTTTCTCCGAGAGGAAACGCCAGTCGCCACGACGCAGGTTTTTCTTGGTGAGACCGGCAAATTGCACACGGTCGAGCTTCACCACCCGATAGCCCAGAGCCTCGAATATACGGCGCACGATGCGGTTCTTGCCACTGTGAATCTCAATGCCCACCTGCGCCTTGTCGCGCTCGTCGGCATACTCGATGGCATCGGCATGTACCTCTCCGTCTTCCAGTTCGATACCCTCGGCTATCTTCTGCAGATCCTCCGTAGACACATTCTTGTCCAGATATACGTGGTACACCTTTTTCTTGAGGAACTTGGGATGTGTGAGTTTCGAGGCCATGTCACCGTCGTTGGTGAGCAACAGCACACCAGTGGTGTTGCGATCCAGGCGGCCCACAGGATAGATACGCTCAGGGCACACGTCTTTCACGAGGTCCATCACCGTCTTGCGCTGCTGGGGATCATCGCTGGTGGTCACATAGTCCTTGGGCTTGTTGAGCAGCACATAGACTTTCTTTTCCAGCGTGACGGGCTGATCGTGGAACTTCACCTCGTCGGTACGCATCACCTTGGTGCCGAGCTCGGTCACGGCAGTGCCGTTCACGGTCACCACGCCGGCCTGGATGAATTCGTCGGCCTCACGGCGCGAGCACACACCGGCATTGGCCAGAAACTTGTTTAGACGGATGGGTTCGTTGGGGTCGATGTGCTCCTCCTTGTACTCAATCCGCTTCTTCATGCTGTACTTGGCATTGGGGTCGTAGCCCGGACGCTGGCCATAGGGCTGACGGCCATAGCCGCCCGGACGAGGCTGATAACCGCCCTGCTGGCGGCCGTAGCCACCGGGGCGGGGCTGATAACCGCCCGGACGAGGCTGATAACCACCCTGCTGGCGGGGCTGGTAACCGCCGGGGCGAGGCTGATAGCCACCCGGACGAGGCTGATAACCGCCCTGACGGGGCTGATAACCACCCTCACGCGGCTGGTAGCCACCCTGCTGGCGGGGCTGATAACCGCCTTCGCGCGACTGGTAGCCACCTTCTTCCTGATTGTTGTTATATCGTGAACGATAACCGTTCTGACGCGGTTGGTAGCCGCCTTGGCGGGGCTGGTAACCGCCTTGCCGCGGCTGGTAACCGCCTTGCCGCGGCTGATAGCCGCCCTGACGGGGCTGGAAGCTGCGCTGCTGACGGGGCTGATCGCCGCTGCCCTGCAGTCCGGCGCCGAAACCCTCAGGGCGGAACCCACCCTCTTCCTGTCCGCCGTTGTGGCGGTCGGTGGTGTAGGCGCGCTGCGTGTGGATGCGCGGACGCAACGGCCGGCCACTGTTGTCGTGATAATCTCTCTGATAACCTGAAGGATGACCGTAGCCTTCACGGCTGCCTTCGCTTTCCTGATTCGGTGTCTGTGTGGAATCCTGAGCCTTGTTCTCTAAATCTTCTGACATCTTAATTACTCTTTTTTAGCCTCGCGGCTATGGTTAATAAATTAAATGAATAAAAAATTGAAATATGGAATGTTGAAAAATCCGTACTAAATGCCGGTGTAGTTATGTGGAGTGACGGCCATAAGCTCTGCCTTCACACCGTCGCTCACGTTCAGTGTCTGTACAAAGTCGTGGATGGTTCGCTCGGTCATCTTCTCATTGGTGCGGGTGAGGGCTTTCAAAGCCTCGTAGGGATGGGGATAACCCTCGCGGCGCAGGATGGTCTGGATGGCCTCGGCCACCACAGCCCACGTGTCGTCGAGGTCGGCATGCAGCTTTTCCTCGTTCAGGATGAGCTTGCGCAGTCCCTTGAGCGTGCTCTCTATGGCTATCACGGCATGACCGAAAGGCACACCCACATTGCGCAGTACGGTGGAGTCTGTAAGGTCGCGCTGCAAACGGCTTACGGGCAACTTGGCAGCCAGGAACTGCAACACGGCATTGGCCACACCCAGATTGCCCTCGCTGTTCTCGTAGTCGATGGGGTTCACCTTGTGGGGCATGGCGCTGGAACCCACTTCTCCTGCCTTGATTTTCTGCTTGAAATACTCCATCGAAATGTACATCCAGAAGTCTCGGTCGAGGTCTATGATGATGGTGTTGATGCGGCGCATGCCGTCGAACACAGCCCCCAAGCAGTCGTAATTGCTGATTTGCGTGGTCCACTGCTCGCGCTGCAAGCCCAGCCGGTTGGCCACAAAGCCATTGGCAAAAGCCTTCCAGTCATAGTCCGGATAGGCCACATGGTGTGCATTGAGATTGCCTGTAGCCCCGCCAAACTTGGCCGTGAGAGGTGTCTGCTTCAGCAGACGCAGCTGCTCACCAAGCCGATACACATAGACCATCACCTCTTTGCCCAGCCGTGTGGGCGAGGCGGGCTGCCCGTGGGTCTTGGCCAGCATGGGTACGTCTTTCCAGGCTTCGGCATACTCCTGCAGCTGGGCGATCAGCTCTTCAACGAGCGGATAGTAGACCTGTTCCAAGGCTTCCTTGATGGAAAGGGGCACACTGGTGTTGTTGATGTCCTGCGAAGTGAGACCAAAATGGATGAACTCTTTGTAGGCTTCCAGCCCGCCAATCTTGTCAAACTCTTCTTTCAGGAAATATTCCACGGCCTTGACGTCGTGGTTGGTCACTTTCTCTATATCTTTCACGCGTTGGGCCGATGTCTCATCGAAGTGGAGATAGATGCGGCGGAGCCGGTCGAAAAGGGCATGGTCGACACCCGACAGCTGCGGCACGGGCAACTCGCAAAGTGCAATGAAATACTCTATTTCCACGCGGACACGGTAGCGAATCAGTGCATATTCCGAAAAATAGTCGGCCAACGGCTCGGTCTTACTCCTGTATCTACCATCTATCGGTGACACCGCAGTCAAAGAATTGAGATGCATAATCTTAGTACATATTACTTCGACTGCAAAATTACGAAAACTATTTCATTTGAAAGTCGTAGCACCACAAAATCTTTATATAAGATAAGTTAACGTCTCCCAGACCATTCACGGCCACCCTCTCCCGTCGCCTTCACCTTCGCCTACCGCCGCCAGTTCTGCCCATTCGTCACACGACCCATCAATTCATCCCATCTTTTTCTGTGGCATTAAGTAAAAAAGCCTATGTTTGCAAGCAGAGAATATACTCATACACGAAGGACTGTAGCTTCGGAAGGTTGCATCTGGCAAGTTCCCAAAACGCACCCACTCAAACCAAATATAGCATGGAAAAGTTGGAAAAGATAGGCGTGACTGTCGCCGCAACAGACTTGATGTGCACTTATGCTTGCTGCCAATATAGGCAAAATATATCAAGTTCACAAGTTTATGGACCACAAGTTTGTGGACTTCTTAGGTCTTCGGGTTGGCAAACAGGGTTACAACGCCCATCGCCACAAGCACTATAAAACAAAAAACCCCGTGGTCATGATGACCGCAGGATTCCTGATGTGGGCGCTGAGGGATTCGAACCCCCGACCCTCTGCTTGTAAGGCAGACGCTCTAAACCAACTGAGCTAAGCGCCCTAATAAAATCCCCGCAGCCCCGAAAGACTACAGGGAAACACCCCTAAGTGGGCGCTGAGGGATTCGAACCCCCGACCCTCTGCTTGTAAGGCAGACGCTCTAAACCAACTGAGCTAAGCGCCCGAGTGTCTCGGATTTCGGGTGCAAAGGTACAACAATTCTTTCGTGTCGCCAAATTTTCACGCCGGTTTTTTCAAAAAATCACGGAATGAGCCCCTGCAATTGGTCATCTAAAAGCGTGCAAATGGGTAACTAAGGGGATAACGACTTGGCCCAAGCCCCATCTTTTAAAATCACTAAAACGAGAACATCCGCCCCGGACGAGATAGAGAAAATAGTTTTTCGTCAAAACGAAAACGTCTCCTCCTTGAGATTGTAGGGACATACGCCCTGCATGTCCGAACGCCGAACGCTGCGAGCGGACACACGTCGGGCGTGTCCCTACATATCCCGGCCTTTGGGCCTTTACTTCTTCACCATTTTACGGCCATCCACGATGTAGACACCGGCAGGCAGGTTCTCGAACTTGCCCACGAGACGAACGCCTTGTAGCGTATAAATACCCGTGGCGACGACATCGGTCGAAGCCGGGGCTGCCGAAATTCCCGCCGGAGATTTCTTCGTGAAATAGCCCGTCTCGGGGTTCGCCATGCCCACATCTACCTTATTCTTGTCGTATGCCGCTACACCCACGAGCTTCCTGCAGGCGACGAACATATCGGTTGATTCCTCGCATGTCCATGTGTTGTTGCAGTAAATGGTAGTCAGAGCAAAACAAACCGAGAACATACTTCTCATGTCGGTTACTTTCTCTGTATTGAAGTTTGAAAGGTCGAGAGAGAGAAGCGCGCGACACTCCTCAAACATCCTGAACATGTTAGTTACATTCGACGTGTTGAAATTCGAGAGATTGAGAGAGGTCAGGGCATGGCATTCACTGAACATTTCTTTCATGTTGGTTACTTTCTCCGTGTTGAAGTTTGAGAGATTGAGCGAGGGTAGAGCACGGCAGTACGAAAACATGTGAGACATGTCGGTTACATTCTCCGTGCTGAAACTTGAGAGGTTGAGGGAGGTCATGGCATAGCAAGTTTTAAACATTCTGCTCATGTTGGTTACTTTCCCCGTATTGAAGTTTGAAAGGTCAAGCGAGGACAACACATAGCAGCCGTAGAACATTCCGCTCATGTTGGTTACTTTCTCCGTATTGAAGTTTGAAAGGTCGAGAGAGGGCAACGCAAAGCAGTTGTAGAACATGTTGTACATGTTGGTTACATTCGCTGTGTTGAAATTCGAGAGGTCAAGAGAGGGCAAAGCTCTACATCCTGCGAACATATCTCCCATGTCGGTCACGTTCGTAGTGTTGAAGCTCGAAACGTTGAGCAAGGTCAGCTTAGTGCAGAACGAGAACATTTCGTTCATGTTGGTCACTTTTTCCGTATTGAAGTTCGACAGGTCGAGAGAGGTTATTTTTTGGCAACTTTCAAACATTCTGCCCATGTTGGTCACATTCGACGTGTTGAAGTTCGAGATATTGAGAGAGACAAGCCTTGTACAGAGGGCGAACATTCCGTACATGTTGGTCACGCTCTCTGTGTTGAAGTTCGAGAGGTCGAACGAAGTCTGCGCTTGGCAGTTATAGAACATTCTGCTCATGTCAGTTACTTTCGCGGTGTTGAAACTTGAAAGGTTGAGCGAGGCCAAGGAACGACAGTTATCAAACATTCGACTCATGTTGGTTACGTTCTCCGTATCGAAATTCGATAAATCAAGAGACATTAAGGCTTTGCAGTCATGAAACATTCCACTCATGTCTGTTACGTTCTTCGTGTTGAAACTTGAGAAATCAAGAAAGGGCAGGGCCTTACATTCTCTAAACATTTCTCTCATGTTAGTCACGGTCGCCGTATTAAAGTTCGACAGGTTGAGAGAGGGCAGGGCATGACAGTAAAGGAACATTCCGCACATATCTATTACATTCTTCGTGTTGAAACTTGACAATTCGAGAGAGGACAAGGCTTGGCAGTACGCGAACATTTTACTCATGTCGGTTACTTTCTCCGTGTTGAAGCCCGACAGGTCAAGAGAGGGCAGTACACGGCAATCGGAAAACATAACAGACATATTGGTCACATTCGCCGTGCTGAAGCCCGATAAGTCGAGCGATGTGAGGGCGTTGCAGTCCCTGAACATTGCACCCATGTCGGTCACGTTCGCCGTGTTGAAGTGCGAAAGATCAAGCGAGACCAGCGCACGGCAGTACGCGAACATTCCGGACATGTCGGTTACGTTCGCCGTGTTGAAGTGCGAAAGGTCGAGCGAAGTGAGGGCGTCGCAGCACCAGAACATTCCGAACATGTTGGTCACGTTCGCCGTGTTGAAGTGCGACAGGTCGAGCGAGGCCAGCGCACGGCAGTACGCGAACATTCCGAACATGTCGGTCACGTCGGCCGTGTTGAGATTTTCCATGCCCTTGACGGACTCCAGTATCGTGCAATGGGCGAACCAGTGTCGGGTGCTTGTCGGCCGAAAGTCCGCGAACGACGCGTCGAACACGGCCGTGACGGTCGACTTGTCAGGGTCCTTGAAAGTTCCCACCCAGGCCGGGAGCACGTTTCCCTTTCCATACGTCTGAGTTGCGCCAATATCATACGTGGTGCCTTCACGGCCCGACTTCTGCGCGTCGTAATAGAAAGTGAGGGTCGTACTGTCGACACTTCTCACTACATACGCCTCCTTGGTCTGCGCCCGGGCCTGCTGTGGCAGGGCGGACATGGTGACAAACAGCATGACAATGGTCGCATACATACCTTTCAGGAAATCGTTTTTCATAAAATCAAAGGTGCCTCTTCCTTGACCCGCCCGTGTGCAAGCGGGAACGCCGTACCGAGGCCGGGGCGTTTAGGTTATTATTGATTGACTGTTTTTGTTAAAGCCTCTTCGGCAACGATGCAAAAAAGTGCCTTTCAAGACACGGCATTGTTGCCAAATTGTAGGGACATACGCCCTGCATGTCCGAACGCCGAACGCTGCGGGCGGACACACGTCGGGCGTGTCCCTACATATCCCGGCCCTTGGGAGCCTTACTTCTTCACCACTTTACGGCCGTCCACGATGTAGACGCTGGCGGGCAGGTTCTCGAACTTGCCGGCGAGACGAACGCCTTGCAGCGTATAAATGTCCTTGGCATCGGCGACAGGCGAAGCCGTTGCAGACGAAATTCCCGCCGGAGATTTCTTCGTGAAATAGCCCGTCTCGGGGTTCGCCATGTCTACATCTATCTTATTCTTGTCGTATGCCACTGCGCCAACAAGTTTCTCGCAGTTCTTGAACATCCCCTTTGCTCCCCCACATGTCCATGTGCCGTTGCAGTAAATGGTGGTCAGGGAGGTGCAATTCTCGAACATGTAGTACATGCCGTATATGCTCGCCATGTTGAAATTCGAGAGGTCAAGAGAAGTCAAGGCGCGGCAGTCTCTGAACATTGCCCCCATGTTGGTTACGTTCGCTGTGTTGAAGTGTGAGACAGCGAGCGTGGCCAGCGAGGAGCAGTTCGAGAACATGTTGGACATGTTGGTTACTTTCGCCGTGTTGAAATGTGAGAGGTCGAGCGAGGTCAGCGAGGAGCAGCCTCTGAACATATCCCACATGTCGGTTACATTCTCCGTGTTGAAGCTCGAGATATTGAGCGAAGTCAGCGAAGAGCAACCCCTGAACGTTCCGTTCAAGTCGGTCACGTTCGTCGTGTTGAAACTTGAAAGGTCGAGCGAAGGCAAGGAAGTACACTCTCCGAACATTTGGTGCAAGGAAGTCAGTTTCTCCGTATTGAAGCTCGAAACGTTGAGCGAAGTGAGGGCGTTGCAGCTCCAGAACATAATCTCCATATTGGTTACGTTCGCCGTGTTGAAGTTCGACAGGTCGAGCGAGGCCAGCGCACGGCAGTACGCAAACATTCTGTTCATGTTGGTCACATTGGTCGTATTGAAGTTCGACAGGTTGAGCGAGGCCAGCGCAAAACAGCTCCAGAACATTCCTTTCATGTTGGTCACGTTGGCCGTGTTGAAGCTCGACAGGTCGAGAGCGGGCAGCGCATTGCAAGCCCTGAACATCTCGGACATGTCGGTTACGTTGGCCGTACTGAAGTGCGAAAGGTCGAGCGAGGCCAGCACAAAGCAGCCATAGAACATCCGGCTCATGTCGGTCACGTCGGCCGTGTTGAGATTTTCCATGCCCTTGACGGACTCCAGCGTTGTGCAGTAGGCGAACCAGCGGCGGGTGCTTGTCGGGCGATAGTCCGCGAACGACGCGTCGAACACGGCCGTGACGGTCGACTTGTCAAGGTTCTTAATGGTCCCCACCCAGGCCGGGAGCACGTTCCCCTTTTCATCCGTCTGGGTTGCGCCAATGTCATACGTGGTGCCTTCACGGCCCGACTTCTGCGCGTCGTAATAGAAAGTGAGGGTCGTACTGTCGGCGCTTCTCACTACATACGCCTCCTTGGTCTGCGCCCGGGCCTGCTGCGGCAGGGCGGACATGGTGACAAACAGCATGACAATGGTCGCATACATACCTTTCAGGAAATCGTTTTTCATAAAATCAAAGGTGCCTCTTCCTTGACCCGCCCGTGTGCAAGCGGGAACGCCGTGCCGAGGCTGGGGCGTTTAGGTTATTATTGATTAGCAGTGTGGTTTAAGTTTTTTCGGCTATTATACAGAAAACCCTACCTGCAACTCCCTGCAAAGGGGTTCCCGTTCACGCGCAAAGATAGTACATTATTATAAACAAAGTAAGGAATCGGCACAAATTTTACGGCTTCGATGCAAAACCGCGGCACCGCAAACGCTGCGCGACAACGCCGTAATCGCCGTGCCGTTACGGCCCAAACGCGATGCGGCCACGGCGCAAACGCAACGCGTCTGGGCCGTGGCCGCAAAACAAGGAAAAAGCGCACGCGCGCCCGGCAAGGACGCGGCGCGGGAATACGAGGGGATTACTTGGCCAGCTCGACCGTGGCGCGGCGGTTGTAGGACACGGGCGAGAGGTCGGCCACGCCACCACGCGCCACGATGACTATGTTGTCGCGGCTCACGCCCAGCTTCTCCAACTCGCGGGCCACAGTGTTGGCACGGGCCTCGGAAAGCCTGCGGTTGACCTCGGCATTGCCCGTGGCGCTGTCGGCATAGCCGGTCACGACGAGCTTGCGGCCCTCACGACCGTAGCGGGCCAGCGGCTCCACGTTGACCAAATCCTTGCGCGAGGCAATCTCCGAACGGCCCAGATTGAAGAACACCGACACCACGGTGCTGACCGGTTCGGGGGCGACAGTCTCCTCCACCTGCGGCTTGGACTGCTCGTCGAGCAGGCTCTGCAGACGGGCGTTCTCGGCCTGGGCGTCGCCCAGCTGGGCGTTGAGGGCGTCGAGTTGGCTCTGCGAGAGCGACTGGATGGCCTCCACATCGGGCACCCTGTTCCAGGTGCCGCGGCCCAGGCGCAGCGTCAGACCCACCTCGCCGTAGACGTGGTTATCCTTGTTCTCCCAGCACAATGGGCCCTGATGGGGGGCCGCACCGACAGAGGCCGTTGCACCGTCGAAGTCGTCGGAGAGGCGGTTCCAACCGCCTTCCAGGTAGATGCTGAGCTTGCGGCTCACGCGCCACGACGACTGCAGGCCCATGCTGAGCTGCATGGCATAGGTGTTGCGTGACATGTTGCGCGACACACCGCCGCCGAGGAAAGGCACGAGGTTCCACACGCGCGTGTCGCTGTAGCCGCAGAACAGGTTGCTCAGGTTCAGCATGACGTGCTCGTTGAGTATCCACGCGTCGAATTTCGCGGCGTCGTGCTCCAGTGCCGAGATGCGCTTGCCCTGCCAGGCCTGCAGCTTGGTGCGCAGACCGATGCCGGGGGTGAACCACTTGCCCAGGGCCAGCGATGCGCCGAACGTGCGGCGTTCGCTGCCGAAGAAGCCCATGCCGTTGTGGTTGTCGGCATGGTGTTCCTGGGCCGAATACCACACGTTCCAGTCGCCGCCGGCCTCGACAAACCAGTTGCTCCAGAACGAATTGGTGGCTACGCTGTACTGCTGTACAGGTTCGGCATCCTGGGCCGATGCGCCCAGGGCAGCACCGGCGAGGGCCAGTGCGAGGAAGATTTTTTTCATCATCGGATATGTTTTGAGGTTTGGGATGCGTTGGTCAGCCCATGAGCTGCTCGATGTCGTGCTGCTTGAAGATGCAGAGCACGCTCTTGCCGTCGGGCGTATAGTTCACGTTGTCGCAGCCGAAGAGACCGTTGATGAGGTTCTCCATCTCCTCGTTGCCCAGCACCTGGCCGTAGGGGATGGCGGCGGAACGGGCCATGCTCAGGGCCAGCGCGTCGTTCACGCCGGCGGTGGCCGACGTGCCTTTCTCGGCGGCGGCGGCCAGCATGTCGCGCACCAGCACGGGCACGCTGATGCCCTCCAGCCCCTCGGGGATGGCATTCACGGCAAAGGCGCCTCCGCCCAGCGGCGAAAGCTCGAAGCCCATGCCCTCCAGCTCGGGCCGGATGCGGTCCAGCGTGACGGCCTCCTGGGCTGAGAGCTGCAGCGACTCGGGGAAGAGCAGCTTCTGGGCGTGCATCTTGCGCGCGGCGAGCTGCCGCCGATACTGCTCGTAGAGTATGCGGAGGTGGGCCCGATGCTGGTCTACAATCATGAGGCCCGACTTGACGGCCGTCATGATGTAACGGCCCTTGTACTGGTAGTGGGCGGGCGACTTCTCGTCGATGAGGCTGCCTGGGGCGGCCCCGTCAGCAGGGAAAAGCGCGCCGGGAGCCTCGGCAGCCGGCGCCAGCCCCTCGTAGAGCTGCTCCCATTGGGCCGGGGCGCCCATGCGGGACTGCGGGGCGGGCGTCCAGCCGCCGGCCGAGGGGCCGTCGGAACTGCCGCCGCCCAGCCGGCTGCGCCGCTCCACCATGCCCGTGGCGGGGGTGTCGAAAGGATTGTACTGCGGGTTGAAGTCGACCCGGGGCGACTGCGCCGGGTTGTTGGGATCGAAGACGGGGATGTCGGGTTTGCCCTCGGTGTCGAACTCGATGGCCGACACATCGTTGAACATGCCCACGGCATCCTTGACCGATGCCGAGAGAATCTGCCAGATGGCCTGCTCGTTTTCAAACTTGATTTCGGTCTTCGTGGGATGTATGTTCACGTCGATGTCCTGCGGATTGACGTCGAAATAGAGGAAGTAGGGCACCTGGTCGCCCTGCGGCACCAGCCGCTCGAAGGCCGACATGACGGCCTTGTGGAAGTACGGGTGACGCATGTAGCGGCCGTTGACAAAGAAGAATTGGCGCGCGCCTTTCTTGCGGGCCGACTCGGGCTTGCCCACGAAACCGCCGATGCTGCACACCGAGGTCTCCACCTTGACGGGCAGCAGGTCCTGATTGATGCGCTTACCGAAGAGGTCGACAATGCGCTGCCGCAGGTTGCCGGCCCGCAGGGCGTACATTTCGGAGCCGTTGCTGCGGAACGTGAAAGCAATGTCGGGATAGACGAGCACGATGCGCTCGAAGGCGGCGATGATGTTGTTGAGCTCGGTGGAATTGGATTTCAGGAACTTGCGGCGGGCCGGAACGTTGAAGAACAAGTTCTCGATGAGGAAGTTGGAACCCACCGGACAGGCGCAGGGCTCCTGCCCGCCGAAGCGCGAGCCGGAAATGGCAAGGTGGGTGCCAAGCTCGTCGGACGCCATGCGCGTGCGGAGTTCCACCTGGGCCACGGCGGCAATCGAGGCCAGGGCTTCGCCGCGAAAGCCCATGGTGCGCAGGTTGAAGAGGTCGTCGGCCTGGCGTATCTTCGAGGTGGCGTGCCGCTCGAACGAGAGGCGGGCGTCGGTCTCGGACATGCCCTTGCCGTCGTCGACCACCTGAATGGACGTGCGGCCGGCATCGACCACGAGCACGTCGATGTGGCGGGCACCGGCATCGACGGCATTCTCCACCAGTTCCTTGACGACCGAAGCCGGCCGCTGAATCACCTCGCCGGCCGCTATCTGGTTGGCCACGGAGTCGGGTAAAAGTTGGATAATATCGCTCATAACAGGAATAGCAGGATGGCAACAAACAGCAGGATGACCAGCACCGCAAGCACATGGCCGGTGCTGAGGGCCCGGTGGGCATGGCGGCCGGCGGCCGAGAAGCGGAAGCGGCGACCCTCGTCTGCCCGGCGAGACAAGGGCTGCGGACTGCCGTCGGCCGGAAGCGGCTCCACGGGCAGCCCCAGTTCCTCGCGGGCCCGACGCTCCACGGCCCGGAGCTGGTCGCGCCGCTCGTCGATGTAGATGGGCTCGTGATGGAAGCGGCGGGGGCGGCGGGTCTGGAACAGCAGGTTCATGGGCGGGCTCCCTCGGGCGGAGCCGGGGCCGGCACGCCGGCCGGTTTGAGCCGCTGCAAGGGGGCGGCATGACGCTCGATGCGTTTCATCTCGGTGCCCTGGGCCTTGCCGCGCCAGCGGAACACGTCGTCCTTGCTGACCGGACGGATATAGTCGAACCACACGAAGCAGTCGAGCCGGGGCTTGTCGGGCGGTATCTGCGTCATGGGATAGAGCGTGCCCTGGGCCTTGGGCATCCAGATGCGCTCCAGCCGACGCTGGTCAGAGAGAAACATCTTCATGGTGTCGGTCTCGGTGTAGTTGAGGCCGATGAGCGTACTGTCCTTGTCGTCCATGGGATAATAGACGGCGCGCACGTTGGCCACGGCATCGCTGCGACGGATGTTGCCCTGCCGGAAATAGGCAAACATGTCGCGCGAGGAGACCTGGTTGTAGTGGATGCTGTCGGGCAGCTGCTCCACGGAGAGGGCCTGCCCCAGCACGTGGGCCTCGCGAATGGTGGAGTCGTTCATGTAGACTTTGATGACCTCGCCCACCAGTTGGCGCGTGCCGTTCCAGACGATGGGGTCGCGGTACATGGTCAGGCAGGAGTCCTTGGAGCTGAACACCAGCGAGTCGCACACGCCCTGCACGTCCACGCGGTAGGCCCGCACGTGGGGGTAGCAGTGCACCTTGCGGTAGACGGAGTCGGTGTTGATGTTGAAAGTCTCGATGCGCAGGGTGTCGGCGTGCATGTAGAGGGTGTCGGGCTGCGAGTAGTCGGTGACGAGGGCACGGCGCGTGGCATAGCCGCGGCCCGTCTTCTCGTTGTACACCACCTCGTCGCAGGTCAGCGTGTTCTTGTTCTTCGTGTCCACGTAGACCACGTTGCCGAAGCCGCGGTTGCGGCCGGTCTGGCTGTCATAATACAAGGTGTCGCCGGTGATGGTCTTCTCCTTGTCCACCACTGTAGAGCGTCCGAAGAGCTCGGCATGGTCGGTTTTGGTGTTGAAGTAGGCGTCGGTGGTGGTGACGGTATTGGTGGTTCCGCGGATGATGGAGGGGCCCACGGCTCCCCGCCCCTTGTCGGCGGTGTAGAGTCCGAGCACGTGGGCACGCGACAGGCGCGTGTCGTAGTAGAGCGTGTCGGTGGAGACGCGGTTCTTGGGAGTCTGCAATTGCACGTCGAGACAGAACTTGGCCATGCGCGTGGCGGTGTGGTACTCGCCCCAATCGGAGCTGAGCCGGCTCTTGCCGTCGATGAGACGGCCGCCGTTGAAGAAGTAGGCGTACTCGTAAAGCCGGTCGTAATTCAGGCTGTCGGTATAGAGCGTCTGTTGCCGGTGGCGCAGCACCACGTTCTGGCGGGCCTCCATCATCTGCTCGCCGCCGTCGTACCAGGCGCGGTCGCAGGTAAGCGAGAGCGTGTCGCCCTCGCGGAAATACACGTGGCCAAAGGCGCGCACGGAGTTGGTGGCCTGGTAGAAATAGGCACTGTCGCAGGTGAGACGGGAACCCTGGTGACGGAACGACACGTGGCCTTTCACAATCTGGGCGTCGGGGTTGGGGCCGTAGACGTCGTAGCGCAGCTCGTCGGCGTGGAGCAGATAGACGCGGTCTTCCACCGGCTTGCGCCGTGCCTTGCGCCCCGCGGCCATGGCAAGGCCAAGGACAAAGAAGCATAGAACCATCACGATGATGACCCTATGCCCATGTTTCAAAACGTTGTCGTTGTGCTGAAAGGTCATTTATTCCACCCCTGGTATTGGAACGTGCAGTCCCGATAACGGTCGTTCATGCGCACGTAAGTATGCTTGATCTTGTCGGATACCCAGTCGTTGAGGGCCTTTTCGCGCTGTTTGGACAGCACCACTTCCTTCATCACCTGGAAGTCTTCGGTGATGGTGGCCCTGTGTCCTTCGGTGCGACTCTTGAGCCGGGCCAGCACCACGACGGTCTTTCCCTTGGAGTTGACCATCTGGAAAGGAGCCGAAATCTCGCCCACCTTCAGCGTATCGACCACACGGGCCACCTCGGTGGGCAGGTCTTTCATCTGGAAACGCGAGGTCATGCCGTCGGGCGTGGAGTTGGACATCAGGCCCTGATTGTTCTTAGTATCCTTGTCATCGGAGAGGAACGAGGCTCCCTGCTCGAACGTGAACTTGCCCGCACGGATGTCACGACTGATGGAATCGAGCTGGCTGACGGCGGCATCGATCTCGTCGGACGACACTTTGGGCTTGAGCAGAATGTGCCGGCACTTGATCTTGTCGCCGCGCTTGTCGATGAGCTGGATGATGTGATAGCCGAATTCGGTCTCTACAATTTTGGAGATTTTCTTGGGGTCGGTGAGGTTGAAAGCCACACTGGCAAAGGCGGGGTCGAGCAGACCGCGCCCGATGTAGTCCATCTCGCCACCCTGGCGGGCCGAGCCGGGATCCTCGGAGTAGAGGCGGGCCAACGTGGCAAAGGTGGTCTCGCCCTTGTTCACGCGGTCGGTGAAGTTGCGCAGCTCGTCTTTCACACGGTTGATTTCCTCGAGCTTAATCTTCGGCGCACGCTCAATGACCTGCACTTCGACCTCGGTGGGCACAAAGGGTATGCTGTCGGCCGGCAGCGAGCGGAAGTAGGAACGCACGTCGGCGGGCGACACCTTGATGCCCTCGACGAGTTTCTGCTTCATCTTTTGGATGAGTTGCTGGTTCTTGAAATCATCGTGAATGTCGGCCCGCATCTCGCTGATCGACTGCTTGCGATACTCTTCCAGTTTCTCCTGTCCGCCGGCGACCTCAATCCATCGGCTGATTTGCTGCTCCACGCCATTGGCTATTTCGGACTCGGTGACCTCCAGCGAGTCGATGGCTGCCTGGTGCAGGAAGAGCTTCTGCACGGCCAGTTGCTCGGGGATGGCGCAGTCGGGGTTGCCCCCCCAGTTCATGCCCTCGGCCTGTCCCTGCATGCGCATCATCTCGACATCCGACTTGAGGATGGGCTCGTCGCCCACCACCCAGATCACTTCGTCCACGACACTGCTCTCGGGCACGGGGGGGACTTCGGGCTTCGGGGCGGGTACCGACTTCACGGTGTCGGCCGTTGTGGACTGGCCCTGCAGCCCCGACGCCATGCGTCCGCGGCTGCCAGCCATGGCGGAGAGACCGGCCGACAGAATGATGGCGGCGGCTATTGATGTCTGTTTGATTCTCATACGATTCTTATTTGTGCTTGTTTACCGTGTCGAGCACCTGCTCGTCCACGGTCACGGGGTACTGCCTGCGCAGCTGCTCCACCCACTGCCGCTCCAGCTCCTCCTGATAGTCGGCCACCACCAGAGCCTTGACGTCGGCCAGTTCCTCGGGGGCCTTGAGCTTCTTGCCGTACACGGCCATGTAGGGATAGCCCTTCATGGGCTGGGGTACAGTGTCCACACCGAACACTTTCTGGTCGACCAAGGCGTTGTCGCCCTGCTTGAAGATGCCCTTCTCCACCCGGATGCGGAGCACGGAATCGGCATTGAACGTCTTGCGCAACTGCTCGGCCCAAGCGTCGAACGGGAGTTTCTTCACGGCAGTCTGCACCCGTTTCACATCGGCCTCATCGCGTGTGCTGTAGGCAATGCCCTTGAAGCGGGGCTGCTCCCACTTGTATTTTTTCTTGTTGTGCTTGAAGTAAGCGGCCTGTCCGGCCTCGTCTTTCTGGGCCTTGTCCCACACAGTGCGGTTGCTGATTTCGTAGAGCAACAGTCCGTCGTGGTACTCCTGAATGAGATATTTCAGGCTGGGATCCTGTGCTTCGAGCTCTTGCTTCTTGGCTTCGAGCAGTTGAGCAGGGGTGGTGTGCTCCTGTCGGGACAGAGTGTCGAGCTTGGCATTGATGATTTGTTCGCGCAGGTTTCGCTGGTCGATAAACTTCAGAATGGCCTCGCGCTGGCTCTCGTAGCTGTAGAAATTCTGGTGTCCGCGCTTCAGGATGATATGCCAGCCAGCCGGCGAGAGAAAGGGTTTGCTCATCTCGCCATCCTTGAGCTGCCACGCCTGGTCTTCAAACTCGCGCAGGGTCTGGCCCTTGACGATGAGCGGAAGCTCGCCGCCCTTGGCAGCCGAGCCGGGGTCTTGGGAAACCTTACTGGCCATTTCGGCGAAGTCGGCTCCCCGGCGCAGGGCCTCATACACGGAGTCGACACGCTGCTTGGCCACCTTTTGCTCGTCAGCCGAAGCCTTTTGCGGCAACAACAACAAGATGTGGCTCACCTGCACCATGCCGCCGTTGCCGTCGACTTGCTGCTGGGTCTGCGCATAGATTTTACGGGCCTCGGCCTCCACATCGGCATCATTAATCATGGCTGGACGAATCTGCTGGTCTCTGTAACCGGCAAATTCCTGCTGGAACGACCGCATGGTGTCCAAACGGGCAGCCTTTGCTGCCTCCACTTTCAACTTGTAATTGACAAACAGGGGAACGTATTCCTTGACCGTCTTCTTGTCGATGACACCCTCCGAATTGTTCTTGTTGTAAGAATATTCAAATTCCGAACGCGTCACGGCGTGGCCGTTGACGGTCATCAGCACGGGGTCATCGCTTTGGGCAAAAGAGAAAGAGCCACACATCAGCATGGCGCCCAGCAACAGCTTCGTATTCATTTCTGAGGATTCGCTTAGTCATTATAACGGGGTGGTAACCGTGCGCACACGCTGTCACCCCGGCAATTCGTATTGTGGATTATTCGTGTCTGGAGTAGTTGGGAGCCTCGCTGGTGATGGCGATGTCGTGCGGATGGCTCTCCTGGACGCCGGCATTGGTGATGTGAACGAACTTGGCATCGTGCAGGCTGCCAATGGTCGACGCACCGCAATAGCCCATACCCGAACGCAGTCCGCCCACGAGTTGGTAGATCACTTCCTGCACCGTACCCTTGTAAGGAACGCGTCCGGCAATGCCCTCCGGCACCAACTTCTTCACATCATTGGTGTCGCCCTGGAAGTAACGGTCGCGTGAACCGTTCTTCTGTCCCATGGCTTCCAGCGAGCCCATGCCGCGATAACTCTTGAACTTGCGGCCGTTGTAGATGATGGTCTCGCCCGGCGACTCCTCGGTGCCAGCCACCAAAGAGCCCACCATGACACAGCTGCCACCGGCGGCCAGGGCCTTTACAATGTCGCCCGAATAGCGCAGACCGCCATCGGCAATCAGGGGAACGTCAGTGCCTTTCAGGGCAGAATACACGTCGTAGACGGCACTTAGCTGCGGAACGCCCACGCCGGCCACCACGCGGGTGGTGCAGATGGAGCCCGGTCCGATGCCCACTTTCACAGCATCGGCACCGTTGTCGACAAGATATCTGGCGGCCTCGCCCGTAGCAATGTTGCCCACCACCACGTCGACACCGGGGAAAGTGGACTTCACTTCATGGAGTTTGCCCACCACACCCTTGGTATGACCGTGGGCCGTATCTATGACAATGGCGTCCACGCCAGCCTCGACGAGTGCCTGGGCACGGTCGAGCGTGTCGGCCGTAACACCCACGCCGGCGGCCACACGCAGCCGGCCTTTCTCGTCCTTGCAGGCCATAGGCTTGTCCTTGGCCTTGGTAATGTCCTTATAAGTAATCAGACCGATGAGGCGGTTGGCGGCATCAACCACGGGCAGCTTCTCGATTTTGTTCTCCTGCAGAATCTGTGCGGCAGCGATTAAATCGGTCTGCTGATGGGTGGTCACCAGGTTTTCGCTGGTCATCACCTCGTCCACTGTCTTGTCCAGACGCCGCTCAAAGCGCAGGTCGCGGTTGGTAACAATACCCACCAAATGGTTTTCCTCGTCCACAACAGGGATTCCTCCGATGTGGTAATCGTGCATCATCTCTAGCGCATCGCGCACGGTGCGGCCGCGACGGATAGTCACCGGGTCGTAGATCATTCCGTTCTCGGCCCGCTTCACGATAGCCACTTGGCGGGCCTGCTCCTCTATTGTCATGTTCTTGTGTATCACGCCGATACCACCCTCACGGGCAATGGCAATCGCCATCGACGCTTCCGTAACCGTGTCCATGGCTGCAGTGACGAAAGGAACATTCAAATTGATGTGACGGGAAAACTTGGTTTTCAGCTCTACCTCCTTGGGCAGCACCTCAGAATAAGCAGGAATGAGCAGGACGTCGTCGAAAGTCAGGCCGTCCATGACAATTTTATCTGCAACAAATGATGACATAAAATGGGTATTTATAAATTTATTGCGTGCAAATATAGCAATATTTTCGCACATACTTGCGCGATTCCTCCCGATTTCTTCCTGCGTTAATGCTATTTAACGCGTCCGTTCAATTGGCTTCCTCGGACAGGAACTTGATGAGCACCAAGCGGGCTTTCTCCTCGGCTGTGAGCCCGTGATCATCATCGTAGATGTCCACTTCGTCGATGGCCTTGTCAATGTCGTCGGACTCGCTGCCGCGGAAATACTCGTAGATGTCCTCCATCTCGTCAGGATCCATGACATTCTCATCGTCGAGATAATAGTTCAGATTGACCTTCATGCCACTGTTCACGATGGTCTCTATTTCGTCGAGCAACTCGTCGAAATCGCAGCCTTGCGCATTGGCGATCTCGTCAAGCGGCACGCGTTTGTCGATAAGCTCAATGATTTTGAGCTTCTTGAGCGACTTGTTGGGCAAGCTGATGACGCGCATCATGTCAGTGCGCTGAATGCCGTTGTCCTCGCAATACTGCTTGATGAGATCGACAAAGGGCTTACCAAACTTGCGGGCCTTGCCCTGCCCCACCCCCTGGATTTGCAGCAGTTCCTCCATACAGGTGGGATAGCTGGTGGCCATGAGCGTGAGCGAGGCATCCTGAAAGATGACGTAGGGCGGCAGGTTGTGCCGGCGGGCCACGTCCTTGCGCAACTTCTTGAGCAGGGCATGCAGGTTCTCGTCGAGTGCGCTGGTGCCTCCGTCCGACGTTTCCTCCACATCGTCGAACTCGCGGTCGAGCACCACCATGAACGGTTTGGGACTCTTGAGATAGCCAAGTCCCTCGGGTGTGAGCTTCAGCAGACCATAGTTTTCCACGTCCTTGCGGATATAATGAGAAATCATGGCCTGACGGATGACCGGATGCCAGATACCGGGCATCTCCTCATTGATTTTGGCCCCGCCGCCAAATTCGGGCAGCTGGTCGTGCCCGTGACGCACAATGTTGTCGGTGGCACGGCCTTTTACAAAGTCTATAATATAGGGTTGGTCGAAGTTTTCCTTCACGGCGCGAACGGCGCTCAGCACCTCAACAAGCGCATCCTGCGCATCGCGCGGCTTCTGCGGATGCTTGCAATTGTCGCAGTTCCCACAGTCAGGCTTGGGATATTCCTCTCCGAAATAATGCAACAGGAACCTGCGACGGCACACCGAGGTCTCGGCATAGGCCTTGGTTTCCTCGAGCAACTGCCGCCCTATCTCCTTCTCTGCCTCGCCCTTGTTCTCCATGAACTTCTCCAACTTCTTCAGATCCTTGGGCGAATAGAAAGCGATGCAAATGCCCTCGCCGTCGTCGCGGCCGGCGCGGCCCGTCTCCTGATAGTAGCCTTCGAGGCTCTTGGGTATGTCGTAGTGGATGACAAACCGCACGTCGGGCTTGTCAATGCCCATGCCAAAGGCGATGGTAGCCACGATGACGTCGAGCTCCTCCTTGAGAAAGTCGTCCTGGGTCTTCGTGCGCAGCTCCGTGTCCAGCCCGGCATGATAGGGTGCTGCCTTGAAACCATTGAGCTGTAATTTCTTTGACAGCTCCTCCACTTTCTTGCGCGAGAGGCAATAGACGATGCCGCTCTTGCCCTCGTGTTGCCTCAGAAAGCGGATGATTTGGCTGTCGGTGTCTTCCTCGCTCACTTTCGGGCGCACTTCATAATACAGGTTGGGCCGGTTGAACGAGCTCTTGAAGTCGGGCGCATCCATGATGCCCAGGCTCTTCTTAATATCCGTACGCACCTTGTCGGTGGCCGTGGCGGTGAGCGCGATGACGGGCACCTTGTCCACATGTTGCTCACAAGCAATGCGGTCTATCGTGGGACGGATGTTGCGGTACTCGGGACGAAAGTCGTGTCCCCACTCCGATATGCAGTGGGCCTCATCAATGGCGTAGAACGAAATCTTGAACGAAGTGAAGAAAGCCAGGTTGTCTTCCTTGTTGAGCGACTCGGGAGCCACATAAAGCAGCTTGGTCTTGCCCGAATGAACGTCCTGCTCCACCTGGTTGATGGCGGCACGGTTGAGCGAGGAGTTGAGGAAGTGGGCCACACCGTCTTCCTCGGTAAGGCCATTGATGACGTCCACCTGATTCTTCATTAACGCAATGAGTGGCGACACGACGATGGCCGTGCCGTCCATAATCAGCGAGGGCAGCTGATAGCAGAGACTCTTCCCGCCGCCGGTGGGCATCAGCACAAACGTGTCGTTGCCCGCCATGAGGTTGCGGATGATGGCTTCCTGATCGCCTTTGAAAGCGTCAAAGCCGAAATAGTGCTTCAGTTGTTCGAGCAGGTTTACTTCCTGTGCCATTGTTGCGGTAGTTCAGATTGTTCGTCAGGCGGCGCGTCGGTCTACGGCGCATAGAGGGGTGAAGCGGAGCCGGCTCAAGCCGACTCCAGCTTCTGCAGACGGGCCTTGTCGAGCTGGGCCCGGGCAAAGTCGAGCGTCACCTCGAACTTCTTGATGCGCCGTGAGGGCACATCGTACATGGCATCCATGATAACAGCCTCCACGATAGAGCGCAGTCCGCGGGCCCCGAGCTTGTATTCCACAGCCTTATCGACGATAAAGTCGAGGGCGTCCTCGGCAAAGGTCAGGGCGATGTGATCCATCTCGAACAGCTTGACATACTGCTTGACGATGGAGTTCTTGGGCTCCACAAGGATGCGGCGCAGGGCCTTGCGGTCGAGCGGATTCAGATAGGTGAGCACCGGCACACGGCCGATGAGCTCGGGAATGAGTCCGAACGACTTCAGATCCTGCGGCATGATATACCTCATGAGGTCGCCCTTGTCGATGTTGCGTGTGTTCTGCACCGAGCTGTAGCCCACCACATGGGTATTGAGCCGCTGGGCGATCTTGCGCTCGATGCCGTCGAAAGCTCCGCCGCAGATGAAGAGGATGTTCTTCGTATCCACGTGGATGTACTCCTGGTCGGGATGCTTACGCCCGCCCTGCGGCGGGACATTGACCACCGTGCCCTCGAGCAACTTGAGCAGTCCCTGCTGCACACCCTCTCCGCTCACGTCGCGGGTGATGCTGGGATTGTCGCTCTTGCGGGCAATTTTATCTATCTCATCGATAAACACGATGCCGCGTTCAGCCGCCTTTACGTCGTAGTTGGCCACCTGGAGCAGGCGGCTCAGAATGCTCTCCACGTCCTCGCCCACGTAGCCGGCCTCGGTAAACACCGTGGCGTCGACGATGGTGAAAGGCACGTCGAGCAGCCGGGCGATGGTGCGGGCCAGCAGTGTCTTGCCCGTGCCGGTGGAGCCCACCATGATGATGTTACTCTTCTCAATCTCCACGCCATCGTCATCCTTGGGCTGCTGCAACCGCTTGTAGTGGTTGTACACGGCCACGGCCAGATAGCGTTTGGCCTCATCCTGCCCGATGATATACTCGTCCAGATAGCCCTTAATCTCTTTGGGCTTGGGCACTTTTTTCTTGGGTCGGTACGCCTTCTCGGTGTCTTCGCCCTCGGCTTCGCTCCCCAGCACGCCGCTCTGCTGCACAATATTGTAGGCCTGCGCGGCGCAGTCCTCACAGATATAGCCGTTCAGTCCGGTGATGAGCAGCCTTACCTGGTCTTCGTTTCTTCCGCAGAACGAACAAACTTTCTTTGCCATTGCTTCTTTCTTCTCCTTTGATTGCTTTCGGGTTATCGCTTATGCGGGGCATGTCTGCCCGCTCATTGCTTGCGGGCCAGCACGGTGTCGATCATACCATACTCCTTGGCTTCTTCGGCCGTCATCCAGTAGTTGCGGTCGCTGTCCTGCCATACTTTCTCGTAGGTCTGGTGCGAATGGTTGGAAATGATGGTATAAAGTTCTTTCTTGAACTTCTGAATCTCGCGGGCTTCAATCTCTATGTCCGAGGCCTGGCCCTGCACGCCGCCGAGCGGCTGGTGTATCATCACGCGGCCATGAGGCAGCGCCGAACGCTTGCCCTCGGCCCCTGCCACAAGCAGCACGGCAGCCATCGAGGCAGCCATACCCGTACAAATGGTGGCCACGTTACTGGTGATGAACTGCATGGTGTCGTAGATGCCCAGCCCGGCCGTCACGCTGCCACCGGGCGAGTTGATATAGATGGAGATGTCCTTGCCATTGTCCACCGAGTCGAGATAGAGCAACTGAGCCTGCAGGGTGTTGGCCGTATAGTCGTCGATCTCGGTTCCGAGGAAGATGATGCGGTCCATCATCAGACGCGAGAACACGTCCATCTGTGTCACATTGAGCTGTCGCTCTTCGAGGATATAGGGGTTGAGATACTGCGCCTGAGCCTTGACCACGTCGTCAATCACCATGCCGTTCATCCCCAAATGCCGGGTGGCATACTTTCTAAAATCGTTGTTCATGATTCCTTTCTTATTAAACTGCGAAAAGAGATTACCGACTCTTTTCCATGTATCAGTAACACAAAGTTACTAAAAAAAGTCGATAACCCCTTTCGCGAAGAGATTATTTTTTCTAAAAAAACGTTTTTACTCGCCCATCATCTTGTTGAAATCGTCGAGCGAGATGTGCTTCTCGTTCAGCTTCACCACGTTCTTGACGGCCTCCGTGAGCTTCACGTCGACGGCGCGATCCACGAAGTTCTGCACCGTTTCCTGCTTCTTGAGCAGCTCGTTGGCGTAGTTGTCCACATACTCCTCGGGCACGTTGCTCATGCCGTACTGGGCAAACTGCACGCGGGCGGTCTCGCGGGCGGCGTTCTTCACGTCGTCGTCGTTCACCTTCACGCCGGCCTTCTCGGAGAGCTTGCTGCGCATGAGGCTCCACGAGAGCTCCTTGAGGCTCGCCTCATAGTTCTTGTCGACGAACTCCTGGCCCTTGTCCTTGTTGTTCTGCAGCATGATGCGCTTGAGCAGAGCATCGGGATAAGTGAGCTGTCCCACCTTGTCTTCCACGTACTTGCGCACGTCGAGCAGGAACTTGTAATCGCTGTCGCGGCCGAGTTGCACCTTCAGACCCTCGCCGATCTTCCGGCGGAATTCCTCCTCGCTCTTCACAACGCCCTCGCCAAAGGTCTGGTCAAAGAGCTCCTGATCCACGGCATGGTTCTGGAAACGCTGGATTTGCGTGATCTGGTAACTGAAGTCACCCGTGTGTTCGGCCACCTCTTCTTTCTTGATTTTCAGCAGGGCCGAAATCTCTGTATCGCCTTCAGGATAGGCCTTGCGGGGGTTGAAGGTGATGATGTCGCCAGCCTTGGCCCCGTCGAAGAGCTTCTTCTGGTCGTCGGCCTTAATGTAGTTGGGCATCAGCACGGCCGCCTCGACGGTGAGACCGCCCTCCTTGGTGTTACCGTTCTCGTCGAGTTCGCGCAGGTCGCCCTTGAGCATGTCGCCCTCGGCATACGTCTCTGCATCCTCGTACTTGCCCGTGCGCGAGGCGAACATCTCCACCTGGCGGTTCACCAATTCGTCGTCCACGTCGATGCTGTAATAGTCGATGGTATCCTTGTCGGAGAGTTCAACGTCGAACTCCGGGGCAACAGCAATGTCGAACATGAACGTGTAGGGGCCGGCCTTCTCCAGGTCCTGGGGCTCCTGCTTCTCCGAGGCGAGGGGCTCGCCGAGCATCTGCACCTTGTTGTCGGCGATGTATTTCTGTATCTCGTTGCCAACGATCTTGTTGATGGCATCCATCTTGACCGAGGCGCCGAACTGGCGCTTAATCATGCCCATCGGAGCCTGACCGGGACGGAAACCGGGCACATTGGCTTTCCTGCGATAGTCCTTCAGTGTCTTTTCCACGTCGTTCTTGTAGTCATCTTCTTCGACAGTGATGGTCAACAGGGCATTGATCTTGTCGGGGTTCTCAAACGAAACTTTCATCTTTTGTCTTTACTATTTTGTTTATTTTTGATTGATCGTAAGGGGGTTACAGCAATTCGGAACGCAAAATTACTGATATTTTGCGAATATACCTAATATAACAAATGAAAATTTGTTTTTTTAACGCAGCTATTTCCGGTTATTCCAATCGCCTTTCTTTCCCATTCACCTTGTAACTTCGGTTTCTGTTGCCTCCACAAGCCACGATTTGATTTGCCTCTATCAGCTTCTGCAGATAATACCGCGACTGCGTCATACTCAGCCGAAACGCCTGTGCGACCTCAGCCGTCTTCACCTCTCCCCACCCGTTGATAAAAGCCAATATCTGTGCCATCTTATCCGCGTTTTTATCAACGGACGGCCCGTTTATCAACGGATTATCAGCGGATGGAGCTTTTACCAGCGGTTTACCAAACTGAATATCCAGCGTTGTCCTGTCTGGATCGAGGGAAACTCGGCAGCTCATTTCAGCGTGAAGCTCCTCCCGTAAAGCCGAAATGGCATCGGGCATTCCACTGCCAGCCCGATCGCCAATGCCCACCAGACTAAACATGCGCATGACCATACTGTTGCGCGGATCCGACACGCCGCCCTCAAGAGCCACATCAAGACTCACCCGCATGTCCCCGGGATTGGCTATCCGTATGCCCGAGGGCGCATTGACAACTACGAATCCCCGACGACCAAAATAGTCGCCGTGCGCCAAGGCGTTGAGCAAAAGCTCCCTTATGGCCAGATGTGTACGAGGTTCGTCTATACGGTTCACGCCGCCATCTACGGCAAAAGGAACCGGCAAATTTTGCCTTAGACGAGGATATACACGCCAGAAAAAGTCGTAGATATTTCCGCTCCAGTCGCCCGAACTGGACACCAAACGATGTGTCCATCTGACACCGGGGTCGAACTCTTCCCGATAATCCAGATAGTATTGGGGGAGTTCTTGCAGTATCTCAAAGTCGAAACCAAACATCAAGAGCCCGGCCAAAGTAGGATGAAAACGCAGGTCTTCGCCCGACCATTGCACCGCCCCGATGTGACGAAGAAACTGTTCGTTGTCCAGCTGATTCCAGACATGACTGGGATGGAAAGCCTTAAAACGTCCTCGATAGTCGATTATGGTCTCTCTGCAAAACGCGTCAATCTCTTTGGAAACCAGAACCTTTCTATCCATTGTTACCTCGGAAGCATCGCGATACATGGCTGAAATCTGCTCCTTGTTACAATGGTAATCGCCTTCAAAGTTTCTGCGATAGGAACCGCTTTCAGGGTTTTTGTTAAGATAGACCGGACGTAGACTGCGGTCAGCTCTCGGCACTTCGACTACGATGATATCCTTGCCATCCACCCGCTCTGCATATACCATGCGCTCTGTTAGAATATTGACACTGACCTTCTGCGGATTGTTCACCGTGTTCCAAATGTCCCGAATATAGGTTTGTGGAGCATCCACTCCTGTCACCATCAACTGATGATTCCGCGTCTCGTCCACACCCAGCAGAATCACTCCACCCTCTGTATTGGCAAAAGCGCTGTAGGTTTCCCACATGGAATGCGGCACCCCGCCCCGGGCACGCTTGGCTTCCAGCCTGTTGTTTTCCCGAAGCGACGCTATTTGTTGCAGGTCGAAAGGTTCACGGCTCATCTTGCAGTCTTTTTAGATTACCTCCCCTCCACGTAGCGAATGTCCTCGTCGTTGGGCTTGAACTTGCGGTAGACGAAGTTCTCGCTCAGGTAGTGCTTGCGCACAGTGGGGTCTGCAGCGATGTCCTCGGGCAGGCCCTTGAAGAGGATGCGCCCCTCGAAGAGCAGGTAGGCGCGGTCGGTGATGGAGAGCGTCTCCTGCACATTGTGATCGGTGATGAGGATGCCGATGTTGTGATATTTCAGCCGCCACACGATGTGCTGTATGTCTTCCACGGCAATGGGGTCCACGCCGGCAAAGGGTTCGTCGAGCATAATGAACTTCGGGTCGATGGCCAGGCAGCGGGCTATCTCCGTGCGCCGGCGCTCGCCGCCCGAGAGCTGGTCGCCCTTGTTCTTGCGCACCTTGCCCAGACGAAACTCTGTTATGAGGCTCTCCAGCTTGTCGAGCTGGTACTGGCGCGGCTTGTCGGTCATCTCGAGCACCGACATGATGTTGTCCTCCACGCTCATCTTGCGGAACACGCTGGCCTCCTGGGGCAGGTAGCCGATGCCGGCGCGCGCGCGCTTGTAGACGGGATAGTCGGTGATTTCGTAGTCGTCGATATAGACGTGGCCCTCGTTGGGCACCACGAGGCCGGTGGTCATGTAGAACGAGGTGGTCTTGCCGGCGCCGTTGGGGCCCAGCAGCCCCACGATTTCGCCCTGCTTCACGTTGTAGGTCACGCCGTTGGCCACGGTGCGTGCACCGTAGCGTTTCACCAGTCCCTCGGCACGCAGCACGGCACCCGCAGTCCCTGCAGGCGCCACATTCAGGTTGTTTTCGTTCATGTCGTTTGTTTTGGTTGCAAATGTACGAAAATTCAACGGAACAAGCGCAACTTGCTCCTTTTTTCGTGTTGCGGGGCCCGTGGCGGTTCCGCTGCGGCATGCACGCGCGACCGTCACACCGCAGACGCGTTGCGATTGCGCCGTGGACGCGCCACGATTACGCCGCAGACGGACGGCGATTGCCCGGCAAACGCACCGCCCCCTGCCGCCCGGCAGCATGGGCGCAGCAGGCTGCCGGCGGTTCCTCACCCATTCGGCGAGGGAAAAGCATTAGCCTTAAAAAAGCAAAAAGCGGCCGGGGATTGGCCGTTTATCGACGGTTTTTGCTTAATTTTGCACCAATGATTATCATGAAACTTCTGCTGAAGTGGCTCACCACATTCGGCAAATACCTGATTCTGATAGGGCGCTCGTTCTCGCGTCCCGAGCGCATGCGCATGTTCATGAAGCAGTATGTGAAAGAGATGTCGCAGCTCGGCGTCGACTCCATCGGCATCGTGCTGCTCATCAGCTTCTTTATCGGGGCCGTGATCTGTATCCAAATGAAGGTGAACATCCAGAGCCCCTGGATGCCGCGATGGGTGACAGGCTACACCACGCGCGAGATTATGCTGCTGGAATTCTCCAGCTCGATCATGTGTCTGATTCTGGCCGGCAAGGTGGGTTCCAACATCGCCTCGGAGCTGGGCACCATGCGGGTGACGCAGCAGATAGACGCCCTCGACATCATGGGCGTGAACTCGGCCAGCTATCTCATCCTGCCCAAGATTATGGGACTGGTAACCATCATGCCTTTCCTGGTGGTGTTCTCCTCGGCCATGGGCATCATGGGCGCGTATGCCACGGCCTATCTCGGCCACATGATGTCGCCCGACGACCTCACAGCGGGCATGCACCACTCGTTCAACCAGTGGTTTGTGTGGATGAGTATCATCAAGAGCCTGTGCTTCGCTTTCATCATTGCCAGCGTGTCGTCGTTCTTCGGCTACACGGTGGAGGGCGGCTCGGTGGAGGTGGGCAAGGCCTCGACCGACGCCGTAGTGAGCAGCAGCGTCCTCATCCTGTTCTCAGACGTGTTCCTAACACAGTTGCTTTCGTGAGCCCAGCCCCCCTAAGTTAGGGGGTTGGGGGTCTGGACAACGCGTCAGCCCACAATCACTTCACGCCAAACACCTCTCTCCCGCACCATGTCCGACTCCAATCCCATCTACACCAAGGACCTCAGACGACAGTTGAGACGCGATGCCACTTCGTGCGAACTCTTGCTATGGCACTACATCAAAGGCCGCCAGATCGAGGGGCTGAAGTTCAGACGGCAACATGGCTACGGCCCCTATGTGATGGACTTCTTCTGTACGGAGCTGCGATGGTGTGTCGAGGTGGATGGCAAAATACACGACACGCCGGAGAACCGACAGAAAGATGCCGACCGTACCGGCTACCTGAACCAGCAAGGTATCACGGTTACGCGGATGAAGAACGAAGAACTGGAGAACGGCGTGCAGGGTGTTGTGGAGCGACTACACGAAACAGCCATGCAACTGGCTGCCGACAAACACATACAACTGCCCCTCGGAAGAGGAGGCACAAGGATAAAGAAAGAAAAAAAAGACCCGGTTTCCGGGGATATATCATAATGGGTTGGGGCGTACGGAAGAGCCATACAAAGGCTGCTCAGACCCCCAACCCCCTAACTTAGGGGGCTATGATCGAAGTTAAACACCTGACCAAATCGTTCGAGGACAAGACGGTCCTGAATGACATTAACGCCGTGTTCGAGACCGGCAAGACCAATCTGATTATCGGACAGAGCGGTTCGGGAAAGACCGTGCTTGTGAAAAACATCGTGGGACTGCTCGAGCCGACAAGCGGAGAGATACGCTACGACGGCCGCAATTTCGTCACCATGAGCAAGCGCGAACGCGTGATGATGCGCCGCGAGATGGGCATGATCTTCCAGAGTGCGGCCCTTTTCGACTCGCTCTCGGTGCTGGAGAACGTGCAGTTCCCGCTCGACATGTTCTCGACCATGAACTACCGCGAACGCGTGAAGCGGGCGCAGGAGTGCCTGGAACGCGTGAACCTGCTCGACGCGCAGCACAAGTTTCCCGGAGAAATATCGGGCGGCATGCAGAAACGCGTGGCCATCGCCCGGGCCATCGTGCTGAACCCGAAATACCTCTTCTGTGACGAACCCAACTCGGGACTCGACCCCAAGACCTCGCTTGTCATCGACAAGCTGCTCTCGGGCATCACGAAAGAATACAATATTACCACCATCATCAACACCCACGACATGAACTCGGTGATGGGTATCGGCGAGAACATCATCTTTATCTACAAAGGACGCAAAGAGTGGCAGGGCAACAAAGACCAGGTAATGGGCGCCACCAACAAGCGGCTCAACGACCTGGTCTTCGCCTCCGACCTCTTCCGCAAGGTGAAAGAGGTGGAAATGGAAGAGGAGGAACGAGGATAAAAACCAAGAAAGGCCAAAACACAGCGGCGGAGCAACCCCTTGAGGATTGCTCCGCCGCTGTGTTTCAGCGCATGTACCACACGCCCCTGTGCTCCACCATCGGCACAAGCACCTGCTCGGTGGTCTTGTCGCCATAGACGAAGAGCAGGTAGACCTGGGCCACATGGCGGGCGGTGTCGGCCGTGGCCGAGACGTAGCGCACCTCACGGAGTCCGCCGTGCTCCTGCTGTTGCTGCCCCATGAACATCTGCATGTTGGTGACGAGCTGGTCGCGATAGGAGGCTGGGATGGAGTCGGGCAGGTAACGCCCGTCGACAAACTGGTCGTAGTGGCCCTGCAGCAACCGGTCATAATAGATCTTGGCAGCGTGGCCGGCAATGTCGGCCGGCGAGGGGCCTTGGGAGCCGCAAGCGCAGACGAAGACCAGAAGCCACAGCCATGGGAACAGCCGCACCATCACTTCTTGCGGATAAACACGTTGATGGGGCAGCCGTGCATCGACCAGTTCTCGCGAATCTTGTTCTCCAGGAACCGGCGATAGTTCTCCTTGATGTACTGCGGCAGGTTGGCATAGAACACGAACGAGGGTATCTGCGTGTTGGGCAGCTGCGAGCAATACTTGATCTTGATGTACTTGCCCTTGATGGACGGTGGCGGCGTCTGCTCGATGATGGGCAGCATCACCTCGTTGAGCTTGGTGGTGCCGATGCGGGTCTCACGGTTGACGTAGACCTGCTTGGCCATCTCGAGCACCTTGAAGATGCGCTGCTTGGTGAGGGCCGAGGCGAAGACGATGGGGAAATCGACAAACGGCGCCATGCGTTCGCGGATGGCATTCTCGAAAGTCTTGATGACTTTCTGGTCTTTGTCCTGCACAAGATCCCACTTGTTCACCACCACCACGAGGCTCTTGTTGTTCTTCTGGATGAGCTGGAAGATGTTCATGTCCTGAGCTTCGATGCCACGGGTGGCGTCGATCATGAGGATACAGACGTCGCTGTTCTCTATAGCACGGATGCTGCGCATGACGCTGTAGAACTCCAAATCCTCGGTGACCTTATTCTTGCGACGGATGCCGGCCGTGTCGACCAAGTAGAAATCGAAGCCGAACTTGTCGAACCGGGTGTAGATGCTGTCGCGTGTGGTGCCGGCAATCTCGGTTACGATGTTGCGGTCTTCGCCAATGAAAGCGTTGATGATGCTCGACTTTCCGGCATTGGGACGCCCCACGACGGCAAAGCGGGGAATGTCTTCCTGTATCTCTTCACGGTTCTCAGCCGGCAGACTGGCAAGGATGACGTCGAGCAAATCGCCCGTGCCGCCACCCGTGGCGGCACTGATGCAGTGGGGCTCGCCCAGGCCCAGCTTGTAGAACTCGGCGGCCACATAGGCCTCGCCACTGTTGTCCACCTTGTTGGCCACAAGGATGACGGGCAGCTTGGCACGGCGCAGGATGAGGGCAACGTCCTCGTCCCAATCGGTGAGCCCCGTCTCCACGTCGACAAGAAAGAGAATGAGGTCGGCCTCGTCGGAGGCAATGCGCACCTGCTGGCGAATGGCGTCCTCGAAAATATCATCGGACTTGACAACCCATCCGCCGGTGTCCACCACGGAAAACTCCTTGCCGTTCCAGCTGCACTTGCCGTATTGGCGGTCGCGCGTGGTGCCGGCCACATCGCTCACGATGGCGTGGCGGGTCTGGGTCAGTCGGTTGAAAAGCGTAGACTTGCCCACGTTCGGGCGGCCTACTATCGCTACTAAATTTGCCATATTGTATAGGGGTTAAAGAAGTTAAGGGAGTTCAAGAAGTTAAAGGACATTATCCCCGCCGCTCCAGTAACTCCTTTTCCCATCACTTCATAGCGTGATACTACTGCGGGTTATATCCAAAATTGTTGAGCTCTTTCTGAGAATTGCGCCAGTCCTTGTCTACCTTGACAAAGACTTCGAGGAATATCTTCTTGCCAAAGAACGTCTCCAAGCTCTTGCGGGCCTCGGTGGACACTTTCTTCAGGGCCGTGCCTTGATGACCGATGATGATGCCCTTTTGCGAATCGCGCTCCACATAGATGACGGTATTGATGTGGATGTGGCGATCGTCTTCCTTGAACCGCTCCACGGCCACCTCGACGGCATAGGGAATCTCCTTGTCGTAATAGCGGAGAATCTTCTCGCGGATAATCTCGGAAACAAAGAATTTGGCGGGCTTGTCGGTAAGCTGGTCTTTCTCAAAATAAGCCGGACTCTCGGGCAGCAACTCGGCAATGCGCTTCATCAGCATGTCGGTGCCAAACTTGTTCTTGGCCGAAATCGGCAGAATTTCGGCATTGGGGAGCAGACTGTGCCACTTGTCCACAGCGGCGACCAGCTTCTGTTGGTCGCTTTCGTCTATCTTGTTGATAAGCAAAATGACGGGAATGGTCATGGATTTCACCTTGTCGAGGAAGTCCATGTTCTTCTCGGGGTTCTCCACCACGTCGGTCACATAGAGCAGGATGTCGGCATCGGCAAGGGCCGACTCCGAGAAAGCCAGCATCATTTCCTGCATCTTGTAGTTGGGTTTGAGCACTCCGGGAGTGTCGGAGAACACAATCTGC
Source organism: Hallella seregens ATCC 51272 (assembly GCF_000518545.1). GTDB lineage: Bacteria > Bacteroidota > Bacteroidia > Bacteroidales > Bacteroidaceae > Prevotella > Prevotella seregens. The sequence goes on from NZ_JADU01000017.1 coordinate 99,257, forward strand.
ATGTCGGGCGTGTTGACAATGCCCATGATACGGTGGCGTGTGGTCTGGGCCTTGAACGTGGCTATGCTGATCTTTTCGCCTACAAGCTGGTTCATCAGTGTGGACTTGCCCACATTGGGATTGCCCACTATATTTACAAAACCTGCCTTGTGCATATTCGACTTTTTAGTTAAACGTGAAGCTCAAGAACAAAAAAACGCATTCTTTTAAGCGTGAAAGATGCGTTTTTCTGTCTGGATGGTGCGAAGTGTTACTTGCTGTCTGCCACGGAAGCTCCGTCATAGCCCCATTTATAATAGGAGGCACCATGAACAAAGCCTGCGCCAAAGGCAGTCAGAATAACATTGTCGCCTTTCTTCAGTTTGGCCTCATTGTCCCAAAGGGCCAATGGAATGGTGGCCGAACTGGTGTTGCCATAGTGGTCGATATTGATCATCACTTTCTCCAGCGGCAAGTCCGCACGCTTGGCTACGGCCTCGATAATGCGGAGATTGGCCTCATGAGGGATAACCCACTGCACATCACTGGGTTGCATCTGGTTGCGAGTGAGGATTTCTTCTATGTCGTCACCCATGTCGGTCACGGCATGACGGAACACGTTGCGGCCCTCCTGATAGATGTAATGCAGATGATGGTCAATGGTGAAGTGTGACGGTGGGCAAACACTTCCTCCGGCTTTCATGTGAAGGAAAGGAAGACCTTTGCCGTCGGTGCGCAGGTAAGAGTCCTGCAGACCGATGCCCTCTTCCTCGGTACCCTCGACGAGCACTGCACCCGCTCCATCGCCGAAGAGGACGCAAGTCTGGCGGTCGGTATAGTCAACCACCGAAGACATCTTCTCGGCCGAGATGACAATAATCTTATGATAACGGCCACTCTGAATCATTGCCGATGCGGTATCCATGGCATAGAGGAAGCCACAGCAAGCGCAAGAAACGTCAAAGGCGTGAGCATTCTTCAATCCCAACTTGCCCAGTACGATGCTGGCCGTAGAAGGGAACATGTAGTCAGGGGTGGTAGTGGAAACTATCAGTGCATCAATGGTGTCAGGATCAACGCCCGTCTTCTGCAACAGCTGCTTGGCCGCCTTGCGGCCCATGTAACTGCTTCCAAGGCCTTCCTCTTTCAGGATTCGGCGCTCCTTGATGCCCACACGTGTTGTGATCCACTCATCACTGGTGTCTACCATGCGCGACAACTCCTCGTTGGTGAGGATATAGTCGGGCACATATCCACCAATACCCGTGATGGTAGCGTTAATCTTGCCCATTATTCAGCAGCTTCCTTAACGATAGCAACCTTGCCGCGATAATATCCGCAAGTGGGACATACGGTATGGTACACATAGTAAGCACCGCAGTTGGGGCAAACGGCCAACGTGGGGGCAACTGCCTTGTCGTGAGTTCTTCTCTTGAGTGTACGAGTCTTTGACTGTCTTCTTTTAGGATGTGCCATAATTTTTTAATGTTTTAATATTTTATTCTTTTAATTTTAAAAGTGCAGCCCATCGGGAATCCATAGCCTCCTGCACATCACCAGCACCGCTTCGGGCGGCTGAATGCTCTTCGAGAATCTTCATCATGGCAGGGTTGCATTTTCCAGGTGCATGCACATGCCTGAGTGGGATGCCGAGCTCTATAAATTCATAAATAAGCCACGCCACGTCGAGTATTCCTTCATCCTCGCGAACTGTGACGAGCTCATCGTCTTCTGAGCTTTTTTCTCCAAACTTTGCCACGAGATGATTGTCCGTGGAGATGGGCTGCTCCATTTCCTCCAAGCAGAGGTCGCAGACCACCATGACAGAGCCTTCGGTATGGAAATCCATGTCGAAGAGACCCTCGACACGATGTACGTTCAGAGTAGTATGAAGATGACCGCTCCTCACTGTCTGGGCCTCAATGGCCTCGAAGTAAGAATCGTCCAAGTCAAAGTCGAAGATATTGTTACCCTCGGCCAGTCCGTGCAAATCTATCTTAAACTGCTCTAAATTAGACATATCCACGCTTTGGGCTGCAAAGTTACGACTTTTTTCCGATAATAAGCCAACTTCACGGGAAAAAAGTTTCCACCAAACGTACAAGTTTACTGATTTGTAGCGGCCATGATGGAGCGTAGGCTGCCCATTTCGTCACGACTTGCGGAGCTCTATACAAAAGGTTGTGCCGCGTCCTATCTCAGAATTCCTGACATAGATTTTACCTCGATGATAGTCCTCTACAATACGCCGGGCCAGGCTCAGCCCTAAGCCCCACCCGCGCTCCTTGGTTGTAAAGCCGGGACGAAATACATTGCCTATGTCTTTCTTGCGAATCCCTTTACCAGTGTCTGAGACTTCTATCATAGCCCGGCTATTAGTCTCGCCCACCCGTAAGGTAATGATACCGCCATCTGCTCCCATAGCATCAACTGCATTCTTGGAAAGGTTTTCAATAACCCATTCAAACAACGAGGGATTAAGATTAACGATTACATCGTGTGCGGGCAAATCTTTGACCAGACTTATATTTTTGCTGGTGCGGTGATCCATGTACTCAATGACATGGTCGAGTACATCATTGAGGCTGGTAGGAACAAGTCTTGGATTCGAGCCTATCTTGGAAAAACGGTCTGCAATGAGCTGCAGTCGGCGCACGTCCTTGTCTAACTCTGGAATAAGGCCGTCGCTCGGATAACTCTCTTTGAGAATCTCTACCCACGCCATTAGACTGGAAATGGGTGTCCCCAGCTGGTGTGCAGTCTCTTTGGAAAGACCCACCCACACCTTATTCTGCTCCGCACGCTTGGAAGTAAGCAAAGCAAAAATGGCAATCACCACAAAAATCAAGACTATGCCTAATTGGATAAAAGGATAGACCGCCAGACGCTTCAGCATCACCGATTCATCATAACACACATCTATATAATCATGCGTATGTTCTCCAAGCCCAATGCGAATATTCTTATGTTCGGCAAGCAACCGTTTGCCCATGGCTTCTATCTCTGCAATGCTGTCTTGGTGAGCACCGGTCTTCAAAGCTATATTTCTGAATTCTGTCACGTTCCCCTGTGCATCCAGTACGATAACAGGTATAGAATTGTTGTCGTTCAACACCTTGAGTACAAGGTTCAGGTCTGTATTTGTATCGGCATTATTCAGCGTGCGCATAGCCTCCGCCCAAACCGCCATCCTGTGCCTTTCCTGTTCTTTCAAGTCCTGGGTCAGAAAATGCGAAACCAATAGCGATGCGACAGCTATCAAGATAGCCGCAAGAATCAGGAATATCTTTACTTGTCGTATCCGGTCTGTCCATTGCATGATATTCATACTAACGTCACACCTTAATTATTATTGCTCCCCGACTCTCCCATTACCCTACCTGATACTCCCCAACCATCCTCCCAATTCTTCTATAATATTTCTAACAAGCTGTCATCTCCTACTCGACCCTGCCATCTCCTAAATAGTCTATCCCACCTTATAACAACCTATTCTCTCTTATCTTTCCCTCTGCTCTCTCAGAATGTGTGCTCTCTCGTCGACCACTCATCTTCCGAGAAAAGTCCTATTTTAAACAAGGCCTTTTCGTCTCCACTCGAGCCCCCGAAAAGGTTGCCCTTGTATTGGGTAATCAGATTGCGGCGAACGGGCACTTCGTCAAAGGTTTTCTGTGCCACAACGTTGGCACCCGCATCATGAGCTGTCACCTGCATCTTCAGTGAACCGGTATCACTTCGAGGGAAAGTGTAGACCTCGAACGTTGCTGGCTGGCCCACCATGTCCGACGTAACCGCCCGCGTCTCCGTCTGCCTGGAGCTCACACATCCCACTCCATTCAAGGCGTCGAAAGTAGAGCTTCCACCCGTATAGTAGAATCGAAGCATTGTGACACGAGACGGGACTGTGTCCGAAGTCACCAAGCGGAACATCGCAACGGCACGTCTCAACGAGAGGCTACGCGACACGCTACCCTCAACAGTAAACTCCTCTGTAGCATAAAAGGTATCGGTCACCTTTCCGTCAAACGAGATCTTTGCAGGGTCGGTCATCACAGGAGCCTTGGCACCATTGTGAGCTATCACGACCACGCGATAGGCACCCGGGCGGAGCGACAGCTGGAAACTACCGTAGTCGGCATCCTTAGACTCCTGATTCATCTGCACTGTCTTAGTCCCTCCCTGATAGACAGCTAAGCTAAGATGGCTACATGAGGCTCCAACATCTGTACCGCGTGACTGCACCGGCCCGGCAAACGGCGTCTGCTCCAAATCCGACACTCGGAATTCCACGGGCATCTTGCCATCCTGCCCATCAGGCTGATCCACGTCATTAATGGCCACTTTCTGGCAACCAAACGTCATCCCACATAGTATGACAGCACAAAGCCACGCCACACATGTTCTCAGCCTACACATGCCGACCATACTTGTCCAACACTTGTTCGTACAAGTTCCACGGCCGTTACGGTCGGTCCTGCACCTTTCCATCTCAATTCCATTGTGGTTCATATTATCAAAAGATTAGTAAATAATGTTGCAAATATAGCCTTTTTATGGTTATACCAACGCAAGAAAAACGAAAAATAAAAGTAGGAGCATTATTTTTTTACAAGGGAAAACAGATTTCCTATCCCATAGTAGGCCTATCACCTCCTATAAATTCCTATCTTGGCCTATAAATTCCTATCATCCCCTACCCCTGCCTATCACCTCCTATCATTACCTATCCCCGCCTATAATTGCCTATCACCTCCTATTATCACCTCCCTCCCCCACCAAAAAAGTCCCCCGCCCACACTTCCTGTGGACGGGGAACCAAAAAGCAGGCAGCTCCCTACTCTCCCGCATTGCATTGCAGTACCATCGGCGCAGACGGGCTTAACTTCTCTGTTCGGAATGGGAAGAGGTGGGACACCGCCGCAACAGCCACCAAAAATAACGAATGACCATCGGCACAAGGCAGGACTGAAAAAGAAAAACAAAGACATGCGCCCGGACACCGCATCAAAGCGGGACAGGGAACGCCACGGCTGAAAAAATGGGGCCC